>CACZZZ010000001.1 GCA_902785825.1 uncultured Bacteroidia bacterium
GTTGACCGTGGCGGTTAGGTTGGCCGAGCCTCCTCTGGCGATGGAGAGTGTGGACTGGCTCATCGAAACACTTGAAACCTCAACAATCGGATCCTCCTTCGGGCCGCATGCGGCGAGAAGAAGAGCCAGGGTGGTTAGAATGAGTAGATAAGCTTTTTTCATGGATATAATAGTATTTGTTTAACTTCAATCTACCGTCCTTCCAAGACCTCCTTCCAGGTCTTATTGACACGGACAGGAGGAACGTGGACAGGTACATTGTCGTCGTCGACTTCGACTATGCTCCTGGTGGCCACCTTTGTCGGATGCGCCTTGTCCCATGTCTTGAAGGCGGAGTAGTCGTACTTCCAGCCCTCGCCTTCCGAGAGTTTCATTATCCTGGTGTAAATCAGTGAGCGGCAGGGAGCGTTGAAGGTTGAGTGGTTGAAGTTGTCGTTCATGACGCTCTGCTCCGTGGGCCTCCAGACTCCCGTCCAGAATGTGTATCCACCTTGATAAATCCCGATATTCTCTGACGCGAAGGCGCTGTCGCCGATGAACTGGCTCCAACGAACCTTCTTTGGATCGGAAGTGAAGTCGACATTCAGATACCACTCATCGTTGTTCTGTTGTTCCTTTGTGTAGTTGGCATCTTCGGCACTGATGGCTCCTTGGTCACGGTACGCGTACTCATCCGCGAGTTTCGCGATTCCGTGACCGCCCAGCTCATGCACAATTGTGCTTGCCAGAGAAGAAATACCTCCACTCACTGTCACATCTTTGTAAGGGATCCAGATCACGGATGCGCCACCGGCGTAAATACTCTTATCCACAGGCTTCATCATGTAAGTGGTGCCTCCTTTTCGTACACTGTTCATCAGGACCAGTACAGCGACATTGTCCATCCTGGAATTATCTGTGACGGCCTTTTTGGCGTATTCAAGCACTTTGTCATCATCACCTCCAACGGCGGATCCGTACCCGAATACTCCGCCATAGACTGTGGAACAACCGTTGAAATATTCCTCGTGCTTAGACACCGCTTTGACGAAATAGATGTTGAACCTGCTCTTCATGGACTTGTAAGGTTCGACTGAGAACAGGTCCGCGGCCGCCTGTTTGGCTGCCTTCTCGAATGTGCCACCACTTGCCATCTCCCTGTCGGAGAAGGCGTCGCCTGTGATCACAATGTCGATTCCCTTCCCGGTTGAGGCAGTCTGATATTTGGTTACCTTCCCATCCTGTGAATAACTCTTTGACTCGTAATGCGTGATTGTAGTCTTGAACGCTTTCTGAAGATAAGCGACCGCATTGTTCAAAGCATCTCTTGACTCATCCAAAATGGTAGAGTAAACGACAGTATTTTCGGGCCCTATGATAACAATTTCATTCTCGCTATCATACGGATACATTACGTATTCTTTTTCCGCATAAAAAGGGGCGCCATTAGGATAATCATCATACATATGCCTAATGAAGGAATCCCAGGTGGCTCCCACTTGTTTGAGAACTTCCTTAAACTTCGCGTCTCTCTCGTCCCGATCGGTCACGATCGAACTGTTATTGTCAAAGTATGTAATGATTCCCAATCCTTTGCTTTTGTTCACTTTGTATAAAGAGGCGAGTTGTGTCAAGCATTCAAGAGCGTCGCCAGAATGTGGATTCAAATAAAATAGTACAGTGTACTGGTTTTTGGAAAACTCCTCATTGATATCAAGTTCTTTACCGGAAAGCATCTTGATCTTGGGGCTGATCGGAGCCGGAACCTTGGAATCGCGGAGATTATCCATTGTGAAATTATTACCATCGAAAATACCTGACCAAAGCTTCCAATAATTGTCCATCTTCGCGACAGTTGTGGGAATCGCTCCGGAAAGATTGTTCGAGCTCAAATTTAATCTTTTCAGATTAATCAGGCTCCCTAGCGAAGCAGGTAAGGTACCCGTCAGTTTATTGTTTGCCAAATACAATTCTTCCAACCCGGTAAGTTGCCCGAGCGATCCGGGAATCGAACCGGTCAAGTTGCAGTCCATTAGTTTCAACACCTTGAGATTCTTAAGTTTGGATAAGCTGGAAGGAATAGTCCATTTATCCAAGGGAGTGTGAGATAACGATAACTGTTCCAGGCTTTCCAAAGCAAAGAGAGATTCCGGGAGTTCCCCGGATATGGGGTAATTCCACGTGGTAAGGTCTTTGAGTTTCTTTAGTTGTCCGATTTCTTTTGGCATCGGATAGGTTTGGGTATAGTTGCCATCATTCATAAGATGAATGACTTCCAGTTCAGGAAGGTCCGCGATCTCTTTAGGTATCTGGCCTCTGAGATTATTGTCATTGATCCACAAGTGATTCACATGCTTGCCGTCAGGAGTCATTCCGACGCCTGCCCACATCTCCAATGGCTTGTCCGAGCACCAATTCTCCTTGTAATATGTGCTCCAGTTATTCCCGTTATTGGCATTGAAGAACTTCACCAGAGCCGCCCTTTCCTTGGCCTTGTAGGCTGCCTCCTTGACGGTGACTTCGCAGGTGGCGGACTTGTCCCCTGCCTTCGCTGTGATGGTGGTTACTCCGACTTTCAGGCCATAAACTTCTCCATTGTCGTCAACTGTCGCTATACTGGTGTAATCTGAGGACCATTCCACTTTGATGTCGGGATCCTCGGTGTCAACGGTAGCTGTCAGGGTCAGAGTCTCGTATTCTTCGATCTGTGCGGTGCTTTTGTTCAGGGTTATGGAATTAATAGGGCAGATTACCGTAACATAGCAGGAGACTTTCAGCGTTCCGGCTGAAGCTGTGATCGTGGCCTTACCTTTTCCGACCGCCGTGATCTTACCGTTCTCAACCTTAGCCACATTCTCGTCGGATGATGACCATGTGAGTGTCTCGTCCGCGTCCGCGGGTTCAACAGAGGAGACAAGGGTGAAGACTTCATTGATGTTCAATTCGGCGGCACCTTGTTCTAGTCTGATAGAGGTTATGCCCTTAGGTGTCACCGTGACTTCGCAGGTTGCCGTCTTGCCGCTCGCTGTCGCGGTGATTGTGGCTGTTCCGACCGCTATCGCGCTCACAGTACCTTTCTCCACTGTGGCGACAGAAGAGTTGGAACTGGACCAGGTCACAGTCTTGTCTGTGGCGGTCGAGGGGTTGACCGTGGCGGTTAGGTTGGCCGAGCCTCCTCTGGCGATGGAGAGTGAAACACTTGAAACCTCAACAATCGGATCCTCCTTAGGCCCGCAGGCGGCGAGAAGAAGTGTCAGGGTGGTTAGAGTGAGTAGATAAGCTTTTTTCATGGATATAATTATATTTGTTTAACTTCAATCTACCGTCCTTCCAAGACCTCCTTCCAGGTCTTATTGACACGGACAGGAGGGACGTGGACAGGAACATCGTCGTCGTCGACTTCGACTATGCTCCTGGTGGCCACCTTGGTCGGATGGGCCTTGTCCCAGGTCTTGAAGGCGTTGTAGTCGTACTTCCAACTTTCTCCCTCGGAGAGTTTCATGATCCTCGTGTAGATCTGGGAACGTGAAGGAGCGTTGAATGTGGAATACTTGTAGCTGTCGTTCATGACACTCTGCTCAGTGGGTCTCCAGACGCCTGACCAGAATGTGTCACCTCCTTCATAGACTCCGATATTCTCTGACGCGAAGTCGCTGTCACCGATGAATTGGCTCCATGGAACCTGGGACTTGGTGGGCGTCACGGAAATGTTCTGGTACCAGTTCCACTTTTGGACCTTGTTGATGTAAGCTATCTCGCCGGAGGTGACTTCTCCTTGGAAGATGTAGCCGTACTCGTCCGCCAGTTTCCCGAGTCCGTGACCGGCAACTTCGTGGACAACCGTGTTGGCGAGGCTGGACAATCCGCCTGACACGGAGAAATCCTTGTAGGTGACCCAGGCGACGGAGGCTCCGCCAGCATAGATGTTGGCGTTGTCAGGATTGAGCATGTAACATGTGCCGCCATCCCGATAGCTGTTCATCAGGACCAGCACAATGACATTGTCCATCTTGGAGTCTCCGACAGCCACCTTGGCGTATTCCAGGACTTTGCTATTGTTTCCTCCGACAGCCGACCCTCCACCGAAGACGCCGCTGAACGCGGTTGAGCAGCCGCTGAAATATTCATCATTCTTGGAGACAGCCTCGACCATGTAGACGTTGAAGCGGTTCTTCATGGATTTCATCGGCTCGACACTGAAGAAGTCGTTCATGGCCTGCTTGGCAGCCTTTTCGAAAGTGCCGCTTGTCAAATCCTTGTCGGAGAAAGCGTCGCCGGTGATGACCAGGTCGATTCCCTTGCCTGTGGAAGCCTTATGCAACTGTGTGTGCTTCTTGTCTCTTGCGTAACTCTTTGACTCATAATGTGTCATGGAGACATTAAGAACTTTTTCGAGGTACTTCAGGGCATTTTCCACATTCTTTTTCTGGTCTGAGTCAACTAAAGTGGTGTAGTCCACAGTGCCGTCTGGCCCAATGATCACCATCTGGTTGATACTGCCGTAAGGGTATATACCTTCACCGTGTATCGAATAGAACGGGGCTTCTTCGGTAGGGGTTTCATCGTACATGTGGCGGATGAAGGATTCCCATTCCGCACCGGATTTCTTCAGCTGTTCCTTGAACAAGTTGTCACGCCTGGAAAGATCCGGAGAATCCAATTGTGAGTTGTTGTCAAAATATGTGAGTACGCCAAGCCCTTTGCTCTTTCCCTTTTTGTAGAGGTTTTCCAGGGAAGACAGGTATTCTGACACCTCGGTGAAATCCGCGGCCACTTCGAACAGGACAGTGTACTTGTTGCCTTTGATAAATTCCTCAATGTTGAGTTCCTTGCCGGATAATGTCGTGATAACAGGCGAGACAGGAGCGGGAATCTTCGATTTGCGGATATCCTCTTGAGTGAAGTTGTTGAATTGGACCGCGGTACCCCAAATCAAAGGGAATCGCTCTATCCTGGCAAGGGATGCCGGTATGGTGCCTGACAGTTTATTGCCACGGAGGTCGAAATTCTCCAGATTTCTCAATCCGGAAAAAGATGCGGGAATTGTTCCGGTGAAACTATTGTTGGAGAGATTGAGAAAAGTTAGTTTAGTCAGGTTCCCGATCTCATTCGGAAGTGGTCCTGTCAGATTGTTGGTGTTTAAATCAAGACTTGTAAGGTTAGTCAGGTTTCCTACGGATGAGGATAACTTGGCGTTGTCCATGTATTGACTTCTCACAATGTAAAGGACCTCGAGGTTGGTCAGCGTGAAAAGCTCTTCGGGGAGTTTCCCTGTCAAGGGATAGTCGTAAAAGACTATCCTGTTGAGTTTCTTAAGTTTGCCGATTTCTTTAGGTAGCGGTCCGAAAGTGCTCTTCGGCAGACCATAAGACTGCTTCTGGTCGCCAGTGATGTAGAAACTCTCAAGCTCCGTCAGGTCTCCGATTTCCTTGGGGATCTTCCCGCAAGCTCCGCTGATATCCAATCCTTTCACATGAGTCCCTGTCGCATCCATTTCCACACCTTCCCATTCACTGGTGACTGGCCCGTCCGATCCCCAGTTCTCATGTTCCGACCAATGGTCTTTATTGGCATTGTAGAAAGCCATGAGAGCGGCCTTTTCCTTAGCCATATAATCCGGTTCGACCACGGTCACTGTGGCTGTGGCGCTACGGTACGCGTTTACCACGACGCGGACTGTCGTGGTCCCGGGACCATACCCCACGAAAGAGCCGTCATTCACGACATTGTAGTTTTCATCTAAAGTGTTGCGTACGACGGAATGATCTTCAGAATTCCAATTCACGCTTTTGACAACAACCTCCGGCGGATCGATTTTTAAGGTGAAACGCGCGGTGTCTCCCTGGAATATCGTGATTTCCTCGGGCTCGATTGTTATTGATTCGATGATAGGGTTAAGAACTTCGACAGAGTAGGTCGCTTTCTTGTCTCCGACGGTCGCGGTGATAGTAACCTCTCCAAGGCTGATTCCGGTTACCTTCCAGTTCTCATCCACCGTGGCGATGGATTCGTCGCTGGAGGTCAGTACCGGGACATCCGTGGCGTCGATTGGAGTCTTCTTTATGCTCAGCTGGATGCTCTTGCCAATATAGACGCTGTGATCGGTCTCAATGAACTCGATCGCGGTGACTGGCACCACTTTTTTGCTGACAGTCACCTGGCAGGTGGCGGATTTGCCTCCTGCTGTGGCGGTTATCGTGGCGGTGCCTTCAGCCACGGCAGTGACGGTGCCGTTTGACACCGTGGCTACGGAAGTGTTTGAGCTCGACCAGGTTACTGTCTTATTAGTGGCGTTTGAAGGCTGAACGGTGGCGGTCAGGGTGCCGGTTTCACCGGTCTTCAGAGCCAAAGTGGCTTGGTTTAGAGTCACGCCCGAAACCTCCACGTTCGTGGGGGTCGGCTCAATCGGTTCCTCCTTCGGGCCGCATGCGGCGAGAAGAAATGCCAGTGCGGTTAGAATAAGTGGTAATAGATTTTTCATAATTATTTGATATTAAAATATTCTCTTATGTTTCGGGCCATCTCGTCGGCGAGCCGCTGGCGGGACTCTACGCTGGACCAGGCTATGTGGGGAGTGAGGATAATCTTTTCGGGGTGAGCGGTGTGGAGCAGGGGGCTGTCAAGCGGAAGCGGCTCTTTCTCATACACATCCAGACCTATTCCGGCGATCCTGTCCTCGTCAATTATCCTGGCGAGATCTTTCTCGATGGCTATCCCGCCGCGACCGGTGTTCACCAGCCAGGCGGTGGGCTTCATGAGCAACATCTTATCGTAGTCGATGAGTCCCGCAGTGCGCTCGTTGTACGGAGCGTGGATGCTGACGACATCCGCTTCCTTCAGGAGGGTCTCAATCGGGACGGAAGGATATTCCTTGCAATGGGAAGTTCCTGAGGTTGAGTAATATATTACCTTCATTCCGAACATCTCGGCGATCTTCGCCACCTTGGTTCCGATCGCTCCCATCCCGACGACTCCGATTGTTTTTCCGGCGAGTTCCGTGTAGGGGTGAGCGGAGTCGGTGTGGATCTTTCCCGAGGCGTAACGGCCGTCCCTGGCATATTCATTATAATGGAACAGCCTGCCGGAGAGGGCCAGGATAAGGGTCCAGGTTATCTGGGCCACGGAGTCCGTAGAGTAGCCCGCCACGTTACGCGCAGCCACACCTCTTTCCTCACAGAGTTTCAGGTCGATATTATTCATCCCGGTTCCAGCCTCGCAGATGAGTTTGAGTTTCGGGGCTGCGTCGAGGAACTCTTTGTTCACGATGATCTTGTTGAGGATTGCCACGTCGGCGTCCTTCACCCTCTCCCTGGCCTCTTCGGCGGTTGAGGAATCATAGGTTGTAAGTTCTCCGAGCTTCTCGATCTCGGTCAGCGGCGTGGAACCCATTGTCGCCGCGTCAAGGAATACTATTTTCATTATTCTTGTTATTATTTTTCTTCACTTGTGGCTTCCATGAGCCTACGTATAGGTTTAAAACCTATGAAGAAGCGTGAGGCGATGACCCTTATCACCGTGTAGGCGGGAATAGCGACCAGCATTCCAAGTATGCCTCCAACATGGCCTGCCATGAGGAGCACTATGAATATTTCCAGAGGACTGGACTTGATGCTCTTTGAATATATTACCGGCTGGAAGAGGAAATTGTCAACCATCTGGGTGAACAGGAACACTGCCAGAAGGGTTATGAGCGCGACCCAGAAATTGGGGAACACGCCCAGGGCGGCGGCACTGCTGTATTTAAGGACAAGCCCCAGGATCACTCCGATCGCGGTCCCGATCCACGGGCCGACATATGGGATCACATTCAGGAGTCCTGCCATGAACGCGATTCCGATCGCGGGGTAGAAGCCGATCCTGGCTATCAACCACAATCCGAGGAAGTCCAGTGTTGCCACCCCAAGGACTTCCAGGAGGAGACCTCCGAAATACCTGGTAAGCAGGTGCTCGATGTCTCCGATGGCGCTGATGGCCTCGTCCTCGTGCTTGTCCGGCACTACAGCGCCTATTATCCTGCGGAACAGCTTGTCATCTTTGATGAAGAAGAAGCCGATGAACACCACGCAGAAAAGGCCGATGGCGAATGAGCCCAGGGCGGAGGCCACTGAACCCACAACAGATGTGATCGAGGTTATGTCAAAGGCGTTTTTGATCCAGCTCATCAGGGATTCCTGCACTTTAAAGTCCCTCCCGAGGGATGGGAACCTGTCGATCAGCCAGACGTTCAGTTTGTCTATCTGCCGCGCGAGCTCGGAGGTGTTGAATGATGCTGTCTGCAGGTTGCTGGAGACGTTTTGGATTATTCCTGACACAACCGGGATGACCTGGGTGATTATTCCAAGTAATATGACCAGGATCAAAACCAGGGTGATTATGGCCAGCAGCCAGTCTGGGGCGCTCTTTCCTTTGATCTTTGGCTTCCTGAGCAGACGCATGATCGGCCGGCCCAACAAAGAGACAACCGCGGCGAGGATGATGTAGATGATCACGCTCCGGAAATACCAGCAAACCGCCACGATGATGGCTGCCGCCGCGGCCCACAGGATGTATCTCGCCAATTTATCTGAGCTTCTCTCTTCCGCCATACGTTAAGCCTTTTGGGGTTAATTCGTCTCAATATAAGAATTATTCGGATTATTATCTTAAAAAATCTGGTTATTTGTCTTGCTTGTGCCGTGACTTGGCACAATAGGGCTGTACCTTTGTCACAGAAAAAGAAAAGAAGTTTAACGGATAAAAACATACAGCCATGAAGAACACAGAGTACAATCTTGACAATCTTTCCTCGATGATCTCATCTGAGTCTTCTCTTTCCGCCCTCCTTGACATGATGGGCGACATGGGTCTCGAATTTGACTCCGCCTCCCGTCTTTGATGGTGGCACCGTACCGGAAAAAACACTATCTTCGCGTTTATGAGGTGGTGTTTTTTCGCGGGTGTTCTCGCTGGTATCGTGTCCTTTATTTCTTGCGAGCCTGAAACCGGTCATATTCTTATAGATACCGGACAGGACGAGATTGCCCATGAGACGCCTGCTGTAGATGAGCCTCCGGTGAGTTACGTGGCCCCGGACGGTTTTGAGGTAACCCCTTTTTCTCATGACCCGTTATGGGCTTTCGCCAAAGGCGGGACGGACTCTATTTCCGTGTCTTCTCTCGAGCCGTGGAATGTCTCATATGACTCTGAATGGTTGTCCCTATCTTCTTCGGAGGGCGGTTCAGGCGTGTCTGTTGTCCGTATCACGACTAGGCCAAATACTGGCGAGTCAACCAGAAACGCCAAACTGCTGTTCAGCGTTGGTGACGGGCGTCTTGAGTATGAGTTGACCCAGTTTCCGGACATATTCAAGCGCCATGCGCACATCCTACTCAAAGTCCACTCGTCGTTGGTCATAAGATATGACTCGACTCGTTTCAGTCGTATCTATTCGGTTATTCCCGTGCCCCATACTGATCAGTACCAAACGGTTACAAAAGTTGGCTTGTTTGCTGGGGCGTTTCCCGGCTTATGCGCTGATGGCCATAATATGTACGCGGTATCTGATATCAGCGGGGACATTCCCAAGAGCGGCCGGGAGGTTAACTCCTGTGTCTTTGACGCCGAGCTTAATATGGTTGAGACTGATTTCCAGAGGATTGGAAAGATCCAGGCATACGACACGGAGGCTCCTGAATATCTTCGGTACACATCGCGGGATTCTTGTGACGGCCGTGTGATCGTCGATCCTTTGAATCAGGATATCCTGAGAATATCCGATGAATTGTGGATGCGGAGCGAGATGAATATCCTGTTATATGCGAGGATGTGCTATGAGTGGACAGCCCGGAATCTGACATACGGTGATGCCTTCACTGGTCTCCATCCTGTCGAGGAAATAATGAGGAGCAGGAGAGGTGATTGCGGAGCATTCACATCAGTGTATGTCTCCCTTCTTCGGGCGAAGGGCATCCCTGCCCGGCATCTGCTTATGATCTCTCCACTGGACGGATACCATATTCGGGCTGAATTCTATTTGAGCGGTTACGGGTGGATTCCTGTTGATCCGACTTTCAAGAACAGCAACCCTTCCAGAGATTACTTCGGGAATAACTCTGGCCGGCACATTGTCGTCTCTCACGGTATCTGCACCGAGGTCGAAGGTCCGTTCGGTCCCTGTGTAATCGATGGCCTGCAGCAATATTACTGGTGGGCCTGGCGGTCGGAAGGGGATCGGTCGTATGATGTCCAGCATCAGGTGTCACTTCTGGGTATGGAGGGGCCTGCCTGACCCGAGCTTGACATTTCCGGTCGGTCAGCGTCATTCAGCTCATAGAAATGATGCCAGGTTAGACAACTATTGCATGTCATGAATTAATGATTATCTTTGTGATTGATGGTCAGCAGGAAACATAGTTTGACCGTCAATTAGGCGGATTGCCCTCCCTGGAACGTTTCTTGGGGGGGGAATTATTAATTATTAATTAGCTACACGCCCCCTGGGGGGCTGCCGTGAAGCGGCTGGGGGGTGAAAAGGGAGTGGCAACGCCCTAGTCTTCGCGGAGCGAGACTAGGGTGTTGTCTTTTTCGGGAGTAAGTCCGACTTTGAGGGTGCGCAGCTCGGTGGAGCCTTTCTTTCGCTTGCCCTGGAGGATGCGGTCGGAGATAATGAACTCAGACACAGGATCTTCCACATAGCGCATGACGGCTCTCTTAAGCGGCCTGGCACCGAAGGCAGGGTCGTAGCCAGCCTCGGCGATGAACTTCTTGGCGGAAGGGGTGATGGTCAGCTTGTAACCGGACTCCTCGGCCCTTTCCCGAAGCTCACGGAGCTCAATGTCGATGATCTTCTCGATATCCTCCTTGGTCAGTGAGTTGAAGAATATCTGCTCGTCCACCCTGTTGATGAATTCGGGCGGGAAGTTCTTCTTTATCGCTTTCTCAAGGACGCTCTGGCGGTTCTGCGCGACATTCTTGCCGGCGGTCGCGAAGCCGACTCCGGAACCATATTCATCAAGCTCACGGCTCCCGACGTTGGAAGTCATGATCACGATCGTATTCTTGAAGTTTACGACTCGACCGTTGCTGTCAGTGAGGTGACCGTCGTCAAGCACTTGCAGGAGAATGTTGAATATGTCCGGATGGGCCTTCTCGATCTCGTCGAGCAGGACAACGCAGTAAGGCTTGCGGCGCACACGTTCGCTGAGCTGTCCGCCCTCCTCGTAACCCACGTATCCGGGAGGCGCTCCGATGAGGCGGGACACAGTGAACTTCTCCATGTATTCACTCATGTCGATCCTGACCATATTCTCCTCTGAATCAAAGAGATATTCAGCAAGGCACTTGGCCAGCTGGGTTTTTCCGACTCCGGTCGGGCCGAAGAATAGGAAGGTGCCGATAGGGCGGTCCGGATCCTTGAGCCCGGCCCGGTTGCGCCGGATAGCCCGGACAACCTTGTCGATAGCGTCGTCCTGGCCGATGATCCTGCCCTGGAGACGCTCTTTCATCTTCATGATCCTGTTGCCCTCGCTCTCAGCCACCTTGTTAACCGGGATCCCGGTCATCTTGGAGACCACTGTGGCGATGTCCTCAGCGTCCACGACATTGCCCGTCTTCTTGTCCTTGGTAAGGCTCAGCCTGACCATCGATCCGGCCTCGTCCATGGCATCTATGGCCTTGTCTGGCAGGAATTTATCGGTGACGTAACGGTCGGTCAGCCGGGCGCAGGCCTCGAGGGCCTCATCGCTGTAGGTCACGCTGTGGAACTCCTCGTAGTTGGCCTTTATGTTGTTCAGGATAGAGATACTTTGCTTAATATCAGTCGGTTCCACAACAATCTTCTGGAACCTGCGGTCCAGCGCCCCGTCTTTTTCAACTATCTTGGCGAATTCGTCCATTGTAGTGGCTCCGATGCACTGCAGCTCACCTCTTGCAAGCGCTGGCTTCAACATATTCGCCGCGTCCAGGCTGCCTTGAGCGCCTCCGGCCCCCACGATGGTATGGAACTCGTCGATGAACAGGATTATGTCAGGGTTTGTGCTGGCCTCTTTGATGATGGCCTTAAGCCTTTTCTCAAAGTCTCCACGGTATTTAGTTCCGGCGACGACGGATGCTATATCCAAGGAAATCAGGCGTTTCTTGGCGAGGACTGGGGATATGCTACCCCCGGCGATCCTCTGAGCTATTCCCTCGACAATCGCGGACTTTCCGACTCCGGGCTCTCCGATCAGCATCGGGTTGTTCTTCTTCCTGCGTCCCAGGATCTCGATAACCCTCGCGATCTCGACATCCCTCCCGACGACGGGGTCGAGCTTCCCTTCCGCCGCCGCTTTCGTGAGGTCAAACCCGAAATCTTCCAGGTTAACTTTTCCGGAAGGGTTATTCCCCTGTCCGCCTTCCTCGTCCTCGGATTCCTGGTCGCCTTGAGGGGCTGCCCCTTGCTGGTCTTTCTGGCGGGCCTGTCCGAGAAGTCCCTCATCCCTCATGTGGGCGAGAAGCCTGCCGTAGTCCACGCCGTGCTGACGGAGATAAGCTTGGCCGTAGTTCTCGGTGGTCCGGCACAGAGCGAGAAGCAGGTGGAGCGACGTCGCCTCCTCCGAATTCATCTTCGAGGCCTCCATCACGGTGATGCTCAGCACATTCTGCGCGTATCTTGAGAATGAGATCTTGTCGGCTTCCGAATATGGGATGGACTCGTTCGTGAATATGTGGCTGTCTATGAAGCGCTTGAAAGCGTCGATGTCAATTCCCAAGGTAGCCATGACTTTGCAAGCGTCATTATCTCCCTGGCGCATCATGCCCAGGAATAGATGATCCGGCCCTATGCCGTAGCTGCCTGTCCGCATGGCCTCCTCGCGGGCGTAACGGATGATGCTGTTGAGCTCGTCAGATATCTTTATTTCCATATTTTCCGAATTGAGTGGTGTAGAAAAGCAATTATAGTAATTCTCGGCCTATTCTGCAACATCTATGCGAGAGTTATCTTCCTGCCACTTTGTCACTATTGCCTATGTCGTATTTTTTAAGTATATTTGCATGTTTAAGTAAATGGTAAAGATAAAGCGTATTTTATGGATAGTGAGGAAAAGATTGTAGAAGGACAGACAGGCGTCATCGAACCGGTAGAGATCGACCAGGAGATGCGTTCCGCGTACATCGACTATTCGATGTCCGTTATCGTCTCCCGCGCTCTCCCTGATGTCAGGGATGGTCTCAAGCCGGTTCAAAGAAGGGTTCTGTATGGAATGGATGGCCTTGGTCTGCCTTTCTCCGGGCCGACCCGCAAGTGCGCCAAGATAGTTGGTGAGGTTCTTGGAAAGTACCACCCTCACGGCGACTCGAGCGTTTACGACGCGCTGGCGCGTCTGGCTCAGCCTTGGAACCAGAGGTATCCCACCGTTTTCGGTCAGGGCAACTTCGGTTCTATGGATGGCGACCCTGTAGCGGCCATGAGGTACACCGAGGCTAAGCTACAGAAAATCACCGAGGAGATTCTCGGGGACATCGAGAAAGACACGGTGGATATGGTCAATAACTTTGACGACACCGAGAAGGAGCCCACTGTGCTTCCGACACGTCTCCCTCTTCTCCTTTTGAATGGTTCGGCCGGAATTGCGGTCGGTATGGCCACGAATATGGCTCCTCATAATCTCGGGGAGTGCTGCGACGCCATCTGCGCCTATATTGACAATCCGGACATCGACACCGAGGGACTGATGCGTTATATCAAAGGTCCTGACTTCCCGACGGGAGGTATCATCATGGGCATGAGCGGCATCAAGGAGGCTTATGAGACAGGCCGCGGAAGGGTGGTCGTAAGGTCAAAGACTGAGATTGAGGTGGCCGATAACGGACGCGAGACAATCGTGGTGACCGAGGTCCCTTACATGGTCAACAAGAAGGAGATGATCGAGAAGATCGGTCAGATGGTCGAGGACAAGAGGATCGAGGGCATCACCTACATCAACGATGAGACTTCCCGCGAGGGTGTCCGCGTCATCCTGAGGGTCAAACAGGGCTTCAACTCCAATGTCGTGTTAAACACCCTCTTCAAATATACCCAACTCCAGTCAAGTTTCGCCTTCAATAATGTCGCCCTTGTGAATGGCCGTCCCAAGACGCTGTCTCTCAAGGAGTTGATTTCCAACTTTGTGGACTTCCGCCATGAGGTTGTGGTCCGCAGGACAAAGTTCGAGCTTGACAAGGCCCAGAAGAGGGCTCATATTCTCGAAGGCCTCCTGAAGGCCATCGACGTGATCGACGAGATCATCCATATCATCCGCCATTCAGCGAATGTCGATGAGGCTAAAGCTGAACTCATAAGGCGCTTCGATTTCACCGAGATTCAGGCTACCGCCATTGTCGAGATGAGGCTCCGCCAGCTGACCGGACTCGAAAGGGAGAAACTTCAGGCGGAATATGACGAGCTTGAGAAGTTCATCGCCAGGTGCCTGGAGATCCTCGGCAGCGTGGAGGAGCAGCTCAAGATCGTCAAGGCGGAGACCATGGAAATCAAGGATAAGTACGCCGATCCGAGAAGGACGGAGATCCGTCCCTCCGAGGAAGAGTTCAATCCTGAGGACTTCTACGCCGATGAGGATGTCGTCATCACTATTTCCCATCTGGGTTACATCAAGCGTACTCCTTTGACTGAATATCGCACCCAGGCCAGGGGAGGAGTCGGCATGAAGGGAAGCTCGACCCGCGACGAGGATTTCATCGAGCACATCTATATCGCCAACATGCACTCCACTATGCTTCTCTTTACGCAGAGCGGAAGGTGCTATTGGTTAAAGGTTTACGAGATTCCCGAGGGCTCAAGGGCCTCGAAGGGACGCGCCATCCAGAATGTCCTCAGCATCCCGGACGACAAGATCAAGGCGTACATCAACGTCAAGACTCTTAAGGATGAGGAATATGTGAACTCCCATAGCATCGCTCTCGTGACCAAGAGGGGCATCATCAAGAAGACCGCTCTCTCAGCGTATTCACATCCCAGGGCCGCTGGAGTCAACGCTGTGAATCTCCGCGACGGGGATGTCCTCGTGGAGGCCTTGCTCACCGGCGGGGATGATGAGATCCTGATCGCCGCCCGTGACGGACGTTGCTGCCGTTTCAACGAGAGAGATGCCCGCGAGATGGGTAGAACCTCTACCGGAGTGCGTGGCATTAATATTGAAGAGTCCGACGAGGTAATAGGCGCCATCAACTATAATCCCGCGGCTGAAGATGCCGCTGACCACACAGTGTTGGTTGTGAGTGAGAACGGATTCGGCAAGAGGACTGATTTTGATGAGTACAGGATAACGAAGAGGGGAGGAAAGGGAGTTAAGACCATCAATATCACCGAAAAGACCGGCAAGTTGATCGCCATTAAGAATGTTACCGAGAAAGATGACTTGATGATCATCGAGAAGTCCGGCCTGACAATCAGGATGTCGGTTTCTGGCATAAAGGTTGCCGGCAGGGCCACTCAAGGAGTCAAGCTGATCAACATCAAGGAAGGCGATTCGATCGCGTCTCTTTCAACTGTTGAGAAGAACGACGAGGTAACAGAAGGTGAAGGTAATACAGAAGTAACTGAAAACGAGAATATTAACAATTAATTCCGATAATCATGAAAAAGATAATGATTGTTTTGGCATTGCTCGCTTCCTTCCAGGTAGCGAATGCCCAGGGAGGCCCTGCGGCCGCCAAGAAGGCTGTTGATGCTGCTCTCGCAGCTTCGCAGAACGCTAAAAAGGCCACCAAGGTTGCCACTTGGATGAAATTGGCCGAGTCTTATGTCCAGGCTTACAACGCTCCCTCCGGAAACGTCTGGGTCGGGGCTAACGAGACTGAGCTCAAGCTCGCTATGGGCAATGAGAAACCCTCTGCTGTTGAGAATGTTGTTCTTGGCGGAGCCCAGTACACCAAGCAGGTTTATGATAACAAGAACCTGTATTTCAATGGCAATGGCCAGCTTGAGATTGTCGAGGTGACAAAGCCTATCGTTGAGAACGCGCTTGACAAGGCTGTCGAGGCTTACAATAAGGCTGCCGAGGTTGATCCTAAGGGAAGCAAGTCCAAAGAGATCTCAGCCGGTATCAAGAGCATCGTTGAGAAGTACAACACCGAGGCCTACAACGCTTACACTTTCGGTGATACGGACAAGGCTGAGTCTTACTTCTATAAGGCTTTCAACACCTCTACCTCAAAGCTCAGCACCGCTGTCGATACCAGCGCTCTTTACAACGCCGGTTTCGTGACCTATGGTGCCGGTCAGTTTGAGAAGGCTAAGAAATACTTTGACAAGTGCCTTGAGTACAACTACTTCGCTAAGGATGGTGAGGTCTATGCCAAGCTCGCTGACTGCGCCAGCAAGATCGACAACAGCGATGCCGGCAAGGCTCTCCAGAAGGATTATCTTGAGAAAGGTTTCTCCAAGTTCCCTCAGAGCCAGAGCATTCTGATCGGTTTGATCAACTACTATGTCTCCAGCGGTGAGGATACCGAGAAACTGTTCACCCTGATCGACGAGGCCAAGGCCAACGAGCCTGACAACGCTTCGCTCTACTATGTAGAGGGTAATATCCGCGCTCAGCTCGGTCAGACAGAGGAGGCCGTCAAGGCTTATGAGAAGTGCGTTGAAGTTAATCCTAACTATGAGTTCGGTTTCATCGGTGAGGGCATCATGTTCTACAACCAGGCCGCCAAGATTCAGGAAGAGGCCCAGAACGAGGTTGATGACACTAAATATATGGCGCTTGTCCAGAAGTTTGAGACCGCTCTTAAGAGCTGCATCGATCCTTTCGAGAAGGCTTTCAATATGACCAAGGACGAGAGCATCAAGTCCAGCATCGCTGAGTACCTGAAGAACACCTTCTATCGTTTCCGCGAAGAGGATCCCAAGTACCAGGCCGGTTATGAGAAGTACTCCAAACTTCTTGAGCAGTAAACCATTAATACATAACGAAAAAGACCCGTCGAAAGGCGGGTCTTTTTGTTAGGGTACTCTTGGTGTCAAGCTTCCGGCCGCAAATAACCGTGGCGCGTCAAGTCTTCTCTTTTTGTGACAGGAAAGGTATAACCGTCCGCAATCACAAAGAGGTCGTCAGCAACGGTGGAAATAGCGTCATAGTTATGGTCGGTAACGATGATTCCGTGATCCTTGCTTCTCTCGACTATAAGCTCTTTGACCGCTTCAATATGCATTGGGTCTATTTGAGCGAAAGGCTCATCAAGAATATAGAATGGAGCTTCACTCATCAAGATCAGAAACAGTTCCGCTAATCGGGATTCTCCACCAGAAAGCTCCCATATCTCGGAATCATAGAACCTCGAGTACCTTGGGAACCTATTGACGAATCTCCAATAATTGACCCCATAGAGCTCAAAGGCTCGGTGAAGTTTGATGCTTTCCGGAAGTAGTTGCCCCTGAGGAAGATACTTGATAAATCTTCCGATATGTCGTCTATCTACGGGCTTTTCGTCGATAGAGACCATCACGTTCTCAACCCTTAATCCGCCCATCAAAGCGCGGAACATACAAGACTTCCCCGCTCCATTCCTTCCAAGCAACCCTGTGACCATCCCTGTGGAGGAAGTGATGTATCCTCCCGAGAGGACGGTCTTCTGCCCGAAGCGGACTACGACACTATCAACTATCAATTTATGCTTATCCATTGAACATCAGGGCGATGGCCATCAAAATGAAAAATAGCAGAAAATCCGCGAGCAATACAACAATCTGGAAATGCCATCGGGAGAAGCCCAGATTGATATAGAAGAAGCAGGTATCCCGTGACCTGAGTTTATGGGATAAGTACAGAACAATGGCTGTAAAAGGTATTTTCAATATGAAAACATCAACCGCGAGGACATAGGAGTGCGTGAGGGCTATCAGCAGTGCCGCTGAAACATTATAGACACTACCGAGAATTATCTGCCACCCTCCATTCAGCCAGGTAAGGTATATGCGGTCACGAAGATTCATAATTACACCAAACCCACAAAAAACGAAAACGCTCTCAGAAAAATCCGAGAGCGTCAGTTGGGGTGCGATGTGGGGCTCGAACCCACGACACCCAGAACCACAATCTGGTGCTCTACCAACTGAACTAATCGCACCGTGTTAGAGATTGCAAAGATACAAAAAATTCTTTCTTAACAAGAATTTCTGAATAATATTTATATTTGTGCATGCGGAGATTGTTGACTTTCGCCCTTTTTTATCTGATTTCTGTCTTGGCGGTTGCCCAGATTAATGTGTCATTGCCGCCAGCAAAGCCCCTCCGCAATCTCCCTGACACAGTAAGTATTTTGATAATGGGCGATGTCATGATGCACCGGGACCAGATATCCAACGCTGCGAGACCAGACGGCAAATATGATTTCTCAACATATTTCGCCAATATCAAACCCATCATAGAAGACGCCGACTTGGCAATAGCCAACATGGAGTTCACTCTGGCCGGGAAGCCATATTCAGGCTACCCTTGTTTCTCCGCCCCGGACGGGTACGAGGATTATGTCGCCTCCTGCGGGGTGGATGTTTTCCTGACAGCCAACAACCATATTCTCGATAAAGGCAAACTGGGGGTCGAGAGAACCCTTGCCCGATATTCCGAGATGGAGGCTTCAGGGAAGTTGAGGCACACCGGTGTCTCAGCTACCCCGGAGGATGACAGGATGCGATTCCCGCTCATGGTGGCTGTGAAAGGGGTCAGGGTCGCTCTCGTGAATTTTACTTATGGGACTAACATCAAGGGAGACAGCGACTTCCCGAAAGTACACCTGACGGACAAGAAAGAGATTGAGGCCGCGGTAAGTCGTGCCAAGAGGATTGGAGCGGATTTCGTGGTCGCCCTGCCTCATTGGGGGACGGAATACGTATTGACACATTCCTCCTCGCAGGAGGCTTTGGCGAACTGGCTGGTCGGGATCGGTTGCGATGCCGTTGTCGGAGCCCATCCCCATGTGGTCCAGGACTCCACCGTGGTCTCAGCCCTTGACGAAGGTGACCTTAAGAAAATGCCTGTCGTGTATTCTCTTGGAAACATCGTCTCCAACATGAGCGCCGTGAATACCCAGGTGGGCCTGATGGCCAAACTGAGGGTCGTGACGGATTATGACGGAAAGAAGACAATGCTTCCTCCAAAGCTCATTTTCACCTGGTGCACCCGTCCCGGCACTCTGACAGACAGTTACGCGACCCTTCCCATCAGAGATTTCATCGGTAAAAGGGAACTCTGGAAGATGCCCGCTGATTACGATAACATGATCCGGTCTTACGAACGAGTAAAGGCGGCGACCGGTATAGAAGATTAATAATTAATATTGATGAAGAAAACTATCACGCTTGAGGCTGTCGATCCTGTGGAGATATTCGGCGCCGGCAACAAGATCCTGGAGGAGTTTGTGTCTTATTTCCCCGGGCTTAAGGCAGTTGCCCGAGGGAATGAGATCCATTTGGAAGGTAAGGAAGAAGACATCAATGAATTCGACCAGAAGTTCTCCGAGCTGGTCCACAGGCGTCATCACAAGATGAATCTTACCGTGTTTGATGTCGAGGACATCTTTGACTCAGACGGCTCCCGCGACCGGCTCAGACCGACCGGAGACGCTATAATCGTCCACACTACCGACGGGAAGCCGATCAAGGCCAGGAACGAGAACCAGAAAAAGATGGTGAAGGCATATTTCGAGAATGACCTCATCTTCGCGGTCGGGCCTGCCGGAACCGGAAAAACTTATGTGGCTATCGCCTTGGCTGTCAGGGCTTTGAAGAACAGGGAGATAAAGAGGATAATCCTGACTCGGCCGGCGGTCGAGGCGGGGGAGAGGCTCGGCTTCTTGCCAGGAGACCTGAAAGACAAGCTGGATCCGTATCTTCAGCCTTTATACGATGCTCTTGGGGACATGATTCCGCCCAAGAGACTTCAGGACTTCATGGAGGACGGCATCATACAGATAGCTCCTTTGGCCTACATGCGAGGCCGAACCCTTGACAGGGCCTGCGTTATCCTGGATGAGGCGCAGAACACGAATGTGTCTCAGTTGAAGATGTTCCTTACAAGGATGGGAGTCAATGCCAAGTTCATAGTCACTGGAGACGCAACCCAGGTTGACCTTCCCAGAAAGGAGGATTCCGGACTTTTGAAGGGAATAGGCTTGTTGAAGGATATCAAGGGGATAGAGACGATATTTTTCTCCAACGAGGACATTGTGCGCCATCCTCTCGTGACCAAGATTGTCAAAGCCTTTGACAGACATGAGACGGAGTAAGGAATTTTATGATTATCTTTGTGGATTGTTATAATTCAGAGAAATGGAAAGCATCAAGTGTCTGATAATAGGAGGTGGCCCCGCCGGTTATACCGCGGCGATCTACGCTTCCAGAGCAGGGTTGAACCCCGTACTTTATGAAGGTATGGAGCCGGGTGGCCAGCTTACCACAACAACCGTAGTTGAGAATTTCCCGGGTTTCCCGCAGGGGGTTGACGCCAATCAGCTCATGGGCGACATGAGGGCTCAAGCTGAGCGCTTCGGGGCTGATATTCGCAGAGGGACAATCACTTCCGTTGACTTTTCTCAGAGGCCTTTCCGCCTTGTGGTTGATGGAGAGACCGAGATTATCGCGGAGGCTGTGATTATCGCCACGGGAGCGGCGGCAAGGTATCTTGGTCTGCCGTCTGAGCGTAAGTTCAGGGGCATGGGTGTCAGCGCTTGCGCCACCTGTGACGGATTCTTCTACAGGAAAAAAGACGTCGCTGTAGTGGGTGGCGGTGACACCGCTTGTGAAGAGGCTACCTATCTCGCGAATATATGCCGTAAGGTTTACATGATTGTCCGTAGGGATGTGTTCAGGGCCTCTTTGGCTATGCAAGAGAGGGTTAAGAATACTCCTAATATCGAGATCCTGTGGAACTGCAATACCCAGGAGGTCCTTGGGGATGATTCCGGCGTGACTGGTGTCCGGATCGCCAGGAATGATGGTAAGGTTTTTGATATCAATGTCGATGGGTTCTTCCTCGCCATTGGGCACCATCCCAACTCAGATGTGTTCAAGGAGTTCATAGGCACGGATGAGAACGGCTACATCATCACCGAAGGCAAGTCGTCGAAGACAAATGTCGAAGGTGTGTTCGCTGCCGGGGATGTCCAGGATCCGAGCTTCCGGCAGGCTATCACTGCCGCCGCTTCGGGATGCAAGGCTGCCCTTGAGGTTGAGAAGTTCCTGATGTCGAAATAGGATTATGCGTTACTTGAAGACCTTTTTGAGATTTATCGCCGTCATGGGAGCGGTGCTCGCGGTTTCACACTCGTGCAAGTCGGAGTATGACACCCTGCTAAACAGCAATGACGTGGACCAGAAATACACCGCGGCTTTCGATTTCTTCAACCATGGCAAGTACAACAAGGCGGCCAGGTTGTTCGAGAGTCTGGCCATCCAGACGAACGGCACCTCGAAAGATGACACGGTGCAGTTTTACTGGGGAATGAGCAATTATCGTTTCAAGGACTATTACACCGCCGAGACCAATTTCGCGAAGTTCCTGACGAACTTTCCCCGCAGTCCGTTCGCGGACGAGGCGGCATTCCTGCGTATAGACTGCCTTTACAGGTCCACGATGCGTTCTGAGCTGGACCAGAAACCGACTTATAACGCTCTGGGAGTTATTTCCCAGTATCTTGCAGAGAATCCTAACAGCACCCACCGCTCAACATGTAACAGGATGTTGAAGGAGCTTAACGACAGGCTGGATAAGAAGGCTTACGACAACGCCAAGCTGTATTATAATATGGAAGATTACCGCGCTTCCAGAGTGGCGTTCAGGAATGTCCTCAAAGATGATTCTGAGAACATTTACCGTGAGGACATATTGTACTACATCGCCAAGTCATCCTACAAGTTCGCGCAACTGAGTGTCGAATCGAAGCAGAAAGAGCGTTATCTCACATTCGTGGACGACTACTACAATTTCATCGGCGAGCTTCCTGACTCGGCTTACCGTAAGGAGCTTGATGTTTTGTACAAAAGGGCTCAGAAGGCTTTAGGCCGTTATTCCGGCTCAGAGGAGGATCTTGAGGCGAAGGAGAAGGACTTCGAGAAAGAGAGAAAAAAATTATTGAAACAATCCGAGTCCGGCGAGTAGTAAATTATTAGGAAGATATTATCAAGACAATGGATATTAAGAAGAAAACTCCTACCAACACGATCACGCGTGACGTGAAGTATCTTGCCGAACCCACCGGCAACATTTATGAGACAGTTGTAATCCTCTCGAAGAGGGCTAACCAGATATCCCTGGCTGAGAAGAAAGAGCTTGCCAAAAAGCTCGAGGATTTCCGCACCGACAGGGACACTATGGACGAGGTGTTCGAGAACAGGGAGCAGATAGAGATCTCGAAATATTACGAGAAACTTCCCAAGCCGGACCTTATCGCCATTACCGAGTTCGAGGACGGTGATCTTTATTACAGGATGGCCGGCAAAGAGGAGGGCGAGAAGTAGCGTTGGTTTCAGCCCATGCTCAAGTCCCTTCAGATTAGGAATTACGTTCTGATAGACTCTCTGGATGTCACATTTCCGGAGGGTCTCGTCATTATTACAGGACAGACCGGGGCGGGAAAGTCTATCCTCCTGGGAGCCTTGTCGTTGCTTTTGGGATCAAAAGCTGATTCATCCGTGATAGGGACCCGGGGTGACAACTGCGTCGTTGAGGCTTTGTTTGAGGTCTCGAAAAGTGACGAAGTCGTTAGGAACCTGCTGATAGACAATGATCTGGATGATGGCTCCGGAGAAATCCTAGCGAGGAGGGTCGTGTCCGCGTCCGGGCGTTCCCGTTCTTTCATCAATGATTCTCCTGTAAATATTCAGATCCTTCAGGCTGTTTGTTCGAGGCTGGTTGACATTCATTCCCAGCATCAGACTCTTTTGTTGACAGACAAGTCTTTCCAGCTTTCG
Source organism: uncultured Bacteroidia bacterium (assembly GCA_902785825.1). Lineage (GTDB taxonomy): Bacteria > Bacteroidota > Bacteroidia > Bacteroidales > UBA932 > Cryptobacteroides. The sequence continues at coordinate 22,904 of CACZZZ010000001.1, forward strand.
ATGCTTGATCACCTTGCCGGAAACGGCGCTTTGCTGGATAAGTGTGCCTCTAGTTTCAAACGCCTTAAAGCTCTTGAGCGCGAGCGTGAGGAAGTCTCCGGGAAAGTATCACGCCTGGCGGAAGAGAGGGATTACATCCAGTCCAGATTGAAAAGACTGGAAGAAGCTGGTCTGGTAGAAGGCGAGATGGAGTCCTTGGAAGAGGAACAGTCCAAACTGGCGAACGCTGAATCTATAAAGGAGAATCTCTCTGGCGCCGAAAGTCTTTTGGACACCTCTCCTTTAAAAGAGGCGCGCAAGCTTTTCGAAAAAATAGGAGGCTACCTACCGGAGGTCGCCGCCTTGGGAGAGCGGTTGGAGTCTGCCAGGATCGAGTTGAACGATATCCTTGATGAGGTTTCCGCAATTAATTCAAGGACAGAGATTTCCGGATCCCGGCTGGAAGCGGTGGAGGAACGGATGTCTTACCTCTATGATCTCATGAAGCGGTATTCTGCCTCTTCCATCTCGGATCTTATTTCCATGAGGGATAACATGTCTGTCTCTCTCGCGGATTCGGAGGAGTTGGAGGCGCGCTTGGAGTCTCTATCCAGTGATATCGAGACGGAAAAGAAACTCTACACGGAGATATGTTCCAGCCTCCATGCCTCCCGCGATTCCGCGAAGACTCGTCTCGCTGAATCTGTATTGGAGTCGCTCCGCTCCTTGGAGTTGGATCGCTCCGTTTTTAATGTGGAATTGGAAGATTCGGCTCCTGGCGTGACAGGGACCGACAGTGTTCGTTTTTTGTTCTCCGCGTCAGGAAGCAATCCGACTGACGTGGCTAAATGCGCTTCCGGAGGTGAGTTGTCAAGGTTGATGCTTAGTCTCAAGGCGCTGATGGCAAGGTTTGTCAGTATGCCCACATTGATCTTCGATGAGATCGATTCAGGAGTCTCCGGAAGTGTGGCGGACAAGATGGGCAAGATGATTTGCTCTATGGGGCGGGATATGCAGGTGTTCGCCATAACCCATCTCCCGCAAGTAGCCGCCAAAGGTGACGCCCACTACCTTGTGGAGAAGTCTTTCGAAGGTGACGGCGCTGTCACCTCGATCCGTCCGGTTGAGGGGGATGAAAGGATTATGGAGATAGCCAGGATGCTTTCCGGAAGTCATGTGACCCCCGCCGCCATCGAGAATGCCAAATCCCTTTTATCTGACTAGGGTTACTGAATAATCCGGATTGTAAACAACCCTTCTTACAGCATTGTTGACGTAGCTCCCGGAAGGAGTTCTGACTAATTTGAAATCTGACTGAAGTCCATTGTAGTCAACTCTGTCGAGAGCTCTTGGCCACTTCTTCCCGAATTTGTGGGACAGAGTGGAGAAATACTTCATCAGATCATATCCTGAATAAGCTGAACGGCTTGGCTCAGTGTTGTAAAGAGCCCTGTACTGAAGCAGGAAATCCTTGACTTCCTTCGAGTCATAGTCCACGGCGTAGGTGACACTCGTGTGGAGATTGACCTTATGGAGCTGTTCGACCTCGATCTGGTCGTATGTCCTTATTTTGGATGTGCTGTAAAGTACGACCTGGTTGCTCTTGCTTGAGATCATGTACAGATTCCTGAGCGCCTCGATAAGGAAAACGGTGCTTCTTTCAGTATAATCACAGGCAAGTACTATCCTGTTCACTCCGCCGGAGACCATATTCGCGCGCATTGAACCCAAAGTCGATGTGACATGCGGCAATCCCGCGGCGTTCATCTCGCGCTCAACCATATTGAGATAATCGGAGTCCGGTGTGGCCGGAGTCACTACGATGACCCTGTCGGCATGGCCCATGTCAGACTTGATCCAATCAACCATGTCCTTTACTTGGATATGGGTCGGCGTCGGGGCCTGGATAATCTTCTGCAGAGTGTCTGTAAGAGCTTCCGCTTGCATGTCCAGCGGAGACACGATCCAAGTGGCTCCATTGTTGATGCCAGCCGCTCTCATGATGTCAGTCTTCGAGACGGGGCCGATGGCGAAGTCGCTGGAAGCCAGCCTGTCATGAGTCACAGGCATGTTTCCTCCTCCAACATCAAAGGTGTGGATGTCCAGGTTGACACCCTCGCTGCCAAGTACCCTTGAGGCCAATAATGCCCCGCTGTAGAAATCCATGAACGAGGTCCTGTCCCCGAGTTTGCTGGCTGAGAATGGGAGGAGAATAGAGATGTTGACATCATGCCTTCCTTCTCTTACGAATAAATCATCGAGAATACCACCCTCATTCTCATCAGGTGCCACGGTCACGTTATCGTCAACATCCTCCACTTCATTTCTCACAACCTCAGGCACATCCTGCTCTTCCTGCTCCACAGCCACGGTTCTTCCTTCCCAGGCCGCCGGGTCGCGGGGAATCTTGAGATCTTGTTTGCGCTTGACCTTATCGGAGGTCATCCGGTTGATGTTCTTGATTGATTCCTTCGACACCTTATACTTTTTGGCTATCGCGTCGAGATCCTCGTACCACTTCACTCTATGGATGAAGTATTCATCATCGTCATCCGGGTCAGTGTCTCCTTCGGAATCCATTTCAACCTTTTCCGGCTGCTGGACTTCCGGTTCCACAACCTCTTTAACCTCTCCCTTGAAAGGGATAAGGAGTATCTGATCCTTCTTAAGTCCTTCAGTCTCAAGCTTCAAGGCCGGGTTGGCGTCGTATATCTCCTCCATCGTGACCCCATAAGCCTTACTGATGGAATATATCGTCTGCCTCTCCTGAACGACATGGGAGTAGAAGACCTTGCCACCGGAGCGTACTTTCTCCTTGGATATGGTCACCTTGGGCGCCACATATTCTTGCGCCAAGACAAGCGACGGGGAAAATGCCGCCAGCAAAAAGGCTGCCGCTAACGGGATGATATGCTTCGTGTTCATTGGTGCTTGTACAGGTTATCGGTGAAATCGAGCAGCCTCTTGGCGAAAGTCTTCCAAGACAGCCTTTCTTTCTCGACCTTTATTGAATTTACACATAGGGTGCGGAGATTCTCGTCAGCAAAAAACCGCCGTACTTCCTCCGCAATCAGTTCTGGCTCCGGCCTGTCGGCTACCAATCCGGTGCCGCTGTCCCCGACAGACTGCCTTAAACCTCCGACATCGGTAACCACCATGGGAACTTCGAAGTGCCATGAGATGGCGCTGATGCCGCTTTGTGTGGCGGATCTATATGGCAGCACCGCAAGGTCCGCGGCGGAGAAGAAATACTTCACCTCCGAGTCTTTGATGTAGCTTGTGAAGAGTTTGATCCTGTCTTTGGCAGGGGAGGAGTTGATGATCTCATCGTATTTGACAAACGAGCCATACGGCTCTCCGGCTACTATCAATGAATATGAATCGTCCAGTTTTCCAAACGCCTCCAGAAGAATGTCAAGGCCTTTGTATTCCCGGATAAGACCGAAGAACAGGAGGTTCTTCTTTCCGGGTTCCAACCCGAGCTTTTCCTCAGCTTCTTTCCGGGGAACCTTTTCTCCGAAATGAGCGTAAACAGGGTGGAACAAAGTGGTTTTCAGCGCCTTGGGCGCAATGGCTGCAAGATCGTCCGCCACCTCCTGGCTCAGGGTAACATGGCCTGAACAGCCCGACAGGAAATACTTGGTCAGGGGTTTGTCGAAGAATCTCGGCTCGTGAGGGATCACGTTGTGGAGGACAGAGATAACCTTGCAACTCTTTTTAAGCCTCCTTGCAATCCACCCAAGCGAAGGCGCGAACCAGGACATCCAGTAGCTGATGATAACCATGTCCGGATGCCAGTCCCGGATCGCCTTGTAGGTCTTGACGTAGGTAAAAGGATTAGCCGTATCCAACAGAGACTCGCTCTCGATGGGTACGGCGTCATCATCCTTCGTGACGTATTGCGTCTTTCCTGGAAAGAGGAAATCAGGGTATTGCCTCTTGAAATTGAAAGCTTTAACCGTGTTTTCCTTCCCCAGCTCCAAGTACAGGCTCGCGTTGAACTGGGAAATCCCTCCCCTGAAAGGGTAAAAGCACGATAGAAGCGCGATCCTCAAATTACTTGGCCTTGGGGGTTTCTTCGGTCTTGGTGCCCTTGGTCTTGACGTATTCGGCGTTCAAGCCTTCAAGGAGAGCGTCAGTGATGTCGAGGTCGGGATCTCCGCAAGCGACCGGGGTGGGAAGGACACTGCCCTGGGTGGAGATGATCATGGCATACTTGTGCTCCTCATTGAACTTGTCAATGAAGGTCTTGATAGCGTCAGCGATCTGGTTCATCATAACCTGCTGCTCCTCAGCCATTTCCTGCTCCTTCTGGGCGGCGTAGGTGTTGAAGTTGTTCTGCTGCTCCTGGAGTTTCTGTCCCCTCTGCTCAGCTACCGAACGGACGAGAAGACCTTTGTTGAGGTCGGACTGGAACTTGTTGGCGTCGCTCTGAAGCTTGTTGCCCCTGCGGTTGATCTCCTCCTGGATGCTCTGCATCTTGGTCTCCACTACGGAACGGAGGTCGTTCGCCATGTCATACTCGTTGATGACCCTGTCGAGGTCATACCATACGATGGCGCCTTCCTTGGCGGTAGTCTCTACAGCCTCGTCAGTCGAGGCTTTCTTCTTTGAGCTGCTGTCGGAGGTCAGCTGGATAATACCGAGAGCAGCGACAGCCGCGAGGGCTATGATGCTTAGGATCAGTGGTGTTTGTTTCATCTTATTGTTACTTTAATAATATTCCAGACTACAAATTTAATTAAAATTTCTTAATCTCCGCAAGATAGGCCTGGATTGTTCTTTCCAGTCCCATGTAGAGGGCGTCACATATTATCGCGTGCCCTATTGAAACCTCGTCTGTCCAGGGAATTGTCTTGACGAAGTACCCGAGATTGTCCAGATTAAGATCATGTCCGGCGTTGAGCCCAAGACCAAGTTCCTTCACCCTTAAAGCAGTCTCAAGATATGGCCTGATGGCCTTCTCCGGGTTTTCCGGGAACAACTCGGCGTACCCGGCGGTGTAGAGCTCTACCCTGTCACATCCGCAGGCTTTCGCTCCTTCCGCCATCTCGGGGACGGGGTCGATGAAGATCGACGTGCGGATTCCTTTATCTTTGAATAACTTGCAAATATGTGTGAGAAACTCTCTATTTGCGATAGTGTCCCAGCCTTGGTTGGAGGTGATGGCGTCATGGGAGTCTGGAACCAGGGTCACCTGATCCGGGACAACCTCCAGGACAAGATCCCTGAAACTCGGGATCGGGTTCCCTTCGATGTTGAACTCGGTCTTGACGCCAGGTCTGATAGCCCTGACATCAGAATAACGGATATGCCTTTCGTCGGGTCTGGGGTGTACTGTGATTCCCTCGGCACCGAAGGTCTCGCAATCCCTCGCCGCTTTCTCGACATCAGGCATGTTGCCACCACGCGCGTTGCGTATAGTGGCGATCTTGTTGATATTGACACTTAACCTTGTCATATCGCGAAAGTAATGATTTATGTTCAGATTTTATCAGAAAATCGCTAATTTTGAAATTTGAACTTATTTAAGGTGTTGAAGATGAAGATAGCTGTTTATTCCAGGGATGATTCCGCTTTGGCCAGCCCAAGGTTCCAGGCCATGTCCGGGAAGTTGGCCTCAGAATCTTTCCAGCTGTACGGGGTGCATTCCGCGGAGGACATCGTCCCCGGTACGGACATGGTTTTGAGTGTCGGGGGAGACGGCACCTTCCTCTCTGCGTCAAAGCGGGTGGGTTCCTCCGGTATCCCTGTCCTTGGAATCAACATGGGGCGTGTCGGTTTTTTGTCTGAATATAGCCCCGAGGAAGCTTGCGAGGCACTCTTGACCGGCACCTACACGCTTGAGGACAGGGCTCTCCTCGAGACCAAGGTTGAAGGGGAAATGGTTGGCGCCGATTCATCTTTCTGGCCTTACACATTGAACGAGATCTCAGTCCTGCGGGGCGGCGCGTCAATCCTCGGGGTTGATGTCAGCCTTGACGGGAACCCTTTGCCGACTTACTGGGCCGATGGGTTGCTTGTCTCGACAAGTTCCGGATCTACCGCATATTCCCTTAGTGTGGGCGGACCGATCTGCGTGCCTGAGTCCAAAGTCATAATTATAGCGCCTATCGCTCCTCATAACTTGAACGTGCGTCCGCTTGTGGTGCCGGATTCGACGGTGGTCTCCATCTCGATGCGATCCAGGGACAAGGTTGTGGCGATGTCCATGGACAACAGGAACGTCCGTCTGTCATCAGACGCCAGACTCGAGGTGAAGGTGGCACAATTTTCGCTGAAAAGGGTGAGGCTTGAGAAATCGAGTTTCATAAAGGCCCTGACGACGAAGTTGTTCTGGGGAGAAGATATCAGAAATGGAGGAATTTAAAGAAAACACACAGCTAAAGGTCCCTGTCCATGTCTCCATCATTATGGATGGCAACGGCAGGTGGGCCAAACTCAGGGGTAAAGAGAGGGTATTCGGCCACTCCAACGGTGTGGAAAGCGTCCGCGCTTGTGTCGAGGCCGCCGTGGAGAATGGGGTCAGATACCTTTCGCTCTTCGCCTTTTCCGAGGAGAATTGGGGCCGCCCGGCCGAGGAAGTTAATACCCTTATGGGGTTGATGTTCAAGGCTATAGCAAATGAGATAGAAGCCTTGAAAAAGCAGCGTGTCCGTTTTAGGGTCCTGGGAGATTTCAGCCGTTTGGATCCTTCCCTGGTCGAGGCGATCCGCGCCGCAGAGGCGTCCACGGTTCCGTCCTCGGGGGAGGAGCCTGTCCTTGACTTGATCGTTTTCCTCAGCTATAGTGGCAAGTGGGACATCCTGCAGGCCGCCAAGCGGCTCGCCGCCGATTTCATGTCCGATCCCTCGGGCCTTGAAAAAGTGACTACCGCGGAGTTCGCTTCCAGGCTTGTCACAGCGGGAATTCCTGATCCTGATCTTATTATACGCACTTCCGGGGAGAGCCGGATAAGCAATTATCTGCTTTGGCAGGCCGCATATTCCGAATTCCTGTTCGTGGACACCTTGTGGCCGGATTTCCGTAAGAATGACTTCCGCTTGGCCTTGGAGGAGTATTCAAAGAGGGATCGCAGGTATGGAAAAGTCAAATAATCGCAGTATATTCGCGAACTTGTTTATATGAATACAGTCTCGATGAAATCATATCGTCTATTGTCTGTCCTTCTCCTTTCGGTAATCGGCGTGGCGGCGTTCGCGCAGAAACCGGAAGGCGGTTCCGTACCGGTGGAAGTCGATTACGATCATCCCAAAAGCTATATTATCGGTGGTGTCTCTGTTGAGGGAAACACCCATTTCGGCGACCAGCAGATCATCTCCCTGACCGGTCTTCAGCCGGGTATGAAGGTGACTGTCCCCAGCGACGAGTTGTCTTCGGTCATCACCAGGCTTTGGGCCCAGAGATATTTCGAGGATGTGGCCATGGAGATTGACAGGGTCAATGCGGCCGGCGATTCCGCATGGTTCAAAATCATGATAACGGAGAGACCCAGGGTGTCAAGGTGGCTGTATTCAGGCGTCCGCAAGACTGAGCAAAAAGACCTCGAGGAAAGGCTTCGCCTTCGCAGGGGCGGGGAATTCTCCGAATATGTGGCCTCCACTTCAGTGGGAATCATCAAGAGATATTTCGCCGAGAAAGGCTTCCTTAACTGCGATGTGGATGTCCAGACCCAGAAAGACACTATAATCAAGAATGCGATCAGGGTCAATTTCGCCATTGACAAGGGTGAGAAGATAAGGATCCGCGACATCAATTTCGAGGGCAATGAGGGAGTCTCGGACTTCAAGCTCGCGAGGGCGATGAAGAAGACCAAGGCCAAGAAGATCTACAACTTCTTCAACAGCAAGAAGTTCAATGAGAAGGAATATCCCAACGACAAGCTGAACTTGATCAGCAAGTTTAACGAAGCCGGTTACAGGGACGCCCGCATCCTTAAGGATTCTATCTACTATGTGGAGCCTGACCGTCTCGGTATTGATTTCAAGTTCGATCAGGGAAAGAGATATTATTTCAGGAACGTCACCTGGACGGGCAACTCAGTCCATTCCGCCGAGCAGCTCAATTCGATTCTCCAGATCAGCAAGGGCGACCCTTATGACATGGTCACAATGGAAAAGAGGCTTAACGGAGGCGGAAAGCAGACAGATTATGACGTCTCCAAGCTTTATCGTGACGAGGGATATCTCTTCTTCCAGGTAACTCCTGTAGAGCTCAACATCGAAGGCGATTCTGTCGATGTGGAGATGAGGGTGACGGAAGGAAAGCAGGCCACCTTGAACAATATTATCATCAACGGCAATGACCTGACGAGTGAGAAAGTGGTCCGCAGGCAGATCTACACCAAGCCCGGTTATCTTTTCAGCCAGACCAACTTCGAGAGGTCTATCAGGGAGATCGCTTCCCTTGGACAGTTCGACCCGGAGGCGATCTCAAGCCCGAGCGGTTGGTCGATGGTGCCTAACCAGCTGAACAACACGGTAGATCTCGTGTATAACGTCACGGAGAAACCTTCCAGCCAGTTGGAGCTGTCGGGAGGATGGGGAATGAACACCTTCGTTGCCACTGTGGGAGTGAGTTTCAACAACTTCTCAACCCGCAGGATGTTCGACAAGAACGCCTGGCGTCCGGTTCCTCTTGGTGACGCGCAGAACCTGTCGCTTAGGTTCCAGACCAACGGAACTTATTATACTTCACTGATTTTCAGTTTCACTGAACCCTGGCTAACCCAGAAGAAGCCTACTTCCCTGAACCTGCAGGCCTACTACACCCGTCAGACAGACTCGTATCTGGCCATCGGACTGCTCAGCAACGACAAGGTCATGCAGATTTACGGCTTCTCCGCCGGTATCGGTACAAGGCTCAAGTGGCCTGATGATTATTTCGTGCTGTACAACGGCTTGAGCTGGCAGGTTTATGACCTGAAGAACTGGATCAGCGGTTACTTCATGTTCAACGACGGAACGTCCCACAACTTGAACTACAACATTAACCTGTCCAGAACATCCACCGATCAGCAGATCTATCCAAGACGAGGCTCTGTCTTTTCCGCCAGCCTTCAGCTGACTCCGCCTTATTCCTTGTTCAGGAAGAAGGATATAGGCAATCTTGACGCCGCCGGTAATCCGACCAAGGTCGCCAGTTACAAGGACATCAATTACGACACATGGTCTTCAGCTGACAGGTACAAGTGGATCGAGTACCACAAGTGGAAGGTCAGCGCTGAGACATATACCAAAGTTATAGGAGACCTGGTGTTCATGGGCCGCGCCCAGTTCGGTTACCTCGGCTACTACAACCGCAAATGGGGTTATTCCCCGTTCGAAGGTTTCCGCGTCGGTGGCGATGGAATGTCCGGATATGACACTTACGGATCCGACATCATTCCTTTGAGGGGATATGAGAACTATTCCCTGACTCCTTGGGAGGCCACTCCTTACAATACCAATGGCTATTACGCGGGTAATGTGTATGACAAGTTCACCGTTGAGGCCCGCTACCCGGTGATCCTGCAGCCGCAGTCCACCATATTCGCCCTGCTATTCCTCGAGGGAGGTAATTGCTGGCCAGACATCAAGAAATTCAATCCTTTCCAGATCAAGCGTTCCGCGGGAGTCGGTGTCAGGGTATTCCTCCCGATGATCGGTCTGCTTGGCGTGGATTGGGGATACGGATTCGACAATCCGACGAAGAACGAGAGGAGCCAGTTCCACTTCATGATAGGACAACAGTTCTGATATTCATTTTTATTTTTAAATTTGCACAATCTTTGCAAAACCATATTTCAGCAAACTGATAAAATTGAATTTGATATGAAAAAGATCTTTTTGTTTGCCGCTATGGCATTTCTCACCTTCACGGCTACGGCTCAGGTGAAGTTCGCCTATGTCGATTTCAATGAGCTTGTGATGCTCATGCCCGAGGCTGATGCGGCCAGGACTCAGATGCAGGCGGCCCAGAAAGAGGCTAGCGACACTTATCAGAGCATGGTTGACGAGGCCAACGCCAAGTTCTCCGAGTACCAGCAGAAGCAGGCTACCTGGACTCCCGCTATAAAGGAGAGCAAGGAGAAGGAGCTTACTGAGATCCAGAACAGGATCAACGAGTTCCAGCAGTCCATCCAGATGGAGCTTCAGCAGCAGAACCAGCAGCTCATGGAGCCTATCCAGAAGAAGGCCATGGAGACAGTCGAGAAACTTGCGAAGGCCGGTGGTTACACCATGGTTTTCGAGTCGAGCCAGTATCTTTATGTTGATAAAGCCCAGTGCAAGGATCTCACTCCTGACGCCAGGAAGGCGTTGAATATCCCTGCCGGCAGGACCCTGGAGACTCTTCAGGCTGAGCTTCAGGCCCAGCAACAGCAGCCTCAGAAGTAAAACAGTAAACATACACTGATTTGAAGACAGGCAAAAATGCCTGTCTTTTTCTTTGGATTTATTGCGTTTTCTCTATTATTTTCTTTACATTTGCAACTATATCAGCTTGATATTTGATTTTTTGTAATACTATTAATAACTAATCATGAAAACCACAGAAATCATGGCCCGTCTCCAGGCCAAGTATCCGACCGAGAAAGAGTATCTCCAGGCGGTGCAGGAGGTTCTTGAGTCTATCGAGGAGGTTTACAACCAGCATCCTGAGTTCGAGAAAGCTAAGATCGTCGAGAGACTCGTCGAGCCCGACAGGATCTTCACTTTCAGGGTGACTTGGATTGACGATAATGGTGAGGTTCAGACCAACCTGGGTTATCGCGTGCAGTTCAACAGCGCTATCGGCCCTTACAAGGGAGGTCTTCGTTTCCACAAGGCGGTGACTCCTTCAATGCTCAAGTTCCTCGGTTTCGAGCAGACTTTCAAGAACGCTCTCACCACCCTTCCGATGGGAGGTGCCAAGGGAGGTTCCGATTTCGACCCGGTTGGCAAATCCAACGCTGAGATCATGCGTTTCTGCCAGGCCTTCATGCTCGAGCTCTGGCGCTGCATCGGTCCTGATCAGGATATTCCCGCCGGTGACGTGGGCGTTGGTGGCCGCGAGATCGGTTTCCTGAACGGGATGTACCAGAAACTCGCCCGTGAGTACCACACTGGTGTCCTCACCGGCAAGGGTGCGACGTGGGGTGGTTCTATTCTCCGTCCCGAGGCCACTGGTTTCGGAGCCCTTTATTTCACCCAGCACCTTCTCGAGAAGGCCGGCAAGGATATCGTCGGCAAGAAGGTCGCCCTCTCCGGCTTCGGTAATGTCGCTTGGGGCGCCGCTACAAAGGCCCGTGAGCTCGGTGCGAAGGTTGTCGCCATCTCCGGCCCCGACGGTGTCTGCCATATTCCTGAGGGTATCACTCCCGAAATGATTGACTATATGCTTGACATGCGCGCCTCCAACCGCAACAAGGTTGAGGATATGGCCGTCAAATTCCCTGACAAGGCTTTCTTCACAGCCGGTAAGAAGGCTTGGAGCATTCCTGTTGACATCGCTCTCCCTTGCGCTTTCCAGAATGAGCTCAGCGAGGATGACGCGAAGGAGCTTGTGGCCAATGGCTGCTGGTGCTGCTGCGAGGTGTCCAACATGGGTTGCCAGCCCGGCGCTATCCACTATTTCCAGAATAACGGCATCCTCTTCGCTCCCGGAAAGGCTGTCAACGCTGGTGGAGTCGCCACTTCCGGTCTTGAGATGACCCAGAACGCCGCCCACATCAGCTGGTCCGCCCAGGAGGTTGATGACAAACTCCACTGGATCATGCAGAGCATCCATGAGCAGTGCGTCAAGTATGGAACCCGTCCTGACGGCACCGTGGACTACGTTAAGGGTGCCAACATCGCGGGCTTCATGAAGGTCGCTGAGGCCATGCTCGAGCAGGGTGTGATCTAATATTTCTTTTTGTGAGTTTAACAGGCAAATCGGGAAACCGATTTGCCTGTTTTTTTATTTAATATGATTATCTTTGCAAGTTATAAGCAAGGTAATTATTGAATAAAAAATATTTATAATGGCTGAAAACACAATCGAAACAGCTGGGAAGAAGAAATTCAATGTCAAGTATTGCGTTCTTCTTCCGATTGTACTTCTGGTCACACTATTTCTCTGGTGCGTGCCAACCTCTTTCTACGGCATCGACGCGCTGACTCTCAGCCAGCAGCGAGTGATCGCTCTCTTCGCCTTCGCGGCTCTGATGTGGATGTTCGAGATCATCCCGAACTGGACCACCTCGGTTCTCCTCATCGTCATCGCGCTCTTGACAGTCTCGAACAAGGGTATCGGTTTCTTCTGCACCCCTGAGGCCGGTCAGCTAGTCAGCTATAAGAATATTATGGCGGCTTTCGCCGACCCTGTCGTGATGCTGTTCCTGGGCGGTTTCGTCCTGGCTATTATGGCTGAGAAATACGGGCTTGACGTGACCCTCGCCAGATTCCTTCTGGCTCCGTTCGGAACTAAACCCAAGATGGTTCTCCTCGGATTCCTGATCGTCATCTCCGTTTTCTCAATGTTCATGAGCAACACCGCCACGGCCGCCATGATGCTGGCTTTCCTGGCCCCTGTCCTCTCCGTCCTTCCCAAGGACGACAAAGGAAAGGTCGGTTTGGCCCTGGCTATTCCTATAGCCGCCAATATCGGTGGTATCGGAACTCCAATCGGAACCCCTCCTAACGCGACCGCCGTCAAGTTCCTTGCCGAGGCTGGCGCTGAGGTCTCTTTCGTGGATTGGATGGGCAGGATGATTCCTTATGTGATCATAATGATCGTCTTCGCATGGATTCTTCTGCAACTTTTCTTCCCCTTCAAGAGCAAGGAGGTCAAGCTTGAGATCCCCAAGAGCAACAAGAAAAAGGACTGGAGATATTATACCGTCTGGATCACATTCGTCGGCACGATCATCCTCTGGGCTACCGAGCAGGTCACCAAGATCAATTCCAACGTGGTCGCCCTTATCCCTCTGGGTGTCCTTACCTGCACCGGAATATTCACCAAGGAGGACATTAAGGATATCAACTGGAGCGTCCTTTGGCTTGTCGCTGGAGGTTTCGCCCTGGGTACCTGCCTTCAGGAGACCGGACTCGCCAAGGTTCTTATCGAGTCGATTCCTTTCGGAACGATGCCTGTAGTGCTTGTCCTTGTCGTCGCTGGTCTCGTCTGCTACTTCCTCTCGAATTTCATCAGCAACTCCGCCACAGCGGCCTTGCTGATCCCTATATTGATTGTTATCGCGCAGGGTATGGCTGATCCGGCCGCTGCCAATAACGCCCAATTCCTCGCTCTTGGTGGTACAAAGGCGATGATCTCATTCATAGCTGTTTGCGCCTCAATCGCGATGTGTTTCCCCATCTCAACGCCTCCGAATGCCATCGCCGCCTCCACCGGACTTGTGGAGACAAATGATATGGCCAAGGTTGGTATTATCATCGGTGTGGTCGGATTTGTCCTCGGATATTTCTGGCTGACAACCATTTTCCCTTTCGCTTAATAAGTCAGATATGAAAAGAATAATTTCAGTATCCGCGTTCTTCCTTCTCCTTTGCGCCTCTTTGGCCGCTCAGGAAAAGCCCGCTACAATCAAGTTGTACGGTTTTGTCCGTAACTATTTCGCTTTCGATACCCGTGAGAGCGTGTCCGGAACCGAGGACTTCTTCTACTATGTCCCCAAGGATTATAACATGGTTGACGATGTCGACCTTAACGCGCAGCCTACTTTCCGTTTCGCCGCCCTCACTACCAGGCTTGGTGTTGACATTAAAGGCTACGAGTTCGATGGGTTCAAGATCGGTGGTAAGATCGAGACCGATTTCTATAGCGGTGTCTCCGGAGTGACCGGAACCGCACAGCTGCGTCTCCGTCAGGCTTTCGCCACTATCGGTAAAGGTGACTGGCAGGTGACCGCCGGTCAGACCTGGCATCCGATGGCCGCCGACATGCCCGACGTGTTCTCGCTCAATACGGGAGCTCCTTTCGGACCTTTCTCCCGTACTCCTCAGGTTAAGTTTGACCTGAGCCTCAGCAACGCGCTGTCCTTGACAGCCGCCGCTATTTGGCAAATGCAGTACACTTCCGCTGGCCCTGCTGGCGCTTCAGCCAATTACATCAAGTATGGCATGACTCCGGAAGCTTACCTTGGACTCAATATCACCGCTGGTGGTTTTACGGCCAGGGTCGGAGGCGACCTGCTCTCCATCAAACCGCGTTGGAATGACGGTAAGAAGAAGGTCAGCGACCGTATCACGACAATCTCCCCGTTTATCTATCTCCAGTACAAGAGCGGTTTGTTCTCAGCCAAGCTCAAGACTATCATGGCGCAGGCCGGAGAGCACATGAACCTTAATGGAGGTTATGGTATTTGCGAGGTCAAGGAAGACGGTAGCTACAGGTACACTCCCACCCAGAACTCTTCGACTTGGGTCAGCCTTATGTACGGTAAGAAGACCCAGGCTATCCTCTTCGGTGGTTTTGTGAAGAACTTCGGTACGATCGAGCAGCTTTATGGCTATAAAAACGGTTACGCTCCCGCGTCCAACCTGTATTTCAGCAAGAACAGCTTCTCCAACATGAACATGATGTGGAGAGTTACCCCTACCGTCATCCACAACATCGGCAAGTTCGCCATCGGTCTGGAATATGAGCTTACAAGCATCCAGTACGGTGACTACAAGACTGTGAATGGTGTCAAGTCTTTGGGTGATTGGGGTCTTGCCCACGATAATCTCCACTGGATCACCAACCATCGTGTCCAGGGTCTTGTGAAATTCACATTTTAAATAACTTAACTACATAGACTATGAAAAAGTCGATTATTTTGCTGATTGCGGCCGCTTCGTTCTTCTGGGCTAGTGACAATGTCTTGGCCCAGAAGCGGGTGGCCAGTCATAAGAGCAAGTTCGAGCCTTACGGTTTTTTCCGTACCGCCGCTATTTTCGACACGAGGGACGCGTCTGCCGGTTCGGAAGACATGTTCTATTTCCGCCCGTTGGACTTCAAATACAATTATCAGGGGCAGGATATCTACGACAACCTTTCGTTGAAGTCCTATGCGATCACGACCCGTCTTGGCGTCAATATGTCCGGCTACAAATACGGTTCGATGAAAGTCGATGGTAAGATCGAGACGGATTTCTACCTGATGAACGGCAGCACCGCTTCACTTAGGTTGCGTCACGCTTACGTCGATATCTTTTGGGACAAGTTAGGCTACATGGAGAGCAGGTTCTCTTTCCGTGTCGGTCAGAGTTGGCATCCGATGGCAGCGGACCTGCCTTATTGTGTCAACATTGAGACAGGAGCGCCCTTTACGCCGTTCAACTGGAGCCCTCAACTGATGATTGACTACGCTTTCGCCGGCAAGTGTCACTACACTATAGGCGCCCTCTATCCTATGCAGTTCCTACCGACAGGACCGCAAGGGGAGTCTGAGAATTATGTCAAGTACGGGTTGATTCCGGAGCTTTACGCTGGGATTTCCTTTACCGGGAAGTATTTCACAGCCAAGGCGGGAACGGATTTTATCTCATTGAGACCGAGATGGCGCACCACCACCAGGGATTATGTCAGTGATGACTGGTACGACATCGGCACGAGGGTCAAGGATAAGCTCTATATGCTCAGCCCATTCGTATATCTCCAGTTCGAGAAAGGCCTGTTCAAGATCAACGCCAAGTCCGTGTTCGCGCAGGGCGGAGACCATCTTAGGCTGATGGGCGGCTATGCGATGTATGACTGGCGCGACATCTATGAGTTTAAGTACACGCCTCTGCGTTCGACGGTTTCCTTCCTTTCCTTCTCAGTGGGAAGGGCCTTGCAGTTTATGTGCATGGGTGGATATATGAGGGCCTTGGGTACAGCCCATAACCTGTCCGTTGACGCTAATGGTTATTGCCGCGCTTCCGACATCTATTACTCATCCTTTGGTGATAAGGGTATCGCCCAAATGATACGCGCCACACCGACCCTGGCCTATAACGCCGGTAAACTGACGGTGGCCGTTGAATACAATTACTCCTCAGTACAGTACGGAACCAACAATCAGTTGGATAATTACGCTATTCCTAGGCAGAACCTTCACTGGATCACCAATCACCGTGTGATGGGAGTGGTCAGATTCTCTTTATAGAAGTTTTCTGAGTTATTTCAGGAAACGGTCAGCGAAGCTGACAAACTGCTGCCAATCATAGAGGCGGACATTGTGTTCGCCACGGCGGATGTGGTGACCCATTCTGCCGACTACGACAGGATGCTCGATCTCCGGCACTTTCCGGTCGGTAATACCCTCATACCCAAAAAGCTTATACACGGAAGCCGCTCCCACGAGGCTGAAATATTCTCCGACAGGATCGGCCCAGCTGTCCTCGCTGGCGCTCGCCACATACACCGGTCTGGGGGCTATCATCGCTATGAGCTCATGCTGGTCCCAGGGCATTTTCTCCTCGCGGCCATTGTAGGATTTGTAGTTGTCACAGAACCAGTGAGGGAAATTCCGGTTGATTACCTCCAGGGTCTCACCAAACTTTCTTCTTGCGATGGCCGCTCCGGAACATCCTGAGTCATTGGATATTACCAATGCGAATCTCTGGTCGGTAGCTCCAGCCCAGAGGGATGTCTTGCCAAGTCTGGAGTGCCCGATCACAGCGACTTTCCTAGCGTTAACTTCCTTCACGGTCTCGAGATAATCAAGGCATCTTGACAGCCCCCAGGCCCATGCGGAAATGGTCGCCCAAGACTCACCATCCCTGGGCTTGTCGCCGTCCATCAGTTTGTGAACCCCGTTGTGGAACCCGTCGTGGAAGTCCGGATCAACATCATTGTAGCAGAAAGTCGCGACAGCATATCCATGTTTGAGGATATATTCATATTCCCAGCGATGCCCATTGGTGTTTCTCGGTTCGACCTGATAACCAGGGGCGTATGTCGCAAGCTTGTCCTCTGTCGGCATGAGAACGGCAGGATCAGTGGTGGTGGCGTGATTACCTTTGAAATTGGCCCCCAGAAAAGCCGGGACCGGGCCTTTGCGGTCGTTGGGGATGTACATCAACAAGGTGAGGTAATATTTCTCCTCCTTGTCAAAGCTGAGCTTGATCTGTCGCCTGGTGGCCAGACCACCGAAAGCGTCCGCGCTTTCCTCAAGGATAGTCGCATGCAGGTCCGGAGCTTTCCCAGGCTCCCTTCCGAACATTTGTGAGCGTAACATCTCCATTAACTCTGGCCGGCGCTCCTTGATCCATTGGCGTTTTGACCGGACAACCCTTCCGTCCTCCATCTTTAGAGGATCCGGAAGCTCATAAGGATCAGTTGGTTGCGCATTGGCGACTAACGAGAGCGACGCTATTAGCGCGGTTGCTATCAGTTTCAGTGTGTTTCTCATGGCTATAATATTATTTGTAGATAATCGTTATATCGCTTCCAACGTTTGTCTCGAAGTCTGTTTTCAGGTTTTTCGGGATCATCATGTATTTCAGTGAACCTGTCCCGAAGTAGAAATTGACGCTTTCCAGATGGGCACTTTGGCTAAGATCAAGACATTGTATCCCGTCGAAGTCTCGCAGTTCAAGTGAGCGGAGTTGCGGGAGAGGACCCCAGTTCTGCTCTTTTTCGAAATGAGCGTTCCCGATTTTGATATTTCTCAGTCCTTCGCAACCTTTCAGGACGAGATCCTTGAGTGTGACATCATCGCTGGATACTGGGTTGACAAGAGTCAATTCCTGTAGGCCGGGATTGTCCTTAAAAACGGCTTTTTCCAGTTTGAATCCCAAACCGAAATCAACTTTTTGCAGCTGGGGACAATTCGTTATCTCTATGGTTGATATGCTGGAATGGTAATACAAATCGACCCCGAAGTCCAGGACCGTCAATGACTGATGTCCATTGATCTTCAATGAGCGAGATGTATTGAACGCGTAGTAAGGCTCATATATGTACAAAGAATTCAGCCTTGGGATGCACTCGAAACCTTCCAGTTCTGTGATTGGGCTAATCATGTCGGAGAGATCCAGTGTCAGTGAGGTAAGCCCGGAAAGATCGTTCTTTGAAAGGATTCCGTCTCCGTCCGCATCGTACCGGCTCAGAAGATAATCGTACAAGGCAGGGTCTTTGAATCCATCACCCTGTGTGACACGAATTTCCCGGGACATCCCGTTATTCGTGTTGAGGCGTATGATACCGGTCCTGCTCAGAAGGGATAGGTGTTCCCCGAATCTCAACTTCAAGGTATTGTCGGTTATCGTTTCCAATTCGAGCCAATCGTCCATGGATTTCGCGGTTATTGGCTGGTCGCAATGGAACGGAATCTCCAGATGGGTTGTCTCTCCACCAACCTTGTACTGATCTTTCTCAAGTACAAGACCCTTCGTGGCATGATTCTGAGAGACTCGGACCACGGCCCTCTCTCCTGAATCCGAGATTATTCTCACATCGCATGATCTCTCGAGGCCATCATTCCTGACCGCCGTGATAATGACACTGGTACCGATTGATGATGTCGGACCTCCCGAGGATGGTACAATGACGCACCAGGGATCCACGCATTCCGCTTTCCAGGGTGCAGGGGAGGTTACGGTTATGGGGACTTTCGTCTCAGCCGCCTCAGCCTCAATGGTTTCCGTGGATATGGAGAAAGGCACGACGATGTCTTTCTCACCCTCGCAAGAGGAGAATACCGCGATAAGTACTGCTGAAAGGACAGCTATTCTATTTGACTTTGATTCCATTCCTCGTGAAAGATAAACCTATTGACGCGTTAAACGTGGGGATGAATATTCCCTTTGATGAGTTAAAGACCTGGTCAGCGAAGAGACTAACCTGTAGCCAGTGGCGATACCGAGCCTTGCCTGATGAATGGAAGAGGTATTTCTCCCGTAAAAGATAGTCAAACCGGATACCTTCAGTTAATGATATCCCTCCGGATGGATTCGGTTTGAAGTAATACTTTTTGGATCCGGCGAGGCCGAACAGGCTGAGCCGATTGTGATTCCCTTGCAGAAGGACATATCCGGGACCGGCGTTCCATCCGAAAAAGAATAAATCCCCGAGATACGTTCCATGCCCAAAAGAGGCTCCAGCGTCAAAATACAACCTGCCTTTATTGATCTCCACGCCAGTGGAGACGGCCTGGAAAAACCGGCAGAGGCGTGACATGTCTCCAGCAGGTATAGAACCCGCGAAATACACGAATCCTCCGAAACCATATTCAGAGATACTGAGAGGGATGCTGGTAATATCGAAGGAATCCTTACCAGGTGGCGTGACAGTAATGCCTTCCTTGAGCCAGGCGGACGCCCATCTGTTCAACTCTTTCATCGGGATAGAGATGGACAGGAGCGTGTCCCTCATCTTCCTGCCTATAATTTCGGCTTGATCGAAATAATCCTGCTGGTTGGCAAGAGCGGCATCCGTGACCATGGCACTTCCTACCCAGGAGTTCTCTGGATTTGAAATTGTTTGAATGTCAATATACTTATAGACAGTTTTCCCGATTTTGACCTTTGAGACCCCATTAGTCCACGACACGGAAAGGGATGGCTTCGTGTCAGGAGTGTCAGCCATTTTGAAGTCCTTCCATTTCAAGGGACCTTCTGACCAATATCTGATGTTTTGCCCATAAGATAGGCTGGACATGACCAAGGCCAGGATAATTATTATAGTTCTTCTCATCATTTTGTCCGGTTTGTCCATTGGCATGTGACTGTATGTATCCTTTGCATAATCCTGCCGGTATCATAGATTTCCTGGACCTGGTTTGTGGAAATCTTGACTGTTCCTCCATTTATCGATGCTTCAGACACTTCCTCTTGATCAAGGCTATTTGAGACATCAAAGACGAACATTCCCAATGCCGAGTTCCAACTTAGAGGTAGAACCAGCTTTCTGTACTCAAATCCTCCACGGTAGTCCGTGTCGGGAAAAACACAGTCAAAAAACCACTTTCCGTCGGATGAGTAAATTTCCGCGGAAAGCACTTCTTCCGGAGAGAGGCGGGATACATTCACATCGTTCCCGTCACATTTGAAAGAAGTCAGGATATACTTGCCGGAAGCTTGTTCCATCATGTTTTCCTTTATCGCGCTCTCTATGCAGCCGGATAAGGAAAGACAACAGGCAAAAGCAGACAGGATGATTGATAGTTTATTCATAATCAATAATTTCTATTCCCACTCTATGGTTGCCGGTGGTTTGGAGGAGATGTCATAGACGACGCGGTTTACCCCCTTGACCTTGTTGATGATCTCGTTGGAGACGTCGGCGAGGAAGTCGTAGGGGAAGTGGAACCAATCGGCTGTCATCGCGTCGGTCGAGACCACCGCCCTGAGGGCCACGGGGTTCTCGTAGGTTCTCTCGTCGCCCATCACTCCCACGCTCTTGACCGGCAAAAGGATCACACCAGCCTGCCAGATGGCGTCATACAGGTTCTTTGCTTCTGTCCTGGGGTCTGAGGCGGAAGGAAGGTGAAGGGAAGAACAGTCATAATTCCGGAGACCTTTGATGAATATGTCGTCAGCTTCCCGGAGCACGTCGAGTTTCTCTTTCGTTATGTCTCCGACAATCCTTACTCCGAGGGAAGGCCCCGGGAAAGGATGTCTCCCGATCAGTTCCTCTTTTATTCCGAGAGCCCGGCCTACCCGCCGGACCTCATCCTTGAAAAGCATCCTGAGTGGCTCCACGATCTTAAGATTCATTTTCTCGGGGAGTCCGCCGACGTTGTGATGTGATTTTATCTTGGATGCGATGCCTTCGATTCCGGCTGATTCGATCACGTCCGGGTATATCGTGCCTTGGGCGAGCCAGCGGGCGCCTTCGATCTTGCTGGCGTATTTGCCGAATGTCTCCACGAAGAGCCTGCCGATAATCTTCCGTTTGGCCTCGGGCTCCGAGACTCCGGCGAGCTCCCGGAGGAAATCCTCGGAAGCGTCCGCTCCAATGACGTTGAGGTTCATGTCGCGGTACGACGCGAGCACATCCTCATATTCGTTCTTCCTCAAAAGTCCGTTATTGACGAAAATGCAGGTAAGATTGTGCCCTATCGCCTTGTTTAGCAGCACTCCGGCGACCGTCGAGTCCACACCGCCGCTAAGACCCAGGATCACCTTGTCATCCCCGATCCGCTCTTTCAGAGCTGCCACTGATGTCTCAATAAAAGATGCCGGTGTCCAGTCTCCCTCGCATCCGCAGATCCTGAAAGCGAAGTTACCGAGTATCTTGGAGCCTTCAGTGGTGTGGAACACTTCTGGATGGAACTGCACGGCGTAAGTCGGCTCTTCTTCGAAAGCGTATGCTGCGTTCGTGACACTTTCGGTCGAGGCGATCACTTTGGCTCCATGGGGGAGAGAGGAAATCGTGTCGCCATGGGACATCCAGACTTGAGTGCGGGAGGACAGGCCTTGAAGCAGAAGCGATTCAGGATCAGAAATATCAAGCATGGCCCTGCCATATTCCCTCGCCAAGGATCCCTCAACCTTTCCACCGAACTTATGGGCAAGATACTGGGCGCCGTAGCAAATGCCCAGAAGGGGATATTTGCCCTTAATTCCGCTCAGGTCAATCTGTGGGGCGTTGGCGTCCCTGACAGAACACGGGCTGCCTGAGAGGATCACTCCTTTGACGGTATCATCAAGCGCTGGGACTTTATTGAAGGGGAAGATTTCGCAATAGACGTTCAGTTCTCGTAATCGGCGGCCAATCAGTTGAGTGACCTGTGAGCCGAAATCAAGGATGATGATTTTCTCTGTCATTTCGATAGTTCGTTTCCTTCACAAAATTAGCATAAAAACACAAGACTAAAAAAAATTGCTGAACATGAATATAAATTGAAAATATATTCATATCTTTGCGCTCGAAATGAATAATTATTGAGTTGTGAATAGCAAACGCGAGAGACATAAGATTATTAAGGAAATCGTTGGTAATGGAAAGGTTTCGAGCCAGGAAGAGCTAGCCGCGATTCTTGAGAATAAGGGTATCCAGGTGGCTCAGGCGACGCTTTCCCGCGACATCAGGGATCTTGGGATCACCAAGCGCCATGATGCCGGTGGCTATTATTACAGCCTTCCGGGGTTGGCTTTGAGGCCATCCGGTCGCAGGATACCCGATGCTTTCGGGAGTGTTTCCAGCCTGGAATTCACAGGATCTCTTGCTGTTTTGAAAACCATGCCCGGCCACGCCAACATGATAGCGGCGGTTATCGACGCCAATTCCCTCCCTGAGGTTTCCGGCACCATCGCTGGAGATGACACCATCCTTCTCGCGATGCGCGAGGGAGTTTCCAGGGAAGATCTTGTCGGGTCACTGGAAGGCCTGTTCCCGGGACTTGAGTCCAAGAGATTGAATTGACAGTAATATAAAAAAATACAAATGAAACTGGAAGACATAACGATAGAAGTCGCTTCGGAGAAGCACCTTATCTATGTTGAAAAGATTTTGACTTCGATAGAGGAAGCCGCACAGGTCAGAGGTACCGGTATAGCCAGAAGAAAACCTGAATACATCTCCAGGAAAATGCTTGAGGCCAAGGCGGTTATCGCTCTTTATGGACAAGAATTCGCCGGGTTCAGTTATATTGAGACCTGGGAACATAAAAGCTATGTGACCACCTCCGGACTGATAGTGCGTCCGGAGTTTAGGGGACTTGGTATCGCTAAGAAAATCAAGGACATGACCTTCTCTCTCGCCAGAACCCGCTGGCCCAAGGCCAAGATATTCAGCCTCACGAGCGGAGCCGCTGTGATGGCCATGAACACCCGTCTGGGGTACAAGCCGGTGACCTTCGCTGAGCTCACTACCGACGAGGCTTTCTGGAAAGGGTGTGAGGGATGCGTCAATGTGGATGTCCTTAAGAGGACGGACCGTAAGTACTGCATCTGCACCGGAATGCTATTCGATCCGGAGGAGCATCTGCCAGCCAAAATCCCCCAGGAAGTGTTGGACCGTATCGCGGAGCTTGACAAGGAAGACGAAACAAACGATTGATAAATATGGCAAAGAAAAAAGTGGTGGTCGCCTACAGTGGCGGTCTTGATACCTCCTTCACAGTCATGTACCTGACGAAGGAGAAGGGATATGAGGTCTATGCGGCTTGCGCCGACACGGGTGGTTTCAGCCCCGAGCAGCTCGCGGACAATGAAAAACGTGCCTACGAGCTTGGAGCTAAGCAATATGTCACCTTGGACGTAACAAGGGAGTATTACGACAAGAGCCTGAAATTCATGATCTTCGGCAATGTCCTGAGGAACGGGACCTATCCGGTCTCCGTGTCTTCCGAACGCATATTCCAGGCAATGGCTATCGCCCGTTACGCCAAGGAGATTGGCGCGGATGCCATAGCCCACGGTTCCACGGGAGCGGGTAACGACCAGGTCCGTTTTGACATGACTTTCCTGGTGATGGCTCCCGGAATCGAGATCATCACCTTGACCCGTGACATGGCCCTGACCCGCCAGTTCGAGGTCGATTACCTCAATGAGCATGGCTTCAAGGCTGATTTCAAGAAGTTGAAATATTCCTACAATGTGGGTCTGTGGGGAACTTCCATTTGCGGCGGAGAGATCCTCGACTCAAAGCAGGGACTCCCGGAAAGCGCTTATCTTAAGCAGGTTACCAAAGAAGGATCCGAGATCATCGAGATCGGATTCGACAAGGGCGAGATCGTCTCCGTGAATGGCGAGGAGTTCTCCGACAAGGTGGCCGCTATCCAGAAGGTCGAGACTATCGCTGCTCCTTACGGGATCGGACGTGACATGCATGTGGGAGACACTATCATCGGCATCAAGGGCCGTGTCGGCTTTGAGGCCGCCGCTCCGATGCTGATAATGGCCGCCCACAAGTTCCTCGAGAAGTTCACCCTCAGCAAGTGGCAGCAGTACTGGAAGGATCAAGTGGCTAACTGGTACGGGATGTTTCTCCATGAAAGCCAGTACCTTGAGCCTGTCATGAGGGACATCGAGGCGATGCTGACCGAAAGCCAGAGGAATGTGACCGGAAAGGTCACCATGGAACTTCGCCCGTGGTCGTTCTCTACGGTCGGCGTGGATTCTCCTTGCGACCTGGTGAAGACCAAGTTCGGCGAGTACGGCGAGATGCAGAAGGGTTGGACCAGCGAGGATGCCAAGGGCTTCATCAAAGTGAGCTCAACTCCGCTGCGGGTCTATTACACCGCCCATAAGGATGAAGGTGAGAAACTTGAAAAAGAATTGTAGATGACTCCCGACGGAAAGATTAAAGTGGGAATTGTTGGGGCTGCCGGCTACACTGCCGGGGAACTCCTGCGGATTCTCGTGAACCATCCTCGCGCGGAGGTGGTCTTTGCCCAAAGCGGCAGTCATGCCGGTGAGCCCGTTTGGGCCGCGCATGCCGATCTGCTGGGCGAGACGAAACTGCGGTTCGTCGCCAATGCCGCTATCGGTGCGGAAGACGCTCCCGACGTGCTGTTCTTATGCTCCGGCCATGGGAAGGCGAAACCGTTCGTGGAGGCTCTGCCTGAGAGCTACAAAGGCGCTATCATCGACCTCGGAAATGATTTCCGTCTGGCCGCGGATGCTGGTGATTTCGTCTATGGACTTCCCGAGGCGTTCAAGGATAAGATAAAGAAGGCCAAGCATATCGCCAACCCCGGGTGCTTCGCCACCTCGATCCAGCTCGCCCTGTTGCCGATGGCCGCTCTTAATAAGCTTCCCGAGATTCATGTGACGGGCATAACAGGCTCTACAGGAGCCGGCCAAGCACCCTCGGAGACGACCCATTTCAGCTGGCGCTCTGATAATCTCTCCGTCTATAAAGCCTTTACTCATCAGCACTTAGGTGAAATAGGAGAGACCCTCAAGACTATGGCGCCAGATTATTCCGGTGAGATGAATTTCGTTCCCGTACGCGGTGATTTTGCCCGCGGTATTCTTTCCTCGGTCTATTTCGATTGCGACCTTCCTGAAGAGGCGGCCGTCCAGATCTACAAGGATTACTACAAAGACGAGCCATTCGTCCATGTGATTGACACCAATCCGGACATGAAGATGGTCGTCAATACCAACAAATGCGTTTTGAATGTCCGTAAACATGGGCGGAAGCTCCACGTTATCAGTGTGATAGATAACTTGGTCAAAGGTGCTTCCGGCCAGGCCGTCCAGAACATGAACCTGATTTTCGGCCTTCCGGAAGACACCGGACTCCACCTTAAAGCCACAAGATTCTGATTATGGAACTTTTTGATGTATATAGCCTTTTTGATGTCACGCCTGTCAAGGCGAAAGGGACAAGGGTATGGGACGATAAAGGGACCGAGTACCTCGACCTTTACGGTGGTCATGCCGTGATTTCGGTCGGGCATTGCCATCCCAAATATGTAGCCGCAGTTTCCGACCAGCTTGGGAAGATCGGTTTCTATTCCAATAGTGTGCGTAATCCTCTCCAGGAGGAATTGGCCAGGAAGATAGGGGAGTTGTCCGGGTATCCGGAATATTCCCTTTTCCTCTGCAACTCAGGGGCGGAGGCCAATGAGAACGCCCTGAAACTTGCGTCTTTCCACACCGGAGAGCGGCGTGTGGTCGCTTTCAAGGGTGCCTTCCACGGGCGCACTTCCGGCGCCGTGGCCGTTACTGACAATCCCAAGATCAGGGCCCCTTTCAACAGCTGGCATGAGGTGACTTTCGTGGCGATGAATGACATCGCAGCGGTTCGTGAGGAACTTTCCAAGGGTGACATAGCTGCCGTTATCATAGAAGGCATCCAGGGAGTCGGAGGAATAATCATTCCTGACGACAGCTTCATGCGTGAGCTTAGGGAGGCCACCAAAGAAGCCGGGGTTCCGCTTATCCTCGATGAGGTGCAGAGCGGGTGCGGCAGGACAGGAAAATATTTCGCCCATCAGTGGGCAGGGATACGTCCTGACCTGATCACGATGGCCAAAGGTATGGCCGGCGGTTTTCCGATCGGTGCGGTTCTGATCTCGCCTGAGTTCGAGCCGGTCAAGGGTATGCTCGGAACCACCTTCGGCGGCAACCATCTGGCCATGGCGGCTGCGATTGCGGTGGCTGATATCATCAAGGACGAGAATCTGGTCCAGAACGCCTACGAAGTCGGCGAATACCTTAAATCCTGCCTTCTGACGGTTGCCGATGGTGCATCGAGTGATTCGGAGCGAAGCGACTCAGGGAGTCTGAGGGGAACGCCCCTCAGTCCCCCCTCGGGGGTGCAGGGGGGTGAAAGGCCCGATCAGGGCCAGGCACCGAATATCCGCATCGCGGATATTCGGGGACGGGGCCTGATGATTGGCGTGGAGTTCGACGGGCCGATCGCGGAGCTGAGGCGGAAGCTGCTGTTTGATAAGCATATATTCACGGGCGTGTCAGGCAAGAACATGATTCGTCTGCTGGCTCCGCTCGTGCTGACAAAAGACGATGTGGACATATTCATTAAAGCATTGGAGGAGTTACTATGAGATCGTTCTTTCATGTGAGTGACATCGGCGACCTGGCGGCGGCGCTTCAGGAAGCCAAGCAGGTCAAGGCAACCCCATTTGCCTGGAAGAATCTTGGCCAGGACAAGACTATCATCCTGATATTCTTCAACAGCAGTCTCAGGACCCGCCTGTCCAGCCAGAAAGCGGCCTTGAATCTTGGCATGAACCCCATAGTGCTGAACGTTGGGGCGGATAGTTGGAAGCTGGAGACCCAACTCGGCGTCGTCATGGACGGGGACAAGAGCGAGCACCTCAGGGAGGCGATTCCTGTGATCGGAAGCTATTGCGACATAATCGGAGTACGCTCTTTCGCAGGCCTTTCCGACCGGGAGTTCGACTATGCGGAAACAATTCTGAGTCAGTTTATTGAATATTCCGGGAAACCAGTCATATCCCTTGAATCAGCGACCGTGCATCCCTGCCAGGCTTTCGCCGACTTGATCACTATCGAGGAATACAAGACAAAACCCCGCCCGAAAGTCGTTATGACCTGGGCTCCTCATCCCCGGGCTCTTCCCCAGGCCGTGCCCAATTCATTCGCCGAGTGGATGAACGCGGCGGACGTGGACTTCGTGATCACCCATCCGGAAGGCTATGAACTTGATCCCAAGTTTGTCGGAAACGCCAAGGTCGAGTATGACCAGATGAAAGCCCTTGAGGGAGCCGACTTTGTCTATGCGAAGAACTGGAGCTGTCCGGGTGTCACGAACCCCGGCGATTACGGTAAGATCCTGTCAAAGGACATGGGTTGGGTCGTGGACGAGCGCCACATGGCGGTAACCGACAACGCTTACTTCATGCACTGCCTGCCCGTGAGAAGGAACATGATTGTCTCGGACGGAGTGATTGATTCCCCGAGGAGCATAGTGATCCCTGAGGCTGCCAACAGGGTGGTTTCAGCCCAGGTTGTTATGAAAAGAATGTTGGAGGGCCTGAAATGATAAAAGAGAGTCTGAATATAATAAAGGTCGGCGGAGCTGTTGTCGAGGACGAGAAGTCCCTATCCGGGCTCCTGATGTCTTTCTCCAGTCTTCATGGCAAGAAGATTCTTGTCCACGGAGGTGGGAAGATCGCCACTGAGATGGCCGGGAAACTCGGGGTGGAGACCCAGATGATCGACGGCCGTCGGATCACCAGCGCGGAGATGCTCAAGGTCGTGACCATGGTCTATGGAGGTCTGGTCAACAAGACGATAGTGGCCCGCCTGCAAGCACTCGGTGTCAACGCCCTTGGACTGACCGGAGCGGACATGAACATCATCATGAGCGTCAAACGTCCGGTGGAGCTCGTGAATTTCGGCTTTGTCGGGGATGTGAAGTATGTGAATACCAGGGCTTTGGTCTCCCTTCTCGAAGCTGGTGCGGTGCCTGTGCTGGCTCCTCTTACCCACGATAAAGAGGGCTCTATGCTGAACACAAACGCCGACACGATCGCCTCTTCAGTGGCGAGGGCTTTGGCGGAGAAATATTCCGTAACCCTGACCTTCTGCTCATCGATCCCGGGGGTCTTGAAAGACCTGTCGGATCCTTCCTCCTTGATCAAAACAGTGGCTAAGAAGGATTTTGAGCCGATGGTGGCAGACGGAACCATCTCTGAAGGCATGATCCCCAAGCTCCAGAATGCCTTTGACGCCATCAATGACGGAGTCTCGAAAGTTGTCATCACATCTCCCTCGGATTTGTCCGGCGGGACGACAATCCTCGCCGACCCGGAGACAGACGACTAGATATGGACACTGTTGATCTCCTCCAAAACCTGATCCGCATCCCATCTTTCAGCAGGGATGAGGCCCAGGCGTGCGATTATCTCGAGAAGTGGCTCGTTGACAATGGATTCCAGGATATTCACAGAGTCGGAAACAACCTTTGGATGGAGTCCGAACCCGTTTCCGGTAAGCCGACTGTCCTGCTAAACGCCCACATTGACACCGTAAAACCTAATCATGGTTATACCCGTGACCCGTTCTTTCCGGAGGTGGAGGATGGCAAACTCTACGGGTTGGGAAGCAATGACGACGGAGGTTCCCTTGTGGCATTGCTCGAGGCATATTCAGAGCTGATAAAGAAGCCTCAGCCGTACAGACTGGTGTTCGCCGCCACCGCTGAGGAGGAAGTCTGCGGAAAGGGCGGTTTCGACCTTTTCCTCCAAGATGTCGGAAATATCGACTTCGGGGTGATAGGGGAGCCTACCGGAATGAATATGGCTGTCGCTGAGAAGGGACTTATGGTTTTGGACTGCGTCGCCAAGGGCAAAAGCGGCCATGCGGCCAGGGAAGAGGGAATCAACGCTATTTATGAGGCTTTGACGGACATCGAATGGTTCCGGCATTTCCGTTTCCCAAGGGTCTCTGAATATCTCGGACCGGTCAAGATGAGCGTCACGATGATAGCGGCGGGAACGCAGCATAATGTCGTTCCTGACGAGTGTAAGTTCGTCGTGGATGTCCGGCCGAACGGGATGTATTCGAATCCGGAGCTGCTGGAGCTTATCAAGGAGGCTGTTAAGTGTGAGGTCAAAGAGCGTTCGACAAGGATCGGAAGCTCCCATCTGCCTGTCAGTCACCCTATTGTGCGGCGTGGCCTGTCGCTTGGCCTTCAGCCGTTCGGATCTCCGACCACGAGCAACCAAGCGCTTTGCCCGTTCCCGACTTTGAAGATCGGACCGGGCGACTCCGCCCGCTCCCATGGCCCGGATGAATACATCGGCCTGGATGAGATCGCCCGCGGAGTTGAGATTTATGTCAAGTTATTGGATCAATTGGAATTGTAGTATGGCAAACAAACTTTGGGACAAGGGATATGACGAGGATGCCCGGATAGACGCGTTCACGGTGGGACGTGACCGGGAACTTGACCTTGAGCTGGCACCTTATGACATCCTCGGAACCATGGCGCACATCACTATGCTTGAGAGTGTCGGCCTGCTTGCGAAGTCAGATCTGGATTTGCTCCTTCCGGAGCTTAAGGCTTTATATTCAGAAGCTTCCGAAGGACGATTCGAGATTGAGCCCGATGTTGAGGATGTCCATTCGCAAGTCGAGCTGATGCTCACCCGCAAGCTTGGGGACATCGGAAAGAAGGTCCACACTGGGCGTTCCCGCAACGACCAGGTGCTTGTGGATCTGAAACTGTATGCCCGCGCCAGGATCGAGCGCACCGTCGGGAAGGTTGACAGCCTTTTCCGCACCCTGCAAAACGCTAGCGAGAAGTATAAGGATGTCCTGATCCCAGGATATACCCATCTTCAGGTGGCGATGCCTTCCTCATTCGGCCTTTGGTTCGGGGCTTATGCCGAGAGCCTCACAGGAGATATGACCATGCTCAAGGCCGCTTGGGACATCGTCAACCGTAATCCTTTGGGATCCGCTGCTGGCTATGGATCTTCAGCCCCTTTAAACAGGACTTTGACCACGAAACTTCTTGGTTTTGATGACCTTGACTATAATTCCATTTACGCCCAGATGACAAGGGGCAAGATGGAAAGGGCTGTGGCTTTCGCCTATTCCTCTGTCGCTGAGACTGTAGGCCGGTTGGCCTTCGACGGCTGCCTGTATTCTAGCCAAAACTTTGGGTTCGTGAAACTTCCGGACGCTTTGACTACCGGCTCCAGCATTATGCCACATAAGAAGAATCCGGATGTGTTTGAGTTGGTCCGCGCCCGCTGCAACAAGATCTGCGGCGCTCTGAACGACATCCGTCTTATCACGGGGAACCTTCCTTCAGGCTATTTCCGCGACATGCAGATTCTGAAAGAAGTCTTTTTCCCGATCTTCGACGAGATGGACTCCTGCCTCGACATCGTGGAATATGCGGTCAAGGGGATGGAGGTCAAGACGGACGTCATGTCCGACCCCAAGTACAAGCTGGCATTCAGTGTGGAAAAGGTCAACGACCTTGTGAGTGAGGGAGTTCCGTTCCGGGACGCCTACCGCCAGGTGGCAGCCTCGATCGCTGATGGCTCTTTCGAATATTCCGGCAACTTGAACCACACCCACGAGGGCTCCATAGGCAATCTCTGCAACAGTGAGATCGCCGCCCGTATGGACCGCATCCTCTCGAGTTTCGGTTTTGACAAGGTCAGTAACGCTGTCAACGCTTTGATCGCTTGACCTCCTGTCATTCTGAGCGAAGCGAAGAATCTCGCCGAAGCGAAGAATCTTTTTTTTCATAATCCTGCGAAATTCAGTAAATTCGCAGGATTTTTTTAGGAATATGCAGGAAATTAGGAATATAGCGCTCATCGCGCATGTCGATCACGGCAAGACGACGCTCGTGGACAGGATGATCTATCAGGCCAACTTGGTGCGTCAGCCCGAGAACCTCGGCCAGCTCATTCTCGACAACAATGACATCGAGAGGGAAAGAGGTATAACCATCCTCGCCAAGAATGTGTCCGTCACATATAAAGGCGTTAAAATCAATATTATAGACACTCCTGGCCATAGTGATTTCGGAGGTGAGGTCGAAAGGGTTCTGAATATGGCCGACGGTGTGCTTCTCCTTGTGGACGCGTTCGAAGGCTGCATGCCCCAGACACGTTTCGTTCTCCATAAAGCCCTCCAGCTCGGAAAGAAGCCGATAGTGGTGGTCAACAAGGTTGACAAACCCAATTGCCGTCCCGATGAGGTTCAGGAAGAGGTCTTTGACCTGATGTGCGCCCTCGACGCCGATGACGACCAGCTCGATTTCAAGACCATATTCGGAAGCGCCAAGCAAGGCTGGATGTCGGAGGACTGGAGAACTCCCACTTCGGACATCACTCCTCTGTTGGACGCTATCCTTGAGGTGGTTCCGGCTCCCAAGATGGTTGAGGGAACCGTCCAGATGCAGGTCACTTCGCTTGAATATTCCCCCTATGTCGGCAGGATCGCAGTCGGCAAGGTCACAAGGGGAATCCTTCACACCGGAGAGCAAGTGAGCCTTTGCAAGAGGTATGATATTGTCGAGAAGCATAAAGTCAAGCAGCTGATGGTCTTTGACGGCCTTGGCAAGTCCAATGTCGATGAGGTCCGTTGCGGAGACATCTGCGCCGTGGTTGGAATTGACGGCTTTGAGATTGGCGACACCATCGCTGACCTTAACAATCCCGAGGCTTTGCCTCCGATCTCCATCGACGAGCCTACCATGAGCATGCTCTTCACGATCAATAACTCACCTTTCTTTGGAAAAGACGGGAAGTTCGTGACTTCCAGGCACATAAAGGAGCGTCTGGACAAGGAGCTTGAGAAGAATCTGGCTCTTAAGGTTAAACCGGGTCTCAACGCCGACTCTTTCATCGTCTATGGTCGAGGCGTGCTTCATCTCTCAGTGTTGATCGAAGAGATGCGCCGCGAAGGTTTCGAGCTCCAGGTCGGCCAGCCCAAGGTCTTGGACAAGACCATCAACGGGCAGCGCTGCGAGCCGATCGAGGATCTCTCCATTGAGGTTCCAGAGAATTTTGTCGGAACGGCCATCGAGCTCGCTACCCGCCGTAAGGGCGCCCTTATCCACATGGAACCCCGCGGAGACAGGACCCTGCTTCAGTTTGACATCCCGACTCGAGGACTCATGGGACTCAGGAGCAACCTTCTGACAGCTACCCAGGGCGAGGCGATAATGGCTCACAGGTATAAGGAATATCAACCCTTCAAAGGCGAGATCGACAACCGTACCAACGGATCGCTCGTTTCTTTGGAGACAGGTGACGCGATCGCTTATTCGATGAACAAGCTTCTGGACAGGGGCAAGTTCTTCGTGGAACCGGGCGAGGAGATCTATTGCGGACAGGTAGTGGGCGAGCACACAAGAGAGCGTGACTTGAATATCAATATCTGCAAGACCAAAAAGCTCACCAATGTCCGCGCCGCGGGCTCGGATGAGAAAATCATCCTTCCTCCGGCCATAAAGATGTCCCTGGAGGAGATGCTGGAATACATCAGGGAGGATGAGCTTGTGGAGGTTACACCTCACCACATGAGGATCCGCAAGGTGCTTCTTGACCCCATGGACCGCAAGCGCGCGGGCAATGGTGGAGACGAAGAATAGAAAACTATTCCAGAAAAGTTTTTATTAAGGAATTTTTTTTATACCTTTGCATCCCTTAATCTGTTTGGCGAAGCGATGAAAGATGATTTTATAGTTCCTCTGAACGGGTTGGCGCAAGGGAAGACAGAGTTCTTCAGGAGCGTCGGGAAAGAGTTCTTTGAGCGTTTTGGGAATTCAGAGATCCTGGCCGCTGGCCTTGATGTCAGGATTGTGATCGAGAAATCCAATCGTTTTATCGGTGTGGATTGCGAGATCCAAGGTGATGTCACAGTGACTTGCGACAGGTGTCTTGGGGATTTGAGGCTGCCGGTTTCGACAGGGTTCGCTCTCAGCGTCAAGTTCGGTGACCCGGACATGGCCGGAGAGGCTGAAGGGGAGCGTGAGATTGTCGTGTTGCCGGTGACTGACACTGACCTGGACCTTAGCCAGACCGTGTACGACTACATCTGCCTGTCGCTTCCGGTGCAAAGAGTCCATGAGGATGGGGAGTGCGACCCCGAGACAGTGAGGTTTCTGAGTTCTGAAGATGAAGAGGAACTTGTTCAGAAGGATTCTTCGACCCCGTTTGCGGGGCTAGGGGACCTTCTTGGAATGAAATGATAAAAATTTAAAGAATATTAATTATGGCACATCCGAAACACAAGGTCTCCAAAGCGAGAAGGGACAAGAGAAGGACTCATGACGTCGCTAAGGTCCCGACCCTGGCCACCTGCCCCAACTGTGGCGCCACAGTGATGTATCATCACGTCTGCCCTGAGTGCGGGTACTACAGAGGTCGTCAGATCATCGAGAAGAACGTCGAGTAGTTTTTCGAGAGATTTAGCTGGTCCCTTAGTTCAACGGATAGAACGGAGGTTTCCTAAACCTTAAATAGTGGTTCGATTCCACTAGGGACTACAAGTAAAGCCAGGCAACTAGCCTGGCTTTACTTGTAGTCCCTTCCGGGCCTTCCATTCATTGGGGGGCGTTCCCCCCAAACCCCCTGTTGTCGCTCCGCTCCGATTTCGGCGATGGCGATGCTCTTTTCGTATCCCTTTCGGGCCTTCCATTCATTGGGGGGCGTTCCCCCCAAACCCCCTGTTGTCGCTTCGCTCCGACCCTCAGGCCCTGCGATGCCCTGCCGGGCAAGGTCGGCCAAGAATGCGGGAAACCTCCTCCCGGGAAAGTCCGAAAACCCTTGAGAGCTGGTGCACAGTGGTTTTGACCGTTCTGAACAGATAGGGAATCAATCGCATTTTCCTGTCTATTGAGATTTGGTCAATGGGAGAGGAGAACCACCGCTGGGTAGTCTCCTCGGCAATCTTCAGGAACTCATTGTCTGTCAGCATGTGGCGTGGAGCCTCGACGAGTTTGTGTTTCATCTCGGCTGAATTTTGGCCACCGATTGTTTTGAGGAAATATGCTTGGTCATGTTCAAAGGCTTGTTCCAGGTACTCGAAGTCGCAGATGCTTTTCGGAATTAACCGGCCTTCTTCATCGGCAAGCCATTGGACATCAGTCAATTTGTCCCCTGTGTGCATGACAGTCCTTATCTCATTTTTGGTCATATCGGCGATTTTCTTTGCGGAAGAACCAGCATACTGTGCGTTTGAGAACATTGCCTTATACCCCGACCAGGGATATTCACTAACATTACATCCATTGTCCAGAGCATTCCTGGGCACATAAGCTAAGGCGTTGCGGGTGTACCAGTCATTATCCAGAAGCAGGGCCTTGACATCAACCTTTCTCATGATGCCGGTTCTGCCGTACTTCCTGCTGAACCACATTGAATACATCCTCTTGATCTCTTCGCCGAAATCGTCCGCATCTTCTTGGCCAAGGGCAAGAATCGCGACGTGGCTGTGATTAGACACGACAGCATAGATGATGACTATCACGTTCTTCCTTCTGGCGCAGACACAGATGATTTTGACCATGGCGTCGTAGTCCTCGTCATCCCGACACAAGACAACCGTTTCCTGCCCTTCCATGCTCACATGATATGGCTGGACATACCTGACGCTGCCGTCAGGCATCTCTCTGAGAACAGTCCGTTTCATGTTCAGCTTTTTGTCTTTGGAGGCATGACTCCAGGGCCGAATGTCATGATTTTGCCTCCATCTTTTTGAAAAGCAGCATTCGCATCCTGAAATGCCTTGTGCAGGTTTTCGGACTCCCTGTCGAGCCAGCGGACCATCTCTTTGCGATTGACACTGAGAGCCAGATCAGCGACGGCCATCACTCTGATCATGGCAAGGACCGCCTGCTCGTTGCCGCCCCAAAGCTTTGTCGCCATGGATATCATTGTCTGAATAAGGATGTTGTTGATCTCATCAGGGCTTTTAAGTGGATCGACATCTGTTTTGAAAATGATGTCACCATTTCCGTAACGGAGAACTTCAAGAATCTTTTTCATAATCCAAGTAGCAGTTAATTGTTTTCGCTAAGATAAGGTTTTCATCGGGGAGAACAGCAAAAATGCTGGTCTTTTTTCCCATTATTGGGGCAAGGTTTAAAAGAAGGTGCTTGACCTTGCCTACCTGATCGGCCTCCCAGCCGTGTCTGCGACCGATTCTCCGGGCAAGGTCCCGGGCATAAAAATAGACCTTGCCCGAGAGATGTATTTCCATGAAAAATAGTATTTTTGTAATACACTGAAACAGCACTGCTGATAATCATGAAAAAGACTTTCTTCCTGACACTATTGCTCTGTGCCATCATGCCGGTAGCCGGTGCTAAAACAAGAAGTGGCGACCTGGAACCGGTCCGGAATTATTACAGGATGCTTGACAGCCTGAGGACAGGGTGGAATACCTGGGACACCCGTAGCATGTTCACCCAGCTTTACCTTCCGGAAGCATTCTCCGTGAAACTGGCGCTGGTTGATGCCAAAGGAGTGGTGGCTGAAGACCTCAGGGCCGGAAATCCGAGACAGGATGCCGCCTATGTCCATCCTTATGACCATATGTTCGATAATTCATATTCAGAGGTGGATGCCACCTGGCACGGGATTTCCGTCAAGTTGCGCTCCACTTCAGATGGTGATAAACTTGTCATGCTCGTCACCCCGACTGGGGAGAACACCGACAAGAACGGAATGATCAGGATCAAGCCTGAATATGCGTGGCCGAACGCGAACAGCATCACCGGTAGGGACAGGCTGACTCTTGACGAGAAATCCTCCTTCCGTTTCGAGACTAGGGACAAGCATGTAAGCATGTCTGGCGGGATTACAGGAGAAGGCCTCTGTTTCAAGGATGGGAGCTATTTCTGCAAGTCTGGAAGCCCTATTCTTATCTACACTGGAGATCCCATTTCTGTTAATGAGGCAGAGAAGATCCTAATTGAGAAGAAGCGTGTGTTCGAGGATGAAGTCTGCGCCTCTTACGGCCAGAACAAGGAACTTTACAGGGCCATCCACAGCATCCTTAGCTGGGACACTATTTACGACCCGGGAGATGACATCGTGGTGACACCTGTGAGCAGGAACTGGAACCTCCGCTGGAGCATAGTCCAGGATTATGGCGGATATGTCCTTTTCGATTGGGACACTTATTTCGCGTCATTCATGGCTTCCAAGGTAAGCCGGGAACTGGCGTACAGCAATGTTGTGGAGTTGACCAAGTCAGTGGACCAGTGCGGTTTCGTACCCAAGTCCCGCAGCGACCACAACAGTTTGACCGCTGACTGTTCCCAGCCTCCGGTCGGATCAATGGCTGTGTGGAATATTTACAATCAGTTCAAGGAAAAATGGCTTCTGGAGCTGTTGTACCCCAGGTTGCTGACCTGGAACAGGTGGTGGACCGAGGCCCGTCAAACCGATGGACTCCTTTGCTGGGGAAGTAATGTCAAACGTATTCGCCTTGGAGAGCGTGGGACCGGCAGCACCAACCACGCCATTTTGGAGAGTGGCCTTGACAATTCCTCAATGTACGATGGAGTAAAGATCAATCCCGAGACCGGACAGCTGAACCTTCAGGATGTGGGCCTGACCTCGATGTATGTTATGGACTGCGAGCACCTCGCCCTCATCGCCAAGGAGCTGGGCCACAAGCAGGATGCCAAGGAATTGCGGAAAAGGGCAGAGTTCTTCCGCAAGAACATCCAGCGCTTCTGGTGTGAGGAAGACGGGATGTTCTACAACATCAACACTGAGACCGGAGAATTCAACCGCCGTACTTCCGCCACGAATTTCTATGTGTTGTTAGCGGATGCGGCGACGAAGGAGCAGTCCAGGCGAATCGTCGAGGAACACCTGCTGAACGAGAATGAGTTCTGGGGAGAGTGGGTTATACCAATGAGTCCAAGGAATGACCCGGCTTTCCAGCAGCAGGATTATTGGCGGGGACGCATCTGGGGCCCCACCAACTTCCTGGTTTACCTCGGTCTGAGAAATTATCCCGACGAGTCCGTCATGAAAGCCTTTGTTGACAAGTCTGTGAGACTGATGCTGAAAGGCTGGAACGAAAACGGTTACATATACGAGAACTGGAACGCTAAAACCGGAGAGGGCGGCGATCGCAGCAACTGCGACACCTTCTACCATTGGGGAGCGTTGCTCGGTTTCATGGCCTTGCTTGATTCTTGAATATATGAAGGTCGTCGTAGCTCCTGATTCTTTCAAGGAGTGTTTGGATGCTGGAGAGGTCGCTTCCGCTATAGCCGAGGGATTATATTCAGTCATTCCGGATGCGGAGGTCAAGCTGATTCCTCTCTCTGACGGGGGAGAAGGAATGGCTGGAATATTGACGGAATCCCTTGGAGGTGAATTGGTTCCGGTAAAGGTCACCGGGCCTGTGGGAGAAACCGTAGAGCCTCGGTTCGGGAGAGTGGGGAGGACCGCGATCCTGGATGTCGCTTCGGCCTGCGGATTGAATCTTGTGCCGAAGGAAAGGAGAAATCCGCTTATCGCCACCAGCGTGGGAGTCGGCGAGTTGATCGTGGCGGCTATACAAAGCGGATGTGAAGAGCTCCTAATCGGATTAGGCGGTTCTGCCACTTGCGATGGGGGAGAGGGAATGATGAGCGTCCCAGGTCTTAGGACTATCGCCTCCGGAGTCAAGATAAAGGCCCTTTGCGATGTGGACAATCCTTTCTTGGGCCCCGATGGGGCCGCGAGAGTTTTCGGCCCGCAGAAAGGCGCTGATCCCCAGATGGTTGAGAAGCTGGAGAAGAGGATGGAGCTTCAGGCCGCGAGAATACTGTCCCAGACTGGCATAGAAGTCTCGATGATCCCAGGAGCCGGTGCCGCCGGTGGCCTTGGCGGCGCGCTTCATGCCTACCTTGGCGCGGAGTTAGTTCCTGGGATAGAAACCGTGCTTGATGTTATCGGATTCGATAGGGAAATAGTTGACGCTGATCTCATTATAACCGGCGAAGGAACTTCTGATCTCCAGACCCTTTCCGGAAAGGTTCCTATGGGTGTCCTTAGAAGAAGTATGGGGATCCCTGTTTATCT
This sequence comes from uncultured Bacteroidia bacterium, assembly GCA_902785825.1. Classification (GTDB taxonomy): domain Bacteria; phylum Bacteroidota; class Bacteroidia; order Bacteroidales; family UBA932; genus Cryptobacteroides. Next base: position 60,759 of record CACZZZ010000001.1, read on the forward strand.
TCTCTCCGGCAGGGTAAAGGACCGTGACAGCCTGCTCGCCGCAGGCTTCGCCGCCGCTATCCAGGTCACTCCGGATGGTATCCCAACCTCCGAGGCCATCAAGCCTGACATCGCCAAGACAAATCTCCGCCTCGCCGCAACCCGTATCCTGTCATCCTGAGCGCTCCCTTGTCATCCTGAGCGCTCCTTGTCATCCTGAGCGCTCCCTTGTCATCCTGAGCGTAGCGAAGGATCTGAATAATTTGCTATATTTGTCATAATCACAATAGTAACGACCGTCATGAAGAAACTTATCCTTGTTATTGTCACGCTGCTTTCCGGCATGCTGGCCGCCGGGGCCCAGGAACTGACAATCCCCCAGATCCGTGAAGAATGGCCAAAGGCCTCGCTTGAGGTTCCGCAAGTTAAGGGCCGGATTGGCATAGCCGAGTTCGCTCAGGCGTTCACCAGTGTTTACAAAGGCAATGACCTTACAGACGAGATCAAGGCCCAACTGGACAATCCCGGCCGAGTGAACGAGGATGTTTACGAGTTTATCCTTGACCGCCAAAATGGCTACTGCGCCCTCCAGTTCGTCAGCGATGGAACCGTGAGGATGGAGATGTGCTTCTGGAACCTGAAAGACGGCTGGAAACTAGTGGCAGTCAATATGTTCAATGTCTATGAAGACAAGGACGCCCTTTTGATGCTCTACAAGTACAATCCCGATTCCGGACGCCTGGAGCCGGATCTCGACAATAGTTTTTATGATATGGATGCCCCGTTCTCGACCTTCCTGCTTCCGAGGGAAGGGAAGGACATAGATACTTGGATATATCATACGACATCACCCTCAGCCCTCCGCTATGATGGGAATGGCGGTTTTATCCTGGAGGCCAATATAATCCCGGCGATCCCGTGTTTCATAGTTGATGACAGCCCGACTAATATCCGTAGATCTCCGGGTGGAGAGATTCTTTTCACCCTCAGCCCCGACGATGACTATATGCTGGACGTTTATGACGCCTCCGATGGCTGGTGGAGGATTCTCGCTGAATGTGTGACTACAGTTGAGGGAGATGAAATCGAGCTTTCCGAGGACGGTAGCGAGGCCTGGGTTCATTATTCAGTCCTGGGAATCGGAATCCGTAATTATGACGGCACCTCCGAGCCGTTGTACGAGTCTCCCTCAAAGACTTCCAAGGTTGTCGGCAAGATAGAGGAAGCGGAGGCGCTTGTCCGTCCTGTCGATATGGCCAGTGACGCCTCCTGGGTAAAGGTCAAGTGGGGCAAGCTTACGGGCTGGATTGAGTCCGACAGACTCTGCGCCAATCCTGTCACCACCTGTCCGTAATAATCCTCTCCAGACTATCAATCAACATACATTTTAACGGATTTATGAGAACTCTTTTCTTTTCGGTCGTCTCTTTGGTGGTCCTGACGACTTCAATGGTCTCGTGTACCAAGAAATACGATGTGGTCGTGGTTGGTGGCACCCCCGGCGGTGTAATGACCGCGATATCCGCTTCCCGGATGGGGAAGTCAGTGCTTGTTTTAGAGAGGACAAAGGTCGTGGGAGGCTTGCCCGCCAACGGCCTGGGAGCGACAGACATCGCTACCCGTGGCGCGACGACCGGATTGTTCCTTGAGTTCGTGAACCGGGTCAAGGACTACTATGTGAAAGAGTATGGTCCTGATTCCCAGCAAGTTAAAGACTGCTCTTCGGGCTATCATTTCGAACCGAGCGTGGCCGCAAGGATCTTTTCCGAGATGCTTTCGGAATGTCCCAATGTGACCGTGCTGACCATGAGTCAGTTTGACAGCGAGCCCTCTAACATCGAGATGGATGGCACAAGGATCAAGTCGATCAGGATCCTGGATCGTGTGACGGGGAAAAAAGAGGTATTCAAGGGCAAAGTGTTTGTTGACGCCACTTACGAGGGAGACCTGGCCGCGGCTGCGGGAGTACCCTTCAAGATCGGGCGTGAGGGGAAGGATGAGTTCAATGAGCCAATAGCCGGCAAAGTTTACAAATACTGGCGAGGCCCTGTTGGAGAAGGAACAACCTATGAGGGTGACAACACCATCCAGGCTTATAATTACCGCCTCTGTCTCACAAGAAACAAGGATAACATAGTTCCTTTCCGTAAGCCCGACAATTACAACCGTGAGGAGTATGTGTCTTTGATCGATGACATCCTTTATGGCTACCACACGGGTGTGGCCACTTTGGAAGTAACTGATAAGCAAAGGGAAGAGAATAAGAAGGCCATTCTATCCGGGGGGCGTACCATGATTCGTGACGATCGTTGGGGAGTAGCTAAAATCACGAATATGGTAACCCTTCCCAATGGCAAGACCGACGCAAACAACCAGCATATGGCTTTCATATCCACGGACTTGCCAGAGGAGAACTGGCAATGGCCGACCGCCTCTTGGGAATGGAGGGACGCTTTCGCCAAGAGGCTCAGGGAATACACTGAAGGACTGCTCTGGTTTGCGGCTAATGATGAGGCTGTCCCGGCGAGTTTCCGCGAGGAGGTCAAAGGATGGGGATTCGCGGCGGATGAGTACACGGATAACGATAATTTCCCGCGTCAGGTATATGTGAGGGAAGGGAGAAGATTTGAGGGAATGTATTTCTTCACCGCCAATGATGCCGAGCTTCCTACCGACCGGGGACCTTTACACAGAGACGCTATAACAGCCAGCCATTACGCTTTGGATTCCCATGCGCATCATAAGCGTGAACCCGGCCGAATCCACCTTGAAGGATTCTTGTCATATCCTACCGTTCCATACAATGTGCCCTATGGCGTTATTGTTCCCAAGAATGTCTCCAACTTGCTATTCCCAGTCCCGGTGTCAGGTTCTCATACAGGTTTCTCGACCTTGAGGATGGAACCTTGCTGGATGGCACTGGGCCAGGCCGCCGGAACCGCCGCCGCCCTCGCTATAGATAAAGGGACCACCGTCCAGGGTGTGGACATTCCCACCTTGCAGGATGAACTTCTTAAGCAGGGAGCGACACTGGTCTATATGAAGGGCCATTCCCCTTCAGATCCTGATTTCATCAAGCTCCAGAAAGAGGCTCTGTCCAAGGCATCAGAGTCGGGAATCTGAAAAGTACTTGAAGAAGCGATTTCCGGAACTACTTGAATATCTGCTTTAAAGGTCTTCCTCTCCAGTCGTCGGGAATGTCCAGGCCGAGGATGTAGGCGATCGTTGCGGCGGTGTCGTACTGCATCATCGGCTCGGGGAACTCAAAGCCTTTCTTCACTTTCTTTCCGAACACGATGAACGGGGTCTCCAGCTCCAGCATCGTGAAGCCGCCATGGCCCTTGTCCTTTCCGCCGTGGTCGGAGGACATGATGATGATCGTGTCCTCGAATATTCCTGCGTCCTTAAGGGCTTGGATGACCATGCCGACTCCGCGGTCGAGACCCTTCAGGCACTCAATGTACTCGGGACCGTACCAGCCGTAAGTGTGGCCGGCGTTGTCCAGGGCTCCGTAATAGAAGGTGAAGAAGTCGGGCTTCTTGGTCTTGATGTACTCGGTGGCTATCTTGGTGTATTCCTCGGTGGGAATCATTGTCTCCTTGCCCCGGTAGGTCTTGATGAAATAGTTGTAGTCAAGGGCCAGTGTGTCGGCGAGGATGCCGATGCAGTCCCAGTCATAGACGCAGCCGATCTCGGCATTGGGTCTTTGCTGGCGTAGGATCGTGAATATCGTCGGCGGGATGCCGTTGCCATTGTCAGAGGTGGATGGAATCGTACCTTTAAGGGAGTTCCACTTGTCGAAGCCGTGCATCTCCGTGGGGAGACCATTGAACATGGAGGTCCAGTTGATCGCTGACGCTGAGGGCATTACCGAACGCTTCGCCAAGGTCCAGCTTCCGTTATCCATAAGGTAATGGATGTTGGGAAGATCCGATGCCGGAATCTTCCGGACCGCCTCGGCCGCCCATCCGTCAATACCTATCATTACCACATGTTTCGCCTTCTTCTTGGCCGCATCGGCCTCTACGTTCGCGACAAGGCAAAGAGCCGTCAATAGGATAAAGAACTTTTTCATAATCAGGAAATTATCTCATATTAAAGTCTATCATTATTGGAAGATGATCGGAAGGCCGCCAGAAGTTTGAGAGCTCTTGCGGATCCCTGACCGGGGTAGTGTAGCCGTCCCAGATGACCTCGGCGGAAGTTATCCGGTCGTAAAGCGGCTTCGTGCAATAAACGAAGTCGATCCTGGAGCTCTTGCTGCCGACGGTGGGGATGAACTCTCCAGGATGTTTCTCCTTGATCACATCTATGTAAGGAGTGTTTCCGAGGATATAATCGTGGACCAGAAGCCTGGGGTCGTCATCAGGGTAGTTATATTTCTCATTATCCACCCTTGAGCGGGCGTTGAAATCTCCCATCATCATCCAAAGCTGGTCCTTTGCCTCCGGAACGGTGCCGATCGTGTGCTCGCAGATGTATTCCATCTCCATCGCCCTGTACTTGTCGCCGCCATGATCGGCCTTTGATGCCTCCCTGTCCTCGACCCCTGGCGCATAAGCCTGCGGCCAAGTGTGGAGGGTCACGATGTTGACAGTCTTGCCGTTGAACTCGACGGTGGCCCAGCCGGCTCCGTGCGCCACGATCCTGTCTGGTTCCTCGCCGGTGATCTTATCGACGTAGGTAATTGGATATTTGGATGTTATGACCTGGGGATAATTGTCCCTGTATCCGCCGATCCCCCAGTACTTGTGGCCGTAACGGGCAGCGAGTTCGCCCCAGCCTTCCACCAGATACCGGTCTTCTTTCGGCATGGCCTTGTCGGAGTCGGTCAGCCAGATGCTTTGGGCCTCGCACCAGACACAGATGTCCGGGTCCTGAGCCTTGACGAAATCCACGAAGCGGTTGTAGTTGTCATTCTGGCCGTCCCACATCCCGTTCTGTATATTCCAGTACAAAAGCCTCATTGTCAGAGGCTTCTTCTCGCATGAGCAGAGAAAGCAAGCGGCCAGCGCTGCCACGATTAATGTGATTTTGCCCGTTTTCATGATTGGTTATGGTTTGTGGACATAAAGATAGCTTTTATTTTCCGGTTTTTTTTGTTATATTGCAGAGAAAAGATCATTTATAATCATGAAGAAAAGAATACTCAGCCGTCTGGGAGATATATCCAGAATCCATCACCGCGCCGCTTTCGCCGACGTTCAGTACCGTATCGACAAACATCATGGATCCAATACTTTCCTGGAGCTGGCCGCTAAACGATTCTCTTGCAGGTCCTTCAATCATCACCCTGTCTCTTCGGTCAAATTGGCCAAGATCCTGGAGGTCGCCCGTTTGGCTCCGAGCGCCAAGAACCAGCAGCCCGTCCATGTGTGGGCGCTGACAAGTGAGGAAGCTCTCTCCCGCATCCGTCCCATCCACACCATGTTCGACGCTCCGGTCGTGATCATGGTCGGCTACAGGAGTCCCGATGCCGCTACCAGGTCTTGTGACGGTTTCAATTGGGCTGAGACTGACGCCTCCATAGTGGGAACTCACATCATCCTTGCCGCCGCTGACCTGGATCTCGGTTGCACATGGGTGGGGTCTTTCGATCCCGCTAAGGTCAGGGAGGCTTTCCCGGAGACGGAGGGTTACGTGATATCCTCCCTTTTCGCCATAGGTCATCCTTCCTCTCATGCGGAGCCTTCAGAGAGGCATTCGCTCAGGAAGTCCCTGGAAGAGTTCTCGACGGAACTCTGATCAGCCCCTCGGGTATCTCACTGTAAAGCAGGCTCCCTTGAGGGAGAATGACTTGGAGTAGAATATCTCCCCATTGCATTTCTCGACTATGTTACGGCATATGGACAATCCCAGTCCTGTGCCGTTGCTTTTTGTCGTGAAGTTGGGAGTGAAGAGTTTGGAGCGGTTCTCGTCGCTGACTCCAGGACCGTTATCCTCGAAGACGATGTCGTAATAGCCTTCCTTATTGGACAATCTTAATGAAATAAGTATTTGACCCTGAGCTGGTTCTTCGCCATTGTCCCGGATCTCGCCCCTGGCGTTCTCAATGGCCTGCACCGAGTTGCTGATGAGGTTGACGAACACACGGGTAAGTTGCGGTTTCGGTCCGACGGCCTTAGCGCCCTCCAGGCCCATGTAAGAGAAGGTGATATCCTCCCTGCTGTCGAAGAGATCGATCTGCTCTTTCAACATTCTGTCAAGGTCGAGCTCTACGGGTTCCTCGGTGTAGAGCTTGGCGAATGTGGAGAACTCGTTGGCGGTGTCGGCCAGCAGGTCGATCTGGGCGAGAACCTCTTTGGATATCTCATCGAAACGGTCTGTCCAGGCCTCGTCGCCCCTGCTCTTCATCCTTATAAGCCTCTGGATCTGGAGTTTGATAGGGGTGAGAGGGTTCTTTATCTCATGGGCGACTTGGCGCGCCATAGTGGCCCAGGCCTTGTCTCTCTCGGCCTGTGTCAGCTGCTTGGTTGAGTTGTACAGGTCGTGTACCATCAGATTATATGCCCGGACCAGGCTCGAGACCTCGTCGTCCCTCTCGTAAACAATATATTCAAGGTTGTTGATGTCCACCTCGTTCATCTTCCGCCCGACTTCGGTGATCGGCTTGAACATCTTGTCCACGGCACGGCCCATGACAAGGCGGGCCAGAAGCAGGAGGATCATGAACACAGTAACGATCGTGATCGAGTGGAGAACCGCCTCTGACTTGAAATCGAAACTCTCGTCGGTGAAAGGCGCTCCCATGATCGCGATCATTTTTCCCTGGCTGTTGAACACAGGAGCGTATAGGAAATATGTCTCCGAGGTACCGACCCGTTCCTTTCCGATGTGGTATCTCCTGTTGTTGTAGATGATGTTCTTGTACGCGTCCTGGTTCATTCTTGTCCCGAGCAGCATCCTGTCGAATACCTCCGGGGTCGTGGACTTGAACTCCTTGCCGCTTGTGGTGTAAAGAGTTATGTCACACTTCATGGTGTTGCTCACGTCTTCGAGGGCGGCGGACGCCTCCTGGGTATTGAGATCCGTGTAATCCCTGGCGAACCTGCACCTTGCCTCGAGAAGAGTCTGGATCGAGTTCGTCTTCTCCGCCATGGAGTACTTCAGATTGGCGTTGTTCCTCCGGTACACAAACAGAACACTAACCGCGGCCAATCCGATAAGGGTCATCACTAGGGCGACCATCATGGCGGCGTTGATCCTGGACTTGTAGTAATTCTTTTCCTGGACTACCCTCTTTTCCCGGAACAAGGCTATGAAAGTGAGGAAGAAGTACAAGATGAGAGTCAGGAAGAGGAAAGCCACGAAATAGTAGAAATCCTCAGTCTTCTGCCTGGAGATAAGGATAAGGTCATCGTCCGAGATGTTGTTGATGAAGTGGGTGAATCCGCTCATCCGGACATATCCTCCGTCAGCTCGGAGGATCTCCTCCTTGCGCTGCTCGTCAAGGAGGGTGGGATAGGCGTAATTGCCCTTGTACGAGACCAGCTTGTCGAAGGAGTACTTGGCGTAAGAGTATCTGGCCGGAAGCAGCACGTCGCCTGGTGCGGAATAACCCAGGATCCTGGCGTAGCCCCTGTCCTCCCGATTGGACTTCGGGGAGACCGTGAGAAGCATCATGGTGACGCCTTTATCTTGGTTGTAGTAGGCGAAATTGCCTGTGTAGAAGTTGTTTCCGCCCTGATCCCTGTGGTAATGGAAGCGGGTGCCTTCGGCGATCGCAGTCCCTTCTGACACCATCCTCGTGAAATAATTGATGGCGGCGGGATTCTTCTCATTCTCAGGGAAAAGCTCCACAATTATGTCATTGTCCTGGGACAATCCGACCATGTAGCTCTCGACTATCCTGTTCTGTATGATGGTGTTGCTATTCTGTATTGAGGCGAGGGAGGCTATCAGCTGGTCGGAGGCTATCTTTTCCTCCACGAGCCTTAACTGGAGCTCGAGGCTGATATTCCTTTCCATGGAGAGACGGTTCGCAAGGACATTGACCCTGTCCCTCTCTTTCCTGAAACCCAGCACACCGGCCATTGAGACCAGATACGCGGCGAACAGAACCGCCATAGCTACCCTGGCGGTAGCGGAGAGGGGCTCAATCTTGATTCCCGACAGTTTCCGCAGCGGGGGCGCCAGCATGACCCCGATCAGGGGGATCGCCATCAGCAGGAGAACCAGGGTCAGGTACACAAGGAGGCTATATACGCTAAGATCGTTGAGCCTGTATAACTCAAGGGAGATGCTTGAGTTCTCGATTATGCTCTTGAATATGAAATGAATATAAGCTATGACCCCAGCGAGGAGCAATGTCAGGAAAACCGTATATGCTCCAAGAGCTATCTTCGGGTTTCTCCTCCGGAGGATTTTCCGGAGAATCCGCTTCCGGGTCAGGAATAAGGCCAGAATGGCGAAGAATATGGCGGCTGAGACGATAATGAGTTCTCCCAGGGAGTTGAATACCTTGCCGTCGGCGTAGATGGTAGGGGAGAACAGCTTTGAGAATAACGCGGGGCTGGTGAACGCGCTCTGGCCCGTGATTGACTGTGAGACTACCTTGAAGACCGGTATATTCCCCAAGGTGACCAGTGAGCCTCCGTTCTCGGAGAGAGGAACGATCGTGAATCCTCTTCCGGTCGCGATCCTTGGATTGATCCCTCCGGTTGTCTCCTCTTCCATGGTATCCATGATCTCAAGTCCGGCTATCACCTTAACGGGGCCGTTTGACTTGGATTTGACGAGATACCATTTCATCCCGTAGTTCACGAATAGGGGATCCTCGCCTATTTCCGCGAGAGGAGAGGAAATGCTTTCCCGGGGCCTGGACAGGCGTTGGATGACCACCTTGCCGGTGATGTCATCATTCTTGACCGGGAACTGGTTACACCATGATTGCAGGGAATCCTCGATGTAACGGTATATGACCATGTCGTCCGGCACGCCGAGATCCCCTAACCAGACACTGTTTTCAATTAAGGCGGTATTGATGTGACTGTCAAGCGTTTCCATGCGCTTCTCAAGCGCTTTTCCGGTGCGCTGGGCAGCCTTGACGACATCGCCGGGGGAGAAGCGTCTGGGCATCAGGACGGCCATGAGGACGATGGCTGCCGCCAGCGATCCCCAAAGAAGATATTTCCTGATATTACTTTTGCCCCTTGTCATTCGTGGTGATATGGTTCTCCTTTGATGATGGTGAAAGCGCGGTACAGTTGCTCAACGAAGATGGCCCGGACCATCTGATGGGTGAAAGTCATCCTTGAGAGCGAGACCTTGCCGTCGCATCTGGCGTAAACGGCATCTGAGAAGCCGTACGCGCCGCCGATAACGAATACAATATTTTTGCCACCGGCGGTCATCTTCGATATTTCCTTGGCGAATTCCGTCGAGGAATACTCCTTCCCTTTCTCATCCAGCAGGATGACCGCGTCTTTGGGAGTCACACGCGAAAGGATCAGTTCTCCTTCTTTTTCCTTCACTTGCGACTTTGACAGGGACGAGGCGTTCTTTAGCTCAGGAATCTCGGAGACGCTGAAAGGGACGTAGCGCGAGAGTCTGGAAGAGTAGATCTCCAGACCTTCCCTGACCCATCCTGAGTCGGTCTTTCCGACTGTGAGCAAGCATATTCTCATCAATTGCAAAAATAAGAAAGTGGCTCGGTATTTGCAACAAATACAGCCGTCATGAGGACAGGTATAAAGTTATTCCTCGCCTCCGCGGCGTTGCTGCTGTGCCTGACCGCGAAAGCGGTTTCGGACAGTTATGATGTTTTTGTCCCTATCTCCAAGTATCTTGCGAGTGGGGACGCTGAGAGTTTGTCCGCATGGTTCGCCGACAATCTTGAGATTTCCATCATGTCTTCGACGAATGACTCAAGCCGGAACCAGGCGAAACAGATCCTCAAATCCTTTTTCGCTTCCCACACTCCGCGCTCTTTCGAGATCAATCATACCGCCTCCAGGTCCAATTCCAAATATGCCTTGGGCTATCTTAATGCCGGAGGGGAACTTTTCGAGGTGACCATATTCGTCAGTCAAGGCAAGGACCGCTACACGATCCAGCAGTTGAAGATCGACCGGATCAGATGAGACCCATTAGGATAATCCTCCCGCTTGTGGCGCTGTTGTTCTCGTGCCTTTGTCCGGCTGACATCCAGGCGCAACCGGTAAGTGGCAAGGATAAGGCCGTCTTGGTGGATGAGTTGGATCCGGCCATCGTGCAGGCTGACGCGAGGTTTGTCAAGCAGATCCTGGGCAAGGTGAAAGAGGCCAAGGCGAGGAACAATCCGGAGAGACGAAAGCAGTATGATTGTGAGATCTACAGCCGAAACGAGTTTGACCTGGCGAATCCCGGAATGTTTTCGAAGTTCATTCCCAAAGGTTTCCAGTTCATCTATGAATATGTCGATACCTCCCGAACCTCCGGTCTGCCTTACCTGCCGGTCATGATCGCCGAGTCCAAGTCACACTATTACCATTCCCGCAATCCCGAGGTCAAGAAAGAGGTCATAGAGTCGAGCCGGATATCAGGAGTGAGCGACCAGAAGACGGTGGCCCAATTCACAGGAGGACTGTACATCAAGGCTAATTTCTATGAGAATTACCTGAATATATTCCAGGTCGAGATTCCCTCCCCGCTGTCGGACAATGGGTCCGTGTTCTATGATTATCATCTGATCGACAGTTTGCGGGTGGATGGCAGGATGACTTACAGGATATGGTTCACTCCGTCCAAATGGACTTCTTCAGCGGCGTTTGATGGGGTGATGTCAATTGACGCTCAAGATTACGCCTTAAGGTCCATCTATGCCCGGCTAAACGGCAGCTCAGGGGTCAATTGGGTTAGAAATCTGGTCATAGAGGTTGATAACCAGCGACTTCCGGACTCGACATGGTTCTATAAGCAAGACAGGATCTATATCGATGCCGCGGTGTCGCTCCTGGGATCCACAGAGGTGGCTTTTATGGCGAACCGGCAGATTGATTACTCCGATCCTTCCTTCTCTGAAAACCAGCTTCTTGGAATTCTGGATTCCACTGCGCCTGTCTTGATGCACAATGATGTCTTGAAACACGATGATGACTACTGGGCATCGGTCCGGCCCTATCCCCTGAGCGGTAAGGAGCAGGGGATCTACGACATGGTTGACTCTGTCAAGAATGTGCCCTTGTACAAGTTCGCGGAGAAGACGGTTGACATGTTCTCCACCGGTTTCTTCAGTTTCAAGTATTTGGGATTCGGGCCTTATGACTCGATGTATAGCTTCAATGATCTTGAGGGCTCCAGGTTCCAGTTGGGATTCAGGACGACAAAAGACCTCAGCCGGAAGTTCCGTCTGTTGGGCTATGCCGCCTATGGCCTGAAGGACGAGTTGTGGAAAGGGGGAGCGTCGGCTGAGATCATGCTTGACAATATGCCCACCCGCAAGTTCGTCCTCTCCTATAAACATGACATGCTTCCTCTCGGGGCCGGTTCTTTCGGCTTCGGCAACGGGGATGTGGTCACATCCATCCTCACCAAGAAAGGGGGGAGAAAGATGAGCATGATCAACGATTTCGCGGTCTCCTACCAGCACGAGTGGTCGCATGGGTTCAACATGTCAGCCGGTCTGGAAAGGAGAGAGATATTCCCGAGTGTCGTGGTGCCGATGGTCCATCGGGACGGTTCCGCTTATACATCCGTTTCCTACGACCAGGCATTGCTTCAGTTGAGGTTCTCCAAGGATGAGATTGTCACCAGGGGAGTGTTTGACAAGCATTATATGTTCTCACCGTACCCTGTGGTGACAGTGAATATGGCCGCCGCGATGCAGGGAGTCGGGCGTAATGAATATACTTTCTTCCGTCCCGAGGTCAAGTTCCAATATACCTTGCTCACAGCTCCGGCGGGATCTTCGAGCATCGTCTTGAACGCCGGAACCGTCGTTGGAAAGGTGCCATATCCCTTGCTTAAGATTTATGAAGGCAATGAGACCTATCGCATCAAGAGCAAGGCTTTCTCATGCATGGACTACTATGAGTTTGCCTCCGACACTTGGGCGACCCTTTTCTGGGAACATGATTTCAGGGGATTCTTCCTGGGAAAAATCCCCCTTATCAAAAAACTGAAATTAAGGGAGATAGCTCTTGTCAGGGCAGCTTATGGGTCTCTGCGTGATGAGAATAACGGCATTCCGGAAGACCCGGCGTTCGGATCCGAAATGATATTCCCAGAGGGAATGAACAAACTTAACACGCCTTACGTCGAAGCGGGTGTCGGACTATCCAACATATTCAAAGTGATGCGTGTGGATGCCGTTTGGAGACTTACCCACCGTGACAAGATGGTCGATGGGGTCAAGGTCCCACATCCGAACCGGTTCGTGGTCAACTTGGGCTTTGAATTCAATCTTTGATGTTTCTTATGTTATTGCTGATACTTCTGTCCGTAGCTCTTCTAAGTATCCCGTTCCTCGTTCCGGGGACAGGATACCTTTCCCTTGTCGCCTTCGTTCCCTTGCTTTTCGCGGAGAAGATGGCCGAGGAAACCGGGAAAAAGGGTTTCTGCTGGTGGCACTACCTCTGTTTCCTGTTATGGAATGTGGCCACGACCTTCTGGGTCTGTAACGCCACGGTAGGGGGCGGCATTTTCGCCTGCGTGGCCAATGCCTTCCAGATGTCATTGGTTTTCGGACTCTTCAGGTGGAGTAAGAAATATCTCAAGGGCGTTCTCCCTTATCTTTTCCTGCTTTTCGCATGGGTGGCGTGGGAGCGCTGGTATCTTACCTGGGCGCAGATAAGCTGGCCATGGCTGGTTCTCGGCAACTCTTTCGCGAGGACTACTTCGTGGATCCAGTGGTACGAGTACACCGGGACCGTGGGAGGATCAGTCTGGGTCTGGGCTTGCAATCTCGCCGTATTCGGATTATTGATGGCATTTAGGAGTGGAAGCTGGAAGTCGTTCAATATCAAAGCTAAAGCCGCTTCAGTGGCCGGTGCTATCCTGCTTTTTCTCGCACCTCCAACCGTTTCTCTTTTCCTTCGCCCTGAGCCGTCGGATGGAAACCTTGATGTCTTTATCGCCCAGCCGAATATCGATGTGTACGGCAAACACGGCGGACTCACTCAGGAAGAGCAGACAAAGACCCTGATAGGGTTGATGGAAAAAGCTCCTAAGGACAGCGCGTTCCTGTTCATCGCTCCCGAGACATTTACCAGCGATGTTGTCATGAACGGAATTCAGGCGAGTCCTACTGTCCAGTCCCTGAATAAGTTCCTTTCCGCAAGGCCATCTTCGGGACTCCTTTTCGGCGCCTCGACATGGGAATATATTTCCGGGAGGGCCAGACCTTCCCAGACTGCCCGTCAGTTAAACAACGGCAATTGGGTCGAGTCTCACAACACGGCGCTGATGATGTCTCCGGATCGTGAGATCCAGACATATCACAAGAATAAGCTTGTGGTCGGAGTGGAGATGACTCCGTATCCCGCCTTTTTCCGCCCTATTGATGACAAACTCGGCGGCGTTATGGGACGTTGCATCGGAGATGGTGAAGCCAAGTGTCTTGACTACAAAGGGATAGGGATAGGTTGCGCCATCTGCTATGAATCGGTCTATGGGGAGTTCTGCGCGGATTATGTCAGGGATGGAGCCAAGTTATTGACTGTCATCACAAACGATGCCTGGTGGGGAGACACTCCCGGCTACCGTCAGCACCTCTCATACGCATCTTTGAGGGCGATTGAGACCAGACGCTGGATCGCCCGTTGCGGGAACACCGGGATCTCGGCGATCATAGATCCTACCGGAAGGATAGTGAGACAAACCTCATGGTGGGAGCCGGCAACTCTTCAAGGAAAGGTCGGTCTGTCTGACGAGGAGACCTTTTTTGTCAGGCATGGTGATTTCGCTGGCAGGATCTGCGTCATGATGTTCCTCCTGATGCTGTGCGCCACAATCGTGAGACGTTTCACCGGAGGCAGATAAAAAATGACAGGCTAGTTTTCCAGCCTGTCATTCTTCTCATCATACAACTCATTTTGCAGGACCGAGAAGTCTGTGACTTCCTCGACGTTGATCCGGCATTTGTACTTCTTTCTCCATTTACCGACGAAAGACTTGTCCGACAGCATGGATTGGCCCCGTTTGAGGTAGGCTCCCAGAATGGGACTGACCTTCAGTGTGAAGGTGTTCTTCCCGTGCTCAGTGTAGTAGGCGATGTTGCGTTCGATCTGCTCGTCGATAACTACACTTGACGCGATCTTCCCGGTGCCATGGCAAACCGGACAAACCTCCATGGTGTTAATCTCGGTCGCGGGGCGGATCCTTTGCCTGGTGATCTGCATCAGGCCGAACTTGGTGAGGGGAAGGACATTGTGTTTCGCGCGATCCGACTCCATCAGCTCCTGCATGTATTTGTGGAGCTCGTTACGGTGCTCGCCAGACTCCATGTCTATGAAATCCACGATCACAATTCCACCCATATCCCTCAGTCTCAGCTGTCTGGCGATCTCTTCAGCGGCGATCTTGTTGACCTCGAAAGTGTTTTCCTCCTGATCGGAGGTCTTGGCCCGGATGCCGCTATTGACATCGATCACGTTAAGGGCCTCAGTGCTTTCAATCACAAGATAGGCTCCCTGCTTCATCGGCACCACCTTGCCGAATGAGCTCTTGATCTGCCTTGTCACCTCGAAATGGTCAAAGATATTCTCTTTGCCGTCGTACAGTTTCACTATCTTTTCCTGATCCGGAGAGATCATGGAAATATACTTCTTAGTCTCCTCGTACACATTCTCGTCATTGACGTAAATATTTGTGAATGAGTCGTTAAGGAGATCCCTGAGGATTGTGGTGGTCTTGCTGTACTCAGTGAAAAGCAGCTGGAGGGATTTGTTTTTCGCCACTTTTTGCCAGGAAGCCTCCCATTTCTGGATCAGGGACTTGAGTTCCGCTACCAGGACCGCGGCGTTCTTGCCTTCGGCCGCTGTACGGATGATGGCCCCGTAGTTTTTGGGGAGGATGCTTCTGACGAGTGTCTCCAGTCTTCTCTTCTCCTCCTTGGAGGAGATTTTCTGGGAGATGCTGACCTTCTCAGCGAAGGGCATCAGTACAATGTTGCGTCCTGCCAATGAGATTTCCGCGGTCAGTCGCGACCCTTTGGTCGAGATCGGTTCCTTGACGATCTGCACTATCACCATCTGCCCGGGCTTCAGAACATTCTCAATCCGCCCTTCCTTCTCGAGGATGGGGCCGATCTTGATGTTCGAGTACAATTGCCCGAGATCCGTGTTTGGATTGCTCTTCCTCACGAACTCGTCAAACGAGGTGAAGTAGAGACCCAAATCCAGATAGTGGATAAACGCTTCCTTCTTGTCTCCGATGTCGACAAAGGCAGCATTGAGTGCGGGAAGAATCTTCTTCACTTTCCCGAGATACACGTCTCCGACGGAAAAACCGTGCCCCTTGCTGGACTCCTTTCCCAGTTCAATCAGCCGGTGGTTTTCCATCAGCGCGATATGAACCTCAGTCGATGTGACATCGACGATCAAATCCTTTGATCTTTCAGACTCCATGGAAATAACAATGGTAGTTTCTCAAGAAAAGAGGCTGAAAGGATCTCCCGTTCAGCCTCTTTCTTCTAGCATTCTGCTAAAATGGCAGACACAGAGGACTTACTTCTTCTTGTGTCTGTTCTTGCGCAAGCGCTTTTTACGCTTGTGCGTAGACATCTTATGTCTCTTTCTCTTTTTTCCGCTAGGCATAATTTATGGGGATTGTTAATTTATTTCTCCTCCTTCACGGCATTGATGAACACCTTGGCCGGCTTAAAAGCGGGGATGTCATGCGCGGGAATGGTCATGGTGGTCTTCTTGGTGATGTTGCGGGCAGCCTTCTGGGCTCTGTGCTTCACGATGAAGCTACCGAAACCACGGAGGTAAACGGGCTCCTTCCTGACGATTGAACCTTTGACGGAATCCATGAATGCCTCGACGACGGACTGGACCGCGATCTTCTCAATACCGGTTGACTTGGCAACCTCGTTAACGATTTCAGCTTTTGTCATAATAAAAATTGTTTATTAATAAAAAGTGTATATAGAATGTCTTTTTATAGTTCCTTATATGCTTTAAGGGGATGCAAAATTAGGCTTATTTTTTTAATAATCAAAATAATGGGAAAAGAATTTTTTGGCAAGGTTATTGACCATAACCCCTCCTGCGTCCAAAGCGGTCGTCCGACTGTCATAATGGCAGGGAAAACCGCCACACGCGTTATTCGCTTATGAGTATAGATTTAGGAAATGACATGATGATACCTTCCGGAGCGGAGGTCAACATCATCCCTGTTATGCAGGGTGACGAACAGATAAAAGTGAACGAGGCGGATCTTCCGGAATCTTTGCCGATCCTTGCCCTTAGGAACGCCGTGCTGTTCCCAGGAATGGTCTATCCGGTCACGATAGGCCGTGAAAAGTCCATCGCCTTGGTCAAGGATGCGGAAAGGACTTCTTCCTTCATTGGCGCGATCCCGCAGAACGACATTTCCGTTGAGGATCCCAAGGACAAGGATTTGTTTGAATATGGCACCGCGGCCAAGATTATGAAGATTCTCGAGATGCCAGATGGGACTGTGACAGCTATCCTTCACGGAGTCAAGAGGATACGTAAAGGCCGTGTCCTGTCTTACGAGCCATATATTACCGCGAATGTCACGTATGTCGATGACATTGTGCCGGAGAACGACAACAACACCCGTATGATAGCCGAGTCGCTGAAGGAGAAGGCGGCCGCTATCATCAAGTCGTCCTCCTTTGCTCCGAGGGAGGCTGTCGGTGCCATGAAGTCGATAGATAACTTCCAGTTCCTCGTCAACTTCATCGCCACGACCGTGGAGGTGGAGAACTTCTCCGAGAAAGTCGATCTTCTTAGGTATGACGACATCAAGGTCAGGGCGATGAAGCTTCTTGCGGCCCTTGAGACGCAGACCCAGCTCCTCAAGATCAAGCAGGAGATCAACCAGAAGGTCAAGAGCGACATCGACCAGCAGCAGAGGGAATATTACCTGAACAACCAGCTCCGTACTATTCAGGAGGAGCTCGGGATGGACGAGGAGGAGGAATTCGAGAAGTTCAGGGCCAGGGCCAAGGAGAAAAAATGGCCCGAGGCTGTCGCTGCCCAGTTCGAGAAAGAGCTGGCCAAGCTGGAGAAATACAACCCGTCCTCGCCTGACTACAGCATTCAGTACAATTACATAGAGTTCATGCTGGATCTTCCTTGGGGCGAGATGTCCAAGGACAATCTCGATCTCAAACATGCCCAGAAGGTCCTGGACAATGACCATTATGGGCTTGAGACCGTGAAGGACAGGATCATAGAGTATCTTGCGGTTCTCAAATTGAAGGGAAACATGAAGTCCCCGATCCTTTGCCTCTACGGCCCTCCCGGTGTCGGAAAGACCAGCCTCGGGAAATCCGTGGCAAAGGCGCTCGGCAGGAAATATGTAAGGATAGCTCTTGGTGGCATGCACGATGAGGCTGAGCTCAGGGGACATCGCAAGACGTATGTGGGAGCCCTTCCGGGCAGGATCCTGAGTGGAATCCAGAAAGCCGGCACCTCGAACCCGGTAATAGTCCTGGACGAGATTGACAAGGTGGGTGCGGATTATAAGGGCGACCCGTCTTCGGCTCTTTTGGAAGTACTTGATCCTGAGCAGAATGTCGCCTTCCATGACAACTATCTCGACATCGATTACGATCTCTCCAACGTACTGTTCATCACTACGGCCAACACTGTCTCGACAGTCCAATCGGCTCTTTTGGACAGGATGGAGCTGATCAATGTCACAGGTTATCTCGCCGAGGAGAAGATGGAGATCGCCAAGAAGTACCTCGTTCCCAAGCAACTTCAGGAGCATGGCATCCCCAAGAAATCCCTCCGTATCGACAAGTCCGCCCTCGCGGCCATTATTGACGAATATACCCATGAGTCCGGTGTCCGTGGGCTTGAGAAACAGATCGCCAAGATAGCCAGGGTGACAGCGAAAAAGATAGCCTTGGAGCAGGAGTGGCCCTCTGTGATCAAGAAAGAGCATCTGAAAGAATACCTCGGGCTTCCGACCAATATGCATGACCTGCAGAAAGGCAACGAGGCTCCCGGAGTCGTGACCGGATTGGCTTGGACGCAGATGGGTGGTGAGATTCTCTTCGTCGAAAGCTCCGTCAGCGCCGGAAAGGGTAATATGACCATGACCGGTAATCTTGGAGATGTCATGAAAGAGTCTGCCACGATTGCGTACCAATATATCAAGGCCCATCCGGAGCTCGCGAAGATGACCTCCGAGGAATTCTCGGCAAAGGACATCCATGTCCATGTGCCAGAAGGTGCGGTGCCGAAGGACGGCCCCTCCGCCGGAATCACCATGGTCAGCTCGATGGTCTCCGCTCTTCGGGGCGAAAAGGTCAAGTCCGGAATCGCCATGACCGGAGAGATGACTCTCAGGGGCAGGGTGCTTCCAGTTGGCGGAATCAAGGAAAAGATACTGGCTGCCAAGAGGGCGGGAGTCAAGGAGATCGTGATCTCCGAGGACAACAGGAAGGATGTCGAGGACATCAAGCCTGTCTATGTCGAAGGCCTGTCTTTCCATTATGTGAAGACAATAGATGACGTGATCGGGGAAATCTTCGATTAATTTGTTATCTTTCGGGTCATGGACGTCAAAATCGAGAAAAGTTGGAAAGAGGCGCTTGCCGGAGAGTTCGACAAGCCCTATTTCGCCGCCCTTGCCCGGCAGCTTCATAGAGAAAAGGCGGAGGGAAAGGTCATTTTCCCTCCGGGACCGGAGATATTCAAGGCTTTCGAGCTCACCCCGGTCCAGGACGTGAAAGTGGTCATCCTCGGCCAGGATCCATATCATGGTTACGGTCAGGCTATGGGACTTTGTTTTTCCGTACCGGACAATATTCCGGCACCACCGTCTCTCAAGAACATATTCAAGGAGATAGAGGATGATCTCGGGATCAAGATGAGCGGCAGGCCGAACCTTGAAGGCTGGGCCAGGCAGGGGGTGCTGCTTTTGAACGCTATCCTCACTGTCCGCTCCGGCGAGGCGGCATCCCATAGCGGGATCGGCTGGCAGCAGTTCACAGACGCCGTTATCCGGTACATCTCCGACAATCTTGAAGGCGTCGTTTTCCTTCTTTGGGGTAATTTCGCCCGTTCCAAGAAGGAGCTGATCGACACCACCAGGCATCATGTGCTGGAGGCGCCGCATCCGTCACCTTTGGCACGGGGCGCTTTCTTCGGCTGCCGCCATTTCTCGAAAACCAACGAGATCCTTATTTCAGAAAACAAAACACCAGTCAACTGGCAATTATAATGAGTAGAATCGCTTTATTCCCAGGCTCTTTCGATCCATTCACCTCGGGTCACCTGAATATATTGACCAGGGCTCTGACAATCTTCGACGAGGTTGTCGTGGCGGTCGGTATCAATCAAGCCAAGAGAGGCTTTTTCACAATGGAGCAGCGAGAGAACATAATAGCCCAGGCCACCAAAGGCCTTTCCGGCGTCAGGATCATGAGTTATGACGGCCTGACGGTGGATCTTTGCAAAGAGCTCGGTATCAGACATATAGTAAGGGGAGTGCGGAATATGACCGACTTCGACAATGAGCAGGCTGTGGCGGACGCCAACCGTCACCTTTCTCCTGACATCGACACTATTATCATCCCTACCGCGCAGGAATATTCACATATATCATCTTCTGCCGTGCGGGATCTCCTGAGTCACCACGGTGACTTGTCCCAGTTTATCCCGGGATGGGTGGAACTTCCCAAGGTCTGATGAGAAAGTTCGCCGCGATACTCCTTTCTCTCCTCATCTGTGGCCTTGAACTGGCCGCTCAGGTTGACACGGCCAAGGTCAGGGAACTTGACGCCAGACTCGAGCGCTATTTCTCCTTGCTGGAGGCTGAGCCGGTGGAGGTGAAAAAGGCAGAGTGTGACGCTTTGATTGAAGCCGCCTCAGACAAGGATTTACGGCAAAGGATCGCTTTGAAGGCATATAACCACTACCTCAATTCTTCACTGATGGGAGATGAGGCAGTGGCTATTCATTTGACGGACAGGTGGTTCTCAAGAGGCGAGATTCCTATGGGATCTGAGAAAGACCTCTTTGACGCCAAACTTTTCGCCGAGTTTAACCGCCAGTCCCTTATCGGTATGCCAGCTCCGGAAGTGACTTTGCTGGACCCTTCCGGCGCCCACGTCACCTTCCCTGGTTCGGCTCCGCTCACCAACCGTGGTTCGACTCCGCTCACCAACCGGTCCCTGAGCGGAGCCGAAGGGCCGGGCCGCTTCCAGGTCCTCTATTTCTACGACACCGACTGCGCCAAGTGCAAGATCGAGTCCCCGATGCTCCGCTCCCTTCTGGACGATAAGGACTACCCGGTCGATGTGTTCGCCGTGTACGTCGGCAGGGAAGAGGACAAATGGGCTTTTTGGCGTGAGTCCACATTCCGAGTCAAGGCCCAGAACACCAAAGTGATTCATCTGTGGGATCCGGATGACAGCTCCGATTACCAGATGCGTTACGGAGTGACAGTGACTCCGAAGATGTTCCTGGTTGATCCGGATGGAGTTATTGTAGGCCGTAATCTGGACACTGATTCTCTTGAGAAACTCCTGGAAGCCAGTTTGGCCGCTCTGTATTATGATTATGGCGGAGATGAAGCCCTTGCCTTCTTTGACAAATTATTCTCGACTTCCGGCCCCAAAGTCAGTCCGGAGGATGTCACTGAGATAGCCTCAATGCTTGAGTCCAGGACTTTGGCGAGAGGAGACACCCTGTCTTTCAAACACCTTGAGGGTGATCTCCTATATTATCTGGCAGGCAAGAGAGGGGAAGGCTTTAAGGAGGGAACATATTCATTTATAAAAGATTATATCTTATCCAGACCTGAAGTTTGGAACAACGCTGACGACAGTCTTAAGGTTGTCGGGCTGGCTTCCATGATGGACGGGCTTCTGAGCAAGGCTCCTATTGGGGCCAGAATCCCCAAGACCAGTATCAAAGGCTGGAACAAGATGAGACGCAAGGGAGGACTTTTCTTCTTCAGCACCACGGGTTGCCCGGTGTGTGCCGCTGAGCAGGAAGCCGCGGATTCCCTCCATCTAAAGTATCTTAAAGTTGACATGACATCCCTTGAGAAAGAATCACCTCAGACGGCTCGTCAGTTGCTGGATTTCTTCGATCTTTCCGGCCTTCCGCACATCATTCAGACCGGCAGGAGAGGGGTGATCGAAAGACGTTATGTCAGCTTGGTCGAACATCTTTTATTTTTGGACGAAAAAGACTAAATTTGCACGGCTTTTGAAGCCAGGCAGACGGATTTGACAAATTCTTAAAGTTTTATTTATACAATTATGGTTTCTTACAAAGATCTTGGCCTTGTGAACACCAGAGAGATGTTCGCTAAGGCTGTCGCTGGCGGTTACGCCATCCCCGCTTTCAATTTCAACAACATGGAGCAGCTCCAGGCCATCATCCAGGCCGCTGCCGAGACAAAGTCTCCTGTCATCCTCCAGGTTTCCAGCGGAGCGCGTAAATACGCCAACCAGACCCTCCTCCGTTACATGGCCGAGGGCGCTGTCGAGTATGCCAAGGAGCTTGGCTGGGAGCATCCCCAGATCTGCCTCCACCTTGATCACGGCAACTCTTTCGAGCTCTGCAAGAGCTGCGTTGACATGGGTTTCTCTTCTGTCATGATTGACGCTTCCTCTCTTCCTTACGAGGAGAATATCGCTTTGACAAAGCAGGTCGTTGACTACGCTCACCAGTACGACGTGACTGTCGAGGCTGAGCTTGGTGTCCTCGCCGGTGTTGAGGATGAGGTCTCCGCCGAGGAGTCCCACTACACCCGTCCTGAGGAGGTTATCGATTTCGCCACCCGTTCCGGTTGCGACTCCCTGGCTATCTCCATCGGAACATCCCACGGTGCTTACAAGTTCAAGCCCGAGCAGTGCAAGAGGGATCCCAAGACCGGTCGTCTCGTTCCTCCGCCGCTCGCTTTCAACGTCCTTCATGAGATTGAGAAGAAGCTTCCCGGCTTCCCGATCGTTCTCCACGGCTCCTCTTCAGTTCCCCAGGAGTATGTTGACATCATCAACGCCCACGGCGGCAAACTTCCTGATGCTGTCGGTATCCCCGAGGAGCAGCTCAGAGAGGCCAGCAAGAGCGCTGTCTGCAAGATCAACATCGACTCCGACAGCCGTCTTGCGATGACCGCCGCTATCCGCAAGGTCTTCGATGAGAAGCCCGGCGAGTTCGATCCCAGGAAGTACTTGGGCCCTGCTCGCGACGAGATGAAGAAGCTTTACATGCACAAGATCATCAACGTCCTCGGTTCCAACGGCAAAGCCGAATAGTCGATCAATCTGTCATCCTGAGCGTAGCGAAGGATCTCCTATAGCGTCCGGGCTTTTTCCAAAAAGGCCCGGACGCGTGCTGTATATTCTTCAGGATGGTCTTTATAGGCCATGGCGTGCTCCGAACCTGGAGCTATCCAGATCTCCTTGTAGCCCTTTGTCTTAGCCTCGTAGTTCTTATAAACATGATCCGTTGGCACGAAGTCGTCCTTGTCGCCATGGATGAAAAGGACCGGACGCTCGCACTTCGCCAGCTGGTTCACTGACGACGCCTCTTTGAAGTCCCAACCGTAGCGCTTCCTGCAGACAATGTTGGCGCTTGTCAGCACCGGGAATGGGGGCAGGTGGAACATGTCCTTGAGGTTGTGGGCGAACTGGTCCCAGACCGAGGAGTAGCCGCAGTCATCGACAAAGGCCCGGATATATTCCGGAAGATCGTCGTCACCGCTGAGCATCATCGTGGTGGCTCCGCCCATCGAGACTCCATGTATCACCATGAAATCGTCTCCCCAGATGTCGTGAGCCATCGCGGCGAACCTCTTGACATCCAGCCGGTCAAACCATCCCATCTGGACGGCTCGTCCTTCCGAGAGGCCATGATAGTGGAGATCCGGCACCATGACGTTGTAGTTGAGGTCGTCCCTGTACATCCTCACCAGGTTCAGGAAGCAGATGTGGTTGTCCGTATATCCGTGTACGACGATGGCCGTTCCTTGGGCGTTGGCGGGATCCGCCGCGGAGGCATAGACCCCGTGGAGCTTGTAACCGTTCTCGCCGATCAGTGAAGTGTCCCTGAAAGCGCCGTTTTCATGAAGGGTGTCGTACCAGGACAATATGCCCGGATAACGGGACTCGGTCTTGGCCCTGTCGCCTTCTATATCGTTGCCGTGCTCCTCCGGGAGGAGAGCGAAATTGCACATGTATTTGCCTGCCAGACAGCCGTTTAACAAGATAGCGGCGGCGAGGAAAGCGAGGTAGTTGACTTTTTTTATCATAATAATGCCATTTTAATCGTTTCAAAATCGCAGTGTAAAATTAGAATATTATTCCGAATTTTTTATATTCGCGTAAGAAACTATTCATTAATCCAATACAAATCTATCATGGCAGTTCAAGTAACAACCAAGACGTCCTACGGCCAAAGGCTGGGTAGCTCGTTCAGGGGAATCGGCTCCGGTTTCCTCCTCTTGATCCTCGGTACCGTTTTACTATGGTGGAATGAAGGGCGTGCCGTCAAAACCGCAAGAATGCTCAACAGGGCGGAAAAGGTCGCGGTAGAGATGCCCGACATCAGCTCTGTCAACCCGGAATTTGACGGTAAACTTGTACACGCCACTGGCAAGGTAGCGACCAGTGATGTGTTGATTGACAATCAGTTCGGCATCCAGGAGAATGCTATTAAGCTACTGCGGAGTGTCGAGTATTACCAGGTTCAGGAGACATCCTCCTCGAAGACCAAAGATAAGCTTGGCGGAGGTCAGGAGACCGTGACCACTTATGACTACAAGAATGGTTGGAGCTCCTCAAGGATCAACTCTTCTGAGTTTAAAGATGAGAAATATCGCGGCTCGAATATTGTCCTCTCAGACGTTGAGAGCAAGGATTGGATAGCCGAGAACGTGAGTTTTGGGGCGTATAGGCTTCCCGCTGAACTCATCCGCTCCATAAGCGGTGAGCAGCCTGTGGAACTATCTCTGGGTGAGGATGTTATTAAGGCCATGAACAAGACCGCGGCGACGGTTAAGAAAGACACGGCTGTCCTGCTCGCACAAGCGGCTCTGAAGGAGTATAAATATCTCCATGTCAACAACAATGTCGTTTACATCGGCGCTGATCCTATGAATCCCCAGATCGGAGATGTCAAGATCACCTTCACCAAAGTCCTGCCAGCCGATGTCTCCGTGTTGGCCAAGGTAGCCGGCGACACATTCACAAAGCACACCGACAAGAATGGCAAGTCCCTTGAAACCCTCAGCATGGGCATAAGGGGCATGGATGAGATGTTCTCCTCCGAGCGCTCCACCAACAAGATGTGGACCTGGCTGCTTCGTATCCTCGGTTTCTTCCTTGTCGCTGGTGGACTTAAGGGAATATTTGAGATCCTTATCACTATCCTCAAGGTCATCCCGTTCATCGCCAATATAGTGAACCTTGCCACGAATATAGTCCTGAATGTCGTGGCGTTCGCATGGACGGTCATCGTGATCGCGCTCGCCTGGGTCTATTACAGGCCGGTTTTGGGAATACTGCTTCTGGCGGTTGCCGTGGGCGCGCTGATCTTCTTTGCCGGTAAAGGCAAGGACAAAGGCCCCCAGGAGCCCCAGGCACCTGAAACACCGGCTCCTGCCGCCGAATAATTTTGGCGTCCAGATAGTTTGATTATCTCCGGCGAAGTGGTATCTTTGCCGGAGATATTTTTAGCTCTTTAAAATATGAATAGATTTGCACTGCTGGTTTTCAGCGTGGCTGCCCTTGCCGTAGCGACAGGCTGCCAAAAAGATGAAACCACCTCCAGGGATGCGGACCTTGCGGGTGTCAATGTCGCAGTAGGTGAAAAAGGAGGGTCATTCTCCAAACTCTTCGTCCTCAATGAGGGCAATTTCCAGAAGAACAACTCGACCCTCGATTTCCTCAGGTTCTCTGATGGGAATTATGTGTCCGACGCTTTCGGATCCATGAACCCTGCTGTTGTCCAAGGTTTGGGAGACACGGGTAACGATCTCGCTCTGAATGATGGTAAGCTCTGGCTCGTGATGAACGGGTCAGGTTATGTACATGTCCTCGACGCCAAGGATGAGACCTTGGTGGCCTCGGTAGCCGTGCCTGATCCGAGGTTCATAGCCTTTGATTCGGGTCACGCATACGTAAGCTCTTATGCCGGAGCTATTTACGGAGGTGATGAAAAGAAGGGGAAGGTCTTTAGGATTGACCTTAAGACTTACAAGATCGATGGGGAGATCGAGGTTGGCTGCCAGCCCGAGGGTGTGGCTGTCGCCGGAGGTGTTCTTTATGTCGCCAACAGCGGCGGTTATAATTATGTCCATGAGAATACAGTGAGCGTGATCGACCTTGGCACGTTCAAAGTCATGGGGAACATGGAAGTCGCGTCGAACCTCCATTATATGGTTACTGATTCGAAGGGAAGGATCTGGGTCTCCAGTTACGGGGAGAGTTCCTGGAGTCAGGACGATGCCGGGAATTGGGTCCAGAGCATGTCAGAGCCGATGGGATTGTATATGGCGACATACTTATCCATCCCCAAGACTGTCCAGGCTGTCAAGGATGTCCATGTCAGTTGTATGGTAATGGCAGGCCAGTATATTTATGCGATTGGCAATGCCGCGGAGATGACCGGAGGCTACGACAACACGCTGTATAAGGTGTCCTTGACGGATTCGTCAGTCACCGCGACCTCTTTGTCAAAGACTGATGCAGCCAAGGTCGGCAATCCTTACGGAATATGCGTGAATATTGAAAGCGGAGACATCTACATCGCCGATGCCGATTACACCGGCCCTGGAAAGGTCTGGTGTTTCACCAAGGACTTGAAAAAGAAGTGGGTGGCTGTCGCGGGAATGTTGCCTGCCCACATGGTTATCTACTAGTCCATGTTCCCTTCCTTCCTGGCTGCTTTCCTTTTGTTTATCCAGGCACCGGAGTGTCATCCTGAGCATAGCGAAGGATCCGACACCCTGAAGGCGGCGATGGTGAGTTCCATCTCCGGTAGCATTATCGTTCCGCAGCGTATCACCTCAGGTGAGCTTAAATCAGCCTCGAGCCTGTCTGAGGCGGTCCGTCGTTTCGCTGGGGTCCAACTGCGTGACTATGGTGGAGTGGGAGGCCTTAAGACGGTGAATGTCAGGAGTCTGGGAAGTGAGCATACGGGCGTGTTCATCGACGGGATCCAGGTTGATAACGCCCAGAACATGCAAGTGGATCTCGGACGATTTTCCCTTTTCGGACTCAACTCGGTTAGCCTGTTCTCAGGGCAGAAAGTCGCTCCATTGCAAAGCGCCAAGGAATATTCATCGGCCAGTTCACTCTATCTGGAGAGCGCTGATCCGGTGTTCAAGGACGGGAAAAGGGATAATTTCTTTTTACGTGCCACAGGCGGGTCTTTCAAGACGGTATCTCCTTCAGCTGTGTGGGAACATCTCCTGCGTGGCGGCTCGAAACTGAGGCTCTCTGCGGAAGCTCTTTCTTCAGATGGGCGTTATCGCTTTCATGTCAAGGACTTCCGGCAATATCCCGATGGCACGGTGGCTGGATATGACACTACCATGATCCGCTCAAACAGTGACATCACAAGCTCGAGGGTTGAGGCTATGCTGTTCAGTCCCGCCTCAGGCGTGGCGTCCTGGAATATTCACGCCTATTTCTATGGCTCCGGCAGGGGACTGCCAGGCCCGGTTTACAAAAAGGCCGGGGAATATCCTTTGAGTGAGGATAGGCAGACGGATAGGGACGCTTTCCTGCAGGGAAAATATTATCGTGATCTTGGAGATGTTTGGTCTGTGGCCGGAAGGGCAAAGTTTTCTTTCAGTCACCTGGAATACACGGACTTTCCGGAAAATCTCCCACGGTCCCTGAGTGGCCCTTCGACTCCGCTCAGGGGCCGGCCGGCCCGGTATAACTACAGGAACCATTCGGCGTACCT
Organism: uncultured Bacteroidia bacterium; assembly: GCA_902785825.1. Taxonomy (GTDB): domain Bacteria; phylum Bacteroidota; class Bacteroidia; order Bacteroidales; family UBA932; genus Cryptobacteroides. The sequence goes on from CACZZZ010000001.1 coordinate 87,791, forward strand.
GTCGGCCACGGCGATGGCAAGGATCGGCGGTTCGCTTAAAGTCAACCTCGCTCAAGACTGCCAATATGATTACCTTGATTCCGACCTGAGGGCTTTCGCTTATCCTGGCCGCTTCTCCTCTTGGAGTTGCGCTTCAGTGATTTTCGGGAAGGACTCTTTCGAGGCCTCCGCTTCGGCTTTGTATCTTGGTGTCCGGGATTCTTTCATAAGCGGGAACGATCGATCCTCAGCTTTCAGGAGCGCTTTCATGCCCTCGCTCGTGTTCCGGTGGAAACCGGCGGAGAGGTTCACCCTTAATGGTTTCGCCAAGCGGTCTTTCAGGATGCCGACTTTCAATGACTTGTATTACACCACTGTCGGGACAAAGACTTTGGATCCGGAGGATGCCATCCAGCTGGATCTGGGCGCTGTCTGGAGCCTTTGGTCAGAGCCTTCAAACCACTTGACCCTAAAGGTTGAAACCTATTGGAACCAACTGAAAAACAAAATAATAGCGGTACCGACATCGAACCAGTTCCGCTGGTCGATGTACAATCTCGGGAGAGTTGAGGTGCTTGGGGCGGATTTGACGGCGGAATATTCAAAGAAGTCCGGGACGGTGGAATTAGGCCTCATCGGAAGATACACCTTCCAGCGCTCCAGAGACAAGTCTGACAAGGAAGCCCTCACATGGAACGGCCAAATCCCGTATATTCCTTTACACAGTGGCTCGGTGAACCTTTTTGGGGAACATGGCGGATGGAGACTGGATCTCACGGCATTCATGACCGGAGAGCGATTCACCACTTCCGCCAACCTTCCCGCATATCGCCTTTCGCCCTGGACGACCCTTGACGCCGCCTTGTCCAAGAACCTGTCTATCGCCCGTAACGACCTGACCCTGAAACTATGCCTCAACAATCTCCTTAACGAGCAATATGAGATTGTGGATAACTACCCCATGCCCGGATTCAATTTCATGTTGGGAATGGAATATTTTTTCTAAATTTGTACGATATGGACATCGTGCAAATCATAGAGATAGTGGCCCTCGTTATGGGCATCCCCTACATGATTCTGGAGGTTCTCCAGAAGAACACCATGTGGTACTTCGGTCTTTTCACCAGCACAGCCTGCGCCATCCAGTTCTTCCTCGAGAGCAACTGGGCCAACATGGGTCTGAACATCTATTATGTCGGTATGGCCTTCTGGGGCCTTTACCAGTGGCGGAAAGACAGCTCAGAAGTTCAGGCTGATGTCCATCTCAGGCGCTTGTCTCCAAAAATGGCCATCGTGAGCGCCGCGATATTACTTTTCGGGACCGGTCTTTTGGTCTGGCTCCTGACAATCCTGAACGACAGCAACCCTTGGCTTGACGCCCTTTCCACCTGCCTGTGTGTTATCGGTATGTTATGGCTGGCGAAATCCATCCCTTACCACTGGATTCTCTGGGTCATCGGCGACACAATCCTCGTCGTTATGTGCTTCCTTGCGGGAAAATATTGGATGACAGCCCTTTACGTCGCCTATGTGATAGCATCCTCGTACGGCTTCTTCCATTGGAGGAAGAGGGGAGAGTATGTCCATGATGCCTGAATAAGTATATAATAACCAATATATTATGAAATATTTTAAGAATATTGTCGCGTCTGCCTTCATGGCTTTCGCTTGCATGTTGCCGTCCGCTGCGCAGCTGCCTTATATGGACAAGAACCTGAGCCCGGAACAGCGGGCGGAGGATCTCGTCGGGCGGCTCACCCTTAAGGAAAAGGCGTCCTTGATGGATTATAATTCCCAGGCGATTCCCCGTCTTGGAATCAACGCTTACAACTGGTGGAACGAGGCTCTGCATGGAGTCGCCCGCAACGGTTACGCCACCATGTACCCGATGCCAATCGGCATGGCCGCTTCCTTCGATCCCCAGCTGATCGAGGAAGTGTTCACTTCTGTCAGTGACGAGGCTAGGGTCAAGTACCGCCTGGCGCGCACGGTTGAGGATCGTGAGAGCCTTCAGTACGCCGGCCTTACTTTCTGGACCCCTAATATCAACATATTCAGGGATCCACGCTGGGGCAGGGGAATGGAGACATACGGTGAGGATCCTTACCTGACTGGCGTGCTCGGTTCCGCCGTTGTCAGGGGACTTCAAGGAGACACCTCCGACGGACATCTCAAGGCCCAGGCCTGCGCGAAGCATTTCGCCGTCCACTCCGGCCCTGAGTCTAAGAGGCACACCTTTGACGCCAATGTCTCTGAGAGGGATCTTTGGGAGACCTATCTGGCCGCCTTCAAAGACCTTGTCACAAAGGCGCAGGTGCAGGAAGTGATGTTTGCCTACAACCGTTTTGAGGGCTATCCTTGCGGCGCTTCAACTAGGCTCCTCCAGGACATCCTGAGAAAGGAATGGGGCTACAAGGGCTTGATAGTCAGCGACTGCTGGGCTGTCTCTGACTTTGTCGGGGAGCAGTACCACAACTGGGCCAAGACTCCTGTCGAGGCTATTGCCGCGTCGGCTCTCGCCGGCATGGATGTGGAATGCGGTAATCTGACCAACCTTCTTCCCGAGGCTGTGGAGAAAGGCCTCCTGAAGGAATCTGACCTTGACGAGCATGTCAAGAGGCTTCTGGCCGTGAGGTTTGCCCTTGGCGAGATGGATTTCGAGTCTCCCTGGGACAATATTCCCGAGTCAGTCCTCCTTTCCGAGGAGCATAAGGCCCAGTCGCTGGACATCGCCCGCAAGAGCATGGTTCTTCTGAAGAATGACGGCATACTTCCTCTTGCCAAGGACGCGAAGGTGGCCCTCATCGGCCCCAACGCTGCCGACTCTGTCATGATGTGGGGCAACTACGAGGGCACTCCTGTCCGTACCGTGACCCTTTACGACGCCATGAAGGAAAGGGTTCCTGATCTGAAATATCTGCGCGCCTGCCCTCACGCCGCTGAGCTTGAGGAGACTCCGACCGACATCGACGCTGTCGTGGATTCCCTTGACGGCTTTGAGACCGTGATCTTCGCCGGAGGCATCACCCCTCGTCTCGAGGGTGAGCAGATGGATGATGTGGATATTCCCGGATTCCTTGGTGGGGACAGGACTTCCATAGAGCTCCCCGCAATCCAGAAGCAGCTTGTGAAAGCCCTTGTGGATGCTGGTAAGAAGGTTATATTCGTGAACTTCTCCGGAAGCACCATCGCCCTCAAGGATGAGGACAAGCTTTGCTCAGCTATCCTCCAGGCTTGGTATCCCGGTCAGGAGGGAGGTTACGCGGTCGCGGATGTCCTCTATGGCGATTTCAACCCTTCAGGAAGGCTTCCTTTGACTTTCTATGCCGATGACTCCCAGGTCAAAGACTTCAACGACTATGACATGGAAGGCAGGACCTACCGTTATTTCCGCGGCACTCCGCTTTATCCTTTCGGATATGGCCTGAGCTACACTAACTTCAAATATGGCCGTCCGAAGTTCAAGACTATGGCTGATGGCTCGAAGGCAGTCGTCGTCAGGGTCAAGAACAAGGGCCGCAAGGATGGAGACGAGATCGTCCAGCTTTACATCAGCAGGCCTGACGACGCCCAGGGTCCTGTCAAGGCTCTCCGCGGCATGAAGAGGGTCTCCCTTAAGGCCCGCAAGGCCGCCAAGGTCGTGATCCCGATCGAGGAAGACACCTTCAACTGGTGGGATGCTGAGGCCGGCAGGGTGGTTCCCCGCTCTGGTGAGTATGTGCTCTATGTCGGTGGCTCCTCCGCAGACTCCGCCCAGAAGACCATCAAGGTCACGATTTAATTCTCTGGAGACGCCATAACTCTCTGGAGACACTCCGCTACTGATAATCAGTTATTCAGGTTAACTCCCATGGTCGTTTTCGGACATGGGAGTTCGCTTATCCCGCTGATTATCAGAAGGCAAGTGTCTCCATATCAAAGAAATGTTTTTCTGTTTCTTTAGCGTTGTTTTTCTGTTTTTTGTCGTTTTTTCTGTTTAGTCAAGGTACCTTAGCCGAAACTTCTAAACGAAAAGAATTATGGAAAACAGGATCACATCACGTTACGCCAATATCCTCTTGGATTACTGGTTCAAGAGATCTTTTGGCAATGAGTCTGGAAAACGGCTCATGATTTTGACTCTCAGGGAGATACTCCCGGAGGTAGATATCGAGGACATCACCTACGGCAATAAAGAGCACCCTAATCCTTTCCCTGACAGTCATGGAGTTATATTCGATATCGAGTGTACATCAAGCGACGGATCCAGGTTCATAGTCGAGGTGCAGCTGGCCCGACAGGGCTGGTTCATGGAGAGGGCCCTATTCTACTCCTCGTTTGCGATTCAGGAGCAGGTTATGCGTGGCCAGGACTCCTACGAGTTTATGCCTGTGTATTTCATTGCGTTGATGGACTTTGAACTTCATCCATCTGGTGACTGTCGGTTCGTTTACAGGTATAACTTATTGGATATCAAGACAGGTGAGCTGATGACTGACCGGATTGGTTACACTTTTCTTGAACTCCCCAAGGTGAGAACCATATCAGACCGATCCACGAATCTTGAAAAGCTATGCTATGCCTTGCACAATATGACGGTCCTAAGGAGCCGCCCACCGGAGATGGCAGCTGAGATCTTCGAACTCTTGTTCGATTCGGCGGAAATTGCTAAATTCACGGCTGAGGAGAAAGTCAAATACGAATACGATATGACGACAGAGCGTGACATACGTAACCAGATAGCGTACAGCCGTGAGGAAGGTCTAGCGGAGGGCCTAGAGAAAGGTCGGGCTGAAGGGAAAGCTGAAGGTCGAGCCGAAGGGAAGGCCGAGGGGAAGGCTGAAGGCAAGGCTGAAGGCAAGGCTGAAGAGAGGCGTCTTATAGCCCGGAGACTCAAAGAGAAAGGTTTCTCTGACGAGGAAGTGGAATCGATTTTAGATTAAGAAGAAATACAAATAGAATCATGAGAATCAAAGCGTTATTGTTGTCAGTCGTTTTGGTGGCAACTGCATGCATGTATCAATGTCGGGCCCAGAAGCCTGAGATCCAGAGCCAATGGAACGGAGCGAAGGTCGCATTTTTGGGGGATTCCATAACGGATGAGGGGCAGCTGAAGAGCCAGGACATCTACTGGAACCAGCTGGTCAAGATATTGGGTATCAAGCCATACTGCTATGGCATCAGCGGCCATACGACTTACAATGTCCTCGGACAGGCGGAGAAGTTGAACGCTGAACATGGACAGGATGTCGATGCTATACTCATATTCATAGGGACAAACGATTTCAACTCCTCTTTCCCGCTGGGGGAATGGTTCGAAGAGGGGCAGGCCAAGGTGAACCGGGATGGCGTGATGACAATCCTCAAGCGCAGGACCCCGGTCATGGAAGGACACGCCACGAGGGCTTACATCAACAAGTTCATGGCTTATCTTAAGCACAATTATCCTACCAAGCAGGTTATCCTCCTGACCCCGATACATAGGGCCTATTTCAACTGCGCCCCAAACAACATCCAGCAAGACGAGAATCTCGCCAATCCACTTGGCCTGTTCATCAATGACTATATCAAAGTCATAAAAGAGACTGCGGATGTCTGGGCGGTACCGGTAATCGACCTGGCCAGCATTTCCGGGCTTTATCCCTTGGAACCGGAGCATGCGAGATATTTCAGGGAGGATGGCATGAAAGTGAAATACACTCCCGAGGAGGCTGCGGCAGCGAAAGCGGGGACAGAGCAGGCCCTTGAGCATCATGACCTTCTCCATCCAAACACCGCAGGGCATTTGCGGATGGCATATGCGCTTGCCTATCAGTTGCTTGGTTATCCCGCTCATTTTTAGACATTTGATTGAAAATGAGGTTTTCGTTCCTTTTAGCATGCGCCACCGCTATTGCGATAACAGCTTGCGGCAGGGTCTCCCCACCTGAGCCTTATGGCCCTCTCCCCACTCCCCAGCAGGTGGAATGGCAGAAGATGGAGATGAATTTCCTGGTCTGTTTCGGCCCAAACACTTTCACTGGGATGGAATGGGGTCTCGGGACGGAGGCTGAGGATGTTTTCAACCCATCTGACTTGGACTGCGACCAGTGGGCATCCATCGCGAAGGCGGCTGGATTCAAGGGAATGATCATAGTTGCGAAACACCACGACGGTTTCTGTCTTTGGCCAAATCCCGAGAGCACCCACACGGTGGCCAGAAGCCCTTGGAAAGGTGGAAAAGGGGATGTCCTGAAGGAAATGTCCGAGGCTTGCGCATCTCATGGGCTCAAGTTCGGAATCTATATCTCTCCATGGGACAGGAATGACCCGCATTATGGCACCCCCGAGTATAATGACGTCTATGTCAGGACGTTGGAGAGCGCTCTGGACGGTCGCTACGGGGAAGTGTTCGAGGAATGGTTCGATGGGGCTTGCGGGGAGGGGCCTAACGGAAAGAGGCAAGTCTATGACTGGCCTCGGTTCCATGAGACTGTCCTGAAATATCAGCCCAAGGCGGTGATGTTCAGCGATGTGGGGCCAGGATGCCGTTGGGTCGGGAACGAGAGGGGAGTCGCCGGGAGGACCAATTGGAGCACATTCCGTCCGGATGGGTTCGCTCCAGGTGCGGGAGCGCCTCCGACTGACACCTTGCAGACGGGGAATATTCATGGAAATGCCTGGGTACCAGCGGAAACCGATGTCCCGCTCCGCCCCGGCTGGTTCTGGCGGGAAAGCGAGAACGACAAGGTAACGTCTTTAAATGAGCTGTTAAGCATCTATAACACCAGCGTAGGGCGCAATTCCCTCCTGCTGCTTGGGGTCGCTCCAGATATTACCGGACACATCCACCCCGCGGACTCCGCCCGGATTCTAGAATTCGGCTCGGCACTAAGGAATATTTTCAGCGTCAATCTCGCTGATGGAGCCAAAGTCGAGGCCTCTTCTTCCCGGGGACGTGTTTTCAAGGCCGGCAACATCCTTGACGGGGAATATGACTCTTTCTGGGCCGCCAAGGACGGGGTCAACGAGGCCACCCTTACTTTTGAACTCGCCGGAGAAAAAACCTTCAACAGAGTCCTGATCCAGGAATATATTCCCTTGGGACAGAGGGTCGAGTCTTTCACTGTGGAAGTTCTCGGCGCTGACGGCAAGTGGAAAGAGATAGCGAATGAGACGACTATAGGCTTCAAACGGATAGTCCCAGTGGAGACTGTGACTACCTCAAGAATCAGGGTCTCCCTTTCCTCTTATGCCCCTCCCGTGATCAACGGCTTCGGTCTTTACCTAGATGAAATCTCTGGTACCTGATTATTAGGAGCGCACTTTGTCTGTCGGTTATTATTCTTAACTTTGTACGTTTAACAGTCACGTATGATTCTAATAGTTGAAAGCGGAGCGACAAAAACCGATTGGCTGGCCCTAGAAGGGGCTGGCTCCAGAGTGAGTGTCAAAACCGGCGGGATGAATTTGGCATCTATACCCGAGGATGTTGTCAGGGGAGTGGTAGAAGAAGCCGCGGCAGGATTCTTAGAAAAGGGTATTTCCCGTTTTGATAGGATCCATTTCTATGCGGCGGGGCTGATCTGCCAGTCTTCGGAATCGGTTCCTTCCATCGCCATTAATCTAGACAAGGTCTTACGTTCACTCTTTCCTGAGGCCATGATCGAATATGCCTCTGACACGCTTGCCTCCGCGAGGGCTGTCTGCGGACATGAGAAGGGAATCGCCGCGATACTCGGCACCGGTTCCAACAGTTGCCTTTACGATGGTGAGAAGATCATCGGCAATATCCGCTCCGGAGGCTTCATCCTTGGCGATGAAGGTGGCGCTGCGAGGCTCGGTAGGATGTTTATGGCGGATTTCCTGAAGGGCTTGGTCCCCGAACCGGTCAGCGGCGAGTTCGCCAGGGACTTTGAGGTTGACTACATGACTGTGGTGAAGAATGTTTACAAAGGCGAGACGCCTGCCGCATACCTTGGGTCATTTGCCCCTTGGATTACGTCCAGGTATGATTCGTGTGAATATATTAAAGAATTGGTGGACAGTAATTTCCGTGATTTCTTTGAAAGGGCTCTGACCAGGTACGGCACTGACTCACTCCCTGTGGGAGTTGTCGGTGGTTTCGGTTATGCCAACAGGGATATTCTCCGAAGGCTCGCTGGTTCTTACGGGATCACATTCTCAAAGATAATTAAAGCCCCTGTCGAGGGACTTGTGGATTTCCATTCCGGGAGGGTTTAGCATGGAAAACAAGACGACCGAACAGTCATCAAGATATGACCACCTTGAGAGGATGAGCACCACCGAGTTGCTCTCCGCCATCAATTCGGAGGACAGGACTGTCCCTGAAGCTGTCTCTACTGCCATACCTATGATAAGGGACCTTGTCGATGGGATAGTGGAGAGAGTTCCCAGGGGAGGCCGTGTGTTCTATCTGGGAGCGGGGACAAGCGGCAGGCTCGGTGTCGTGGACGCTTCAGAGATACCGCCGACTTACGGGGTCCATAACGTGTTCATCGGGCTTATGGCTGGAGGTGACAGGGCTATCCGAGACGCTGTGGAAGGTGCGGAGGACTCCTGGACAGGAGGATGGGAAGACATGCTTCCATATTCCCCTACAAAGGATGATGTCCTCGTCGGGATCGCGGCCTCAGGAACGACTCCTTATGTTGTCGGGGCGGTAGAGGCCGCCAGGCGTAACGGGCTCCTGACCGGTTGCATCACCTGCAATGAGGGGTCGCCACTCGCCGCCGCTTCCCAGATCCCGATTATAGTGGTGGTCGGCCCGGAGTTCGTGACCGGCAGCACCAGGATGAAGGCTGGCACGGCCCAGAAACTGGTTCTGAATATGATCTCCACCGCCTCAATGATCCGCCTTGGACATGTCAGGGGCAGCAAGATGGTTGACATGCAGCTGACCAACAATAAGTTGGTTGATCGCGGCGCGAAGATGATCATGGAGGAGACAGGTCTTACGGATTATGAATATGCCAGACGTATGCTACTCTCTCATGGCTCCGTAAGAGCGGCCGTATTCTTTTATCAAACCCAGGCAAATAAGGCATGACAATCCCTGAGAAATACCCTTCCAAGCTTTTGGAGGACGCTGTACAGGCGATCGGATCCCTGCCTGGAGTGGGGAAGAGGAGCGCCCTTCGTCTGGCCCTCCATCTGTTGCGCCAGCCCCAGGAAAATGTCCATCATTTCGCTGACTCGATAGTCAGGCTCAGGGATGAGGCGAAATACTGCCGGGTCTGCCGGATGATCTCCGACGAGGACATCTGCTCGATCTGCTCAGACCATAGCCGCGACCACAAGACCATTTGCGTCGTCGAGAATGTCAGGGATGTGATGAGTATCGAGAACACCGGCCAGTACCATGGGGTGTACCATGTTCTCGGGGGTATCATTTCCCCGATCGCGGGGGTGGGCCCATCCGACTTAACCATCTCCGATCTTGTCGAGAGGGTCAAGGAAATGGTCGCTTCTCCGGCCTCCATCCCTTCCGAGGTGGAGGTAATACTCGCCTTGAGCGGTGATGTTGAAGGTGAGACCACTTCTTTCTATATCTACAGGCAGATCTCGGGATTCGGGATCAGGGTATCCTCCCTTGCCAGAGGACTCGGTTTCGGTGATGATCTGGAATATGCCGACGAGTTGACTCTCGGGAGGTCGATAACCGGGCGGCAGCCTTTCAATCCTTAGGCTATGGTAGCTGTTCTGGCCGCTTTGCTTTTCGCCCTTTCGCTTTGTGCCGACTGTTTCGCTGTCTCGGCATGCTCAAGCGTGAGCGTCAAGGACTTCTCCTGGAAACGGGTCGCTCTTGTGGCGACTATCTTTGCGTTCGTTCAGTCAGGTTTACTTGTCGTCGGATGGACCTTTGGAGACATGCTCTCCGGATTTGTGGGAAAGCTGGCACCGGTCATCGGTTTCCTGCTGCTGCTTTATGTCGGAGGGTCCATGATAGTCTCATCTATCACGGATAGGGAAGAGTCCATAAATCTTGACGGGTTCAGGAATATTCTCATAGGCGCCGTGGCGACTAGCATCGACGCTCTCGCGGCTGGGATTTCCCTTTCGATGGACAGTGACAGTTTCCGTGACATGATCCTGAAGGCGGTCGCTGTTCTGGTCGTGACCTTCGTCTCTGTCGTTCTCGGCATCAAGGGCGGTACTCTCGCGGGACGACGTTACGGCCGAGCGGCCCTTCTGGTCGGAGGCATCGTGCTTGTCTTGATAGGCCTGAATATCCTCTTCAAATTCATCTAGCCCGTTTTTTTCCTTGTTTTTGCGAAAATATTTATATTTTTGCAGACTCCGGGTTTTGCGATGATAGCGATTTTCTATAAGAGGAACGACAAACTGGTGGTGTCCCAGTCCGAGAAGGCTCTTTCCAATCTGAATAGGGAAGACGTTCTCTGGATCGATCTTCTCTCCCCGTCAGGAGAGGAGAAGCACACTGTTGACGACTTCCTCGGGGAGGAGATCCAGAGCCGCGCGCAGGCTGAGGAGATCGAGAGCTCCTCAAGGTATTCCGAGACGGAGAACGCCATCTTCGCCAACACCAACTTCCTGATGCCTGGCCCCGAGGATTATACCATGGAAGCGGTCTCCTTCACTTTTGTGGGCGACTGCCTGACCACCCTTAGGGATGTTCCCATCCGTTCGTTCACCGAACTCCAGAGAAGGATTGTTGCGAGGCCGCAGATGTACCCCAACGGCTACACTGTCTTTGTCAGCATAATGGACCAGCGAGTCGATCTTGACGCCGACATGATCGAGCTGATGAGTAAGGAGATCGCCCAATACAGCAAGCGTATCAACCAGCAGGAGGACATCAATGAGGACTTCCTCCTTGACATCAACCAGCTCCAGGAGAACACCATGATCGTCAGGGAGAACATCATAGACAAGCAGAGGCTGATCCAGAACATGATTAAGAGTGACAAGTACCCTTCTGATCTACAGTCGAGGTTCAACGTCATCCTCCAGGACATCACTTCCCTTATCAACCACGCCAATTTCAGTTTTGAGAGGTTGGAATACCTCCAGGAGACTGTCCTTGGACTGATTAACCTGGACCAGAACAACATAATGAAGATTTTCACCCTGGTCTCGGTCCTGCTGATGCCTCCTACCCTGGTCGCGAGTTTTTACGGGATGAATGTCCCCCTGCCTTTCCAGGACAAGGGCCTCTCGTGGTTGTTCCTGCTTGTCTTCATGCTCGTGCTTGTCGGCTTCGTCCTGTACATTTTCAGGAAGAAGAAAATGCTCTGATTTTTCTACCTGAGCCTTTGTAAATCAGATATTTTTCTCTATTTTTGCACGCTTTTCGACGAGGCTGGCCGTCGTGTCATGTCCCGTGGAGCGAAAAAATATTGTTAAACAACTAGTTATCTTTATCATTTATTATGGCAGAAGAAACAATGAATCCCGCTGTCGAGCCTGAGCAAGTACAGCAGAAACCTACCCTTAACGCGTCAGTCGCGCCCGAGAATTTCGATTGGGACGCCTTTGAAGGTGGCTCCGAGGTTTACGGAAAGACCGACAGGAAAGATATCGAGGCCGCTTACGACCAGACCCTCTCCAAGATCGTGGAGAACGAGGTGGTCGAAGGTACAGTCACCGCTATCTCCAAGAGGGAGGTCATCGTCAATATAGGTTACAAGAGCGAAGGTGTCATCCAGGCTCCTGAGTTCCGTTACAATCCTGACCTGAAGGTCGGAGACAAGGTCGAGGTCTATGTGGAGTCCGCTGAGGACCGCAAGGGTCAGCTGATCCTTTCCCACAAGAAGGCCCGCGCCCTCAAGTCTTGGGACCGCGTCAACGAGGCCTGCAACAACGACGAGATCGTCAAGGGCTTCATCAAGACCCGCACCAAGGGTGGTATGATCGTCGATGTGTTCGGCATCGAGGCCTTCCTTCCCGGCTCACAGATCGACATCAAGCCTATCCGTGACTACGACGCCTACGTCAACCAGACCATGGACTTCAAGATCGTCAAGATCAACCAGGAGTTCCGCAACGTCGTCGTCTCTCATAAAGCTCTCCTTGAGGCTGAGCAGGAGGCCCGCAGGTCTGAGCTCATCAGCAAGCTCGAGAAGGGTCAGATCCTTGAGGGAACTGTCAAGAACATCACCAACTACGGCGTCTTCGTCGATCTCGGCGGTGTTGACGGTCTCATCCACATCACAGACCTCAGCTGGGGCAGGATCGACAATCCCGAGGAGGTTGTCTCCCTTGACGAGAAGATCAAGGTCGTTGTTAAGGAGTTCGACCCCAACCAGAAGAGGATCGCCCTTGGTTACAAGCAGCTTACCCCTCATCCTTGGGACAATCTCGACCAGAATATCAAGGTCGGTGACACTGTCAAGGGTAAGGTCGTTCTTATCGCCGACTATGGCGCCTTTGTTGAGATCGAGCCCGGTGTCGAGGGTCTTATCCATGTTTCCGAGATGAGCTGGTCTCCCAGGCTTCACAGCGCCCAGGAGTTCCTCAAGGTCGGCGACGAGGTAGAGGCCCAGGTCCTTTCCATCGACCGTGAGAACAGGAAGATGTCCCTCGGTCTGAAGCAGCTCACCCCCAACCCTTGGGAGAGCATCCGCGACAAGTATCCTGTTGGTTCTGTCCACAAGGCTATTGTCCGCAATATCACCAACTTCGGAGTGTTCGCCGAGCCTGAGGACGGAGTCGAGGGACTCATCCACATCAGCGACCTCAGCTGGAACAAGATCAAGCATCCTTCAGAGATGGTTGCCCCTGGTGACGAGATTGACGTTGTCATCCTCGACTTCGATGAGGCTAACCACAAGCTCAGCCTTGGTCACAAGCAGCTTATCCCTAACCCTTGGGACGAGATCGAGCGCAAGTACTCTGTCGGTTCCACAGTCGAGGGCACCATCGCCTCTCTTACCGACAAGGGCGCTAACATCAAGCTTGAGGGTGAGGACGAGGGCTTCGCGTTCAGCCGCGACCTCATCAAGGAAGACGGCAAGCAGCCGATCGTCGGTGAGACCCTTCCTTTCAAGGTGGTTGAGCTTCGCAGGAGCACCCGCAGGATTCTCCTCTCTCATGTAAGAACTTACAATGATGTCAAGGTCGCCCAGGTGGCTGCCGAGGCTGACAACACCAAGAAGGCTGTCAAGAAGATCAACTCCAACCTTGAGAAGACCACTCTCGGTGACATCGATGCTCTTGCCGCCCTTAAGGAGAAGCTCGAGAAAGGAGAGTAAAGGATGAATTTCACTTTGACGGTTCTGGGCACGGCTTCGGCCAAGCCAACCGCCGGAAGACATCAGAGCGCCCAGGTACTTACAGTGCGTGGGCGCTCTTTCTTGATTGACTGCGGTGAGGATGTCCAGTCCCGGCTCCAGGAGAGCCGTATCTCGCCGATGAAGATCGAGTCGATCTTCATCTCCCACATCCATGGAGACCATCTTTTCGGGCTTCCAGGCTTGCTGTCAACCATGGGGATGCTCTCCAGGGTGAAACCATTGAATATCTATGCTCCGGCCAACTTCTGCCCTCTTCTTAAATTCTTCTTATCGTATTACGGGGAAGGCATATCTTTCCAGATCAATCATATTCCCCTGACGATGAAGGCTCCGGAGGTAATCTATCAGACCAAAACATTGGCTGTGAGCGCCTTCCCACTCAATCACGGGATAGAGACATTCGGTTTCCTTTTCCGTGAGAAAGAGCCCCAGTTCAATGTCAAGAAGTGGAAAATCGATGAATATGGTCTTTCGCTCGCTGAGATAGCGTCTGTAAAGAGAGGGGAAGATGTTATTCGGGAAAAGCCGGACGGCTCTTTCTCGACTCTCCCTTTTGAGGAATTGGGCTATAAGCCTTTTGAGCCGAGGTCATACGCTTATTGCTCAGACACCGCTCCTTTCCCGGAAGAGGCTTCATGGGTCAGGGGAGTGGATATTCTTTACCATGAGGCAACGTATTTGGAGGAACTGTCCGATTTGGCAGAGTCTCGTCATCATTCCACTACTCTCCAGGCCGCTCGTTGCGCTCTTGAGGCTGGTGCCAAACGGCTTGTGATCGGCCATTATTCCTCCAGGGGAAAGGATATCTCGTTGTACGAATCTGAATGCCGGTCTGTTTTCCCCGAGACTTACGCCGCCTCTGACCTCGACGTCTTCGACGTCCCGCTCGTCAAATATCAATAAAATATTTATATTTGTAGATATGAGAAGGTGGATTATAGTGATAGTTGCCCTGTGGTCCGCCGCCGCGGCGGGGCAGTCACAGATTGAGAGCTATATTGCCCAGTGGGCTCCGACAGCGGTCAGGGAGATGTACCGCAGCGGGGTTCCGGCCAGCATTACACTCGCTCAAGGGATCCTGGAATCCAGATATGGTCTCTCGACGCTGGCCGCTGACGGGAATAACCATTTCGGAATCAAATGCCATAAGGACTGGACCGGGAAAAAGCAATATCATGACGATGACGCGAAAGGGGAGTGCTTCCGGGTATATGACTCGGCCGAGGAGTCCTTCCGTGACCACTCTGATTTCCTCCGGTATCGCGACCGCTATAAATTCCTTTTCGACTTCGAGACAACCGATTATAAGTCATGGGCTTATGGCTTGAAAAAAGCTGGTTATGCGACCGACCCCGGCTATCCAGGAAAGCTCATCAAATATATCGAGGACTACAAGCTCTACGAATATGACACCATGCCTCTCGCAGGTGTTGATGGACTTGAGAAGCAAGCTGAGGAAGTGGTTAAGGATGAGGGTGAGAAGGTGGAAGCCACGCCTGAGCCGAAGCATTCCACAGTGAAAGAAGATAAGGTTAAAGAGAAGGCGAAAGCCAAGGCTAAAGCTCAGAAGAGATCGTCCAAGATGGCCCGCAAAGCCAAGCGTAAATCTTCTGGTGATGAGGAACTTACCGGTACTATTCCCCAGTCTCCACTCGCTCTTGAGGAACCTAAGAGAATCGACAAGAACCAATTGGAGGAGTTTAAGTTCTCTCTGACCCGTGAGGCGTATTCAAAGAACGGAGTGCCGTTCGTGACCTCGGTGGAGGGAGAAAGCTACGCGTCGATCGCCATGCGCTATGGTTTGTTCTTAAATGAGATATTGAAGTACAATGACTTGACCTCTTCCCGCGAATTGTTGCCCGGGACAGTCGTCTATCTTCAGGCAAAGAAGAACCAGTCCGAGAAAGGTCTGGACAAGTTCATCGTGGACGATGACTCCCAGACGCTGTGGGACATCTGCCAAAGATTCGGTGTCAAGATGTCAAGCGTGCGAAAGATGAATGGCTTTGACGCCAGTTATCAGCCAAGCGAAGGAGACACTATCCTCCTTAGAGGAAAAAGGAGGGCCAAGAAATGAAAAAGTGGGCTATAGCTTTGCTCTTCGCCGCCCTTGTTGCGGTCGTTGTCGCCGGAGCCGTCGGGGGACGGTGGTACGGAGACAACCGCAAGCCTAATTTCACCAGCAATCACGAGATGTTCATCTATCCAGGGATGAGCGTTTCCAAGTTGGTTGAGTCTATCCCGGACAGTGTCGTGTCCCGTAGGCGTAGCCTCGAGAGAGTTATGTCCGAACTGTCCGACGAGGACCTGAAGCCTGGCCATTATGTGATAGAGAAAGGTAAACCCAGCATCTATGTGCCGAGGATGCTGAAGGCTGGGTGGCAGACTCCCGTGAATCTGACCCTGTCCGGTACTATGCGGCAGAAATCAGTGATAGCCAGGAAGATATCCCGGCAGATGATGATGGATTCCACCACCGTCATGCGGGCTCTTGAGGATAAGGCTCTTCTCTCGTCGTACGGTTTCACTCCGGACGATGTTTTCTCCCTTTTTATCCCCGACACCTATCAGGTCTATTGGACTGACTCAATGAAAGAAGTCTTGGACAAGCAGAAAGCGGCTTACGATGATTTCTGGACCGCGGATAACCTTAAACTCGCGAGTGCCCAAGGGTTGACTCCCAAGGAAGTATCTATTGTCGCCTCTATCGTGAAGTCCGAGTCCAATCATGAGCCTGAATATCCTTCGATAGCCGGGGTGTACCTAAACCGTCTCCACCAGGGGATGCGTCTGCAGGCTGACCCTACTGTAGCCTTCTGTTTCGGATATACCCTTAACAGGATCCTTTATAAACACTTGGAGATTGATTCCCCGTATAATACCTATCTCCATGAGGGACTCCCTCCAGGACCTATTTGTGTGCCCGACCGGGCCAGCCTGAACGCCGTGCTTAATCCTGACAGGCACGGATACCTCTATTTCTGCGCCAGTGCGGCTATGGATGGAACCCATAAATTCGCGGCCACCTTGTCCGAGCATAATCGGAACGCCAGGGAGTTCCAACGAGCGCTGGATGTTAGACGATACTCTGGGAAATAACTGTGTAATAGATTATTAGAGATGGAAGACAGGATCCAGAGATTATTCCCACAGTTCGACGGAGCCGGTCAGGCTCTCGTCCGGAAGGCCTATGATGTGGCTCTGGCGGCTCTTGAGGGAAAGACCAGGGAGAATGGGCATCCTTTCATGGAGCATCCGGAGAACGTCGCCCTGATCGCTACCGACGAGATAGGCCTCCCCGCCGAGTGCGCCGCGGCTGTTTTTCTCCATGAGGCCATCCGCATGGGCTCCTGTCATCCTGAGCGAAGCGAAGGATCTGTCCTCGCGTCATTCCCGGTCGATGTCGTCAAGATGGTTGAGGGACTCAATAAGATCTCCACAATCAAACCTAAAGACACACGTCTCGAGGCCGAGAACTACAAGAAACTGATCGTTCAGTACTCGGCGGATCCCCGTGTTACGGTCCTCAAGATCGCTGACAGGCTCGAGGTCATGCGTAACCTCGATGTCTTTCCCAAAAGCTCAAGGGACAACAAGATACTCGAGACCTTGATGCTTTATATTCCCCTTGCTCACCAGCTCGGTCTTTATAATATAAAGCGTGAGATGGAGGACATCTATTTCCGCTACACTGATCCAGTCGAATACCGGGCTATCACGAACAAACTCAAGGCGACAGAGAGGGATCGGGAAAGACTGATGATGGAGTTCATCCAGCCGCTGAAGAAAGAGCTCTCCGACGAAGGTATCAAGTATAAGCTCAAGATAAGGACTAAGGCGGCATATTCAATATGGACGAAAATGCGCAAGCAGAAGGTCCCTTTCGAGGGAGTCTTCGACGTCTTCGCCATTCGTTTCATCATTGATTGTGAGCCGGATCCGAAAGTGGAGAAAGATCTCTGTTGGAAGGTTTTCTCGTATGTCACTAAAGAGTATGAGCAGGACACCGGGCGCCTTCGTGACTGGATAACCAATCCGAAGCCAAACGGTTATGAGTCTTTGCATATCACTGTAAAGAACAGGCGTGGAGCTTATATCGAGGTGCAGATCCGTACCAGGAGGATGGATGAGGAGGCGGAGAATGGCCAAGCCGCTCACTGGTCTTACAAGGGAGTCCGGCATGAGGCCCAGATGGACAAATGGCTGACATCGGTAAGATATGCCCTTGAGCATCCAAGCGAGGGCAATCCAGAGGACCTTCCGGAGCCGCCTTCCAAGGAAATATTCGTGTTTACCCCGACCGGGGAATTGCGGATTCTTTCCGCTGGGGCTACCGTCCTGGATTTCGCTTTCAACATTCACACTGGCCTTGGGGTTCGCTGTACGGGAGCTAAGGTCAACGGCAAGGCCGTCTCTATCCGTGAGCGGCTCAAGACCGGGGACGTGGTCGAGATCATGTCCGGCAAAAACCAGAAGCCTTCGACTGACTGGTTGAATTTTGTGGTGACCTCCAAGGCCAGAAGCAGGATTAAAAAAGAGCTGGATGAGGAGGAATATAAGAAAGCCGCGGCCGGAAGGGAACTTCTTGGCAGACGTCTGAAGAACTGGAAACTGGAGTTCCCGGACGACATGATCGCGGAGTACCTGAAAAAGATCAAGTACACTACCCAGAATTCCTTCTATGCGGCCATTGCCGATTCGGTGATAGATGTCAATGATGTAAAGAATTTCATCCAGGAGCACGACAAGATAGCCGCTCTCGCGGTCGATGCCGCCAAGGAGGCCGAGGCTGCCAGGATAAATACAAGGTCAGAGGAGTGGGAGGGCAGGCAGGCGTCCGATGATATTCTTGTCCTCAACGCCAAAGATCTGAAAGGCCTTGATTATAAGATGGCTAAATGCTGCCACCCGGTCTTCGGAGATGATGTTTTCGGGTTTGTGACCAGGACTGAAGGCATCAAGATCCACCGTATCTCATGTCCCAATGCCTCGAGGCTCATCAGCACTTATCCATACCGCATTCAGAAAGTCCGCTGGGCTGACACACCTTCCGGAGGCAGTTTCCAGGGGACACTTAAGGTTGTCACTGGCATCGAGCCGTCCGTGATTGGCCGTATCACTGAGGTCGTGGGGTCTTTCAAGGCTTCTCTCCGGTCGTTCAACGTCTCTGAGAACGGACGCAACGGCACTTATGAGATCACGATGAGGATCAGTGTACCGTCAAATATGGAACTTGACAAGGTGATATCCCAGATCAAGAACCTCCGGCATGTTGTCAAAGTCAGCAGGGTCTAGTTTTTCCAGACTTTAAGATATTCCTGTAGCGCCCACATCTCGTCGCGGTACTTCGCTGCCTGGCTGAAATCCAGCTCGGCGGCTGAGTGTTCCATCCTGCGTTTGTCTTCCGCGATTGTCTTCTCGATCTGCTCCCGGCTCATAGCCCTGATCACAGGGTCTTGAAGTACCGCCGCAAGGTCTGCCTTGACGTAACCATCGACGTATGCCGTGTTGCCTTCCCGCTTGGAGTCATGTCCGAGCCCCACTGATATTGAGCCCTTTCCAAGTTCGCTGGGATTGGGAATATATGTCGGATCCGACACCGAGTCCTTGGCGCTGACCCTGCCGCTTGGTCCGTTGGCCACCCTTGGATTGACCGCCGGAGTACCGTAGAGCTCGGAGGCGAGAATATTCCTCTTGACTTCCACCTGGGTCGGGGTGATCCCGTGGATCTTGTTGTATTCCATTTGCTTGGTGCGACGGCGGTTGGTTTCCCTGATGGTTTCTTCCATGGAATCTGTGACCGTGTCCGCATACATGATGACGAGTCCGTTGACGTTCCTGGCCGCTCGTCCGGCTGTCTGGGTGAGCGCTCTTCCAGAGCGTAGGAAACCCTCCTTGTCGGCATCAAGAATAGCCACAAGGGAGACAGTGGGGATGTCAAGGCCTTCCCTGAGAAGGTTGACGCCAACCAGCACGTCGAACAGACCGTTCTTGAAATCCTCGATAATCTCCACGCGCTCGGAGGTGTCCACGTCGGAGTGGATGTACCGGACCCTCACGCCGATCCTGTCCAGATAGTCGGTCAGCTCCTCAGCCATCCTCTTGGTTAGGGTTGTGACAAGGATTCTCTCGTCATTTTCCGCCCTCTTGCGGATCTCTTCCACCAGGTCGTCCACCTGGTTTTTCGTCGGTCGAACCTCTATCGGCGGATCCAGAAGCCCGGTAGGGCGCACAACCTGCTCTACCACAAGACCTTCCGAACGATCCAACTCATAATCGGCTGGAGTGGCGCTGACATATACCTTCTGCCCGGTGATCTCGTTGAACTCGTCGAATTTCAACGGACGGTTATCCGCCGCGGCCGGGAGCCTGAAACCATATTCAACCAAAACAGACTTGCGGGAGTGGTCACCACCGTACATGGCCCTTATCTGGGGAATGGTGACGTGGCTCTCGTCGATGAAAGTGATAAAATCGTTCGGGAAATAGTCGATTAGGCAGAAAGGTCTCTGTCCTGGCTTGCGGCCGTCCAGATACCGGGAGTAGTTCTCAATCCCGGGGCAGTATCCCATCTCCTTGATCATCTCAAGATCGTTCTCAACCCTTTGCTGTAAGCGTTTGGCTTCCAGTCCCTTGCCAATGTCGTTGAAGTAGTCGATCTGGGCCTTGAGATCGTCCTGGATCATGCTGACCGCCTTGATGCTCCTTTCCCTGGTCGTAACGAAATTGGTGGCGGGGAATATCGGCACTTCATCCAAGTCCTCGATCCTTGCCCCGGTGACAGGGTCGATCAGCGACAAGGATTCCACCTCGTCCCCGAAGAACTCTATCCGGACAGCCTCGTCGGAACCTCCGAGGAACACATCCACAGTGTCGCCACGCACGCGGAAAGTGCCTCGCTTGAAATCCACTTCCGTCCGGCTGTAGTTGGCGTCCACGAGATGGTACAGCAGTCGGGTAAGCGAGCGTGTCTCTCCTCTTTTCACCGTCACGGACTGGGCGTGGAAGTCCTCGGGATTGCCGATGCCGTACAGGCAGGAGACGCTGGAGACCACGATAACATCCCTTCTTCCGGACATCAACGCTGAAGCGGCGGACAGACGGAGCTTGTCGATCTGGTCATTGATACTCAAGTCTTTCTCGATATATGTGTCCGTTGTCGGGAGGTAGGCTTCCGGCTGGTAATAATCGTAGTAGGACACGAAATACTCTACGGCGTTGGACGGGAAAAAGCTTTTGAACTCGCCATATAACTGTGCCGCCAGGGTTTTGTTGTGGCTCAACACCAGCGCCGGCCTCTGAAGCCTCTCGATGACGTTCGCCATAGTGAAGGTCTTGCCGGATCCGGTCACTCCAAGAAGGGTGATATCTCCGACTCCTTGCTTCAACGCCTCGCAAAGCCCATTGATGGCCTCCGGCTGGTCTCCGGAGGGTTTATATGCCGATTCAAGTCTGAATTTCATAGCGTTCCGGATGCTTAGTTGTCCCCATCTTCGTCATCATCGTCCAGATCGTACTGAACGGCGATGTCGAATTTGTCCCAAGCCTCCTCCATCTCCCGTCTCTCTTTCTTGGTGGGCCGTCCGGTTCCCCTGTCCCTTTTCAGGAAGAAAGTCTCCACAGGAGCCCTTAACTTGTCAAGCTCCTCCTGCGGAGTGAGATTGTCCGCGAAATCCGGGACAAGCTTCGCTCCCAGACGGTGCTGGGGGATTTGTCTCAGTTTGTAAGTATACTGGATGATCCCCTTGTGGACATTGATAGTCTCCCCAGGCTTTACCAACCTGGAGGGTTTCACGTTCGAGCCGTCTATCTTGACTTTACCGCCTTTGCAGGCCTCGGTCGCCTCTGTCCTGGTCTTGAAGACTCTAAGTGCCCAGAGGACTTTGTCTATCCTGTCAGATTCAGCCATGGTCTCAGTTCCAATTTCTAATGTGAGGATCCGGAGTCTCAGGCTCCTCAGGGGTGCCTATATAAGGGTCCGGATCGCTTTTCTTTTGCGGTACGGCTTCCAGGAGAACGGTTTCTTCCTTTGCCGGAAGCATCAGGAAATCATTGACTTCTGATGGAACCATAACAGAATGGCCGGCCTTGAAGGCTACCTGGGCGAAATTGTCAGCTCCAGGTCCCGGCTGGATGACAGCCTCGCCGCTTACACAGTGATAGACAGCGAAATCACCCGGCTGCTCACTGAATATGTGAAGCGGGTTCTTAAGCTCCATTCGTGTCACTTTGAAACCGTCGTCCGCGGAAGGAACGGCGGGGGTATATTTCCGGAAATCGATCAGGTCGAAGGCCTCCTCAAGAAGGAGGTCCTCTCCGTCGGGAAGCTCTATTCCCCAATTATGGACACTTAACGTAAGTTCCGAACTCTCACCTATTTCCACTATTTTCAATCCAGGCCCGGCGGCGAATAATGTGCCGGGTTTGATTAGGATCATATCCCCGGCTTTCGGACATGTCTCATTGAGGATGTCCCTTAGCGATCCTTCCTGACACCTGCGGTAAAAATCCCCGGCATCGATATCCTTCTTAAGCCCAAGATACATCCTCGCGTCGTTTGAGGCTTCTTGGATGTACCAGAGTGAAGTCTTTCCCAGAGAATCGTAGCGTTCCTCCGCGACATCGTCAGGCACGTTGACCTGAAGCGGTTGCCATCCTGATGTTTTGATGACCTTGACCATAATAGGGAATTGAAGACCATAGTACTCAAAAGAGTCGTCACCAACCACCCGCTCAAGGTAAGTTCCCATCAATTCACTCATGGTGTTGCCGCCGAACCATCCTCCGGATATCATCGAATCCACGAATCCCAGATCGGCAATCTGGTAGCTTACCGTGCCCCAGGAAACCTCGGAACTGTCCTCGAGGAAGGTTACGGGATATAATTTCTTCTCGTTGTTGTCCATATATTATCTCTTGGTCTCCAAAGATACAAAAAGTCATTCAACTTCGTCGGTAGAAACGTACCAAAGCGCGGTAGTTACCTTTTCGTAGCCAAGTCTCCGGTAGATGGACGCGTATCTGGCGACCTGGGAGCGGTATCTCGGGTTTTTCTGTCCGAACTTGTAGTCGATGATTGTGACCGCGCCATCCTTGATAACAACCCTGTCCGGCCTCCATTCCCTGCCGTCTGAGTCGATAAGTGAGGTCTCGTTCAGGATCTTAGCCCCTTCTTCAGGGAACCATTCCGGGTGGGCGGCTATCCTTCCGGAGAGCAGATCCAGCACTTCCCGCTCCCTGGAAGTCTCGAGATCTCCGGAATTCACGGCCAGGCGGGTGGAAGCTTCAAGGTCGGATGGAACGCGTACTCTTGAGAGTATGTCGTGAAGCACTGTCCCATTGTGCCTCGCGCTCGCGGCCGCCGCGCCTTCCTCCGTGAAATAATCCAGAGCCTCAGAAGAAATCCTGAGCCGTCCTCTCTCCCCGTCGCTTCCGGAGGAAGTCCCGTTAAGAGGGAATGAGGGATATCCAGTCTCCCGGGAACCGATCGGAGATTCCTTCCTTTCCATCGATGAGAAATCGTACATCTCTCCTTTACGGAATATCACCAGCTCTCCCGAATCTTTCACCTCTTTTGAGAAACCGGTCAGAAGATCTTGATTGTCAAGATATTCCATTAGTATTCCCGCCATGCTCTTATCCGGGGAGCATCCGATGTCGGAGATAATGGTCATCCCCTTCGAGGCCCTGGTGAGGGCGACATAGTATGTGTTGATATTGTCTATGTACTGGAGGAGAAGCTCTTTATTGTAGTCTTCCTCGAAAAGGGTTCCGGCGCTTGTGGACGAGAGGCTCACGTCAAACGCGGCTTTCCCGAGCCCTTCCAGAGGGGTGCCTTCAACATCCGGAACCGTCCAGGAGCAACCTGCCCTGTACAGACCTACTTTCTCTGAATATGGCAGGATCACATACGGGAACTCAAGCCCTTTAGACTTGTGTATGGTCATCACCCGGATGGCGCCAGCGTCAGCGGGAGAACTGACTTTGGGGTCGTCTCCGTCTTCCCATGTCTTTAGGAAAGAGTCCAGAGAATTGCCGTTTGTCGCCACATGGTCCTGCACGTAATCCATGAACGACTGCAGGTACAAGGTCTCATTGTCTAATGCCTCGCCCTCTTCACCATCTTTGAGTATTCTCACCAGCTGCTCGCACAGATCCGTCAGGGAGTGGTATGAGATGTCCCCGGCGTCAAAGCCGGCCTCACGGGCAAGGAAGGATCCGATAGTGTCTTCCGGGTTCCTTACCGATGAGAGCAGTGACACCAGTTTCCTTACGGTGGGGGATGACTTAAGGCGCAGGGAATCGTCGGAGATCACGTTCAGCCCGTTCTCCATCAGGAAGGAAGCCACTGAAGATCCTTCTGAGTTGTTCCTCACCAGGACTGTGATGTCGCCAGGATGAGCTCCCGCTTCCATTACCTTCCTGATTGTCTGGAGAATATGCTGTTCCTGATCATCGGCGCCGCAGAAAATCGCCTCGACGAGGCCTTCCGCCGGATCTTTGGTCATCGCCACTTGGCTTTCGAAAACGCCATCCTCTCTCTTGCCGTAGATAGAGGACACTGACATTCCATCCTCTCCATTACCGGATTTGCTGTCAAGGCGGCCTGCCGCATACGCGAAGAAATCGTTGTTGAAACCGACCAGTCCCCGAAGGCTTCTCCAATTGCCCTTAAGGCTTTCCTGTCCGGCTCCCGGGAATTGTCCGGCCACGTCCTTCGCCATAAGCTTCCAGTCAGAGCCTCTCCAGCGGTAGATGCTTTGCTTGACATCTCCGACAAGCAGGTTCTCCAGTCCTTGGGAGTCGCTGTTGGCTATCAGCGGCTTGAAATTATCCCATTGGACCCTGGATGTGTCCTGGAACTCGTCGAGAAGGAAATGCTCGAATCTCACGCCGAGTTTCTCGTAGATGAAAGGCGCGTCAGCTCCGTCGATAATGTTTTTCAGGATGACATTGGAGTCGTCTATGCTTAGTACATTCTTCTCTTTCAGGAGGTTTTGGAATTCGGTGCGAAGCTCGGACGCGATCCCGAGCCCTCCGATCTGACCTACCAGGATCTTGGCTGTCCGGTAGGCCTTGGAACCGTTCTCATAGATTGCCACCAGTTTTGCCGCCGGTTTGGCCAACACGCCCTCGAGTCCGGCGTAACGCGGCTGGTCGTCTTTCTTGAACCAGGAACCGAAGTTCAACGCTCTTCTTCTGAAAGCCTCTGTCAGCTCCGGAACCTTCGCGAGGCCCTTCCCCATGAAACCACTGTAAGTGTCGAATGTAGATAACCCATTATCAGAGAACGCCTTCTCAACATCAGAGGCCGCTTCCGCCATCTCTTTCTCAAAGTTGGAGATCACGCTTCTCATCAGTTTTCTCATGTACGCCAGACGCTCTTTTGAGTAGGTTTTCTCCTCATCTATGCCATATTCCTCAATCACCGCCCTGAGCTCGTCAGACTTGAGCCTTGAGGCCATGTCGTTGAGACCTTTCTCCAGATTAGGTCTCTTGCCCTGCTCAAGCTGCTCCATCATGTTGTCACTCAGCCAATTGAGTAGATTCTTATCATCTTCTGTCAGCGAATCAAGTATCCTATCGACAGTCTCAGACACGAGAGCCTGCTTGTCCAGTTCGACCTGGTAGGAGGCGAACTGTCCTATCTCCCTCGAGAATGCTTTGAGGGTTTGCTGGAAGAAACGGTCTATCGTGCTGACAGAGAAAGCGCTATAGTCATGTAGAATACGCAGGAGAATGTCTCCCGCCCTTTCTTTCAAAGCCTCTGACGAGGGTAACAGCGAGGGCACGAAATCGCTCTCGTAGGAAGACTTCCCGGGGTCTGTGGCCAGCAGGTGCAGCTCCTTAAGGATCCTGCTCTTCATCTCGTCGGTGGCCTTGTTGGTGAAGGTGACGGCCAGGATGTGTCTGTAGGTATATGGGTCATTGTTCGACAACAGGAGCCTGATGTAAGTCTTAGCCAGGCTGTATGTCTTGCCGGAACCGGCTGAAGCTCTCAATATCTTTATCATAGCCTTACCTCCCGCAAATCATTTTGAAATCACACCATGAGCACGTTTTCTCCTCGCTGGTCCTGCGCCACGGGACAGAAGTGTCGGTCAACTCCGATAAAACCTTGTGGAGTCTTTCCATGACCTCCCTGTTGAATTTCCCGCACATAGGCACGTTCTTTACCACCTCCTTGAATAAGACAGCGGGCTGATAGATCGAATTTACGACCACCTGTCCCTTGACATCCGGATCCTCCTGGGCGAGAATGTCATACAGGAATATCTGGAAAGCGATCTTAGGCCTGTCCTCATTCTTTTCCCCGAAAAGGGCCTCGGCGATCTGGGTGGCGTTGGCGTCATTGATGTCCACATCCTTGTTCTCGACTTTTCCGGTCTTATAGTCAACGATCCTGACCTCGCCGGGAAGGAAACTGTCCATCCTGTCGATATATCCGACGAACTTGAAGCCTCCGATCTCGCCAAGATATTGTTTCTCAAGGCCTATGATCCTGAACGAGTCCACTCCAAACTTCTCCATCTGCTCCTTGTCCCTTTCAAGCGTCTTTAGGACATATTGGACTATTATATTCTCAAGGACCAGATTCCTTCCGGACACGTCGAGAGTGTGTAACTGTGCCATTATCAGGCTTCTGACCCTGCTCTTTATGTCATCACGGCGCTTGAGCCAGGATGAGATGTGCTCTCTTGTTATCTCTTTTAGAGCTCCGGGGAAGGCGGCGTTCTTTTTCCGGTCACTCATGTCGTAAGACGGATCCATGGCTCCTTCTCCCATGTAGAGCGCCTGCATGGTGGAGTGGTAGATGTCCCCGAGCATGCCAGAGTCCAGATCCTCGGCGACTTCGGTCTCCTCCTTAAGTCCCTCGACTTTGGAGAAATAGAATTTCGCCGGGCAGTCGAGATAGCTTTTCAGAGAGGAAGCGGAGAGGACAGTGTCCTTGACCGTACTGACATGGGCGTCAGTCTTCGGGATGTCCCCGGCGGCGTCGTGCACTTTGGCTCCGGCCCTGACGAGGCTCCTTTTCAGGGGCAGGTTATAGTGGTACTCGAGTTGTTTGATGAACCGGCTTTCCTCCCCGTTTTTAAGACCTTCAGTCCTTGAGTCGAACACGAGGGTGACAGTCTCGGCTCTCTGGATCATCCTGTAGAAATAATATGACCAGATTGCGTCCTGGTATTCATAAGTTGGCAGCCCGAATCCTTTTCTGAGCTCCGGGGGAATGAAAGAGGCGCTGACGCCACGTCTCGGGAATATTCCCTCATTGCATGACAGAATGACTAAATGCTTGAAATCCAGCGCCCTGGTCTCCAATGGTCCCATGATCTGAAGGCCCTTCAAAGGCTCGCCGTTGAAGGGAACCGACATAGGGGCGAGCAGTTGGTCCAGGAGACGGGAAAAGGTCGATGGCAGAACCTCCAAACTCTTCAGCCCCAGCTGGTTGATGGCATTGTACGCCTTTTTGGCGAATTCAAGCTCGATGGCCATGTCCGGATCGCCGGCCATCAGCGCCGACAGCCCCCTGACCATATCCTTAAGATAACCGGCGAAATCCGCTATCTGGGACTTGGCGGTAGATTTTGGATCCTTGACCACAGGCTTGAATATCAATTCGAGGAGAGGCGTTCCTCCCAAGTCTTTTTCCGGAATATAGTATTTGGCCTCTTTTTTTATGGACTCAACGATTTCCTTGGTGGCCTGGTCTCCAGCGGACACCTTCTTGAAAAGGCCGGAGGAGAAGATAGCCCAGACCTGGTTGTGGTAGAAGTACCAATCCCCGTCTTTTTTCCGCAGACGGTTCTGCATGGAAGAGACAAGGCCCATGAAATCGAAGAAAGCGCTTCCTTTCATCGGGTATCCCATGGTGACATTGACGTCTTCGATGGTCGTGGGGATCGAATTCAGTACTGGGATCAGAAGGCTCTCGTCGGGGAGTATCACCGCGTAAGAATCATCCTTCAGGAGGGAAGGAAGCAGTTTGGCCTGGCCTGTCGAGGAAGGTACGCTGATGACTTCGATGCTGGGAATGCCCAGGTCACTGTCGTCCAGCTGGAAGGCCTGCCCCAGCTCACTGATATTCCTGGACATGAACAGGGAGGCGTTGTTGCGTGGATCCTTCAGTAGGCTGCCCTGGAAATCCCAGACGAAAGAACCGATCCCGGCCCTCCTCATCTTGCGTCCCACGGTCCGCTCGCACTCGTTAAGGGCGTTCAATCCCACGAATACGAATTCTTTGGTCTCTGGGAAGCATTCTGAAAGGACATCAGTGACTGATTCCGTCTCGAGTTTGTCAACCAGGTTCCTGTAGGTCATCCCCTCATACGACATCCCCTTGGCCAGAAGAGTGGCGTTGAAATTCTCGTAAAGGGGGAGAAGGATGTTCCAGACCTGGAGGAAGCGCTCCTTCACATCTCCCTTGCCGGTGGCGGGAGCACCGGACGGTGTCCTGAAATGGCGGACGAAACGCTCCATGGCTTCTCTCTGCGTGTCTGAGAGATATGAGAAAGAGTCCTGTATCTCACGGAACTCCCTGACATTTGTGAAAAGACGCTTTGGATCGACAAGGTACTTGTCCACGTCATCGAAGTCCCCGAGGATCACGTCTCCCCAGAAAATGAACTCGTCAAGAGGCTCCGCCGCTGGATTCAAGGCCTTATAGCAGTCGTACAACTCAAGCAGGAGGCTCACCCTGTCGCTCGCCTGGACTCCAGCGATCTTGTAGAAGAAATCGTTGATAGTCAGCGATTCGGGAGCGATGATGGGGGAGCCTGACTCGGCTACGGCTTCCCCAAGGTACTTCTTGAAAAAGACCTGGCTTCTCCGGTTCGGGAATATGAGGCAGCGCGAGGAGATGTCCCCCTGGGCCATGTAGTGGTCCGCTACTTGTTTGAGAAAAGGTGTCATAATAATACTTCTTGCCGCAAAGATAATCTTTTATTGTGCCAAAACAGGGTACAATAATAATTGAAAATAGTTATTATATTTGTGAAAATACTCATTTCACCATGAAAAAGAAATTCAGATGTTTAGTTTGCGGTTACGTCTATGAAGGCGAGAACCCGCCGGAGCGTTGCCCCCAGTGCAAAGCTCCTGCCAGCAAGTTTGTCGAGATAAAGGAAGAGGATGGCAAGCCCCAGTGGGCATGCGAGCATCATCTTGGAGACGGACAGGTCGAGGACCAGGAGATTGTCGAGTGCTTGAGGAATGACTTCAACGGCGAGTGCTCCGAGGTCGGGATGTACCTCGCTATGAGCCGTCAGGCTGAGCGTGAGGGCTACCCTGAGATTGCGGAGGCTTTCAAGCGCTACGCTTTCGAGGAGGCGGAGCATGCCGCCAAGTTCGCAGAGCTTCTCGGGGAGATGGTCTGGGACACCAAGACCAACCTTGAGAAACGTTATCAGGCCGAGGCTGGCGCATGTGAGGGCAAGCTTGCCTATGCGTTGAAAGCAAAGAAATTAGGCTATGACGCTGTCCATGACACCGTCCACGAGATGGCCAAGGATGAGGCTCGCCACGGCGCGGGTTTCTATGGTCTGCTTAATCGTTATTTCAAGTAAAAAATATGATCAAAGGTCTTGTTTGCGCTCCTTTCACAGCTTTTGACGGGAGCGGTAATGTGGATTTGGGTAAAGTAGCTGAGCAGGCGCGTTTTTACAAGAACAATGGTGTTAGCGGGGTCTTCGCCTGTGGGACGACAGGCGAAGGTTCCTCTTTGACTATGTCTGAGAAAAAAGCCTTGTTTGGGGAATGGGCGAAGCAGCGTGACGGCGGTTTCGCCGTAATCGGTTTCCTTGGAGGCACCAGTGTCGGTGACTGTGTGGATCTCGCGCTTTACGCCCAAGAGGTCGGCCTGGATGCCGTGGCCATGACGGCTCCGTATTACCAGAGACCGGCAACGGTCAAGGATCTGGCCCTTACAATAGCCCAAGTGGCCTCCGCTGTGCCTCAGATGCCGTTTTACTTCTACCATATTCCTGTATTGACCAAGGTCTCTTTCCCGATGATCCGCCTTCTGGAAGAAGTCGATGGGCTCGTGCCCAATTTCGCCGGCATCAAGTACACCGACGAGAACATGATGGACTACCAGCTCTGCCTTGAGTACAAGAATCGCAAGTACAACATCATGTGGGGCAGGGACGAGATGCTGCTGGAGGCTTTGTCAATCGGTGCCGACGCCTTCATCGGCAGCACTTATGGCTATATGGCTCCTTTGTACCAAGCCATCACCAAGGCTTTCGAGGCGGGTGACATCAAGAAGGCCGCGTCCCTCCAGTTTGAGGCGGTGCGTCTGATAACTCTTCTGGACAAATATGGCAGCGGAACAGGTAAAGGTTTCATGAAAGCCGCCGGGCTTGACCTTGGCCCTTGCCGCAGGCCTCTCGTGACGCTTGATGGCGAACGCTATGATGCTTTCCTTCAGGAACTTCCGTCCACAATATTCGAAGAGTTCAAAAACAGGTTTTAGAATATGAGACATCCTTTGGCCCTGTTGGCTCTACTGGCCGCCATGGTATCCTGCTCTTCAGGGCCAGGGGTGGAAAAAGGAAACCTGACCCTGACGGAAGATCTGGTCTGGACCGCGGCGACCCTTCCTCCGTCTCCATCTGACACCGCTGGCAACCTCGGACTGGCCGGAGTGTATTCCGGCATGATCGGAGACCGTCTGGTTGTGGCTGGAGGCGCTAATTTCCCTAAAGGATTACCTTCCCAAGGTGGGCCTAAGGTCTGGTATTCAGATGTTTATACTTATGACCGGGAAGCTGGCTGGAATTGCTGGCCGGGAGTTCTGGGGAAAGAGTCCGCTTACGGGGTGACTGTCCCTTACGACGGCGGACTCTTGCTTATTGGAGGCTGCCGGGCTGAAGAATGCTTGTCCGAGATCAGGCTGCTCCGCCTTGATCCGGAAGGGAGGCCGTCCGTCGAGGACTGGGGATCGCTCCCTATGCCTCTCTCGAACATGGCCGGCGGCCTTATCGGTTCCAAAGTCTATCTTGCCGGAGGAATATCCGCCATGGATGCCAGCCAAAAGGCCCTGGATGTGTTCCTGTCCCTGGATTTGCGGACCCGTACCTGTAAGACTCTTCCATGGCCTGACGCTCCTCCAAGGGCTTTTGCCGTGGGAGTTGTCCAAAGTGACGGCCTTGACAATTGTTTCTATCTCTTCAGTGGCAGGAACTATGAGGGCGACTCTCCTTGGGAGGTACTTCGCGATGGCTGGGCCTGGAATCCCCGTCTGGGCGAATGGAAACAAGTGAAAGGAGAGTTCCCGGTAATGGCGGGAAGTGCGGTTCCGTTCGGGACCAATCATATTGTCCTTGCAGGCGGGCGGAGTGAGGATCCCTCCATCCCGGACAATGTGCTGAGAATCTACCACACAGTCACTTCCTCAATGATGACAGTGCCTGTCGAGGACCAGGTTATCCCAGTGACGACCAATACGATACGTACCGGTAACAGTTTCGTGATTTGCAGCGGGGAAGTCGCTCCAGGAGTCCGTACCCCTGTGATCTTGACCGGAACCATTGAGGGCCGTACCCGCCACATGGGCTGGGCTGACATCCTGGTCATAATCCTTTATTTCGGTCTTTTGGCATGGATGGGAGTGTATTTCTCCAAAAGGCAGAAAAACACTGACGATTATTTCAAAGGCGGAGGCAGGATTCCGTGGCCTATCGTGGGTTTGAGCATATTCGGCACGACTCTTTCCGCGATAACCTTCATGTCGATCCCCGCTAAGACTTACGCTACTGACTGGAGTTATCTGCTGTTCAATTTCGGGATCGTACTTGTCGTTCCTATAATAACCCTCCTGTTCATCCCTAAATTCAGGAGTCTCGGTGTGACCACTGCTTACGAATATCTCGAGAAGCGTTTCAGCCCCTTTGTCCGGGTCCTCTGCAGCCTTTCTTTCATCTTGTATCAGGTTGGCAGGATGGGAGTGGTCCTATTGTTACCTTCTATAGCGCTCAACGTTGTGACAGGCCTGGATATATTCGTCTGTATAGCCGTGATGGGCTTCCTGGCGTTGATTTACACTTATATGGGTGGGATCGAGGCCGTGGCATGGACTGATGCGCTCCAGGTAGTGGTGCTCTTGGGAGCCGCCCTGGCGGTCGTGTTCAGCATCGCCCACGCCACTCCCGGGTCTTTCCCGGCCCTCATCTCCACTGCCGCCGCTGACGGCAAGTTCTCATTGGGCTCATTGAGATTCGACCTTCGCCAGACAACCGTTTGGACAGTTTTGATAGCGACTGTTTTCACCAATATCACCACCTACGGCACCGACCAGACTGTTGTCCAGAGATACCTTACCACAAGTACCGAGAAACAAGCCCGCAAGAGCGTCTATACCAACGCTTTCCTTAGTGTTCCGGCGACGTTGCTGTTCTTCTTTGTGGGGACCGCCATCTACGTGTTTTTCAAGGCTCGCCCCTCAGAGTTAAGTCTCGGGATTACCGATCCCGACGCCATACTGCCCTGGTATGTCTCCCTGCATATTCCCACAGGAGCCCTGGGACTTGTGATAGCCGGTATTTTCGCCGCCGCGATGTCAACGATCAGCGCTTCGATGAACTCGGCCGCGACTGCGTATATCACAGACATCCACTCCAAGGTCACCAAGTCGGCCCCATCCTTGAAAATGGCCAAGACAGCCACGCTTGTCATCGGCCTTGTCGGAATAGCTTTCGCCCTGATGATGGCGACATGGGATGTCAAGTCCCTTTGGGACGAGTTCTCAAAGATCCTGGGTATCCTGCTTGGCGGCCTGGGAGGCTTGTTCCTGCTCGGGTTCCTATGCCCGAAGGCCAATTCCACGGGGGCCGTTGCGGGACTCATCGCTGGAATCGTTGTGCAGCTGTTCGTGACCAGGACTCAAGCGGTTCATCTCTTGCTATATTCCTCGGTAGGCTTCGTGACGTGTTTCGTAGTCGGTCTGCTCGTGAGTTTGGTAAGTTTTTTCGTATATTCGCGTGATTGACCCTAATTGTTTTTTAGATGGAAGCTACCGGTGATTCTATAAAATTATTTTACAATACCGAGCGGGAAAAACTGCAGATGCCCGAATATGGCCGCAATGTGCTGATCATGGTCGAGCAGCTCAAGGCTATTCCCGACAAAGCTAAGCGCAGCGAGCAGGCCAAGGCGGTGGTCAGGGTGATGGAAACTCTTAATCCTCAGGTACATCAGCAAGAGAATTATGAGCAGAAGCTCTGGGATCACCTCTACATGATCGCGGGATATGATCTCGACATCGACTCTCCTTATCCCGCTCCTCTCCCTGAGGCCAAAGCTGCCAGACCCATGGTTATTCCGCTGGACAAGAGTCCCGTCAGGGCAAACCATTACGGTCGGAATATCGAGAGCATCATCGATCTGATCGCCGGTGAGCCGGAAGGTGAGGTCAAGACAGCCATGCTCCGCTCCCTCGCGATATACATGAGGCAGCAGTATCTTATCTGGAATAAGGATAGTGTGGCGGACGAGACGATATTCGCTGATATCGAGAAACTCTCTGATTACAGAATCAAAGTTCCCGAGGGGCTGGAACTCTCGAAGATATCGCTTGACTCCAATTTCTCCCGTCCGGGTCTTAATCTCGGAATGGGCGGACAAAACCGCAAGGGAGGAAAGAAGAATAACCGTAAAAACAGGAAGTGAGGATGCTGAGGTTCTGGAAGAATATGGATGATGACGACAAGGAGAGACTGGTTAAAGGCACCGGTCTCGTTGTTGCCGTTCTGACTGTATTCACCCTCCTCGCTACTGTCTCATACCTTTTCACTTGGAAGATCGACCAGAGCGCCCTCGCGGCTCCTGTGTCGGATAAATCAGTGGAGATCAGCAATATAGCCGGAAAACTCGGCTACAAATGGGCAAACTTGCTTGTCCGGGAGTGGTTCGGACTTGGTAGCATGGCGCTGATCCTTATCATGTTTGCCGTGTCTGTCCGCCTGCTTCTCGGCAGGTGGCATTATTCGATGACCAGGACGATATTGCTGACTGTCTCCGGAGCTCTTGTGGCGTCCTTCATCCTTTCTTTCATCTCTGATGTGGCCGGATGGGGGAATGTTTTTGGCGGAGGGCTCGGAGGCGAGTGCGGCGAGTCGGTCGTCAGCTGGTCCCGGAATCTTTTCGGTCCGGTCATCACGGTCGTCCTGCTGCTTTTGCTTCTCGCGTTGTGGCTTTTCTTCGCCAGTGACAAGTTCCGTCTCTGGCTGGATTCTCTTACTTCTGCCGCAGGGACACCTGTAGAGACCAGTGTCCATGAGGGAAGGGCAGGGGAGACCCATGCCACCCTCGGCACTGTAAGAGGGGGGACCGGAGCGGAGCGTAGCGTAGCGAGCGGTGGGGCCGAGCGGAGCGAGGCGGTCGACCTGCCCTTCCCTCACGGACCTGTGGATCGAGGTGAAAAGCATAGCCCTGCCGTCTCCCCTGCGGCCGCAAGCGAAGTTTCTTCCCCGATCGCGCCACTGGCCACCGACCGTACTGAGCTGCCGTCTGCCACCGGGACGGAGAGCAAAGATCCGGAGATCAAAGATTCCAAGGAACCGGAGCAGCAAGAGAACTCTTTGGAGATAATCAAAGGCACGGAACTTTCCACTGAGATCACCAAGGAGCTTGAGCCGATCAACGTCCGCGACGAGTTACCCAAGTACGAGTTCCCTTCCCTAGAGCTTCTCGAGGAATATTCCACCGGCCGCCATGAAGTCTCCGAAGAGGAGCTGACCAGGAACAACAACAAGATCAGGGCGACGCTGGAGAACTATCGTATCCAGATTAACGACGTGAAGGCCATCGTGGGACCGACTGTCACCTTGTACAAAGTCTATCCCGCACCTGGCGTGAAAATCGCCGAGATCAAGAAGCTTCAGGAAGACATCGGCATGTATCTCCATGCCAGGGGAGTCCGTGTCGTGACACTGACCGACTCCGTAGGTATCGAGGTCGCCAACGACAAGCCATCGATAGTGCCCATGCGCGCCGTCCTCAATGACGACGCCTTCCGTAACAGCAAGGCTGAGCTCCCGATAGCGATCGGCTACACTATCCATCAGAAAGTGAAGGTGTTTGACTTGGCGGACGCTCCCCATTTGCTTGTTGCCGGAGCCACCAAGCAGGGTAAGTCCGTGGGTCTGAACGCCATGGTCACCTCGCTCCTGTATTCCAAGCATCCTTCGGAGCTGAAGTTCGTCTTCATCGACCCGAAGATGGTCGAATTCTCGCACTACGGCCGCTTGTTGCATCATTATCTGGCCGTTCTCCCGTCCAATGACGACCGAGAGGAGCAGGAAAACGCTATCGTGAAGAAGGCGGACAAGGCCGAGAAAGTGCTCAAGTCGCTTGTGGCTGAGATGGAGCAGCGATATGAGTTGCTCAGTAAGGCATACGTCCCTAATATCAAGCTCTATAATGAGAAGTACCGCGAGCGCCATCTACTCCCGACTGATGGCCACCGGTTCCTGCCTTACATAGTCACAATCGTGGATGAGTACGCGGACCTGACCATGTCGGTCGGAGGCGGTGGTGACGCCAAGGCAATGGCCCGCAGCATCTCAACCTCTATCATCCGTCTTGCCCAGAAAGGTAGGGCGGCGGGTATCCACATAGTCCTGGCGACCCAGAGACCGTCGGTGGATGTGATCACTGGTCTTATCAAGGCGAATTTCCCTACCAGGATCGCTTTCAGGGTGATCTCCAGGATAGATTCCTCCACGATCCTGGATTCTCCAGGTGCCGAGAAGCTTATCGGAAGGGGAGACATGCTCTATTACGCCGGAGTTGAGATGGAGAGGGTCCAGTGCGCGCTTATCGATAGTGATGAGATCAGCAAGCTCACGGAGTTCATCGGGGCCCAGCAGGGCTACAAGAAGAGCTATAACACCCCTTATTACCTTCCTGATGTCGAGGATTCCACGGAGGAGGGCTCCGGAGGAATGGTTGACATGAAGAACCTTGACGAGAGGTTCGAGGAGGCTGCCAAGATGATCGTGATCAACCAGAGAGGATCAACTTCAGACCTCCAAAGGCGTCTTGGTATGGGTTACGCCAAGGCCGGACGTGTGATGGACCAGCTCCAGGCGGCTGGTGTTGTCGGGCCTCAGGAGGGTTCCAAACCCAGGCAGGTGCTGATCGGGAGCCTTGAGGAGCTCGAGAAGGTCCTGGAGGCGTTCAGAAACCAGTAATCCCATTCTGGCACAACTTGTGTTATTTCCATGATTATCATGAGAAAGAATATCATCATAGCTATCGCCGCGATCTTAGCGGCTGCTGTGCCTTCAGGGGCGAAGAGCAAGACCCTTTCATCTTTTATCGACAAGGTCTCATCCTCACTCGTGTCCTTTGAATATTCGTTCACGATGAGGACGGCCAAGTCAAGCGCCAAGATGACCGGGGCGGGCGACGTGCGTGTGCAGGACAATGCCTTTGTCATGAATGGCAATGGCCTTGAGGTTTGGTGTGACGGCCGTTTGAGATGGACAGTGGACCGCCTTGCTGAGGAGGCTCTGGTTGAGTTGGTTGATGAGTCAGCGGATGTCTACGCGACCAATCCGGCTCTGATGATCACTTCTGTTGACGCGGCTTTCGAGGAGGTCTCTTTCGGTGCCGCCAAGTTCCAGGGAAAATCAGTTGATTCCTCAGTGTTGTCACCGGTCAACAAGGGAAAATACTCCATGGATATCAATGAGCTGAAGCTTTATTTCAAAAGCGGCACCACGACTCTTGTGGGAGCGGAGGTGAAACTCAACGACGGCTCTGTCTCTGAGTTCATAATCAAAGACTTCTCATTCTCGGACAGGCTGGAAACAAAAGAGTCTTTCCGATTTGACGAAAAGACTCTGGATGATTCTTATGTGGTCACCGACCTGAGGTAGTCCTATTCAGCCTTATTCTCTTTCACACACCTGACTGAGGCCCGGAAATACTCTTTGTCTCCGCGGCCGGAGAAGATGTCGTTCTTGGAGACGTAGATGTAGCGGTACAACGCTGTGTCGTCATCCGCGTCGGAAGTCCAGAAGGAGGCATATTGGTTGATTCCCACAAACTTGACAGATCCTTCCTGATCTACCGCATATCCTACGGGAAGAGCGGAGAAGCTGGTGGTGTTGGTGATTTTCACATCAGGCCAGAAAGTCCACAGTTTCTTGCCATTGAAAGTGGCGTCCGCCATCATTGAGCCGGCAACGCTTGAGAGTATGTCACCGGAAGTACCGGTCAAGGAAGCGAACTCCTCGTCGGTGGGAAGACGCCAGCCATCCGGGCAGGCCTTGACAGCCTCATTCCAGCTGTAGAGTCTTCCGACGATAGGATCCATCGCGCTGCTGTTCTCGAAAGACACTCCAGTGCCGGAATAATAAAGGTTATTCCGCATCCATAGCTTATCTCCCACTTGGGCAACGTAGTACACGTTTTCATCCCTGGGATCCACTATGCTGGAACTGGCCTGGTAGCCGGCACCTTTGAGTGAGCCTTCAAGAGCCGGATCGACTACGGTGAAATTCTTGACTGTGGAAAGTCCATAGAAGTCAGTGGCGAAAGCCCCGACTGTGACCGTGTAGGTGCCGGTGGCAAGCGGAACAGTCAAATTGAAGGAACCGCTCCATGAGCCAGTCTCTGTCTTGACCGTGTCCCGTTTCGCATTCCAGGAGGAGTACCAGTAATATCCGATATTGCCCGTTTGGGGATTCACACCACCTTTGGGGGAGATGGTCAATTCTTCTCCTACTTTCACATATGAGGGGATCGAGAAGGATATTGATCCTTCAAGATACGGGGTAGAATCCGTGTCATCGTCCTTTTTGTGGCAAGAGGGAAGAATCGCCAGTGCGGCGACGGACAAAAGAATGAATATGCTTTTAAATCTCATACGAGTCGTTACTTGAACATGCAAATATCGCATAAAAATCGCGAAAACAGTAGTCTTTCAGCAAAAACCAGTCCAACTAGACTGATAATTCTCCCGCAAATGATTATTATTGCAATGATGAAACGGATTATAAAAGCTTTTCCCGCCTTTTTGGCGATGGTTGTCCTGTCGCTCAGTTTTGCTTCCTGCGCTCCGGACAGGGGATATAGCCAGCTTACCGGTTACGCGCAAGGTGGGACATATTCAGTCAAACTCAACCTCAAAGGGGTGAAAGCCCCTCTGGAGGAGATCCAGGCCGGTGTCGATTCAATCCTGACCCTGATCGACACGACTTTGTCGGGTTACAACAAGGGCTCACAGCTAAGTCGCCTAAACTCAGGTGTTTCCGTAGAACCCAACGCTTTGTTCAGAGAGATGTTCTCCCTTTCCCGCAAGTTCTATGAGGAGACCGGAGGAGCTTTGGACGTGGCCGCCGCACCTTTGTTCGACATCTGGGGCTTCGGATTCACTTCAGAAAAGCTGCCTTCAGCCCAGATGGTTGACAGTGTCCTCTCCGTCTGCGGGATGGACACGATAGGGGAGAATATGGAACCCTTGATTCCGGGAATCCGTCCAAGGCTGAATTTCAACGCTATAGCTCAAGGTTTCACTTCTGATAAGATCGCCGGGTATCTTCATTCTCTTGGTGTCAAGGACATGCTTGTGGACATTGGTGAGATCTACTGCGAGGGCTTGAACCATAAAGGATTGCCGTGGTCTATCGGAATCGACCGGCCGGTTGACGGTAATATGACGCCGGGAGCCGATCTGGACGGAATCTGGAGGGGGGACGGAAGAGGCTGCGGAGTTGTGACTTCTGGGAATTACCGGAAATATTACGAAAAAGACGGCCGGAAGTACTCTCATACCATAGACCCTCGAACCGGGTATCCGGTCAATCATAATTTGTTGAGCGCCACTATCGTGGCTCCGGATGCCGTGACCGCTGACGCTTATGCCACGTATTGCATGGTCATAGGCCTGGAGGCAGCCAGGGATTTCATCAACACGAAGTCAGATGTGGAGGGTTACCTTATTTATGATGATGGAGGAAATATGACTGAATGGGCGTCCTCTGGCTTCAAACTTGCAGGGAATTAATCCGGTTTTCGATTAAGATGATGAGTAAGGGACATGCGTTTTTCCTCGCGTTTCTGCCAGTGGCTTTAGGCTTTCTGGCGGGATGTAGCACCATGAGCCGCACTGAGAAGCAGCTGGCCAGGGTGGACTCTTTTGATTCTCCGGATATTCCCTCGCCGGGAATGATTCCTCCGGCCAGACCTAAGGACGGTGGATTGGAATATTCCCGTGATGTCCTTGTGATCAGCTACGACATGGAGATCGGCAAGGAACCTCTCAAGAAGGCGATACGCAAATACGGAGCCTCCATCATCTATGACTACAGGATTGTCAACGCGATAGCTATAAGGATTCCGGATCCCCGGAAACTTGATGAGGCTATCACTCATTTCGAGAAAGTCAAAGGCGTCTTGCAGGTCTCAAGAGACAGGGTAAATTATCTTGACCGGCGGGTGTCTCTTGATCTTTTGTAGTGAACAAGCTGACGGCTTGAGTGACTGAGAGGGCGGTTTCGACGTTGAAGCCGCCTGATTTTGTCCTGCGTAGTGAGTTGAGGTGGGCGCCTGTTCCCAGGGCCTCTCCCAGGTCTCTGGCCAAGGCTCGGATGTAGGTGCCTTTGGAGCAGGAGACGCGGATGGTCGCGAGGGGCAGGTTCAGTCCCGACGTGTCAGCCACGTTGATCCTCCCGTCCGGTCCTTTCACAACAGCATTGTCCTGCTGTGGCACTGCTGAACCTGGGCCGCGTCCATCCTCGCTTCGCTGCGGCTGAGTACGGCCCAGATTCACAGTGCCCCAGCCGTTCCCGCACTGCTGCGGCTGAGTACGGCCCAGATTCAGCGGTGCCACGGCTTTGAACGAGAGTAGTTCCATCTCGTAGATGGTGATCTTCTGGACATTGAGCGTCTCAGCGACCGAA
Organism: uncultured Bacteroidia bacterium; assembly: GCA_902785825.1. Taxonomy (GTDB): domain Bacteria; phylum Bacteroidota; class Bacteroidia; order Bacteroidales; family UBA932; genus Cryptobacteroides. The sequence goes on from CACZZZ010000001.1 coordinate 126,915, forward strand.
TGGTCAAAGCCATCGATAACATCAGTCTTCGCTAATCCTCTGTCCTTAAACTGTTTCCTGGCAAGCTCATAAGCCCGGACCCCATCCACGGATTTTGCCGAGAAAAGGGGAGCCACTTGCTCCTGCTCTCCGACGAACTTGGGAAGTGTCTCAGACACAGTCTTTTCCGAAACATTGTCGTGAGGGTACAGCTTATCCACGGCTTTTTCCAAATCGTAGGAGGGCGTCGTAGCCCCGAATGAGATGCCCACCACATATTCCTTGCTCTCTTTCTGCAAAGTCTCAGCCTGGCGGCAGGCCTTTCCTATGCAAACGAGAAGTACTCCTGTGGCGAGAGGATCCAGAGTCCCGGCGTGGCCAATTTTGAGGTTTTTCTTGCCGAAATGCCTGCAGGCAGCCCTTTTTATCTTTCTGACCACGTCGGCCGAAGTCCACCTGTATGGCTTGTCGATGGGGATAATAATGCCTTCAGGGTAATCGTCTATATTCCCCGAAAAAAGTGTCCCGATTGTCCGGGAATCAGCTATTAACGCTTGTGTGGCCAATATTACTGAATGTCTATCTTGTCTCTCCTGCGCTGATGACGCCCTTCCTCGACAGGTGTGGAAAGCCAGGTGTTGACGATCCTGGTCGCCATTTGGTAGGAGATGAAGCGGGCCGGCAAAACAAGCACATTGGCGTCGTTATGGGCCTTGACGAGTCTTCCGATCTCGCTGTTCCAGGCCAGGCCGGCCCTTATGCCCTTATGCTTGTTCAGGGTAATCGCCATTCCGTTTCCTGTCCCGCAAAGAGCTATCCCGAGATCAACTTCTTTACGTAGCACCGCCTCGGCAAGCGCGTGGGCGTAGTCCGGATAGTCGCAACTTACCTCGGAGTAGGTCCCGTAATCGGCCACATCGTGCCCTTTCTTTGTCAATAGCTCCGCGAGCCTGTTCTTGTACTCATAGCCGGCATGATCTCCGGCAACTCCTATTTTCATGTTGATTGATTATGTGGTTAAAAAAGTTTCTTTTTGCTTACAGTGGTCACGAATTCCTTCAGATAGAAAGGCTCGAAATAGGCCACATCCTTGAAATTATGCTGTTTGAGAGCCTCTGTGGCCGGTCTTGTCATGCCTGAGGCTTTGGGGGAGAGTTGGATGAAGGTGGCGCCAGGATTGTCGATCGTCCCCTCGCACTTCATCGCTCCGTCTCCGATGAACAGAATCGGCCCTTCAGCGAGATATTCCTTGAAAGATTCCCCGGTCACGACCTCGGCCTTTGTTGGAGTGACTTGCTTCCCTTCGGGAGTGAAGACCCCTGTGTAAACCTCCATCCTGCGGGCGTCGATCATCGGCACTATATATTTACAACCTTCAGGAACCAGTCCTTCTTCTTTCGCTTGCCACACGAGAGTGTCCAGGGTACCGACAGCTATCAGGGGGATTCCCGCTCCGAAACACAATCCTTTCGCCGTGGAAACTCCCACTCTCAGTCCGGTATATGATCCTGGTCCCTCGCTTACAGCGACCGCGTCGCAGTCGCTGACCCGCAGGCCTGCCTCCTTCAGCATCTCGCTGACGAATAGGGCGGTGAGTGAGGCGTGTGCCCGTGGCTCGTCACTGATTCTCTCTGCGATCACCTTCCCGTCCTCGGCGATCGCCGTGGAGCAAAGGGAAGTGGAAGTCTCGATCATGATCAGTCTGTTCATAGTTCGCTATTTCTTGAATATCAATTCTTTCAGGTAAGGGAAGACTGTGTTGGCGATGTCCTTGACGGGCTGGTAGAGGATAGACTCACTCAGCGACGTCTCCTTGACGAGCGGGATGGTATTGTTCAGCGCGTCGAAGAGTATGATGACCAAACCAATGACGAGGACAGCCTTTATGATCGCGAATACTATTCCGAGAAGCTTGTTTAGCCATCCTAACATGACGACTTTCAACAGTTTCTCGACAACATTTCCGGCAAGATGAACCAGGAACATGACCGCGAGGAGAATCACGGCGAACGCTATCAGATGGAGCACGCCGGCAGGGAGGTCCGCAAAAGACACGAGCCAGTCCCCGAGTGCGCCTGAGAATTTGAATGATAGCCATACGCCTGCAATTAAGGCTATAAGAGAGTATGCTTGGTCAACGAAGCCCTTGGAAAAGCCGCGGATTATGGCTGGTATGAAGCAGCACAGTATGATGATGTCGATTATGTTCACCTTAGTATTTTATTGAAAAATAACATGGAAATGCCTATCTTTGCATCTTCGGTAACCGGGACGCGTCCTGACCTTTCCGGTTGCAAAATTAGAAAGAAAAATATGACATTCAAAGAGTACAAAGGACTGGATCTGGTTTCGACAGGTAACGAGATTCTCCAGAGGTGGAGAAAAAACAAGGCTTTCGAGAAATCGTTGGAGGTTAGGGAGGGAGCTCCCGAGTTTGTCTTTTTCGAGGGACCGCCTTCCGCTAACGGCAAGCCTGGCATTCATCATGTCATGGCCCGTTCGATCAAAGACGCCATCTGCCGTTACAAGACCCAGACCGGATACAAAGTCAGCCGTAGGGCCGGCTGGGACACCCATGGACTGCCGGTTGAGATCGGTGTGGAGAAGAAACTTGGGATCCATAAGGAGGATATAGGTGATAAGATTTCCGTCGAGGACTATAACAGGACTTGCCGCGAGGAGGTCATGAAGTACACCCAGGAGTGGGAGGAAATGACCCAGAGGGTAGGTTACTGGGTGGACATGAACGATCCTTACATCACTTATGACAACCGGTACATAGAGACTCTTTGGTATCTTCTGAGAAAGATTTACGACAAGGGACTTCTCTATAAAGGTTATTCGATCCAGCCATATTCCCCATCCGACGGAACCGGCCTCAGCTCTCATGAGCTCAACCAGCCTGGTTGCTACAAGGATGTGACTGACACGACGGCCACTGTCCAGTTTGAAGCAGTGCGGGATGAGAAATCCGAGCCGCTTTTCGCTGGAGTTGATGTTCCGGTATATTTCCTGGCCTGGACCACCACTCCCTGGACTCTGCCCTCAAATGTGGCGCTATGCGTCGGCCCGAAGTTCGACTATGTCAGGGTGTTGTCTTTCAACCCGTACACCGGTGCCAAGGCGGTCTATGTGTTGGCGAAGGAACTTGTCGGGGCTTGGTTCAACCCGAAGGCCGCTGAGATCCCGATGGAAGACTACAAGCCAGGAGACAAACTGGTCCCTTATAAGATCCTTGACGGCACTGTCAAGGGTTCAGACCTTGTCGGGATCTATTACAGGCAACTTATTCCATGGTTCAGCCCGGTTGATGAGGGAGAGGCCTTCAGAGTGATCTCAGGAGACTATGTCACAACAGAGGATGGTACCGGAATAGTCCATATCGCCCCGACCTTCGGAGCTGACGACAAGAAGGTCTCCGCCAATTTCGGAGTTCCCGGGATCATCGTTATCGACAAGGACGGGAAACGCCAGGCCCAGGTTGACCATGAGGGACGGTTCTGCCGGATCGAGGATCTTGATCCTGAATATGTCAAGACTCATGTCGATCCTTCCTACAAGGAGTTCTCGGGTCGGTATGTCAAGAACTCGTTTGATGATTCCATCCCCGCTGACGCTCCTACTCTGGATGTCGATCTTTGCATGATGATGAAGCAGGACGGCAGGTGCTTCAAGATCCAGAAACACACCCACAGCTACCCTCACTCATGGCGTACGGACAAGCCAGTCCTTTATTATCCTCTTGACGCCTGGTTTATCAAGACTACGGCGGTCAAAGACGAGATGGTCGCCCTCAACAAGACGATCACCTGGAAACCTGAATCGACCGGTACCGGACGTTTCGGGCAGTGGCTGGAGAATATCCAGGACTGGAATCTCAGCCGTAGCCGCTTCTGGGGCACCCCGCTGCCTATCTGGCGCACGGAGGATGGTAAGGAGGAGATCTGCATCGGTTCCGTCGCTGAGCTCTATTCCGAGATCGAGAAAGCTGTCGCAGCAGGAGTTATGCCCTCCAATCCTTTGAAGGACAAGGGGTTTGACCCTACAGACATGAGCAAGGCCAACTATGATAAGATCGATCTCCACAGGCCTTACGTTGACAACATATTCCTTGTCAGCCCTTCCGGAAAGAAGATGACCAGGGAAACAGACCTGATCGATGTGTGGTTCGATTCCGGAGCTATGCCCTACGCCCAGGAGGGACTCCGCAACCTCGGATCCGAGAAGTTCGGCTGCACATCCGACTTCATCGCCGAAGGAGTGGACCAGACACGCGGATGGTTCTATACCCTGCACGCCATCCACACTATGGTCAGCGGCACACCAGCTTATAAGACAGTTATTTCCAACGGTCTCGTCCTCGACAAGAACGGCAACAAGATGAGCAAGCGTCTTGGCAATGCGGTCGATCCGTTCGTGGAGCTTGACAAGTATGGCGCTGACGCTCTTAGGTGGTATATGCTGACTAACGCCCAGCCTTGGGATAACCTCAAATTTGACGAGGCCGGCGTTGATGAGGTACGCAGGAAGTTCTTCGGGACTCTCTACAACACATATTCATTCTTCGCCCTTTACGCCAATGTGGACGGCTTCGATCCGGCGGCGCCCGCGGTGGCATATTCAAGCCGCCCGGAGATTGACAGGTGGATCATATCCCTTCTCAATTCGCTTAAGGGGAAAGTCAAGGCCGCTTACGAGGACTACGACATAACGACTGCCGGACGTCTGATCCAGGATTTCGTTTGCGACGACCTCAGCAACTGGTACGTGCGCCTGAACCGCAAACGTTTCTGGGGAGGAAAGATGGACCAGGACAAGCTCTCGGCCTACCAGACCTTGAGGGAAGTCCTTGTGGATGTGGCAATATTGTCGGCTCCGATCGCTCCTTTCTATATGGATCGCCTGTACCTTGATCTCGTCCCTGACGGGGAGGAGTCGGTACACTATGTCCTTATGCCGGAGGTTGATTCCTCTGTTATCGACACTGATCTTGAGGAGAGGATGGCTCTGGCCCAGAAGGCGACCTCGATGGTCCTCGCTCTCCGCAGGAAAGTCTCCATAAAGGTCCGCCAGCCGCTGTCCAAACTGGTCATCCCTGTCATTTCGGATAAGGTCCGTACGCAGTTGGAGGAGGTCAAGGGAATCATCTTAGGCGAGGTCAATGTCAAGGAGGCGGAGTTCATCTCCGACACTACCGGGATCATCACCAAGAAGATCAAGCCCAACTTCAAGACTCTCGGCAAGGTCTATGGGAAGCAGATGAAGGAGATTGCCGGAGCTTTCGCCACGCTCGACCAGGCCACTATTTCCGCTATCCAGAATGCCCAGGCAGCTGGTTCTGAATATGTTCTGAGCCTGCCTTCCGGTGATGTCACTCTTGGCCCCGCCGATTATGAGATTTCCTCTGAGGACATGCCCGGCTGGCTTGTAGCCACGGAAGGACCTCTTACCATAGCCCTCGACGTCCAGGTCACTGAGGAACTCAGGAAAGAGGGAGTCGCCAGGGAACTTATCAACAGGATCCAGAATTTGAGAAAAGACAGCGGTTTTGAGGTCACTGATAAGATAGAAGTTATTATATTTGCAGATGGAAGCGTTCGCGACGATGTCGAGTCCGCTCTCCAGATTTATAATGATTATGTCTCAGCCCAGACGCTGGCGCTCTCGATTGAGGTGCGTGGTGCCGGTGAAGCTCCAGAAGGAGCCGCCGATGTGGAATGGGATGACGGAGCCTTGAAGATGGTGCTGAAAAGATAATACAACCTGATTTAATTTTTGAGCCATGTCAGAGGACTTGAAAGAGAATGTGCCGGCTCCCGAGGTGGAGAAGACACGTTACAGCGATGAGGAACTTGCTGAATTCAAGCTCATTATTAATGATAAGCTTGAGAAGGCCAGAAAGGAGTACAATACCCTCCGCAAAGTGATTATGCACAATGGGAGCAATGATATTGAGGACACTACTCCGTCATTCAAGACCGTGGAGGATGACGGCGCCTATCAGCTCTCCAAAGAAGAGGCCAGCCAGCTCGCCCAGAGGCAGTACAAGTTCATCCAGAACCTTGAGGCTGCCCTTGTCAGGATTGAGAATAAGACTTACGGCGTGTGCCGCGTGACAGGCAAGCTTATCCCCAAGGAGAGGCTCCGTCTCGTGCCTCATGCCACCTTGACCGTCGAGGCCAAGGAAATGCTTGCCAAGAAAGGCCGTAACTAGTGAATATTTCCAAAGGCAAAAAACTGCTTCTGCTGGGCGTTCTCCTTGTTGTGATTGACCAGATCATTAAGATCGTGGTGAAGACAAACATGGAGATCGGACAGCATATCCACGTGATAGGCAATTGGTTCCAGATCCTGTTCATCGAGAATGAGGGGATGGCCTTCGGGATGAAGTTCGGAGGCTCCGTTGGTAAATTCCTGCTTTCCTTCTTCAGGATCGGGCTTTTTGCAGCCCTTTGCTGGTGGATTTCTTCCCTAGTCCGCAAATCAGTTGACGAGAATGGCGGCCAGGCTCTTCTCGAGGACGGGACTCCCAGGGTTCCGACAGGAGTGCTTCTGGGGCTTACTCTCATAACTGCCGGGGCGTTGGGTAACATCATCGACAGCCTGTTTTACGGGATCATCTTTGATTATGCCCCTTTCATGTTCGGGAAAGTAGTGGACATGTTCTATTTCCCGATCATAGACACGACATGGCCCGATTGGGTGCCGTTTGTGGGTGGAAATGATTTCCTGTTTTTCGCTCCTGTGTTCAACTTCGCTGACAGTTGCGTAACTGTCGGAGCTTTGTATCTGATTTTCTTCCAATATAAGTTCTTTGCCCGGAACGATGAGCCGGAGCAAAAGACAGCGAAGGAGAAGAAATAATTTTTGGCGGGAACGATTTTATCTTTATCTTCGCGTCTGCAAAATACTGGAGGTGTGGCCGAGTGGTCGATGGCGGCAGTCTTGAAAACTGTTGAACGGCAACGTTCCGGGGGTTCGAATCCCTCCGCCTCCGCTGAAAAGTAATGACACCGCAGCTTAGCTGTGGTGCTTTTTTTATATTATTCCGGCATCCCGGGCCATTGTCACGAGTTCGGCGGTGTTGGATACGTCAAATTTGACTAACAGTTTCTTCCTGTACCACTTTATGGTCTCGGGGCTGAGCCCAAGACCTTCGGCGATTTGTGGAGTAGTGTACCCCTTGGTCAGCAGGTCCAGGATCTCTTTTTCCCGCTCGGAAACTTGAGGGATGTCTTCATCGAGATGGGGGCGACGAGTTTCCTGGATAGTCTCTTCCAGGACGGCGGAAACTTCGGCCTGTTCTTTCCTCGAGCGGCGCAATTTCTTTCCGATCAGAAGTAAAACAAGTGACAGCAACAGGATAAGGGCGGCTCCTAAGGCTATGAATATCAGTTGCTTCCTTTGGGTGAGAAGCGCTGCCGACATGTATTCGTAATTCTCTTTTGTAAAGGTCAATTCCTCTTTCTCATGATTAGAGAAATATTCATCGGCCTTATGGAGGTACTGTAGCGCTTTCCCGGTTTTCCCTTGCTCCATATACACACGCCCAAGGCCTTTCCGGGCCATTGCTACCATGAGGGAATCTCCTTGACCATACCCCAGGGCTCTCTCATAGGCCTGAGTGGCTTTCCGTAGCTCGCCCTGTTCCACCCAGGTTTCCCCGATGTTATAGTAGAGGATGGCGTTGCTCTGGTTCCATCCATATTTGTCGAAAATGGCGCCGGCTTTCCCGTACCAGTCCATGGCCTGAGGAATGGAATCCATCATATTGTACAAGTTGCCGATAGCCCCGTATAGAGCCGAACGTGTGTCATCTATAGCAAGCTCGGAATATCCTTCCGGTGCGGTGGGGGAAGTCGCCCCATCTGCCATCCTTTCCACGGCAGAGAGCGCTTTCCGATAATAAAAGAGCGAGCTGTCATACTTCTCCGAAGCCCAGAAGTATTGCCCCAGGTATCGGAAAGCATCAGCGTTGGCTTCCTCCCAGCCTCTCGGCTCAGAGACGGAGAGCGCCTTACTGGCATAGAAAGCGCATTTCTCGCCGTTCAAGGCGCTGTAGCCCAGCATTAGGTCCCGAAAGGCCCGGTTCAGCTCCACTAGTTCCCGGGTCGAAGCGCGGTCTATGGCATCTGGGGTCCATCTCGCTACCACTCTTTCAAGGGAATCCAGGTTGTGGCCGCGATGGTCATTGTACGCTAAAACCTTTACGCTTGACAAAACCGTCAGTAGTAGTATGATACCTATTCTTCTCATATTGACAAAGGTAGTAAATATAAATCGACCATTTTCAACCCTTTGGGGTGGAGTTTGCCACCCGAAAGGGTGGTGTTTAAGACAATTAAATAGCCGAAATTCGCGAAAACGAAAACCACAAATGGACGAAATCACAGCAAATGACATCAAACTGACAAGAAGGGAGAAGTCAATCCTTCAGGAAGTCGCGATAGGTAGAACCACTCCGCAGATCGCTCAAGACCTGGGACTGAGCCCGGAGACCGTCAAGTGGTACAGGAAGCAGCTTCTTGTCAAATTCTCCGCATCCACATCAGCGGAAATCGTGCGGAAAGCCTTTGAGATGAAAATCCTTTAATATGTTAGAATATGAAAAAGATTGCTTTGATCTCCGCCGGTGTCATCCTTGCCGGTAATCTTGCCTTCGGGCAGAAGAGTGAAACCCAGACCGCATACGCCAAGACCGACTTTGTCCCTGGTGACGAGATTTTTTTCGAGGACACCTTTGAGAACGAGAAACTTGGAGAGTTCCCGCTGCGCTGGGATCTTCTTGACGGTTACGTGGAGACAGCGTCGGTGAAAGGCCGGAAGGTGCTGGCATTTACAGACAATGGCCTTGGGCAGGTGATGCCACTCATGAAGGATAAATGGAGCTGGTTGCCTGAGATTTTTACCCTGGAATTCGACCTTTATGTCGCTCCCATGTCGGAATACGGCGGCTCTGAACTTGGCATGGAGCTTAGGTTTGGAGACCGCGGCGCCTCCGACTATTACAATGCTTCCAGCTATGTTATTTTCCGCTATAGGGAAGACGGATCTTCAGACATGGAATGGAGTCTTCGTAAACCCGGTTCGGATTCCGAAACTTACGGCAAAAAAGAACTGGGTCTCAACCCGGGTCTCGGTGGATATAATGGAAAGGACAATCCGCTGAAGGCTGGCGAATGGAACCATTATGCCTTTTCCTTCAACAAGAGGGCCTTCAAGGGTTATATCAACGGTGTGCGCATCATCAATGTACCGGCCATGGAAGCCCCCGGATATCTCTATTTCAACAGTGTTTCCCAATATGCCTACAGCGGCATCAGCAATGTCCGCCTGGCGAAGGGGGCAGTTCCCCTTTATGACCGTCTGGCCTCCGACGGGAAGATAGTCACCTACGCCATCACCTTCGACACCGGCAAGGCTACCTTGAAGCCCGAATCCATGGTCGAGATAAGCCGCATTACGGAATTGATGAAGAAAGACGCTAGCCTCAAATTCGAGGTTCAGGGCCACTGCGACGCGACTGGCAGCGACGCCGTCAATGATCCGCTGAGCCAGAAGCGAGCGGAGGCAATCGTGGCCGCCCTCGTCAAGAACGGTATCCCGGCCGACCGTCTCACCGCCGTAGGCAAGGGATCACACAGCCCTATCGCTGACAATGGCACCGAAGAGGGAAGGGCCAAGAACCGCCGGGTTGAGTTTGTGAAAAAATAGCTGGTCGTAAAAGACTGGCAGTAACTTTTGAATAGACTAATCATTTTTTGCCGTCAAAGGATTTTAACATTATCTTTGGGCAAAGATAAGATGGTTATGCGTATTCTATTCAAAGCGTTACTGCCGGTCATGATTATTGCCGCGTCCTGCGGGAATCCATCGACAGTCCCTTTCAAACCGGCAGGGGACGCCAAAGTCATACCCTTCCGGGGAAATGTGTTTGTCACTGCCACGGGCGGCTCCCTTTTCGAAGAGGCTCCTAAGGTCATTGATACCTACGAGAGCACCCTCAAGTCATGGGATGATCCCCAAACGGTTCTCTCGATGTTTTTCCGGACCGAGGGGAAAGGAACCTTGCACCTGGCTTTCCAGGCCGTGAAACCTTCCGGGACAGAGGAGCATGAATTCTCTTTCACCTGCGGGGAACAGTCACATAAGGTCAAGATCACGGCATCCGGAACCTTTGACATTGGTGATTTCGATGTTAAGGAGCCTGGCTATGTGCGGGTTGACATAAAGGGAAGCTCCGCGAAGCCGGACCGGGCTCAGTTCTCCCGGATCAACCGCTTTTATGCCAGTGGGACAGCCCTTTCCGGTAAACTGGACTATACCCCTGAAGACAAGGGAGATGATAGCTACTGGTCTCGCCGCGGCCCGTCCGTGCATCTGTTCTACGATTTTCCGGAAGGTGACGCAGAGTGGTTTTACAATGAGGCCACTGTTCCCGAAGAAGGTAACGTCCCGGCCACCTACTACATGCTTACAGGTTTCAGTGAGGGATATATGGGCATCCAGACTCATACGGACGGCCCCAACACGATCCTTTTCTCAGTGTGGAGCCCTTATAAGACAGATAATCCAGGGACTATCCCCGAGGATATGCGCGTCAAGACTCTCCAAAAAGGTGATGGCGTGACCGCTCAAGACTTTGGAGGGGAAGGATCCGGAGGTCAGAGCTTCATGACCTATCCCTGGAAGCCTGGAAAGACCTATGGGACTCTGGTCCATGTCCGTCCGGACGGAAAGGGAAACACCGACTACACGGGTTATTTCTGCGATGAGGAGGGTCAGTGGCACCTCCTCGCATCCTTCCGCCGCCCGCACACCGACACTTGGTACAAAGGCGCGTACTCCTTCCTGGAGTGTTTTGACCCCAACACCGGCTTCCTGCCTCGTAGTGTCCTTTTCGGCAACCAGTGGGTCCGGATGACGGATGGAACCTGGAAAGAGGTCACCTCGGCAAGGTTCTCCTGCGACAATACCGGCCGGAGCGGCATGCGCGGAGACATGTACGGCGCTTCCGATGGCTCCCGCTTCCTCTTGAAGAACTGCGGGTTCTTCAATGATAAGACTGAATATGGAACCGTCTTCAACAGAACCGGTGGCAACCCTGTTCCTGATATCGACCTTGAGTCCTTGGAGAGTCTATGAAAATGAATATTCCTTTGATGGGGACCCTTCTGGGGTTGTCGCTCATCGTTTGTCCTTTACTGTATATCCATGTTGGGCCTTCCCTTGACTCAACACAGCTTGACACATTGAAGGTCCTTGGGATCATCGCCGGGTGCTCCGCGGCATATTGCTTCATTGTCGGGGAGATAACCGGGAACAACTCCCAGATGGATAAGCTATGGAGCTTGCTTCCTATCGCATATACGTGGATTATAGCCGCTAAGGGAGGTTTTTCCGTCAGGCTTGTCGTGATGGCTGTCCTCGCGACTCTCTGGGGTGCCAGGCTCACCTTCAACTTCGCCCGGAAGGGCGCTTACCGGCTCAAGTTCTGGGAAGGCGCTGAAGACTACAGGTGGAGCATCGTCAGAAGCGGCCCTGCCTTCCGCAAGCGCTGGGCTTGGATGCTGTTCGACCTCCTTTTCATCTCCATCTACCAGAATGCCCTTGTGCTGATGATTACCTTCCCGGCCCTGGTCTCCATGGGCTCGTCCGCTCCATTTGGCCTGGTTGACATCATAGCCGCCGTCCTGATGCTCGCTTTCATCATTTACGAGACAGTGGCCGACGAGCAGCAATGGGCTTTCCAGACCCGCAAATGGGCGATGATATGGGAGGGACGCAAACTGGAGGAACTGCCAGCGCCTTACAATAAGGGTTTCAACACTACCGGCTTGTGGGGCCTCAGCCGTCATCCGAATTATTTCGCCGAGCAAGCGACATGGATATCCTTCTATATATTCTCGATTGGCGCCGGAATCGGAATATTCAATTGGAGCGTCATAGGGGCGCTTCTTCTGGTGGTTCTTTTCCTCGGCAGCTCTGCCCTCGGAGAACAGATCAGCGGAAGCAAATATCCTGAATATGCCACCTATCAGGCGTCCGTCTCAAGGTATTTCCCTTGGAAAACAAAGCGTTAACATTTCAATTGCGTACATCATGAAGAAGGTTTTTGTCATACTTACTGTGGCGTTGGTCGTCATGACGGCCTGCCATCCGGCTCTTACAATACAAGAGTATGTCTCCAGCACTATGGATATGCCTTGGCAAGTCGGGAGCCCGCTGCCAGCTTCTGGCGACAGCGTGGTTGTCATCGAAATATGTCCTGACAGCACAGGACAAGCTATCCGGGGTTTTGGAGTGTCCTTCAGCGAGTTGAGCGCTTACTCCTTGAGCCTGTTGACGGAATCTGACCGTAAGGCCGTGCTGGACGAACTGTTCGTTCCAGGACAGGGCGCGAACCTCGTCATCAACCGTACTCCTGTGGGAGCCAATGATTTCAGCTTGGATTGGTACTCCTACGACGAGGTGGACAAGGATTTCGGGATGGAAAGATTCTCCGTCTCCCATGATGAACAATGGCTGATCCCGCTGATCCGGGAAGCTTTGAGCCGCAATCCTGACATGACCATCTGGGCCAGCCCTTGGTGCCCTCCGACTTGGATGAAATATAACCATCATTACGCGATGCGGCCTGACAAAGTGAACGATCTCCCTGAATCCGGGCGAGGCTATGAGGGTCAGGATATGTTCATCCAGAAGGAGGAATTCTTTGAGGCTTATGCCTTGTATTTCGAGAAATACATCCAAGCCTACCGTGAACACGGTATCGATATCTCGATGGTAATGCCGCAAAACGAGCCCAACTCGGATCAGAATTTCCCAAGCTGTTGTTGGACATCCGCTGGTTTGACTCGCTTTATATCTCACCTTGGACCGAGAATGGACCGTTTGGGGGTGGACCTTTGGTTCGGCACGTGTGAAAGGCCTAAAGTAGCCTTGATTGACTCGGTACTCACGGATCCTGTCGCAGGGAAATACATCAAGGGAGTCGGTTTCCAGTGGGCTGGACGCTCGGCATTACCTGTCGTCAAGGAAAAATATCCTGGGATGGATTTAATGATGACCGAACAGGAATGCGGCAATGGCCGAAACGATTGGAGTGGCGTCTCGCATGCCTGGGAGCTGATGAAGCACTATCTCTCGAATGGTGTGAGCGCATACGATTATTGGAATATGGTACTGCCGGAAAACGGTTTGAGCCGCTGGGGATGGCGTCAGAATTCGCTGGTGACTGTTGATTCAGAGAAACATACTTTCCGTTATACGATTGAGTACTATCTACTCAAGCATATGAGCCATTATGTCCAGAGTGGCGCTCGGCTTCTGCGCCTGCCGGCAGGGACGGATGCCCTGGCTTTCCTTAACCCGGATGGCAGCATCGCTTTGGTGGCAGCAAATCCGCTGGAGAAGCCTATGGTTCTCCGAGTGCGTCTTCTCGGTCGGGAACAGGCCCTCTCCGTGCCAGCTTACTCATTCAATACGTTGATTATTACTGGATAATCTCAAAACCCGTTCAGCCGGTTATATAGAGGAAAGATAACGTCTTACGGGACGGTCGTAGAACCTCATGCAGACGAGGGCGAGCGCCAGGCTGACAGCCACTGTCAGCAATGCCGCTGGCCAGGCTTCCGCGAATGTCTTTGACACCCCGTTCCCGTCGAATCCTATGTGGCTATAGAACAGGTAGAAAATAGGGTAGTGGACCATGTATAGAGGGTAGGACAGATCCCCAAGGAAAGCGCAAACCCCTTTTGTCCGGGAACCGTATGAGGTGTCAGAGGCTCCCAGCCATACCAGGCAAGGGAATACCACGATCACGCAGAATGCCTCGAACAGGCCGTTGCGCCAAGCCTGCCCGCCAATAGCGGGGAGCAGGGCCACAGTAAGTAGCATGACCGAGCAAAGGAGGAAAGAACCCTTTATCTTGACAGGCTTGAAGACCCTTGCCATCAGCATACCTGCGGTGTAAGGGAAAAGCATCCTTACAAGGCCTCCCCAGAAACCTCCATCTATGAATGACCAGCCGACACCGAGGAAACCGTCATGCGCGGCAATACCGGCGAGCAAGACGCCGGAGACAGCGCAGAGAACCGCCAGGGCCCATTTTGGAAGCCTCCTGAGCAGGAGAGCATAAAGTATATTACCGATATATTCAAAGAAGAGGGACCAGGAGGGACCGTTGAGGGGGAACATCTCCCCGTTGCCTCGGACTTCCCTTGACATCCCGGGAGCTGATGGGATCATGAACATCGCGCACAGCATGGCGAGCATGACCCAGCCGGTTCCGACTTTCGAGCCGTCCCACTGGACGCTCCCTTGCAGAAGGAATGTGATGGCTCCTATGACGGCTCCCATCACCACCATCGGATGCAGCCGTATCAACCTGCGTTTGAAGAATCCTCCGGTTGTCATCTTATCCCATCTGCCGTCATAGGCATAACCGATGACAAAGCCGGAAAGGATGAAGAAGAAATCCACCGCGAGGTAGCCATGAGGCACCGGCGTTCCGGGGAAAAGCTCGAACACATGGTAAACTATGACGATCAGGGCGGCGACTCCTCGAAGGCCGTCAAGGATGTCGTAATGTGGTCTTGAATCTTTAAGTAACATAGTCGCGAATATAATTGTTCTCCCCAATAATTAACAATAAATGGGGATTGCGGGGGAACTTTTAAAACAGGAAATTTGCGACCTGATTATGAGAAAAGCTTTAATAATACTGATTTCCGGCCTTCTGATGGCCTTCGGGGCAGTGGCCCAGGAAAATGGAAACCGCCTTGTGATCGGTGGTTACGGAGAAGTCGCCTTGAGCAGGCACTTTTACAGCGACAATGTTTATAGGTATTCCCATCCCGACAATTACAAGAACGACAAGAGCCATGGCCGCTTTGACATACCCCACGCCGTGATCTATCTCGGATACGACTTCGGGAAGGGCTGGACGATGCAAAGTGAGATCGAGTTCGAGCACACAGGCACAGGTTCGGCTGTGGAAAAAGAGTACACCGAGGCTGGCGAGTGGGAAACCGAGATCGAGAAAGGCGGAGAGGTTGAGCTCGAGCAGTTCTGGATCCAGAAGTCTTTCGCGAGGGCCCTTAACGTGCGTATGGGGCACTTCGTCGTGCCTGTAGGCGGGCTGAATAACGCTCCCGCGATCACCAAGGGCAGGCAGCTCCCAAGATACCGTAACCAGAAGATTTACCCTTACACTGACATGATCCAGCACCGCCTGTTCATGAAGAATGGGATCCATGGGAGCTGGTTCCGTACGACCCCTCTTTGGGGTAGGGGACTCTCCAGGGCCAACACCGGGTCTGAGGACAGGATCCACGACTGCAGGGCGAGGAATGTCATCGAGGCCATCATGTGGCACGGCTACAGCAGGAAGAGCGACGCTTATGAGTCCACGGAGAAGTTCTACAACCTCTCCAAGGAAGACCGTGACGCTGTAGTCGAGTTTATTAATTCGTTATAATTGACCTACTTCCTTGGCGAGACGGCAATTATTGCTATCTTTGTTAACTCATGACTCGCCAAGGAAGAATCATACGTGAGGCCACTGCCGCCGATCTGGATGGGATAATGCCCGTCCTGGATGCCGCTAAAGGGATAATGCGCTCTGACGGGAACATGAACCAGTGGTCTGACGGTTATCCTTCCAGCGAGGCGATATTGGCGGATATCAACAGGAGCGGAGGTTTTGTCGTGGAGGACTCCGGCCGTGTCACCGGCTACTTCGCCTTCCTGCCTTCTCCTGAACCGACATATTCTTATATCGAAGGCGGAGAGTGGATTGATGATGTTCTGCCATATCATGTCATACACCGGATAGCGAGCTATCCGGAGGCTCATGGAATATTCTCCGACATGATGGATTTCTGTTTCGATCGGGATCCGAACATCCGGATTGACACCCATCGGGATAATTCAATTATGCGCCACAATATAGCCAAACACGGTTTTACATATTGCGGCATAATCTATCTGGAGTCGGGCGACGAGAGGCTCGCCTACCAGAAAATAATGTCAACGAAATGAATTTTAATGGAATAATAGTGGGCGTGTCTGTGTTCCTTATAATAGGAATATGCCACCCGATCACGATTAAGATGGAATATTACTGGGGCAGGAAAAGCTGGATGGTTTTCTGCGCCGCGGGGATCATCCTCAGTGTCCTTTCCCTGTTCACGAAGAATTTGGTCCTTTCCACCATTCTCGCGGCTTTCGCTTTCTCATGCTTCTGGGGCATCCATGAGGTGATCTCGCAGGAGATGAGGGTGCTCCGCGGCTGGTTCCCTGAGAATCCGGCCCGTCACGACTATTACGAGCGTCGGCGCGCAGAGCTTGGGGACAAGATCCTAAAAAGCCATCCCTCCCATAAACATCTTAAGGAAAAGCTCGGAAAATGAGACGCGGATCCCTGGCTCTCTGGTTCTTCCTTATCTGTGGATCGTTTTCCGCTTCAGCACAGGACTCTACGGATGTCTTCTCGCGGCATCTGCGTTTGAATGAGTCGATAGTCACATGGTTGACAGGCGAGAGCAAGCTGGGCGAGACTTCGACAGCTGTCAGTCTCTTGGATTTCAAAGAGTTGAGGTCAGTAGCCTCAGGGAATATAATCGACGCCATCTCCCGGGAGCCGGGAGTGAGTCAGGTCACCACAGGTTCCGGAATATCCAAGCCTGTTATCAGGGGCCTGGGCTACAACCGGGTCGTGGTCATCTCAGACGGCATACGTCAGGAAGACCAGCAGTGGGGAGATGAGCACGGGATCGAGGTGGACGCCAATGGTGTTCATAATGTGGAGATAATAAAAGGCCCAGCCAGCCTGATGTATGGCTCGGACGCTTTGGCCGGAGTCATCATTTTCCATCCTGATCCCAATATGGCTCCAGATTCATTCACGGCGGGCCTTTCTAGCGAGTATCAAAGCAACAGCGGCCTGGCGGCATATAGCCTCTACCATGCCGGTAACAGCGGCAAGATGTTTTGGGATGCCCGTTTTAGTGACAAATATGCCCATGCTTATCGTAATAGTGCCGATGGGCTTGTGCCTGGCTCGCAGTTCCGCGAGAGGGCTTTGACCGGGAAAGTGGGAACCAACAGGAAATGGGGCTTCTCCCGTATGACGCTTGGATTATACCATTTGACACCGGGAATGATCGAGGGCTTTGAGGACGGTATCCTTGCCGGCCCGACCGGTTATGGACTTGAGCTCCCTTTCCAGCATGTGCACCACTACAAAGCCTCATGGGACAATTCGATCCGGGTAGGTGAGGGAAGGATCAAAGCTCTTGTCGGCTTCCAGCAGAACCGCCGCCAGGAGTTCGAGGAAGAGGTGGACGAGGCGGAACTGGACTTCAAGCTTAACACTCTTAATTATGATTTGAAATACATCTCGGGTGAGAACGCCGGTTGGAAATATTCAGCCGGTCTTGGCGGTATGTTCCAAACCAGCGACAATCTCGGTGAGGAGGTCCTGATTCCGGCATACAACCTGTTCGACGCCGGGGTGTTCGCGACTGGCTCTAAACAACTCGGATTGTTCCATCTATCCGGGGGACTGCGAGGTGACATCAGGCATCTGCATTCTTTTTCCCTTGAGGACAAGTTCGTTGACTTCACCAGGAATTTCCAGGGTATCACAGGCAGTTTCGGCGTTGTCTTCGCACCTGTCAAGAACTTGAATATCAGGGCGAATGTCGCCCGCGGTTTCCGCACTCCGAACCTTAGTGAGCTTGCCTCTAACGGTGTCCACGAAGGGACTGTACGTTACGAGGTCGGCAACAATGACCTGAATCCCGAGTTCAGTCTCCAGGGCGATCTCGGTATGGATTGGACTACCGAGCACTTCTTCTTCACGGTCGCGGCCTTCCGCAACAAGATAGACAACTACATTTTCGCCGAAAAAACCGGGGAAGTCGCTGAGGATCACGATGTTTATGCCTACACTTCCGGAGAAGCCCTGCTGCGCGGCCTTGAGGCTTCCGTGGATTTCCACCCTATCCATAGTCTCCACATAGGGACTTCATATTCGTTTGTCCGTGGCACTTCCGGCGACGGTGACCTCCCGCTGATCCCGGCTCCAAGGATAAGCGGAGAATTGAAATGGGAAATCACTCATGACGGGAAGGTGTTGAATAATAATTATGTATCTTTGCGGATAGACAGGCATTTCTCCCAGGATCATTTCCTCCCCGGAACCGAGACAGCCACTGAAGGTTACACCTTGGTCGGAGTTTCCGCTTCCACGGAGGTTATGCGGAAGGGGAAAAGGATCGCGACAGTCAGCCTTATAGCGGACAATTTGACGGATGAGGTTTATTTCGATCATCTCAGCAGGCTGAAGTATGTCGGGATCCACAACCCGGGCCGCAATGTGACCCTGAAACTGGAACTGCCTCTCTTAGATTGGACTAGAAATAGATAGAAACCTGAATATGAATAAGTTGTTCTCTGTTTTTATGGCATTCTCACTTTTTGGGCTCTTCTCTTGCGGAGCGTCAGTGAATAATCTCGATGTCGATGGTTTTGCCGGCAAGGTTGAGGATTTCCCTGCCGTGAGGCTGATCGATGTACGCACTCCTGAGGAATATTCCCAAGGCCATCTTGTCGGGGCCGTCAACTACGACTGGTACGATTCGACCTTTGTGGATAAAGTCTCCGCCGCCTATGACAAGAACGCGCCCTTGTACATCTATTGCAGGAGCGGAAAAAGGGCCTCAGAGGCCGCCGCGGCATTGGACAAGGCCGGTTTCGAGGTGTTTAATCTCAAAGGAGGCTATCTGGCTTGGACAGAGGCCGGGAAGCCCGTGACGAAATATGAGGTGGAGCGGTTCAGAACCGTTTCCGGCAAGCCTGTTGACATTACCCTTATAAAGCACGGCTCCCTGGCGATCTGTTATGATGGTCTCACTATCCATATCGATCCAGTCTCCGGATTGGGTAAGCCGACCGATTACTCCTCAGAGTTTCCCAAGGCCGATGTCATCCTTGTGACGCACGAGCATGGGGACCATCTGGAGGATGCTACCATAGCTACCCTCACTGGTGAGAACACTACCCTGATTCTCAATCAGACCAGCCGGGATAAGATTGGTAGGGGAGAGGTGATCCGCAATGGGGAGACGAGGCAACTTTGCGAGGGTAAAATCAAGTTGGAAGCAGTTCCGGCGTACAACACCACTCCTGGTCGTGAGAAATTCCATCCCAAGGGTAACGGCAACGGTTATGTTTTAACTATCGACGGCCTGCGCGTCTATGCGGCGGGGGACACTGAGGACATTCCGGAAATGGCTGACCTTAAGGATATTGATGTGGCCTTCCTGCCAGTTAACCAGCCTTACACCATGACTGTGGACCAATGCGTCTCGGCTGCTAAGGCTTTCGAGCCCAAGGTGCTGATTCCTTATCACTTCAGCCAAACAGACATAACACCGATTCCGAGACGCCTTCCCGGAATCGATGTCCGTCTCCGCGACATGCGGTAGGATTCTTAGAAAATATAGTTCAGACCGACGTTGACTCCGATATTGCCATCGTTCGGATCCAGGCACTTCCCGACCTCGAAGTTGATGTTGAAGTTCTGGTTCATGATGATGTGCAGTCCAGCTCCGACTCCCATGTGCAATTTCTCTGCCTGGGAAGTGTAGAAATCAGCAGCGGTGTACTCCTTGCCGTCAACTTTGGCGACGACAGTCTTGTCTCCAAGAAGGCTCTTCATCTCCTCCTCTCTGTAGGGGCTGACAATCATTCCCGCGTCGAAGAACGGATTGGTCGCCAGGGTCCAGTTCTGGTTGATCCAGCGGAACTTGGCGAAACTCCAACGAAGCTCGAAATTGGACCAGGCATAGCTATTTCCCATCAGACGGTTGGAAGTCGTGCCTCGGACCGTGCAAGTCGAACCGAGTCCTTCGGTGTTGATCTGCTTCATGTTCAGCGACTGGATGCTTTGGAGCAGATAGTATGGAGCGTTCCCGGCCACAAGACCCTGATAGGCGAGATGATACCCGAAGGTCAGCCTGTTCTGGACTACGGGGAAGAACTGCTTCCAGTGGGCGGCCAGTTTGAGGTAACTGTTGTCGTGCTTGGAGATGATGTCCGGCGAGCCGAAGGCATATACCTCCAGATTAGCTCCCCTGGAGGGGTTGTTCTCATGGTCGCGACTGTCATAGACCACTCCGGCCTTGAATTCAAGGTGCTGTCCGCCAGTTATTTCCTTTTGTGGGATCACATTATGGACGACGTAAAGGTCGTATAGGGAAAGGTCGTTCATCGCGTCCAGCCCCTTGTTCTTCGCGTGTCCGGTGTTCATGTTCCAGTAGGTGATTCCGCCAGCCCATCCCCACTTGCTGTCCCCGAATGTGCCTTGGAGGCAGGTCATGACGCGGAAGATGTCCCTTCTCATCAGGAAGAATCCCTGTCCTCCGTCCGTAATCCCGTCAAGTTCAGGGATGTACAGGGAGGATGCACCGTTGAATCCGTAGAAGGAATATGTCTTGTTTCCGAAATATGAGACCGCGGCCGAAACCCTCAAGCCGGGGATCAGATATTTGCTGTCGAAGAAGCTGTGCAGCACCGTATTGCCCTTAGAATATTGCGAGACTTCGACATTTGCCTTCCACATGTACTCCGGGTAGGTGGATCCGTCACCGTACCAGTAGATGTCGGTTAGGGCGCCATAATGCCAACCCAGGTCAGACGAATACCCCACTGCGGGTAGCGGTCCGAAGTTCAGGCCGGTCTTGGTGACCTCTTGAGCGTTCGAATAAAGGAAGCAACCCATCATTATGGTCGCGATCAGAATGGTTTTTTTCATATTTTTTGAATTTGACATTTAGAGTATGATTCTTTCAGTTTTTTATGACCCATCGCCAGTCTGATGTCAGAAAGCAGGATGCGCCCCCGCTCCAGAGCCTCATAGAAAATGCTGTGGGACCAGAATGACAAAAGGAAAGCGATAAGCGCCACCTTGAATGGCAGGAAAATGAAGAAAACGACAGCCCAGATGATCATCAGCAAGGGCATCAGCGCGAACTTGACTCCGAAACGGGCGGTCCTGACAAAGGCCTTATCCTCGATGCTGTTCGCCAAGTAAGCGGAAATAAGCCACATTGGAGCCGCCGCCACCGCGGCGAAAAGAATTAGCGGAAGAAACAGCAGGAACACAATGCCTTTCCCTGCGGTCAGGAGAAGGTTCCCGCCTTCTCGGAATGAGAGGAAGGACAATTTCTCATCTCTACGCTCGGCGTCGAATCTCCCCGCGTCCCTTATCTTCTCCTTATCGGCGGCCATGGCGGCTTCCTTTCCGGACATTTTGGTCAAGGCCCACCGGCCATCGTAAGTCCAGTCGTCGGGGAGGCAGGTGATTAGGGAGGAGAGCCGGCCCTTGAGTGTATCTAATATGTGTCTATATACCTGGCTCTCAATCATTTCCGGATTTGAGGAAACGAATTCGGTCACATTGATCGCCTTCCCGTAGCGGATAGTGAGCGGGGTCTTGATCCGGTAGTAGTCCTGATATTCAAGACCTACGGGGACTATATAGACAGGCTTGCGGTCTCCGAACCGCTCGTTTGCCGCGAGGGCCGTCCGGACAATCCCTTTCTTCAACGGAAGAAGGGAGTGCATGGTTCGGTGGGAGCCTTCGCAGAACATGCAGTATCTCATCCCATGATCCAGACAATCAACAACTTCCTCAATAGTGGCTCTGTTGTCCAGGACAGCTTTGGCGCCATCACGGGCTCTCGGGAGGGGGAGTATCTTAAGGAAGCGGAGTATCTTTCTGACCAGTGGCTTGCGGAACACGTCCGCCCTGGCTCCGAAGAGTGTGGCGTCCTTCCAGTCCTGCAGGATGACAAGGGCGTCCATCACTGTATTGCAATGGTTTGGAGCCAGGATGACCGCTCCATCGGTGGGCACGTTCTCTTTCCCTTCGGAGCATATGTTATTGAACATGCTTCGGATAGCATCGTCGCACCAAATCCTCGCAAGGGAATATCTCCAGTCCTTATCGTAAAGCGCCCCCATTCTGGCCTCAAACTTTCTTGTCTTTCAAATTGAATATTGTGGAGATCGTGAGTCCGGAGATTATGTGCCATATACCCCACCAAGCTGTTATCACCAGCATTCCTCCATGAGGAGGGAACCCCGCGAAGATCGGAGTTCCAAGCAATAGCACCAAGCCTAATCCTGAATTCTGGATTCCTGTCTCAATAGTGAGAGTCCGTCTGTCCCGGAAAGGAACCTTGAAGACCGTACCGGTTCCAAATCCGATTCCCAAAGCCAGCAGATTATGGATAAGCACTACCAGGAATATGTATTTGACGCACTTTAGGAAAGCCTTCAGGTTGCCTGCGAAGGAAAGAATCACCATCGCTATGAAAAACAGGATCGAGAGCCACTGGAAAGGCTTTTTCATTCTCTCCGCCACCTTCGGCAGGAAATGGGATGACAGGATTCCGAGGGTGAGGGGTATCCCGAGCAGGATGAATATGGTCTTGAAAACATCCCAAAGCGGGATAACTAATTTCGGTACTTCGGTGGCTATCTTGGCGGTGTGGAGGTAAAGGTTGCCCCAGATGTAGAAGTTCGCCGGGGTGAGGATGACCGCCAAGGCCGTGCTGATCGCGGTCAGCGAGACCGAGAGCTCCACGTTGGCCTTCGACAGGGAAGACATGAAATTGGAGATGTTTCCACCGGGGCAAGATGCCACCAGGATCATTCCCAGCCCCATCATCGGGGATATCCAAGGTCCCATCAGGATGGCCAGCAGAAATGTGAATGCGGGCAGCAGAACGAGCTGGCATAACATGCCGAGGAGAACTGATTTGGGCTTTTTGAATACCTCGGCGAAGATTCGGGGATTGATGCCGAGGGCGACACCGAACATGACAAAAGCCAACACGATGTTGATCGTGTTCATGCCTCCTGCGTTAAGGGTGACATTGATGCTGTCGATTTGCGCTGCTGTCTGTGGGCTCATGTGAATCACAATTGCCACAAATATACAAAAAAACAAGCACTCGGAAGTGCTTGTTCTCTTGCTCCTCAAGTAGGACTTGAACCTACGACCCCCTGATTAACAGTCAGGTGCTCTAACCAACTGAGCTATTGAGGAAGGTTAGTTCCCTTTCGGGATTGCAAAGGTACAACAAAAAGACATTTATCCAAATTTTTTTGAATGTTTTTTTACGTATATTTGTGTACTAATCCTTTCAAAAGAGATGGACATTGACCTCTTTTCCGACATAGTCAAAGACTTGATCCTTGACAATGATGAAGTTACGTTACCGGGACTGGGGACGTTCGTCTCGGAATTGGTTCCCTCAACTTTTTCAGACAAAGGGTACACAATCAATCCTCCCTATCGTCGCCTTTCTTTCCGCCAGCGCTGGAATGAGAAAGACAGCCTGTTGGTTGATTTCTATTCCGAAACTAACGGGATAGACAAGTCGCAGGCCTCAGACATAATCAATGAGTTCGTCTCAGGACTAAAGGAAACCCTTCAGTCCAAGAAACTTATCGTTTTGCCTGGGCTTGGCCGCCTGAGAGCCACTAAGGAGAACACCTTCTTTTTCATCGCTGACGAGGATCTGGACATCTATCCTTATGGTTTCGGCTTGGAACCGGTGTCCCTGAAGACCCATGAGGAGACTCCGGAGGAGGTTTCCGCCGCGGTACAAGAGCTTCATGACGCATTGGCGGTTGTGGAAGTGACTGAGCCAGAGCCTGAGCCTGAGCGGAAAAGGGAGCCTTGGCTTGCCGCCGCGCTTTGGGTCGCCGCCTCGGTTGTGCTTTTCCTGGGACTCTTTATGCTTTTTGCCAGAATAGCGCCCGATCTCACGGATAAGCTCCTATACTCTGAAGAAGAACTGAGGATCATTAATTATTGAGAATCAAATGTTTGAATTAATATATCCGGTAGATCCCGCCCCTCTTCTCCCGCTCCCGAGTTCAGACAAGCCGGGATTGCGGCCGACCAAGGGAGCCGAGATGCTTCCTGTCGTTGAGGAGAATGGTCTTGTGATAGGTCAGGCTCCCAGGAAAATGGTCCATTCAGGACTGAAACTGCTTCATCCTGTCGTGCATCTCCATATACTGAACCGTTCTGGAGAACTCTTTTTGCAGAAAAGGTCCATGTCAAAGGATCTCCTGCCCGGGAAGTGGGATACTGCTGTCGGCGGACATGTCGATTATGGGGAACTGCTGGAGACGGCCTTGTACAGGGAAGCGTCTGAAGAGCTCTCTTTCAGCGCTTTCAATCCAATCTACCTTAAGACGTATCTTTGGGAAAGCTCGACAGAGAAAGAGCTCGTCAATGTCTTCGCGGCTGTCGGCAATTTCAAGATAGATGTCTCGAACGAGGAGGTCTCTGAATGCCGTTACTGGTCCATGGAGGAGATTGCCTCCTCAATCGGCGCCGGGGTTTTCACTCCTAATTTCGAACATGAGTTCTCAATGTTGAGTAAAACCCTTCTGGCTCTTTTGTGATGGGATCCGAAATCGACAAATTCATAAGGGACCAGATCTCGGTCTGGCCGCTGGCCGCCAGAAATTACAGGGATCTGAAGGCAGTCCGTACCAAGACACTGAATGTGGGAGGACTTGATGTGACAGTCCAGTTCAACCCTTGCCGTAAAGTCTCGTCCGAGGCCGCTCTTGATCCGGCCTCCATAGCCGCCAGGCCCTGTTTCCTGTGCCCTGAGAACCGTCCGGCCGAACAGTATAACATCGATTTCGAGGGTCGGAAGGGGAGACGCTACAGGATTACCCTGAACCCCTTCCCAATCTTCCCGAGGCATCTTGTGATCTCGAGTGTCGATCACATCCCGCAGTCCATTTGGAGGAGATATCAGGACATGCTTGATTTCGTCAGCCAGAACGAGGAGTTCACTTGCTTCTATAATGGCCCGAAGTGTGGTGCCTCCGCTCCTGACCATCTCCATTTCCAGGCATGTCCCAAGGGACTTATGCCTCTCGCGGAGAAAGCGGACAAAGTACTGAGTACCCCCGGGAAGGAACTCAAGTACCTGACCTCAGTCAAAGAGGCCAAGCTTTTCCATCTGGAGGAATATTCAGAAGGCATATTCATCCTTCAGGCTTCGACAGCGAAGTCCATGACAAAACTGTTCTACAGGCTCCTGGATTGCGCTCCGGTTAAAGACGGGGACTCGGAGCCGAGAATCAATGTCATCGTCTGGCGGGAAGGGGAAGAGTACCGCTCGGCCGTTATATTCAGGGAAAAGCACCGCTCCCGTCATTTCGCTTCCCAAGGACCGGACAACCTCCGAATGAGTCCCGGATGCGCCGACATGGGCGGCGTGTTTATCACGACGCGGGAGGAAGATTTTGAGAAATTGGATTCCGATCTTTTGGAAGACATGATCTCTGAGGTGACTTTGTCCAAAGAGGAGGATGAGGAAATACAGTGGAAGCTGACCAGGACGCAGGCAACCCTTGAGGTGGGAATATTGTCCTCCGACGAGATTGTGTTTGAGATCATCTCCGACGGGGCCGGCCCCCAGAAGGTCTCATATAAGGACGGCAAAATCTCGTACAATGGCGCTCTTTACGATGAGCTCTTCTTCGAGGCCCGTACCGAGGCGACGATGTTCGCGGAGCCGTCTTTCATTTTGCATGACGTGGTCATCGGGGTCGATTTCCATTGGGAACGGAAAGTGACACACCAATATGCCGGCACTCTGAAGTTCATCGTTGACGGAGGTAAAGTGGCCGCGGTAAATATTATCGGAGTGGAAGATTACTTGCTGAGCGTTATCTCTTCCGAGATGAAGTCCTCCGCTTGTTTGGAATTCCTTAAGGCTCATGCGGTTATATCCCGTTCTTGGGTGCTCGCCCAGATCGCCCGCAGGAAAAAGAAGACCGGTGCCGAGGTCCCGTATGAGGAGCTGGAAGCGATGAATAATGTTCCCGCCCTTGTGACCAAACTGGATGCCAGAATCTCTGGAACGAGCGAAGATCCAAATTCCGTGGATGAATATATCAAATGGTTCGACCATGAGGACCACACCCGTTTCGATGTGTGCGCGGATGACCATTGCCAACGTTATCAAGGTGTGGCGATGGCAGTGGGGGAGACTGTCAGAAAGGCCATAGACCAGACTTGGGGGATGGTCCTGACTTATGGAGACGAGATTTGCGACGCCCGCTTCTCAAAATGCTGCGGAGGACTGTCGGAACTGTTCAGCACCTGCTGGGAAGACAAGGATTTCCCTTATCTCCAGCCGGTCAAGGATCCTTATTGCGACACCTCCGACGAGAATATCCTCTCCCAGGTGCTTAACGATTATGACCTTGAGACCAAAGACTTTCATGATTGGACGACAGAGTATTCCAGGAATGAGGTCTCGGAGCTTGTGAAGCGCCGTTCCGGAATTGATTTCGGGACGATCAGGGATCTTGTCCCGGTGGAGAGAGGTCCTTCCGGGAGGCTTAAAAGGCTCCGGATTGTGGGGGACAGGAAAACCATGGTCATTGGGAAGGAATTGATAATCAGGAAGTGGCTGTCGGAATCCCATCTTAAGAGTTCGGCTTTTGAGATAAAATGGGACGGTGACCGCCTTGTCTTGAAAGGAGTGGGATGGGGGCATGGAGTCGGCCTGTGCCAGATAGGGGCCGCAGTCATGGGAGCCAAAGGTTTCCGTTATGATGAGATTTTGACTTATTATTACCATGGAGCTACAATTGAGAGAATATGAAAGCTAAAGAATCTCCCTGGGTGTGGGTTCCGACCCTATATCTCTTCGAGGGATTGCCGTACGCGATTGTGAACACGATCGCTCTGGCAATATTTAAGGATATGGGAGTTGACAACGGGACGCTCGGCCCTCTCACGACCCTGATCAGCCTTCCGTGGCTAGTCAAACCGCTATGGAGCCCGTTCATGGACATTTTCAGGAGCAAGCGCTGGTGGATCCTTCTCACACAGTTTACCATGCTGGCCACCCTGGCGGTGATCGCCTTCTGCCTGCCGCTATGTTCCATCAGCGTTTTGATGGCGCTATTCGTGGTCGTGGCGTTCGCCTCGGCGACACACGACATCGCCGCCGACGGCTATTACATGCTTGCCTTGGACCAGCGACGCCAATCTTCCTTTGTGGGGATTCGCAACACCTTTTACCGGGGTGGTCTGGTGCTCGGACAAGGCTTGCTGGTCATGCTGGGTGGTATTCTGCAAACCCGCACGGGAGATATTCCCAAGTCATGGGGATATGTGTTGATGATTTCCGCCGTTCTCCTGGCTTTTATCTCTGTTTATCACCTCTTTATCCTTCCTCGACCTGAGGAGGATACCGACAAGAGAATCGAAGGATCATCCTCCAAGGTATGGCATGAGTTTGTCGAGGCTTTCCGCTCATTCTTCATGAAAAAAGGAGTGTGGTGGGCGATCGCTTTCCTGCTTCTTTTCCGCCTTCCGGAAGCCCTTTCCCTGAATCTTCTTTACCCGTTCTTCAAAGACGGTACTGAGGTCGGCGGACTTGGGGCAGGAACCGGCATGTATGGCTTGGTTTACGGAACCTTTGGCGTCATAGCTCTGCTCTTGGGTGGCATTCTGGGTGGCATCTACGCTTCCCGAAAGGGACTCAGGGCATCGATGTGGCCTATGGCCCTTGCCCTCGCGCTCCCTTGTGTTGTCTATCTCCTGATGGCTATATTTCATCCCACGAGCGTCTGGTCTATCGGTTCCCTGATCGTTCTGGACCAATTTGGCTACGGTTTCGGATTCACGGCATATACCCTTTTCATGATGCGCTTCGTGGACGGCCCCTTGAAAACGTCTCACTATGCCATTTGCACGGCCTTCATGTGGCTGTCAATGAAACTCCCGGCCCTCGTGGCAGGTTACTTGCAAATGTGGCTGGGGTACGTGGGATTCTTTACCCTTGTGATGATCTCATGCCTTGGCACCTTTGCCGCCGCAGCGATAGCCAGAGGTAAGATACTCCCCAAAGAAGAAACTGGAAATAATTGATTATGAGAAAACAATGGATATTGTTCCTGGCAGCTCTATTCTTCTCTTGCTGCGCCAGGGCCACTGTAAGCAAACCCTCCGGAGAACCTGCTGACGGGACACCTGTCGTCAAGGTCGGGATCGAGGTCCTTCAGGAAAGGGGGTTCGAGGGGCTTGTCGGGAAAAGGGTCGGTCTGGTCACCAACCCCAGCGGCGTGGACCGCTGCCTTCGTTCCACGATAGACATCTTGAACGCCGCTCCCCAGGTCAACCTCAAGAAGCTTTTCGCGCCTGAGCACGGAGTGAGGGGAGATATCTATGCCGGGGGCCGTGTTGAGGACGGCAAGGATCCCGTGACAGGTCTGCCGGTATATTCCCTGTATGGAGCCACCCGCAAACCTACTCCCGAGATGGTTTCCGGGCTGGATATAATCGTGTACGACATCCAGGACATCGGTAGCCGCTCTTACACGTTCATCAGCACACTCGGGCTGGTGATGCGGACCTGTGCCGAGCAAGGGATAGAGGTGATGGTCCTTGACCGCCCTAATCCTTTGGGAGGCAATAAGGTGGAAGGTTGCGTCGTCGAGGATGGCTTCCACTCCTTTGTCAGTGAGTTCAAGATCCCGTACATCTATGGCCTCACTGTCGGCGAGCTGGCCACCCTGATCAACGAGGAAGGACTCAACTGCGGCGAGAAAGGCGACCAGAAACCCCTCAAGTGCGAGTTGTCTGTAGTCCCGATGGAGGGATGGCACAGGAATATGCTTTACGAGGACACCAAACTGCCCTGGGTGCTCCCGTCTCCGAATATTCCTTATCCCCAGTCCGCGATTAACTACCCCTCAGCCGGGATCGCTGGGGAGTTCCAGGGATATCTTAACATCGGTATCGGGTACACCCTGCCGTTTGGGGTTTTCGCGGCTGAATGGATTGACGCCGATAAACTGAAGGCCAGGCTCGACAGCTATAACCTTCCCGGAATCGCTTTCAGGACAATTCATTTCAAACCATTCTCGGGAAGTTCGCAGGGCAAACTCATCCACGGGGTGCAGTATCATTATACTGACTTCGAGGCCGCCTGCTGCACATTGACACAATTCTATGTGATGCAGGCAGTTGGAGAGCTGTACCCTTCCAAGAACCCTTTTAAGCTATCCGGCGGGAGGAATGGGATGTTCGATAAAGTTTGTGGTACGGATTATGTAAGGACAAGTTTTGAGAGACGTCTGAAAGTCGAGGACATCTCGGATTACTGGTCCAAGGATGTCGATAGTTTCAAGAGACTCTCCAGCAAGTACCTGATGTACGAGTAACTACTAAAACTACTGTAATATGAAAAACATCCTTAACATAGCGATCGCATCGATAGTGGCACTTGCCATGGTCGCTGTTCCTGTAGATTCATACTCTCAGAATAGGTCTTCTTCTTCCAGAAGTTCTTCCGCTTCCAGAAGCTCTGCGTCTTCCACCAGAAGCTCTTCCGGCTCCTCATCGAGAAGTTCGGCCAGCGTTTCCAGAAGCTCATCCCCTCAGAGAAGTTCCTCCTCTGTGTCTCAGAGAAGCTCCGGCAGCTCCTCCAGGAGCTCCGCAACCGTCTCTCAGCAGAGAAGCAGCTCCTCCGCCTCCCGTAGCACCTCCAGCTCCCGTAGCTCCCAGGTGAGCGGCGGCACTTCCCAGAGAAGCTCCTCCGCTGTTACCCAGAGAAGTTCCGGCAGCTCCTCC
The DNA here is from genome assembly GCA_902785825.1 of uncultured Bacteroidia bacterium. Lineage (GTDB taxonomy): Bacteria > Bacteroidota > Bacteroidia > Bacteroidales > UBA932 > Cryptobacteroides. Next base: position 156,598 of record CACZZZ010000001.1, read on the forward strand.
AGGAGCTCCGCCACTGTCTCTCAGCAGAGAAGCGGCTCCTCCACTTCCCGTAGCACCTCCAGCTCCCGCAGCTCCCAGGTGAGCGGTGGCACTTCCCAGAGAAGTTCCTCCGCTGTCAGCCAGAGAAGCTCCGGCAGCACTTCCAGAAGCTCAGCCTCCAGCTCCAGCTCGAGAAGCTCCAGCCAGAGGGTGGCGCAGCCGATAGGCGGCTCCTCAAGGAGCAGCGTGGCGCGCAGCGTAGCCGGCAACTCCGCCAGGGAGCGTTCCCAGGCTGTGGTTGGCAACGCGAGCCGCGGCGGACTCTCTCCTTACGACAAGACCGCTTCCCGCGGAAGCGACGTGATGAAGGAGAGCCGTAGTGACTTCATGAGGATCGGCGAGGACAGGAATGTTCACAGGATCCCTCCGAGGGAGCGTGACTTCATGCCTTACGATCGTCCCGGCCACTTCTGGGCCCATCATCCTCACTACTATGGCTACAGGGTCAATTACCTGCCGCCCAGGTACAGGAGGCTTACCTATTGGGGTATCGACTACTGCTTCTATGACGGCATCTACTACAGGCCTTACGGCGGGTACTGGGTAGTCTGCAGACCTCCTTTCGGAGTGTGCATTGATGTCGCGATCTCTGACCTGGTGTTCAGGAGCGTGCGCTTCGCGTACTACCACAACACCTACCGGATCTACCGCGCCATCGACGCCAACAACCGGATCATTGACGAGCAGAACAGGATCATAGCCCAGAACAACGCGACCATTGCGGCGCAGAACAACGCCTTCGCCCTGAATTCCACCAGGGCCAACAGCGCGGCCACTCTCGCCGATCGTCTCGGACTTGTTCAGAGCTATGCCTACGCCAACCAGCCGTATTACTATCAGGACGGTGTCTTCTACATCGTCAACGCCAATGGCCAGTATGAGGTCATCGTACCTCCGGCCGGAGCCCTTGTCGAGGAGCTTCCTGATGACTACGACACTATCACCCTGGACGGGATCGACTACTATAAAGTTGACGACACTGTTTACCGGACGACCCTTGTGGAGGGCAAGCCCTACCTCGAGGTCCTCGGACAGATGTACGGAAAGCTCGCCCAGAAGTATAATTACTACTCCAACGGAGAGACTCTCAATAACCTCTATTAATTTGATGGATAAGCTTAAGGATTTATTCGAAAGCTATACCGGTCAAAAAGTGACAGAGACGGAAGAGATCAACTCTTCCGGAAGTAACAGGAGATATTTCCGCCTCAAGGGCGGGAATATCTCCGTTATCGGTGTAGTGGGTACCAATGTCGAGGAGAACAACGCTTTTGTCAAGCTGGCCTGGCATTTTATCGAGAAGGGAATCAGGGTTCCGAAGGTGCTGAAAGTCTCGGAAGACGGGATGAGATATATTCAGGAAGACCTTGGCGACGACCAGCTTTATAAACTGGTCTCTCACGGCAGGGAAAGCGGTGAGTACAGCTCCTACGAGAGCATGCTTCTTTGCCGGACCATGGAGACCCTCCCGAAGATACAGTTCAAGGGGGCCCAAGGACTTGACTGGTCTGTCTGTTATCCTGATCCGGCCTTCAACGGGCGGATGGTCATGTTTGACCTCAACTACTTCAAGTATTGTTTCCTCAAGGCTACCGGTCTGGAGTTCAACGAGACCCGGCTGCAAGATGACTTGGAAAAACTTAAGGATGACCTACTGAAGGATGAGGGGCATGAGGCCTTCATGTACAGGGACTTCCAGGCCAGGAATGTGATGGTCAAGGACGGGGAACCCTATTTTATAGATTTCCAAGGCGGAAGAAGAGGACCAATATACTATGACGTCGCCTCCTTCGTTTGGCAGGCAAGATCACGTTATCCTGAGAATCTCCGCAAGGAGATGGTTCAGACTTATCTGACAGCCCTTAAAGGCTACACGGAAGTTGATGAGGCTGTCTTTTATGAGAGGTTGAGGCTTTTCGTCCTCTTCAGGACCCTTCAGGTGCTGGGAGCGTACGGATTCAGGGGCTATTTCGAGAAAAAGCCTCATTTCCTGGCCAGCGTCCCTTACGCGTTGAGCAATCTCAGAAAGTTGCTCCAGAAGCCGTTTGTGGAATATCCCTATCTGAATGAGATATTGACCACCTTGGCGACAATGCCCCAGTTTAACAATATTGCCGAGGATAAGCGTCTGGAAGTCAAGGTATTCAGTTTCGCTTATAAGAAAGGCATTCCTGTTGACACAACCGGGAACGGAGGTGGTTATGTGTTCGACTGCAGGGCCATAAATAATCCCGGAAAGTACGAGCACTACAGGCAGTTCACCGGACTTGACCAGGAGGTCATCAAATTCCTGGAAGATGACGGTGGAGTCACCAAGTTCCTGGATCATGTGTACTACATGGTGGATAGCCATGTCAAACGCTTCATGGAGAGGAAGTTCACCCACATGCAGGTGTGCTTCGGATGCACGGGAGGCCAGCATCGTTCCGTCTATTGCGCCGAGCATTTGGCCAGACACTTGTCCGATAGTTTCGACATCAAGGTCACTCTTTGCCACCGGGAGCTTGACATCGAGAGGATCCTGTGATGAGAGCCTTGATTTTCGCCGCTGGTCTGGGTACCCGGCTCAAGCCATTGACCGACACGATGCCGAAGGCGTTGGTCCCTGTTGGAGGGAAACCGCTGCTTTGGCATGTCGTCAAGAAACTGGAATCAGCTGGAATTAACGATGTAGTGATCAACGTCCATCACTTCGCGGACCAGATCATTGATTATGTCCATGGTCAGGATGATTTTGGAATAAAGGTCACTTTCTCGGATGAGAGAGACCTTTTGAGAGAGACCGGAGGTGGAATCCGCCACGCCAGGAAGTTCCTTGAGGGGGATTCATTCCTGGTCCATAATGTGGATATCCTTTCGGACCTGGATATTGATTGGTTCATCTCCCAGGCCAGGCCTGACGCGATTTCAAATGTGCTGGTAAGTGACAGGAAAACCAAGCGCTACCTTCTGTTTGACGATGACATGAGGATGGTCGGATGGACGAATGTCCAGACAGGAGAGGTCCGTTCTCCATACCCGGACCTTGATCCGGATAAATACAGAAAACTCGCGTTTTCCGGGGTTCATTTGATTTCTGACAGAATTTTCACTATATTTGATGATGATGGTTGGGGAGAGAGATTCCCGATAATGGACTTTTATGTTCAGGAGTGTGTCTCCTGTCCAATATATGGAGTGCTGCCGGAACAGTTGAGGATGATGGATGTCGGGAAGATTGATTCGTTGGATGAAGCTGAATCATTCCTAATTAATCTCAAATAAAAAGCGTATGGCAAAAGGAAAATTATGGTCCGAGTTCAAGGACTTCGCGATGAAAGGCAATGTCATTGACATGGCGGTCGGTGTGGTCATCGGCGGTGCCTTTGGAAAGATCGTCACCTCACTTGTGAGCGACATCATCATGCCCGCTGTGGGCGCGCTCTGTGGCGGACTCAATTTCACCGATTGGAAATGGGTCATCAGCAAGGCTGTAGAGGAAGGCGGAGAGGTTGTGAAACCCGAGGTCGCCATTGCTTGGGGCAATTTCCTCCAGGTGATTTTCGACTTCATCATCATCGCCTTCTGCATCTTCATGGTGATTAAGGCTATCAACAAGGCCAAGGCCCTGACTGAGAAGAAGGAAGAGGCTCCCGCCGAGCCTGAGGCTCCCGCGCCTAAACCGGATGATGTGGTCCTCCTCGAGGAGATCCGCGACCTTCTCAAGCAGAAGAACTAGGATTGACGTCCTGTTTATCCTGTTTAATGGCCCTGACGACTTTATAGCCTGTCAGGGCTATTATTATGCTCATGAACGGGCTGATTATATTGAAGAAACAATAAGGCAGGTATGTGATGGTCGGGACACTGAGAATAGTGGCCTGGGTCATTCCGCAACTGCTCCAAGGAAAGAGTGGGGAAGTGACAGTCGCCGAGTCCTCAACCGCCCGGCTTAGAAGCTTTGATTCGTATCCCTCTTTCTCGTAGATGTCTTTGAATACGCTGGAAGTCAGGATGATGGAGAGGTACTGGTCTGAGACGATCCCGTTCAGTGCCGTCCCTGATACCACGGTTGAGGCGACCAGACTCCCGCGACGTTTTGAGAACGGGAGGATAAGTTCGGAGATGGACCGCAACATTCCGCCGGCTTTCATGGCAGCTCCGAAACACATCGCGCAGATGATGAGGTAAACAGTGTTCAGCATGCCGACCATCCCCCTAGAAGTGACAAGCTCGTTGACATCCGGATCCCCGGTCTCCAGGGCTACCGTGTCGTAGATGGTCTGGACAACACCGGTGAACATGATCTTACTGTCAGATCCGCTCGCTACCTTGGATCCGATCTCCCGGATGATATCAGGCTGGAAGATGACCGCCGAGATCGCCGCGAGCACGGTTGAGAGAGCCAGCACGGCCAATGCGGGCATCTTTCTGGCTATCATTATCGCGGTAAGAATGGGTGTTATTAAAAGCCAAGGCGTGAGGTTGAATCTTGAGCTAAGGACCTCGGTGTATTTCCCGATGGTGTCGGAGTCGGCGCCGGAATGGGACAAACCGATAATGAGGAATATGATCAAGGTGATTGTGATAGAGGGAACTGTCGTGAAGAGCATGTAGCGGATGTGCTCGAACAAGGGGACTTTGTTCATGGAGGATGCCATGACCGTAGTGTCGGACAGCGGGGATATCTTGTCTCCGAAGTACGCTCCGGATATGATGGCGCCCGCGATGATACCCTCGTTGAATCCTTCAGCCTTCCCGATCCCCAGAAGCGCTACTCCGATTGTCGCGATGGTTGTCCAAGAGCTTCCGATCATCAATGAGACCAGGGCGCAGATCACGCAGGCAGTCAGAAGGAACACCTTTGGACTGATAATCTTGACTCCGTAATAGATGAATGTCGGAACGATGCCGCTCATGGTCCATGTCCCGGATATTGCCCCTATGAGGAACAGGATGACTATAGCGGTTGTAACATCCCCGATATTGCTTTTGATAGCGTCCTCAAAGTCTTTCCATGGCATTTTGAAAAGCCATGTCGAGAGCCATACACTGACACCGGCGCAGAAGAGGAGGGAAACCTGGCTCGCGCCAAGGATAGCATCGCTGCCGAAAATGCTTATGTCCAGCGCCAGAAGGATCACAAGGACTATTATAGGAATCAGTGAGATTCCCAGTCTGGACAAGGGTTTATGGCTCATTTCGTCAAATTCGTTGTATAACATACGCAATATAAAAATTTTTTTGTCATTTTTATGCAAGATTTCCGAAATCCGGGATTTATAGTATAGAAGCTATGAAGAAAAATGATGGAAAGCTGATGAGGAAGGACTCGCTCCTTTTCCGCCATTTCCTGGTGGCTTTTTCACTGGCGCTGTTTTTTTCGCTTCCTTCCTGCGTGAAGGAAGATGTGCCCCTCGGGGACACCACGAGCCAAACAGCTGAGGTGAGCGGCCTTCAGGAAGACATAAGGTGGGCAAATGCCATCGTGACGGTGAGGAGATCCTTTTCTGGCAGGAGCTATTTCCAGTTGGAGGACGACGTGACACTTGATCCTGTCGGCTGGAATAATCCTTTCAAAGAGGAAGTGAGGGCTTTGGTAGCTTATACGGGCCTGGATCGGGAATCTGATTTCTGCACGAAAGCGATTACTGTCGAGCGGATAGATTCCATCGCGACAAGGGATGGGGCCTACATTGATGTGGATGATGGTTTGTCAGGAGGCTCATCATTTCAGGTGACCTCGGTACAGACAGGCTTTGAATCCGTTACGGAAATGTTCAAAGCGAGCACTCCTGTTGATGTGGTTACCAGTGAAGAGGGGATTCCGGATTGGATGACCTTCTCCGAAGACGGCTACCTGATGATCCACTTCGCGACGTTCTGGGGAGATGTCACCAGACATTCTGTCAACCTCTACGCTTCACGAAAACATCCGGACCACTTGTTTCTGGTCCACAAGGACAACGGGGATTTTCAGAGTACCTGGAAGGAGAGTTTGGTAGCGTTCAGGATCTGCCAGTTGTACATGTCCCGCAAGGATGAGTACATGAATCCTAAATCAGTGGTCCTTCACTGGATGTCTTTCAGTGGAGAGAAAACGTTGAGGTTGAGGTATGGGAACAGGGCTGTTGAGAGATAGAGGATTGCCGAATGAGACCGAGAGCCAGCTCTTGGAGAGGGCCCGAAACGGAGACAGGGCCGCGGTAAAGGAGATCTACGATCGTTATTCGGGATATCTTGCCGCCACTTGCTCAAGGTTTCTCCCTGACCCCAGGGACCAGAAAGATGCTCTTCAGGAGAGTTTTGTGAAGATATTCTCCTCCTTGGACAGCTTCGATTACAGGGGAGAAGGCTCGTTGAAGGCATGGATGAGGAGGGTTTTGGTTAATGAGTGCCTGAAGGTTCTCCGGGGAATGAGAAGAGGTGTGCCGATAGTGTTTGAGGAGAGTATCCGGGATGTGGCGGAGGAAGAGGATACGGATCCGCCGGATATCGATAAGGTTCCTGCCCAGGCGATACACGAGATGATCCAAAGTCTTCCAGAGGGTTACAGGACAGTACTCAACCTTTACGCCATGGAGAGCAAGAGCCACAAGGAGATAGCCGGTTTGTTGGGAATATCGGAAAACACGTCAGCCTCGCAGCTGCACAGAGCCAGAACGATACTGGCGAGAATGATAAAGGAATATAAAGAAAAGTCAAGATAAGACGATGAGCGAAGATTGGTTGAAAATATTAAAGGAAAAAATGGAGTCCCATGAGGCTCCCGTTCCCGAAGGGGTGTGGGAGAGCGTGGAGTCTTCACTTTTCCCCGCCAAGGAGCGCGGACCGAGGTTTATGCCTTGGGTCTGGGCCTTCGCCGCAGCCGCCGCCTTGGCTTTGGGTGTCTTTGCCGGCCTTCGTCTGCTTGACGGAAACGCCGACAAGGGCATAGTAACTATCGAGGACAATAGGATAGCGGAGTACCCGACCTCCCCAGACAATAACAATTCTTCTTCAGCTGACAATGAGGGAGGTCTGGTCTCTCCGAAAACCGGTCGTCGTGATAGGGTACCGGTTCAGATTATCCCTGCTCCCGAAGGATCCTCTCTCGCCATGTCCGAGGATCAGGATGTTGTTCCTGAGCTTCCGGAAATATTCGTGGAAATTCCTGATAATCAGTTGTATGTCCCTGAAAGTGTCATGCGGATTCAGGAGAGTGAGGTAAGTGTTCCCGCCATCAAAGTCCAGGATGAGAAGCAATGGTACACCAACCATGACGGAGAAGACTGGTCAGATCTGATTTCCGACGCTTCAAAATCATCAGACAGGCGTCCGTCCGCCGGTTTTTCCTGGTCAAGCGCGGCCCGCGGTTCCCAGGAAGCCAGCGTGCTTGACACCAAGACATTCTTCCATGGCGTGGCGGCTAATTATGATCTCTCGACGAGGGACGCGAATTCCATTTACACCAAGACCGTGTCAATCCCCGTGTCCAAAGATGAGGATCACAAGCGGCCAGTGAGGTTCTCTCTGTCCTTGGATTTCCCTATGACGGAGGTTTTGTCGATTGAGTCAGGGCTCACGTATTCCATACTCCAGAGCACCTTCACGACTTCTTCCGGAATCAGGGTCTCCCAAGACACACAGTTCTTAGGTTATCTGGGTATTCCACTGAACCTGAAAGCCAATCTCTGGAACAAGGATTTATTCACACTCTACGCTTCCGGTGGAGGAATGGTTGAGAAATGTGTCAACGCATCCACCAAGACAATTGTCTCTGTCTCGGGAGAAAAGAGTGGGAACGCAAGCAAGAACAGCTTCAGTGTCAAGCCTTTGATGTGGTCATTAAATGCCGCGGCAGGTCTTCAGGCCAATCTTCCCGGATCCTTCGGCATTTATCTTGAGCCTGGAGTCAGCTACCATTTCGTCGGAGACAACAAAGTCCGTTCGATCTACACCGAACATCCTTTTGACTTTGTCATGTCATTTGGACTCAGGTACTCCTTTAAATGATGATCCGGCTGATAAACGGAGTCTGGTAATTGTAAGTGATCGGTGCGATTGAAGAGAGCGGCTTGGTTATCAACAAGTTCGCTCTCTTTCCTTTAGTTATGGATCCGACTTCGTCTTGAACTCCCATGGCGTAAGCGGCATTCAGGGTACACGCGTTGAACGCCTGCTCTGGAGTCAGTCTCATCTTGACGCATCCCAGCGCCATCACAAAACGCATGTCTCCGGATGGGGATGAACCTGGGTTATAATCTGATGCGAGGGCTATGCCCAACCCGGCGTTTATGAAGTCCTTCGCTTTTCCGTAGGGCAGACCAAGGAAAAAGGAAGACCCAGGGAGCATGGTCGGCATTGTCTTGCTACCTTTAAGAGCCTCGATCTCCGTCTCGCCGGTTCTTTCAAGGTGATCGACCGAGAGCGCGTCATGGGCGACTCCCACTTGGACTCCTCCTGAACAGGCCAGCTCATTGGCGTGGATTTTTGGAATAAGTCCGTGATTAACACCTATTTCCAAAATACGGGCCGTTTGTTCCGGTGTGAAGAATCCCTCGTCGCAAAAGACATCGACATAATCAGCGAGTCCCTCTTTGACCACAGCTGGAATCATTTCCTTACAGACGAGATCCACATATTCCTCCTGCCTTCCGACGAATGCCCTCCCGACCGCGTGAGCCCCAAGGAAAGTGGATTTGACGATGGCAGGAGCGGATTCTTTGACTCGCTTTATGACCCTAAGCATCTTAAGCTCGTCTTCGGTGTTGAGTCCGTAGCCGCTCTTTATCTCTATTGCCCCAGTGCCTTTCCCTATCATTTCCCGTACCCTTTCCATGGTTTGAGAGTACAACTCATCCTCGGAGGTGGAGTGGAGCAGGTCGGCTGAGTTCAGAATGCCGCCGCCGCGGGCGGCGATCTCCTCATAACTAAGGCCGTTAATCTTGTCAATGAATTCCTGCTCCCTTGAACCGGCATAGCAGATGTGCGTGTGAGAGTCGCAGAACATGGGCATTACCATGCCACCAGCGGCATCTATCACCTCGTCTGAGGAACTGGCCACAGGACATTCAGAGCTATGTCCGAAATCCTTGATCGTGTCTCCCTCTATCGTGAGGAAAGCGTCCGGAATGGAGCGGACCTCGTCCATCTGATGTCCGACCTTTCGTGACACGCCTTGCGGCACTATTCCGACCAACTGGCCTATATTCTTGATAATCCTCATCTTATAAACTCAATTGCCTTCATTATCAAAGGATGCATGTATTGGTCGTTCTCTATGAAGGGTACGCTCTCTCGGAACGCCTCGAATATGCTCTCTATGGCGGGCGATGACTTTGAGCCTGTCTCTCTATGCCTGAAATCCAGTGCCTGGGCGGCGTTGAACAACTCTATGGCAAGCACGGTCTCGCAGTTCTCCACGACCCTGACGAGCTTTGTGGCTGAATTGGATCCCATGCTGACATGGTCCTCCTGTCCCTGCGAGGATGGAATAGAATCCACCGAGGCCGGCCAGCAAAGACCCTTGTTCTGGCTGACGATCGAGGCAGCGGTATATTGCGGGATCATGAACCCGCTGTTGAGGCCTGGATTCGCTACGAGGAATTTTGGGAGTCCTCTCTGTCCGGAGATCAGGCGGAAGATCCTGCGTTCAGAGATATTCGCAAGCTCCGACATGGCTATCGCGAGCGTGTCCATCGGGATGGCGATCGGCTCTCCGTGGAAATTGCCGGCGGAGATAATCATATCCTCGTCTGGGAATATATTCGGATTATCCGTGGCGGAGTTGATCTCGTTCTCGATGACTGACTCGACATAACGGCAGTTGTCCTTGACCGCTCCGTGAACTTGCGGTATGCACCTGAATGAATATGGGTCTTGGACATGCTCCTTGGGCCTGCTCATCAGCTCGCTACCCTCGAGAAGTCTCCTGAACCGTTCTGCGGTGTCAATCTGCCCTTTATGGGGCCTTAGGACATGCGTGAGGGGAAGGAACGGTTCGATCCTGCCGTCGTATGCCTCCAAGGACATCGCCGCTATCTTGTCCGCCCATTCGGAGAGCCTGTGGCACTGGATCAGGCACCAGATGGCATGAGCGCTCATGAACTGGGTTCCATTCAGGAGGGCCAGGCCTTCTTTCGACTGGAGGGTTATCGGCTCCCATCCCATCTCCTTCCAGACCTCCTCGCTTGGTCTAATCCTGCCTTTATACAGGACCTCGCCAAGCCCGATTAGCGGCAGGCTCATGTGGGCGAGGGGAGCGAGATCACCTGATGCTCCAAGGGACCCCTGCTGATAGACTACAGGGAGGATGTCATTGTTGAACATGTCCAGAAGTCGCTGGACAGTAATCAATTGGGCTCCAGAATGACCATAGGAGAGGGATTGCGCTTTCAATAACAGCATTAGCCTCACGATCTCAGGCCGGACAGTCTCGCCGGTGCCGCAAGCATGGCTCACGACCAGATTGTACTGGAGCTGTGAAAGTTGATCCGTGGGGATCGTGACGTTATACAGCGAGCCGAAGCCCGTTGTGATCCCATAGACAGGACGGCTGATGTCCTCCATCTTGCTGTCCAGGTAGGAACGGCATTTTTCTATTGCCGCTTTGGCCTCTGCGCCAAGCTCGAGTCTCTCATGGTTGCCAAGGATATCTTTCAGTCTCTGGAGGCTGAGGTGGTCTTTTGAGATGATATGTGTCATTATTCTTCCAAAACTTTAGAGATTAACGAATCGTCTGTTAAGTTCGGAATTGTGACTTGAAGGCCCGGGGTTCGGCCCATTTCTCTTAAAATAGCGCTTCTGGCGCCTTCGTTCCTGGCCCAGGAACGCCGGGCGATGCCGTTATTGACATCCCAGAACAGCATCTGGCGGATGTGCTTGGCGGAATCTTCGGAACCGTCTATGACCATTCCGAAGCCTCCGTTGATCACCTCGCCCCATCCGACGCCTCCTCCGTTGTGGATGGAGACCCATGTGGCTCCTCTGAAGGAGTCGCCGATGACATTCTGGATAGCCATATCGGCCGTGAACCGAGACCCATCGTAGATGTTGGACGTCTCCCTGAATGGGGAATCAGTTCCGGAGACGTCATGATGATCCCTACCCAGGACTATCGGGCCTGAGATCTCACCTTTGGCTATCGCCTCATTGAACGCGAGAGCGATATTCGTTCTTCCCTCGCAGTCCGCGTAAAGGATCCTGGCCTGGGAGCCGACTACGAGGTTGTTCCGCCCGGCCTCCTCAATCCAATGGATATTGTCACGGAGCTGTCCCTGAATATCTTCCGGGGCGGTTTCCGCCTCCTTGGAGAGGATCCTGACGGCGATCTCGTCGGTCTTGGACAGATCCTTGGGATCTTCGCTCATGCAGACCCAACGGAACGGACCGAAACCGTAGTCGAAGTACAGGGGACCCATTATATCCTGCACGTATGAGGGATATCGGAAGCCCCCGTCAGGAGCCATGATGTCGGCGCCAGCCCTTGATGACTCCAGAAGGAACGCGTTGCCATAGTCGAAGAAATACATTCCTTTGGAAGCCAGTTTGTTTATGGCGTTGACTTGCCTTCTTAAAGAAGTCCTGACAGCCTCCTTGAAGCGTTCCGGATCCTCCGCCATCATCCTCTTGGACTCCTCCAGGCTAAGGCCTACAGGATAATAACCTCCGGCCCATGGGTTATGCAGGGACGTTTGGTCGGAGCCGAGATCGACATGGATATCATCAGCCGCCAATCTCTCCCAAAGGTCCACGACATTTCCGACGTATGCCAATGAGACGACTTCCTTGCCGCTTACCGCCTTACGGATTCTCGGGATAAGTTCGTCAAGATCCTCGTGAAGCTCATCGACCCAGCCCTGCTCGAAACGTTTCCGGGCCGCGAGGGGATTGATCTCGGCGGTCACGCTGACCACTCCGGCTATATTGCCGGCTTTTGGCTGCGCTCCTGACATTCCTCCGAGTCCGGCGGTAACGAACAGCATTCCTTTCATGTTCTCGGATGTTCCCGGAATATTCCTGACTTTCAGTTGTTTCCGAGCGGCGTTCATGACCGTGATGGTCGTTCCGTGGACTATTCCCTGCGGGCCGATGTACATGTAAGATCCAGCGGTCATCTGGCCGTACTGCGAGACTCCCATGGCATTGAACCGCTCCCAGTCGTCCTGGCTGGAATAGTTCGGAATGACCATCCCGTTGGTGACAACGACCCTTGGAGCGTCCTTGTGGCTGGGGAACAGACCCATCGGGTGGCCTGAGTACATCGCCAATGTCTGCTCGTCTGTCATTGTCGCGAGATACTTCATCGTCAGCCTGTACTGGGCCCAGTTCTGGAATATGGCTCCGTTACCACCATAGATGATCAGTTCGTGCGGGTGTTGGGCGACCCTTGGATCTAGATTGTTCTGGATCATGGCCATTATCGCCGCTGCCTGGCGGGACTTCGCCGGATACTCGTCAATCGGCTTGGCGTACATCTCGTACGACGGGCGGAAACGGTACATGTAGATTCGGCCAAAGTCTTTCAGCTCCTTGGCGAACTCGGGAGCCAGCTCGGCATGGAACTTCTTCGGGAAATAACGCAGGGCATTCTTCAGGGCAAGTTCCTTCTGCTCTTTCGTAAGGATGTCCTTGCGTTTGGGGGCGTGGTTGATTTCTTTGTCGTATGGTTTCGGCTCGGGAAGCCGGTCCTGCGGGATCCCGGCGAGAATCTCTTCCTGAAACTTATCCATTTATCTTACTGTTAACGATTTCCAGAATCTCAGTCTCTTCTTTTACAGCCTTGGCGGCGATTTCCTCCGCCTCGGCGATCAGTTCCTCAGCCTTCACCTTGTCGGCAAGCCCCACAGCGTTGATCTTGACATTGAGGCAGGCACCAAGCACCGCGCTTCTCGCAGCAAGCGCTCCGACTCCGGCATCAGACACGGAGTTAGGGTTCCCTTCAGTGGCCATCGCGCGGGCAACCTCGAAGACCTTGAAAGAAGCCTTCATTGTGCGTAAGGGAACCTGTGAGGCATATAGCGTAGCGGCCTCGATAGCCTGTTCTCTCGCGGCCTTCTCCTCATCGTTGCCTTTAGGGAGCCCGAATGCGGCCATGATCTTGTCAAAAGCATCCGTGTCCTCATCCACAAGGCTGACCAGTTCCTTCATGATTGCCTGACCTTTCTCAGCCCAGTCTGAGAACTCTTTCCAGCGGTCGTCCCAGCCTCTCTTGTGGGCTGACAGATTGGCGACCATGGTCCCGAGAGCCGCTCCGAGAGCTCCCATGTAGGCCGAGATGGATCCGCCGCCCGGGGCAGGGGACTCAGAGGCGGTCTCGGAGGCGAACCCCTTCAGAGTCATCCTGACAAGTCTTTCATGCAGAGCGACTTCCGCAGGATCTTCCATCAGATATTCAATAACCTTTTCTTTAGGATTGTACGGCCTGAGGTCGTCGAGGCTCATGGACTTGACGGCTATTTTCATTATCTCCTCGTCGGAGATGCCGAGGGACCGCCGCTGTTTCTCCAGATAATACTTCCCGGCGTCCATCAGCACGCTCTTAGGGACAAGGCCGACTATCTCCGTGCCAGTTACTTTCAGCCCCCTGACCGCAGCAGCCCTGCAGACTTCCTCGTAGGCGAGGTGAAGGGGAGTCGCCTCGATGTCGGTGATATTCATCGAGACCTGGGCGATCCCATATTCGTCTATGTACCATCCGATCGCTTTGCAACCCTTGAGTGTTCCCGGAATCCAGATCTGGTTCCCGTCGGCGTCTTTAAGAAGCTTTCCGGTCAACGATCCACCTTCCCTGGCCTTGCGTCCCTTCTCCCGAACATCGAAGGCCACCGCCATCGCCCTACGGGTCGAGGTGGTGTTGAGATTGAAGTTTACTGCGACAAGGAAGTTCCTGGCTCCCACATTGATAGCCCCGCAGCGGGCGACGGTCTCGTTATATTCCTTGGGGCTGAAATCCGGCCTTCTCTCGGGATCAGCAATCTTCTCGGGAAGAGCCTCGTACTCTCCTGCCCGGCAGACGGCCAAGTTCTTGCGCTCCGGTTTGAAGGCAGCCGCCTCGTAGCAATAGCAGGGAATCCCCAGTTCCTTGAATATCCTCTCGGCAAGTCCTCTGGCCAACACGGCGCATTCCTCCAAGGTTATACCCGAGACAGGAACCAGAGGCAGCACGTCGCACCCTCCGGAGCGGGGATGCGCGCCGTGATGGCGCCTCATGTCGATTACCTCACCTGATTTCCTCACACCTTGGAAAGCGGCCTCCAGGACCGCTCCAGGCTCCCCGACAAAGGTCACCACCGTGCGGTTAGTGGCCTCGCCCGGGTCAACATTCAAGACTTTCACTCCTTCTACCGACGCTATCGCCTTCACAATCTGGTCGATAACGCCTTTGTCACGCCCCTCGCTGAAATTGGGCACACACTCGATGATTTGTCTCATTATGGTTTTAGTGTTATTGTTAGTGTTATTATATGATCAGGTAAAGCAGCACTATCGTCCAGTGGGCTACGATGGCTGCAACGAGGCCTCCTACCGTGTGGGAGAGGATGGCCTTGCCGGTGAGCTCACGGTAGCCGAGGGAGTCCAGCATCGCCGTGTGGGTGCTCAGGAAGCCGCTCCAGCACATTCCGATAGCGGTGAAGACCGCTATGGCGTTGCCGTCGATCCATCCCTGGGCGGCGAAGTTGGGAACCAGACTCAAGGCCGCCCCGACGGCTCCGAGGGCAGTGATCGGGAAAGCGATCTGGTGAGGATCCCCAAACCCGAACAGACCCTTGAACAGCCAATCCACTTTGTTCGCGAGCCAGGGGAGTAGCTCAGTCCCCTGATATGCGGCTCCTGTGAAGGCCCCACTCGCATCCGGACCGAAAGTGAGGATCATGACCAGGGTGGAGATGATCAGCACTCCGGGGATGATCGCGAGTCCGACCTCGACCCCGTTCTTACCGCCGTCCAAAAGGGCGTTAAGGGTCCTCAGGAATACGCTTTTCTCCTCGACATGCTCCGGCTCGGCATTGATGGCCTCAAGTTCCTCGTCGCTGACGACATCCTCGTCCTTGTAGGCCGGATAAGCCTTGATGACGAAGTGCTGCATCAGCCTCGTGGTCACGACACAGCCTGCCACGGCACCGAAAAGACCGACGAGAGGCTCCACGAAATACCCCTGGCTGATCATGAATATTATCACGATCAGTCCCATTCCGAAAGCGGTACCGAAATTAGTAAGGGAGATGTACTGGTATTTCTTGAAATAGCTGGCGAAACGCTTGTCCTTGGTCAGGGTGATGATTGCCGGGTTGTCCGAAAGGAAGGTCATGACGGCTCCGAGGGAGGCGACTCCCGGGAGGTTGAAAATAGGCCTCATGAGTGGCCTGAGCAGTTTCTCTATGAGATCGACAACTCCGAACTCCACGAACAGCTTTCCGAGCGCTCCGGTGATCACGCATATTCCCATAAGGTAGAATACGGTGTTCAGGAGCAGGTCGTGAGCCGTGCGCATGATGGTGTTGAGCATGTTGGCGGCTCCCATCACAATGCCCATGTAGGTGAACAGTCCGACGACGATGGTCAGGCACACAATGGCTGACACTGTACGGTTTCTTTTCATATCCTTACAAATACTCTATCTCAAAATCGTAATCCCATTGGCTGAAATAAAGGTTACCTCCTTCCCACTCGACCTCACCTCTCTGGAAATCCACCGTGTCGCTTCTGGGGTAATTCTTGACAGGGGAGAACTCTCTTCCGTAATCATTGTTCACGATCAGCCTGTAAGGCTCTATGCCTCCAAGGAAGAAATCGCCACCGTAAGGTGTCATGCCGAAGCTCTGGTCCACAGGCACCCATCCGAAACCCTCGAAATAAAGCTTTCCCCAGTCGTGGAGATTCTTCGCTCCTGGGTGCATCATCAAGCCGCTCTCCCATCGTGCGGGAATACCCTTGTAGCGGCACATGGTAAGAAGAAGCAGTGTCTTCATGCCGCAGTCTCCGTGGCCTTCGGTAAGTACATATTCAGGAATATTCTCAATCGTCGAATACTCCCTGGCGGACGCCCAGGGGATGTTTTCGTCTATCCACGTGAAGAAAGCCTTTGCCTGCAGGTAGGGATTGTCGATACCGGCTGAGAGTGAGTCGGCCAAGGCTTTGATCCTGTCGGTGAATATGATATGCTTTTCCCGCTCGGAGGTGTATTCCTTGTACTCCTCGGTCGTGGTGTCGTAAGGCAACACCAGCGTGGGTGGTATCAGATGAAACTCTCCATAAGAGGTGTACTCGAAGACCTCGTAGAAGGTGACGTCTTTGTACCGGTTTGTCTTAGCCTCCATATAAAGGCTGCTGTGGGCGCACGAAGGATCGGAGAAGGTGATCTTTTCCATAGGGAATGCCACGCTGTCCACTCCTGCCTCGATGAATTTGATGTCGGTCTGCCTGGGAACATCGGCCCTTGGGTAAGGCAACCAGCACCTCAGAGTCTTTCCGGGCCTGAGGGTATTCACCGGCACCGTCAAGGAAAAGCGCACCCTCATCTTCTTCGGCAGAGCCAGGTACGGGTTTTCCGGCACGCCGAGGTCTCCGGTCCGCATCCATTCTCGCTTCGCTGCGGCTGAGTACGTCCCGGGGACCTCGGCGCTGCCGTCCCATGACCAATCGTCGCTGGCGTCAAACCGACTAAGTACTTCTTCTTTGATGGCAGGAATCGTCACGGCGTCGATCTCCTCGTGACCTCCGGAAGGCTGTCCGTCAATCAGTTCCTTCTTGGCCTTCATCTCCGGCACCAGCCTGAACAGGTTTGGAGCGGCGTTGCGGAAATACATCGTACGCTTGCCGATAACCATCGACTCCAACTTGCCAGACTTCGTCCATGCGTCAATTTGCTCGTCAGTAACGTAAGGGTCATATTTCCGGATATAATCCTTCACTTCCTCCCTAGTCCTGCAGAAATCGACAGCAAGCCTTTGGCTGAGGTCCCTGTCCCAAGAGTATTTGTGCCTGATATGCCTTGGGACCCAGATGTTGGCGGCCAGTGCGACAGCCACCATTATCCAGAGGATTATCTCGCTTTTTTTCATCTTAGCCATAAAAGGATGGTTTAAATGCCGAATTGTCCTATGGGTTTTATCCCGATTCCGGGCCTGTCCGGTAGGGTAATCTTGCCTTTCACGACTGTCATACCCTCAAACAAGTCATTGCTGATCAACAGGTTCCCGTCGAGGTCGGCGAAATCGACGATAGGGGAGAGCTGGGCTGCGGCAGAGACCGCGCAGGAGGTCTCGGTCATGCATCCTATCATCACCTTCATGCCTTCGGCCCTGGCGTAGTTCGCCATCTTCCAGGCCTCACGCATACCGGTACACTTCATCAGTTTGATGTTGATTCCGGAATATGCTCCCTTGATCGCCGGGATGTCTTTCAAGCGTTGGATCGCCTCGTCGGCAAATACCGGGAGCGGACTGTTCTCCGTGATCCATGCGTTCTCATCGAGCATTTCCTTCGGCATCGGCTGCTCAACCATCACGACACCATGCTCAGCGAGCCAATGAATCATCTCCAGGGCCTGTTTCTTGTCTTTCCAGCCCTGGTTGGCGTCCACGGCTATCGGGAGGTCGGTGATCTCCCGGATAGTCTCGATCATCTCTTTGTCGTTGTCCAGACCGACCTTGACTTTCAGGATGTTGAATTTGTCGGCGCATTCCTTGGTCTTCTCCCTTACTACATCGGGAGTGTCGATCCCGATAGTGAAGGTCGTGTCGGGAGCCTTCGACGGATCGAGCCCCCAGATCCTATACCAGGGCTGACCCAAAAGTTTTCCGACCAAGTCGTGAAGGGCGATGTCCACCGCCGCCTTGGCGGCTGTGTCTCCTTCGCTTAGGCTGTCCACATATTCCAGGATCCCATCGATTTGGAACGGGTCCTTGAACTGCTCCAGATTCACTTTCTTAAGGAATGCGGAGACGGTCTCGACGGACTGGCCGAGATATGGCGGCATCGAAGCCTCACCGTAGCCAGTGAATCCGTCATATTCAATCTTCACCTGTACATCCGGAGTCGTTGTCCTTGAATATGAGGCGACAGTGAAAGTGTGGCGGAGCTGGAGCTCGTAGGGCTCGAAGCTCAGTTTCATCCTGGCGGGACCGGCGGTGTTGACGTGGTAGCCTTCCACGGTCGCCCCCACCGTTCTCTTCTTCACTTCCTGTACGGCGTAGGATGTTGCCGCCCCGACAGCCGCTCCGGCGACTGCCGAGGTGGCTGTCTTTATGAATTCCCTACGGTTGAAGGGCATATCCCTAAAGCGTATCGAGCCAGGCCTTCATCTCCGGAGTCTTAGCATAAGCGGAGCGGAAGAGGGCCATCTGGTTGCGGGTACGCACCAGGTTGTGCTCGGGGTATTTGATCTTGTAATATGTGTCTCCGTTGATGTAGTCGGCGAAGAACCTGACGGCCTGCATGAACGGGAAGAGGCATGCGGCGTAGGGAAGGTTATCCTTCTCGACCTGGGTCAGGAAGGACTTGGTGCCTCTGATGTAACCTCTTGAGAATGCTTTGAATATGTCCATGTCGAAGTCCACCTTGTCCAATTCCGGGGAATCCTCGGCGACAGGGTTGGCGGCATAACGTAGGAAGTCCCCGAAGTCGGAGAAGACGTAGCTCGGCATCAGGGTGTCAAGGTCGATGACACAGAGGACGTTCCCGTTCTCGTCGAACATCATGTTGTTGACCTTGGTGTCGCAGTGGCAGATACGCTTGGGAAGGATGCCGTCCCTATGCATCTGCTCGGCCTTGCACATCTCTACACCGTGCTTGTCGATTTCCTCAAGGATCTTGTGGAGTTCTCCGTCCTTGGGATCGGCGGCGAGTCTTCCGGCCTTGTCGTCGTGGACGGCCTCCACGAGTTGGCGGAGTCTCAGTTCCATGTTGTGGAAGTCCGGAATGGTCTCCCCGAGGGTGTCGGGAATGTCGGCGAGCATCGCCTCGAAATTGCCGAAGGCCTCTCCGGCATATTCGGAATATTCAGGATTGACGGTTTCGTAGGTCTTGGCTCCCGTGATGAACACGGAGATTCTCCAGAACTTGCTGTCCACCTCGATATAGGTCTTTGGACTGTCCTTCAAAGGGATGAATCTCAGTACCTTCCGGTCGATGTCAGTCTCTCCGGCGGCCTCCAGCTTGCGGCGGATGTGCCTGGTCGCCGCCTCGATGTTGTGCTGGAGCAGTTCCACATCCTGGAACACGGCGTTATTGATCCGTTGAAGCACATAATCAGGAGTGCCGTCTCCGGTTGTCACCTTATAGGTGTCATTGATGAGTCCGTTCCCCAGCGGGGCTATTTCCTTGACCTCACCTTCGATGGCGAAGCGTTCTACGATCTTTTTCAGGTCTTCCATTATTACGTGTTTTAGTGTTTGACGTTTTAATCTTTCAAAAATAACAAATATTCACGAAATTCGCAGGGTTATGGAAAAGAAAAGATACGTTGTGCTCGACGCCCTCAGGGGCTTTGCCATTCTGGGAATATGTCTGGCAAATTTCCCCGAGTTCTCATTATGGACCTTCTCGGATTCTTCCACATGGACTATGACCGACAAGGTCACCCGGGCGATCCAGACTTTCCTGGTTGACGGTAAGTTCTACACTCTGTTTTCCCTTCTGTTCGGAATGGGTTTCAGCATCCAGCTTGAGAACGCTGAACAGAAGACCAGGACTTTCTATCGTCGGATGATCATTCTTTTCCTGATCGGACTTTGCCATCTGTTCTTCCTTTGGAGCGGGGACATCCTGATGCTCTACGCGGCCATGGGCATGCTGCTACCTCTGTTTAAACGCTTGTCTACCAAAGGGATACTTATATCGGCCGGAATATTCCTTGTCCTCCCTGTTATCTGCGAGGCTATTCTCGGTACCACACTGTCTGATCCCCTTGAGGCTGAGCAGTGGAGAATTTGTGCCCTATACGGCATTACGGAGGCCAATTTCGGGACGTGGCTGGCCGACATCACAAGTTATAAAGGCATGCTACAGTTCCTCCATCAGGGAGCCGTGGAGCGGATGTGGGAGTTTGTCTCCAGCTACCGTTTCTTTAAGGTGCTGGGACTGTTCCTGATCGGATTTGCGATTGGTAGGGAAAAGTTGTTCGCGGACTTGGGAGCACACCGGAAGTTGCTGAAAAATATTCTGTTATACGGATTGCTTCTGGGCATTCCCGTTAGTTTCCTCTACACTTGGAGCTCTATGGCCGGAGAGCCTCTCGGGAGCGTGGCGCATAGCGTTTTCTATCTTTTGAGCGTCTATCCGATGGGCTTCGCCTACGCCGCAGGATTCTGCATGCTCTTTGACCGTTCTCCTGAAGGTAAGGGCTGGCTGTTGCTGACTAAGCCTGGAAAGGTCGCGTGTACCAACTATCTGATGCAATCGGTTCTGGGGGTCGTGATCTTTTACGGGATCGGATTCAGTCTTGGTGGAAAGATCGGCTTGCTTGGCACTGAAGCCATCGCGGCTGGAGTATATGCCCTTGAGATCGCCGCCAGCGCGTTGTGGCTGAGCTACTTCCGTTTTGGCCCAGTCGAATGGGTCTGGCGCATGCTGACTTATGGTCAGCGCCTTCCGCTTCGTAAAACCGAGAAGTAGAATTATAGATTATAACTCATGAAGCGATTCTTTGTTTTTTTATTTGTGTCAATGGCGTCTATCGTCGTAGCGACGTCATGCACAAATGGTTCTGACAAGAAACCCCTGATCGTTACGACAACTGATGTTTTCGAAGATGGCTACCCTGCGGAAAAAGCGATAGACAGGCTCGCCAGTCTCGGTTATGAGGGAATCGACATAGGTCTGGACTATTGGACGTTCGAGGGATCACCTTTAGCCGCAGACAATTACACTGAATGGGGAAAAACCTTGCGCGCCCATGCCGATAAAGTCGGCATACCATACACTCATGCCCATGCTCCCGGAGATGCGGGCAATAGCTGGTGGGTGGAGCGGTCCATTGAAATGTCAGCGATTCTCGGGGCGAAATATCTTGTCGTTCACCCGATATTCAAGATTGATGGCAATGACATAGAAGATAGGGATCAATTCATATCCATCAATGCCGAGGCGATTCGGAAGTGGCTTCCTCTGCTCAAAGAAAAGGACGTTGTCATTCTCTCTGAGAATATTCTCTGGGGAGCGTCCAAGGACCCCCGCATCATCGCTGATCTTGTGAAGGAGGTTGACAGCCCTTATTTCGGCTGGTGTTTTGACGTCGGGCATGCCTGGAGTTGCGGTTTTGCTCCCGATATTCTTAAGCAATGCGGCACTGTGCCGCTTTCCCTCCACATCCAGGACAATCACGGGAACGGGGACGAACACCTGATTCCCGGGGATGGAACCATTGATTTTGACCTGTTCCTTTCGACTCTGAAAGAGGTCGGTTACAAAGGCGACTGCGTTCTTGAGGCGCACCATCAGAGCCTTGAGGCTCCGGATGCTGAGCGAGACGAGATTCTCGCGAGGCTCCTCGATGTGTCTCGGGACATTAGAGACCGGATGAGCTCCCGCTGACACCGAAGATTACCTTGCCGCCCGGGTGTTTATCTTTTTGCCTTCTTTGGTCCAGGTGTAGATCCATGAGCCATTGCGGGAGGTGAAAGTCTCTCCGGAGACTCCGGTGACATCCCCTACGGAAGAATAACTCATTGTCTTATAGCGCCTTCCTTCCGCATCATAAAGGTAAATCCAACTGCCGTTGCGGGAGACGAAGAAGGTCGAGCTGTAGCCTTTGACTTCTCCCACGGAGCTGGAACTGAGAGTCTTGTAACGGTTTCCTTTCTCGTCATACATGTAGATCCAACTTCCGGAAGTCTCCACACTGGAGATCTTGTGGCCGTTAGCGGCGAGGGATAATGCCAAAGCAAGGGCTATTATAAGTTTGCTCATGATTACGTTATATTAGTCGATAAGTCTTTATATGCAATATCTGTGAAAAACCTTAAATTTGGATGAAAATAGTTCAAATAACTAAATGTTGATTTCTAATGAGAGCTGTAATCCAAAGAGTCTCATCAGCTTCCGTGACTATCGGCGGGCAGGTTAAGTCTTCGATAGGGAAGGGGCTTCTGATCCTTCTCGGAGTTGGTTATGAGGATGGGCAGGAAGATATTGATTGGCTTGTGAAGAAGATCTCGGGGCTAAGGATATTCGATGACGAGGCCGGGGTAATGAACCGGAGTGTCGTAGATGTTGGAGGTGAGGCGCTGGTAGTAAGCCAGTTCACCCTCATGGCCTCCATTAAGAAGGGCAACAGGCCCTCGTATATTCATGCGGCTGGGCATGAGATCGCTGTGCCTCTCTATGAGTCTTTCTGCACGGCGTTGTCCGAGGCTCTTGGAAAGCCGGTGGGCACCGGTGAGTTCGGGGCGGACATGAAGGTCGCCCTTGTGAACGACGGCCCCGTCACGATTTGCATAGACACGAAGAACAAGGAATAACCTCTTGGAGCGGGTCATATTCCATATTGACGTCAATTCAGCCTTCCTTAGCTGGACAGCTGTCAAGATGCTCGGGGAAGGGCATCCTGACATCCGGCTCGTGCCGTCGGTTGTCTCCGGGGATCCGAATGACCGCAGGAGTATTATCACCGCGGCCTCCATTCCGGCAAAGAAACTCGGAATCAAGACCGCACAGCCTCTCTCGATGGCAATGAGGGCCTGTCCGACCCTGGTGGTCGTTGGGGGAGATTGGGAATGGTACAAGCGGTGCTCTGAGGGCTTTATAGGAATATGCCGGAGCTATTCTCCTGTCCTTCAGCAGTTTTCGATTGATGAGTGTTTCATCGACATGACTTTCCGTCTTTATGGGAAAGATCCAATTGAGGTTGCGACTAGGCTTAAGGATGAGATCAAAAGCAAACTCGGATTCACGGTCAATGTCGGGATTGGCTCCAACAAGCTGCTAGCCAAGATGGCATCTGACTTTGAGAAGCCGGACAAGGTTCACACTCTTTGGGAAAGCGAGGTGCAGGAGAAGATGTGGCCTCTTGGCGTACGGGATCTTCTTTGGGTAGGGAAAAAGACGGAGGAGAAGCTTTTGTCCTACGGAATCCGGACGATTGGGGACCTGGCGAATCTTGGTATCGAGTCCCTCTCCAGGCTCGTCGGAAAGAAGTTCGCCTTCCAGCTCCACGAGAACGCCAACGGCAGGGATAATTCTCCAGTCGAGACGGAATCAGCTGAGGCTAAGAGCTATAGCGCCGAAAGGACCTTCTCGAAAGACTTGTCTGATCTGAAGGATATTGACAGGGCGCTTTTCAATGTCGCCTGCGTCGTGGCCCATAGGATCCGCAGGGACAGTTTCAGGGCATCGACAGTTTCCATGTTCATCAAATACAAGGATTTCACCGTGGCGCAGAAACAGTGTCAGGTTCCCCAACCGACTGATATCACGGCCGTGATCCTGAATGAGGCCCGAAGAATGCTTTCCGAGGTCTGGGACGGAGTGACACCCATCCGCCAAGTCGGACTCGGGGTCTCGAAACTGACCCACGAGAGTTACATCCAGATGTCCCTTTTCGAAGATCCCAAACTTGAATATTACCGGGAATGGGACAGACAATATGACGAGCGCAAGGCCAAGGCGGAGGATGCCCGCATGCTGGCCTATGAGCGCAAGAAACGCCCTTCCGGAGATTCAGAGTAACTCGATAGCGATCGCTGCGCAGGCTTCCGCATCGGCTAGGGCATGGTGATGATTCGTAAGATCATAGCCGCAAGCGGCCGCGACAGTCTGGAGCTGATGGTTTGGAAGACTATGGCCGAAATGCCTCCTGGAGGCCCACAGGGTGTCGTAAAACTCATATTCCGGATAATCCATCTGATATACCCTGAACACCGCCCTGAGGCAGCCCTCATCGAATCTGGCATTATGCGCCACGAGCGGGAGTCCCTCAATCAGAGGCTCTATCTTTTCCCAGACATACGGGAATACGGGAGCGTCCTCAGTGTCCTCGGCGCAAAGTCCATGAACCCTCATGCAGAACCATTGGTAATATTCCGGCTCCGGATGGATCAGGCTGTAGAAGCGGTCGGTGATCTCACCGTCCCGCACCACCACTATTCCGACACTGCACACGCTGGAAGGGCACTCATTCGCCGTCTCGAAATCTATCGCCGCGAAATCAGTCATATCTTTCCAATGCTTTTTGCAGGTCTGCCCTAATCTCGTCCCGGAAATATTCGGGGGAGATGACTTCGACGAAAGGGGAGTGGCTGAGGACCTCCTGCTCGAAATCGAAGGTCGGGGCGAAATGGTAACTGTAGATTGAATATTCATTTGTCACCTCAACCTTCCGTTGGGATTCGTGTAATGGGAGGGAATCAAAATATTTGACCTGGCTCTCATCGACTTTGAGAAGAATCTCGCAAGGCTTCCTATTGGTTCCGATGATTATTCCGAAATAATTGTCAAAGAATGACTTGGCATCGAAACTTTTTGGTCTTTTCAGACCTTGACGGCTCTGGTGGGCATCAATGATTCTGTCCAGGGAATAGACTCTGGGCTTGTCGTAATCCTCGCTTCTGGCGAGCATGTACCATCGTTGCCTGAAAAGTTTAAGGCAGTAAGGGTGAGCTGTGAAAGTGGAAGGTTCTTTTCGGGTGAAACTCTGGTAGGTAAGTTCGACTGCCTTCTTGTCCCGCATGGCGTTCACGATGACCGGTAGCCACTTCTGGCTGGAGGGGATCTTTTCGAAAAGGATCCGGTCGCGCATGTCGGAACTCTCGTTCAGCAGGTTGTTCATGGATAGGGACTCCATCAGCCACTGGCGGATGCCGTCGCCTTCCAGATCGTCGGAGTTAGCGATATAGTATCCCAGGCTTCGGTCGCACTTGATCTCGATCCCGAAGGTGTTCAGGATGGCCTCCCGGTGATTGTGGAAAGTCCGCTCGTACAGCTCCTCGCCCGTATCGTTGAGCGAGGACCGCTTCCAGAGCCGGTTGATCTCTTCCCTGGAGATGTGCCCGTGCCGATTGATGGTGTCAATCAGCCAGACGTACCTGTTGAAATAGTTCTTTGCCATATATCTTCTGTCTTTCTTTTCTCTTTAAAAGGGCCTGCGCATCCCTGCGGAGGCCCTTAACTCTTTAACTCTTATCATCATGTTTTCTGAATGCAAAGATAGTGATAATAATTGCCAAAATCCGGCAGTTTTGTAATAATAGTGGCAATTATATCCGACAATTAAGAATGATCATGAATTCACGAATAATTCGTAAATTAGCAATATGATACAGTATATCGCAGACGAAGCCCATTTCAAAGAGGTCATTGCCCGGGTCTCGAATGTCAAGCGTTCCCTATGGATCGGAACGGCGGACATCAAGGACCTGTATGTTGGCGACAGACCCTTTCTGGGCATCCTTGCGGACTTGATATCGAAGGGCAGGGAAGTGCGGCTCATCCATTCCAAGGAGCCGGGTCCCAACTTCCGGGAGGACTTCGACCGGTACCCGGTCCTCTTCGCTGGATTGGAGAGGGCTCTGTGCCCTCGGGTCCATTTCAAGTTGATTATCCTTGATTGCAAGATGGCGTACATCGGTTCCGCAAATCTCACTGGTGCCGGTATCGGCATGAAAGGGGCGACAACCCGGAACTTCGAAGCGGGAATCCTGACCGATGATCCAGCTCTGGTTGAAGCAGCCATGAATCAATTCGATTCAGTATGGGCCGGCTTCAAGTGCAAAGACTGCCGCCGGAAGCAATACTGCGGCGATCCGATACTGAAATAGTGGTATCTCCGGGCAAGGTCTAATTTGGGGTAGGGGGATCTTGCCAGGGGAAAAGGGCGTAGAGAGGACCTTGAGGCCTATTGAGTGGGCAAGGTCAAGGGGGTAAAATTAGACCTTGCCCGGGCAAAAGGTCATTTTTATGTGCGGGATGCCGTCCAGGATGAAAGGATCCGATGATTGGCGGAAACCGACCTGCTCGTAGAAACCTTTCGCATATTCCTGAGCCTCGAT
>CACZZZ010000002.1 GCA_902785825.1 uncultured Bacteroidia bacterium
TGGCGTCGAGCTCAACTACAAGGAGCGCACGATCAACATCGGCAACGCCGGAACCCTCATCGCCACTGTCCTCCCGAAGGACGCCACCAACAAGAACGTAACATGGACCGTCTCCGACGAGAGCGTCCTTAAAGTTCAGGACGGTGTCGTCACCCCGAAGAAAGAGGGCACGGCGACCGTCACTGTGACCACCGAGGACGGCGGCTTCACCGCCACCTGCGTGATCACCACCACCAAAAAGATCATCGCCGTCTCAAGTGTCAAGCTCGACAAGACTTCAGCCACGATCTATACCGGCTATGACCTTAAGCTCACTCCGACCATCAGCCCGGCCAACGCCTCGGACAAGTCCGTCACTTGGAAGAGCAGCAACACCAGTGTGGCCACGGTGGCGGCGGATGGTACTGTCAAGGGCATTAAAGTTGGGAAGGCGACAATCACCTGCACGGCCGACGACGGCAACGGGAAGTCCGCCACTTGCTCTGTGACAGTCGAGAACAGGTACACAGTCCACTACGATGGCAAGGAGTTGCCTTCCACTATGAGTTACACTTTGGACCCTGCCGCGATCAACGACCTCGGCTTCAGGTTCTATGACAAACTCAATAAACAGTACCTGGTCCCCATAACCATGACGTTCCAAGCTTCTCAATCAAGTCCATCAGGAGTTGTATCTGACGCAGGTTACAATTCCACTTACCGGTACGTCCGTGTTAATAAAGTGGGGAGCACAAAGCTGACTTTCTATTATAATAGTATGGTGCTCGGATCCACAACTCTCACCGTTAAGGCACCTGTCCTGAAGTTGGCTTCCGCCAACGGCCCCACAATGCAATACGCGGAAATCTTCACAGGAAGTCGCACTATTGAAAAGAACTACTACCAATATATGAGGATTTACAATCAATCGGCGTCCAAAACATATCAAAATCTCCAGTACACAGTCTCTTTCTCCAAAAATGGTATTGTTTCCGCAAAGGATTTCAATAACAATGGGGCACATTGTGTACAAATAATAGGCGTGAGTTCCGGAAGTACACTTGTCACGATCACCTACAATGGTCAAGTCTCCATGTCCTTTACCGCCACAGTTCCTTAATTAACAGCAGTGTCTATCCCCTTTCCTGAGAAGGTGATTCCCCAAAAGTAAATATAAGGCATTTTAGATTATGATGATACGGCCGGCCCTAGATGGGACCGGCCTTCTTCGACAACGGAATCGAAAGGAAAACCTACACACTCAGTCTTCTCGTCGAAAATTAATAGTCAATAAGCACATTAAAAGAAATCGAGGGTGGCCAAACGGTCACCCTCGATTATTAATCGCTTACCGCCAGAGCTACAGCCCGAGCTTCTTGAAAAAGTCGTTGCCCTTGTCGTCAACGAGAATAAATGCCGGGAAGTCCTCAACGGTGATCTTCCAGATCGCCTCCATTCCGAGTTCGGGATATTCAACACACTCGATGCTACGGATGCTGCTCTGCGAGAGGACAGCGGCGACGCCGCCGATGGTGCCGAGATAGAATCCGCCATGCTTTTCGCATGCGTCAGTCACAACCTTAGAGCGGTTACCCTTGGCGATCATGACAAGCGAAGCTCCGTGATCCTGGAACTCATCCACATAAGGATCCATTCGATTGGCAGTCGTGGGGCCCATGCTGCCGCAAGGATAACCTTCCGGAGTCTTGGCCGGACCGGCGTAGAGAATGGGATGATCCTTGAAATAGGCGGGCATGTCCTCACCAGCGTCCAGACGGGCCTTCAGCTTGGCGTGGGCGATGTCACGGGCAACTATAATGGTACCATTGAGATTGACCCTCGTGCCTACCGGATACTTGGTGAGCTCGGCCCTTACGGAATCGATACCCTTGTCCAGGTCTATGACAATACCCTTGGGGCCTTCTCCTGGACGACGGTACTCTTCAGGAATAAGCTCTGAAGGATTGGAATCCATCTTCTCGATCCAGACACCGTCCGCATTGATCTTGCTCTTGATGTTACGGTCCGCGGAGCAGCTGACGCCCATGCCGATCGGGCAGCTTGCTCCGTGGCGGGGAAGGCGGATGACACGGATGTCATGAGCGAGATACTTGCCTCCGAACTGCGCTCCAAGGCCGATCTTCTGGGCCTCGACAAGGAGTTTTTGTTCCAGATCAATGTCACGGAACGCGCGACCGGTCTCGTCTCCTGTCGTAGGAAGCGAGTCGTAATATTTAATGCTGGCGAGCTTGACAGTCAGCAGGTTCTTCTCAGCTGAAGTGCCGCCGATCACGAAAGCGATATGGTACGGAGGGCAGGCCGCGGTACCAAGGGAACGCATCTTCTCCACGAGGAAAGGAAGGAGAGTTCCCTCGTTCTGGATCGTGGCCTTAGTCATCGGGTAGAAATATGTCTTGTTGGCTGATCCGCCACCCTTGGCGACCATGATAAAGCGATATTCAGCACCCCTGACCGCCTCTATGTCAATCTGGGCGGGAAGGTTACACTTGGTGTTGACCTCGTCATACATGTTCAGAGGGGCGTTCTGGCTGTAACGAAGATTCTCCTTGGTGTAGGTGTTGAACACTCCGAGGCTCAAAGCCTCCTCGTCCTCGAAATCAGTCCAGACTCCCTGGCCCTTCTCTCCGTGGATGATCGCGGTACCGGTGTCCTGGCAGAACGGAAGGACTCCTTTCACTGAAGTCTCAGCGTTGCGAAGGAACTGAAGAGCGACATACTTATCATTCTCCGAGGCCTCCGGATCATTCAGTATGGCCGCGACCTGCTCATTGTGGGCCCTACGAAGCATGAACTGGCAGTCGTGGAAACTCTGCTGGGCGACCAGCGTGAGGGCCTCGGGAGAGACCTCGAGGATAGTCTTGCCTCCTAACTCAACGGTTTTCACAAATTTCTCGGACCCTGGGATCTTGTAGTACTCTGTCGTGTCCGGTCCCAACTGGAACATCGGAGCGTATTTAAACTCTGTCATAAGGTGTTATGTAATTATTAATCAATGTCTTCAACCGGTTCTACCGCTCCCCCGGCCCCTTCCTGCATGAGGTAGCGGCGCATGAACTCGCCGAGGTCGCCATCAAGGACTCCTTGCGTGTCAGCCGTCTTATAACCTGTCCTGAGGTCATTGACCATCTTGTACGGATGGAGAACGTAGGAACGAATCTGGGAGCCCCACTCAATCCTTTTTTTCTGGCCCTCGATCTTGTCTTTCTCTTCCTGACGCTTCTTCATCGCGATATCATACAGCCTTGAACGAAGCAGCAGCAAGGCTTTCGCCCTGTTCTTCGGCTGATCTCGGGTCTCGGTGTTCTCGATGAGTATTTCCTCCTCTTTGCCGGTGTCGGGATCCTGATAGAGATACCGCAGACGCACTCCCGACTCAACCTTGTTGACATTCTGTCCGCCGTGTCCTCCGGCTCTGAAAGTGTCCCAGGAAAGCCTTGAGGGATCGACATTTACCTCGATCGTGTCATCCACAAGAGGATATACGAAAACTGACGAGAAGGTCGTCTGGCGCTTCCCCTGGGCGTTGAAGGGTGATATTCTCACAAGCCTGTGAACGCCATTCTCCGCCTTCAGATAGCCGTAAGCATATTCCCCGTCAAACTCGATAGTCACGGACTTCACTCCGGCCTCATCGCCGTCCTGAATGTCGGTTATAGCCGTCTTGTAGCCGTTGCGCTCGCCCCAGCGGAGATACATCCTCATCAGCATCGAGCTCCAGTCGTTGGCCTCTGTCCCGCCAGCACCGGAATTGATCGTCAGCACGGCCCCGAGGCTGTCACCTTCGGCTCCCAGCATATTCCTTATCTCCAAGGCCTCGATGTCTTTCAAGGCCAGCGCATAAGCCTGGTCAAGTTCCTCTGTCTCAGGAGTTGAGTCACTCTCTTCGGAGGCGCTGTCAAGGCTCTCCTTGGCGAACTCGTACAGCACCTCGACATCCTCGGTTTCCGAAAGAGCCTTGTCGTAGGCGCTCACCCAGGATTTGATGCCATTGAGGTTCTTCATGAAAACTTCCGCGCCCTTGGGGTCGTTCCAGAAATCCGGGGACTCCGTCTTCTTTTGAAGGGAACTCACCTGGAGCTTCTTTCCTGGAATATCCAAGCAGGCCTCAAGGGTTCCAAGGCGCTCTCTAAGGGTCTCGATCTGTTCTTTCGTGATCATTACCTAAGAGGGAGCTTAGAGAAAGAGGGCAAAGGCCTGTGGTTGTTGATCAGAATGCCCTTCGGGGCTCCATGCTCAAGAGGCTCGGTCGGGATAGCCCTCACAGAACGCTCAGGAGCTTTCGTATAGACTTTACCGGCGGCCTGCAGAGCGGCCTTAAGCATCGTCTCATTCTCATCGCCGATCTGGTAGCCGTCAAAGACGTTGTCTTCTACTTCAATGTCAACAGGAATGCCGTCCGGCATCGCCTGGTTGTTACCGTTCTTGTCGGCGAACTTACTGACCATCACATAGATACCCCAATTCTTTATCCTGGAGTAGTCAAATCCTTGAACGTTGCTGAAAGAGCTGGGAGGCAACATGTAACCAGCGCAATACTTCCCGTAAGTCTGCTGCCCGATCATGGTAATGTCCATATAAGGCGTCAATCCCACTATAAGGCCTTCCGAAGCCGAGGCTGAACCACCGGTCACGATGGCATAAATCTTCTTGAGGTCAAGATTGGCGTCCGAGATGTCCTCGCTGATATTGTAATTCTCATTCTTGTATTCGAACTTGGTGTCGAAATAGGTGTTGAAATCCTCATCGCTCCAAGCCGTGGTGAGTATCTTGTTATAGACCTCAGTCTGGAAAATGTCTTTCGCCGCGACAGAGGCGTAAGGGGCGATCATGGAAGCCAGCTCGCACTCCGTTTTCACGAAACCTCCACCATTATACCTCAGGTCCAGGATAAGTTCCTGAACACCTTTCTCCTTGAACTTACGGAACACATCCGGCAGGGTCTCCATCGACTTCACGTCGAAAGAGTTGTAAACAAGGTAACCGACTGTCTTATCTCCGATGGTGTAGGTCGTGTCAACCAGAATAGGATCCTCCCACATGTCAACAGCGGTGAGCGAGACATCGTTCTCGACAGCGCCCAGATAACCATCCTCGGTAAGGTGGGCGATCCCAAGAGTCACTTTCTCCGTATTGAACGCGTCATAGATATTGGCTGAAGTGATATCATTTCCGTCAATAGTCATGATCAAGTCTCCCCTTTTCAATCCAGCTTTCTCGGCAGGACTGCCTTTGGTGACATAACAGACGATGAGGAAATAGGCCCCGTCCTTGTTCGTGATCCTGCCGGCCTGCAGGTCATAACCGTAAGTCAGCCCAAGTCCCTCGACGGAACTGGTCATCGCTTTCAGGTCATTCGTAAGCTGAGTCCAGTGATCGACTTCCTTCCCGTTCGCATGGTATCTTATCTCCTTAACGACCGAGATAGGATCAGTGCAAGTCTCCGGATCAAGTTTCGTCAGGTCTTTGTTAATCTCCTCTGTCCAAAGATAATAGCTGCTGAGGGCATATAGCGAGAACTCGTCAGCCTGCTGGATCTCCCTGGAGGGCTTGGTCGAAACAGGAGTGGGGTTATCTGTGTTTGAGTTAGAGTTTGTATTCGAGTTAGAGATAGGATCATCTTTCGATCCGCAAGACACCAACGCGGAAACGGCAAATGCCGATATAGTGAAAAAACGGAAAAATCTTCTCATAATCATATTTTTGTCGCACAAGAGCAAAGACTATGCAAATTTAACATTTTATCCGGGAATATGAGTATATTTGTGACATGATCGGCTTATTCGACTCCGGTTCCGGCGGCCTTTCGGTCCTGAGGGAAATTCTTAAAATTCTCCCTAAAGAGAAGTATTTCTACTATGCCGACAACGCTTTCTGTCCTTACGGGGAGAAGACTCCGGAATTCATCCAGTCCAGGGGACGGGCGATAACAGATTTCCTTCTAAGTAAAGGCGCGGACATCATTGTAGTGGCGTGCAATACAGCCACCGCCGCAGCTATCTCCACTCTCCGGAAAGAGTATCCGATCAAGTTCATCGGAATGGAACCGGCAGTCAAACCGGCCGCCCTGAGCTCCGAGTCCGGAGTGATTGGCGTGCTAGCTACCGTTGGAACGTTAAAAGGCTCGAAATACCTCACTACCAAAGGGTTATATGAGGACAACGTGAAGATCGCCGAACATGTGGG
Source organism: uncultured Bacteroidia bacterium (assembly GCA_902785825.1). Classification (GTDB taxonomy): domain Bacteria; phylum Bacteroidota; class Bacteroidia; order Bacteroidales; family UBA932; genus Cryptobacteroides. The sequence goes on from CACZZZ010000002.1 coordinate 6,184, forward strand.
CAAGGGCTTCGTGGAGCTTGTGGAAAGCGGCACGCTGGACGGCCCTGCCGCGGAAGCGACAGTGCGGGAAAGCCTCCAGCCACTTCTGGACGAAGGAGCGGACAGGATAGTCTTGGGATGCACACATTACCCTTTCTTGAGGGAAGTTATCGAGAGGATAGCCGGTCCTTCCGTCCAAGTCATCGACCCTGCCCCCGCTGTGGCCAGACACCTGATGGATGTCATGGTCGAAGAATCCCTCATAAAGGAGGATGGAGGCCCGGAAATTCCTGATATTCAGCTCGTGGCATCCGGAGACGACAGCTCCGCCAGGTGCCTTCTTGAAAGAATAACAAGATCAAACGATAAATGCTAAATTATTCCTACTGCTCGGACAAGTACCAATACACTATGGGAAAGTCCTTCTTCCAGACCGGGCGTAAGGACGTCACGGCCGTGTTCAACATGTTCTACCGCAAAGCCCCGGAAAACAACAACTGGGCCGTGTGCAGCGGCACCGAGGAGGTTATCGAATGCGTCCTGAACCTTGGGAAAGCGGAGCCTTCCTTCTTCGAGAAGTTCCTCCCGGGAGATGACTACGCCGAGTTCCGTGAATATCTCTCCACCATGAGGTTCACCGGGAATGTGTGGGCGATGCGCGAAGGAGAGATCGTATTCCCTAACCAGCCGATCATCACCGTAGAAGCGCCCCTGATCGAGGCACAGGTTCTCGAGACTCCCATTCTCTGCATAATGAACCACCAGATGGCAGTCGCCACCAAGGCCTCGAGGGTCTGCAGGGCTACCGACAAGCCCGTCAGCGAGTTCGGCTCTCGCAGGGCGCATGGTCCATGGGCCGCTACCTACGGAGCTAAAGCGGCGATTATCGCCGGTTGCGCCAGCTCTTCCAATGTCCTTAACGGAGTCTTGAACAATGTCCCTTCCACCGGCACGATGGCGCACAGTTTCGTGACCTCCTACGGGAGTTCCGTAGAGGGAGAGCACAAGGCCTTCGTGGACTATTGCAACACCCACAAGGGGGAGAACCTCATCCTTCTGATCGACACCTACGACACTCTTAAGTGCGGTGTCCTCAACGCCATACGTTCTTTCAGGGAATGCGGTATCGACGACAACTATGCCCCTGGCTACGGAATACGCCTTGACAGCGGAGACCTCGCCTACCTTTCCCAGAAGGTGCGTAAAATCCTTGACAATCACGGGATGACGAAATGCAAGATATTCGCCACCAACTCTTTGGATGAATATCTTATCACTGATCTCGAGCGTCAGGGCGCCCGCATAGACTCCTACGGGGTCGGCGACGCGATCGCCACCAGCAAGGCCGCCCCTTGCTTCGGAAACGTCTATAAGCTTGTCCAGATTGGCGGGGAACCTGTGCTGAAGCGTTCCGAGGACACTATCAAGCTGATCAATCCGGGATTCCAGATCACTTACAGGATCATCAAGAAAGATCCCGATCTGGGTGAACTTAACAAGGCTGACGTGACTTGCCTGAGAGGCGACTCCATCGCGAGGAAGATCGAGGCCGGAGAGGAGTTCACGATATTCGCTGAGGATGACCGGTTCAAGCACAAGACTTTCGAGGCGGGATCATATACCTGGAGGACTTTGCAGCTGCAGATCATTAAAGACGGCGTGGATTGCTCCGAGAAGCACACCCTCGCTGAAAAACGGGCTTTCTACGAGGACACCCTCCACCATTTCAGCCCCTCCGAGAGACGTCTGATCAACCCCCACTACTACAAGGTAGATATCTCCGAAGACCTCTATAACAAGAAGATCTCAATGCTCGAGTCCCTTAACAGGGAAATCGCGGCCTTTAAGATTGACTGACAACGGCGACTAGTTTCTCGAGCCAGAAGGCGTCGATTTGGTCGAATGTGGAGATCTCGTCGCTGTCTATGTCAAGGACTCCGATGATCTCGTCACCCTTTCTGACCGGAACGACGACTTCCGACTTCGAGGCGGAAGAGCAAGCGATGTGGCCCGGGAAAGTGTCCACATCGGGGACGACTATGGTCTTCCCCATCTTCCATGCCGTCCCACAAACGCCGCTTCCATACCCTATCCTCATGCAAGCGACAGGACCTTGGAACGGGCCGAGAATCAATTCCTTACCATCCTCAGACGGTTCTCCGTGGGCATGCGCTTCACCCGACGGATCCTGATTCCCTACCAAGTAGAAGCCGACCCAGAAGAAGCCCATCTTCTCTTTTATTAGAGCCGCGGCGTTTGAGAGCCTGGCCACAAAGTCGGGTTCTCCCAGTAGCAGGTGACCAAGGTCGCTGACCAGCCTGGGGTAGCGGAATATCTTCAGCGGCAGGTGGCAATATCCGTCCGGATTCTTGACGAGGTAATCCTGATGTCTGCCATCAGCGACAAAAAAGTTTTTAAGGGGAAGGAGTTCCACGGCAAGAGGGCTGGAATATCCCGCCTGGATCTCTCCGAAAACTTGCATGGCGACTGGCAGGTCCTCGGAATCCGTGTAGTAAACTCCTGTCCTGTAACGGGTTCCCTCGTCCTCTCCCTGCTTGTTCAAACTCAATGGATCGATAGTGCAGAAAAAGGCGCGGAGAAGATCTGCGAGAGGCAAGGCCTCGGGATTGTAAATGACCCTGACTGTCTCGGCGTAGCCGGTGGTGTCGGTATAGACCTGCTCATAGGTTGGGGACGGGGTGTCGCCGTTAGCGAAACCGACTTCGGTGTCCACCACACCGTCAATATTCCTGAAATAGTGCTCGGCGCCCCAGAAGCAGCCGCCGGCAAGATATATTTCTTTCATTATTTATCCTCCTCTTTTTCAATCGATTCCCTTACTGAGCGCAAATAGTTGCGACACTGCTCAATCAGTGTCTTGGAACGGCTAACCAGCGCTCCGATGTGATCAAGGCTCGTCTTCGGGTCCTCGATCTTGGCAGCGATGTCTTCCAGCTCGGCCATCGCTTTCGCATAATCAAACTTCTCTTCTGACATATTCGTTTTATAATTATAGATTCTTCGCTTCGCTCAGAATGACAGAGGTGACAGTGCCGGTGACGGTGCCGTCGGAGAACATCATCCTGAAATTGTCGCCTTCTTTCAGGCTCGAGGCGGAGGATAACTTCACGCCCTTGTCGTCGAGTGCCAGCAAATATCCCTTCTCGAGAATCTTCCTCGGATCCCCGGAGGCAATCCGTGACTCGAGGATGTCAAGCCTGTGGGCAGCGTCAGACAGTCGCCTGTCCGCCGCGTGGATAACATTTCCCTTAAGGAGTTCAAGCCTTGACAACATCGCGGAGAAGCGTCCCGAGAAAGCCAGTTTGACTCTTGTCTCCAAGGAGGAAATCCGCTGGTCCTCAGCGATGTAGCAATCAAGAATGAGATCCGCCAATGCGGTCGGGGTCTTCACGAAGGTGTTGGCGACCATGTCGGCGACATGATAATCCTTGTCGTGTCCGATGGCAGTGAAAACCGGATAAGGACACTTGGCGATAGCGACCGCCAGATCATAATCGTCAAAGCAGGAAAGATCCAGCTCAGACCCGCCTCCGCGCATGATAAGCACGGCGTCATAACCCTTGGATGAGGCTTGGATTTCCTCAAAGGCCATGATCATCGAGTCCGCCGCCTGCTCACCCTGCATCAGTGCCTCGAACAGTTCCATCTCGACGACAAAACCATATTCGTTCTCAAGGAGATGACGCTCGAAATCCCTCAGTCCGGCGGCGCCTGGAGCGGAAATCACAGCCAGGGAATATGGCAGCTCGGGAAGCGAGAGACGCCTCTGCAGGTCCATCAGCCCTTCTTTGGTCAAACGCTCAATTGTCAGGCGTTTCTGCCGTTCATTTGCCCCAAGCGTGAAATCCGGATCAACATCGTCAATATTAAGGGACAATCCGTAAACAGGATGGAAATTGACCTGGGCCCGGAAAAGGACCTCCATTCCGACGCCGAGAGAAGAGCCGGTGACGCTCTTGAAATACTGGTCAATATAATTCCACCTTGAAGCCCAAATAGTGGCCCTGACCTCAGCCAAGACCGCTCCCCCTTCGCTCTGGGACAGTTCCAGATAGCAATGCCCGTTCCTTTTCTGGTTCAATTCCGAGATCTCGGCCTTGACCCAGATGATTCCGGGCACCACAGACTCTATCCCCTCCTTCAGCAGGGCTGTCAAGTCCACCAACTCCATGTATTCCGAATCCATTGTCAAACTCTATGGTTACTCTCTTACAAAATTAACAAAAATCCACTATCTTTGCACTATGAGGATTTCCGAGGCAAAATTCGCCGGAAGCAGCGTGAGGGAGGCTTCAAAGCCAAGCCGCAAGCTGCCCGAATTCGCGTTCATAGGACGCTCGAATGTCGGCAAGTCTTCCCTGATCAACATGCTCTGCGGAAACAACAAGCTCGCGAAAACTTCTTCCACCCCTGGTAAAACCAAGCTGATCAACCATTTCCTGATTAACGACAGCTGGTATCTCGTTGACCTTCCAGGATATGGCTTCGCTAAAATATCGAAGAAAGAACGGGAGGAGCTTCGCGACATGATCAACGACTACATCCGGAATTCCGGGGAGATGGTCACCCTGTTCGTCCTTGTTGACTCCCGCCATGACATACAGAAAATAGACCTCGAGTTCATCTCCGGCCTGGGCGAGAACGGCATTCCCTTCGCGATTATATTCACGAAGGCGGACAAACTGGGGCCCAACGCGTTGAAAGCCCAGATCGAGAGGGACAAGACCATTCTTTCTGAGCAGTGGGAGGAGCTGCCTCCGATGTTTGTCTCAAGTTCCGAGACGGGCGCCGGCAAAGAAGAGATACTGAATTATATCGAACAATATATCTAATCGATCTAACCATGTACATCGAACACAGAATGGAATTATTCGCATGCAAGGCCTCCAGGGACTTCGCGTGCAAGGTTGTCGAAAGCTTGAATAAAATCGGGGAACGCTACGGTGAAAAATATCACCTTGGCGACTCGGAGGTGACCCATTTCAGCGATGGTGAGTTCGTGCCCTCTTTCACTGACAGCGTCAGGGGCGCTACCGTCTTCGTGGTCCAGTCCACCTTCCCTCCCACAGACAACCTCATGGAACTCCTTCTGACTATCGATGCCGCGAAGCGAGCCTCCGCCGACAAAGTGATAGCCGTCATGCCTTATTTCGGATGGGCCCGTCAGGACCGTAAGGACAAGCCGAGAGTCTCCATCGGAGCCAAACTCGTCGCGAATCTCCTCACCGCCGCCGGAGTGGACAGGATCATGACCTGCGACCTCCACGCCGACCAGATCCAGGGATTCTTCGACATTCCCGTGGACCACATCTACGCCAGCAAGGTGTTCATTCCTTACCTCAAATCACTCAACATCGAGAACCTGGCCATAGCCGCTCCCGACATGGGTGGAGCTAAGAGGGCTAACGCCTACGCCAAGGAACTCGCCTGCCCTGTCATCATCTGCCACAAGACCCGCGAGAGGGCCAATGTCGTCGGTTCGATGACAGCGATCGGAGAGGTTGAAGGCAAGAACATCGTCATCGTGGACGACATGATCGACACCGCCGGAACCCTCACAAAAGCCGCCGACCTCCTCATGGAGAAAGGCGCCGCCAGCGTCCGCGCCTGCGCCACGCACCCCGTCCTTTCAGGCCCGGCCTATGACAGGATCAACGCCTCATCCCTCAAGGAAGTGTATGTGACTGACACGATTCCTCTCAGGGGCGACGCCGATAAATCAAAGATCAAGGTGGTCAGCATGACCTCGACATTCGCCTCGATCATCCATAAAGTGTATAATTACGAGCCGATCAGCACCGAATTCATCTTTTAATCCCCTACCTTGAATGCGCACCCTTCTCGCGGCCATACTGATCCTTGCCATCGCCATCGCCCTGATGTGCGTAGGGATCATTGTGAAAGGCAGGTTCCCTGAGACAGAGGTCAGCAAGAACGAGAATATGCGCAAGCTTGGCATCAAGTGCATGCACGAGCAGGAGAAGGAGATGTTCGGGACCGAGCGGCAGCGCCAGAGAAACAAGTCCTGCACCGGAGTATATTCAGACTCCTGCGTAGGCTGCGGATTTTACAAAAACTGAACGATATGAGCTTGGTAGCTATAGTAGGACGGCCGAATGTCGGCAAGTCAACCCTTTTCAACCGCCTCGTGGGCACACGTCAGGCGATCGTAGATGAGACCGCCGGCGTGACAAGGGACCGCCATTACGGAAAATGCGAATGGAACGGCAAGGAGTTCTCCGTGGTTGACACCGGCGGATGGACCAGCAACTCGGACGACGTGTTCGAGGAAGCCATCCGCAGGCAAGTGGTGATAGCCGTGGAAGAGGCCGATGTGATCCTCTTCATGGTGGAGGCTTCCACCGGCATCACGGATTACGATTCACAGATCGCCGAGCTGCTCCGAAAGAGCGGGAAACCTGTCGTGCTGTGTGTCAACAAGGTTGACAGCGGAGACAAGGTCTATGACACCTACCAGTTCTACGGTCTCGGACTCGGTGAGATCTGGGGGATTTCCGCCGCCAACGGCAGCGGCACCGGAGACCTGCTGGATGAGATCATGCGGGTCCTGCCGGAGGACACCACTGCCGATGACGATTATCCGGATCTGCCGCATATCGCCATAGTCGGTAAGCCAAATGTCGGCAAGTCGTCTCTCACAAACGCCCTCCTCGGCGAGGAAAGGAACATAGTCACTCCTGTCGCTGGCACAACAAGGGATTCTATCTCAAGCCATTACAACAAGTTCGGTCACGAATTCATCCTCGTGGACACCGCCGGCATGAGAAGGAAGACAAAGGTGAACGAGGATCTTGAGTTCTACTCCGTGATGAGGGCCATCCGCTCGATCGAGCGCGCCGATGTCTGCATCCTCATGATAGACGCCAACGCCGGACTCGAATCCCAGGACATGAGCATCTTCAACCTGATCGTCCGCAACAGGAAGGGTTGTGTGCTGGTTGTCAATAAATGGGACACGGTCACCAAGGACAGCAACACCATGAAGGAATATGACAGGGCTCTCCGCTCACGTCTAGCTCCTTTCGACGACATACCCATAGTATTCACCTCGGTCATCAACAAGCAAAGGATCATGGATGTCCTTGACGCAGTCGCGCACGTCCACGAGAATTACTCCCGCAGGATCCCGACGGCCAGGCTCAATGAGGCCCTGCTCCCCGAGATCGAGAACTACCCTCCTCCGGCATGGAAGGGGAAGTATGTGAAAATCAAGTATATCACTCAGCTGCCCACACGTTTCCCCGCATTCGCTTTCTTCTGCAACCTGCCCCAGTATGTCAAAGCGCCATACAAGAGGTTCCTGGAGAACAAGCTCAGGGAGCACTTCGACCTTCTGGGCTGCCCCGTAACCATATTCATTAGAGCCAAGTAGAGATGAACTGGATAGTCAAGAACATAATAAAGGCCGCCGTGTTCTTCCTCACCTTGGTCATTGTGGCCCAGATAGTCCTGAAACTGGTGACCCACCATGGCCAGATGATCGAAGTTCCGGACCTCACCAGCATGAGCGTGGATGAAGCGCGGAGGGCCGCATCAAAAGATAATCTTCGGACAGAAGTCATCGATTCCATCTTCGTCCGCAGGATGGAAAAAGGAGCTGTCTATAGCCAGAATCCCAAAGCGGGTACCCTGGTTAAGAAAGGCCGCCGGGTGATGCTTACCATCAACGCCAAGCACGCCAAGAAAGTAGGCATGCCCAACCTCGTCGGATATTCAATGAGACAGGCAAAAGCGGAGCTGAATTCCCGCGGTCTGGCTCTTGGGAAGCTTATATATGTCAACGACATAGCCACCAACAACGTCCTTCGCCAGATCTATCGTAACAGAGAGATCCGGCCCGGGGTGCAGATTGAGTCCGGATCCGAGATCGATCTTCAGGTGGGTCTGAATTCCGATGACAACATGACCTACGTCCCCAATGTCAAGGGTATGAAATATCTCCGTGCCGTGGACGCAGTCCATGACAATTCCCTCAACATAGGTAGGATAGTCTTCGACAAAACGGTCAAAAACTATTCAGACTCCCTCAACGCCATGGTTTACAAGCAGACGCCAAGCGCCTCAAAGAGTCCCCTCCTGATGGGTTCAGACGTGACCTTGCATCTTTCCCTTGACATCAAGGAAAACTACTAGCGGTGGACAAAGAAAGGCTTTACTCCGAACCGGAGGAGAATGTGGAAGACGAAGAGCAGGGAAGGTTCGAGCATTTCCGGCTGAACGTCGATCCCGGTCAGGCCCCAATGAGGGTGGACAAATTCATGGCCTCGCATCTGGAGGACACGTCACGCCATCGCATACAGCTCGCCATTAAGGAAGGATACGTTAAGGTCGGAGAGAAGACCGCCAAGGCCAACCTCATCGTCAGGCCGGGTGACGTGATCCGCTTCATGATGCCTTATAGGCGCAGGGGTACCGAGATCATACCCCAGGACATCCCGCTCGACATTATCTATGAGGATGACGACCTGCTGGTGGTCAATAAGCCCGCCGGAATGGTGGTCCACCCTGGTCACGGCAACTACGACGGGACCCTTGTCAATGCCCTGGCTTTTCACCTGGGACTCGACCCCTCGAAAGAGACGACCGGGGATCCGGAAAAGATGGGAATCCTGGTACACAGGATCGACAAGGACACCTCAGGACTCTTGGTCGTGGCTAAGAACGACGAGGCTCAACTGGATCTCGCGAAGCAGTTTTTCGAGCATAGCATAGAAAGGCTCTATGTCGCTGTCGTATGGGGCAATATCACTGAGGATGAAGGTACGATAGACGCCGCGATCGGAAGGGATCCCAACGACAGGCTGCGCTTCAAGGTCTATCCGGAAGATGACGAGAGAGCCAAACATGCCGTAACCCATTACAAGGTCCTGGAGCGTTTCGGGTATGTGACTGTTGTCCAATGCCGCTTGGAGACAGGAAGAACGCATCAGATCAGGGTTCACATGAGCCATATAGGCCACCCTCTGTTCAACGACGAGCGCTATGGCGGATCTGAGATCCGCAAAGGCACGATCTACGCCAAATACCGCCAGTTCATCCAGAACTGCTTCGAGCTTTGCCCCCGGCAGGCTCTGCACGCCAAGACCCTTGGCTTTGTCCATCCCCGGACCAAGGAGATAAAAAGATTCGACTCCATGATCCCGGAGGATATGGAGTCGATAATCGCCAAATGGCGTAAATATGTGTCATCCTGAGCGAAGCGAAGGATCTACATCATCGGCGGACGACCGCCACCGGGTCCCCTTCCAGGACCACCCATTCCGGGGCCGCCCATTCCCGGGCCCATTCTCATCCCACCACCTCTACGGCCTCCGAAGGTTCCGAAACGATAGGTCAATGAGACTATCACGTAACGGCCGAGGGTGTTGCTCCAACTTTCCGTGATCACGCCATTGCTTTCCCTGACTCCGATGTTCCTGGCCTGATCGAGAAGGTCATAGGCCTTCAGTGAGAGAGTCACTCTCTCTTTGAACAGGAGCTTCTGGAGGTCAACGTTGACAAGCATCGTGGGATCTATGTCCGAGGTATAATTGATATACCAGTTGTAAGTCGCGTCAGTCTTGAGTTTGAAGCCGGCTGGCAGGGTCCAGTTGATGGAACCGTCAACACTGTTGTTCCAGGTCTCAGTGTTGTTGACACCTCCAATGGTAGATGACTTCCCTTGGTTAACGGAATAGGTTATGTGACGGTAATTGCCGCTTGCGCCCGCCATGATCTCAATCGCATCGCTACGATAAGTAAGCCTGAGCCTTTGGCTGAACGTGAAGCTACGGGTCACGTTCTCCTTGAATATGGAAGCCTTGGCCGGATCAGGATAATCAGCGAGGAATTCCTTGTACTTGGTGAAAGCGCCATCCTCGTTACGGTACTTGTCCATATTGATCTTAGAACCAGCGTCAGTGTAAGACGTTGATTGCGAATAATTTCCATTTATCATCGTGAAAACGGAGAAATTCGACTTCGCAATCGGGGAATTGAAGAATATCCTGGCGCCGCCACTGTAGGAATTGGGACCGTTGTAAGGAATGGAATAAGACCTGTTCTTGTCGTCCCTGATAACCCCCGTCACAATCGGATTCTGGACCATACCTCCATTGAGGTTGATGTTGAAGGATGTGAACGTCTTCCTGTTCGTCATCCTGAACTCAGTGTTGATGTTATGGTTGAAGTAAGGGACCAAACCAGGGTTACCGCTGGAGATGGAGTTAGGGTTCGAATTGTCAGGGACCCTCATGAGCTGAGTGGTGGAAGGTTGTTGAGACCGGCCACGATAGAATATCCTCATGTTGGTGGTCTCTCCCATGTCATACCAGAACATTGCCGAAGGGGCGATATTGAAAACCGTCGTATCGTACACTTCCTTATTGGTCTCGTTGTGCGTGTGGTTAGGCATGACCGAGAAACCCAACTGCGCGTGCACCTTATCCTTTTGGTACTGGAGGTCAACTCCCGCTGACTGATTATTATTCTTGTTCAGGATATTGCTCGAATAAGTATCGTTCCTGACCTCACCGTTATAATCGTAAACCAAAGATTTCTCACCGATTACAGTCGATCCGCTGTCATAGGCGTCTTTTTGGGATGTGTTCCTGCTCCAAGAGTAGCTGTAGTTGGCGGAAGCATAGAAGCCGCCACCGAGAGGCTCGGTATAAACCACCCTGCCAGACAGGGAAGCGTTCTTGGAAAGCTGGTTGATACGCTGGTTGACTATATCCCTGGCGTCTCCATCTCTGGAATTCCAGCTGTTGGTTAGGGACTGGTTGAAGCCATCCATCTGGTTGTGGCTGAAATTGTAGTTACCCATGAAAGAGAGGGTCCTGCCAGGCATGCCCAAACGTTGGCGGAACAGGATGAAACCATTGGTCTGCCAGTTTTTGTTTTCTCCTGTGTTGTTGGAGAAGCCGTCGCTGGAGTTTGTCAGCGTGTTGGAGCTATTGAACCTTTCCGTAGAGAAATCAGAGAACTGAAGGTAATGGCCATTACCGAAGTTAACCTGGGGTTGGAAAAGGATAGATGTGTTTTCGGAAAACTTATGTTCCATCCTCATTCCGAAACGATGGCCATGAGAGGTTGTGCCGCTTATGCCTGGATCATCAACACCATTCCTTGTGACCAGATAGTCCCCGTTCTGGAAGGAGCGGTCGTACTGAGTACTTCTCTGAAGGACATCCCTTTGGGACTGGTTGTAAACATAGTTGCCGCCCGCGTTCATCTTATCATCAAAAAGATTCCAGGCGCCATTAAGTCCAGCCATCCATGAGGAGGTGATTCCACTTCCGCCGCCGAAGCCGCCACCGCCCATGCCGCGCATGCCGCCGCCGCCCATGCCGCCCATCATGCCGCTCATCATGCCGCCGGAGATGTCATTGGAGCCACGGCCGTTCGTGTTGTTTCCGTTTATTATGAAACTGATATTGCTATTCTCGGTAAACCGTCCTAAGAACGCGCCGGATTGGTAACGAAAGTCATTGTCTTCAGCCAGCGAGGTATTGGTCTTGGGTAAATCCTTTCCGCCTCCGGCGGAGACGCGGCCGACCAAGCCGTTCATCATACCCTTTTTGACGCTAAGGTCTATGATTTGCTCCTCGTTGCCATCCTCGATTCCCGTGAACTCGGCCTGCTCTGACTTCTTGCGGACAACTTTGATCTTCTCGATCATCTTTGCGGGAAGGTTCTGCGTGGCGATCTGGGGATCGTCCAAGAAGAAAGTCTTTCCTCCGATGGTGATTTTGGAAATAGACTCGCCGTTATGCGAGACGGTTCCATCATCCCCGACCTCAATGCCAGGGAGCTTCTTCAGCAAGTCGATAAGCATATCATTCTCAGTCGTCTTGAAAGAAGAAGCGTTATACTCGACAGTGTCTTTCTTTATTAATATAGGATTGCCGGTCGCGGACACGCTGGCCGCGTCGAGGACCTGCTTGTCCTCTTCCATCTTGATCACGCCCAGATCCAGGTTGCCTTTGATCTCTATGTCCTTGACATATTCTTTATAGCCAAGAAGCTCGTATCTATGAAGATTTTCCCGTCCGAGGCGCTCAAGGCATATTTGTAGGGTTTATTGGAATTCGGTTTCGAGATGGAGACAGTGGCGAAAGGCACAGGTTCGCCGTTCTGGTCCTCGAGGACTCCCTTGAGGGAGGAAAAGTTCTGTTCAGCAGCTACCGCGGCAACCGATATCACACCGGCCAGGATAGCGATAAATCTCTTTAAGTTCATACAACAAATAATTCAAACACTAGTTTGACAACGATGAAGGCTTCCGGTTTAATTTTATATGTTAAAAAAAGTTTATTTAACCCGGTCGGGGTTAGCCTTGATGAAGTTTTCCCAGCTGGACGACGACTTCACCCCCGCCAAAGGACTGGAAGTCGAATAATAGTGGCAAAGGGCTATAGCCAGGGCGTCGGTCGCGTCGAGATGCTCAGCTTTCAACTCTATACCAAGAGTCTTGGTTATCATCATGGCGACCTGCTCCTTTGATGCGGCGCCATTTCCTGTGATCGCCTGCTTGGCCTCTCTCGGGGCATATTCATGGACGACGGAGATGCCATGTTCCATCGCCGCGATCATTGCGGCTCCTTGCGCGCGCCCGAGTTTCAGCACCACCTGGGCATTCTTGCCGTAGAAGGGTGATTCCAAAGCCATCTCGGTCCCATGATAGGTCTTACAGACCTCGCTTACCGTGTCGTAAATCTGTCTCAATTTGGAATAGGCGTCCTTCTCTTTGCGAAGGTCAAGGACACCCATATCCACGAAAACAGGTTTTTTGTCCACGACATCAATCACCCCGAAACCAAGCAAGTTGGTTCCGGGGTCGATGCCTATGATTGTTCTTTTCTCCATCCAGGATGTTAACCGATCTTGTCGAAACCGGTGTACGGACGAAGCGCCTCGGGAATGATGATACCGTCCTCGGTCTCATTATCCTCCAGCAAAGCGGCGACCACTCTCGGAAGAGCGAGAGAACTGCCGTTGAGAGTATGGCAGAGCTGGATCTTGCCTTCCTCGTCACGATAACGCAGGTGGAGCCTGTTGGCCTGGTAGGTCTCGAAATTGGACACCGAAGAGATCTCAAGCCAGCGGCCCTGCGCGGCGGACCAAAGCTCGAAGTCGTAAGTGATCGCGGACGTAAAGCTCAGGTCGCCTCCGCAGAGACGGAGAATCCTGTACTTGAGACCGAGGCTGTTCACCAGCTTCTCGACATGGGCTACCATCTCGTCCAGAGCGGCATAAGAGTTTTCCGGTTTCTCGACACGGACGATCTCGACCTTGTCAAACTGGTGGAGCCTGTTAAGTCCCCTGACATCCTTGCCATAGGACCCGGCTTCGCGGCGGAAACAGGGTGTGTAGGCGGTCAGTTTCTGCGGAACCTGCTCATTTTCAAGGATAACATCCCTGAAGATATTGGTCACGGGAACCTCGGCTGTAGGTACGAGATAGAAGTCGTCAAGGCCGACATAGTACATCTGGGACTCCTTGTCCGGGAGCTGGCCTGTGCCGAAACCTGAAGCGGCGTTGACGACCACAGGAGGCTCGACCTCCTTGTAACCGGCAGCGGTATTGAAGTCAAGGAAATAGTTGATCAGAGCCCTCTGGAGCCTGGCTCCCTTGCCTTTGTAAACAGGGAATCCGGCACCGGTTATCTTGACTCCAAGATCGAAATCGATGATGTCATATTCCTTGGCGAGCTCCCAATGAGGCAGGGCGTCCTGGGGCAGATGGACCTCAGGGCCTCCCATCTTCACAACCTGGTTATCCTCGGCGCCTTTGCCGGGAACCACAAGGTCGCAAGGGATGTTCGGGAGAAGGACGATAGTGTCATCCAACTCTTTGTTGTTGGCGTCCGCCTGGGCGAGAAGCTCAGAAGACTTGGTCTTAAGAGCGGTCACCTCCCTCTTCACTTCCTCAGCCTCTTCCCTCTTGCCTTCCTTCATCAGACCACCGATCTTAGAGGAAAGCTGCTTCTGCTGCGAGAGAAGCGCGTCACTTTCAGTCTGGAGAGCCCTACGGTTGGCATCGAGCTCGAGGACCTTGCTCACTATTTCCCTGGCGTCGAAGTTCTTGACCGCCAATTTCGCTATCACGCGCTCCGGATCTTCACGGAGCATCTTGATTGTCAGCATATCTTGAATATTAATTAACTAAATAAAAAAGAGGACCTAGGCGACAACTCGAAGCCAGTCCTCTTTTCTTCTATCAATCCTCCGAGTCTAGTTCTCAAAAGGGATAACTGAGACGTAGGATTTGTCAGCCTTTTTCTTGGTGAACTTCACTGTCCCGTCCACGAGGGCGTAAAGAGTGTGGTCCTTACCCATTCCAACATTCTTGTCAGGGTTGTGGACAGTACCTCTCTGCCTCACGATGATGTTACCGGCCTTCACGACCTCACCGCCGAATTTCTTGAGTCCGAGTCTTTTGGAATGGGACTCACGGCCGTTCTTCGAACTTGATTGTCCTTTCTTGTGTGCCATAATCTAATTGATTTTGAAATTAAGCGATAGCGTCGATACGGATCTTGGAAAGCTTCTGGCGATGGCCATTGAGCTTCTGGAAGCCCTTGCGACGGATTTTCTTGAAGACGAGCACTTTGTCAGCCTTGGCCTCATCATCGAGAACCGTAGCCTTCACGACAGCGCCCTTCACATAAGGATTACCGAGCTGGATCTGCCCTTCGGAGTCAATCAACAGAACCTTGTCGAACTCGACGGTCTCATCTTTCGCCGCGGAAAGGCGGTTGCAGAAGATCTCTTTTCCGGCCTCGACCTTGAACTGCTGGCCTGCAATGTCAACAATTGCGTACATAAAAAACAAAACTTTATTAAGTTTCAGCCTGAGGCGCCTGCCACTGCGACAGGTCTTCCGGAGCCTCCGGGCCATAAAAGGACTGCAAAAATAGTAATTTCCCCGAAGAGAGCAAAATTTTTCCTAATTATTTGATGTACAAGTTGACCAAGGTCTCGTAGAGCTCCTGCTTGCCGCTCTTCTGCTCGGGCTCGCCATGGGTCTTGGCGTAGTCCACAAGCTCCTCGAGAGTCATCTTGCCCTCCTCGAAGCGCTTGCCCTCACCCTCGTCGAAGGAAGCGTAACGCTCCTTGACCATGCCGGGGATAGGCGACTCCTCAACAATCGCGGCGGCGGCCAGAAGGCCTCTCGCCATGGCGTCCATTCCACTGATGTGGGCGATGAATATATCCTCAGGATCGGTGGAGTTGCGCCTGAGCTTCGCGTCAAAGTTGGAGCCTCCGTTGCCAAGACCTCCGTTACGGATGATCTGGAGCATCGCCTGGGTCAGGTCGAACAGGTCCACAGGGAACTGGTCGGTGTCCCATCCGTTCTGGTAGTCTCCCCTGTTGGCGTCGATCGAGCCGAGCAGCCCGTTATCGACCGCCACGGCGAGCTCATGCTCGAAGGTGTGACCGGCGAGAGTCGCGTGGTTGACCTCGATGTTGACCTTGAAGTCCTTGTCGAGGCCATTGGCGCGAAGGAAGCCGATAACCGTCTCTGTGTCCACATCATACTGATGCTTAGTGGGTTCCATCGGTTTAGGCTCGATGAGGAAGGTTCCCTTGAAACCATGGGCGCGACCATAATCCCTGGCGGCCTTGAGCATATTGGCGAGATGGTCCTTTTCCCTCTGCATCTGGGTATTCAGAAGGCTCATGTAGCCCTCGCGACCACCCCAGAAGACGTAGTTGGTACCTCCGAGCTTGATCGTGGCGTCGATGGCGTTCTTGATCTGGACAGCGGCCCTGGCGACGACACCGAACTCAGGGTTCGTGGCGGCGCCGTTCATGTACCTCTTGTGTCCGAAAACATTGGCGGTGCCCCACAGGAGCTTGATGCCGGTGGCCTTCATCTTCTCAAGAGCATAGTCGGTGATGATCCTCATCCTCTCCTCATACTCGGCGATAGTCGGAGCCTCTTCGACAAGATCCACATCGTGGAAGCAGAAGTACTTGATACCCAGCTTCTCCATGATCTCGAACCCGGCATCCATCTTATCTTTCGCCCTCTGGATCGGATCAGAGGCCTTGTCCCACTCATATTCCCTGGTCTGGCCGCCGAACTGGTCGCCGCTGGCCTGGCCGAGAGTGTGCCACCAAGCCATGGCGAATTTCAGCCAATCCTCCATCCTCTTGCCAAGAACAATGCGGTCAGGCTCATAATAATGGAATGCCAACGGGCTCTTGCCCTGAGGTCCCTCGAAGGGGATCTTTCCGATTTGCGGGAAATACTCTTTCATGATAATGAAACTCCTTGTTTTAAATGTTATTATTAAGATGATTCTTCCAAATTGAATATGCCTCAAGGTACCGGGAACGGTCGGCAGAGGGCTCGACAAGATCCACCCTCCGGAGGGTCGCGAACGCCTCGTCATGATCCTTGTAGATTCCGGCCCCGATTCCGGCTCCTCTGGCGGCTCCAGCGGCCCCGTCTGTGTCAAGCAACTCGATAACGGCTCCTGTCACTGAAGATAGGGTGTCCCTGAATATCTTGCTTTGGAACATGTTGGCGGCTCCGGCCCTGATCACACCCACGCTCATGCCCATCTCCTCCATGATGTCGATTCCGTACTTGAACGAGAAAGCGATTCCTTCCTGGACAGCCCTGGCAAGATGCTTCCAGGTGTGGATGTTGAAATTAAGGCCATAAATGCCGCAGCCGGTCTCCCGGTTGCCGAGCATTCTTTCCGCCCCATTGCCGAAGGACAGCACACCGACCCCCTCAGAACCTACCGGCACCTCTTCCGCGGCCGCGTTCATCTCGTCATACATTATTCCTCTCGGGACGACATTCCGCCTTATCCAGGCATTGGCGATTCCGGTGCCGTTCACGCATAGTAGAATGCCGAGCCTCGGATCCTTAGATGTATGATTGACATGAGCGAACGTGTTGACTCTGGATAGAGGATCGTAGGCGACTTTGCCACTCACACCATAGACAACGCCGGAAGTTCCGGCTGTGGCGGCGATGTCCCCGGGCTCGAAAACATTCAGGGACAATGCGTTATTCGGCTGATCCCCTGCCCTGTAAGTGACCGGGATGCCTTCAGTGAGGCCAAGCTCCTCCGCGGCTGCTCCGGAAAGACGACCTTGTTCGGAGAAAGTGGGGACCCTTTCAGGCAGGATGCTCTCGTCAAATCCGAACCAATCCATGAGGAAGGATGCCGGACGCTCTTCCTTGAAATCCCAGAACATACCTTCTGAGAGGCCACTTACCGTGGTGCGTTTATCTCCGGTCAGCCTGAAGGCTATATAATCCCCGGGAAGCATGATCTTGTCGATCTTGTCGAAAAGAGCAGGCTCATTCTCCTTCACCCAAGCCAATTTTGAGGCGGTGAAGTTACCAGGAGAGTTCAGAAGGTGCCCAAGGCACTTGTCCTCTCCGAGGGCCTTGAAGGCGGCCTCACCGTAAGGGACTGCCCTGGAATCGCACCAGATGATGGAATGCCTTAGAAGATTGCCGTTCTTGTCCAGGCAGACAAGTCCGTGCATCTGGTAGGATATTCCGATCGCAGCTATGGATGGCCGGTCTAACTGGGCGATCACATCGGCTGTGGCGAGCTTCAGGTTCTCCCACCAGCTCTCCGGATCCTGCTCGGCCCAACCAGCCTTAAGGGATATTATAGTGTTCTCATGCTTAGGGTAGTAAGCGCTGGCGGCTATCTTTCCGCTCTCAGCGTCCACAAGGCTCGCCTTGACAGACGAGCTGCCCACATCATAACCTAGAAGATACATATTCACAATTTACTGACAAAGACTTCCATTCCTTTCGTCGCCACTTCCCTGATATGTGTTATACGAGGATCATATATCGCCACATCCGCAGGATCAATCAAGTACACAGGGGCCCCATCCTTGGCGTAGCGGTACAGTCCCGCCGCTGGATAGACATTCAGGGAGGTCCCTACTATCAGCATGACATCCGCCGCCGCGACAATGTCAATGGCTTTCTCGATGTTCGGGACAGCCTCGCCGAAAAAGACGATATGAGGACGCAACTGACTACCGTTCGGGGCCAGGTCACCCAGATTGACAGGCTCGTACCCGACATCGATGACCTCTTTTTCCGAATATGTCCTGTCATACTCACCGTTCTCGGGACGCACCTTGGTGGCTTCCCCGTGGAGATGGAGCACCCTCGTGCTGCCTGCCCTTTCGTGAAGATTATCCACATTCTGGGTTATCACAGTGACGTCATAGTCTTTCTCCAGACCGGCGATGGCCAGATGGGCGGCGTTAGGCTTGACCTCGGAAAGCTGCTTGCGCAGCTGGTTGTAGAAACCCAGAACCAACTTCCGGTTCCTGTACCAACCTTCGATGGAAGCCACCTCCTGAGGATCATACTCTCCCCAAAGGCCACCGGAACCCCTGAATGTGGCCAGACCACTTTCGGCGCTCACGCCGGCGCCAGTCAGGACAGCTATTTTCTTTTTACTCATATATTTTTGAAATATGTGTTCTTGAGCCAGTACTCGAAAAGCGGGTCGAAGATGACCGGACGTTCATCGTCACCCACGAAAGTCAGGATCTCTTTCTTCATGAGCGCGTCTTTCAGGCGACGGACATTGGCGGAGGAGTTCAGGGAATATTTCCGGATCACCTCGGCGGTGCTGAATTTCGTGTAACCATCAATGATGGCCTTAAGGAGACTGACCTGGAAAGTGGTCAAGTCATTCATTATGGACATGAAACGTCCCCTGTGGATCGAAAGGATGGTGTCAAGGGCTTCAAGAAGCACCGGTTCCATGATATATCCCTTGGAGAGGGAATCACAAATAGAAGTGAAATGATTGATATAGAACAAGTCGCACTTAAACAAGCGGCAAGCCCCGCCGACGAGGTCCCTGTCTATTACCTTTCCGCTGGCCAGGAAACCTTTTATTATATGTTCCACAATCTCCCTCTCGTCAACCTTGCTCAACTTCAGGCGCTCCACCCTGCGATAGAAGAAGTGGCGCTTAACGAAGATGTCGCGCATGGCGTTGCACATCGATCCGAGGAATATGAAAGAGAAACCTTTGATGCCCAGGTGGCGTCCCTCGTCGATAGCCTCTTCCATGAGCTTGAACAGTTTCTCTCCGTCTTCAGTGAGATCCAGGTTCTGGAACTCATCGATTATCATAATGATACGCTCTCCCCTGTCGGCCGAGATCCTGAACGGGAGGCGCAGGACGGCCCTGATGTCGTTGTCATCGAGATCCCAATTGGTGGAGAGGATCGTGTCCGAGGTGGAATAGGCGTTCTGGTCGAACACGAAATGGGTCCCTTGAAGATAAGTGGTGACAATCCGGGAATACTCGTCCGGAGTGGAGGCCACAAGACGGATCACGGCCGAGCCGAAACGTCTCGCGAAAACCTCGTTTGAACGAATGTCCAAGGCTGTCATCTCCCCGGTTATAAACCTGGAGCCGGACACCCTCATCTTGGTGAGGACCTGGTGGACAATGGACTTCTTGCCAGTTCCGACCGGTTCCCAGATGGCGACATTCTCACTCTGGGACAACAGGTTGGCCAGGATCGCGCAATCCTCTTTGCGGCCGATAAAATGCTGGCCTGTCACATACTTGTTGTATAAAAACGGGCTGTCCATTGAAATAACATTTTTGTTTTGACAAAATTAAGAAAATTTTCATATCTTTGCACCCGCTTTGATAAAAAGGAGGTGGTAAATTAGTTATGATCATAGTTCCCATAAAGGAAGGCGAGAACATCGAGCGCGCCCTTAAGAAATTCAAGAGGAAGTTCGAGAAGACCGGCGCTATTCGTGAGATGCGTGCCCGCAAGAATTTTGAGAAGCCTTCTGTGAAGAAGAGAGCGGCGAGGATGAAAGCCATCTACGTCCAGCACCTCCAGCTCCAGGACGAGCAGTAATTCATCCACCAATGAATATTATAAAGACAAATCCTCCCGGATTTGTCTTTTTTGTTATAAATTTGTGGATGTGAGCAAGCGTGGAAAGCATCCTGTCCTAAAGATCATCCTCTGGTCTGTCCTGGGGTTGGCCATAGTTGTTTTCGCCACCATACAGGTGGCGCTAAGCCCGAAGTACCTGACGCAGATGGCCAACAAGTTCGCCACGGAATTCGTGGACGGGGACGTGGAGTTCAAGAACATCAAAGCATCTGTTTTCAGGAGCTTTCCTAACCTCAACGTCACTGCCGAAGGTCTTTCCGTGGTGGGCCGGGATCCCTCCGACACCCTTGCGAGCCTGAGACGTTTGAGCCTGTCCCTGAACTACATGGAAGCCATCAGTGGCCGGATAAAAATCCACCACGCCACACTTGAGCACCCAAGGTTATTACTTCACCAGTACGATTCGACCCGTGCCAACTGGGATATAATTAAGATTCCGTCCAGCGAGGACACCTCGTCCTTCGAGATGCCCCCTGTCTCGGTCGGGAAGATCAGCCTCGAGGATTCTCCTTATATCGAATATTCAAGCGTCCCTGACTCGGTCAGCATGGCGGCCGCCCTGGACCATCTCACGATAAAAAGCCACCGCGGGAAATACGCCATCGACCTCAGCTCTGGTTTTTCTATCGACACGAAGGCCACCGGAAAGATGGATTTGCCCATTGCCCTGGAAGCCGACCTTTCCCCCGACTTTGAGAATAAACTATTCACTCTCAACAGTTTGAAAGCCTCAGTGGCCATGCTGGACCTCATTGGGAAAGGTTTGGTGGACATGTCCGCCGACAGTATATTCGTAAAAGCCGCCGCATCGGTCGAAAACGAGCCGGTGAAAGAGGTGACCGCATATTTCGGAGACAACTTCCCGATCCTGAAAAAGCTGGACACCGACGCCGCCGTGTCGATTGACGCCGCCTGCGAAGGCTACCTGAATCCTTCGAGCGGGAGACTGCCGGAGATTACCGCCACCATTCTCGTTCCCGAATCCAAGATAGCCTGGCAAGATATAGATGAGAAAGGAAGGTTCGATCTCGAGGCTACCGCCACCTACAAGGACGGAAGCCTCTCCGCCAAGGTCCCGGACCTGTCTTTCAAGATCAATGGAGCGGACATCGATCTTAAAGGCTCGTCAGACGACCTGATGAGCGGCGATCCGCTCCTCAGACTTGACAGCAAGGTCCATCTGGTGCTGGACTCTCTGATGAGATTCCTTCCCGCGGGAACAGACATAAGCGCCCGTGGAAATCTGGACGGGAACGTGAAGGGCAGTTTCAAGCTCTCCCAGCTTGATCTCTACAATTTCGACAAGATCGGCATCCAAGGCGCTCTTTCCAGTAACGGAATCAAGATCAGGGCTTTCGGAGACACCTTGAACGCTTTCCTGGGAAGGACTTCACTGTCGCTTGGACCTTTGGAGGCTGAGGCCGACTCAGCCTCAAGGCATGTGGGTCTGTCAGCGGCTGTGGACAGCTTGTCCGCCCAGTACGGTCCATCGACATATTTCAGGGGCCGGGGAATACGCCTTACCGCCCGCAATTCCGAAGAGACCGTAAAGGGGACAAAGAACCGTCATCCACTGACCGGCAGATTGGTTATCGGCTCGTTCGGGATGATGGATGCGGATTCCAGCTTCGTGGGACTCAGAGACTCAAGGAACACTTACAAGATTTACCAGGCTCCCAAGAATGGGGAGACGACTCCTTACCTTCATGTAAGCAGTGATAATAAGAGGATATTCATCAGGGAGAGCGTGAACCGGTATTCCCTTGACGGAGCGACATTGAACGTCTCCGCCCAGCCAGCCTCACAAGAGGCTCAATCAAGGAAAAGGACGGCAGGCAGGGACTCTCTCAGAAGGGTAAGGCCGGATTTCCTGTCAGAGAAGGATTTCGAGAAAAAAGACATCCATATAAGCCTTGGAGAGACTGTCGCCCAGTTTATCAAGGAATGGGACCTCTCCGGAAGCCTGAGAATCCGGGAAGGCAAGGTCATCACGCCATATTTCCCGCTTGAAAACAAATTGGCCGGACTTAACGGCAACTTCACAAACAACAAGATAGACCTCACGTCCTTGACAGTCAATACCGGGACCTCGGATATCTCCGCAAATGGAAGTCTCTCCGGTCTGAGAAGAGTCCTTACCTCCTCAAGGGGGCGCCTCACGCTTGACCTGAATCTTAGTTCCAATGTGATTGACCTGAACGAGATCCTGCTTGCAATGAACGCTGGAGGGCAATATGTCCCTCCCGCCGAGAAAGCCGCCTTGTCTGAAATCGACGACGCCTCCTACATGCGTGAGGTGAGGAAAGAAGCCGCTCGGGACACGGCCGCATCCGGAGCCCTTTTAGTGGTACCGGCCAACCTCAACGCCAAAGTCGGCATCCAGGCCGGAACAATCAAGTATTCCGACCTTGAGACATCCTTCGCCTCAACAGAGCTCGAGATGAAAGAAAGGTGCGTCCAGATGACAAACACCTTCGCCATGACGAACATGGGAGAGGTCTTCCTGGAAGGTTTCTACTCCACACGCACGAAAAAGGATATGGCCGCGGGGTTTGACCTGATGCTATCCAACATCACCGCAGAGAAGGTCATCCAGTTATTCCCGGCCGTGGACAGCCTTATGCCGATGTTAAAGGCTTTCGGAGGCCTTCTGGACTGCCAAATAGCAGCGACGGCTTCGATTGACACCTCAATGAATATAATCCTCCCGTCAATGAAAGGAATGATCAAGATTGACGGGAGAAACCTGACCCTATCGGAGAGCGAGGATCTCGACAAACTCCGCAAGACCTTGAGATTCAAGGACAGGGACTCGAGCTATATCGACAAGATGTCAGTCCGGGGAATAGTCAAGGAGAACCAGCTGGAGGTGTTCCCGTTTATTCTCAACGTTGATCGTTACATTCTCGCTCTCAATGGTTTACAAGGCTTTGACCAACGATTCAAATACCATGTGGCGGCTATCAGGTCTCCCCTGCCTTTCAAATTCGGAGTCAACCTTGGAGGAACCTTCTCCGACTGGAAATGGAAACTCGGCAAAGCCAAATACAAGAGCGTGAAAATACCGATTTTCGACGATGAGGTGGACGGGGTAAGGCTCAACCTTATCAGCTCTATCCACAACATCTTTGACCGGGGCATTGAGAATGCCATCAAGCGTAATGAGGAAGCCCAACAAGCGATCGAGGACAAGAAGGCCGAGATCTCTTACACCGGGGTGGAAGAGACAGAAGAGCTCTCGGAGAGCATGAAGAAAGAATTGGAGGCGCTGGAGGCGGAAGATTCTTCGCTTCGCTCAGAATGACAAAAATTGATTATATTTGCAGTCCGTTAATGCGGGTGTGTTGGAACTGGTAGACAAGCCAGACTTAGGATCTGGTGCTTCGGCGTATGGGTTCGAGTCCCTTCACCCGCACAAAAACTGGACAATGTTTTTCATCACGTCCCTTTCACGAGCTTTTTGCGAATGAGGAAAAGGCGCTCCGCGCGCAGATAATCGTAAAGACTCTCGATTATCATATTCAAGAAAAACCAAAGGCCGCCCCCCTTATACCATCTACCACGTCCTCTTTGAGTCAAAACCAACTCAGAGAGGCGTTCTACTGATTCGCGGTCACTGACAAAAGAGACTTGCCGGTTATCGCGGAACTTGCTTTCATCAACCTTAGATAGAAAGAGGAACTTCACATGGTCAGTAACTTCCCCGCGGCCTCCTCCAACATCGATTAGAGGATCAGCCAACCGGTGAAGCTTGCCCCAAGAGCGTCTTCCGATTTTAAATTCCCGGCGGTAAAACACTTCAGCACCGCCCAGATCCGGCTCTTCGCCCCCAGGCCATACGCAAAGGACACCCAATTCTTTCAACCACCGGACCCCTTCGAGAGCGGTTAGGTCAGCCGCACGCGAAGTCATTCCATGTTTTGTGAAAAAGTCATAAGGGAACCTTTCTCCAGCCACATCCGGAAATGAACACACCACCACATTCTTTCCATAGTAAGCGAGTGTGGAAATCCGATGAGCTCCGTCCAACAAGACATTCTCTCTTCCCAAAGGGACAATAGAGACGGAACGATCGAACTCCTGCGAGGAAAAACTGTCTATCAACGAGTCAAACACCTCGAAATGGGCAGCGAAACTACTCTTCTCTTCTTCTTTCCCCCACTCTTTACCCAATGGGACCAACACTCTCAGATTCTCATAATACACCCTCCTGGCCAGATGAGGCCTTGAATCCCGATTCCCGATATAGAAAAGCTTCGCGAAGAGGTCAAAACGTCCGGCATCCAACAAACTCACAGCCGGAACACTCGCGATTTCGTATTTCTTGCCTTTCAGGCCATATTTCCTTATCCAGTACGGATGAATCAAATCAAGAGGATCAATCATAAGACTCAAAGGGAAAGGACCTTCCGGAAATATGATATAACCTCATCCAGTCCCTCGTCCAGGGAGACCTTCGGTTCCCAGCCGAGTTCTTTCTTCGCGAGAGTTATGTCCGGACGACGCATCTTTGGATCGTCATCCGGAAGAGGTTTGAATACTATCTAGCTCGTACCACCGACTTTGGAAAGGACTTTCTCAGCGAGCTCAATCATGGTGAACTCACCAGGATTCCCAAGATTGACGGGACCGGTGAATCCTTTTGGCGTCGCCATCATCCGGATCATGCCTTCCACCAGGTCGGAGACAAACTGGAAAGAACGGGTCTGAGTTCCGTCGCCATATATTGTAAGATCCTCTCCTTTAAGAGCCTGAACGACAAAATTAGAGACCACACGACCGTCATTGACAGCCATCCTCGGACCGTAGGTGTTGAATATTCTTATCACCTTGACATCGACTCCGTGGATCCTGTGATAATCGAAGCACAGGGACTCGGCGCAACGCTTGCCCTCGTCATAGCAGGACCTGATACCTATGGGATTGACATTCCCCCAATAGCTTTCCTCCTGGGGATGCCGGGCGGGATCACCATAAACCTCTGAAGTGGAAGCCTGGAGTATCTTCGCCTTGGTTCTCTTGGCCAGTCCCAACATGTTGAAAGTCCCTATGACAGATGTTTTTGTAGTCTGGATAGGGTCATATTGGTAAAAGACCGGTGAAGCGGGGCAGGCGAGGTTATAGATCTCATCAATCTCTGCCCTGTAAGGCTCAGTGACGTCATGACGCACCAACTCAAACCCTGGATGACCGATCAGGTGCCAGATATTTGACTTCGAGCCGCTATAGAAATTATCAAGGCATATCACGGCGTTTCCTTCTTCCACAAGACGTTCGCAAAGATGCGAACCTATAAAGCCGGCACCGCCGGTAACCAAAATCTGCTTCATTTCCTCATCATTTTTAGCCTCTCCCTGAGAATGGAGGCGTAGTCCTTGAATTCTGTTCCCTTATTTGTCTTCCCGAAATTTGAATTATGGAGACGCCGGTCCGTAGAGACGATCGCCAATTTCTTAATACTAAAGCCTTTCGCCCCCATCTTAGAGGCCCACTCTATGATCTCGCCGGTATTCCTGGACTCTGAGAAAGGGCCGATAGCCTCAAACACGGATCTGCGGATAAGAATAGCTCCCGTGAACAATCCGTAATATGGCTCCGGACGTACGACAGTCCCCGGCAATGAGCCGATCTCAGGTGAGATGAAATCTTTCACCATCGCTTGCACCGCCGAGATTCCCGGATCCGCCTCCAGCGCCTCACACAACACTTTCAAGACGCCCGGACGCATCACATCATCATGATCCATAAACATGACGTACTCCCCTTTCGCATTGGCCAGGCCGGTATTCTTCGCAGCCACCTGACCCTTGCAGACAGGATGAGAGACAACCTCACAACCATAGCTTGACGCTATGGCCGGAGTGTCATCAGTCGAGCCGTCATCTACCACGATTATCTGCAAAGGGAAATCTTCCTGTCCTTGAAGACTTTCCAAAGCCTCCCGCAGATAGTTCGAGCCGTTTTTGACAGGAATTATTACAGAAACAAGTTTCTTCACAAGCCAAATTTACAGATCTTTACGCGAAAATAATGAAAAAAGGTGGAAAATCAAGGTTTTGGCAGCTTGTGATAGATGCAACTGGCATCGATCTGCTCCAATCCGATAGAATCCGGATCATGAATGATCTCCCTCTTCAAGTCGTCCGAGACGACAAGATAGCCTCCATCGACCAGAGACTCGGCTAGTTTGGTCTGAACCTGCCGTTTGGTGTCTTCCTCGAAGAATTTGATGACATTCCGGCAAAGAATAAGGTCAAAGCCCCGTGGATATTCATCCGTCAAAAGATTCTGGAGACCGAATCGGACCATTTCACGCAAACTGGACGGGATCAGAAGCTTAAGAGACTTCATCGCGGCATTTTCATCAGGAATACAAGTCTTCACATAATGCCTGTATTCAGGAGGAATCTCACCAATCAGTCTCAGCGGGTAAACTCCCTCTCTGGATTGCTCTATCATCGCGGGATTATAATCTGTGGCGAGGATCTCTATTTTCTCGGCAGGCAGGAAATCAAGCAGAACCATAAGTATGCTATAAACCTCCTTCCCTTCAGAGCATCCCGCACACCACACACGGATCTTTTCCTTTGATGAGTCCTGGAACGCCCCGCGGCAGACCTCCCGCAACCGCGGCCATATCGCCCCGCGGAAAAAATGCGACCCGGAAAAAGTCAGGTTGCTTTTTAACTTTTCAAGCGCATCATGGTCAGAGGCCACAAAATCATAATACTTCTTCAGCGACCAGAAACCATTGATGAGCCCCTGTCTGCAGAGTTGGGGATAAACCTGCACCGGGTAATAAGAACTGATCTCCGGAATAAGCTCCTCAAACTTCCTTACGACAGACCGGTTGTTACTGAATGGATTCCGGAACATGATACCTGGCAGGAACTTGCGTTCCAGATAGAGCTTAAACTGGTGCGCTTTAGCCTTAGTTTTATCAAAGGTCGTGAGTTCGCACTCCTCAATCTTGAAATCCGTGGGATTGTCCCAAGCTTCGCATAGGCTTAAAACCACTCCCGGATTACTGTTGTCGTCAAATCCGATCCTGACGTTGTGATGGGCGGCGCATCTTGAGACGCGGTGAGCCACTTTCTGCCCTTCACCTCCGAGTTTGAACCCTATCCCCGTCTTCGCTCCATCGGACGGGCGATCCTCTCCGCTCAGCCATCCATTGTAAAAGGCTTCGCAGTTTTCGAGCGCAACAGGAGCGATGGGACCGAGGTTGCTCTTGGTGTAAAGGTCGAACCCGTCATCAATATTATGGTAAGACCCGCAATAATAAAAACCGTTTCCCTTGCCGACTGATAACTTGGCTCCGAAACCGTCGGCGTTGCGCCGGACACTGTCACAATTATCATGGGAGACGCACCTCTCAATTCTGTTCCGGCGTGGCCAATCCTTCTTGGAAACACCTGGAAATGAGCAAATAAGCATCCCAGTATCACAATTAAACAAGGCCTCACACTTATTAATCAGATTGTCAGACCCACACACGAACAACCCGCAGGAAGGAGAATTACGGAACACTATTCCCTTCAAGATCCACCATTTTCCTCTCAAAGTCATGACCGGGAGTTTAACGGCGAATGAAGAGCCGTCAATGATGACTTTCCCCGGATGCTCAGCCCGAAGAGTTATCGGCTTACCCCTCTCGCCGGATTTGGTCTCGGGAATATAATAAGGCCCACCTTTGTAAACTCCGTCGGGAAGCACGATCTCGTCTCCTGGCGATGCTCCGGCTATAGCCGCTGCCAGATCAACAGGATCGTCTGTGGAAGAAGAGTTAGCAGCCGAGATAAGAGTATGGTCGAATGGATAATCGGGAAAATGATTCTTGATAGCTTTCATTGGAGTATGACGTACTGAAGAACCTTTATTCACGTTTAAAACAATATCGGAGACTTTGATATTGATGTCTCCCGCCACGGCGAATCCGATGTAAATCTTTTCCTTATCCTGCCGCAAGAGAAAATCATGTCCCGGGAAATCGATGGATTCCTTTTCCTCTCCGACAAACATCGAAGCGCGGAAGCCATCATCTGTTTTCTCCAACTGAAGGCGTCTTTTATCGCCTGTCCCAATAACGTCCGAGCCATCTTGCGTAGGGAAAAGTCTGGACGGATCCAACTTCCTACGGCCTTTTTCTGGCAAGGCTGAATGATCGACATATCCTCCGACGACACGGACCCCATAGGAATAATTATGTCCGTCTATTGAGCGGAAACGCCCGACCATCAAGTGGTTCCGATGGCGGGAAGCCGTACTTGGGCTCGCTACCGTGTCCACTGCGGCGATCCCATAACCTGACTGGAAATCAGCCCCGGCGGCATCCTCAACCTCAAAAGTCGCAGAGAGACTAAAGTCTTCCTTATAAGGGTCAATCTCGATGTAGGTAAACCTGATGCTGTCCTGCGAGTCAGCCAGTTTGCCTCCATCTTTGCGGCCAAGGGTTGTAGTCTTCCAATTATTCATTTTTTTCGCAAAGGTACACCGATGTAAAAGACAACAAATCACACAAGAACGCTACTGAATACCCTCCCTCCCTTATCAATCCGGACATCGGTTCCGACGATGAATCAGGATAGGTGAAGAACAGGAAAGAGTCCGGCAACTCAGGCAGGATTCCGTCAGCGGGATAGTCACATATAGGGAACACCGAAGCATCCTCATCCAGCAGCAATGCGCTATAATAGGCATTGAAGTTGATCTCCATGTTGTAATTAACCACGGATGGCAGGTCCTTATAAGCGGCTACCTGCTCGACTGAGCTATTATCTTCTGAATAAACATAATCTATCTTTCCGAACAGCGAGGGACATAGGGCGCCCGCGAACACGACACAAGACGCTATTATATAAACCAACCGCTCCTTACTATGACCCCTGACCAGCTTGTCAAACACTGTCCAAAGAAAGATGAAGACAAGCAAAAAGAGGAAAGAGTAATAACGGGTGAACATGAATCCGCCCAAACCGCAGAAAAGCCAAAAGACGACGATCACTCCGAAAAGAACCAGCGGGAAACCTTTCACGAGACTGCCCAGCGAGCGTTTTTTGGCTGAAAAAAACAATAGGGCAAACAGTAACAGGACTATCAGAAAAAGAAGACGCTGCCCGGCAACCTCCGTCGCGAACACTCTCATTGGACGTATCAGGGTGGACAACTTCTCGACGAATGATGAATTGATAAGGAAAGACGCATGCTCCATGATCTCGCCTTGGCCATGCGCCGCATAATGGGAAATATTGAATAGAACTTTCAAAAAAGAGGTTTGATTGCCAATATACAGTAAGGAACCGAGCGTGATCGGCACAAAATAGTAGAGCGCTTGCGAGTAACGCTTCCGAACGACCAATCCGACAGTGAAAAAAAGCGCCAAAGACCCGCCGAGCACGATTATCAGTTCGGAATTCTTGAATGCCAGATACAAAAGGACGAAAGCGGCGAGCTCATACGCCAGATTCTTCTTGTGAGAATCACTGTCCCACATCAGCTTATGGAGAACCAGGGCGGCCAAGAACAGGAGTAATGTCCACGAATAGAAACGGCAGAAGACCGCGAAACCCAGGACCACCGGACAAAAACCCCACATCGTCACAGCCAGAAGCGCTGTCCGCCTGTCAAGACCGAGAAGATCGGTTAGGAAATAGAACAGCAGGAACTGGAAAAGGATCCAGACAAGAATATTGAAGAATATGCAGATCCACCGAGGAGGGACATCTTTCCCGAAAACCGACTCCAGGGCGTTGATAATCCACATATAATTCCTGTCCAGGAAAAACTTCTTGACGGATAAGGAAAAAGGAAGGTCAAGAACACTCTCCCCCTCCTCAATCGTAAACCTTGATTTCAAGTCCCCGACAGGGATCCATTCTTCCGGTTTCCACATCGGGGAGCCTGTCATGTACTCCAGATGGTTCGCATGTCTATTAATATTCTGGACATATTCGAATGTGTACAGCTCGTCGATATGGTAAAGCGATTTTCTCGACGCCCAATATGTCATGACGCCAGATTGCAGGAGGACAATAACTGTCAGAAGAAGGAAAGATAATTTACGTGTCATCTTATCTCTTACAGACATAGATATCGTAATATGTGGCCCTTACAATCGGTTCCACATGATACCCTCGGCTATTGAGCCCCATTTGGAGAATCGGTGGATACGAATCATGCTCAACCCATAGCAAAAAAGTGGAAGGGAGATCCGGCAACTTGCCGAAACCGTAAAAACTCGCGCTATCGAAAATTGCGTATAATGAGTTTGACTCGTCCATGAGGTTGACACAGGCGTATGGAACCAGGAAACGGTCGTTGGTAACCAGGAGATTCTTAGTGTCTTTATACTCGGAAAGGGTCTCGACAAAAGGTTTCCAACCCTCGTAAACATATTCGACATTCCTTCTGAAGAAAGGCATGACAGCACCGACGACCACGAGGCATAAGGCCACCTTGTAAAACACTTTTCGCAGCGGGTGAGACCGGGACAACCTGTCGAACGCCCACCACGCGACAATCATAACCAACAGGAACAAGACCGAATGATACCTGCTGTGAGAGAACACATAAAAACCGCAAAAAACCCAGAAAGCCAGCGCTACTCCAGAGAGGATCACAATAAAACCATCAGGCCTCCAGGATAGCTTTTTCCTCATCAGGAAACATAACACTATCAGGAAGATAACTCCTATGACAAGAAGATAGACAGACCCTGAGACTGAATCCCCGAACTCTTTTATCATCTGCCACATCAAGGTCATTTTCTCCGACCATGGTGTGTCCAGCATCTTGGCGGAATGCCGGCTATAAGCGCTGATGATTTGCTGCGAACCACCTTGTGCGAAAGCCCTTGGATGAAGTACGGCGTTAATGAAACGCGTTGTCTTCAACATCATGACAAAACCGCCGCCAATCAGAGGCAAGGAATAATACAAAGCCTGCGCATAACGTTTCCTCGCGAACAGGCCTATCGTAAAGAACAGCATCAGGCACCCGCAGGCGAAAACGATGAGTTCGGAATTCTTATAAGCCAAGTACATGGCCAAGGCTGCCGTAATCTCGTAAAGCAGGTTTTTCACCACGGAATCGCAATCCCACATGAGCCTGTGCAGCACAATAACTATCAGGAACAGGAACAGGGCCCAAACGTAAAAGCGACAGAACACGGCTAACCCCAGGACAAATGGACAGAAGCCCCACATGGCGACGGCCAGCAACGAAGAACGCCGGTCAAGTCGCAGGCAGTCCGCCAGGAAATAGAACAGCAGGAACTGGAAAAGGATCCAAATGAATATGTTAAGGCAAATACAAATCCACGTGGGAGAAAGCCTGTCTCCGATAACGCTCTCCAAGGCGTTCAGGATCCACATATAATTCCTTTGGGTGAAAAACCTCCTGAACGATTGGCGGAACGGATGGTCAAAAACACTCTCCCCCTCATCAACAGTAAACCGGGTTTTCAAGTCCTTGACGGAAAGCCATTCCTCTTCCTTCCAATCTTTGCTGAAAGTCATATATTCGAATGGATTCCAATCATTGTTTATGTTTTGGGCATATTCGAATGTATAATACTCGTCATTATAATAATTCGCTTTCCGCAATGCCCAGTAAAACATCGTCCCGCACTGTAGGGCGATGATGACAACGAGGATTATTCTTGAGAGTCTCTTACTCATAACTCTTTCTCCCATAAAGGAATAACCTTTTCTATCGAAAATTTTTCCGTAAATGCCGAAGCTTTCCCTGACAGGCTTTCCCTCAGTTCTTTGTCTCCGGCCAAGCGAGCCATAGCGCCCGACAGGGCCAGTTCGTCACCAACCGGGACAAACAGACAACTCCCGGAGTCGCCGAACAATTCATCAGATCCCTCAAATGAGGTGGAAACGCATGGAAGTCCCATCATCATGGCTTCCAAAAGCGCGTTCGGCATACCCTCGTAATCCGAGGACAAGACGAACATCTCAGCGTCCCTGATAGCCTCGTGGATATTATCCACATAACCTTCCAGAAAGACTTTCCCTTCAAGAGACAGGTCTTTTATAAGCTGACGTAACTCTTCTTCCTGCGGACCTTTACCATAAATATGAAGGGTATGATCCGGATGGCTGGCCACGAAACGCGAGAAAGCCTTTATAAGAAGATTGAAATTCTTCTGAGGTCTCAAGCGACCAGAAGCCACAATCCTAAGGCTATGGCCTTCGGCCTTACATGTAACCTCCACGGGATTTGGGACCACGACTCCTTTCTTTCGGATCTCTTCCGGGAACATGTTCCGCACTGTCTCTGATTGGAAAAGGATCTTATCGGCCACACGGTATGCCTTGCAAGCGGTGAGGAAATGCCGCTCCCCCTTTTTCTTCGGATTGTTCCTCTCTGACATGACCTTCCTTCCTCCACCCAAAGTGTAGGCGTTCAGAAGGTTCGGCTTGCTCAAAAAACTCAAAGTCACATCAGGCCGGAAAATAAGGCGAGTGACAGTCAAGTAGGCATAGCCATAGAAAATTGAGATCAAGTACCGGTACGGGATCCGGGATGGTTTCCTCAGATCAAATAAACCGGCGTTTTTCACTTTTACTTTTGGAGAGAGAGGATAAGGGTTTGTCGAGGCGGCGGAAAAAGGCATGATACGCACTTTATGGCGTTCCGCAAGGGCGCTCGCCACCCTGGTGGCGATCCGCTCAGCACCGCCACCCTCCAAGGATGATATGAGAATCAAGATTCTCACGAAGATATATAAAACTAATAGTCAACGACTTCCTTTACCTTATAAGAAGAATGGCGCTCAGAGGCATGACCACTCCTGATCTCATACAGATCCATCATTCCGTTGTACACACGGCTGAAAGACCGATATCTTGACTTTCCGCAATGCCTCGGCAGATGAAGGACCTCTATTTCTCCGACCTTCCAGCCACGTTCCCGCAAAATGGCGGGGATGAAGCGATGCTGCCCACCCACAAGATTCAGGCCCTCAAGGACTTCCCTCTTAAAAACCTTCAAAGTACACCCGGAATCATGAATCCCGTCATGAAGGAATATCTGCCGCATATAATAGGCCATCTTCATTAGAAGACGCCTGAATATATTATCTCTGCGTAGTTTGCGCCACCCGCAAACCACGTCAAGGTTATTGTCCACAAGGTACCGGAGCATACCTGGAATATCCCCTGGGACATTCTGCCCATCGCCGTCAAGGGCGGCTACATAATCGCAAGTGGCAAGTTTGAAACCACAGTCAAGAGCGGCCGTCTGGCCGTAATTATGGTCAAAACTGACGTATTTCAAAGGATGGAGATGCTTGCAAACGTCCTTGGTTCCATCCTGGGATCCATCATCCACGACGATTATCTCATAGCGCTGGAAATTATCCTCGCACATCCGCTTGATATCAGCGAAAAGGCCGCTTATATTATCGGCCTCATTCTTAACTGGAATTACTATAGATATGGATAAATTTTCAGTCAGCATTGGATCCAAAAATCATTCGAATTTACGGATTTTTATCCATTAAAACAAGATTTCTAAGATCTCTGGAAAGGGTTTCACAGAAAACCTCAGACCCTTTTCCGTTCAGATGATAAGGATCCCTGAAGCAGGTTGAATCCTCCTTTATCGACAAAGAGCTGTAATCCAAAAAATTAGCGCCGTATCTCCGGGCAAAAGCCTGGAATGTGGAGTCCAGTAGTTCTTTGCAGCCCGGAGCGTAAAAATAACTATTGTACATCGGAGGGACCACAAAAACCGTCCGGATTCCCTCGGAAGCGTTTCGGGAGAGATACTCCTCCCACAAAGGAGTCAAGGCGACGATATCCGAGCCAAAACGCATCGGTTTGCTCGAGGCCTCCGGGAATGGCGAGAGACTGTATGAGACGTATTTGAACCCCTTGGTGATATGGCTGTCAAGTCTTGATAAGAAAAGGTTAAAATTGAACTCGCGCCATCTCCACATCGGTATGAATCTATCCGCCAGAGAGAAACCCTCCACAGGGAAAACAACCCGTCTGAAGTCCTTGTCAAAAAACCATGGAAAAAACTGTTCCTTGTCCGGGACACGTTTTGTGAGGCTCATTGATCTCTGGTCGATGAAATTGACCATCACTTTCGGAGGTCGGTTCCTGGAGCGATACAAGGAGTACATGTAAGACTGACGGTCAAACTGCGAGCCGCTGAAGCCCATGGCGTAAGTCTTGACTCCGAGAGTGCTGTCCAGATATTCAGTATTGAAATCGAGCGTCACCAGAGAGTTTCCCAGGGCCACGACATCAGCATCCACAGTGCCTCCCATGATGTCGTGCCAGATATTGAAGGGCTGCCTGTCGGAACGCTCCGCGACCTTGGAACAGCAGAAATCCATGGCTGAGAACAAGAGGAATAGGACAACCCCGAAGAGGAGACAATGTCTAACGAACTTGGACATCCCGTCAGAACTGGAAATAGATGAACTTAGGTGAACCGTCGTCAAAGTAAAGCATAGTGACAAGGATCACGGCGAAATAGATGGCATATCGCACAGCCCTGCAACGCGTGTTTCTCATTGAAAGGCCATGCTCTTCCCGGCGGTCAACCCACTCCACCAGCAGCATCACGAATATCCACACGGCACGGGAAAGGAAGGTCATGTTGCCAAAGAACTTCAAGTCATCCAAGGAGTTCCCATGGAAAAGGCCCGCGAAAAAAGACCAGGCCTGCGGCAGGTTGTCCGCCCGAAAGATCACCCAGCCCACTGTCACAAGGACAAACGTCAGGACTATCTGCCCAAATTCCTTCAAGTTTGGCAAACGGCGGTCTTCGGCGACAATCTCTTTATACTTCCTGTTATTCCCAGTCAGGATCAGCGGCAGGAAAAGCAAGGCGTGGAAAGCGCCCCACGCGAGGAAGGTCCAGTTCGCCCCATGCCAGAATCCACTGACCAGGAATATGACCATCGTGTTGAGAGCCACCCTTGCCTTGGAACGCCGGCTCCCGCCCATCGGGATATAGACATAGTCCCTGAACCAAGTTGTCAGTGAGATATGCCAACGGCGCCAGAACTCGGCTATGTCCCGGCTGAAATAAGGAGTCGCGAAGTTACGCATCAGCTTGATTCCAAACAGTTTCGCTGTTCCGATAGCTATGTCCGAATAGCCCGAGAAGTCACCATATATCTGGAAAGCGAACAATACAGCGGCGACCGCCAGGCGGACTCCGTCATGCCCCGGAATGTCTGAGAAAACCTCGTCCACATAGACCCCGCACCAATCAGCTATCACGATCTTCTTAAAATAGCCCCAGAGGATCTGTCTCAGGCCGTCCACTCCTTGACTATAGTCGAAAACCCTTTTTTGGGCGAACTGAGGAAGAAGATTTGTCGCGCGTTCGATAGGGCCTGCCACCAACTGGGGAAAGAAGCTCACATAGGCGAAGAACTGGATGATATCCCTTGTGGGCTCAATCTTACCGCGGTACACGTCTATCGAATAGCTTAGAGCCTGGAAAGTATAGAAACTGATTCCGACCGGGAGGATAAGATGGAGAAGAATCCCGTCCGCCTTTCCTCCAAGGAAGAGGTCGGCGAAACTCTGGGCGAAGAAATCATAGTACTTGAATAGTCCAAGGATCCCGAGATTCAGGATTATATTGGCCGCGCTGATCCACCTTGCCTTGCGGCGCTCATCCTTATATTTGTATATCAGCAGACCGCTCACCCAACTAAAGAATGAGGTTATCGCTATCAGGATCAAGAACTTCCAGTCCCACCACCCGTAAAAGACATAAGAGGCGGCGACTACGAACAGATTCTGCCACTTGAGGTTGCGACCGAAGACAAACCAATAGAGGCAGAACACAACCGGCAAGAAAGCCGCGAAAACAAGAGAGTTGAAGGTCATTTCAGACGCATTCTTGAACGGACGAAAGAAATGGAGATATTAGGATTAAAGCGGGCCTTGAAAGAGTCGTAGTCTTCACAAGAGAGGACAGACTCCATCAAAAACAGGTCCACAGGGGCGTACAGTTCCTGATGGCGCCGGACCTCCGGAGCGATCTCAGTGAAAAAAGCTTTAGCCAAATCGAATTTCTCCCCCGTGTCAAGGATAACCGTGCCGCCATAGAACAGCCTCAGCCCCTCTGTCCCAAGCCCGCGGGATTTCCGCTCATCGTGGAGCGCTTTGAAACTCACGATGTTATGGAAACACAAATCCTTCTGGTGCAGGAGCGACTCCGGACGCTGGAGATAGTGATAGTACGGTCCCCGGAACACGAGACCCCGCTCGTGGAACGAACTCGCCAGTCCCGTGAAGAATATGTCCTCAGTCCCGTTTCGGACGAAGGGCGGAGGGAAATGAATATCTTTTTCCGAGAGGAAATCCCGACGGAACAATCTTGCCCACACCACCGGAGGGAACCTATTCTGTATCAAGTCTATAGGATAATACCCAGGTTCATCTTCGACAAAACCGAACCGGCTGCTCAGGGCGCGTTTGCCCTGATCCGGGAATTCCTCGATATAATTGGAGTTAACGATTATGTCCTCTCCTGTCTCCTCAGCCTTGTCAGTCATCGCCTCCAGATAGTCCGGATCAAGCCAGTCGTCCGAGTCAAGGAAATAAACATACTTTCCCGAGGCCGCTTCAAGTCCGGCGTTTCTGGCTGCCGAGACTCCCCTGTTCTCAGGGAAACGGATAATCTTCAGACGAGGATCTTCCAGACGTGACAACACTTCAAATGAATCGTCCGAGGAGCGGTCATCCACGCAGATAACCTCCAGATCATTCAATGTCTGTTCCAGGACAGACGACACGCATTTTCCGATAAACTCGGCCGCGTTGTAAACGGGTATTATTACTGAAACCAACACGAGTCAATTACTTATTAATCCAAGTGAGATGATATCATTGGCCATGGCGTCCGAGAAAACCCTGGCACCCTTCTCATTAAGGTGCACTGAGTCCATGAACAAAGTGGAATCCTCAAAAGAGGGCCTCTGGAGATAATCCAGAACCGGAATCCCATACTCCCGGGCAACAGAGTTAAAGTAATCCCTTGTCCCTTGAAGAGTGGATTCTTTATATGAGAGGCTTCCATAGATCGGAGCCAGCACGAAGACAACTTTTATCCCATCATTTGAAAGGCCGGTAAGATATTCCCGGAACATCTTCTCGTTACGTGGGTTTTCCCTGAAGCCCATCGACTCTTCAGAGTACTTCTGAACCTTTTTGGGCTTATATGTTATAAAGCCACGCTCTATCTTTATGGATGGCTTATTCTCACACAGGTGCTTCCCGTGATACCGGAACCATGGAATCAACTTGGTGACGAAAGTCCGTGGT
Source organism: uncultured Bacteroidia bacterium (assembly GCA_902785825.1). Taxonomy (GTDB): domain Bacteria; phylum Bacteroidota; class Bacteroidia; order Bacteroidales; family UBA932; genus Cryptobacteroides. The sequence continues at coordinate 43,433 of CACZZZ010000002.1, forward strand.
TCCAAGCTGAGAAGTCCTTTGAGAAAAGCACCATTCCACATCCATGGTAAAAACTGGGCTCTGTCATACATTGAGATCCCGTCGAAAAACCAGGAATCAACCAGCTGCACAACGACTTCCGGTTTTTCATTACACCTGCGGTACATGTCATAACGCAGTTTCTGGACGCTGAAATGATGCCCTATTACCCCTAACGAGTATGACCTCATCCCGGTTATGCTGTCGATCACGGGCGGGTAGCAATCTGTATTTGCCCTCGAATCACCGCTCACCAACAAACTGGCGGAAGCTTCACCTTCCATGACATCTTTCCATATCGACATATTAGCGTCGTTCCAGTCCCGGAAGAATCTCGAATAAATATAATCCGACACTATCAGAACCGGCAGCAACGCTATCAAGAACACAGCGAGAGACTTAATGAACTTTCCCAACTCCCCCAACCTTTTCATTTATTATCCTCACGAGCTTCCCGGGGATAAAATACCTGATATACCACAGAATCTTGGTCATAAAGTATCTGCCCCATTCCAATGCCATGTCAATCCGAAAGCCCTTCGAAGATGGCCGCTTCCGGAACATGAAGACCTCCCTGCGGTACACCCACTTTTTGATCGTGGCTTTTGTCCCGAAATGGACAATATAAGAGTCCTTGTATATCCCTGGATAATCCGAGAACTCACAAAACAGATTCCCGGTCCTTATGTCGAGATCCAAATCCTTTATCAAAGGATAGTACGCGATGACTCCCCTCCAAGGCCTTACCGGGGTGAATCCATGAACCGAGCATGCCAGTGTCACGATCTGCTCGTCAGAAACGGTCCTCGGGAACAGCTTGAATTTGAAATCCGCGTACCTCTCTTTAATAAAAGAGCAAGTGTCGGAGAATGCCTTGATGTCATTCCCGTTATTCCGCACATAGTATATTCCTCCCTGGCAGGTTAAATTATCATGGATCTTATCCTTGAAGACCCCCAGATCATCCCTCGTCCACCACATTTCCTCCGGATGCGTATCTCCCAATAAACCGAAGTCCGGGCTGCCCTTGAAGATATCCCAGAGGCCATTAAGATCCTTGTACGCCAAACAATCGGCATCAATGAATATGGTCTCGTCGAACGGAGAGAGATCAATAACGCGCAATTTATCGACGAAAGAGCAAGCTGGATTGTCCATGACAATCACCTGGTCGAAATCTTCCGTCCATTTGTTATGCCGGTCACAGATAATCGCGAAGGGCAAAGGGTTTGGAGAGTGATACCTGTATGAGGCCAACAGATTATTGGCGAGGACATAATACCAGTCCTTGCCGGTAGCTACCGTGACAAAACCTCGAGCGACATTTGTATTCGGGATCATATCCACCAGGAACCATTGAGGATATCGGTCACCAGGGGGTGTCTTTTCTCCCTGATCAATTTGACTACGAACTTCTCGTTAGGGACGGCCCCGAAACGGGAGAGGAAAGTCTCCAAATCAGGAGAAGAGACAAACGCTTTCATAAAGAAAACATCAATAGGCCAATACAGCTGAGGTGCCGCGAGCACATCCGGTTCCACATCAATAAAGAACCGCCTAAGAAAGTTGAACCTTTCCTCGTCACGGACAGCCAGGTCCTTCAGGACGTAAAAGCGCTTTGCGGCCTCCGGTGGGATTCCCCGCCTTCTGAGCTCATCCAAGAATATCCTGAAATTCTGGAAATGCCTGAACGCCGCATCCTTCTGCCTGACCAGGGATCCTTCCCTCTGGTAATAGTGGTAGAATGGCCCGTTGAAAATATAGCTCTTGTCCTGCAGTATCTCCGCGAGTGAGGTGAAATAGTTATCTTCCACCCCTCCTTTCAGGAGCGGAGAACGGATGTCATTGGCTTTAAGGTAGTTCAATCTATACAGACGACTCCACACGACCGGAAAAAAAGATGATTGGACCACTACCGGATTGTAGTAACCCGCCTCCTCGTGTACAAAGCCGAAACGTCCGCAATGGCGACGCTTGGAAGGATCATCATACTCCAGGTACCAGTTACCGTTGATTACCACATCTTGTCCTGTCCGCTCAGCCCGGACGAACATCTCTTCCAGGTAATCTGGGTCGATCCAGTCGTCTGAATCCATGAAATAGAGATATTTCCCTGTCGCCTGATCAATAGCGAGGTTTCTCGCATAAGGGACACCATGATTCTCCGTCAAAGTCACAACCCGGATCCTGGAATCCTGAGAAGCGTGCTTACGCAATATCGCAGGTGTGTCATCCACAGACCCGTCATCGACGCAGATGATCTCCAGGTCTTGGAAAGACTGGCTTCTTACAGAATCCAAGCAGCGGTCCAGCCACTTGTCCGTATTGTAAACCGGTACTACAACAGAGATCGATGGCATAAGAATCTACTCTGGTTTCCAACCTTCATCCACGTCAACCTCATGAATAGGATCCGCGAACAAAAGCTCCTGAACGTCCTGATATTCAGTACAGAGCGGGATGAAATCATCTTCCTTGGCCACAGCGGGATCTAACACCGCCGGCCTGGAAGAGGTCCCCTCGCCGGGTACCATGATCTCATATTCAACCAAAGACGCGATGAATGCCTCAAAGCTTGTCTCAAAGTTTTCGGGGACTCCCGGCAACTGAAGAGCGGCGGAAAGGACATCAGCGGTAGATGATCCCTCCTGGAGATTCTCGTATATCGATGTCCCGAAACTGTTCATACCATAGTAAATACCGGTAGCGGAATTTATGACTATAGCTGTCCCGTCCGTCACATCAGCGAACATCTTAGCGTCATTTAGTTGGTAATTACGTGATTCCATATCGTAAGTCTATTTTTCTCTATCGTTTCAACGAAAGCGTCAAAGCCTTCAAACAATCAACATTTCCCAGTATGTCCGGACACAGCGATATCTTGTAGCAATCGAGCCCGGACAACATCTTAATGGTCTTAAGGATAAAATCCTTGTCCTTCTGTCCTCCTCTAAACCCATTAAAGCCCATCTGGGAGACTGTCGAATGCGCGATCTGGACGACTGTCTTCCCCTTCTCAGCCTGCGAGCACTTGGTAACTTCCGGAACGGTGGCATCGGGGTTTATCTCCGGGAAAAGGAGGGCCTTTACCGGATAGTTCCTATTGAAGCGATCCGCAAAGGCGGATATATCAAAAATATATTTTCCTTTCCACGGGCTGACACCAAGGAATCTTGCCCGATCAAGATCATCATACATCCTTTCATACATCTCCGGAGACAATGTGATGAAAGAATATATCGGGGATGCGCTTAATCCATCGCCTTCTTCCCGCAAGATAAGATAGTCATCGGAGACATAATCGAAGCCTTTCAGCATCGCTTGGACAGAAAGGGTTGATTTGCCACCACCACCTCTGGCGCACATCAGGACACCAGTCCCCTCAAGACCGACACAAGCGCCATGGACAAAAGAATATGAAGGCTGGTTGAGAATATGGAAGAATGACTGGAACATCGCGTGGCCTTCTTTGAACCAATTTGAAGGGCCAAGTCCGTCCAATCCGTAAAAATATTCATTCCCGAAAGAGTAATGGACGCCGCAATCACCCTCCGTGTCTATTGAAGCCATGCATCGCATATCCCCATCTGACCCGCGGTAATATATTTCATGCCATTTGGTGCCGTCACTCTCAAACTCAGATCTGTTGATTCCAAGCACTCTGGGTATGAAATCGGCCATGCCGGTCTCTCTCCAAATCCAAATCGTGGCGTCAGGACATGATATCGGGGAAGTAAGGCTCAATGACAACTCTCTTTTGACGATGCTCGCATACCCGGGATAAAAAGACAGTACCCGGACTGTCTTGATGTCACCGAGATTGACGAACAACTCTTCGACCGAAGGATTGTTCTTCACTATATATTTTTTCAAGGCCTCCGTGACGCGATTAGCCACAGATTCCTTCAGACTAATGAGCATCTGATTTACCAGCTAACAATACTTACGCGAAGTTAATAATTTTGGTTATAAATCTGAACTTTCCTTTGGCCTTCTTTCTTATAACTGAAAGCAGGTGTTTCACCAATAGAATTGTCCAACGCGTTTCCGTGCTGACGTGGTCAAAAAGATTCTCCAAGGGCTCGGCCAGACGGCACATCAAACCACCACCGAGATACCACTCCCTACGCCCTTTCCACGTCAACAGAAGATCCGACACCCTCTTAACTTCAAGAGCATCTTCTATAACCTGACAATCAACATTTTCCGCCACCTGCCCGGATCCTGAGCAAAAGACAAACCTGACCCTTGTCCGGCCTTTCTTATTCACCGGTCCTGGAGAGAGTCTCCCCCTGAGTTTCGAATATGAGGCAGGCCCGAGGTTGAATTCGCGGGAATACAGGATGCCATATCCAGAATAATGATCATCAGACTTTCCGCGGGACCAGAAACAAATGATTTTAGGGTTCTTGATCCATTCAATGCCTTCCCTGGCTGATAGATCCTGGACAAGGCTGGACATTCCATTGACATAGCATCTGGAGTAATCATTCTGGGCTTTATCCGCTGACGCCAACTTGAATACGGAGACTTCCCTGCCGTAGTATGACGCGGCGGCGACAATATGGGAGCCGTCCAAAGGAACTGGCCATTCGCCCACAGGAATGCGGTAGTCTTTTGGGGAAGTTGTTCCCCTCATATTCTCCAATAAATTCTCAAACTCAGCGGCATCCCTGTCCAACGCCCTCTTTCCGCGTCTCAAGCCATGCCTGGCGCTCTTATTCACATAAGATCTGTCAATCTCCCGGAAAAGACGCTTGCCAAATCGCGGCATGCTCTCCTTGTTTTTGATATACAGGAGAAGAGAGAAGATGTCGAAACGAAGCGGAGACAACAACTCCCTCGCGGAAAGTCTTTTGAGTTTGGACGACGGTATCCTGTCCATGATCCCGGTCATCCTGCCCGTTTCCCACACCACGGTGCTTCTGTGTGCGAATCCGGATGGATAACGGGATTGGAACGCGCTGTGGTCCGGGCAATCAAGGACGATCTCCAACGAACGGAAATCCAGATACATATACAGTCCGAGCGCCTCAAACATGTCGGATTCCGCCTCGGAGAAATAGGATCGCATAGCGTTAAAAGCGACCTCGTCTATTTCAGTCAGCTGCGGAATCACGTAAAAACGTTTGGCCGCGCCAGGAGCGATGTTCCTTTCCCTGAGTTCCTTCAGAAGAGCCTCGAAGGCGCGGGTGTAGTTCAAAGCCAGATTCTTTTGCCTGGAAAGCGACCCGGGTCTTTGATAATAATGGTAATAAGGGCCGGCGAAAACATACCTTTCAGGTTGAAGGACCTCGGCAAGTGAAGTGAAGCAATTGTCGTCAACTCCTCCTTTCACTTGAGGAGAGCGGATATTATTCTCCCGCAAATAACTCAACCTGTACAGCCTCGCCCACACGACAGGAAAGAAGGAAGTCTGTATCAAGACCGTAGAGAAATATGTCGGCTCCTTGACATCAAACTGTGGATAAATGTCCGCGCTTTTTTTCACACTATTCCCGTAGTCAAACAGCCAATTGCTGTTAATCACGATGTCCTGCCCTGACGCGACAGCGTGGTGGTACATTTTCTCAAGGTAATCCAGGTCCAGCCAGTCATCCGAGTCCATATAATAGAGATACTCCCCCTTGGCCTCGTCGATCGCGAGATTCCTCGCGTATGGCACCCCATGATTCTCGGGAAGCGTGATAATTCTTATACGGTCGTCCTCCTCCGCATGATGACGGAGAATATCCGGAGTCCCGTCCGTCGAGCCGTCATCAATACACAGGATTTCCAGATCCTTGAACGTCTGCTTTTGTACAGAATCCAGGCATCGCCCTATATATTGTTCAGTATTATAAACTGGAATTACAACCGAAACCGCGATCATAGAAGGATAAGTTACACAGTGTCCATGAAATGACGTTCAACACGGTTGAAAATGATTATGGAAACGAAGAGCATCACAATCATGAATATGAAACTGTACAGGAGGCCGCCCCAGGAAAGTGAACCGCTTCCCAAAACCCCGTACTTGAAAGCCTCAAAGATCGGGGTCAACGGATTGAGTTTCAGGGCCCAACCGTACTTCTCGCCAGCGACGCTAAGTGGATAGATGACCGGGGTAGCGTACATAAGGAGCTGAAGTCCAAAGCTTACCAGATGTCTCAGGTCGCGATACTTTGAGGTGAGGGAAGACACGATCAGACCCCATGACATCGCATGGAAAGCGAGCATGAAAACCAGCACCGGGAAAAGCAAGGCCGCTGAATTAATGGAAACCGCCCCGCCGATAGAGACATAATAAATGTAAACCGTAATGAACAGCAGGAGCTGGATCAGCATCTTTATCAGGTTGGATGTCAGCGCCGCGAGCGGCACTACAAGCCGAGGGAAATATACCTTCCCGAATATTCCGGCATTGGCGGTGAAAGTGTCAGAAGATCCGTTGAAACAAGAGCTGAAGTAATTCCAAAGCGTGATACCTGAAAGGTAGAAAAGCGGCTGCGGAATCCCGTCGGTCGAGATCCCGGCAAGCCCGCCGAACACAAACATGTACATTATGGTCGTGAAGATCGGCTGAATGAAAAACCAAAGCGGTCCGAGGATCGTCTGCTTGTAAACCGTGACAATGTCACGCTTGATATACATGTACCACAGGTCACGATACCGCCAGATGCCTTTCAGGTCAACATCCAGAAGCCGTTTCTCCGGTTTAATGACAAGAGTCCAATCCTTTTCCATAACTAAATGATATCCCTCAAAGCAAGCACATTCTCTTCCTTCGTCGCCCAGCTTGTGACGAAACGGACAGCGATCCTATCCTCATCCACAGGGCACCAGTCCTCAAACCTCACTTTGTCATGCAGCTCAGCCGCCCGGGAACGGGTCATGATGAAAAACTGCTGGTTGGTCGGAGAGTCAATAAAGGTCTCATAGCCTTTTTCCTGGAATATACTTTTCAGAAGCGAGGCCAACTCATCGGCTCGCCGGGCGATTTTGAAATACAACCCGTCGGTGAACAAGGTGTCGAACTGAAGTCCCAGCATCCTTCCCTTGGCCATCAAAGCCCCATGCTGCTTGACAGTCGTGAAAAAATGGGCCGGAGCTCCATGGGTGAAAACCACAGCCTCGCCGAACAATGCCCCGACTTTCGTGCCTCCGACGTAAAAAACATCGCACAGTGAAGCGAATTCCTTGATATCCACATCGTTCCGGTCACTCATGAGGCCATATCCCAGTCTGGCTCCGTCAATAAAAAGAGGGAGGGAATATTTCCGGCACACCGAATGGAGCGCCTGAAGCTCTTTCTTTGTGTAGATTGTGCCGAACTCCGTCGGGAAAGAGATATAGACCATTCCGGGAATAACCATGTGCTCATAGGTCCCGTCAGCGTAGAACGCCTCAAGGTAAGCGTCCAGCTCACCAGCGTCCATCTTTCCGCCATGGTCCGGGAGGGTGAGGACCTTGTGGCCCGTATATTCGACAGCCCCGCTCTCATGGACTCCGATATGGCCTGTTCCCACAGCGATAACTCCTTGATAATCCCTAAGAAGGGATGCAATAACCGTTGAATTGGTCTGAGTACCCCCGACAAGGAAATACACATCTGCTTCCGGAACTCCGAAAGCCTCCTTTATCTTGGCCTTGGCGCTATCGCAATAATGGTCCAGCCCGTATCCAGGAGTCTGCTCGAGGTTGGTCTCAGCCAGGCGGCGGATGATATTCTCATGCGCGCCCTCAGTATAATCGCTTTCGAATGAAATCATGATGTACCCGGTATTAAGTGCGTATTTATTTACGCGAATATAACTATTTTAATGGAACGGGAGTTATCAACAGCCCATGTTGATAACTTTTCGGGCCTCCTAAGCCGACCTTGCTTGCTCCTCTCGGACTTTCTACCTAATTTAGCATGTTTTGAAACGATAAATGACATCAAATATTTTAAAATCAAACTCATGAAAAAAACACTGCTTATACTCCTGTCCTTCGCGCTTGCCCTCGTAGGCTGCAAGTACGACGACTCGAGTCTTTGGGAGGAGGTTAACGCCCAGAAAGCGAAACTCGCCACCTTGGAGAGCACTGTCTCGTCAATGAACTCCAACATCGGGACTCTGCAATCCCTTGTTACCTCACTCCAGAACAAATTGACAGTCAACTCAGTCTCTAAGACTGACGACGGCTACACGATCGTTTTTTCGGACGGCACCAGCGCGAAGATCCAGAACGGAGCCGATGGAGAGACTCCCCTAATCGGCGCCAAGGCCGACTCCGACGGCAACTACTTCTGGACAGTCAACGGCCAATGGCTGCTCGACGCCACAGGAGCCAAAGTCTCCACGAGCAACACTCCCAAGTTGAAGATCGAGGAAGACCAGTGGATGGTCTCCTACGACAATGGATCCACCTGGACGAAGATTGAAGGCCAGAGCGCTTACGCCTCAGGCATATTCAAGACGGTGGACACCACTGACACTGACGCTGTCTTCACCCTCAATGACGGCACCGTGATCACCGTGCCCCTGACGGGTACAGCCAAGAAGCTCCAGCTCGTCTTCGACGAGACTGTGTTCGCCCAGATGCGTAACGGTGAGCTTCTCAGCACAGCTTATCAGATTGTCGCTCCTGACGGCGCGAAGGTTGACTTCGAGACCTTTGAGAGCGACGGCTGGACAGTGACATTACGTCCGACTGACGAAAAGAGCGGAAGAATCTCGATCAAGGCTCCCGCAAAGGTCACACCCACGAAGGTTCTCTTCCTTCTGACAGACGACCAGGGTGGCTCATTCATAAAGATAATCAACATAGGTCTGAATGAGAGCGAGAAGCCTATCGTCAAGACCAGCTATGAAGTCAGCTACACCGGTGGTGAGCTCGTGATCCCGATCATGTCCTCCACCGCCACCATCGGCGATTATGGCAATAATTGGATGGAGCTCATCGAGGTTGGCGACCAGGTTGTCCTCAAACTCGCTGAGAACGAGTCCTACGACTGGAGAACCGCCAGGGTCACCCTTGAGGACGGCACCGTAGTCACCATCACCCAGCTGACCAAAGACGCCCTATTCCTCACAAAGGATGTCATCAAAATCGACGGAAGACGCCAGATTGTAGCGGTACCGGTCAACACCAACATCACCGGGATCACCACCACCATCAAAGAAGGATCCGAGTGGCTTTCCGCCACCCCTTCGACAAGGGCACTCTCCCAGAAGATCTATTCCTTCACAGCCAAGAGGAACACGACCGAAGAGGAAAGAACCGCCAAAGTCGAGTTCAGCGGTAAGGGCATCACCCAGACCTGCTCGATAATACAGAGCGTGTTCGAAGGCGATCCTTCGATGGATGTCACCGAGGCTGCGGCCGCCGAGGAAGGCGAGGAGGTTGAGCTCAAGGAGTCCCTCGTCGTCTCCGTTACCAAGGACGGCTATGTCGTCACTGACGGAAGCAGTTACCTCTTTGTCAAGGACGCTTCCAACCTCTCCGCTTTCAGCACTGCCTCTTTCCCTGGTGACTATGTCAAGTTCAAAGCTACCGCCACGAGCCTCAACGGCATGCCCGCTCTCGGTTCCGTACAAGACTTCGAGGTCACCAAGACTGGCGGCACATTCAAGATAAGCGGTCCTGAGTTCACCTCATCCTTCTCTTCCAACGTGCCCGCCGCGGTCACTATCAACGGCGCGGCCTTGACTAAGGACAAGTCCGGCAACTACAACCTTGCCGTCCAGGGCTACCCGAAGAAACTGGTCATCTACAACCCGGCGAGTTACGCCTCTCTCGACAGCTTCGTTCCTTCCAAGTTCACCATGACTGGAATCTACTACGGAGAGTCCGATGGAACCGCCTACATCATCTACAATGACCGCAAGGCAAGCGAACCTCTCGTCAACGACGGCGACCAGGTCAGCGTGTCCACATTCATAGCCAACGCCGACAAGAACAAGACCCTTAAGGTCGGTCCCGGCCTTGTTGTCGCCGCTGGAGCCACCAGCTTCCTCATGGAGCAGGACGGCGTCAGGATCCTTGTTTTCCAGCCTGGAACTAATCCGAAAGTCGGTGATATGGTGGTCGTGGAAGGCAAATACACTGAATATCAAGGAGAACCTCAGGTCAACTCCGGAGCGAAAGTCACAACCAACTCCAGCGGGAACAGCGTGACCCACCCGGCGGCCAAGGATATCAACTCCACATTCGGGTCTTATTCCTCAACAGAAAGGGAGTTCGTGACCTTCTCCGGTACTCTCAACATTTCCGGCAACTACTACAACATCAATGTTGACGGATCAACCACCGTTATCGGCAGCATGTTGAAACCCGCCGAAAACATCTCATCCCTGAATGGTAAGGAAGTCACTGTCAAGGGTTACTACATCTACCATTCTGGCCAAGGCAAATATCTCTATGTCATCGCCACAGAGATCAACGGCATTTCCCTTGTCGGCCCTACCAGCTCCGGTGGCGGTGATGAACCCGGTGGTGACAACCCCGGTGGCGGTGGTAATATAGAAGGTGGAACGATCTCTTGGGATTCCGCTTCAGCATGGTCGGGAATCGGGGAAAAAGTAATCTCCTTGACTGCCGGCGATTACACCATCACCATCGATAAACAAAACGGCGGTACCAACCCGACCGTCAACACCTTAGCCAATGACTGCCGTGTTTACGCCAAGGGAACTGTCACGATCACAACTACCGGAGCGGCTATGACGAGCATTGTCTTCAACATCTCCACCCAAGGTAAGAGGAGACTCGCTCCTATCACAGCCAGTACCGGAACTATCGCGAAACAGAATGTAGGTGACGATACTGTTTCCTGGTCTGGATCAGCGACTTCCGTCACTTTCACTGTTGGAGAGAAAGCGAATTACGGCTCCGACGGCGCGACTAAGGCCGGACAGTTTGACTTCAGCAGCATTGAGATCAACTAATAACCACTATCCATCATTAAAGAGGCGCCCCAACCGGAGCGCCTCTTTTTATCTGCCTGTTGAAGTGATTAACTCTTTAAGGTGAGCGTTGAACGCGGATTGGGAGAGGAGGTTCTCAAGAGTTGTGTGCATCCGCCAGCGCCAATAATGACGGGGATTAGCCGGCACATTGATCCTCTCGTCAGCGGGATTGCCCTGATAACGGACAGCCCCGTCAATCGACAGCCAATCCTGCAAAGGCAAGACACAAAGCATGGAAGGAGACTCAAGATGCTGCTTTAAAATCCTCTCGCAAATCCAAGGCTCACAGACAGAAGGAGCAAGACCCTCGAGGTGGAGCATCTCATGGAAATACCTGGAAGTCAATTCCCTATCCTCTTCCCACCAGGCTCTCAGCGAAGAGGTGTCATGCGATCCGGTCGTACAAACGGAAAGATAGGGATACCTCGCGGGATCGCCGAAGGTATCCTCCGGGGACTTCGGCATCCTCTGCACCTCAAGCGACAGGATCTTCAGCTCGTCCATCACCTCGGGGACACAAGCCGGGATCATCCCGAGATCCTCACCACAGGCGAGCATACCGGTGGAATCCAACAAGGCGGGGAGCTTTCTCATCGCCGTCTCTTTCCAGAAGGCATTGTGGCGGCGATAGAAAAAGTCGTTGTAAAGATCATTGTAAGCATTCTTGTGCCACTCGTCAAGAGCTTCGAACGCTCCTGTCTTCTGGGACGATATTCTCGGATGATACCATCCGGGACGATGAGGATCCGCCACGAACAAATCGGACTCCGGATCGAACCCGCGGACCCGGAGTTCCTCTCCGGAATATGGCAGGGCGGGATTGAAATGTCCGAGCAAGCCAGACTTGATACCTAGTGGAATCTCCCATATTCTGAAGAAACCGAGAATATGGTCAATCCTGAAAGCGTCGAAATATTCGCTCATCTTCCGCAGACGAGCCTTCCACCAGCCATATCCATCCTTGGCCATCTCCTCCCAGTTATAGGTCGGGAAACCCCAGTTCTGGCCGTCTTCGGAGAAAGCGTCCGGCGGTGCTCCGGCCTGGGAATCGAGGTTGAAGAGCTCGGGATACTGCCAGGCGTCCACGCTGTCCCTGCTGATTCCGATTGGCAGGTCTCCCTTGATGGCGATGCCTTTGGAATGGGCATAGGCCACAGCGTCCTTAAGCTGTTTGTCAAGGCAGAATTGCTCCCAGAGGTAGAAATCCATTTTCTCCCCATGGATTTTCCGGAAAGCCTCCACACCGCTCTTTGAATATACGCTCAGCTCCGTCCATTTGCCAAACTCCGGAGTGCAGTTAAGATCCCGCAGGACACAGAAGGCCGCATAAGGGACCAACCAATGCTCATTAGCGGAAAAGAATGACTTATATTCCTCGCTCTCAAGAGCTTTTACGCCAGCTGTCTTAAAAGCTGCCAGCAAAAGGCGGGTCTTCTCATTGTTGACCCTCTCATAGTCTATTTGAGGCAGGGCATTGAGTTCTTCCTGAAGCGCCTTGTATTCCTTGGTCTTCCTCACGCCGGCATCAGGGAGCGAGATAAACTGCGGATGAAGGGCGAAGGTCGAGTTGGCGTTGTAGGGATATGAGTCCGTCCACGAACGGGTCATCGTGGTGTCATTGATCGGAAGGATCTGTATGACACTCTGCCCCACAGCGGAAGCCCAATCAACAAGTTTCTTGATGTCCTTGAACTCACCCACACCGAAACTATCCTCTGATTTAAGCGAGAATACGGGGATGGCGACTCCGGTTCCTCTCCAAGGTTGCCGGTCAAAAACCGGCTCCCTCTCACGAATAACTTGAAGAGTGCCCTCGTCCTGGGTCAAGGAGAGCCTTCTGTTCAGCCCGGACTCCCAAATCTTCGGTTCGCCAGTTTCCTCATTTAGAATAACGAACTTATATTCAGTAACTTCCTTCGGATCTAACGTAACCCTCCAGAAGGGACCGCCAGCGAGCGGGACATATTTCTTCCAGTCATCAAACAACGCCCCACTTCCGGTAACGGCCAAGATCTCGCCACGTCTGACCTGGGGACAGGCGACGGCCAAGACCAGATTCCCGGAGCGACGTTTCCCAGGAGCTGCCTTAGGCCCGAAAATCACGTCCGTGAATGCCTTGGTCCAGAAAGGAGCGTCCGAAGGACGGTCATTCCAGCGGTCACGGACCTCAACTGAATTGATCTTCTTAGAAGAAGGGATATTCAGGGTGTGACCCGCCCACTCACGACGGACTGTTTTGCCATCGCGTTTAAGGACAAAACCATAATCAACCGTTTTCCATGAAACCGGGACACTAATCTCTGACTTCCAGATTCCGTCCGCGACATAGCGCATAGGGGTTTCTTTCCCGTCCGGAGCCAATACAGACAATGACTCGCCAGGGACAGTGAAATATTCAATACTTATTTTGATACGCATAACAAAAACCACGGCGGCTTAATACCGCCATTATTCCGCAATATAACCAAAATATCCGAAAATGGTTATATTCGCGGTCACAATCGGACAACAGGACCCCCATGGACAGGAAAGAACTTGAGATAATGGCTCCGGCGGGCAACTTCGAGTGCCTTGCCGCAGCGATTCAAGGCGGAGCGGACTCAGTGTATTTCGGAGTCGGCAGGCTGAACATGCGTTCCCATTCAGCCAACAATTTCTCGCCTGAAGACCTTCCGGAAATCACAAGGATTTGCCGGGAGGCCGGAGTCAAGACTTACATGACTCTCAACATAGTCCTGTACGAAGAGGACATCGCTCCTATGCGTGAAGCGCTTGACACGGCCAAAGCGGCCGGAGTGGACGCCATCATCGCATCCGACATGGCCGCGATCAGTTATTGCCGTCAGATCGGGCTGGAAGTCCACGCCTCGACCCAACTGAATGTCTCCAACATCGAAGCGCTGAAATTCTGGGCCAAGTTCGCCGATGTGATAGTCCTCGCCAGGGAATTGAACCTCGGGCAGGTCAAGAAGATCTCGGAAGCGATTGAGAATGAGAAGATAACCGGTCCTTCCGGAAATCTCATCCGCCTGGAGATGTTCGCCCATGGAGCCCTTTGCATGGCCATCTCCGGCAAATGCTACCTAAGCCTCCATAATTGCGGTCATTCAGCGAACAGGGGCGACTGCTACCAAATCTGCAGGAGAGGCTATGACCTGACAGACATAGAGACCGGAGAAAGCCTTGAGATAGACAACCGTTACATTCTCTCCCCCAAGGACCTTTGCACGATCGATTACCTCGACAAGATGGTCGAATTCGGAATCAAGGTTTTCAAGATCGAGGGAAGGGCAAGATCCGCGGAATATGTGAAAAGAGCCGCGGAGTGCTACCGGAAAGCCGCTGACGCCATTTGCGGCGGGACCTTCACCCCGGAAGTCGCCTCCAATTTGAAAGAACGACTGTCAGAAGTGTTTAACAGAGGTTTCTGGGACGGGTGGTACCAGGGAGGAAAAATGGCCCAGTGGAGCGAGATCTACGGGAGCCACGCCACGCGCCGCAAAACATACGTCGGAAAAGTCACCAACTGGTATGACCGCCTGAGCGTGGCGGAGATCCTGATCGAGTCATATTCCATTAAAGTTGGGGATGAATATTTGGCGATTGGCCAGACGACCGGAGTCTATGAAGGCAGAGTTGAAGAGGTCCGTGTTGACCTGAAACCCGTTCAAGAGGCCCGCAAGGGCGAGCTTTGCTCTATTCCTGTGGCTTTCCCTGAGGATTGGAAGGGTGATAAGAAACTCCGCCGCGGCGACCGGATCTACCTCTGGGTTGAAACCGGAGAATGAACGAACCTTCTTGGGCCCTCTATCGAGCGCCAATAATCCGAATCGAAGTCTGAAGGGTGCTTGTACGGCCCCTCATGGTCGATCTTGAACGACAGATACGTTATCTTGTACCCCTGCGACAGGAACATCTTCTCGTAGAACGTCTGCACCTCGTACAAAGCTGATGACCTCCCGGCAGGTGGAGGTGTCCCCCCGGCAACCGTGGCCACCCTCGGCCACGTAAGAGGGGGGACCATAGACGGAGAAGGATGAAAGAGAACTTGTTCTCTTGACGACTTCGAAGGATATGGTGGGGTCCGCGGAGCGGACGTTGAACGGGGGGACACCTCCACCGCCGAGGCATCTCCGTAAAGATCCACTGTAGAATCAAGTATGGTAAGACCGTTCTCCAGGGCCACGGCTTTTGAATATTCATGAAGGAAACGGCTGTCTGTCTTGAGGTGAATTATACCGCCGGGCTTCAGGAACCTCCGGTAACGCTCCAAGAAAAGCGGACTGGTCAAACGGCTGTTCTCGCTCTTTAGCTGCGGATCAGAAAAAGTCAACCAAATCTCGCTGACCTCTCCAGGACCGAAAAAGGCTTCGATAAACTCAATACGGGTACGAAGGAAAGCCACGTTCTGGAGCCCTTCCTCCGTCGCCGTCTTGGCACCTCTCCAAAGCCTCGCCCCCTTGATGTCCACGCCTATGTAGTTGCGCTCAGGAATACGTTTGGAAAGATCAATCGTGTACTCCCCCTTCCCGCAGCCAAGTTCCAGGACAATCGGCTGGTCTTTCTTGAACATAACCGAATTCCAATGCCCCTTGATCGGATGATCATTCAGCTTGAGTCCCTCAGAAGGATCCCCGCTTTTGTCAAGCACCTTTGACGCCTCCGGCTGGAGAAGGCAGGAGAAAGTCTCATTCTCCGCGAATTTCCTAAGTTTATCGTGTCCCATCAGTCTCTCTTGAGTATTAATCCCAAACCTCTTATCTCATCCGAATCATTCACGATCCTGGCTTTCAAACGCCACTCCCCCACCTCCGGAAGTTCCAGATGGTCAGTATATTCCGTCACAATATCCCTTGTGAGATAAGAGTCTCCGGACCCATCCTTGATCCGTACCGTGGTGGTGTCGGTGAGGATGGAGTCAGATGGAGAGAACCACCTGAGATCCAAGACTATATCCTCATCACGGAAGGCGATGAAACCATCCCTTTCAAGACGGGTGTAAAAGTCGATACCGTACGTTGAGGAGCTGTCCGACAAATCAAGAATGAAGGAATACGTGTCACCATACTCGGCGTTTTCCCTCAAGACAAAATACTCGCGGGAAGAAGGCCTGACGCAGGAAACCACGGCAAGAGCCAGGACAAAGAGAATGACACGACCCCTCATCGCAAATCAACCACAATCCTTGGCAGGCCTATGGCCCTTGCCTCCGGCACGGCCGCTACGGTTACGGTTCTTGCTCTTCGACTTCTTGGGCTTGTCGAAACGGGTGATACTGTCGTCCCCGACAGCCGAGATGAACTGCGGACCGATAGGTTCCGGATCGTTCTTCAGGGACTCCGGCTTCTCCCCATTCCGGTTCATCATGATTATCTCCCTGACCTCAAATGCCTTAAGCGGGTAAATATTCGTCAAAGAACCCTTCTCGTAAGAGAAATACATGGTTTCCTGGAGAATGTCTGTCTTGACAAGATAGGCGGGGCCGTCCTCAAACTCAAGCGGCTCAGTCACTTTCGGAATCCTGGACTGGGCGTCCATGTAATTAGCGACCTCATAATTGAGGCAGCATTTAAGCTTACCGCATTGTCCGGCAAGTTTCTGCAGATTCAAGGACAGATCCTGCACCCTGGCCGCCGAGGTGGAGATAGACTGGAAGTTAGTGATATAGTTAGCGCAGCAAAGCTCGCGGCCGCAAACTCCCAGACCTCCTATTAGGCCAGCCTCCTGCCGGGCGCCTATCTGCTTCATCTCTATCCTGATACGGAACTCCTCCGCATAGACCTTGATCAGCTGGCGGAAATCGACACGCCCGTCAGCGATATAGTAAAAGATGGCCTTGGTCCCGTCGCCCTGGAACTCCACGTCCCCAATCTTCATGTCCAATCCAAGTTCCGCGGCGATCCGCCTGGCCTGGATCATAGTATCCTGCTCCCTCGCTATGGCTTCCTGCCATTTCGCGATGTCAAAGGGCTTGGCCCGACGGTATATCTTTTTCAAAGGAGTGGTCTCAGGGTCAACGCCTTTGCACTTCATCTGACGGCCGACCACAGGGCCCTCCAGAGTCACTATTCCAAGATCGTGGCCATTGGCAGCCTCCACGATCACGAGATCTCCTGTCTTGATTCCTTGCCCTGAAGCGTTGACATAGATTCCCTTCCTGGTATTCTTGAAACGGACCTCGAAGAGATCCTTGTACTGCTCCTGGGTCACTCCCTTGAGCCAGTTGTATGACTCGAGCTTGCAGCAGCCTTGGCGATATTCGCATTCGTACTCTCCGGTCTCGCTCTCGCGGGTGACCGTACAGCCCCTGCTGCAATCGAATTTTATGGATTCGTTGTCTATATTCTCCATCGTGATGATCAATAAATTGAGTACAATCTCCCCACAAGATCACAGAAAAGTATCTTCTGGGACACATTCCTGTCGATGAGAAGCTTCGCCCTGTCAAGGCTGGCAAGAGCCTGCCTCGGGAAACTCTTCTTACATCTCGACGCTATAGTCGCCAGCTTGTCCTTTTCCCCGGGAGTCACTCCGGCTATCGAGGAAAGGTTCTGCTGCAAAAGGAAAATCTTGCGGAGACTCTCCGACGCGAATTTACAAAAAGCTTTCTGTTTTTCCCGCGAGCCCAAGCCCGCCAAGGTGTCACCGAAAGAAAGTGCGGCTATAAGATCTTTTGAATCAATAGCTTCCATTAATCCAGCAAAGATTTCCAACTGCTCATCATAGTCTTCTTTGCCGGAAAGATAGCGGAGCGCCTCCCCCACGCTTCCCCCTGCGACAAGAGCCGCGGCGTCAGCCTCTTCCTGATCCTTTCCGAACCAGGAAACAAGAGTCCGGGAAACTTCCTCTTTCGAATATGGTAGGATCCTTAAGGCCTGGCATCGGGACGATATGGTCTGCAGCACCTTTTCCGGAGCATGGGTGATCATGACAAAAACTGTCTTCTCCGGGGGTTCCTCCAGGGCTTTAAGAAGCCTGTTCGCCGCCGTGACGTTCATCTTTTCCGGCAGATACACGACCACGGCTTTCCAACCACCCTCGACTGGAGACAGATAAACCGTCTCGAGAACTTCCCTGGCCTCGGCGTTATTGATAGCCGTCTGCTTCCCTTCTATACCGAAAGCGTCATCGACCTCAGTCTCGAGGGCGAATGGATTCTCTTTCATCAAATCCCGCCAATATCCGAGGAAAAGGTCAGCGCGAAGCTTGTCAACTTTCTCATTGACCTTCGAGCCGGATGCCACAGGATAAACATAATGCACATCAGGATGAATGAGACCCGAGACTTTGTGCTCGCTCCCGAACAACTCCCCGAGAAAGGCCAGAGCCATGGCCATGGCTCCACATCCGTCGTTCTCATAGAGCATAAGAGCATGCGGCACACGACCCTCCCGGATCATGCCTTCAAGCACCTGAGCGGCATCCTTACCCCCTATGATATCTCCAAGTCTCATCTGTCTCTACGGGCCGTGAAACCAGCAATTTCCGAAAGATAATCTTTTTCTTCCGAATCAGGAAGAATATCCAAAGCGGCAATCGCCTTATGGACATATTCCTCAAGCCTGGACGAGGCGTATTCCTGCCCACCATGGGAGAACACGAAATCCCTGACCGCCTGGTTGTTCTCCGGATGGGAGTCTATGTCCATGACCATCCGCCTGATCCGGGTTTCCTCTTCTTTTCCGACAGCGCTCAGGGCTCCGAGCAAAGGAAGCGTGATCTTTCCTTCCTTCAGATCGACACCGACAGGTTTCCCAAGAACATCCCCGCCAGAGTAATCAAGCAGGTCGTCCTTGATCTGGAACGCTATTCCAAGATCCACACAATACTCCCTTACGGCCTCGACAATAGCCTCTGCAGCATCCACGGAAATGGCGGCCGAGACCCCAGAAGCCTCGAAAAGCGAGGCTGTCTTACTATAGATGATGCGGTAATAGTCCTCTTCTGTCGTGTCACCGCTGGAGGCTTTCTGCAATTGGAGCATCTCCCCCTCGGCGAGGTCACTCAAAGTCTTAGCGAAGATCCGGATCACCTCATGTCCATGCTCACGGGAAGCGAGGATTCTTTCCATCGCCCTTACCAGCCAGAAATCCCCGATCAGGACGGAGGCTGGCCCTCCGAGCAATGACATCACGGTAGGAACGCCTCTCCGGACCGAGCTGCTGTCCGCCACGTCGTCGTGGAGAAGGGTGGCGTTATGCAGAAGTTCCGACGCGGCGGCAAAACGGATGCTGTCCTCAGGTAGAGGGGACTTGCCTGAGCAGGCCCTGGCCACCAAAAGGGAAATCAAGGGGCGCATCTGCTTGCCACCATTCGAGAGAATCGAGGCATTGGTCCTGTCAAGAAGGTCTATGTCGCTCTTCAGCGCGGACTGGATCAATCCTATGGTCCTGGTCCAGTCGCTGCCGAGCAAGGTCTTTATCCGGTCAAGCATATCCCGCTGTCATTTAAGGATATCCGAAAGCTCGCCGACGGTCTCGGGAAACTTGATGAGATTCCTCGAGGGGACATCAAGCATTCCAGTCGCGACATAATGGTCAAGTAAAGCCTTCAAAGGCTCGTAGAAGCCATTGATATTCAAGGCCAATATCTTACCGCCATATAAACCGAGCTTCGCGAGGGTTAGGGTTTCTATCAACTCATCCAGAGTTCCGATCCCGCCAGGCAGGGCGATAGCGGCCTGTGTTCCCTCCCTCATCTTGACTTTACGCTCATCCATAGTCTCTGTCCAGACTGTCTCAGAGAGATCCGGGTACAGGAATCCCGCCATGAACCTTGGGATCACCCCCACATGACGGCCACCGCACCGGACCACCTCATCGGCGAGTTCACCCATTGTGCCTTTTACTGTCCCTCCAGACACAATGGTATAACCAAGCGAACAAGCCGCGCGGATAGCCTCCCTCGCGGCTTGATTGTAAATCGGATCTATTTCTTTACTGGCCGAGCAGAAAAAAACTATCCTGCGCTCATTAGCCATCTCACTATCCATTAGAAGAAGAAGGCGGCAGAGATAGCGAAACCGTTGAAATTGTTACCGTCCAAGATTCCACCGATAGTCGATCCGGTCTTGGCGACATCGCTCTGGTAAACGGATCCGAAATTCCAGAAATACTTGGCGGACAACTGGATATGGCTGATGTCAAGGCCAGCGCCAAGGCTCAATCCATATTCCATCTTCTGCAATTCCTTGCTCAATGACTTAGCCTCGCCCTTTCCGTTGGATGAGATCTGGTAGCCGATGAAAGGCTCGACGAAACCGTAGGGACGGAAGGCCACAAGGTCGGGTCCCCACTGGATCTGGACAGGAACCTCGACAAAGCCGACCTTTGTCTGGAAACCCTCGGCAATCTGGTTGCCTGTAGAATCTCCCCACTTGTCCAATGACAGTCCCTTGACCTGGTAAAGGATCTCCGGTTGGATAGCGAAACCGCCTCCGAGAGGAGCCTCAAGAGCGACACCTGCATGGAACAAGGAGATACTCTTGGTGTCCACATTCTTGATCTTAGATGAAGAAGAGGTCACACCAGCGGTTATTCCAAACCTGGTATTGTCAAAATGCTGCGCGCTCATGTTCACGCCAAAAGCGAGGGCAGCGACAGCTAATGCTATACCTAATCTTTTCATTTCCAACAATTTTAAAGATTATAAAAGAGCGTCGAGCTTTGCGGTGATCTCAGCCTTGGGGACATTGCCCACGAGTTTATCGACGGCTTGACCATCCTTGAAGAAAATAAGGGTAGGAATATTCCTGATCCCGTACTGGACGGCGATGTCCTCGCAGTCGTCCACATTGCATTTGACCACGGTCAACTTGCCTTCGTACTCTCCGGCTACAGTCTCGACTGTCGGGCCGAGCATCCTGCAGGGGCCGCACCAAGTCGCCCAGAAGTCAACCAAAACAAGTTTATTGGCGGATATAATTCCCGCGAAATTTTCGTTTGTAGCTGTAATTTCCATTTTGCCTTGTATTTATGACAGACACAAATATAACAAATTCCTCTTTTCTTCGCAAAACTCTACACCATCTTGTCCACGGTCCACTCGAACGCCCTGAGACCGAGATCCGGATAGGCCTTGTCCTTGGCGGTCAATGCCTCCATCAGCTCAAGAGCCTTGTCATCGTCCTGGACAATGGTCAGGATAGCGTAGTTCTGGGTAGGCCAAGCATGGTTGCCGTAGTGCGGCTCACCTTTGTCATCACCACGGCCCTGGATGTCAATCCATTGGGTGAAACCCCTCTGGCCATACTCGTCAAGCAATTCGACGATCTCATCGCCGTAGGCCTGGTTATATGCTATGAATATCGCTTTCATCTCTTTGAATATTAATTATTTCGCGGACTGCAGTTTCTCCTGCTGTTTGCGGGCCTTCCGCTTCTCTTGGCGGGCGGCGAAAACGCAGTACACGGCCGGGATCAGCACAAGGGTAATCAGGGTCGAGAATGACAATCCCCAGCACACGGTCATACCAAGGCCTCGCCACATCTCGGAACCTTCACCACGTCCCAAGGCCATAGGCAGCATACCAAGCACAGTAGTGAGGGTCGTCATGAGGATAGGTCTCAGACGGCTCCTGGCCGCGGTAACGGAAGCGTCAATGACATTCATTCCACGCTCACGCATCAGGATCGTGTAGTCTATCAACACGATACCGTTCTTAACGACAATACCAAGCAAGATGATGATTCCGATCATCGCCATGACTCCGAGCGCGGTTCCTGTGAATCTCAGTCCCATGATCACTCCGATGAAGGCGAAAGGAACAGAGAACATGATCACGAGCGGGCTCATGAACGACTCGAACTGGGACGCCATCACCATGTAAACGAGGATTATAATCAATATCATCAGGACTATGAGGTCCCTGAACATGGTCTGCTGATCCTCGAAATCACCCGTGATCTCAGTAGAGATGTTATTCGGGATATCCGTCTCGGAGAGAATCCGGTTCGTGGCTTCCACTCCGTCGCTGAGGGCATGCCCGCGGGCGACGATTCCGGTGATGGAGATGTATCTCTCACGGTTCTTTCTCTCGATTGTCGGAGGCACTTTCGACTCCACGACAGTTCCAAGATCCTTGATCCTGACAGCACCGCCCATAGGCGTGTAAATCAATATGTTCTCAATGTCCTCGACACTTGTGCGGAATCGCTTGTCGTAGATAACCCTGATATTGTACTCGTCTCCATCCTCACGGTAGAAGGAATTAACCGAACCACTCATCGCGGCGCTGAAAGCGGCAGCGGCGGTTGTTGAGTTAAGCCCGTTCAGAGCGAGTTTCTCACGATCGAAATCAACCTGATACTCAGGAGTGTAATCATCACGGCTCAGGACAACCTGAGTGAACGCGGGATCGGCAAGCATCTTGGACTGGACCTCCTTGGCGATCCTGTCGGTCTCGTCGAAATCGTAGCCATAAATCTCAAGACGGAGAGAGGCAGCGCCTCCAACTCCACCCATACCCTCAGTGACTGTCGCTTTCTTGACCTCAGGATATTCCCTTAGATCCCTGCGGATAATGTCGGCGATCTCTGAGGACGAGCGTTTGCGGTTCTCCATGGAGCCCACATTGACGTTCATCGAGATAATGTACGAACCGTTGTTCTGCATGCTTCCGATGACATTGTCGGAGCTGGCCTGTCCGTAACGGTACTGAAGTACTTCAATCTCAGGTATTTCCTCCTCAAAACGATCTGCGATCCGCTTGGCAAAGGCTCCAGTCACGCTCTGCTCGGTACCGACCGGCAACTCGATGGAGACCGAGAGTCGTCCACCATCCATTGTGGGGAAGAACTCGGTCTTGAGACCAGGAGCCAGCAAGACGAGAACGCCCACGAAAATGGCGAAGGCTCCGAGGATGACGGTCTTGCGGTGGGTAACCGCCCACGCGATAATCTTTGAATACCAAGTGGAGAGTTTGTCAAGTCCGTTCTCGATAGGATCGAAGATCATCCTGTGAAGCTTTCCATTCTTGGGTCCGGCCTTCAGCATCCTTGAGCAGAGCATAGGCACAAGGGTAAGGGCAGCGGTCGTGGAAATGATCATAATGATCGACACGATCCAACCCAACTGCTTGAACATGATTCCGGCCATACCGGAGACCATGGTCAGAGGCAGGAAAACGCAGAGCATCGTCAGGGTGGAGGCTATGACGGAGATACCGACCTCGGAAGTGGCGTGGACGGCGGCTTCCTTTGGCTTCTCCCCTCTCTCCAAATGGGTCGAGATATTCTCCAACACCACGATAGCGTCATCCACAACCATTCCGATGGCAATAGACAGAGCCGACATCGAAATGATATTCAACGTGTTCCCAGTGGCGAACAGATAGACCAGCGAGCCCAGCAGCGCGATAGGGATAGAAAGGACGATGATGAACGTGGCCCTCCATCTTCCTAAGAAGATGAAAACCACGAGCATGACGACGAGGAGAGTGATTATGATAGTCTCCTTGAGGGAATTGATCGTGTTGAGAATCTCAGAAGAGTTATCGACGACCTCCGTGATCTTGATGTCAGAAGGAAGTGTCGGGGCAATCTCGGCGATTCTCTGCTTAGCCGCTTTCACGACGTTGACAGTGTTGGCGCCGGACTGCTTCTGGATAGCGATCATGGCGGACTGTCTGCCATTGGTGTATGACTCCTGGGATTTCTCCTCAAGGCCGTCCTCAACCGTGGCGACATCCTTCAGATAGACCACCTGGCCGTTTCTGGTGCTCACAACTATGTTAAGAAGCTCGGATGGATCCTTGAATTCCTTCTGCACACGCAGGGAGAAAGACTCGGATCCGATGTCAATGCTTCCGGAAGGCACGTTGCGGTTCTCGGCGGCGATGACTTGGGATATTCCCGCCACGCTCAGGCCGTAGGCCGCGAGCTTGTTGGGATCGCAATACACATGGATCTCCCTGGCAGGAGCTCCGGCGACTGAGACTGTTCCCACTCCCGTGACGCGTCCCAGAGGGGTCACCACCCTGTCGTCCAAGATCCTGTCAAGCCCGTTCATGCTCTTGTCGGCGGTAGCGGACAAGATCAGGACAGGCATATCATCCATTCCGAACTTGAAAAGCACCGGTACCGAAGCCCCGTCCGGGAGGGATGAGTTGACCAGGTCCAGCTTGTCCCTGATGTCATTACTCGCCTCATCTATATCCGTTCCGTACTTGAATTCCAGCATCACGATCGACACGTTCTCACGGGAACGGGAAGTCAGGTTTTTAAGGTTCGCCACACTGTTGAGAGTGTTCTCAAGCAGCTTCGTAAGGTTATTCTCCACATCAGAGGCACTGGCGCCCGGATAAGACGACATCACCAACACCACGTTGGCGTCGAAATCCGGGAAAAGAGCCACTGAAGTCTTTGTCAGTGAATATATTCCGAATATCGCGAAAGCCAGAAAAATAAGGGCTGTCGTGACCGGTTTGCTCACTGCTGATCTAATGACACTCATAGCCCTCGCGGATTAATTGTTGGAAACCTCCACTTTAGCTCCGTCTTTAAGGCTGGTGCTGCCCTTGACTGTCACCACATCTCCTTCTGACAGGCCTTCAAGTATCTCATATTTGCCGTCAACGTGACGTCCAAGCTTGACGATAAAGCTCTCAACTGTGTTATCCGGCTGGAGGACATAGACACACCTCTGACCGGTACCCTGCATCTTGACGACGGACTCCTCAGGAACGACGATGCTGTTATTGACACCGAACTCAACCTTCACCCTCGCGAACATCCCCGGACGAAGGACTCTGTCTGAATTCTGGACCAGAATCTCAGTGATGAAAGTGTGTGTGGCGGCATCCATGGTGGGGTAGATCTTGTTGATCTTGCCACTGAAAGTCTGGCCAGGAAGCGCGTCCACGGTAATCTCGACCTGGTTCCCGATCTTGACTTTCGTATAGTCAGCCTCAGAGACTCCGACCTTAAGTTTAACAGGCGTGATCTGCTGGACGACGAAGATCGGCTGTCCGGCGTAGAGGTCGCCTCGGTCGTAGTTGCGGGCTGTGATGACACCGCTGATCGGTGAGCGGAGGTAGGTGTTCTCCGCGAGATTGTTATAGGAGCGGCGGCTCACGTTGTAAGCCATCTCGACAGCGTCATAATCCGACTTGGAGACTCCGCCTTCCTCGTAAAGGCTCCTTAGGCGAGCCAACTCAGTGGAATCATTGACAAGTTTCAGACGAGTCTGATCAAGCTGGGCGGCATCCATGGTGGCGAGGATCTGTCCCTTACCGACAAAAGAACCCACATCGACCCTGATCGACTGGATACGTCCAGGGGTCTGCGGTGCGATATTATTAATCGCATAGGCCTCAACTGTTGACGAATACACTTCAGTCTGAGGAACTTCCATAGTTACAGCCTCAGCGGTGGAGACTAGTGTGGCCCTGTTTTCTTCCACGACCGCGGGAGTGGTCTCCGCCGTTTTCTTGCCACCACAAGCGACCAGACCGGCGGCCGCGGCTAGCATAACCAATGTCTTGAATGATTTATTCATATCTTTTCTATATTTCTTATTGCATTACTGTCATTCTGAGCGAAGCGAAGAATCTACATATTCTCCAAATCAACCTCCCCACTCTCATCGATAAAGTCCCCTCCAATCGTCTTCTCCAGGTTGGACTTCGCAACGATGAAGTTATAGACGGCCTGGCTCTGCTGCAGGCTCGCCTGAGTCAGGGTCAGCTGAGCGTCATTCATCTCAGTGATGGTTCCCTTACCGATCTTGTAGGACTTCGCGGCGATGTCGTAAGCCTTCCTGGCCAGCTGAACCGCCTCGGCAGCGGCATTGTAGCTGTTCATGCTTGTCTCCATCGTGTTGAGATACTGACGGATGGCGATCTTCAGCTGCCGCTCGGTCTCAATCCTCTGAAGATCCAGCTCAACGGCCTGAACCTTGGCCTGCTTCACGTCATAGTGACGCTTGAAGCCGGTGAAAATCGGGATGTTAAGGCTTAGACCAACGTATGAATACGGAGACCACTTGTACTCGCTGAACTTGAAGTCGTTGGTCATGGCGATCATGCTGTAGGAGAAAGCCGCCGAGAGGGTCGGAAGATAAGCCGCCTTGTACATCTTGATCGTGGAGGCGAGCTGGTCGGCCTGCATCTCAAGCTGGCGGAGGGTCGTGTTGTAGTCCAGGGAAGGATCGTCGTTCTCGTGGATGTCCCGGAACATCTGGGTTGAGAAATCCTCGAGAGATCCGGCCACATCGATATTCCTGGAAAGATCCACTCCCATCACGGCTTTAAGCTGCCATAAGGCAAGCATCACAGAACTTTCGGCGTTATATACATTGGGGATCGCCCCTGCCACAACTGATTTTGCCCTCGTGTATTCAAGTTCCGAGGCTTTTTCAGCATTGTAACGCCTTTCTGTCTGCACGAAGTTCTCGACAGCGTTCTCGTAAACGTCCTTATAAACATTGAACGCCTCCTTTGCGAGAAGGACGGCGTAATAGGCCTGCTTGACCTGGGTGACCATGTCCAGCCTTGAGGAGCGGGCTTTCTCGACGGCGAGGTCAACCGCCTGGCCGGAGATTCTGAGGCTCTCCCAGAGCTGAGCGTTGATAAGGGGCATCTGCGCTGAGAATCCATAGTTGTAGGTATTCCAACGACCGACGGCGAATCCGCTGTTGGAGCTGGAGCTCTCGCCTTCTTCCGGGACAATGATCGGCATTCCCTGCATGACGGACAACTCGTTGATCCTGACGAAGTAAGGGGCCAGAGAGCTAAGCATGCCGAAGCCTCCGCCGCCTTCCTCTCCGTCTTTTCCGCCACTATCGGAGTCCATGTACATTATCTGTTTCTTGATGGTCCTCTGGTAGGATCCGGAACCGGAAACCTGAGGGAAGAGGGATGAATATGTCCCCTTCTTGGCGTACTCGCTTCTCTCGATCTCCTTGTCTGCCACTTTGACAGCCACGTTTTCGCTGAGAGCGATCTTAAGGGCGTCATCAAGCGTTATCACAACCTTTGATGTGTCCGCCTGCGGATGCGGAGCCTCGCCCGTCTTGTACTGCCCTGACGCCATGGTGAAAACTCCCATCAGCATGGCCGAGACAATCAGTCTTTTTGTAATCATATTAAAATTTTAATTCGATTCTATAAACAAAACCGAAAACACACTACAAATGTTATACTAAAACAAACCGGAAAACATTGAAAATTCTTCAATATTTTCCGATTTATCGTTTTAGTGATCCCCGGTCTGGGTGAGGATGGCGTCTGGGTGCGGCAAATCAGATAACACCGAAGTGGCGGAGGGCGGAAATGACTCCGTCATCGTCCACGGAATCCGTGATGTAGTCGGCGGCGGCTTTAACGTCGGGAGTGGCGTTCCCCATCGCCACACCTATCCCGGCATATTCAATTATGGGAATATCATTCCCGCCGTCCCCGAAGGCCATGCACTCTGCTGGAGTCAGACCAAGACGTTCCAGAATCAAAGAGGCTCCATAGGACTTGGACAAGCCTGCTGGAACTATGTCGGTGAAGTACGGATGCCAACGCTGGTAATCAACCCCTGACAGGGCAGGATGCAGATAAGTGGCTTCCTCCTCGAGGGTCATGTAAATCGTGTACTGGAAAACATCGTGATTATGAGCGACTTCATCAAGATCCAGATAGTTCTCCGGGAAGAAATTCAGCTGCCGGGAGACCTCCTCTGATTTCCCGTTTTCAAAGTTGATTCCGACAATGGAGTCAGCGAAAGACCAGCATGGGACACCAACCTCCGTCGCGATCCTGGCGACCTTGGAGGAGATCTCCTTCGGAAGCGGACGGCTGTCAATAGTCTTCCCTTCCAGGATAGTCAAGGCCCCGTTCATGGCGATATAGCCATCGAAGGGGTAGCTATCCAAGTTATTCATAACCAGCACGTGACGGCCGCTTGAAATGAAAAGCTTCACGCCTCTGGCGCGAAGCTCATCCAAGCAGTCCTTCAAACGGTCAGACATCCTGTGGCTCTTGAAGCTCACCAAGGTGCCGTCTATGTCGAAGAATATGGCTTTAATCATCTAATTGTTGTTCAGGCTCTTGGCGTAGTGGGTAGGCTCAGCTTTCTTCGGCCGGTTGTCAGGAATGACAGCCCTTGCCGGAATCTTCTTCTTGAAGGCATACACCAGCAGGAATAATCCCAGGATGATGAACGGGATGCTGAGGGTCTGGCCCATATTAATGACCATGTTCTCCTCAAAAGCCTCCTGCGGCTCCTTGATGAACTCGATGAGGAAACGCATCCCGAAGCATCCGATGAAGAACAGTCCAATGAAGGTTCCACGGTACATCTTGTCAAGTTTCTTGACATAGAGCCAAACCAGGCAAAGCCCCAGGATAAGGTAGCTCAGGGCCTCGTAGATCTGGGTCGGATGCTTCGGTTCCGTCTCTCCCCTGCGCTCGAATATAAAGCCCCAGGGGAGATTCGTGACGTCACCGTAGATCTCTGAGTTACAAAGGTTCCCGAGCCTGATAAAAGCTCCCGCGAAAGCCACTGCGATGCAGAGGTGATCCAGGATCCAGAGGAAGTCGAAATGGTTCTTCTTCCCGTATTTCCTGGCGAACCACCACATGCAGATGATCAGCATGATCGTGCCGCCGTGACTCGCGAGCCCGCCTTCCCAGACTTTGAATATCTCCAGGAAACCTTTCCAAGAGGTGAAATAATAGTCGAATCCGTAGAACAGGCAGTGCCCCAGCCTGGCGCCGACGAGGGTTCCGAGAAGCAGGGTGTAGAGAAGCGGATCAAGCAGGTTCTTGTCCAGTTTCTCCCGCTCGAAGAACTTCGTGAACATCCAGTAGCCCAAGATGAAACCCGAGACAAACAGGAGCCCGTACCACCTTACGGCGAAGCCCCCGATCCGGAATATCTCCGGATTCATGTTCCAGTGCACTACCAGCGGATCCATGGCCTTCAGAATATTACTCCTGGATAGCGGCTATTCCAGGAAGAGTCTTACCTTCAATTGCTTCCAACATGGCGCCACCACCGGTGCTGACATAGCTGACCTTGTCGGCGAAGCCCATCTTGGTGACCGCTGCGACAGAGTCTCCGCCACCCACGAGGGTGTAGGCTCCGTGCTCAGTGGCCTTGGCGACACACTCGGCGATCTTCTCTGTACCTGTGGCGAAGTTCGGGAACTCGAACACTCCGGCAGGGCCGTTCCAAAGGATGGTCTTGGAGGCGAGGATGATCCTGGCCCAGTTCTCGATCGAGGCGGGACCGCAGTCCATGCCCTCCCATCCGTCAGGAATCTTGTGGGAAGGAACCACCATCTCAGGAGCGTCATTGGCGAAATCCTGGGTCACGCGGGTCTGGACGGAAAGAGACACATTCACACCAAGTTCCTGGGCCTTCTCCATAATCTCCTTGGCCTGAGGGATAAGATCGTCCTCATGGAGGGAGTTGCCGATATTGCCACCCTCAGCCTTGATGAAGGTATAACCCATTCCTCCGCAGATGATAAGGTTGTCCACCTTGCCGAGAAGGTTCTCAAGGACAGCGAGTTTGGAAGAGACCTTGGATCCTCCGATGATAGCCGTGAAAGGATGGCGGGCATTCTTGAGGACGTTGTCAATAGCCTTGACCTCTTTCTCCATCAGGTAACCGAACATCTTGTCGTTCGGGAAATATGAGGCGATCAGCGCTGTGGAGGCATGTGCCCTGTGGGCGGTACCGAAAGCGTCGTTGATATAGCAGTCGGCGTAGGAGGCGAGTTTCTTGACGAACTCTTTCTGGCTTTCCTTGACGGCCTTCTTCGCGGCGGCCTTCTCCTCATCGGTGGCATCCTCGGCCAGTCCTCTGGGCTTGCCTTCCTCCTCAGCGTAGAAACGGAGGTTCTCAAGCATCAGCACCTCACCAGGTTTCAGGGCAGCGGCCTGCTCGTCAGCCTTCTGGCAGTCCTCAGCGAACTGGACGGGGACTCCGAGCTTTTCGGAGACATGTCCGAGGATATGTTTGAGTGAGAACTTGTCAGTCACTCCTTTCGGACGTCCGAGATGGGACATGAGGATAAGGGAACCACCTTCGGCGAGGACCTTCTTCAGCGTCGGAAGAGCGGCGCGGATACGGGTGTCGTCAGTGATGTTGAAATTCTCGTCAAGCGGGACGTTGAAATCCACCCTGACAATGGCCTTCTTGCCTTTAAAATCGTAAGAATCGATGTGCTGCTGCATAGTTATGAATATTTATTATCAATATTTTTCCGGGGCAAAGATACTATTTTTTTATCTTTGCACCATCATGGCGACAGAGTTTCCCTCAGATAGGTGGAAAGACTACGAGCTGCTGGACTCCGGGAGGGGCGTGAAGCTCGAGAGGTTCGGCGGGTTTATCCTTTCCCGTCCCGAGCCTAAAGCATTGTGGGATAAGGATATGACCGATCAGGAGTGGGACCGTTTGACGCATACCAGGTTCACTCCGGGAGCCGGGTTCGGGAAGGCCGGGAAGGAGGACAGCGGCACCTGGGACCGCCTGAAGGCTATGCCCGACCAGTGGTGGATCAAGTATCATCTGACCGGTGGCGGGAAGACCACCGGCAGCGCTGACTTTAACCTGCGGCTGGGGCTGACATCGTTCAAGCATGTGGGAGTGTTCCCGGAGCAGGCGGCGAATTGGGAATATATATTCCGGAACACTTCAGAAATAGCCTCTTCCATGGAGCAGCGTCCGAAAGTGCTGAACCTTTTCGCCTACACCGGCGCAGCGTCGCTAGCCGCAAGGGCCGCTGGAGCTGACGTTACCCACCTTGACTCCGTGCGCCAGGTCGTGACCTGGGCCCATGAGAACCAGGACCGCAGCGGTCTGGACGGCATCCGCTGGGTCGTGGAGGATGCCATGAAATTCGCCAAGAGAGAGGCCCGCAGGGGCAATGTCTATAACGGGATAATCCTGGACCCGCCAGCTTACGGGCATGGTCCTGACGGTGAGAAATGGAAACTGGACGAGTGCCTCTTCGATATGATGCGTTCCGTGGGCCAGATCCTCGCCCCGGAGAACAGTTTCATGGTCCTGAACCTCTATTCCAACGGATTCTCTGCCGTTCTCGGAGAAACCGTTGTAAGACAAGCACTTAATCTGAAGCCAGACACTCCCCTGGACTCCGGTGAGCTCGCGCTCAAGGACAAATTCGGCAAAGTTCTTCCCCTCTCCATCTTCGTCCGGCTGAGAAGATAATCCTACGGCACCGGATCATAGCCGCTGCCTCCCCAGGGGTTGCAGCGCAGGATGCGCCATACCGTGAGGTAAAGGCCTTTGAATGGGCCCCATTTGCGGAAGGCCTCAAGCGCATAGGTCGAGCAAGAGGGCTCGAAACGGCATGTCTTGGGAATATATGGCCCGATACAGGTCCTGTAGAACCAGATCAATCCAAGGAAAGGAGCCGAAAGGACATTCCTCACGACTTGCCGCCAACGGGGAATATGATAACTATCCTTCATCCGCTATTTTTTCAAGAATATTCGCGACATCGCCTTTTATGACTTGGAAGTCATTGACGTCTTTGGAGTTGTAGAGAAAAAGGATATCCACCGACGAAGGGGCGAGGAGTGATTTCTGGGTTCTGTAGGCTTCCCTCAACCTTCTTTTCAGGAGATTTCTCTTTACGGCCCGCTTGAAAAAGCGTTTGGGGACCGACACCATGATCCGGTTGGCCCCTCCAGCAGGTTCGTTCTTCAAATAGCAGAATTTAAGGTCGCCAGAGTGTCCCCAGCGGCCCTTCGACATCAGAGCCGAAACCGCGGACCTCCCGTTCAGGCGCTCGGATTTCGGTAATGTCTCCATGGTGATGTTATTGCTGCTGTTCTTGAAGGTATAGTTCTATCGCCCTCGCCACCGAAGGTGCTTCAGGGGTGGGAGCCTTCACGGCAATTGATAATCCGGCCTCTTCCATAGCTTTCACAATGGACTTGCCGAAAGAGACGAACTTGATGTCACCCTGCTCGAATCCCGGGAAGTTCTCATTCAGGGACTGAACGTCAGCGGGGTTATAGAAGACAATCATGTCATATTCCTTGAGATCCAAATCCCCAAGATTCTGAGGAACGCTCTTGATGAACACGGCTGTCTTGTAGTCAATCCCGTGAGCGTCAAAAAGTTTGGTGAGAGCGGAACTCCCATTGGAGTCTGACTGGGTGATAAGGAACTTCTCGCCTTTATGTTTTGTCCCGATCTGATCGATGATGGAATCGGGAGTACCGTTGCCGAAAAATATCTTGCGCTTGCGGTAAACTATGTGCTTTTGAAGGTACATCGCGACCGCCTCAGTCGTGCAGAAATACTTCATGGTCTCAGGAACCTTAACCCTCAGTTCCTCACAGAGACCGTAGAAAGCGTCGATCGCGTGGCGGGATGAGAAAACGATGGCCGTGTAATCGAGGATATTTATCCTCTGCGCACGGAACTCCCTGGAAGTCAGAGGTTCGATGAGGAAAAATTGACGGAAGGTGATGTCAACGCCGTACTTCTCCTTCAGAGAGACGTAAGGGGTCTCATTGAGGGGGGCGCGCTGCGAGATCAAGATCTTGCGTATAGCCATAAAGTTCTTCTAAAATAAGTAAGTCAATCCGTAAACCGGTGTCACAACAGGTTGGCTGAAATGACCAGAGCGGCTGTCGGGAGCAATTCAAGGCTGCAAAGATACAAAAATGTCGAAAAAGGATTGCAATAGGACGAGAAAATCTGTCCACGGCGGTAAATGTAGATGAGGTAGGTCAAACCGGTCTCAAACAACAGAACCGTCTTTATAGTGACCTCGGCGCAGGAAAATGCTGTCAGGATGCCCCCTGTGATAAATAGGAGGAAGAAAAGGATTATGCAGTAGTTGTAAAACGACCTGTTGGCGGCGGTAAACACGCTTGTCCCGTAATTATGCATCTCCAACTGCCAGTTAAGGAAGGTCCTTAGGAGAAGGTAAACCAGCATGACACCTGTGACCGCGGCAAGCCTGAAATATGGAGGAAGGTCCCCGATAAAATCAGGTGTGTACATCCCATAGGAATATACCAGCATACAAAACGGGACAAACAGGATGGCGGCGATCCAGTTCCGGCTCCTGCTGAGCTGGATGCTGTTCTCAAGGTCCAGGTTCCCCTTCCACCTTACGACACAGTCCCAAAGAGACGGGAATATCTTCAGCAAGCTCTTCAGATTCAATAGGAAAAGAAGAGTGAAGAAAACCGCCAGGCCGCAGAATACCGGATTGTCAATCGTGCCCATTCCGTCAATTTCCCCTTTTGGCGTTGTAACCCATCTCTTTAAGGATAGCTGTGACTTTGTCACGGAAATCCCCCTGGATGGTGATCTCCCCATCCTTCGCCGCGCCACCGACACCGCACTTGACTTTGAGGGTCCTTCCAAGATCGGAAAGGTCCTCCTTGGAGCCAACAAAGCCGGAGACGAGCGTCACCTGCTTTCCTCCTCGATTTCGCCTGTCGATAGACACGATCAGGCGCTGCCGGGAAGGAGGAAGGGTCTCGGGCTCGTCACTCTCACCGGATTCATACTTAAAATCGGGATTGGTCGAATAGACCACTCCAAGTCTCTGTTTCCAGTCGTTGTCAGGCTTCATTTTGTAGCGGATATTTTTGCAAAGATAGGCATTCCTTTTGTATCTTTGTCCGTATTATGCCTTATAATAATATGGACAGCAGAAAATTCAGACAATGGAACCATCTGACCGCGGCGGCGGTGTTTCTCGTCTCCGCGTTCACATATCTCTCCACGATAGAACCCACAGCATCTTTCTGGGATTGTGGAGAATTCATCGCCTCATCATACAAGCTGGAGGTAGGTCATCCCCCGGGAAACCCTGTATTCCAGATTATCGCCAGGGTTTTCTCCATGTTCGGGGGTCCCGCGCATGCCGCTATGCTTGTCAACTGCATGAGCGCGCTTTGTTCAGCATTGACGATTTTCTTCCTATATCTAACCATAGTCTTTTTCACTAAAAGGCTGATCCTTCCCAAAAAGAATCCTGACGGTAGCGCTGGAGATTATTCCCTTGGCGAGTCCATAGCCATATTCGGGAGCGGCGCCGTCGGAGCGCTGGCGTATTGCTTCTCAGACACTTTCTGGTTCTCCGCCGTCGAAGGGGAAGTCTATGCCATGTCATCCCTGTTCACAGCCTTGGTCGTCTGGGCCATGACAAAATGGTATGAGGCTGAGGATCGCAGATACGCCAACCGCTGGATAGTCTTGATCGCCTTCCTGTTCGGACTCTCTATCGGCGTCCACGTCCTTAACCTGCTCGCCCTCCCGACCATCGTTTTCCTGTATTACTACAAGATCAGGGAGGACAAGCCATACTCCTTCTGGGAGTGTGTCAAGATCCTGGCCATATCCGCGGTGATGATCGGTTTCATGTTCTTCATCATGATGCCATGGCTGCCCAAGCTCGCCGCCTATTTCGACCTTATCTTTGTCAACGGCCTCGGTCTTCCGTACAACACCGGAGCGGCTTTCTTCGTCCTTGCGCTTATCGGCCTCTGTTTCTGGGGACTCTTCAAGACCCTGGAGAAAGGGAAGGTGTTCTGGAACACGGCTTTACTATGCGTCACGACCATCCTTATCGGCTTCTCGATATTCTCCGTGGTAGTCATCCGCTCCTGCGCCAAGACTCCCACGAACGAGTATCAGCCGGACAACGCCTTTACCCTGGTCAGGTACCTTTCCCGTGAGCAGTATGGCTCGGTACCGCTTCTTTACGGCCAGTATTTCGCCGCGCCGGCAGAGATCGAATATGGCACTTACTGGGCACCCATCAACGGTAAATACAAGAAAGTGCAGAGCCCACCCGAAGGCAAGTATGCCCCAGAAGGGAAGATGCTATTCCCGAGGATGTACAGCAATGACGAGCATGCGATCGAGTTCTACAAAGAATACATGAACGGCAAGGGAATCGTGGTTCCCGGAGCCGAGTCGAAGAAACCGACGTTCGGTGCTAACTTGCGCTATTTCTTCGACTTCCAGCTCGGATGGATGTACTGGAGATATTTCATGTGGAACTTTGTCGGCCGCCAGAATGAGATCCACGCTTCAACGCCGGATCTTTTCACCGGCAACTGGGAGAGCGGGATAAAGCCTATCGACGAGATCCGCCTCGGAAATCAGGAAAATGTTCCCACCTGGCTCAAGGAGAACAAGGGCAAGAACCATCTCTTCTTCCTCCCTCTTTTGCTCGGATTGCTCGGACTTTTGTTCCAGTTCGATAAGGACAAGCGAGGTTGCTGGCTAACGTTCATCCTGTTCTTCATGACCGGAATAGCCGTCGTGATGTATCTTAACCAGGCCCCTTATCAGGTGCGCGAGAGGGATTACGCTTACGCCGGATCCTTCTACGCGTTCACATTCTGGATAGGGTTCGCCGTAGCGGCATTATATTCATGGATCAATGACGCGTTGAAGGGCAAGAACCCCGCCGTCGTGGCCGGAGCGGTGACAGCGGCCTGCCTTTGCGTCCCGGCGCTGATGTGCGCCCAGGAATGGGATGACCATGACAGGAGCAACCGCCGCACAGCTGTCGAGGTCGCCTACAACTATCTCAACTCAGTCGGACCCAATGGAATACTCGTAACCCACGGAGACAATGACACCTTCCCGTTGTGGTACGCCCAGGAGGTGGAGGGAATAAGGAATGACGTGAGGATATGCAACACCTCGCTCCTGGGGACTGACTGGCACATCGATCAGATGAGATATGCCATCAACAACGCCGCCCCCATTCCTCTTTCCATCGGACAGGACCAGTACCTCTATGGCACCAACGACTGGGTGTTCATCCAGGATAGCAGGGACCAGGCCGTGAGCCTGTCAGACTGCATAAAGGTTTTCAAGCATCCGGACGCCAAGGTTGTGTCCCAGAACGGTCGCAAGATGGATTACTGGGTGTCCAGGAAGATGATCCTCCCGGTCAATAAGGAGAACTGCCTGAAATACGGGATAGTAAGCCCCAAGTTCGCGGACATGATTCCCGATTCTATCGTCCTTGAGATACCTAAAGGCAAGAGCGGACTTATAAAGCCCGAACTGTTCATCCTGGACCTTCTCTCCAATTATAATTGGGACAGGCCCTTGCACTTCCTTAACCAGGGCGGTGACCTGGATATCGGAATCAAGGATTACCTGATGTTCGACGGTTTCTCGTACAGGTTCACTCCTATCAAGAACAAGATCAGCGCCTTCAACCTCGGCGTTGTTGACACGGATGAGCTCTACAAGAAACTGACCGAGACGTTCAAGTTCGACGCTGTTGCCAGCGATGATTATCTCATTGACTATCAGAACATGTACACCTTCCTTGGGGTGATGTCGCTACGCAATCTCTTCATCTCATCCGCAAGCGCGTTCCTCAAGGCCGGAGAGAATGACAGGGCTGAGACCGTGCTGGACATGTGCCGGAAGATCATGAGACCAGACAGGTACCCCTATGATAACTCGCTTCTCGGTTGGAGCTCAAACTCCTTGTTCCCCATTGAGATGATGAAGTATTACTACCGTCTTGGGAAAAAGGACAAGGCCCATGAGGTCGCTCTTGAGCTGGATGAGCAGGTAAAGCAATCAATAGCGCTGTTCCTGGATTTCTATCCTCAGTACAAGAATGAGTTCGAATACAACTGCCAGCTGATCTACTACATGGCCTCAGAGGCCAAGAATTGCGGTGACGAGGAATTCTGCAAGCAGATTGAGTCCGACATCGCCGCCTTCCTCAACAGCAAAAGCTAGATTGGCAGAGCCTATCTATTTGCGGGACCGGAGCCGTGAGGCACTCTCAACAAGGAGCTGGTCCCGCAATATTTTTCTCGCTGCTATGAAATCAAGGATAACGGCGATCAACGGAAGAATCGCTGTCCAGTGGAATATAACTCCGTCCGCCGCGGTGAGGTAATCAAACACAAGCCAGCCCTGAAGACCGAGTAAAATGAGCGCGGAAAGTATAGCCGTGCGCATCTGGAACACCCTGACATTAAAGGTGAGCAAAGCGATGACCTGCAAAAGTGCGGAGATCACGAGTAGGATGGCGTAGGGAACAAAAGCCATGTACTTGACTTCATTGACATGAGCGCCTCCTTCACCAACGGTAAATGATTTCACACAAAAGAAAAGGGCCACGACGAGGCCTAAAGCGATAGTGAGATAAATTGTCTGTATTCTTTGCCACATAGTGACGCGAAAATAGCGATTTCCCTCGATATTTGTTATATTTGAAGACTAAACATAATCAATTCAAAAATGAGAATAGCTGAATCAGAACTTATAATCAACTCCGACGGATCCGCTTTCCACATTCATCTTCGTCCCGAGGAACTCGCTGACATAGTGATACTTGTAGGCGACCCTGGGAGAGTGGACATGATCGGGTATTATCTTTCCGACGTCGAGTTCCGCCACGCCAACAGAGAGTTCGTCTCGACTACGGGAAGATTCAACGGGAAGCGTCTCACCGCCATCTCCACAGGCATCGGTACAGACAACTGCGACATCGTCATGACAGAGCTTGACGCGCTTGCGAATGTCGATCTCCAGACAAGGGAAGTCAAGAAAAACCACCGGGAACTGACAGTCCTGAGAATTGGAACCACCGGGGCTATCCAGGAGGATATCCCGATAGGGTCAGCAATATTCTCGCACTACTCGATCGGCTGTGACGGCCTTCTCAACTGGTACGAGGACAGGGAGAAGATCACCGACCTGGACATGGAGGAGGCTTTCATGAAGCACACCGGCTGGGATAAGCATCTCCCGGCGCCTTACTTTGTCAAGGCTAGCGACGACCTGATCAAGCGTTTCGAGGACTGCTCCGTCAAGGGAATGACTATTTCCGCTCCGGGATTCTATGGGCCACAGGGCAGGGTTGTCCGTCTGGGTTTGGCAATGCCGGACATGCTTGAGAAGTTCGAGTCTTTCCGCTACGGGGAATACAGGATCACGAATTTTGAGATGGAGGGATCCGCCGTGGCCGGCCTCGCGAAGCAGCTGGGCCACAAAGCGGGAACTATCTGCTGCGCGATAGCCAACCGTTACCTAAAGAACAGCGACCCGGACTATAAGGCCATGGTCCGCAATCTGATAGAAGTGTCACTTGATAGGCTGACGAGGTAGGACATCGCTGTTAAACCGCGCCAGCACATCAGCCTCATAAGTCTTAGTGACAGGGATGGGAGGGATCAAATCATTGTCAAGATCCAGCTCATAGCCTTCTTTTTCCTTGCGGAGGACCTTGACCTTGTCCATATTAACTATGTATTTGCGATGGCACCTCACGAGGCTGCTGCCCCTGAAGCTGTCCTCAACAGTCTTCATCTTGCTGCGGATCATGTAACGCTTCAATTCTCCCCTGCTGTCGGTATAACGGACGATAATGTAATTGTCGTCAGACTCCATGTAATAAAGACTCGTGGCGCTCACGCATAGCTTAAGGTTGCCGCTATTGTCGAAAAGCGTTATTTTCTCAAGTTTCGACGGCAGGACATTCTCATCAAGCACGACGTTGCCGTAGTTCATGAGCCGGATCGTCTGATTCTTGTCCTGGAGGGCGAAATACATTCCCGCAAGGATGTCAGGAATTATCAATGAGATGGTTCCATAGAGGAGAGCGTTGCCGAGAGTTCTTGGGAACTGATCCCAACCGATGCCGGTAAGCGG
The DNA here is from genome assembly GCA_902785825.1 of uncultured Bacteroidia bacterium. Lineage (GTDB taxonomy): Bacteria > Bacteroidota > Bacteroidia > Bacteroidales > UBA932 > Cryptobacteroides. The sequence goes on from CACZZZ010000002.1 coordinate 82,019, forward strand.
AACCGTTATGAACGAATACGCCAGGCAAATGACGACAACCTCGGCGACGCACCAGGCAACATAGCCGAGATATGTCATGTTGATCACGTTCCTTGTCTTGTACATCAGAAAACGGCTCAGGGCAACCAACGTCAACGATCCGGTCGCGAACAGGACGGTGAACACGAAGAACCTGGAATTGCCGAGAGCCATCCAACTGTTGTGTGAGAATGGAAGGCTCAGAAGAAGGAACACGATGGAGAAAAACGCCGCGAAGGTCACGGTGTAAATCAGCTGGTATTTTCCCCGCAAGTAGTCGGGTAATCTCTTTGATGAAGGTGCCATCGTGTCTTTTGTGAACCACAAATATAACACTTTTGGGGAATTCACAAAAGCGTGATTTCACCACAAATAGCAAATCTTCGCCACATCTGCGGGAGTATAGTGCGAAAGCGGGGAGATTCACCACAATTATTTTGCCGCCAAAAGGAAGATTGGTATTTTCGTGCCGGTAATTAAGAAAATGAATTTATGAGAATCATCGGGACAGGAAGCGCGCTTCCGAAAAAAATAGTCACCAACGAGATGCTCTCCGAATTCCTGGACACCAGCGACGAGTGGATCACCACCCGTACCGGCATCAAATCCAGGCACGTCATTTCCGACGAGAAAATCGAGGATCTAGGAGCAGAGGCTGTGACGAAAGCCCTTGACATGTCAGGACTCAAACCTTCAGACATAGACCTCTTCATAGTGTCCAACGTGGTTTCCGGGCAGGACACCCCGGGCATGAGCTGTATCGTCGCGGCTAAAGTGGGGCTCAGCTGCCCTATGTTCGATATTAATTGCGCTTGCCCTGGTTTTGTTTATGCGTTGGATATGGCCGAGGCGTATTACAAGGCTGGAAAGGTCAAGAACGTGCTGATAGCCTGCATTGAGGAACCCTCAAGAATGACCAGCTGGGAAGACCGGTCCACCTGTGTGCTTTTCGGAGACGGGGCCGGTGCAGCCGTGCTCACTGCCGGGGATAACATCAAGGGCACGAAACTGCACTCCGAGCCGGATGTGGACAAGATTTGGATGAGACGCAAGCTAATACCCACTCCCTACGTCACTCTTCCTGACGTTGACGTGCCGCTCCAGATGAAAGGCCGCGAGGTTTTCCGTTTCGCTGTCGAGGCATGCACTAATGGGGTCAAGAATCTCCTCGACGAGATAGGAATAAAGAAAGAGGACGTGTCATGGTTCATGGTACACCAGGCCAACAAGAGAATCATCGACTCCATCATCGACTTCATGCAGGTCCCTGCCGACAGGTTCCCTGTCAATATCCAGGACCACGGTAACTCTTCTTCAGCATCCTGCCCTATCCTCCTGGACGAGTGCAACAGGAAGGGGATGTTCAAGAAAGGCGACATCATAGTACTGAGCGCTTTTGGAGCCGGCCTCCTCTCAGGAGCCGCCGTCCTTGAGTGGTAAAATCCACTTTAATCGTTATATTTGCAATCCGTTTGACAGAATAATAAAATAAAACATACATGGACAAGAGAGTAGTTATCACAGGCATGGGCGTCATCTCCCCCGTCGGAAATGATGTGACCACATTCTGGAAAAACCTTTGTGACGGTTACTGCGGTATCGAAGTTATCGAAAGCGAGGACACTGAGCAGCTTCCGGTACGAATCGCTGGTAAAGTCAAGGAGTTCCACGCTGAAGATTATGGAATGGACAAGCCCTTTATCCGCAAGCAGGATCTCTTCACCCAATTCGGAGTCGCGGCTGCTTATCAAGCTGTGAAACAGTCCGGACTGGTTTCTGAAGGAGAAGGACAGAACATCGATCCGTTCAGGTTCGGAGTCTATTTCGGTTCCGGTATCGGAGGTTTCGCTACCCAGTACAGGGAAATGGCGAAGATGATCGACGATCCTTCCGGACAATGGATATCCCCTCTTTTCATCCCGACGATGATCTCGAATATCGCCGCCGGACAGATCGCTATCCTCAACCACGCCGAAGGTCCCTGCCTTGACATCGTGACCGCTTGCGCGACATCCACAAACGCCATGGGCGAGGCCTACAGGGCCATCAAGCACGGCTATGCTGACGCCATCATCACCGGTGGTAGCGAGAACGCCACCATTCCGATCGGTATCGCCGGCTTCGCCAACCTCAAAGCGCTTTCAAGATCCACGGATCCTAAATATGCCTCCCTCCCGTTCAACGCCAACAGGGCTGGCTTCGTGATGGGTGACGGTTCCGCCGCCCTCATCCTTGAGGAATATGAGCACGCCAAAGCGCGCGGCGCCGTGATTCTCGGTGAGATGGTCGGTTACGGCAACACTTGCGACGCCTACCATTCAACCGCTCCCAGGCCCGACGGTACCACTCAAGCCCGATGCATCGAGCTTGCCCTTGAAGAGGCCGGATTTGACAAAGAGAAAGATGTCCTTTACATCAACGCTCACGGTACAGGTACCAAGCTGAATGATGTCGCCGAGACCCAGGCTTACAAGAACGCCCTCGGAGATTTCGCCTACAAAGCCCACATCAGCTCTATCAAATCCATGACAGGACACATGTTCGGAGCGGCCGGAGCCGCGGAGGCGATAGCGACTCTGCTCGCTCTCCGTGACGGAATCTGCCCTCCTACCATCAATCTGGACACACCGGATCCCGAATGCGACTTGGATTACACCCCCAACAAGGCGGTCAAGGCCGACTTGACTTTGGGTATCTCCGACTCCTTCGGTTTTGGAGGCCACGACGCGTGCGTCGCTTTCCGCAAATGTGAGGACTAAAATTACACAGAATAATACAGACCAACATGTCAGAAGTACTTAATAAAGAAGATATTAAAAAGTTCCTTCCGCACAGGGAGCCTATGCTTCTTATCGAGGAGGCTTATATTGACGAGAACGGTCTCGCCCACTCAAAATACACCATCAAAGAGGACGAGTTTTTCACCAGAGGCCATTTCCCCGGCAATCCGGTGGTCCCCGGAGTCATCCTTTGTGAGATCATGGCACAAAGCTGCGCTATCCTCGTAAAGGATGAGATCCCCGGCAACATAACCCTCTACGCCGGCATTGACAAGGTCCGCTTCAAGAACTCGGTAAAGCCCGGAGATGTTTGCGAGGTGACCGCCAGTCTCGACGAAAGGCGCGGGCAGCTCTTCTTCTGCTCGGCTAAGCTGGAGGTGAACGGTAAGCTCTGCTGCAAGGGAATGCCTTCCTTCGCGCTGGTTCCTATCCAGAAATAAGCCATGGAATATCGGAGACTGGGCCCTGGAGAGTACGAGGACCTCTCTTCGAGGATTCTATATGAGGATAACCATATCCTCGTGTTCAATAAAGTCCCCGGCGAGATCGTCCAAGGGGACAAGACCGGAGACGAATGCCTGGCCGAGACCCTGAAGACGTATATCGCCTGGAGGGACTCCAAGCCGGGCAAAGTCTATCTGGGCATCCCACACCGGCTTGACAGGCCTGTCAGCGGCATAGTGGTATTCGCTAAGACTTCCAAGGCTCTATCAAGGCTCTCTGAGATGTTCCGCACAGGAGACATGCATAAAACCTATTGGGCCCTGTGCTGCGGAGCTCCAGCGAATGAGGCTGGAGAACTGACCGACTGGCTCGTTAGGAACGAGAAAATCAATAAAAGCTTTATCTCAAAACCGGGAGCGACGGGAGCGAAAGAAGCGAGACTGCGCTATCGTCTTATCGGCAAAACCGACAGATACTCACTCATTTCTGTCCAACTATTGACAGGACGGCACCACCAGATCCGTTGTCAGCTCGCGGCGATGGGCTGCGTCATAAAGGGCGACCTTAAATATGGGGCGCCTCGCTCAAACCCCGACGGTGGAATATGTCTCCACTCAAGGGAAATCCGGTTCATCCACCCCGTAAAAAAAGAGGAGATGACGCTTTTGGCGCCACCTCCGTCTTCCTGGAAAGGCCTTGAGCCTTACTTATAGTCATCCACTTTCTCTCTGGCCTCGACAGCCTTCTGACGAGCTGATTCCGCCTTTTTCTCGGCCTTCTTGGCATCTCTCTCAGCCTTTTTGCGCGCTTTATCCTCCTTGGCTTTCGCCTCCCTGGCCTGCTGGTCAGCTCTGGCGGACTCTATAGCGGCCTCAGTGCCCTCTGAACGTCTGCGGTTCTGCGTCCTGTCCTTTGAGGCATCCTTCGCGGAACGTCCCTTGAGAGCGGCGTAACAAACAACCTCATAGCGTCCCCTTGTCTTCTTATAAACGAAGAATGAATCCAGAACATCCTCCTCGGGATACCCGTAAAGAGCGTCAGAACGCGCCTCAGCCTTCGCTGCGCTAAGATCTTTGGCGGTTGCTTTTCCAATGACCTCAACAGAATTCTTTGTAGAATACTTAGCGGTCAGATATCCGTTGACGGCCTCCTCAAGCTTGATGTTGTCCAGGGATTTGTAGCCTTCGGACTTTAGGTGCTTGACCTCGATCTTGGTGTCTCTCTTGGCCTGCTTGACAGCTTTTCTGCTCTGCGCGGCTGAAGGAGCCATGACCGCGAGACTCAGCAAAATGGCGATGAAAAATCTTCTCATATCCGTGTGTTTCATTATCAACGCGAATATACAAAAAACATCATTATCTTCCCATCCTCTCCAAAGAATGCTCCTGGAGCCATTCAGAAGGGGTTTTACCGGTGTTCACCTTGAAGGACATGTTGAAAGAGACAGGAGAATTGAATCCAGACATGGTGGCGACCTCTCCGACCTTCAGCCTCGGGTCCTTTTTGAAAAGGGATATAGCGTATTGGATCCGGTGATAATTGATAAACTGACGGAAGTTCCTGCCTGACAACAGGTTGATTGTACGCGATAAATAGAGTTTATTCGAATAGAGGTACTCGGCCATATCCTCCATGCGGAAGGTAGGATCCAGATACGGTTTCTTTTCATTCATATACACCATAACCCGGTTGTAAAGATTATTCATCTTCTTGTCCTCCTCCGCTTTGTCGATATATGAAGTCCGGAGATTACCCTTTATTATCTCCTTGACCCTTTTCTCAGCGCCTTGGTTCAGCATCATTGTCCTGCCAGTCATATCCCTTAAATACAAGATCCCGTAAAGAATCATGAAAAGAGCCACACAGGAAAAAGTCATAATCTCACCCGCGTCCCCTGGCAGGAGAACCGCGCAGATAGAATATAGCGCGAGACATAGGAAGCCATGGGAATAGATGAACCGTGAATAATCCTCAAGATTATGCCACACGGCCGCGTTCCTGAAGAACATCCTGATACCGCCAAGTCTCTTGGAAGCCGTTGACATAAAAAACACGTTGAAGACCACCAGCATGATGACATAGGAGAAGAATATCCGCTCAGACCTGAAGGACAAGATGCCGGAAGGGACAACCAAGGAGAAAACGAACGAGAGCGACACAGCCGCTACGATAAGAATACTCGTCACGATAGACAATGAGATTCGCTCGAAAGAGCAAGGGTAAAGGAGGAGGATCTCGACCACGGCCATAATGTCAAGAAGCAGATACCTCATGTTGGTAGGTCCAGGCATAAAAATCTCAAGCGCGACAAGCGCCAAACCTGTGCACCCCGCCATAGCCCTGATCGCAAAATGTCTGATATCGCGCGTGCGGGATTTTGAGAAATCATAAAAAAGGAAAGAAAGGAATTCGACGATAAGGGAAAAAGCAATTATTATCGACATTTTCGTTCAAGATTGGTTTTGTTGTTATTAATGATTTAGTTTTTCGAGGATGAATTTAACAATAAAACGATAAAAAATACCCCCGGACTTGGGGGTAAGCCGGGGGTAAGAGTTCAAAATATGCTATTAAAAACAGAAATTACACTTTTTTATCCTTGATTTTATCGAATCCTTTGCCATAAACACCCGCTACGGAGGAAATAGACAAGAACGCGTCCGTGTCAATCTGCTTGATCGCCCTTAAGAGCATATTGACATCAGTCTTTCGGGTTATGACCATAAGGACCGAGGATTCCTGCTTGGTGTACCAGCCTCTACCGTCAAGAATAGTGACACCGCGATGGAAGTCCCTGGCTATCATGTCAGCGATCGCCTCATGGTGGTGTGACATGATGAATATCTGGACACTCTGCTTGGATCCTGCCAGATAGAGGTCCGCGACGTTGCCGCAGACTGTGACAATGATCATTCCGTAAACAGCGGTGATGAACTTGTCAACAAATGGAAGCGGCTGTCCCTCAGCGGTGTATGAAGGAACAAGCAAAGATGACGCAATGATGAAGACATCTATCAGCAGAATCACCTTTCCAGGGGAAATGTTATGGTATTTGGTGATGATAAGAGCGATAATGTCTGTTCCTCCGCTGCTGCCACCTTGGGAGATTGACATACCGATTCCGAAGCCAGCCATCGAGCCTCCGATAATTGAGCAAAGGAGTTTGCCGTTTGAGAGGGCGAAATCCTGGATGAACTGAGCCGGGATGATAGTCTGCTCGACATTAAGACAGAAGGAGGCCAGGAAAATGGCGTACACTGTCTTGATTCCGAAAGACGGTCCTATTATGAACAGAGATATCAGCAGCAACAAGGCATTGATGACAAAATAGGTGTAACCCATCTTGATCCCTGTGGCAAACTGAATGATAGCGCTTATACCAGAGACTCCTCCTCCGAACATGTTGTTGGGAGTGAGGAATATAGTCCAACCGCAGGTGTAGATTATAATTCCAAGCGTGATGAGGATATATTCCTTAATTGTCCTCAGTACGTTCTTTTGCTTGATCTCCATTATTCGATTTCTTCTTGAGTTTCAGATTGAGGCCGGTTTTCATCTCGTCAAAGCCTTCTCCATAGACGGTGCTAGCCGAAGATACGGTCACAAAGGCGGTCGGGTCGATCTCCTTGACTGTCTTGGTTATTGTGTGGAGCTCCGGCTTACGGACCATGATGAGCAGGACTTTCTTGTGCTCTCCGGAATACCATCCTTGGGCATCCAAAGCCGTCACCCCCCGGTTCAGGTCATGGATCACGGTGTCCGCTATTTCTTTGTATTTATTGGAGAAAACCATTATCTGCCAAGTCGAGTTCCGCCCGAGCAGCACCCAGTCGACGAAGACCGAGAATATGACCATGGCGACATAACCGTAAACCATATCCTCAACCGTCTTACCTGGAATGAGGAGAACGGAGGCAATGATGAAAAGATCCACGGCAAGGAAAACCTTTCCCAATGAAACAGGCCAGAACTTATTGACTATCAAGGCGACAATATCCGTTCCTCCAGTGCTTCCGCCTCGAGCGAGGATGCATGTTATGCCGATAGACTCAATGATGGCGGCCACTATCACAAGAAGGAGTTTATTGTCGAAAAACACATGTAGAGACTCCATTCCAGCGAGGAAATCAAGTCCTAAAGTGGAAAGTCCTATAGCGTAAAGGGTCTTGAATCCGAACCCTTTCCCGAGAATGAAGGTTCCGAGCAATATGAGCAAACCATTGATAACAATATAGGACAAGTACACCGGAATGCCTGTGGCGAAATTCAGAATCGTACAGGCTCCTGTCAGACCTCCGCTGGCTATACCATTGGGTATCAGCATGTCCGCCCATGCGAAGGTGTAAAAGAGCACTCCTATGGTTATAACCACATAGTCATCCAGAACGCTCAGGAACGAAGATTTGCTTTTAATCAGCCTCGGGGACATGGTTGAATCACTTTATGACAATATTGACAATTCTACCGGGTACCACTATGATTTTAACTATGCTCTTGTCGCCAACCCACTTGGATGTCTGCTCCATCCCACGGATCTCGGCCTCAACTTCGGCCGGAGTCATAGACTTTGGAAGATCGACCATGAAGCGGGTCTTGCCATTGAAGGAGACAGGGTACTTGACACTCTCTTCAGCGGCCAGTGATGGATTGAATACAGGGAAAGAAGCGTACGTCACGCTATCCTCATGCCCAAGAAGAAACCAAAGCTCCTCAGCGATATGAGGCGCGAACGGCGACAGGAGTATTGTCATGGGTTCCAGAATAGCGCGTTTGCGGCACTTCAAGGCACTAAGGTCATTCAACGCTATCATGAAAGCGCTGACCGTGGTGTTGAAGGAGAAGTGCTCGATGTCGTATTCCTCTTTACCAATAAGCTTATGAAGAACCTTCAGTTCCTCATTGGTAGGCTCCTCATCTGAAACGGCGAGAGAGTCACCGTCAAAGAACATCCTCCAGAACTTCTTGAGGAAGCGGTTTACACCGTCGATACCTTTAGTGTCCCAAGGTTTGCTCTGCTCGAGCGGTCCAAGGAACATCTCGTAAAGCCTCAATGTGTCAGCGCCATAATCGTCGCAAATCTTGTCAGGATTGACAACATTGAACATGGACTTGCTCATTTTCTCGACAGCCCATCCGCAGATGTATTCCCCATTCTCAAGGACAAACTCCGCATCGGCGAACTCCGGCCTCCACGCCCTGAATCCGTCGAGATCGAGTTTGTCGTTCCTCACAAGGCTAATGTCCACATGTATCTCGGTGGTCTGGTACTGGTCCTTAAGTCCAAGGGAGACGAACTTGTTGGTTCCGACGATTCGGTAAACGAAATTCGAACGTCCCTGAATCATTCCCTGGTTGATGAGCTTGCGGAATGGCTCGTCCTCGCACACATAGCCGAGATCGAACAGGAACTTGTTCCAGAAGCGGGAATAAATGAGGTGACCCGTGGCATGCTCGGTTCCGCCGATGTAAAGATCGACATCCCTCCAATAAGCATCCACGTCTTTATCCACAAGCGCCTCATCGTTATGAGGATCCATGTACCTGAGATAATATGCGCTGGAACCGGCGAAACCAGGCATGGTGCTTGTCTCCAGGGGATATCCTTTATAGGTCCAATCTTTCGCCCTGGCAAGAGGCGGCTCACCCTTCTCAGTCGGCTTGAATTCAGTGATTTCCGGCAAAGTAAGAGGAAGATCCTCAAACGGCACGGGAGTCGGAATACCGTCCTTGTAATAGATCGGGAATGGCTCTCCCCAGTATCTTTGGCGACTGAATATAGCGTCACGCAGCCTGTAATTGACCTTGGCGTGGCCGAGTCCTTTCTTCTCTACATATTCGATAGCGGCAGGAATGGCGTCTTTCACCTCCATCCCATCCAGGAAGCCGGAGTTGACCATTTTCCCTTCCTTTGCGTCGAAACTCTGCTCGCTGACGTCGCAACCCTCGATGATCGGGACAATCGGAAGATTGAACTTCTTCGCGAAAGCGTAATCCCTGCTGTCGTGGGCTGGAACAGCCATGATGGCACCAGTGCCGTAGCCGGCGAGGACATATTCGGAGATCCAGATTGGAACCCTTTCCCCAGTCAAGGGATTCACTCCGTAAGATCCGGAGAACACTCCCGTGACGGTCTTTGTCTCAGCGATCCTCTCTCGCTCCGTCTTTTTCTTTACATATTCAAGATAATCAGCGACTTCCGACTTCTGCCCATCTGTCGTGAGAAGCTCCACAAGGTCGCTTTCCGGAGCCAGGACCATGAATGTCACACCGAAGATAGTGTCAACCCTCGTGGTGAATATGGTAACGTCATGCTCCTCTTCCCCGCTATAGCACTTGAAGACAACCTCGCAGCCCCTGGACTTACCGATCCAGTTACGCTGCATCTCCTTGAGCGAATCAGTCCAGTCAATCTTGTCAAGACCGTCCAGAAGCCTACCGGCGTATGCGGAGACCCTCAGTTGCCACTGCATCATCTTCTTCTGCTCGACAGGGAAGCCTCCTCTCACGGACAGGCCATCCTTCACCTCGTCATTGGCGAGCACTGTTCCAAGACCCGCGCACCAGTTGACGGAAGTCTCTCCCTGATATGCGATACGGTAATTCATCAGCATGTCTGATTTCTCCTTGTCGGAGAATGCCTTCCAATCCTCGGCGGAGAAAGGATCATGCTCGGAGCATGCGGCGTTGACAGCCTGGCTGCCGCCTTTTTCGAAAGCGGCCACGAGATCCTCGATCGGACGGGCCTTGCATTGGTCGTTGTCATACCAACTGCCGAACATCTTCAGGAATGCCCACTGGGTCCACTTGTAATACCCGGGATCACAAGTGCGGACTTCACGGTCCCAATCGTATGAGAAACCGATTCTGTCCATCTGCTGGCGGTAGCGGTTGATATTGTTCACGGTCGTGACCTCAGGATGCTGGCCTGTCTGGATTGCATATTGCTCAGCCGGAAGGCCGAAAGCGTCATAACCCATGGGGTGAAGGACATTGAAACCCTTCAGTCTTTTGTAACGGGAGAAAATGTCACTGGCGATATAGCCCAGCGGATGCCCGACATGGAGCCCCGCACCGGAAGGATACGGAAACATGTCGAGAACATAGAACTTTGGTTTGGACGGGTCCGCCTTGGTCCTGAAAGTACCTTTCTCCGCCCAATAGGCCTGCCATTTGCTTTCAATTTTCCTGAAATCGTAATCCATTATCTATCAGTTATTTCTTAATATGAATGCTTTTTCAGTCCGAAACTCTTGGTTCCCTTCTTCTCCAAGCGGAACTCCACATATAAGGACATCTCCGAACTGACTTTCTTTCCCCTGACCTTTCCCGGCTTCCACTGGGGCGAGGCGCTGATGATCCTTACTGCCTCCTCATCCAGAAGCGGATCAGCCCCCTTTAGGACCTTCACATCCCGGATCTTACCATCCTCACCAATCACGAAATCCACCAGGACCCGACCCTGGATGCCTTCCTTGATAGCCTGCTCGGGATATTTCATGTACGAATATACCCACTTCTGAAGAAAGACTTTGGGATCGTAACTCCCAAGGAAAGAAGGTTTCACGTCACAGTCATAATAGGGCACGGCTCCGGACAAGCCACCTGTCAACTTCGTGACTTCCGTTGGACTGAAGGCTGGCTTAGGCCCGTTGGCGAGGGCGAGAGAATAGCTGTAGATAAACTCAAGTTCCCTCTCCATAGTATCGAAATCTATGATTGACTGGGTGTCACGCTCCGTGTCATGGGCAGGATAGCGGCCGGTGGTGAAAAGGATAGAAGGTATCTTCTTGTCGTAGAAGGCTACATGATCCGAGGGATATGGCTCCTGCGCGGTGATGGCCGGTCTTATCGGCTGCAATTCGTTTGACAGGGTCGCGACTATCGCGTTCATGTCGGCGTTGGAAGCGGAATAAGCGTAAAAACCATCAGAACCGGTACCGAGCATGTCGAGGTTGATCATGGCGTCGATGTTGGAGACATCCGAGAAAGACCTGTTGAGGAAGTACCATGACCCGGCGAAAGACTCGCGGGAGGCTCCGAAAGCGACCAGCAAAACCGACCGGCGAAGCAGCGCCTTGTTGGTCTTGAGCATCCTTGCCAGCTCAAGCATCATCGCTAAGCCGGAGGCGTTACCGTTGGCTCCGTAATATATCTTATTGACCTTGACGCCGTCCACGGTCATCGATCCTGTGCCGAGGTTGTCCATTCTGGCGCCTATGACTATGTAATTGTCCTTAAGGGTCTTGTCTCCTCCGGGGATAAAGCCGCACACATTCCTGGAGACGAGGGTGTCACCGTTCTCCTGACGGATTCCGAAAGGGTCACCACCATCAGGAGAGATAACATCAATCCCGTAGGACTTAAAAATCTCAGCAATATACTCAGCGGTGAGCTTCTCCCCTTCCGAACCAGCCTTGCGGCCTTCCATCATAGCGGAAGAAATCGTCGCTACATGTTCCTTGAAGGCGGAGACAGTCTCGCTGTCACCCAGATCCGAATATCCGGCCTTGTACTGAGCGTTGACTATTACGGCCAGCAGAAGGGCCACGGCAGTTATGAGAGCTTTCCTGGTCATTATTTCTTTCTGTCTAAAATCCAGACGCCCTCAGGGCAAAAATCCTGCCCTTTTATTTCTTTCATGAACGCTTTAGCCTCCTCAGGATCGTCAGTACCTCCCACTCCTACGGCTGTACGTCCTTCCGTGAAGCCGAAAAACTCCGGCTCATATCCGAATGATTTGATCCGCTCAGCGTATTTCTCAGCGTTTTCCCTGCTGGAAAAAGCACCCATTATCACATAATAGCGCTTCTTCTCCCCGGCGGGACGAGCGGGCACGGCCGCGTCCATTCTCGCTTCGCTTTGCTCCGCTGCGGCTGAGTGCGGCCTTTGCCCGTCGTCCCGCCGCTCGGAAGCCGCAGTCTCCGGCTTGACCACCTGAACACTGTCCTGATCCTGCTGAGGGACGCTATTCTTGTCATCCTGAGCGACGACCTTGTCATCCTGAGCGGAGCGAAGGATCTCCGCCCGCTTCGCCTCGATCTCTTTCGACGTGGGCCTCCCGGCCAACACACGGAAGAAGTCGCAGCCCGTCACCACCATGGTGACAGACAGCAAAGCCACAAGTATCAGGAACCTACGTGTCATTCTGAGAAGCGTATGTCATTCTGAGCGAAGCGAAGAATCTCCTTCCACAAACGCGACTATCTCGCCTTTCGCGACCTTGTCGCCCTGTTTTCCAAGGACAGCTACAACTCGTCCGTCAATGGCGGGAACAAGCTCTTCCATCCCGTAATATGTCTGGACGAAGCCCATGCCCTCACCTGCCTTGACAGCGGTTCCGACAATAGGCGCGGCTGAATCGTCATCCACATCGACCTGCCAGAGAAGCTGTCCCTTGACAGGAGCCTGGACGGGCACGGCGTGGGGATAGCGCTTGGCATATTCCTCAACATCGAACTTGGGCATCTCGACCACAGGGCGTGTCACGACTATCGGAGCGCCAGCCTTGGCCTTCATGTCCTCGAGATCCTTGTTGAAACGCTCCTTGGCGATGCCGCTCTTATAGTCACGGTACTGGCGCTCGTGCATGGCCATCTCAAAGAGTTCCTCATCGTCCTGGCCATAGTCCCAGCCTTCCTCATCCATCATCTTGCGGAACTTAGGAAGCTCGTCAGGATAGTTGTCCTGCGGGTTGCCGGTGCTGAATTCCAGCCCTTTCTCCTTAGCGAGATCGATGATCTCCGGTGCGAGAGGTCCGGGAAGCTGTCCCATATTCCCCAGGATCATTCCCCAGGTGTCCTTGTCTATGGTGGTCCAGCGAGGTTTCCCGTTCAGCATGTTCAACAGGTTCATCAGAGCCGTGTTCTTCACATACTGGCTGAAAGGAGTCACGAGGGGCGGATAACCAAGCCTCGGCCAAACATATTCAACCTCCTGGAAAAGCTTGACCATCAAGGTGTCAAGGCTGATCTCAGGACGGCCATGAGCCCTTTCGGCGGCGTTGATCGCTCCCTGGAAGCCCTTGAGGTCGGCCATCATGGAGCCCATCATACCTCCCGGCAGACCGCAACCAACCAGGAGCGAGCTCATCTGGGAGTTCGTGGGGTTGATCCAATATCCGAGGAAGTCATCGATGAACTTCTGGGTCAGACGGCGCACTTCCATGTAGGCGTCCATATTCAAGTCCTTCACGAGGAAACCGTCAGCTTTCATCATCTCCCTGATCGTGATCACGTCCGGATGGACCTTGCCCCAAGAGAGCGGCTCCACGGCGACATCCAGATAGTCGGCGCCAGCCCTGGCGACCTCCAGCATCGAGGCGGGAGAGAATCCGGGACCGGTATGGCCATGGTACTGAACCACGATGTGGGGATATTTCTTCTTGATGTCCCGAACAAGCTCACCGAGGAAGGTAGGACGGCCGATTCCGGCCATATCCTTGAGGCATATCTCGTCGCAACCGTATCCGACGACCTTATCGACTACGCCCATGTAATATTCGACAGTATGGACCGGGGAGTTGGTGATCGACAGTGCGACCTGGGAGATCATACCGCCTTTCTTCGCGCCTTCCACCGACCCGCGGAGGTTGCGATGGTCGTTAAGACCGCAGAAAGAGCGGGCGATGTCGGTTCCCTGCTTTTTCTTGACCTTGAACATCAGGTCCCTGACATCCCTCGGCACAGGGTTCATTCTCAAGGCGTTGAGTCCTCTCTCAAGCATGTGGGTCTGGATACCGGCCTTGTGGAACGGAGCCGTCCACTTCCTGACGGCCACATTCGGGTTCTCCCCGAAAAGAAGATTAACCTGCTCGAAAGCGCCGCCATTTGTCTCGACACGGTCAAAGCAACCCATGTCGATGATAGCCGGAGCCACCTCGCAAAGCTGATCCACCCTCGGGACATATCTTCCCGAGCTCTGCCACATGTCCCTGTAAACCAGGGAGAACTTTATCTCTCTTGCCATATTCTTATAATTCCTTTTAATCCTACAAATATACTCATTTTTCACTATCTTTAGAGAGTTTTCGCAAAGCAAACAGCCATGCCCATGAGAAAGATCGTCATTTCAGTCATATTATGCCTTTCCACCCTTCCCGTTTTTGGAACTAAAGTCAGTATTCCCGACCCTTGCGACCACCCGAGGCTGGTCTTGAGAGCTGGAGAGGAGGCCACCGTCCGGGAAGCCATTGCCAAGGGAGGGATGGCCAAAGAGGCATATTCATACATCAAGGCTTTCTCCGACAAGTTGCTGACAACCCCGCCCATGGAGCGGATCATGACAGGCCGCAGGCTCCTCCATGTGTCGCGGGAAGTCCTGAAAAGGGTATTTTATCTCTCGACCATGTTCCGCCTGGACGGAAAACGGGAATATCTTGACCGTGCTGTCGAGGAAATAATCGCCGTATGCCGGTTTACGGACTGGAACCCATCCCATTTCCTGGATGTCGCGGAAATGACCATGGCAGTCTCGATCGGCTACGATTGGCTATATCCGGAACTATCTGAAGATCAGAGACTCGAGATTCGGACAGCCATTCTGGACAAAGGACTCCGTCCCTCCGAGGGACAATGGTTCCTTACCTCCAACAACAACTGGAACCAGGTCTGCAACGCAGGGATGGTCTGCGGGGCGCTGGCGGTCTGGGAAGACGCCCCGGACGAGGCCAGGGCGATGGTCCAAAGAAGCCTGGAATCCAACCCTATAAGTCTGGCCAGCTACTCCAGGGAGGGCTGCTATCCAGAAGGATACAGCTATTGGGAGTACGGAACCTCTTTCCAGATTATGCTGATCTCGGTCCTGGAGAGCGCCTTCGGAAGCGACCTGGGGCTTATGGATGGTCAGGAGGGCTTTTACAACTCCTCCAAGTTCATGAGCATGATGTCCACCCCCTCACATAGGGTCTTCAGTTACTTTGACGGAGGCCGGAGACAGATATTCCAATCAATGCAGGCGTGGATGGCCACCCGGACCGGGGACCATTCAGTCCTTTATCCCGAATTAACGTTCTTCCGGGATAAAGGTTTCACGATGGGTGATACAGACCGCTTGCTCCCCATCTTCCTCATCTGTTGTTCCAAAATAGATTTCAGTTCCATCAAGGCCCCTTCATACAACACGTACCATTGCTCGGGACTGGAGCCGATGTTCATGTATCGAAGCGGCTGGGACAGTCCTGACGACGCATACCTTGGAGTCAAAGGCGGCCGTGCCGCGAACAACCATGGCCACATCGACGCCGGATCATTCGTCTTCGAGAACGATGGGGTCTGCTGGGCGGCCGATCTCGGAAGCCAGGACTACAACTCACTGGAAAGCCGGGGAGTCAACCTCTGGTCATCAGCTCAGGACAGTCAGCGATGGGATGTCTTCAGGATCGGGGCCGAATCGCATAACATCCTCACAGTCAAGGATAAAAGGCCGGTAGTCGATACCCGGATCCCGATCCGGGAGATTTGGGAGAAGAAATCCCGGAAGGGTGCCGGACTTCCGATGACAGCATTTTACGGAGGAGACCTCGACTCCTGCTACCGGAAAGTCTATCTGGACAGGAAAGACAATCTCCACGTCGAAGACTTTTTCATCGGAGGAGACTCAAAGCAGAACCTGATCTGGAAGATGTGCACCGAGGCAGAGGCCAGGATCCTGGGGCCCTCAGCGATCGAACTAAAAAAGGATGGGAAGACCCGCATCTTGAGGATCCACACAAAGCATTACGCCAGTCCGAGAATATGGCCAACCTCTCCTCGGCATGACTACGACGCTGACAATCCCGGCACTTGCCTCGTCGGCTTCGAGATCAAGAACGTCTATCCCCACGAAAAGGTCAAGATCAAAGTGTCACTCGCAAAATAAAATTGCGGATTAATCTTAAATGATTATCTTTGTTAAATATCAATTAATTACGCTATGAGAAAATTATTCCGAACATCTTTCCTGGCCTTAGCCGCAGCGGCGATCTCGGCCGGAATACTATTTGGTTGCAAGAAAGACGAGCCCACTCCTTCTGGCGGTAATGGAGGCGGACAAACCGGTCCTGCGACAGTTGCGGTGACCGGTGTTTCGCTCAGCAAGACATCCATCACCCTGAAAGAAGGCGATTCAGAGACACTGACCGCCACTGTCACTCCGACTAACGCCACCAATAAGGCTGTAAGTTGGAAATCTTCCGACGCCGCCACGGCTTCTGTGGACAACAATGGGAAAGTCACAGCCGTCAAGGCCGGTAGCGCGACCATAACCGTCACGACCACAGATGGTTCCAAGACCGCCACCTGCGCAGTGACCGTAAATGCCAAGCAGGAGACTCCAAAGGAAGTCACCGGTATCGCGATCGATCCCGCCACCCTTGAGATCAAGGAAGGCTTGACAGCCCAGTTGAAGATCGTTTTCACTCCCGCGGACGCCAGCTCCGATAACATCAAATGGAAGTCCACCAACACAGAAGCGGCCACTGTGGACGGATCCGGGTTGGTGACAGCCCTGAAGGAAGGCAAGACAAGGATTGTCGCGACTGTGGATGGCACCCAGATCGAGGCCATCTGCGAGATCACGGTGACTCCTGACGACGCTCTTAAGGGGATTGAATTCACCGCAGCCAAGGTCGAGGTCAAAGTCGGCGCTACACAGGCTCTGGAGATAGCCTACACTCCCTCTTACGCCGCCAACAAAAACGTGACCTTCTCAAGCTCAGACGCTTCCGTCGCCACGGTTGACGCATCTGGAACAGTCACAGCCATCAAGGAAGGCGAGACTACCATCACCGCCACTTCCGAGAAAGGCGGCTTCACAGCCACTTGCACCATAGTAGTCACCTCCGCGATCGTTTCTGGTGTTTACTACAACACTGAATATGATATCTTCCGGGACGGCGAGAATCTAGGAATCAGAGGAACCTCCGGCGACTGCATGGATCCGGAAGGGAATATTTATCTTCCCTTCCAGTCAAGCGGGTGGACCTGTACCATGCGGAAAAACGGAGTCGATCTGTTTGAGTTTGATTGCCCCTCGAACGCATACATGATCATGTGTGCGGCTGGAGGCGGTTACTGCTATTTCCCTTACACATTCACTTACGAAAGGAACGTTGCGGTTATGAGGGTCGCAGATGACGGTACCGTTGAAGATATCAAAATCTGGGACGGCCCGGAGTCATACGCCTCCCGAATCAGGGACATAGCCGTTGACAAACAGGGCAACGCCTATATTATCGGACAATTCAAGGATGAATACAATGTTTTGAACGCATGGATGTTCAAGGTCGCAAAGGACAAGAGCGTCACGACCGTCAAACTTTCGGACGGGACGAAAAACTGGGATGGAGTCTCAGTAGCTGTCGCTGATAACGGAGATGTTTACTGCATCGCCAATGAAAACAACGACCTTTACCTCTTCAAAAACGGTGAAAAGGTTTCCCTTCTCTCTGATCATTTCTACGAATTTGCCCAATATGCCGAACTGTTTATCAAAGGTGACGACATCTATGCGTGTGTTACCGAGCGTACCGGAAATGAAGACGAGACCGTGGTTAATGTTTACAAGAACGGTAAGTCCCTCTTCAAAATCCAGCAGATGCAATCCACTTATGCGAATTGTATATTCGTCACCTCAGACGACACAGTGTATCTCGCCGGCGGAAGCTATGACGGCAATGAGTACAAATATTTCATCTGGAAAAATGACACAGTCTTATACTCGGCGAACTACAGGGCCATAAGGAACAGTCTCTTCGTCAAGTGATTCCGCACCAAGATGTCGCCACTGGCCTAAGGCCGTACTCAGCCGCAGCGAAGCGAGAATGGACGCGGCCGTGGCCAGGTGGCGACATCCCGGTACGTGATTAATTAAGTATTCGAAGATCTGAGAATAGCCGGCGGTAAGCGTCGGCTTTTTTCTGTATCGGGAGGGGGTAGGCACGGGAGGTGGAGGGCATGCGGTAAAGACGCATGGGGCGCCCCTCGAAGGTGAATGATGAATATTCCCCCACCGCCGGAGGCTCTGTCCCGAAGGCCGCGCAAAGTGTCTGAGCCGCCTTCTCTCCTGTGACCACAACCGCCCTACAGAACGGTATTCGACGCAGAAGCGCCGGAATGTCAGTTGGTTCCACGACTTCAAGGAACTTGTCCGAGGCGTTGTCCTTGAGCCGACGCACAGCTGTGGCGGTGTCGAACATCGCTATTCTCTTTTCAACGCAGAACTCCTTGATCTCTTTGAGTTTGAACCTCTTGGCCACCTTATCGACGAACCAATCCTTATCCTCAAAGAACAGAAGTCCGATGATTCGCCAGAAATCATTGATGAAATTCGGATAATAGAACTCCATGCTCCAACGCTTCTTCTGGGGCGGGAAACTCCCCAGCATCAGCACTTTAGCTCCTTCCGGCAGGAAAGGCTCGAACGGATGTCTCTCGACCTCGACCGCCATCACTAGACCTTTATGAATATTCCTTTCTTGTACATGAATCTCATGATCAAGAAAAGAATAGTGACATTGCAAAAAGTGATGAGAAGAGGGTAATACTCTCCTAAAATATGATCAAAACCGTGCAATAGAGACCGGCTGACAGATGAGAAGTTGATGACCTCACCGATGCAGTACGCGGCTATCGAATTCATTCCGAAATACTTGAGCCAATTAAGGCCCTTGCTTTTGCCCCAAACGTCCACGATCAGATAGACAATCGCCAAAGCCAGGCAGCACCAGCCGGCCGAATAAAGGGTCATCGAGCTGCTCCAAATCTTTTTGATGCAAGGGAACCATGCGTCGAGACCGATCCCGAAAAGGATCAAGGTCACTCCGGTCGCCGCCAGGACAAAACCCTTGTACTTTTTCGGACGAGTCGGGTCCTTCAGCATGGCGCCGGCGTAGCAACCGAGCATGACAGTGACTATGAAATTGAGGCTGCTCAAGATCCAGGTATATTGGTAACCATCGTTCCATGACCAGCTTCCGTCAGGATTCCAGATTACCCCGTCCCGGTGGCTCCCAAGGACAGCCTTGTCGATGACCATCGCGATATTCCCTTGCGGATCGAGATTCATGTGACCGAAAATGACGAACACGAGGATATAAGCGGCAAAACAAGCGGTCCCGAATATCCAACTTCCCTTTTTCCCAAGTTTCACGAACACCAACG
The DNA here is from genome assembly GCA_902785825.1 of uncultured Bacteroidia bacterium. Lineage (GTDB taxonomy): Bacteria > Bacteroidota > Bacteroidia > Bacteroidales > UBA932 > Cryptobacteroides. The sequence continues at coordinate 101,397 of CACZZZ010000002.1, forward strand.
CGGCGAAAACATACCCTACGGCAATTGCCTGGAGAGTGTTGGCGAAAGGATGGAAGAGTTTGAAATCAAGTTTCAGCAGGTTTCCCTGCACGATCCAGCCGAGGAAAAACAGCAAAGCGAAGCGCTTCAACAATTTGAGATAGAACGCCTTCCCAGGTTTCTCCCCTTCCCTGTACTTCGCCATGGAGAACGGAATCGTCGCCCCGGACATAAACATGAACAGAGGCATGATGATATCCCAAAGGACAAAGCCTTCCCATGAGACATGGGTGACCTGGTGACGGACTCCGTCCCAGACGGGAGACTGGTTGATACTCAAGAAAGTATGTATAACAGGGCCCACTACGAGAAGAAGGAAGAGATCCATTCCCCGCATGATGTCAAGGGACTCCAGCCTTTGTTTCCGATCCATCTTACGCCTTTGTTTCGAATTCCTCAATTATCTTCTCGGCCTTGGCATAACCGTCAGCCGGGGCCTTCCACATAGCCGCAAAAACCAGGCAGCCGAGCACCCCGAAAGCGATCGATACGGCGAAAACAGTATTCCAACCGAAAGACTTGGCGATCATTCCGAAAGCCAGACCTGATACGGTTGTGCTGGCGTAGCCGAATATTCCGAGAATGCCGTTCGCCGAGGCCGCCGACCTCTTCGTCGCCTGGTTGGAAGCGGCGATCCCGGTCAGGGCCTGGGGACCGTAGATGAAGAAACTGGACATGATCAGGAAGAAGATCGCCCATCCTGTGCTGGACTGCGGCATCTGCCAGAAAGCGAAGAAGCACAAAGTGGCCATCACCATGAATATCAGGCAGGTATGGTGGGCTTTGCTCTTGAAGAACTTGTCGGTGATCCAGCCGGCCAAAAGGGTTCCGATAATTCCTCCGACAATCTCGGAAGCCGCCACGACATTTGCCGCGGTGGCGATCGGAAGCTGCTTATAGTCAGTCAAAAACATCGATCCCCAATCCAGGATTGTGAACCTGATGACATAGACGCAGAAATTGGAGACCGCCAGGATCCAGATCATCGGGTTGCGGAACACCATTTTCTTCAGAAGTACCTTGTACAATGCGTGGGCGTGCTCCGGTGTCTCGGCTTTCTCTTCTGCCGGTTTGCCGACAATATGCTCATCCAGCGATTCCGGGCTGGGAAGTCCGACATCGGAAGGAGAGTTCTTCAACCCGAAGAAAAGCAGGAAGCTACCAGCCGCCGCGAGGATGGCCGGGATAAAGAAGCACCACTGCCACGCCTCATAGCCGAAACGTCCGAGGATGAAAGTTCCGATAAGGACCGCGACGAGTCCAGCCCCGATAGAATGGGAACTGTTCCAGATACTCTGTTTGGTAGCCAGTTCCGAAGGCTTGATCCAATGGGCCATGAGGCTTCCGCAAGGCGGATAACCCATCCCTTGGGTGAAACCGTTGATAAGCCACAGGGAACCAATGAAATAGACCAGCCCGACAGTTGCTTTCCCGCTGGCGTCCATGTAGTGGAACAACCCGTTCATCTGGGGGCTCAAGCCGATCACGAAATTGACAATCGCAGACAGGAGAAGCCCAAGTCCCATTATGAACTTCTTGGACTTGGCCCTGTCAGAGATAAACCCGTTGATAAAACGGGAAATGCCATAGACTATTCCATTCAGTGTCAGGAATATACCGAGCTGGGTCTCATCCAGTCCCAGCTCTGATTTCAGCGCCGGCATCGCAATGCTGAAATTCTTCCTCACAAAATAGAACAGGGCATACCCGATCATCAGGATGATCAGTGTCCGCCACTGCCAATAGTTGTATTTTTTTTTGATACTCTGGTCCATATTCACAAATATAGTCAATTTCCTCGGAAGTAATCAGCGATGGCGGCGGCAAGACCTTCACCGAATTCACGGGCGGATTCCGGGTTGACCTCGGTCCCGCTGGCATTCGCGAAAGGAATCTCGAAACAGCAACAAACCTTCGCTCCAGAAGCGTTGAGCCTTGCCCATTGCAAGCTTGACAACCCCTGGGCATAGTTTTGATTTGTGTTCCAATTAGTTCCGAAGGGTATATTCCCGGAAACCTTATAAGGCAATCCCTTCGCTTCAGCCTCAACCAAATGGAAGAAACGATCCTCCGCCTTAGCGTCTGGAGTGATAGTCGGATCCCCGAGCGGGCTATAAACATGCTCGTTGTTCAGCTCCCCATATATCCAAGGACAATGCAGGTCAAGGATTATCTCCGGCTTTTTATCCATCCACAACTCCGTCAGGGCCTTCGTCTCAGGATAGAGGAAATCAGTATAATCCCTGTTGTGGTCGTGTGGCTTGCGGTTTTTACCCTGGTCTCCCCTTTGGGCCCCGTCATAGTCAATGAATGGCACCAAGGACAGTTCCACATTATCCCTGAGCCATCTACCGGTGTCATCATTCGCCATGAAACCTTTGGCTATACCCTCCATCACAAATGAGGCGATAGTCTCGGAGCAGTGGTGACGGGCACTGATGACCACCCGATGTTTATAGTCCACGTCCTGTGAGGCTATAGTGGCAAAAGGAACCTTTTTGCCTTCCTTGCTAAGGCACAGGACATCTTCCCGGAAATAATTCTTGTCCAGCGACTTGGCGAATCGTTCCCAATCGGCCAGAAGGTAAGGATGGCACTCATAGAAAAAGACATCCCGATCCTTTGGGCCGAAAGTGAAGGTGAAAGAGTACCAATACCTGTTCTCATTTCCGGCGAAGAAGAAAGTTTTCCCATGATCCTTTGATACAACCGCTCCACGGACACCAACGCAGGCATGAGGGAACTTGAATGTGAGGGTTTTGCCCTGCGCTCCCCTCACTCTCATCGCCCAATAAAACCAGTCTCCCTCAGTGTCCCTGAGATCCGGCTTGACATAGACCGTGTCTCCTATCATCTTCTCCACGATTATGTTTCCCGCGGGAAGTTTGGTGTCGATACGGATTTGACGGCCATAAGCCGTGTGAACACCCAGAATTCCAGCAAATAGGAGAATAATAAGAACTAACTTTTTCATAATGAGACAATAAGATTCAGCACTTCATCTACCGAGGAGCCCGGAAAAAAACGTGACACATCCGCTTTCATCAAAGACTCATAAATAGAACGACGGTCGTAACGCAGGCCCGTCAAAATAGAAGAGAGTTCCTGGACTGGCTCACCGAAAAGAAAATCCCCGTAAAATGAGATCGAGGTGATATGCCCGTGATCCAGACAAACTTCCACACTTACCGTACCACAAGGGAGCGCGGCGGTACGAGCGATTCCTGTTTCCCTTGAACGCCCGTAAATAAAATCCCAGGTAGAGAACTTTGTTTCCGCCATTATCTTGACTTCACTAAGTTGGGATTCAGTCAGTTCCATCTGAGGATCCCCACTCGCCAGAATGTCTTGCAAGGCTGCCTGTACCTCATCCAGAGACTTGAATCCAGGAAGATAGTCCTTTAAGTTAGCGACTCGGCTTTTCACTGAACCTATTCCTTTGGCGTTCAGTTTTGATCCCGGAGTGTCCAGCACATGGGTCAGGGTGTCTATATCCACATCATACATCAAAGTTCCGTGGATAATCTCCTGCCGCTTTGAAACTCTCCTGGCATAGCCGGACACCTTGCGTCCTTCCACGAATATGTCGTTGCGGCCGGTCAATTCGGCGGGAACGCCCAGTTGGCGGAGAGCGGCGACGATGGGTGCGGGGGTGGATCCTTCGCTTCGTCCCATAGATCCTTCGCTTCGCTCAGGATGACAGATGGGACTGACAATGGTGTAGTTGAGATTCTGTAGGTCGTGATAGACGGCTCCACCACCGGTAACTCTTCTTACCAAATTAATCCCATTCTCTTCCAAATATTTGAGGTTTACTTCCGAGTAGGCGTTCTGGTTGAGACCGATGATGACCGAAGGGCGGTTACGCCAGAGGTAGAAATATGGTTCGTCGAGGACGATATTCTCAAGACAGAACTCGTCCAAAGCCATATTGAAATACGGATCTGTGCTGTTATTCAGAAGATATCTCATTGAGGATAACGGGCAAGAAATACTCTTTTATCTGCGGATAGTTAGGAAGATGGGTTCCCGGGTAGCGGTGCCCTCTGCCGGGATAGTGGGAGATGAATTCTTCGAAGCAGTCAACCATCTCGTCATGGTCGGCGAAAAAGCCGGTAGTAAGGGCGGCCTCTTCCGCATCCAACACATCGAACTCATTCTGTTCAAGCGCTTCATAGCCCCGGCATATATCCTCGGTTATCTCGAAGGAAGTCGCTCCGTCCTGCCGTGGGGAAAGATATTCCATGACGCCGATCTTGCTTCTTAAAAGCTTGGAAGGGTGAAGGTCAGGGTTTATGAGGAACTTCCGGAAACCCCTGAGCTTCTGTGCCCAGAAACCGCCGAGGGAAAGGCCTACAATCAAATCCGGTTTCTCCTCCGAGCATATTTCTTTAAGCATGGCAAGCGCCTCCGCAGGCTCAATCGGCACATCAGGGGCTATCACCTCGCTTCCTTTCAGGAGGATCCGCAGTGACGACGCCATTTTATAAGCGCCGGAAGAGGCTAGGCCGTGTATGAATAATATCTTCATTGACAGTTATTTCCGGCTTTCGAGAATAAGGTCTCCAAGTTCTTCCAGATCCCTGACGATAATCACCGGTTCCTGAGCGGAGTCGAAGGACGGGCAAGCGAACGCTTCGAGAGCCGCTTCCAAGGTTGTCTCACCGGAGAGAACCAGCACGCTGACAGCTCCGGCCCTGCGGCCCATCTCTATGTCAGTGTAGATCCTGTCCCCGACCATGGCTATCTCTTCAGGTCTCAATCCATGTCGGTCACGGATGCCGTCCAGCATCGTCGGATCGGGTTTTCCCATCACCTTGTCTGGCTTTCGGCCTGTGGCGGCCTCGATGCATTTCTGAAGGGAGCCACAATCGACAAGGACTGTCTCGGCATCTGTCGGACACACCCAGTCAGGGTTAGTGGCGATATAGGGAATTCCCTGTTTCGCCCACCAAGCTGCCCTGCAAAGCCTTGAATATACCAGGGTCGTGTCAAAGGCCACAATCAGCATGTCCGGCTTGTCGGAGGGGTCGTCCTCACAGGAAATGAATCCAGCCTCGACGAACTGATCCCTCATGCTGGGAGTGCCCAACATAAACAATCTCTTGACATCCGGATAAGTCTTCTTGATGTAATCTATCGTGGCTATCGGGGTGGTGTACATGTCCTCGGGAGCGCAATCTATCCCCATTTTGGAGAGTTTGGCGACATAGTCCCCAACTGACTTTGTCGGGTTGTTGGTCAGGAAAGAATGTCCCACTCCGACTGCCTTGAGGGCGTTCAAGGTCGGAATGGTGAACGGGAATATATTGTTCTCCATATAGATAGTCCCGTCCATGTCAAGCGCCAAATGCTTTATCCGGCGCAGTCTTGCCTTCTGCTCCTCAGTCAGAGTCTTATTATAGTTCTCTTTCATATTATTACAAATATAAGAATTCCGCTGGATTACCATCAGTTTCCCAGCGGTGAGAAGAGACAATTAGCGTTTTATGGAACACGCTTAGTGTCAGTTATTTACAAAAATGTGAGTGGCCAAATAAGCCACTCACATTTTCATAAAGTACTAAATGTCAACGCTTTGCGAAAAACGCAGCGAGTGCCGTACCTACAGCTGGTCAGCGTGGCTGAGGAGATATGCCTCAGCTTCAGCGTTCCATAGGCCATGGTGGGCCTTGCAGAGACGGTCGAGCTCGGCATAGACGGGATTTGTCTTGCCCTTCTCCTCAAATTCAGCAATAGCCGTGAGAGGCATTGTGATCTGGGTGTAAACCATCTTCTTGCCTCCAGGTATGCTTGGAAGATTAAGGGAAGTGTCGATCACAGTGTTCAAGCCGCCGATATGGGTTATCAGACCGGCAGGATCCATCCCCTTAGCCATCAAGTCTATAGCCTCTTTCATGTCATCAGCGTTGCCACCACTTGTTCCGACAATATGGTGGGACTCGTAGTGAACATTGTAGAAATTGAATTTGGCGCTGAAATCGGAGTTCCTGGGACCTGAGAAGAAATCGAGACATCCATCGAAACCGAGGATAGCGTCAGCCTGTTCGACTACGGCCGGTACCGGGGCCATGACAACTACATCATCGTAGCCCGAGCCTCCGGAAATCTCCCTCAAGGTAGCCACAGGATCCCCTTCGCTAGTGTTCACGTAGCGGATGTCAATTCCGCGTGCGGCGAACATTTCCTTGCTGTAGAGCATAGCGGCACGGTCAAGACGGCTCTGGTCAATGTCAGTGACCACGAAAAGGGAAGGAACAGGTCCCTCGCGATGGAGCACATAGTTAATCATAGCCAGTCCCATGGGACCGACACCCGCGAGAAGCGCCAACTTGCCTCCTTCCTTGATCTCCATGGTGTGGACATAAGTACCGGGAGTCGTGTGATAGTGGGCGTGAAGGGCACCTATGACACATGAGATAGGCTCGCTCAATGACGCGGGATAGAAAGCCTCGCCGTCGTAGTGGAAGAGGCATTTCTTCTCCATTACCTCATTGGGGATGATGATGAAGGTGGCATCGCCTCCGCAATATTTGTAGGAATATCCCGGAGCGGAGAGAATCCCAACCGGGCCTCCCTCATAATTGATCGCGGGCTGGATCGAGAACTTATCACCAGGCTTGAACTCATCCTTCCATTTGGAGCCGACTTTCACGATCTCCCCGGCAAATTCATGTCCTATGATGGTCGGGTTCTCCGCCACATCATTAGGGACCCTCTTATGCTCGGTCCCGGCATGAGCTGCCTTGTAGGTGGACATGCAGATGTCATCGCTCACGACCTTGGCCAGAATCTCATCTTCCTTCATCTGGGGAAGCTCGAACTCCTCAAGCCTAAGGTCATCCTTTCCGTAGAGGCGAACAGCTTTTGTTTTCATATTATTCTTTTAAATGCGTTTCAACGACGGTTAAAGATTAAATACCTTTGCGGGCGTGCAGACGCATCTGGGCGACGGTCTGGTTGCTCGTGGGAACATAATCCTTCAAAGGAACGATCTTCTCGTTGATCGCGTCAAGGAACCATGACGGCTGAGGGAAGAAAGCTTCCTCAAGCTCGTGGCAAGGAGTGATCCAGTTGCGGGAACCAAGCACCACGGGAGCGGCGTCAAGATAATCAAACGCCATCTCGGAGATATTGGCCGCAAGGTCGTTGAGGTAGGAACCGCGGGCGCAAGCGTCGCCGGCGATGATTATCCTGCCGGTCTTCTTGACTGACTCGATCACCTTGTCGTAGTTGAAAGGCACGAGGGAGCGGGCGTCAATGACCTCAGCCTCCATGCCATACTTCTCCTTAAGGGTGTCAGCCGCCTCAAGAGCCCTGTAAAGGGTAGCGCCGATAGTGAGGATAGTGATGTCCTTTCCGGCCCTCTTGATATCGGGCTCGCCGATAGGAATCTCGTAATATCCTTCCGGAACTCCACCCTCGTGGAACTTCTCGCCGATACCGTAGAGACGCTGGCTCTCGAAGAAGATCACAGGGTCAGTGCCCTGAAGAGCGGCGTTCATCAGACCCTTGGCATCATAAGGAGTGACAGGGAAGCAGACCTTCAGGCCAGGGATGTGGGTACAGAGGCTGGTCCAGTCCTGAGAGTGCTGGGCACCATACTTGGAACCAACTGAGACTCTGACGACTACCGGCATCTTAAGGATATTTCCGGACATAGCCTGCCACTTCGGGAGCTGGTTGAATATCTCATCACCGCAGCATCCGAGGAAGTCGCAGTACATGATCTCAGGGATCACGCGGCCGCCGCACATGGCGTAGCCGATAGCTGTGCCGATGATAGCGGCCTCAGCGATAGGGCTGTTGAACAGACGGTGATAAGGAAGCGCCTCAGTCAGACCGCGATAGACGGCGAAAGCGCCACCCCACTCACGGTTCTCCTCACCGTAGGCGATAAGAGAAGCGTCTTTGTAGAAACGATCCACGATGGCCTCGAAGACTCCGTCGCGGAAGTTATAGGACTTCATGGAGCTGACAGGCTTGCCGTCCTTGTCGAGCCAGAAGCGCTCCTTGCCCTTGATCTGCTTGACCCTCGGGTTGTCCTCGAGAGGCATAAGCACGTCGGGTTTGGCGTCGGAAAGAGAGTCAATGCTCTGGTTGGAGAACATCATCTCACCCAAAAGCTCATCCTGCTTCACGAGATCCATCCTCGGGGAAAGCTCCTCGTCGATAGCGAGCTTGTAGCACTCGAAGATATTGGCGTTGACCTCAGCGCGGATGGCGTCGAGAGCAGCCTGGTCGGTAACTCCGGCCTTGATGAGCTTCTTCCCGTAAGTGACGATGCAATCCTCTTTCTCCCAAGCCTCGATCTCCTCCTTTGTGCGGTAAGAGCTCTGGTCGGACGGGGAATGGCCGCTGTAACGATAGGTCACGACATCAAGGAGAGCGGGTCCCTTCTTCTCAAGAAGGTAGGCCTTCTTGCGGTAGAAAGCGTCGATAACGGCGAGAGGGTTGTAACCGTCCACTCTCTCGGCGTCCATGGCGTCGGCCTTGAAACCGGCTCCCAGACGGGCCGGGAAGGTGTAACCCATGGTCTCGCCATTGGTCTGTCCACCCATGGCGTACTGGTTGTCCATAACATTGAAGAGAACCGGAAGACCGCCCTTCATGTCACCTTCCCAGAGGGTGTTGAACTGATCCATCGAAGCGAAGGTCATGCCCTCAAGCACCGGGCCGCGGGCCATGGCGCCGTCACCGAGGTTGGCGACGACAATACCTTTCTTCCTGTTGACTTTCTTGTAGAGGGCGGCACCCACGGCGATTGAGCCGCTACCACCGACGATGGCGTTGTTCGGATATATTCCGAAAGGAGTGAAGAAGGTGTGCATCGATCCGCCGAGACCCTTATTGAAACCGGTCGTGCGGGCGAAAATCTCAGCCATCGCTCCGTAAAGCAGGAAGCGGATGCCAAGCTCCTTGGTGTCTTTTCCCGAATATGCCTTCTTGGCGACATTGAGGGTGGCTCCACCCCAGAACTCCTCCATGACCTTCTTGAGCTCTTTCTCGGGAAGGATCTGGATCGAGCGGAGACCCTTCGCGAGGATCTCGCCATGGGAGCGGTGGCTTCCGAATATGAAGTCGTCGGTGTCGAGGGCGTATGCCATTCCGACAGCGGCGGCCTCCTGACCAGCTGAAAGGTGGGCGGGGCCAGGATTGTTGTAAGCGACGCCATTATAACCACCAGTTGTCTTGACCAGATTCAGCATGGTCTCGAACTCGCGGATGTAGGACATGTCCCTGTAGATACGAAGGAGATCCTCCTTGGTGAAACGGCCGTCTTTCAACTCCGCCTTGATGGTCTTGTTGTATTTCATCACCGGGATGGTCGGGAGCTTAAGCTCATGCTCCTGCGGACGCAAGGTGACTTCGGGATCGATATATAGCGCTTTTGGCATGGTTTGACTTATTTATTTGATTGTGAATGATGTTTCTTTGATGATCTCGGACACGGTAGGGTGCGGGAAGACGACCTCCTGAAGCTGCTCGAGAGTCATTTCAGTCTCGATGGCGACGCAGGCCGCGCTGATTATTTCGGAGCAGGGGTTTCCAAGCATGTGGACACCCAGGACCTCATGGTACTTCGCCCCGACGATGATCTTGCATATTCCCTCTCCCCTCTCGTTCTCGGCGACGAACCTTCCGGCGTATGCCATAGGAAGCTTGACGACCTTGAAGTCGATGCCCTTGGCCTTAGCCTCAGACTCAGTGAGACCGACACCGGCCACCTCAGGATTGGTATAGACGACACCGGGAATGGCGTTGTAGCGCATCCTGTCCTCTTTTCCGAGAATATTGTTGACTGCGACCTCACCCTCGCGGGAAGCGGTGTGGGCGAGCATTGAGAATCCGGTAACGTCTCCGGCGGCATAGACTCCGGGGACATTGGTCTTCATCTTCTCATCGACCTTGATTCCGTAAGGCCTTCCGGCGGGATTGAGAGCCAACTCGACTCCTATATTCTCAAGCCCGAAGCCCTGCAGGTTGGCCCTGCGGCCGACACTGACGAGAATCTTGTCGCCAGAGACTCTACAGACCTTGCCTTCAGGATCCTCATATACGACAGTATTGCCTTCGATTCCTGTCACCTTGCAACGCAGGCAGAACTCGACTCCCCTCTTCTCATACTGCTTCTGGAGCATCTCGCTGATCTCATCGTCAAGAGGGCCAAGAATCTTCGGAAGCATCTCAACCACAGTCACTTTAGTGCCGAGAGTGCTGAAGAATGCGGCGAACTCCATTCCGATCACTCCGCCTCCGATAACGACCAGGGCCTCAGGGCGCTCGGTCAAATCCAGGATCTCACGGTTGGTCACGATGACGTCTCCAGCCTCCTTAAGACCGGGGAACGGGGGAACCGCGGCCTCTGATCCGGTGCAGATCAGAAGGTTCTTGGCGGCATATACATTTCCGCCAGCCTCGATCTTGACACCCTCGTTGTCACGGCCCTGGATGGTGGCGTTCTCGGCCACAACCTCGACCTTGTTGCCCTTCATGGCGGCTTTCACACCACCGACAAGCTTCTTGACAACCTTGTTCTTACGTGCGACGATCTCATCGTACTTGAAGGAAGGATCGCTGACATAGACCCCGTAATGGTCACCGGTCTTGGCGTAATTGTAAACCTTGGCGCTGTAAAGGAGAGTCTTGGTCGGGATGCAACCCTCATTGAGGCACACTCCGCCAAGCGACTTCCTCTCGAAGAGAACCACCTTGAGTCCGGCGGCTCCCGCCCTCTCAGCGGCCACGTAACCACCAGGGCCGCCTCCGATAATCGCTAAATCGTACATATCTGATTATTAATTATATCCATTAAACAATTCAGAACTCAATGTCCAGAGTCTCAATCTCGGTAGCGACCTGCTTGAGGAAGCGTGTGGCCTCTCCGCCGTCAAGTGCCCTGTGGTCGTAGGTCAGGGAAAGACCGAGATAAGGGACGAAGGCGTACACTCCGCCGCCGAGATCCTTCGGACGAGGGACTATGGTGCCTACTCCGAGGATAGCGCTCTGAGGCAGGTTGATGACAGGGGTGAACCACTCGACTCCGAAACCTCCAAGGTTGGAGACGGTGAACGAGGCCGCCTCAGCTGAAAGGAGGTCAGGATTGATGCTACCCTTGCGGCAGTCGTCCGCGACACCCTTGAGAGCTTTGCTCAAGCCGGTGATATTCAGATCCTCAGCATGCTTGACACAAGGGACCATCAGGCCGCGCTCCGTGTCAACGGCGCAACCGAGATTGACAGTATTGAACAAGCGCATGGAATCTCCCAGGCAGTGCGAGTTGACTTTAGGGAACTTCTTGAGCGCTTTGATGACAGCGTAGCAGACGAAGTCGTTGATAGTGACATTGGCGTCGATCTTCCCTTCCTCGAAGGCCTTCTTGGCCTTTTTGCGAAGGGCCTGGATCTTTCTGGCATCAGCGCCGAGCATGTGGGTAAGCTGGGCGGAGTTCTGCAGGGAATTGTACATGCTCTTTGCGATGAGCTTGCGCATGTTGGACATCTTCTCGACTGTGAACTCGGAGCCTTCTCCGGCGATATCCGTATGCGACGGCTTCCATGTCTTGAGGTCGCTTCCTTTGACCATGCCGGCAAGACCGGTGCCACTTGCGGGAGCCTGGAGGCCGCCCTGAGCCATCATGACCTTGGCAAGACCGCTTCTTGGAGAGGCCGCGGCGGCGATGACATCACGCTCGATGACCCTGCCGCCTGGACCGGAACCGACAACTTGGTTCAGATCCACTCCTTTTTCCAAAGCTAAATGCTTTGCCCTCGGGGAAACTCCGGCGCTGGAGGATGCTCCCCCGGTCACCGTCTCGCTCCGCTCGACCCCACCTTCAAATTGGGGGCTAGGCCGCCCCCAAACCCCTTGCGGCCTTTCCGGCTCCACGACTTCGCTGTCGCGAAGTCCCGCCCCGGCCGGCCGGCTGATGCCGGCTTGTGAAGAAACCTCCGAGGGGGCGGTTCCTCTCGCCGGATCACCAGCCGGGGCAGCCGGAGCGGCGGGAGCCGAGCCACCGGGAGCGAACTCCTCGAAAGACTCGCCGGGCTCACCGATGACCATCACGTTGGTCAAGCACGGAATCTCGTCATTATCATTGAAAAAGCAGGCGAGAACGGTCCCTTCAAATTTTGACTCCTCGTCAAAGGAAGCCTTGTCGGTCTCATAGCTGAAAAGGATGTCACCAACGGCGACCTTGTCGCCAACTTTCTTCTTGAACTCTGTTACGATGCAGCTTTCAACAGATTGCCCCTGCTTGGGCATTATCACTACTTGCGCCATTAATTATGATTTTTAATCGGCCTAATATAAGACCATGCAAAGGTAAAATTTCCTGTTGAGATAAAAAAGGATTATATTTGTATGCTTGACACAAAAAGCATTATTCAAACTAAAAATATCAAACACCAAAATGCAATCAACAGAAGATCTGAAAAAGATTGCCTCTCAAGTCAGAAGAGACATTATCAGGATGGTAGCTTTGGCAAAGTCCGGTCATCCGGGCGGATCCATGAGCAGCACTGATTTCATGACCGCGCTTTATTTCCGGGTCATGGATCAGAATCCGGCCACCTGGACCCGTGAGGGCAAAGGACAGGACACGTTCATCCTCTCCGCAGGGCATCTCACCCCCATGTATTACTCGATCCTCTCCAGGGCCGGATATTTCCCGACCTCGGAGCTTGCCAGCTTCCGTAAGTTCGGGACCCGCCTTCAGGGACATCCTTCAGTGAGAAAGGGACTTCCGGGCGTTTTCCAGGCCGCTGGTTCCCTGGGTCAGGGGCTTTCAGTCGCCGTTGGTATGGCACTCGGTAAGAAAGCCGCCAAGGACAACCACTCGGTTTATGTGCTTTGCGGTGACGGAGAGACTGAGGAAGGCCAGATTTGGGAGGCCGCTATGTTCGCCGCCCACCACAAGGTGGACAATCTCGTGGCGATGACGGATGTGAACGGACAGCAGATCGATGGCACGACAGAAAGCGTGGCCGGTCTTGGTGACCTGACAGCCAAATGGCAGGCTTTCGGATGGGAGACCATTTCAGCCGACGGACATGACATGGACAAGATCCTTGAGGCTTTCGCCAAAGCTGGCGAGCTGAAGGGAAAGGGCAAGCCTGTGATGATCCTCTTCAACACGGAGATGGGTCACGGCGTGGACTTCATGGCAGGCACCCACAAATGGCACGGGAGCGTTCCTAACGACGACCAGTGCAAGGTCGCTCTGGCCCAGCTTGAAGAGACTTTGGGAGACTTCTAAAATACGAGCATCATGAAAAAATATACAGACAGAGGTAAGAAAGACACCCGCAGCGGTTTCGGAGAAGGCCTTCTCCAGGCGGGTAAAGCCGATTCAAGAGTTGTCGCTTTGACAGCGGACCTGAAGGGCTCGCTCAAGATGGACGCTTTCGCGGCAGAGTTCCCGGACAGGTATTATGAGTGCGGTATCGCTGAAGCCAATATGATCGGAACAGCCGCCGGAATGGCCCTCACAGGGCTTGTTCCTTTCGCCGGCTCATTCGCCGAGTTCGTAACCGGACGAGTGTACGACCAGATCAGAATGGAGGTATGCTACGGGAAAGCCAATGTGAAGATCGCCTCCTCACATGCGGGAATCACCCTTGGCGAGGACGGAGCGACCCACCAGACAATGGAAGACATCGCGTTGATGCGAGTCCTTCCCGACATGGTGGTCATCAACCCTTGCGACTGGACCCAGACGAAGAACGCAACCATCGCCGCCGCGAAGTACGACGGTCCTGTGTACCTTCGTTTCGGAAGACCGAAAGTGGCTGATTTCATGCCGGATGAGCCTTTAGAGATCGGCAAGGCTTACGTACTGAACGAGGGTAAGGACGTCTCCATAATCGCTACCGGACACATGGTCTGGGAGGCTTTGAAAGCGGCGGAGGCTCTCGAGGCCGAGGGCATCTGCGCCGACGTTATCGACGTGGCGACCATCAAGCCTTTCGACAAGGGAACTGTCATCGCCTCCGCGATCAAGACTGGTGCCGTGGTTGTGGCCGAAGAGCACAACATGGCCGGTGGTCTTGGCGAGCTTGTGGCGGGAGTCCTGGCTTCAACCTCTCCCAAGCCGATTGAGTTCGTCAATGGAAAGGACACCTTCGGCCAGAGTGGCACTCCTTCGGAGCTTCTCGCCGCTTACGGCATCGATGCCAACGGTATCGCTGATGCCGTCCGTCGGGTCATAGAAAGGAAGTAGTTACAATCAACTACTTCCTTTTTAACTAAATATCTAAACATCAAAACTATGAGAATCAAGGAATTATGTGCGGACGAGCGTCCGCGGGAGAAGATGTTCTCCAAAGGAGCCGGAGCGATGAGCAACGCTGAGTTGCTGGCCATCCTGATCGGCTCCGGTACAAAAAAAGAAAATGTCCTGGAAGTGGCGAACAGGCTTCTGGCCTCAGCCGGAGGGAAGCTTTCCCAAATAGCCGCCATGGACAGGGCCGGGATAACGGCGATGGATGGGATCGGCTCTGGCCGGTATGCGTCCATCGCCGCCGCTTTCGAACTGGGCAGAAGATGCTGCCTTGAAGATCCGGGATTGGAAAAGATTCCCCTGTGCGACCCGGCGATGGTCTATAAGATGATGATTCCCCACATGAAAGGACTCGACCACGAGGAGCTGTGGGTGATATTCCTGACAAGAGCCAATTACGTGATCCACAAGGAAATGATCAGCCTCGGAGGACTCTCCGCGACAGTGGTGGATCCAAGGCTGGTGGTAAGGAAAGCGCTTGAGAAGAGAGCCTGCGGAGTGATCATGGTCCACAACCACCCCTCCGGCAATCCCCTGCCCGGAAAGGAAGACATCGGTCAGACAGCGGGGATGAAGAAGGCGATGGGAACCTTTGACATCGCTTTGCTGGACCATATCATCATCTGTGATGACAGGTTCTACAGCTTTGCTGATGAGAGCACCTACATGGCATGAAAAGAAGAAGGGCTCCGGCGAAAAATTTGCGCGGGTTGAAATAAATCTTTACTTTTGGTTTCGATAACCATCCTCTCGAAACCATGAAAGTAATAAACCTGGGAGAGACCAATTCGGCTCTCGGCAACATTATCGCTCAGATACGCGACCGGAAAGTCCAGAAAGACAGCCTACGCTTCCGTTTCAACCTCGAGCGGCTCGGCAGCATTTTCGCTTACGAGCTCAGCAAGACTTTGGATTACTCCCCTAAGGAAGTGAGCACACCCCTCGCAACCGCCATGGTAAACACGAGGGACACCAAGTTAGTGGCCGCGACAATCCTCAGGGCCGGTCTGCCTCTCCACAAGGGAATTATGGACGTTTTTGACGATGCCGAAAGCGCGTTTATAGCCGCATACAGGAAATACGACAAGGCGGATGAGTTCCATATCGCCATCGAATACTGCACATGCCCCTCACTGACAGGGAAAACCCTCATCCTGGCGGACTCGATGATAGCCTCCGGAGCCTCAATGGAGATAGCGTACAACAAACTCGTGGACGAGGGCGGAGAGCCGGCGTTCACCAACTTCGTCAGCCCCGTGACAAGCGTCTATGCGGTTGAATACCTTCAGAAACGTCTCCCGGAGAATACCTGTCTATGGACTGGAGCCATCGACGAGGAGCTGACCAGCCAATCATACATTATCCCTGGAATCGGAGACGCCGGTGACCTGGCGTTCGGATCGAAAGCGAATCTATAGCTCTTTCCTGAGCCTTGCCTTGGGAATATCCAGTTGGTCGCGGTACTTGGCGATAGTACGGCGGGCGACTTTATAGCCCTTTTTCCCCATCTCAGCCACAAGCTGGTCGTCGGTCAAAGGCTTGCGCTTGTCCTCAGAATCAACGCAATCCTTCAAGGCTTTCTTGAGTTCCCTGGTAGAGACTTCCTCACCTTCCTGATTCTCAAGACCTTCCGAGAAGAAATACTTCAGGGGGAATATTCCGAAATGGGTCTCGATGTACTTGCTGTTGACCACACGCGAGATCGTGGAGATGTCAAATCCCGTTTTCTCAGCTATATCCTTCAGCACCATCGGCTTCAGGTGGGACTCATCCCCATCGAGGAAGTAGTCATGCTGGTACTCGAGAATGGCCTCCATTGTGCTTTTCAGAGTGTTTTGGCGCTGCTTGAGCGCTTCCACGAACCATTTAGCCGAGTCGAGCTTCTGCTTGACGAAAGTGGCGGCCTCCTTACGCTGGCGGTCAGAAGAGCCTTGGCTCTCGGCCAGCAACTCAGCGTATTTCTTGTTCACCCGTATCTCAGGAATCGAGAACCGTGGCATGGAAAGCCTCATCTCACCATCTTCTATGTCCAGCACGAAATCCGGCACAATCTGCTGGGCCTGGTCATTGTACGAATCATCAATCTGGCCGCCGGGAGACGGGTTCAACTTGACAATTCTTGAGATGACAGCCTTCATCTCATCCTCGGACAGGCCGAGCTTCGATATGATCTTCTGGAAATGCTTGTTGGAGAATTCCTGGAAATAATCCCGAAGGATGGTTTCCGCAAGCTGGACTTCCTTGGTCTGGGTCTGCGCTTTCAGCTGAAGCAGAAGGCATTCCCTGAGGTCTCTCGCACCAACTCCGGCCGGCTCGAACTCCTGGATAAGGGAGAGAAGCCTCTCCACCTCCTCGGGGCTCGACTCGATATTGGCCCGGAAAGCCAAGTCGTCCACGACACTGTCAATATCCCTGCGGAGATAACCGGCGCCATCAAGACTGCCTATGATAAACGCGGCCACATCATGGTCATGCTTCGAGAGATTCCTGAAGCCAAGCTGCTCCAGAAGACTCTGGGTGAAACTCTCCTTTACCGAGAATGTGTTGTATTGAGGACGCTCATCCTTCCCGTAATTGTTGACACGCAACTTATACGACGGAATGGGGTCGTCGGCGTCCATCTCGTCTATCGAGACATCCCTGGGCTCGTCATCAGAATCCTCTTTCTCCGGGGCCGGCGAATCATCCAGAACCGGGTTGTCCTCCAACTCAGCCTTGACACGCTGCTCAAGCTCCTGGATAGGAAGCTCGATCAGCTTTATGGTCTGGATCTGGAGAGGGGAAAGCTTCTGAGTCTGCTTAAGTTCGAGTCCTTGCTTGAGCATAACCTAAAAGATTGATCCCACGGGGGGATAATTGATGGTTTCCTTGACTATGAAAGCGGAAGGGAAGGAACCCTTGACCTGCTGAAGAAGACGCATGGCCTCGGATTTCGTCCTGAAATCCCCCACTGTCACCTTGAAGAACGGATTCGAATATGTCCTGTAAGCCGCTATTCCGGGATACATGCCCTTGAAACGTCCCATGGCAGCCTCAGAGGCTCCGCGGGAATTCTGTTTGTTGTCATTGAATATCCTCACCCGATATCCGGAAATCTTCCTCGATGAGTTCGAGGCTATCTGGCGGTTCATCGATGACAGGATGCTCTGTGACTGATGGACAGTGACATTGGGAAGCAGATTGAAGATGCTTTTCCCTATAAGAGTGGAATCAACGGCAGGGGTGACGGGGACATCACTCTGTTCCTGCGCTCCCATTCCCGGCGCTAATCCAAGGCACAATGCCATGGCTATAATCAAGACAAAAACCTTTCTCATTTTCCCTCTGCCATTTTTTGTAAATCCAAATCCTTGAACTTCAAGGTAGTACCAGCACCGCTCTTGAGTTTGACCTTAGCCTCCACATCTGTAGTGAAGCCTTCCAGGGAATTGCCTTGCGCTATCTGCAAAGCTTTCCGCAGGCTCACTCCCTCGCTCAAAGTGGCGGAGCATGGCAAATCATAAACTTTGCTGCACTTCTTGTCAACCTTGATAGTGTCAGCGGAATAAAAGGCGAAATCCTCGCCCTTGTACTTGAGGATACCGTTCAGGCCGGTAACCTTGAACGCGAAAGTGGGGTTGTCTATTCCTAGAGCCAGGACAGCGTTGATCGTACGCAACCCACTGAAGGAGTATGACTCCACCCCGACGGACGTCACTTTGATATCCTTCACCTTCTCGACACTCCCGCATCCGCAAATCTGGATAGACAAGGCCGCGAGAAGGACTAAGAGTATGTGAGACAAGTGTTTCCTCATTTCCGCAATTCATTTCATGACCTACAAATATAGGAAAAAATACTTATTAGCTGAAAAATCCATATCTTTGTACATACACCATCGACAATGAAAAAGAGAATATACATAGAGACATACGGCTGCCAGATGAACGTGGTCGATTCAGAGGTCATCTTCTCGATCATGAGTAAAGAAGGCTATGAGCGAACCGCCAACATGGACGAGGCTGACATCATACTCGCAAACACCTGCTCCGTCAGGGACAACGCCGAACAAAGGATCTGGGGACGCCTTGAGGTTTTCCGCAAACAGAAAGAATCCCGCCCGGGAGTGATTGTGGGGATCGTCGGTTGCATGGCGGAGAGACTGAAAGACCAGCTCACCAAGACAGGGAAAGTCGATCTTGTCGCCGGGCCGGACACTTACAGGACAATCCCGGACATGGTCAAGGAGATCACGCCAGGCAACCCGGCGATCAACGTACTGCTCTCAAGGGAAGAGACTTACGCTGACATAGTCCCCGTCAGGACTGACAAGAACGGGGTCTCAGCCTTCATCTCCATAATGAGAGGCTGCAACAATGTCTGCTCGTACTGTGTCGTGCCGTACACCCGCGGGGCTGAGCGCAGCAGGGATCCTGAGACCATCCTCGCCGAAGCGAGGGATGTGTTCTCGAAAGGCTACAAGGAAGTCACCCTGCTCGGACAGAATGTGGACTCGTATCTCTGGAAGGACGGTGAGCGCCAGGTTGACTTCGCCGACCTGCTGGAAGCCGTCGCCATGATAGACCCTTCTTTGAGAGTACGATTCGCGACGAACCACCCTAAAGACATCAGCGACAAACTCATCGAGACCATGGCCGCCCACAGGAATATCTGCGACCACATCCACCTCCCCGTACAGTCAGGAAGCGACCGAATGCTGGAAAAGATGAGAAGGCGCTACACGAGAGATTGGTACATGGACCGCGTCCGTAAGATCCGGAAAGTCCTCCCGGGATGCGGGATCACCACCGATGTGATCGCTGGATTCTGCTCAGAGACTGAGGAAGACCACCAGGCAACCCTGTCCCTTTTCAAGGAGGCCGGATTCGACTACGCCTATATGTTCTGCTATTCTGAGAGACCAGGGACAATAGCGGCAAGGAACTATCCGGACGACGTCCCGCAGGAAGTCAAGACCAGAAGACTTAATGAGATAATAGAGCTTCAGAACCAGCTGAGCCTGGAGAGCAACAGGAGGGATGTGGGAAAGGTTTTCGAAGTGCTGGTGGAAGGCCCTTCAAAGAGAAACCCCGAGGAATTGTGCGGGCGGACAGGAAGCGACAAGATGTGCGTTTTCCCGGGACTGGGACACAAGGCCGGAGATTATGTGCGGGTCAAAGTTACCGACTGTACCTCCGCGACCTTGCTCGGAACCATTGTCGAATAACACTGAACTAACTGATATATGGACAAGTACATACTCGCTTTGGACCAGGGAACGACCAGTTCCAGGGCTATCGTTTTCGACCACGCCGGCAATGCCGTGTCGGTCGCCCAGAAGGAATTCACCCAGTATTTCCCCAAACCCGGATGGGTTGAGCACGATCCCATGGAGATCTGGTCAAGCCAGATCGGAGTCGCCCAGGAGGCTATCTCCGCCTTAAGGCTGAGCAGGGATGAGATCGCCGCGATCGGAATCACTAACCAGAGAGAGACGACCATTGTCTGGGATGCCGCGACCGGTGAGCCTGTCCACAACGCCATCGTTTGGCAAGACCGCAGGACAGCCGAATATTGCGACTCGCTGAAAGAAAAAGGCTTGACAGGAATGATACGGGAAAAGACCGGCCTTATCATTGACGCTTATTTCAGCGGCACGAAGATCCGTTGGATCCTGGAGAATGTCCCCGGAGCCAGGGTGAGAGCCGAAAAGGGAGAGCTTCGCTTCGGGACTGTGGACTCATGGCTGGTCTGGAACCTCACCGGAGGCAAAGTGCATGTCACCGACGTGTCCAACGCCTCAAGGACAATGCTGTTCAACATCAACACTCTCCAGTGGGATCAGGAACTGCTTGACCTTCTGGATATTCCCATCTCCATGATGCCCCAGGTCAAATCCTCGAGCGAGGTCTATGGGGAGACTTCAGGCGACGTGTTCGCCGAGGGCGTTCCGGTGGCCGGCATGGCCGGTGACCAGCAGGCCGCCCTGTTCGGACAGATGTGTACGGAGCCTGGAAGTGTGAAGAACACCTACGGCACCGGATGCTTCATGCTGATGAACACCGGAACCGAACCGATAATGTCCAAGAACAACCTCCTGACGACAATCGCCTGGAAAATAGGAGATACGGTCAATTATGCACTGGAGGGCAGCATATTCGTAGGAGGTTCTGTCGTCCAGTGGCTCAGGGACGGCCTGGGTATCATCAAGAGCTCGTCCGAGGTGGAAGAACTTGCGAGAACAGTCCCGGACAACGGAGGAGTTTACTTCGTGCCGGCCCTGACCGGAATGGGAGCCCCTTGGTGGGACCAGTACGCCAAGGGAGGCATCCATGGCATCACAAGGGGAACCACGGCAGGACATATAGCCCGCGCGGCGCTGGAGGGAATCGCCTTCCAGACCATGGACATTGTGGGAGCCATGGAGAAAGACGCCGGAGTGAGGCTCTCTGAACTCAAAGTTGACGGCGGAGCCTCCAGGGACAACCTCCTCATGCAGTTCCAGGCCGACATCCTCGGAGCGGATGTGATCCGCCCCCAGGTCACTGAGACGACGGCCAAGGGAGCTTGCTACCTAGCCGGACTCGCGGTCGGATTTTGGGACAGCGTAGCTGAGATCAAGAGCCAGTGGCTCGCCGAGCGGGTATTCCACCCGGAAGCTCCCGAGGAGAAAGTCAATGCCTTGAAAGAAGGCTGGTCAGACGCCATCAGAAGGACAATCAACAATCTTTAAATATTCAGAACATGGAAGTGACTTTATGGACCAAATGCGTCTTTGAGTTCATCGGGACGCTCGTGCTTGTGCTGATGGGTGACGGTGTCTGCGCCGCCACAACCCTGGAGAGATCCAAGGCCAAAGGGGCCGGCTGGATCGTCATAACCCTCGCGTGGGGCTTCGCGGTAATGGCCGGTGTGTTTATCGCCGGGCCATATTCAGGTGCCCATCTCAACCCAGCGGTGACTGTCGGTTTCGCCGTGGCCGGGACCTTCCCCTGGAAAGAGGTACTCCCCTACTGCATCGCCCAGATGCTCGGAGGTTTCTGCGGAGCCGGTATTGTATATATTTATTACAGAGACCATTACAAAGCTTCGACAGCCAATCCTGACGGGATTCTCGGCACTTTCTGCACCATGCCCGCCATCGACCATAAGCCCATGAATTTCCTTTGCGAGATCATAGCCACCTGCGTGCTGGTTTTCCTGATTCTCGCCATCGGAACCCAAGGTAACACTCCCGGTGTCGGCCTTGGAAGCATCGGAGCGTTTCCTGTGACCGCGATCATCATGTCGATAGGCATGTCGCTGGGAGGAACCACCGGTTACTCCCTCAATCCCGCCAGGGATCTGGGTCCCCGCTGCATCCATGCGCTTATCCCGCTTGAGGGCAAGCGCGACAGCGGCTGGAGCTACAGCTGGGTTCCCGTAGTCGGCCCCATGGTCGGCTGTCTCCTCGCCGCCGGCCTTTACCTGCTGGTTTACTAGAATATTAGCTGATAAAGAGCAGCTCGCGGTATTTGGGAAGTGGCCAGGTGCGGTTGTCAACCCGTTCCTCAAGTTTGTCTATCGGGCGGCGAAGATCAACCAAGGCCTCCGCGATCCGATGATACGCCACGGCTCTCTGGTAAAGATCCTCGATAGCGTTCGCCATCTTGCGGGCTTTCTTCATGGCGTCCGCTTTGGCGCTGATCTCCTCAATGTAGCTGTTGATCTGGTTAATGAGTCCGAGCTCGACAGAGCAGCCTGAGGTGTCTCCGAAAACTCCCTGGCTCAGAGCGACTTCCTTCAACAGCTTGCTCTTATAGTCAAGCGCGGCCGGAATGATATGGTTGATTGCCATCCTGACCATGACCCGTGATTCGATCTGGACCTTCTTAATGTACATCTCCCACTTGACCTCATTGCGGGCCTCGAGCTCTTTCAGGGTATATACTCCTGTCTTGGCGAACATATCCACCGATGAGGGCATCGTGAACTGCCTGATCATCTCCGGAACGCTCGTCTCGGTGTCGAGCCCGCGGAACCGGGCTTCATCCGCCCACTCGGGAGCGTAACCGTTGCCGTCAAAGCAGACCACATCGATAATAGACGCTATTATCGGCTTGAGGACATCCATCACAGCGACATTCAGAGGTTTACCGTAAGAGAGCTCGACATCGAGCCTGTCTTTGAAAAGCATGAGCTGCTCAGCGACGGCCGCATTCAGGGTCGTCATCGCTCCGGCGCAATTGGCCGATGAGCCGACGGCGCGGAACTCAAAGCGGTTTCCGGTAAAAGCGAACGGGGAGGTCCTGTTCCGGTCCGTGTTGTCCACGAATATTTCCGGAATCTCCACAAGACCAAGATTTTGGCCCTTCTTCCCGGCTATCTCTATAGGAGTGTCGGAGGGAACTTCCAAAAGCTTTCTGAGAACGCCGGTCATGGTTCTGCCCAGGAAGGCCGAGATAATCGCAGGAGGAGCCTCATTACCACCAAGCCTGTGCGCGTTCGTCGCTGACGCGATCGACGCCTTCAACAATCCGTTATGTTTCTGGACGGCGGCCAGCACATTGACGAAGAAAGTGATGAACTGGAGGTTGCTCATAGCGTCCTTGCCGGGAGCGATCAGCATCGTACCCGTGTCCGTACCCAAGGACCAGTTGTTGTGCTTTCCGGAACCATTCACGCCCTCGAAAGGCTTCTCATGCAGCAGCACCACGAAACCATGTTTGCGAGCGATCGGATTCATAAGGTTCATTAGCAGCTGGTTCTGGTCGTTAGCCAGATTGGTCTCTCCGAATATCGGGGCAAGCTCGAACTGGTTCGGAGCCACCTCGTTGTGACGGGTCTTGATCGGGATTCCCAGTTTGTGGCCGGCGATCTCAAGATCCCTCATAAACTCAGCGACCCTGGATGGAATAGCTCCAAAATAATGATCGTCAAGCTGTTGGTTCTTGCTTGAGGCGTGTCCCATCAAGGTTCTTCCCGTGATCATCAAGTCAGGGCGGGCCGCATACAGCGACTCATCCACGAGGAAATATTCCTGCTCCCAACCCAGATATGTGAAAACCTTCGCGACAGAAGGGTCGAAAAGCTGGCATATCGGCAACGCCGCGTCGCAGACCGCTTTTATGGATTTTTTAAGAGGTGTCTTGTAATCCAGAGCCTCACCAGTGTAGGAGATGAAAACCGTTGGAATACAAAGAGTATCGTCCATTATGAATACCGGTGATGTGGGATCCCAGGCGGTGTAGCCACGGGCCTCGAAGGTCGCCCTTATACCCCCGTTGGGAAAGGAGGAGGCGTCCGGCTCCTGCTGGGCGAGAGCCTTCCCGTCAAACTTCTCGATGACCCCTCCCTTGCCGTCGTAGTCGATAAGAGAGTCATGCTTCTCCGCGGTTCCTTCGGTCAATGGCTGGAACCAGTGAGTGACATGCGTGACATGGTGCTCCAAAGCCCAGACCTTCATGCCTTCCGCGACTTTGTCAGCGGTCGCCCGGTCAAGATGCTTCCCATTGTCAATGCAATCCAGCAGAGCCCCGAGAGTGGCCTTATCCAGATAGGCCGCCATCTTGCGGCGATCAAACACCAACTCCCCGAAATACTCTGAGGGGAGGACCCCTGGCTTAGCCGCAGGGACCGGTTTTTTCTCGAAGGACTCCTTGACGAGATCAAATCTGTCGATACTCATAATTATTAATTTAATGGCTTGTATGTTACCGCTATATATGGCCCGACGGTCCAATGCTGATTGTTCTTCACGAAGGCTTCCAAAGCCTCGTCAGAGGACAGTTTCTTGGTTCTGGTGACAAGGACCAAGGGCTTGTCTGAGGGTTTCCTCCCAAGGATCTCAGCCTCATAAAAAGCCTCAAAATCCTTTTGGTAATCAGTCACTTCCCTTCCAAGATATACCTTCATCGGGAGGGGACGGCGAATCTGAACGGCAGCCACATCAGCATCCTGGGGAATCGTCTGGCAGAGATTCCCGTAGCCGATCCAATCATTGGCCTTGGGAAGTACGGAGGAGGCTGAGTAAACAGCCAGGAGCAATGAAGCCCCGAGGAACATCATCGAGACGCTTGGAACCTTCTTCGCAAACAGGTAATAGAGGCAGAACACGGCCCCTGAGAAAAGAATCAGCGTCGCCAGTTTGAGTGTCCATGAGCCGATGAAAGAATATGGTGCCATCAGCTCAGCCAATTTGGGAATATTCTCCCCGAAAGCAAGTGCAAACCCGGCGGCTAACGCCAATATCCCGATCAGCCCTGCAGGCACGGCCAAGGACCAGGTCATCCACTTCTTCCACCCTGTCCTCCCTAGCACCTCCACGAAAAGCAGGACCATAAAGGGCATGATCGGAGCGAGGTATATGGCGAGTTTCCCGCTGAACAAGGACAGCATCACAAAGGTGGAAACGATTGTCACACAGAAAAATAGCTCCTTGTCGCCAGATCCTTCGCTTCGCATAGATCCTTCGCTTCGCTCAGGATGACAGATGGAATAGACCAGGGCACCGACGAGGAGGAACATGTACGGGGCGACAATGTACCATATCGCCACAAAATAGTACCAGATGGGAGCCTTATGATGGAAGGAGTTGACGGCCCTTCCGACAGTCTGGTGGAAAAGCAGGTTGTTAAGATAATCCTTTCCCCCGTCGAGATACACGCCCCCGAACCAGATGACGCACAGCCCGGCGATAATTCCCCATGTCTTCCAACCGAGGTATTTCCCGATCTGCCGGCCTTTCCGCTTCAAGAGCAAGAAGCATATTATCGCCACAGGAGGCATCAGGATGCCGACCGGCCCTTTCGTGAAGAGGGCGAGGAATATCCAAAGCGGCAGAAGGATTTCTTGCCTCCGGCGATTGCCGGAACCGGTGTAAAGCAACCAGAAGGAGTTCAGAGCCAGGACGATGAACATAGTCATCATCATGTCCATCCTGAGGAACACCGACGCCCCGAGGAAAAGGGCGCATGTCATCATCATGAATGCCACGGCAATCCGGTCCGTCACCTTCTCCAAAGAGCTCCAGCGATCCATAACGGCAATGATCACGAATGCGGGGATAAGGGAGAAAAGCGACAGGAGGAACATTGAGTGCTTCCCCAGAATCAGCTTGCAAAGCATCACTATCCACAGATAGAGCGGAGGTTTGTCAGCATAGGCTTGCCCGTCCAGGGTGAAAGCGAATATATTCCCGTTTTCGATAGCCTCATCGGCGATCTGGAGATACCTCAACTCGTTATCCGGCGTGAAATCCCTCATTATCATCACCGGCAGCAAGCACAGGAAGATAAAAAGAAAAGTCACGGCAAGGGGATGCCTGGTGAGGTAATTCCCGGTCTCAAGTTTTGGCATATTCATTATCTTTTTTGAAGCCCAACATGAGGTTTCTCACATAAGCGACGAAACCGAAAGACTGGCCGAGGATGAGCACGGGGTCTTTCCTGAATATTCCATAAGCCACAATCACGCCCGAACCTATCAGGCTGATGATCCAGAAGCCACGGGGCAACACGCTTTCATGGAGGCGGTGGGAATAGAACCACTGATAGACGAACCGGAGCGTGAATATTATCTGCCCGGCAGAGCCGAAGAGCACCAACCAGAGAGGTATGTCCTCATTCTGGAACATATTGGCCACAAAGGATTTGGCATCATGCAGCAATAAGCCTACCGCGATAAAAGGAGTCAGAACCAGAAGCGCTTTCAAAACAGGGGAGAACTTTTTCCACAGCCCTTTGGCGTCCAGATTCCACAGATAGACGAAATATGAGATGAACTGACCTAGAATGATGGAGAAATCGTCCCGCATCACCCCATAGACAAACATAAGGAAGGCACCGATAACGCTTAAACCCCAATAAGCCGAAGGCGAGGTGACTTCTTTTTTACGCTCAGAATACAGCCACTGGAAAAGCGTCCTTCCCGCAAAGAAGAACTGAGCGGCGAAGCCGATCGTGAAAACTATCCAGTGTGGTATGCTGTGCATCAATTATCCAGGTTGTTTTCAGTCACTTTGAAATTGCAGTACCTGGGTTTCATCCAGCGATAGGCAAAACAGTCGGCGAAAGGCCCCCAGAGCCGGTTCCAGAGGTGATATTTGGACTTCCCCGCAATGCGTGGGAAATGCCTGACACTCACCTGTTTGTAAGAACCCCCATCCTGAAGGAGCACCAGGGCTGGGAAGAACCGGTGCATGCCCTTGAACATGGGGATGCGCTTGGCGACGTCTGTGTGCAGGACTTTAAGGGGACAGCCAGTGTCCAGAGCCCCGTCATGGGTCATCATCCTGCGGAATCCGTTGGCTATCTTAGACTGCGTGTTCTTGAACCAGGAGTCTTTCCGCCCGGAGCGTATTCCCGTGACCATCGAATAATTGTCTATGTCCTCAAGCAAGAGATTGAAGTCTTCGGGAGCGGTCTGGAGATCCGCGTCAATGTAGCCGACAAGTTTGGATTCGGCATAATCAAAACCTGCTTTCAACGCGGCCGAAAGCCCGGCGTTCTTTTCGAAAGATAGATAGAAAAAATCTTGATGACGGGAACATATCTCCTTGATTCCCTTGAGGCTCCCATCTTTGGACCCATCATCCACGAACAGGACACAAGCCTTCCTTGAGCATTCCGGCAGGAAAGCGGAGAGGCGCTCCTCGAGCCTCTTCATGTTATCTTCCTCATTGAATATGGGGACTATAATGGTAAGGTTGTAGTCGATTGTCCTGTTCATCTGTGTAAAATAATCGCAAATTTAATCATTTCCGGGGGATGTTCTTCCAAAAAAACTCGAAGACACGTTTGTTTATGTAGTCAGAGCCAAGATTGTGGGTGTGCCCGGGGAGGAACATCTGCTCGAAATACTTCCCGTTTCTCACCAATTCTGCCACCACCTGAAGCGTTGAGGCCGGATCCACATTGTCATCCATTTCCCCATTGATAAGCAGGAGTTTCCCCTCCAGTCTCCAGGCGTTGTCCACATTGGAATTCTCCCCGTACCAGGGACCGATCGGATAACCCATCCACTGCTCGTTCCACCACATCTTGTCCATCCTGTTGTCGTGGCAGCCGCACAACGCGACCCCGACCTTATAGAACTCCGGGTAGAATAAGAGTGCCGACAGGGTATTCTGTCCTCCGGCCGAATAGCCGTATATTCCCACATTACTGATGTCCAGGAACTTATACTTCGCTGCGGCGGCTTTCATCCAGAGGATCCTGTCCGGGAATCCGGCATCTTTCAGATTCCTCCAGCAAACATCCTGGAACGATTTCGAGCGGTTGTCAGTTCCCATCCCGTCGATGCTGACCACCGCATAGCCAAGTTCCAGGAGTTTCGAGAAACGCATCTCATGACGGAAATCCTTGACCACATGGGAATCATGCGGACCGGCGTAGATATATTCAATGACAGGGTACTTCTTTCTTTTGTCGAAATTGTACGGGAGATAAATCGTGCCCCAAATGTCGGTCGCGCCATCCCTTCCCTTAGCCTTGAACACAATAGGCATGGTGTAGCCTTTCGCCAATATTCCAGATATGTCCTGCCGCTGGATCTCCATTAGTACGGAGCCATCCTCCGCCGACCTGGCTACGCACACGTTGGGCAAATCAGGTCTTGAATAGTTATCCACAAATGAGGTGTAATCCTTATTGAGACTGACGGTGTGATTGGCATTCTCCGGAGTCAGGTCAGTGATCCGGCCCGAGGAAAGATCAAGTCGCACAAGATGCTTATTATAAGGATCTTCCCCTTCAGGAGCATGGAGTCCATTGACATTCATCAGGACATATCCACCTTCCTCATCGACCTTGTGGATCTCCCTGACGTTCCACTCCCCTTTCGTGATCTGCCTGGCGGACCCGCTCTTGGTGTCAATCATGTATAAATGCCTCCAATCGTCCCTCTCCGAGATCCAGAGAATCCGTTTCCCATCCTTGAAATAGTACCGGTACAGGTCATAATAATAAACGAAAGTGTCCGACTTCTCTTCAGCGAGAATACGGCTTTTCCCTGTCGAGGCGTCAATAGCTACCAACTGGTACAATTGGTGTCCACGCTGATTATATTCAAAGGTAAAGAAGCCGGAGTCCGGCGACCAGCGACCCATAGTCAAGAAATATTGGTTGAGCCATTTAACGGTCTCGAGAGGGATCCCCGTCATTGATTCCACGTCAAACAAGGCCGGTGTCACCTGAGGCAGGGCGTCACCAGGTTTGGCATAGTCAAGCCATCTGTATTCCGGTTGGACCTGTTCAGAGGGTCGGGAATTCCGGAGCAGGATCTGCCTCTCCTTTATCACTTCCTTCCTGAACGCCGCCAGTTTTCTGGAGTCAGGTGACCAAAGCACCATGTCGTAACAGTCCTGATCGGTTCCGTCAAAACTCAGCTGACGGCCAGACTCTTTTGAGCCCACCTCCCGGATCCAGATATTGTTGTCCTTGAAAACCGCCTCCAACTTTCCATCCGGAGACTTCACTGGACGGTGCTCCCCTCTCTGATAATCTCCACGAGGATTCTTTCGTAACTCATTCAGCTCAGCCTCAGTTGTTTCCGAGATTGTTTCTCTTTGAAGATCAACTTCAAAAACCTTCACGCTGTCGGGAGTGGGTGTGCTGAAAAGGAACTTCGACGGGTCTTTCCACACCGGCTGGACCGCTCCCCTATAGACTGTTTTTCCAGCCTCCGAAAGCTCGGAAACCTTTTTCTCGTACAACTGCTCGAATCCTTTCTCAAAAGTCTGGGCCGGCAGGATCATGGAGATCAGGATGGCCATCCCCGTCACCAGCGAACGCGTGATCACGGCTGTATTTCGCATAGTTGAACTCATAATATGTAAAGATAGGCATTCGTCTGATTTTTTACTATATTTAACCCATGTTAATCAGCATTATTTCCACACTGCTGGCGGCGGCGTCCGTCACTGTGTACAATCCAAGGGTGCCGGTCATCGTGGACCGGGAGTTTAATGTTGTCTCAGAGATAGTCATTCCAAGCGAGAGCGCGAGGAACGTGTCCGGGGAGGTTGTCGTGTCCCTGGATGGGATTCCCCTTAAAGCTATCAAGGATGTCAGGCTCGTGTACATCGGCACGATCTCCCCGGTGATGTCGCGCACGAAGTCCAATGTCATGAAGTCCCACTACAACTATTGGGGAGCCGGACAGGAGGACTGGTACGCGCCTCGCTCGGTTTTCATCGAGAGTAAGGTGAAACCGAAGTCCAACACCGTCAAACTGGCTTTCGACAGGCCCCTGGTCAAGGGTGAGAACCATTTTTATGTCAGCCTGAACATCAATTCCGCCAAGATAGGTTTGGCGGACACTTTCTCATGCAAAGTGGACAGGATATCGCTCGATGGCGGTGAGACAGCCATCATCGAACACGGGCCATCCTGGGACAGGCGCTACGGAGTCGCCTTGAGGAATCACGGGGACGACGGGGTGGACACCTACAGGATACCAGGACTGGCTAAAACCAAGAAAGGTGACCTCATCGCTGTCTATGACATACGCTGGAACACCTACTTCGATCTTCAGGCCGATATTGACGTGGGTTTCCAGAAAAGCTCAGACGGAGGCAAGACCTGGAGCAAGATGGGAATAGCGATGGACATGGGTGAATATGGAGGCCTCCCGAAAGACCAGAATGGCACCGGAGACCCTTGCGTGCTTGTGGACGAGAATACCGGTGACATCTATGTGTTCGCCATCTGGTCACATGGGCTTGAGGGATCTTATTCTATCTTCTCTTCCAAAGAAGGATTCGATCCGATCGATGTCGCCCAAATCGCCATGGTAAAGAGCTCCGACGAGGGGAAGACATGGTCCAAACCAGTGAGTATCACCCCGATGGTGAAACAGCCCGGAAGCGCTACCCTGTTCCAGGGACCGGGATGTGGAATCACCATGTCTGACGGGACTCTTGTCGTTCCCATCCAGGAATGGGACAAGGACAAGGTCCCCTCCGCGGGAATCATCTACAGCAAAGACCACGGGAAAACCTGGCAAGTCTCGAACATGGCGGTGGACCATGTCTGCGAGGATCAGGTTGTCGAGATAAAGCCCGGAGTGCTGATGCTGAACATGCGAAACAATGGCACAAAAGACAGGACCAGGAAAGTTTTCGTCACCTCCGACCTCGGCAAGACATGGACAGCCCATGTCTCCAACGACGTTCTTCCCGAGCCGGTCTGCCAGGCCAGCATCCTGAAAGCCGGCAACACCCTGCTCTTCGCCAATCCTAACTCTAAAGTCACCCGGAACATGTTCACTATCAAGGCCAGCGACGACCTTGGAGAAACTTGGTCCCACGCCCTTCTCCTGGACGAGGAAGGTGGCTGGGGATATTCCTGCATGGCCATGATAGATGACGAGACAGTGGGAATAGTCTATGAGGGCAGCCAGTCTCACATTGTTTACCAAGCCGTCAAGCTCGACGACATCCTTTCCACTTCAGTACCTGTCAGCGAGCCGGTCACCAAGGAGCCCGTCGCGAAGAGGGATCCCGTCATGTTGCTCAGACTCAGGATGCCAAACACGGCCACGGAGGAAGCGTGGAACGACCTTCTTGCCGGGATCAAAGCCAATCCGGACTGCTGTGACGAGATATGGTTCTCCACGGGCATCAGCGATATTCCTCTGGAAGCCCACCGGGCCCATGTGGAGAAACTTCTACGAGCCAAAGAGGATCTCGCCGAGCTTGGTATCGGTACTTCCGTACAGGTCCAGATGACCATCGGCCACGGGGACTCTCTTGGTGAGACCGAGGATTTCTCGGCAAAGACATGGACTGGATGGACAGGCTCAACCGGAGTCGAGGCAAAGTTCTGCAACTGTCCCCGCCAACCGGAGTTTCTGGAATATATGCGGAAAATGGCCGGGCTTTATGCCCAAGTCAAGCCCCGGGTAATGTGGGTTGATGACGACCTCCGTTATGACAACCACTACCCCGCCACTGCGAACTCCAGGATCGGATGCTGGTGCGAAAAGTGCCTCGCAGATTTCAGCGAGCAGGAGGGTAAAGTGTGGACCAGGAAGGCCCTGGACAAGGCCATGACCAAGGACAAAGCTCTTGAAGAGCTCTGGAAAGAGTTCAGTATCAGTTCTCTGGACAGGATAGCCAGAATAATAGCCGAGGAAACCAAGGCAGTCTCTCCTGAGACCAAGATGGGCTACCAGAAGACCTATGCGGATAGAGACACCACTGTCGTGAGGACTATCCTGCGCACCATGGCCGAAGTAAGCGGCAAAAAGGTCGAATACAGGCCAGGAGGAGGTTCTTACTATGACAAGCTGGAGCCTTCCAGACAAATAATGAAAAGCATGACTGCGGCCCGTTACATGCGGGTTCTGGGTTGTTCCGACATCGTGGACTCATGGTGTCCTGAGGTGGAGACGCATCCCCGCCATTACGGTTCCAGGACTGGACAGGCTGTCCTGCTGGAAGGTTTCACCGCCCTGGCATACGGACTTGACGCGGTCAGCATGTTCGTCCTCGACAACGGAGAGGAGAGCATGGATGTCCATTCCAGGCGGATGCTGCGTCCTCTCCACGAAGGTGCTCCCGTATTACATGAATATGCTAAGGCGAACAAAGGAACCGTCCCGGTCGGTTTCACCGCTGATGTGAGTAGCGATGTCCTCTTCCCCTTCGGCCTGCTTGGCATCCCCGTGATTCCCGGACTTGGCGAAAGCCTTGGAGCCCTTAGTGGCGAGGATCTTAAAGGAGTGGACACATATTCAGAGACCTCCTCTACGGTTCAGGCTTTCCGCGACAAGATTCAGGGACGCTCGAAGTATCCCGCCAAGTGCGTCTCGCCCTTCATTGGGCTTGTGATACCCAGGGTTTCCAATGACGGAACGATCCGCACCCTGGGCCTTATCAATTGCCGTATCGACTCCCAGGAGGCCATTCGCTTCTCACTTCCTGGCCTTCCCGCGGACATCAAGACCGCTACCTGGCGGGAGATGCGGAAAGCGGCTGTCACCCTGACCATCGGGAGAGACTCTGATGGCGAGGCCTATGTGGAAGTACCCGCTATCGGAGCCTGGAATGCCGGCTTTATCGATTTCTGACATTTGATTTAATAATCAACAACTTACGCTAAAAGCCCTTCTCAACGGAGGGCTTTTTTCATGCCCGGTGGAAAAATATGTGGAAAAAATTGTAAGATGGTGGAAGAAAGTGGAAAAATATTCCTATCTTTGTGGTCAAGCGTGAAAGAAGTATTTTTAGTTTAAAGACATGATCACATTCATCGGTGAATACACTTCAAAGATAGACGACAAAGGGAGGGTTGTCTTCCCCGCGCCGTTCAAGTCTTTGATGCCCGCCGAGGGTGACATGAGGTTCGTGGTGAAGAAGAACATCTTCACCGACTGCCTGGAGATGTACACCTACGAGGAATGGGAGCGCCAGAGTGAGCAGGTCATGTCGAAGTTGAATATCTTTAATCGCGCTCATGACGCTTTCAGGAGAGAGTACATGCGAGGCCGCGCGGTGGTCGAACCCGACCCCAAGCTCGGACGCGTCTCGATCCCCAAAAAGCTTCTGGACTCCATTGGTGTAACGAAAGAGGTAGTCTTCTCGGGCAACGATTACAAGATAGAGATCTGGGCCAAGGAAAAGTATGAGGCCAGCGCGATCTCGAACGAGGAATTCTTGAACATCGCCGGACAGCTATCTCAAGAGAGATAGGAGGGGCGAAGATGTCTGAATACCACACCCCAGTGCTTTTGAGCGAGACTCTCTCGTTCCTAGTCACCAATCCATCAGGAATATACGCTGACGTCACATTCGGAGGCGGTGGTCACACCGCCGGAATCCTTTCACGCTTAAATGAAGACGGTCACGTCATCGCCTTCGATCGTGACGCGGACGCTTTGCGGAACGCTTTGGAAGACAAGCGTCTCACTATGATTAGAGGGGATTTCCGTTTCATCAGGAATTTCGTTCTCCAGCTCTCACATGACAGGGAAGACCTCCACGAGAGACTAAATGATGGCCTGGACGGGATTCTCGCTGATCTTGGAGTCTCCTCCCACCAGTTCGACACGGCCGAGAGAGGTTTCTCTTTCAGGTACGACGCTCCGCTGGACATGAGGATGAACCGTGAGGGCGGGTTAACCGCAGCGGACGTGGTCAACAGCTACCCTAAAGAGGATCTTGAGAGAATATTCAAGACCTACGGGGAGGTGGAGAACGCCGGAAGGATCGCGTCTCTCGTCACATCAGCGAGGGCCGCTTCCAAGATAATCACCACCGGAGACCTCGGCAAGGCTCTTGAGCCGGCGCTCCCGAAGTTCGCCGAGCACAAGTACCTGGCGAAAGTTTACCAGGCCTTGAGGATCGAGGTCAACCATGAGATGAGATCCCTTGAGAAGTTCCTTCAGGGAGCTACCGAGTCTCTCAAAGAAGGTGGGATCCTGGCCGTGATCACCTACCATTCCCTCGAGGACAGGATGGTAAAGAATTACATCAAGACCGGGAACACGGAAGGGAAAGAAATAAAGAACATGTTCGGAGCCATCAACGCACCTCTTGAGGCGGTGAACAGGAAACCGTTGGTTCCGGCCGAAAACGAGATAGCCGCCAACACAAGGGCCAGGAGCGCGAAACTACGCGTGGCCAGGAAAGCGGCGGTAAAAGAAGGCAGATAAGATGCTTGGAGAGAAGAAACAGAGAAAATGGAAGCTTGCCGAGATCGGCCAGTGGCTCAAGAACGCCTTCCTCGCGATGATCAAGGGAGAGTTCCTGCTCAGGCTGCATGTCAGCAAGTACTTCATCCACATCATCTACACCTTCTTCCTGTTCTGGGTGAGCATTTGGCTGAGCCTAAAGATCGAGAAGACTCTGACCAAGGTCGAGGAGAACCGTAAGGCCCTCCAGGACATAGAGATATATCACGCCCAAAAGACGGTCGAACTGGCCAGCATGGGCAGAATGAGCAAGATAGAGGACATGCTGCGGGAGAAAGGATCGGCCCTGTCGATTCCCGAGAAACCCGCTGACAGGATAAAATAGAAGTAAAGATGGCGACAGTTAACCAGAATTCAACCAAGAGGGAGAGGGACAGGATCGGAATGATTCTGTACTATCTCTATGCGGCGTTCCTGGTACTGTCCGTCATTCTTGTGGGAAGAATCGCATACATCCAATGGTTCTGGAAACCGGACAAGAGCATAGAGAAATACTTCCGCCCAGCGAGCGTCAAATCCGTGATCGACCCGGAGCGAGGCACCATAATCGGAAGTGACGGAAAGTTGCTCGCGATGTCCACCCCCCTTTACGAGCTGTTCATGGACTGCACTGTCCGTAAAGACTATTTCGAGAGCAAGGGGAAGGAAGGAAAGGCTCTGGAATCCGAGTGGCAAGACAAGGCCAAGTTGTTCGCCAAAGGCCTTTCAGCCGAGATGGGAGGCGACGGGGAGAACTACTGGAAAATGATCCAGAAAGGACGCAAGGAAGGAGCGAGGTATCTCCGGCTCGGCCATCCCGTGGACAGGGAGACCTTGCTGCGTCTCCAGAAACTGCCTCTTATGGAAGAGGGCCAGTACAAGAGCGGGATCATAGTAAGGAAGAAAGACACCAGGCAGTACCCTTACGGGAAACTCGCCATGAGGACTATCGGCTACGTCAAGGACAACAGCAACTCCAACGGTAACAACCACATAGGACTTGAGGGGAAATATGACTATGTCCTCCATGGCAAAGAAGGCGAGATGTGGCTCAGGCCCACCGACAACAGGGAAAGGATCCAGAACTATGACAGCCTTTACGTCAAGCCCGAGGACGGTCTGGACGTCAGGACAACCCTTGACATCACGATGCAGGACATCGTGGACAAGGCCTTGCGCAGGCAGATTGAAGACAATAAGGCGATCGAGATGGGATGCGCCATCATCATGGATGTCAAGACCGGAGCTATCCGCTCAATGGTCAACCTCATGAGGGACTCCACCGACTGGAGCCTGAACGAGACATTCAACATGGCCATAGGCCTCAATTCCGAACCAGGTTCTGTCTTCAAGGCCACGACGCTGATGACAGCCCTGGAAGATGGTGTGATCCAATCACTTGACGACAGGATTCCGACCAACAACGGTATAATTCCGGGATATCCCCAGGACGACCACGTCATCGGAATGAAGGACATCTCCATCCTCCACGGTTTCGAGATCTCCTCTAACTACGTTTTCAGGTACCTTGCCGTCAAGAATTACGCGGAGAATCCTAAGAAGTTCCTTGACAAACTTTATCTCTACAAGCTGGGCCAGGCCTTCGATTTTGATTTGGACGGACTCAGGGAACCCGAGATTCCGAACCCGGATTCACCTATGTGGAGCGCTACGGACCTCGGTTCCGTGGCCATGGGATATGCCATTAAGGAGACCCCTCTCCATATTCTCACCTTCTACAACGCCGTTGCCAACAAGGGCAAGATGATGAAACCCTATCTGGTAGAGAGCATAGAGAAAAACGGCGTGGTGAAAACCAAGAAGGGTCCTTCGGTCCTGAACGCCTCAATCTGCTCAAAAGCGACAGCGGACACTCTGCTCAGGGCCATGAAGGCGGTCACATCGGACGGAGGAACCGCCGCCCTGCGTCTCAAAGGCGCGAAGATGACTGTAGCGGGAAAGACCGGAACCTCCAGACAGGTTCTCTCCGGAGAGGAGATAAAGAAATATGGAATGAGCTCGCCCTACGTCACCAAGGACGGCAGTTATCACAACCTGGCGACATTCGTGGGCTTCTTCCCCGCTGACGAGCCGAAATACAGTGCAATCATCTGCCTGAAATCATATCTGATCAGGGGCAGCGTGTATGGCGGTGTGCTCCCCGCCGCGGCGATGAGGGAGATCGTAGATGCCCTTTACGCCCTCGATCCGTCCATGGGCAATGAGCTGGGACCCAAAGCGGTAGTGCCTAAAATGGCTCTTGAGACTCCCATGCCCTCATACACGGATCCTAAAGAGCCGGTGATTCCGGACGTCAAGGGACTTGGGCTCAAGGACGCTATGTTCATGATAGAGAACAGCGGGCTGAAATGTGTTTACTCAGGAACCGGTCATGTGACCTCACAGGTGCCCAAGGCCGGGCAGAAGGCGGCTCCTGGATCGACAGTGACAATTGGATTGAAATGAGACTTGAGAATATCATAAGAGACAGCGGTGTGATCGAGGTCAAGGGAAGGCTTGACATCGACATCAAGGACGTGTGCGATGACTCCAGGAAAGTTTCCGGAGGGTCGCTGTTCATCGCCGTTAAAGGTCACGGGACTGATGGGCACCAATATATCGGGAAGGCCATCGAGGCTGGGGCCGCGGCGATTGTGTATGAGGAAGATTGTCATCCTGAGCGAAGCGAAGGATCTGTCACCTTCATCAAGGTGGCCTCCTCCCGCCACGCCCTGGCGATAATGGCCGCGAACTTTTATGACAATCCCTCCAGGAAGCTTTCCCTGGTGGGAATCACCGGAACCAACGGCAAGACGACCACCGTAACCCTCCTGTACCACCTCTTCATGGAGCAGGGCTACAACTGCGGTCTTCTGTCCACAATAGCCAACTATGTGGGCACCAAGCGTTTCGAGACAGCCAACACCACCGCCGATCCGATCGTCATAAACTCCTTGATGGCCCAGATGGTTGACGCCGGATGCGAATTCTGCTTCATGGAAGTCAGCTCGATCGGTGTGGAGCAGGAAAGGGTCTCCGGACTTGAATTCAAGGTCGGGATATTCTCGAACCTTACCCATGACCATCTTGACTACCATGGGACTTTCGCTGAGTATCTCCGTTGCAAGAAGCTATTCTTCGACAATCTCGGCCCGAAGGCTACAGCCATCACCAACATCGACGATAAACACGGCGAGGTGATGGTCCAGAACACCAAGGCCAAGGTGGTCACTTTCTCATGCAGGAGCATAGCCGACCACACTTGCAGAGTGCTCGAGGAAAGTTTCGAAGGAATGCTTCTGAGGATTGACGGGCGGGAAGCCTGGACAAGGCTGGTCGGCCGCCACAACGCGAGTAACATCCTGGCGATCTACAGCGCCGCGATGGCTCTCGGAGCGGATCCCGAGGACACCCTCGTTGCCATCAGCAAGCTCGAACCGGCTCCCGGAAGGCTGGAGGTCATGAATGGACCCAGAAACATCTCTGTGGTAATAGATTACGCCCACACACCCGATGCCATGGACAACGTGCTCCAGACATTGAGGGACATCGATAAGGGGAAGGATCTGGTCTGCCTCTTCGGTTGCGGAGGCGACCGGGACAGGACAAAGAGACCCGAGATGGCCAAGGTGGCCGAAGAATATTCGGACAAGATCATCGTGACCTCAGACAATTCCCGCACAGAAAGGACAGAAGACATTCTCGATGAGATAAAGGCCGGATTCGGCCCTGAAGGCCTGGCTAAAGCGATATTCATTCCGGATAGGAAGGAAGCGATCCGCGCGGCCATCATGTTCGCCCGCCCCGGTACCATCATCCTTCTTGCCGGCAAGGGCCATGAGACCTATCAGATTATCGGGACCGAAAAACGTCACTTTGACGAGAGAGAGATTGTCTCGGAAGTGTTCAAACAGATGGAAATAACTGAAAAATAAGATTTACCATGATATACCACCTTTTCCAATATCTCCAGAAATTCGACATCCCAGGACAAGGACTTTTCAAATACTTGTCCTTCAGGGCGATGCTCGCCAGCGTGGCCGCGATCCTGATATCCATCTTCATCGGAAGGAGAATCATCAGCTGGCTGCAGCGCAAGCAGATTGGTGAGACCATAAGGGATCTCGGTCTGGAGGGGCAGATGCAGAAGAAAGGCACACCGACTATGGGTGGTATCATAATCATCATATCCATAGTGGTCCCCGCCCTGCTGTTCTGCGACCTGACCAATGTTTATCTCCAGCTTCTGCTCTTCACCACCCTGTGGTGCGGAGCCCTCGGATTCGCTGACGACTACATCAAGGTGTTCAAGCACAATAAAGAAGGCTTGCATCCCAAGGTGAAGCTCCTCGCCCAGCTTTTCCTGGGTCTGGTAATCGGCATGACAGTATGGCTCAGCAATGACATCGTCATCAGGGAGAAAGTGCCCGTGAAAGCCGGTGTGGCGAATATAGTCGAGAAGGGAGACAGGGACGCCCTCGATGTGGACTCCGAGACTCTCGTGGCCGAGGACGCCGGATGGCAGATGGAGAATGTCGTGAAGAGCACAAAAACCACCATCCCGTTCGTGAAAGACAACGAGTTCGACTACAAATGGCTCTCCCCCTTCAAGGGCAGATGGGGATGGTACTGCAAATGGGCGATCTACGTCCTGATGATAGTGATCGTCATCACGGCTTGCTCCAACGGAACCAATCTCACCGACGGCATGGATGGCCTCGCCGCGGGGACAAGCGCCATTGTCGGAGTGGTGCTCGGTATTCTGGCCTGGGTTGGAGGCAACCTGGTCAATTCCGACTACTTGAATATAATGTACATCCCAGGGAGTGGAGAGATAGCTGTGTTCATGGCCGCGTTTGTCGGTGCCTTGATGGGATTCCTGTGGTACAACTCTTACCCCGCCCAGGTTTTCATGGGCGACACAGGCAGCCTCACGATCGGAGGTATCATCGGCGTGGGAGCTGTTCTTATGCGCAAGGAACTCCTCCTTCCCATCCTTTGCGGAATATTCCTGGTGGAGTCCCTGTCCGTCATCATGCAGAGGTATTATTTCAAATACACGAAGAAGAAATATGGCGAGGGACGCAGGATATTCAAAATGAGTCCCCTGCACCACCACTACCAGAAAGAGGGCATCCCGGCCCTTATCCAGAAGCCGGTCCATGCCATCCCGGAAGCGAAGATCGTAGCCAGGTTCTGGCTGATAGGAATCATTCTGGCGGTCGCCACATTGGCGTTGTTGAAAGTGAGGTAATAAGATAAAAATGAATAAAAAAGATATGAGCAGGATTGTAGTTTTGGGAGGAGGAGAGAGCGGTGTCGGAGCCGCCGTCCTCGCTAAAGTGAAGGGATTCGACGTGTTTCTTTCAGATAATGGCCAGATCGCCGGGCATTATGCTGACGACCTTCGCAAATGGGACATCCCGTTTGAGGAAGGTGGTCACACAGAGGATCTTATCCTCAATGCCGACGAGGTTATTAAGAGCCCCGGAATCCCCAGCACTGTCCCGATGATCCAGAAACTCGAGGCCAAAGGGACTCCTATCCTTTCTGAGATCGAGTTCGCCGGGCGGTATGACAACGCCAAAAAGATCTGCATCACGGGAAGCAACGGCAAGACAACCACGACTTCGCTTATCTACTACCTTCTTCAGAACGCCGGACTGAATGTCGGTCTGGGAGGCAACATCGGAAAGAGTTACGCCTACCAGGTGGCGACCGAGCATTTTGACTATTACGTGTTGGAAATAAGCAGTTTCCAGCTGGACAACTGCTATGAGTTCCATCCGGACATCGCCATCATCACCAACATCACTCCCGACCATCTGGACCGCTATGGCTACCAGCTCGAGAACTACGTCAAGGCGAAGTTCAGGATTACCCGCAATCTCAGCCCCGAAGACTGCTTTATCTTCGACTCCGACGACGAGATCACTATTGACCACCTGAACAAGATAATCCTCTCAGCGAAGCGCCTCCCCTTCACCCAAAAGACCGAGGTGGAGCAGGGTGCCTTTGTAAAGGACGACAAGATCGTCGTCAAGTACGAGGACGAGGAGTGCGACATATTCCTCAAAGAGCTCGCGCTGGGCGGAAAGCACAACATCTACAACTCTATGGCGGCCGCACTCGCTGCCAAGGCTTCCGGCATTGACAATAAGACTATCCGGGAGTCCCTCGCCACCTTCCAGCCTGTCGAACACAGGCTCGAGCCGGTCCTGAGCATTAAGGACGTCCTGTACATCAATGACTCCAAGGCGACCAACGTCGATGCCGCCTGGTATGCCCTTGAGTGCCAGAGCAAGCCGGTGGTCTGGATAGTTGGCGGAAAGGATAAGGGCAATGACTACGAGGTGCTTAAGCCCCTGGTAAAGGACAAAGTCAAGGCTATCGTCTGCCTGGGAGTGGACAACTCCAAGATCAAAGCCGCGTTCGGGGACATCGTCGGTGAAGGAAAACTCGTCGAGACACGTTCAGCCGCTGACGCTGTCAAAGAGGCCAGTAAGTTCGCCGAGGCCGGAGATGTCGTTCTCCTCAGCCCTTGCTGCGCTAGTTTCGACCTGTTCACCAGCTACGAGGACAGGGGTCGTAAGTTCAAAGAGGCCGTGAGAATGCTTTAGAATATTCAGGAATATGGCCCAAGAGAAGAAAAAAACAACTTTCTGGAACTTCTTCGACAACCTCGAGGGAGACAAGGTCGTGTGGATGATCGCGCTGATGTTGATGCTGATCTCCATCGTGGCCATCTTCTCCTCAACCTCGCAGTTGGCCATATCCCAGAACACTTCCAGGATGGCTATCGTCACCGAGCAGATCAAGATCTCTCTCCTTGGCCTGGTGTTCATAGTCATTTGCTACAACATCAGGAGCATCGGATTCTTCAGGATAGTCTCCCAGTTTGGCTACCTTGTCTCGATCTTTTTCCTGCTGATCCTGGCGACACACAAACCGGTCGGTCCCATTAAGCCGATCTTCGTCAACAGCGCCTGGCGAATAGTCCAGGTCGGAGGTTTCCAGCTCCATGTTTTCGAGGTCGTGAAGGTGGCCATGGTGATGTACCTGGCCTGGGCAGTGAACGCGTACCGCAATGACAAATTCATGATAGCCAACTTGTTGGCTACAAAATATCCTTTCTGGAGCAAACCTCTGGTGAAGAAGATAACCTACATCTACTTCCCTATCTTCACCGTCTGCCTCGGGATTATGGTCGGAAGTCTCTCCAGCACCATATTCATCGGAGGAATCATGTTCATCACGATCCTGATCGGAGGTATCAGCATCAAGGAGCTCGTGGTGCCAGGGCTCGTGGCTGTAGGTCTGCTTATCGGATGCGTCGGAATCAACGCAGCCTCGAACAAGCCGAGCGACCAGAAGCCATTCCCGCATCTGGAATCCGCCATGAACAGGCTTTCTACCGACAGCACGGAAAAGCGCATGGAGATTATCCGTACAGCGCCTCGCAACAGCTCAGAATTCCAAGAGGCGCTGGACAAGCTCAAGCAGCCATTCAGCGCTAAGATCGCCATCCACGAAGGCGGCCTCCTCGGCAAAGGACCTGGAAGAAGCACGCAGAGATATGTCGTGCCTATCATGTTCGAAGATTACATGTTCAGCTTCATAGTCGAGGAATACGGTTTGCTGGGAGGCATGCTCGTGATCATCCTGTACATAAGCTTGTTGGCAAGGGGATCCATAATCGTGCGCAACTGCGACAACCACTTCGCCAAGACAGCCGTAGCCGGATTGGTGATCCTGATCACAGGCCAGGCGATGATGCACATCATGATCAACTGTGACCTGGGACCTTTGACCGGTCAGACCCTGCCTCTTGTCAGCCATGGCAACTCCTCGTTCCTGATGTTCAGCGTGGCCTTTGGTATCATCCTGTCCATCAGCAAGATGGCGAGAAGGAAGATTGCCCGTGAGGCGGAAAAAGCGGCTCCACTTGTGGAACATGAGAGTGATAACGAGGTCAGTAGCCGCCTTAACGACCTGGAAGTACTTGAATCTGAGCTGCCTATCCATGACAATGACATTCCGGACTACGGAATAGACGACCATAATAACGAATAGGAGGAACACTGGTATGAAAGAACCTTTAAGAGTAATAATCAGTGGCGGAGGAACCGGAGGACACATCTTCCCGGCCGTCTCTATCGCCAACAAACTTAAGGAGATCAATCCCCAGACGGAGATCCTTTTCGTCGGAGCCAAGGGCAAGATGGAAATGGAGAAAGTCCCTGCCGCCGGCTACAAAATCGTCGGGCTGCCAATCACCGGACTCCAAAGGCAGCTGAACATAAAGAACATACTGAACGATATGAGCGTGCCCTTCAGGGTGCTGTCCAGCATCAGCCAGGCACGCCGCCTGATAAAGGAATTCAAACCGCAGGTGGCAATCGGAGTGGGAGGCTACGCCAGCGCTCCCCTGCTGATGGCGGCCACAAGGATGGGAATCCCCTCCCTGATCCAGGAGCAGAACGGTTTCGCCGGTCTCACCAACAAGAAACTCGGGAGCAAGGTCCAGAGCATCTGCGTCGCCTACGAGGGTATGGAAAGGTTCTTCCCGAAGGACAAGATAGTCATGACCGGCAATCCGATCAGGAGCGTCTTCGTTCCTTGCACCCCGGAGATGAAGGCGGAGGGAGAGAGGGAATATGGCCTGGATCCTACCAAGAAGCATATTTTCATCGTTGGAGGAAGCCTCGGAAGCGCCAAGTTCAACTCATGCGTCCGTAAATGGATCAGCGACGGTTGCCCTGGATCGGAGGGCGTCGATGTACTGTGGCAATGCGGCAAATACTATAAACCGGATGTGGACATATTCATGGAGGAGCAGAACATGAAGAATCCGGAGCTCGCTGCGAAGGTCAAATATTCCGACTTCATAGGCAGGATGGAACTGGCGTACGCCGCCGCTGACGTGATCATCTCCCGCTCGGGAGCCAGCAGCGTCTCGGAGCTTTGCGCGGCGCATAAGGCGGTCATATTCGTTCCATCCCCCAATGTGGCTGAGGATCACCAGACCCATAACGCCATGGCCCTTGTCCGGAAAGACGCGGCTATGATCGTGAAGGACGCTGAGGCCATGGAGAAGATGATTCCGACAGCCCTGGAGCTGCTTAAAGACCCGGACAAGATAAAAAGCCTTGAGGAGAACGCCGGGAAAATGGCTCTGCCGGACGCGGCGGACAGGATTGCGGAGGAAGTCTATAAGCTTGTTTAAGAGAGACCATGTCAGAATATTCAAAAATATATTTCATCGGGATAGGCGGCATCGGCATGAGCGCCATCGCAAGGTACTACAAGACCAAGGGTTATCCCGTGGCCGGATACGACCGGACACCTTCGGACCTGACCAAAGAGCTTGAGAGAGAAGGTATCAGCGTCCATTACACCGATGATCCGGATTATATCCCCAAGGATGTGGCCTCGACGCTTGTGGTTTACACCCCCGCCGTACCGGACGACCTCGGCGAGATGGTTTATGTCAGAGAGCACGGGTA
Organism: uncultured Bacteroidia bacterium; assembly: GCA_902785825.1. Taxonomy (GTDB): domain Bacteria; phylum Bacteroidota; class Bacteroidia; order Bacteroidales; family UBA932; genus Cryptobacteroides. Next base: position 144,855 of record CACZZZ010000002.1, read on the forward strand.
CACCCTGGTAAAAAGATCCAGGATGCTGGGCGAGCTATCCTCAGGGCAGACATGTCTGGCCGTGGCGGGAACGCACGGCAAAACGACGACCAGCACCCTTTTGGCCCACATACTAACGGAATCCGCCTCCGGATGCTCAGCGTTCCTGGGAGGAATATCCAAGAATTACGGGACGAATCTCCTGGTAAGCCAGACTCCGGTTTTCGTGGCCGAGGCCGATGAATATGACCGCTCCTTCCTTCAGCTGCATCCGACGGTCGCCGTAATCACCGCCATGGACGCCGACCATCTCGACATCTACGGGACCCACGAGGAATACTGCAAAGCTTTCAAGGCTTTCGCCTCTCTGGTGTCCCGCTGCGTCATAATCAAAAAAGGTCTGGACATCACTCCAGCCGACACGAAAGCCAAGATATTGACCTACAGCTACGATGACCCGTCAGCCGACTTCCATGCGGTGGACGCTAAACCTGACGAGCTCGGGCACTATGTGTTCGACCTTGTCCATCCCGGAGGGGTTATCAAAGGCGTAAGGTGCGGGGTGCCAGGATGGGTAAATGTGGAGAACAGTGTCGCGGCCGCGGCGGTTTGCCTTACTCAGGGTATGCCCGCGGAGGCCGTAAAGAGTTCCATCGGCACATTCGCGGGAGTGATGAGAAGGCTGGATGTCCATGTTGCAAGCCCCTCACTCACATACATTGACGACTACGCCCACCACCCAAGGGAGCTTGCGAGCGCTATCTCATCCATAAGGATGATGTATCCCGGAAGAAAACTCACGGCCATATTCCAGCCTCACCTGTTCACAAGGACAAGGGACTTCGCCGGAGAGTTCGCCGAGGCACTCAGCGCTGTCGATAAGCTCATCATGCTGGACATATATCCCGCCAGGGAGGAACCGATTCCCGGGGTCACTTCTGAAATAATATTCGATAAGGTCACGACGCCCGAGAAAGTTCTTCTCAGGAAAGAGGAACTCATGGAATATCTTGATAAAGAGCCGCTTGACGTGCTGGCGACTTTCGGTGCGGGCAACATCGACCGGTTCATCGGTCCCATAACTGAATCGCTTGAGAAAAGACTTGGAAAATGAGGAAAGGACTTAAGATAGCCATCATCGCGGCTCTAGCCTGCGCCCTGGCCTTTGCCATCCTGGTGATATTCGGGATGAACGGGGACAGAAAGCGCCAGCTGACCTGTGGAGGAGTCAATGTTGAGTTCGCTGACGGCTACAACTTCGTGACCCAGGAGGACATTGAAGGCTATCTGTCCAAAGAATACGGAGCTTACATAGGCCAGAGGCTGGACAGCGTGGATCTCGCCAAAGTCGAGAGGATACTCGACAACAAGAGCGCCATCCTTAAAACCGAGGCTTTCACGACCCCTGACGGAATGCTGAACGTCAAAGTATTCCAAAGAGAGCCGGTCATCAGGTTCCAGAAAGGCGGCAACGGCTTCTACGCCGACGAGAAGGGATTCCTGTTCCCCCTCCAGAGCAACTACACCTCGCAGGTGCCGATCATCGACGGAGACGTCCCGCTCACATTTGAGAGCGGATACAAGGGCGAGCCTGTCACGGACAAGGAAAAAGAGTGGCTGAGGGACATTATAACCCTTATCAACTATATGAAGAGTTCAAAGACCTGGTCAGAGAATATAAGCCAGATTTCAGTCAGACCGGAAGGGGATCTGGTGATGATTCCAAGGCAAGGAAAAGAGACATTCATATTCGGTCTCCCCGACGGGTTCGAGGAAAAATTCTCCAAAATGGGGAAATACTATACGAACATCCTTCCTGAAAAAGGTGAAGGCTTCTACTCAACGGTCAATTTGAAATATAACGGTCAGATAATCTGCAGAAAATAAGAATATGGAAGAACGGTACATAGCGTCTGTCGATCTGGGCACGTCCAAACTGGCGGTGTGCGTGGCCAGAATCCTGGGCAACGACGTCCAGGTGATTTACTACAGGGAGACTCCTTCACAGGGGATCCGGTACAGTTACGTCAACAACCCCGGAAAGGTGGAGGGAGTGCTAAGGGATGCTCTCACCCAGGCCCAGCAAGAGCTCAAGATCAAGATCCAGCAGGTGATTGTCGGTCTGCCGAGATACTATGTCCGCCAGGAAAGCGCCTCGGCGAGCATGATCAGGACAGATTCCGACTCCCAGATCGAGGAAAGCGAGGTCAAGACACTGAAATCCATGGCTTTGGAGGAATATCCGCTCAGCGACTCCAAAAACGAGGTGATCTACGGGGCGGTAGCGCAGTCCTTCTCCACGGAGGACAGCCTCAACGAGCTTGAGAACGACATCGTGGGTATGACCGCCGAGAAACTTGAAGGCAACTTCAAGGTTTTCATCGGGAGCAGACGGCACTCGATCAACATCGACAACGTGTTCAACAGCATGAATATCGCTATCGCCAAGAAGTACTTCACTCCCGGGATCACCGCAAGAGCCGTTCTCAAGGAGGAGCAGATGGAGAATGGCGTCGCGCTGATTGACATCGGTGCCGGAGTAAGCTCAGTGACCATATTCAAAGGAAAGATAATGAGATACTACGCCGCTATCCCGTTCGGCGGCAACAGCATCACCAGGGACATCAAGACCGAGTGCAACTTCTCGTTTGACCTCGCTGAGAACATCAAGAGGGCCTACGGAGCCTGCATGCCCGGAAAACTGTCAGCCATGGGTGAGAAATCCATCCAGATAGTTGATGAGAACGACGAGCCGACCGCCCAGGTGACTGTCAAGTACATCTCCGAGATCATCTCCGCCAGGATGAAGGAGATAATCGAAGCCCTTCTCTACCACATCCAGGCCAGCGGCTATGCCAGCGAGGACATCCTGAGGGCCGGAGTTGTCGTGACAGGAGGAGGCGCCGAGATAGTGAACTGCGCCAACTACATAAAGGATCTTTCCGGATATTCAGTGAAAATCGGATATCCGAGGAGGTTCTTCTCCTGCGAGGGCTGCCCTGAGGCCGGAGAGGCTTCCGCGGCTACTTCAATGGGAATGATTCTGGCCGCTAAAGCGGACAAGATGCTGAACTGCGTCAATGAGGCTCCGGCCCGCCGCTTCTGGACAGCCCCGAAGCCCAGACCCCAGAGTGACGATTACCGGTCCCTGAGCGGAGCCGAAGGGCAGGGCGATGGTTCAACTCCGCTCACCAACCAGTCCCAGAGCGACGACCATCGGTCTATGAGCGACGATTACCGGTCCCAGAGCGGAGCCGAAGGGCCGAGCGATGGTTCGACTCCGCTCACCAACCAGTCCCAGAGCGAAGCGAAGGATCTGGACGAAGAGAGGGCGCCCGAAGAGCCGGCCATCGAGGCCTCTGTGATCGCGGCGCAAGAAGAGGAAGGTCCAAGCGTATTCGACGACTACACCCCGGATGAAATCAAAAAGGCAAAGGACAGGAAGAAAGAGAGGCAAAAGGAAAGAAAGCCCCTGCCAAAGCCTAAGTTCACCTGGTTCAAGCATATTCAAAACACCATCAGCAAAGCTGCCGGTGACATATTCGACGACATGGAAAACGAGGAAATCTAAAAGAGGAAACCAATGGGAGAATTTGACAATTTCGATATAGCCGAGTCCAGCGATTGGACTCCTATCCAGTCCATGATCAAGGTCATCGGAGTCGGAGGTGGCGGATGCAACGCCGTAAATTACATGTTCCGGGAGAAGGTGGAAGGTTGCAGTTTCATTGTCTGCAACACTGACCGGCAGTCGCTGGAAGAAAGCCCTGTGCCGGTAAAAATCCACATAGGACGCAGTGTCCTCGGAGCCGGGACAGATCCTGTCAAGGGGCGCAATGCGGCTCTTGAGGCACAGGAACAAATTGAGAAAGTGGTACTTAACGAAGGTACCCAGATGCTCTTCATCACCGCCGGCATGGGTGGAGGCACCGGTACTGGAGCGGCTCCTCAGATAGCCAAGATGGCGAAGGACAAGGGCATCCTCACTGTCGCCGTTGTGACCATCCCGTTCGAGAACGAGGGTGACATGGCCCTTTCCAGAGCGATAGACGGTATTCATGAGTTGGTCAAGAATGTCGATAGCCTGCTGATCATAAATAACGAGAAACTCTACGATTTCTTCGGGGGGCTTCTTATCCATGACGCGTTCCCGAAGGCTGACGAGGTACTCGCAACGGCCGTGCGAGGCATAACCGAGATCATCTCTAAGCCCGGCTATATTAATGTCGATTTCGAGGACATCAAGACCATGATGAAGAACAGCGGAATGGCCCTGATGGGTGCCGGTGTCGGATCTGGCGAGAACCGCATTGAGGAAGCGGTCCAGGGAGCGTTGCACTCCCCTCTTCTGAATGACTTCGACCTCACTACGGCCAAGAATTTGCTGATCAATATCACCTGCGGCAAGAATGAGAAGGGTCTAACGATGGACGACCTCAAGGAAATCAACGCCAAGATTGGCGACTACACAGGCAACGTCAACAAATTCAAGACCGGACTTGTGTGGGAGACGGATCCCGAGATTGGAGACAAGGTTATGATTACTGCGATAGCCACTGGCTTCAAAGTCAATGACTTATCCAAGATCACAAAAACGGATCTCGGCAATTTGATCATTATCGGGAAGGATTTCAAGTTCGAGAAGAGCAATATGGTTGGTGCCGAGGATGTCAGCATCTCCGACCTGCCCTCCGGAATGAATATGATAGGGTACAACGCCGCGGACAACGTCAAGAGATATCACTTCGACATTGACCGTAAACCGGCTCTTGTCGTGTCTCCAGGCGAGAGCATCGGAGAGCTCGAAAGCGTACCGGCGATAAAGAGAATGGTAAGGCAAGAGAAAGAAAACAACTAAAGAGAATCAGATGGAAAGAAGGACAAGAGTAAGGTTCGCTCCCAGCCCGACAGGGCCGCTGCACATGGGTGGAGTCAGGACAGCATTATATAATTATCTGTATGCCAAGCAGAAAGGTGGAGACTTCATCATAAGGATCGAGGACACCGACTCCAATAGGTTTGTCCCGGGGGCCGAGGAATATATCATCGAGGCACTGACTTGGTGCGGCATAATCCCGGATGAGGGAGTGGACTCGAACGGAAAGGTCGTCGAGACTCCTTCAGCAAGGCATCCTCATGCCCCATATCGCCAGAGCCAGCGCAAGCCTATCTACAGGAAATACGCCGAGCAGCTGATCGCCAATGGCTACGCTTACTACGCTTTTGACTCAGCCGAAGAGCTGGGGAAGGCCAGGGCCGAAGCTGAAGCCGCTGGACAGACCTTCATCTACAACCAGGTCTCAAGGATGTCGCTGCGCAACTCCCTCACTCTTCCTCCAGCTGAGGTCGAGAGGTTGCTTGCGGAGACTTCTGACTGGACGATACGCTTCAAGATGCCCTCGGACACCGTCGTCAAGATGGACGACCTGATCAGGGGCCACATCGAGGTCAACACTGACACCCTGGATGATAAAGTCCTGTGGAAGAGAGCGGATGAACTTCCCACCTACCACCTCGCCAACATAGTGGACGACCACCTTATGGAGATCTCCGAGGTCATCCGCGGAGAGGAGTGGCTCCCTTCCCTGCCTTTGCATTACATGCTCTACAAGGCCTTCGGATGGGAGGACACAATGCCTCGCTTCGCGCACTTGTCCCTGCTGCTCAAGCCTATTGGTAATGGTAAGCTCAGCAAGAGAGACGGCGACAAGATGGGATTCCCGGTATTCCCTCTTCGCTGGACAAACCCCGAAGGAGAAACCTCAAGGGGTTACCGCGAGGACGGATATTTCCCGGAGGCTTTCGTGAATATGCTCGCCATGCTCGGCTGGAACCCGGGCGATGACCGGGAGCTGTTCACCATGGAAGAACTCATCGGCGCATTCTCCCTGGACAAGGTTCAGAAAGCTGGCGCCAAATTCAATCCGGAGAAAGCCAAATGGTACAACAGGGAATATCTTCGCATGAAGACCGACAAGGAACTCACCGATCTTCTTGTCCCTGTCCTTGAGGAGCACGGGATCAACGTTATCGACTGCCCCAAGTGCGCCCTAACGGCCGGAGCCGAGTTCAATGTAGCTGGCGGAGATTTGAGAAATCACATATTCACAAGGGATTACGTCCAGAGCGTTGTCGCTTTCACAAAGGAGAGGGCCACTTTCGTCCAGGACTTTTGGGCAATAGCATCGTATTTGTTCGTCGCCCCCGCTGACTTTGAGGCGTTCGGGATCAAGGCCGGTCCCCAGGTTGCTCCAGGAGCCGCCGACGCGAGGCCTGTTGACCCTCGAGCCAAGGTCTATGACGATTCCCTCACAGCGCCTTTCATCGCTAAGGATGTGGACAAGTTCTGGAAGCCGGAGATAGTCGAGATGGTTTCCAAGGTTGGAGAATTCGTCAAGACTTTCGACGGAAATTGGACTCTCGAAGGAGTCGGATCAGCGATTGAGGAATACATCAAAGGCAACGAGTGGCCGATGGGCAAGGTGATGAACGCCCTCAGGCTCGCCCTTGCCGGCAGTGCCAGCGGCCTCGGAATCGCCGACATCGTCTGGCGCATCGGCAAGATCGACACCGCCGCCCGCATCGCCTTCGCTGCCAGCAGGCTGTGACTTTATTCGCAAATTAGCCGCTACGGGCAAGATCCCTCACATAGGCACCGGAGAAGGCTTTGAGATATCTAGCGCTTCCGGAGAGCTTTCTTGAGGGTCGGGAGGACGTATTCGGTGTAGCGGACCATGCCGAGATCGGTGAAGTGGACACCGTCAACAGTGGCCTCGCCGTCGGTTCCGAGCATCTTGTCGCCCTTTATGTAATATATCCTCTTCTCCCCCGCCTTTTTCAGTTTCTCGTAAACCGCTCGCATAGAGGCGTTTCTGGCCGCCACGTCTGCCGCGGCCTTCTGGTCGAAGACAGTATGGGGATAATTGGGATTCTCTATAAACACAACCGGCACGTCAGGATGGGCATCCCTAATAATTCTGAAGAACTTCTCTTCTCTCTCATCAATAAGTGACGCATTGCAGTTGGGCACATTATCCAGGACGAAAAGTGACGGATTCTCAACAGAAGCCATCAACTCGGCGATCTCATAATCAAGCTTTGCGTTGCCGCTGAATCCGAGATTGACGACCTCCCTGTCCAGCTCCCTGGAGATAATATTCGTGAAAGCCATTCCCGGTCGGTTGGCGCAACCTCCCTGAAGGATGCTCGTCCCATACATCACGATCGGAGAACCTTTCTTAGGACTGTCAAGGGCTGGCTGATCGATAACTGAGCCTTCCTCGACTCCGATCTCAAGCTTCTTGACACCCTCGTAAAGGGAAAAATAGACAATATATTCTCTCATCACAGGCTCCATGTTGCCGATGACCATTACGTCGTTGAGCGTGTCCTTCTGAGGTCTGGCGCTTCGGGCGAATCTCCAATGGCCATCGATTGGATCCTGGGTATAAAGATCCAGTCCCCTCGTACCGGTGTCTGTCATGTGGTTCATCGTGGCGAGACCGAAGGAGATCCACCTCAACTTGATGGAAGGTGAATTGGAACGGAAGCGCACCGAAATCCCGGCCGAATGGTGAGCCAGTCCCCAAACATCCTGACGGATAATACCTTCCAACGAAGCGGGAAGCCTCTCATAAGTAGCCGAAGTGTTCGGAACCGCCTTCCCGTAGATAGGGAATGTCGAAGCATCCGTGTAGAGATAAGACTTGTTTTCCTGCGCATAAGCCGCTACAGCGGAGAATAACAAAAAGCCCAGAATGGCCTTAATCTTGACTAATCGTTTCATGACATTCAAATAAGGATACACACAAAATTAACGAAAAAAGCCCAGTATCAATAATTATTTGATAACTTGCGGCCATTCACTGATAACCAATCCGAGCACAATGAGAAAGATTATTTTAGTAATAGGCATGGCTCTCTGTGTGATATCTTACGGGCAGCAGCGCCAACGTCCTTGGCTTAAAGCTATGGAGGACAGGATGTCAGATGATGAGAAAGAGATGCTCAAAGCCATCTATGCTCCCACGATCGTTGCGACTCCCTTGGAAGACGCTAGACGGAGCGTATGTGTCATGCCGGACGGCGAGATCCGTTGCTATGGTTCCGTCCAACGCACTGAAACCAGCCCGAAAGGAAAAGCCGCGTACCTCTCATCCATTGACGGCGGTCTCACATGGAAACTATACTATTCCCGAGGCAATATGGGAGCTGCCACTTATATCCCAGAGAAAGGAATCTTCGTCACTTCCACAACAGATGCCGAAGGAACATGGTTCCTGATTTCCAAAGTCGGGCCGGAAGATCCGGATCCTGTCAGAGTCAAAGTGTCTTCCTACAGGTTTTCCGACTGCTTCCAGCCAACTAAATCAGACTTTTCCGACCGGATTTTCTTCACCGGACAACGCCGAAACGAGCGTAATGAGTCCGTCCCAACTTTCATTTATACTGACGACTATGGGAAAACTTTCCACCTGGTCGAGCTTCCCCATCCTCCGAAACCAGAGATAGCGTATCCTCACAAGGGAATCCGATGGAGCAATGACTGTGGAACCGAGCCTATGGCTTGTGAACTCAGACCAGATCTAATGACTATGCTGATCCGGAACGCCACCGACACCTTCTACCAGTCTTACTCCAAAGATGGCGGCACGACGTGGTCTCATCCGGAACCTTCTGTATTTCAAGGATGTATAACCACACCATTTATGCTTCCACTCTCAGACGGAAGAATCCTCAACTTCTGGAACAACACCAGGCCACTGCCGGAGCTGGACCATGAGACCCAGATGCCTCCCCTGGCCGAGACTGTCAAGGATGGGACGTGGGAAGATGTGTTCACCAATAGGGATGCCGCTCATGCCGCCTTATCAGAGGATGGTGGCGGGACATGGACCGGAATACGTGAGATCTACCTGAACGGGATACGGAACAATGCGGACTTCCGCTATGTGGGAGGAGTATTGTACTCGCTCGACAAAAGTGTCCACCAGTTCCAAGCATTCGAGTTGCCTTTCAACAAGATCCTGGTCACTTTCGGGCAGAACCCGGTTTCACGCCGCATGCTTATCTTCGACCTGGATTGGCTCAAAGAGACGGGACGGCAGGATAATTTTATCGAAGGGCTCGGAGGTTTGAGCACCTTCGTATATGTCAAAAGTATCTCTGGTTCCGCCGAGGCATACGCCGGGAACGGCCACTGCGCCTGGAACCGCACTAACGGAGCCCTTCTCGTCCCTGACCCGGAAGGAGGCTACTCTGACGTCCTGCAGTTATCGAAATATCCTGACGAGCGCCTGTTCAACGACATCCAGGGGCTCACATGGAACTTTCCCGCCAGCCACGAGGGAGAGGTGGAGATAGGATTCTTCCTCGCTGAAGACACAATGCGGATTAACCTGACAGACTGCTGGTTCAACCCATGCGATCCCTATGTGGCGTCACAGTCACAATTCTCTACCGATCTGACAGCTGACGATGTTCCGTCCGGCGCCTGGCACACCCTCCTGCTGAAATATGATCCGGAATGGGTGGAGGTCAGTTGTGACGGCAAGGGCGTGACCCGCCTGAAGGCAAAGAAAAACAGCCCTCTCGGGCTGTCTTATCTGAATATCCAATGCGTTAGCGATTCTTCCTACAGCAAAGGGACATATATCCGCCTCCTTAAAAAGAGGTGATGAGTCTTAGAACATGTAACGTACTCCGAGACCTAAGGTCAGGAGGCCGTTACGGCGAACCTTACCGTCTCCGAACATGAGACGGGGACGCAGGCTCATAGAGATCTGCAATGGGAAATCGAAGATATATTCCAAGCCGACATTTCCAAGAAGACCGGCATAGACAACATTCTCGCTCTTACCATTATCCCAGACAGCCACACTTGCTCCTGGGCCCACATAGAAGCCCCACTGACCTTCCGGAGTCCAGTCAGGATGGGCGATCATGAAATTATAGACTCCGTCAAAGTGGAAAGCCTCGGTGTTGAATACATTGTCCAGGCCAAGCTCAAACTCAAGGAAATCGTTCTCCCCGGCGTAGTTCTCATAACTGACATCAACACCGTAGTTTCCGATGCGGACGCCGATCGCCTTGGGCTGGGCCGCGGCGACAGAGGCCAGAGCCACTGACGCCACAATCACAAGCAATAACTTACGCATACGCCTAAACCATTCCCGAGAAACCCATGAAGGCCATAGCCAGGATGCCGCAGGTCACAAGAGCTATAGGCACGCCCTTGAACTGCTTGGGAACATCGTTTAATTCAAGATGCTCTCTCAAGCCTGCAAACAGGATGAGGGCCATTCCATAACCGAGGGCGGTGGCGAAAGCGTAAACCACAGACTCACCAAGATTGAGCATGTGGGCGGCTCCACCTCCGAAGGTGAATTCCTTTGTCACCACATTGAGAGCCACACCGAGAACAGCGCAGTTAGTGGTGATAAGGGGCAGGAATATTCCGAGAGCCTGATAAAGCGACGGGCTGATCTTCTTAAGCACGATCTCGACCATCTGCACCAGGGCCGCTATCACCAGGATGAAGGCGATAGTCTGAAGGAACTCAAGGCCGAAAACGACGAGCAAGTACTTGTTGATCAAATAGGTCACCAAAGTAGCGAGAGTGATGACAAACACCACCGCTCCTGACATTCCTGTCGCCGTGGAGATCTTGCTGGAAACTCCAATGAAAGGACATGTGCCCAGGAACTGGGCCAGCATGATGTTATTGACGAATATCGCCGAGATGATTATGAGGAAATATTCCATAGCCTAGCTCTTTTTAGCGATTTTGTTGAAAAGGACCATCAGATAACCCAGGGCGATGAAAGCGCCGGGGGCCATCACGAACACAAGGATACCGTCGCCGGAGATGAACTTCCAGCCGAAAGCGGATCCGCTACCGAGAATCTCGCGGACAAGACCGAGGACAGTCAGGCTCATGGTGAAGCCGAAACCGATTCCGAGGCCGTCCAACGCGGAGTCAACTATCCCGTTCTTGCAGGCGTAGGCCTCAGCGCGTCCGAGGACGATACAGTTCACGACGATAAGCGGGATGAAAAGACCGAGGGTCTTGTACATGTCGGGAGTGTATGCCTGCATGGCGAACTGGAGGATAGTCACAAAGGTAGCGATAACCACGATATAGACAGGAATATGAACCTTGTCCGGAACCACCGGGGCGATAGCGGAAATCACTATGTTAGAGAGCACCAGGACGAAAAGTGTCGCGAGGCCCATGCTCATGCCGTTAATCGCGGAAGTGGTGGTCGCCAAGGTCGGGCACAATCCCAGCAGAAGGACAAATGTCGGATTCTCCTTGAAGAAACCCTTCGTGAATATACTAAGTTTTCTCTTGCTCATAGCCTATTCTCCTTTAATGGTCTTGAAAGCTTCCACAGCGTTTTTCACAGCGAGAGCATAAGCCCTTGAGGTGATAGTGGAAGCGGTAATGGCATCAATATCTCCGCCATCTTTCTTAACGGAAAGAATCTTCTCAGCAGGGTTGAATCCCTTGAACTGTGAATAGAAATGCTCGTCAGAGGTGCACTTGGCTCCAAGGCCGGGGGTCTCGGTGTGAGACAGGACGGAGGTGTTGTAAACGGTTCCGTCCGGAGTGATTCCGACCATGAGGGTGAGGGGACCTCCAAAACCCACGACAGTCGATTTCACCGCATAAGCCTTGACAGAACCTCCTTCTGTGCTGACGTAATACTCGGAAGGCTGTCCGCCCACCTGGATTGTCTTGGCCTCGGAAAGCTCGCCTCCCTCAGGGAGAACAGCTCCGATCGAAGCCTTGAGAATGTCGGCATTGGCCTTGGCGATCGGCTCAGCGGTAAGGACATACATTCCTCCGAGAAGAGCGGAGCAAACGAGGCAGACCGCCGTCAGGCAAAGAGCCATATTGGTAAGATTGGATTTAACAGCCATAATCTAAGCCCTCCCGTATTTTTTCTGATGGAACCAATTGTTCAGAAGAGGAACCGTCGAGTTCATGATGAGGATAGCGAAGCTGACGCCCTCGGGATATGACCCGAAGTACCTGATCATCAGCGTAATGAATCCGATCCCTATTCCGAAGATAATGCCGCCCTTCGTGCTCATCGGACTTGTCACGTAATCGGTAGCCATGAAGCAGGCTCCGAGAAGAAGACCACCGGAAAGAAGGTTGAAGAGAGGATCGGTGAATTGGGCCGGATTGGCAAGCCAGAAAACGCATGAGACTGCCGCCACGGTACCAAGGATCGAGAGAGTGATCCAAGGCTTGATAACCTTGCGGGCCAGCAAGTAAATGAAGCCCACCAGGATAGCGATGGCGCAGGCCTCACCCGCGGAACCACCGATATTGGCGAACAGCATCTGGGAATATGAATACCCATGGCTGGACATCAGTTCGGGAACTGTCGAACCCTGCATGAGACCTTCCTTGATGACTCCCAGAGGTGTGGCTCCGGAGATCGCGTCCACACCAAACAAGCCCTGAGGGATCTCCCAATGGGTCATGTAGGTGGGGAATGAGATGAGAAGGAAGACTCGGCCGACAAGAGCCGGATTGAACACATTCTGTCCCAGTCCGCCGAAAGTCATCTTGGCGACTCCGATAGCGACCAGGGCTCCGAGGAATACCACCCACCAAGGAGTTGTCGGAGGCAGGTTCAAAGCGAGAAGGACTCCGGTCACGGCTGCTGACCAGTCGCCCAGGGTCGAGGCCTTCTTAAGGCAATATCTTGTGATAAGGTACTCCAGCACCATGCAGGAGAGTACGCTCACGGCCAGCACCAAAAGTTCTTTCCAGCCGTAGAAAACGACTGAGACGACCACTGCCGGCAGCAGGGCGATCACGACATCCCTCATGAGAACCTTCGTGGTTGTCGTCGAGTGGATGTGAGGGTTAGGTGAAACCAATATCTTGTCCATACGTTATTCTGTTTTAGCTTTCGCTGCCTCGGCAGCGGCCTTGGCGGCCGCGGCGCGGGCTCTCATTATACCCATGACTTGTCCCCTGGCCTGGCTGATCACGTCAAGAAGAGGGATTCCAGCGGGGCAGGAATACAGGCAGCAACCGCACATGATGCAGTCCTGCACGGCATTGGCCTCCAATGCGTCAGTGTCACCTGCCTTGGCCAGACGATTCAGGAGGAACGGCTCCAGACCCATAGGGCAGGCGTCAGCGCACTTTCCGCAGCGGATACAGCTGCTCTCAGGCATCCTCTTGGTCTGCTCCCTTGTGAGGAACAGGAGTCCTCCGGTACCCTTCATCGTGGCGGCCTCGAGGTTAGCGATGGATTTACCCATCATCGGGCCGCCGCTGATAACTTTAGCCGCATCCTTCGGGACACCTCCGAGATAATCTATCACATAGTTGAGGGGAGTTCCGACCCTGACAATCAGGTTAGCCTGCTTGGGGAAGCACTCTCCTGTCACTGTGACTGAGTTGTCAATCAGGGGCTTATTCTTCTGGACAGCCTCATAGACAGCAAGGGCTGTGCAGACATTGTCAACGACAGCGCCAACGTCTATAGGCAAACCACCGGACTTGACCTGACGGTGCATCACAGCATCAATGAGCTGTTTCTCACCACCTTCCGGATATTTCTTCATAAGAGACAGCACCTCGATCCCGGAATATTCAGGTCCCTTGGCCTTGAGGGACTCGACGACCTTCGTTATATGCTCGATAGCCTCAAGCTTGTTGTCCTCAATAGCGATGGTAGCCTTGGCAACTCCGAGAGCCTTCTTGATGATAGCGGTACCGACAACGACCTGCTCACCTTTCTCCAGGAGGGTCCTGAAATCGGAAGTGAGGTAAGGCTCGCATTCGCAACCGTTGATTATCAGCATCTCACAGGTCTTTCCAGGAGGCGGGCTGAGTTTGACATGTGTGGGGAACGTGGCACCTCCAAGGCCAACGACACCACCGAGCTTTATCTTCTCGATGATAGCCTTCGGATCTTGGGGAATATCCGTCACCAACGTGTCTGTGCGGTCGATGTCCTCCATCCACTCGTCACCTTCGACAGCGATCTCCACAACCATCTGGTTGTTACCAGAGAGATCCTTCCTCGGACCGATGGACTTGACAGTACCGGAGACTGATGAGTGAATATATGCCGACATGAAAGCGCCGGGCTCGGCGATCACCTGACCGACTTTGACTTTATCACCCACGGCCACAACAGGTTTCGCCGGAGCACCAATATGCTGTGACAGAGCTATATAGACTGTCGGAGCTATCGGCAGATACTCCAGTTTGCAGTCTCTGGATATCTTGGAATCAGCGGGATGGACTCCGCCTATCGAGAATGTTCTTCTAGCCATTGCTTTCCTCCTTTTTTACTTCAGCGACCTTAGCTGCCTCAGCCGCCGCCGCGGCCGCGGCGGCCTCCCTGGCCTTCTTCTGGCGCTCAAGGATCCTGGCCTTCACGACCTCCTTGTCGAGCGGCTTAGGGAAATTCACTCCGTGGATGGCCCCGGTAGGACACATCGCCTCGCACTCACGGCAGAGCTTGCACTTCTCGAAGTCAATGTAAGCGACATTGTTCTCGAGAGTAATGGCGTCATGAGTACAGGTCTTCTGGCAGATTCCGCAACCGATGCAAGCGTTGGCGCAAGCTTTCTTGACGGAAGGGCCCTTATCCTTGTTGACGCAGGAGACATATTCACGCATCCCCCTGGGTCCCTTCTTCCTAAGCTCGATAATGGCCTTGGGGCAAGCCTTGGCGCAAGCTCCGCAGGCGGTACATTTCTCCTCGTCCACGACCGGAAGGCCAGTGACGGGATCCATGGATAGGGCTCCGAACTTGCACGCGGCCACGCAATCCCCGCAACCGAGGCATCCGAAGGAGCACCCGGTGTCGCCGGCATACAGCGAAGCCTTCACCTTGCAGGAGATGGACCCGTCGTACTCACTGGTCCTGGGCCTTGCCTCACAAGTGCCGTTGCAGCGAACCACAGCCACCATGGGAGCCTTCTCCTTAACCTCGTAGCCAAGAATCTCAGCCACTTTCTTCATCGTCTCGTTGCCTCCCACAGGACAATAGTGATTGTCCAGATTGGGAGCCTTCACCGCTGAGTCGGCGAAAGCATGGCAACCAGCAAAACCGCAGCCACCGCAATTCGCCCCGGGCATTGCCTTTTCCACCAGCTCGATGCGAGGATCCTCAACGACCTTGAAGCGTTGCGCGACAAGGTAGAGGGTCAACGCGAGCAGCAGGCCGAGACCCGAAATGATCGCGATGGTCCAAATAATAGTTGTTGTCATAAATATTTATGTGATTTTATCTTTTCCTGATATAAAACTCATAGCCCTCGGCAAGGCGGTCCCGGCAGAGGAACAACACAAGATAGTACGCGGCGACGCCAAGGATGGACAACCCACCAGTGGCAAGCTCGCCGAATCCAATCTTAGGCAAAGATAATATTAAAATCAGTAATATCAGCGCGGGAAGCGCGTAAGAAAGCAGAACTGCCTTCATGCCGGCCTTCCGGGCAAGACAGACTTCCACTTCTTGGCCTATCTGATAGTCAGTGGCGCCCCTGACCGGGACATCCACAATCTTCTTCTTTATCTCGGAAACGCCGCAAAGACCAGCGGCATGACATGAGGCGCAGGCGGACTCAGAGACAATCTCCACACTGACGGACTCGTTATTGAAGGCTATGATCCTGCCTTTATGAGAAACCGCCTCAGCCATCACTTCACGATGCTTGAGAAGGGATGTTTGAGTCCGGAGGCGTCGTAAAGGCGGCCCCGCACCTGACCTATCTTTAAAGGAGCGACGAAATACACGGGAATCCTGTTACCGTCGTCCGTCAACCAGGCGTAAAGGTCGCTTTCCCCGTCGAAGGTCTCCCCTTTCGGCATCTCGAAGCCGAACTTGTGACACCTCACGACACCCTTGCCGGAAACCTTGCGCTCTTCTATCCCATAGTACCGGAAATAAATATTCCTGATATGGTGATCGCAAGCGTAGGTCATCGGATAGCGTCCGCCGGCCTTGAGTTTGGAAGCATCCATGTTACGGATGAGGAAAAGCATGGTGGCGATGTCGTAAGTACACTCATCCTTAGGAAGTTCCACAGTGAACTCTCCTTTCCTGGAGTTATTGATCAGAGCCTCTATATGGTTCTGTTTGTAGGTGTAGAGGTTGGTACACCAGTACCCTCCCTCACGGCAATCCCTGGTGAACTTCATCGGTTGGAACCCGTCGCAAGTGAACCAGCAGTCAAAGTCTTCCTTAAGTTTGAAGACCGACTCGTACAATTTCTGAGTCTTGCCCCTGAGAGAACCATGATAGCAGCTCTTACCGTTCAAAACAGTAGAGTCCACTTTCAATGTGGCCTGGGCGACATCAGCGTTGATCAGACCCCATTTGTAATGGATTGTGAACACAAGTTTCTCTCCTCCCTTGAAAGCGAGATCCTTGGTGTCCACTTTGACGGGGAGACATTTCTTGCCATCAGCGGCACCGAGCGTGACGCAGGCGGCGAGCAGGGCGGCAACAGCCGTGATTGTCAGTCTAGCGAGTCTCATCAGAAATCAGGATTTTGATCGAACTCACTGTTCATTGCAGATTCCGTGCCCATCGACTCAGCCTGTGCGGCGAGGGAATCTCCAGGCTCGACAAAACGCACCTGCTCAGCCTTGAAGAGCATGTCTATATCGCAAACCTCACCGTTACGATGCTTGGCTATAATGATTTGAGTGGTTTCTTTTCCGTCAGGTGTCTCTCCAAGACCCACATAGTCCGGGCGATGGATGAATATGACCATATCAGCGTCCTGCTCGATTGATCCGGACTCACGAAGGTCGGAAAGCTGGGGCTTTCCTGTGCCGCCTGTCCTCTGGACAGCGTTACGGGAAAGCTGTGACAGAGCGATGATCGGCACATTCAGCTCTTTGGCTGTCGCTTTAAGAGTCCTGGATATGGCGGCGACCTCCTGTTCCCTCAACCCTCGCAGCTCCACAGGTCCCTGCATCAGCTGGAGGTAGTCCACGATCACCAGGCGAACGTCCTTGGATTTGACAAGCCTCTTCACCTTAGTCCTGAACTCCATCAGGGGAATACTCGGGGTGTCGTCTATGTACAGCGGAGCCTTCGAGAGAGCCGCGAGCCTCGTCTCAAGCTGCTGCCAATCCCAAGGATCGAGCTTCACACCACCTTTAAGTTTGTCAGCCGGAAGACCGGACTCAGTGGTCATCAACCTCATCACCAACTGGATAGCGGACATCTCGAGAGAGAACACCGCCACTGGCATATTATGGTCCACAGCCGCGTTTCTGGCAAGGTTCAACGCGAAAGCGGTCTTACCGACGGAAGGCCTGGCCGCGAGAATGATCAAGTCAGATTTCTGCCAGCCCTGGGTCACGCGGTCAAGAGAGGGGAAACCGGAAGGGACACCGCTCAAGCCTGTCTTGTTCTGGTTCTTCTCAATCTCCCTCATCGCGTCGTTGATGATGGATCCCACCTCCTGGACATCTTTCTTAAGATTGCTCTGGATGGCGTTGTAAACCTTGGACTGGGCCTCGTCTATAAGTTGGTCAACTTTGACGGAATCGTCGTATGAGTCCCTCAATATCTCGTAAGAGGCGGTGATCAGATCCCTCTGGATGCTTTTCTGTTTGAGGATCTTGATGTAATATTCGATATGGGCGGCGGCTCCGACTTTCTCGGAAAGACCGGCCAGGACAACCGGTCCGCCTATTGCCTCAAGATTGCCCTTCTCGCGGAGCTTGGCGCTGACGGTCACAATGTCCACCGATGTGTGCTCGTTCACGAGCTCCGACATAGCCTCGTAGATCATCTTGTGACGGGGGTCGTAGAAACATGATGGAGAAAGCTCCTCAAGCGCCATATCGACGGATGAGGGCTCGATCAGCATTGCTCCGAGGACAGCCTCTTCGACTTCAAGGGCTTGAGGCGGTTTGTTCCCAATCTCAAGCCCTATAGTGTCCAGGTTGACTGCCTGGGCCTTTCTCCTTGAGGATTTTCCAGGCTGGTCAGGCATATCTTTAAAAGTCTATTCGAAATCCGGATTGACGATGATCCTGCCGCAATGCTCGCAGATGATCAGCTTCTTGTTAGAGGCGATCTCGACAAGGCGCTGCGGGGTGATGGTATTGAAGCAGCCACCGCAGGAGTCCCCGTTGTAAACAGAGACGACAGCGAGGTGGTTGTGCACGCTGGCGCGGATGCGGTCGTAGGCGCTCATTGTCCTGGGGTCGATCTTGGCGGCGCACTCATTCCTCTTCGCCTGAAGTGCCTCCTCCTCCTTTGAGGTTGACTCAACGATGGTGGCGAGCTCTTCCTTCTTGGCCTTGAGATCCTCGCTTCTTACGGAAATATAATCCTTGAGGTTCTCCTGCTCCTCCTTCCTCTCCATGATGGCAGCCCTGGTGTCATTGATGGTCTTCTGGGCTATCTGACGAAGAAGTCCCTGATTCTCAATCTCTTTGTTGATGGAATCATACTCACGGCTGTTGGAGATGTCATCGAGCTGCTTCTGATACTTCTCTATCTGGAGGTCGCAATCGACAATGTTCTGCTTGTTCTCGGCGATAGTCTGGTTGTAGGCGTCGATCACAGCGGCACCCTGGGCAAGGCGGGCCTTCAGTTCAGCCACCTCACTCTCAAGAGCCTCGACCTCGGCAGGGAGCTCGCCGCGGAGCTGGACGATCTTATCGATCGCCGAGTCTGCCTCCTGAAGTGCGTAGAGCGTCTTGAGTTTCTCCTCGACGCTGATCTCGGAGTCGGCGAAATTCTTTTGCAGGGAAACGAAGGTCTCCCTCTGGTCTATAGGTGTCTCGACTTTCTTGATTTTCTTGGTTGCCATAGTAGCTTTGAAATCTGACTAACTAATAATAAAAAACCGGATTACTCGCCCCAAGCTTCACGCTGGTACGGACTGCAAAGGTAGGAAATTTTTTCCTTAAGAGAGAAAATAATACATCGCAAATTTCCACTTCCCCCTCGAAATGGCCTATATCCATGACCATAAATCCTTTAGGAGTGAAGAAATGATGGTACGAGATGTCCCCGCAAAGATATGCCTGGGCACCCGACTCCATAGCTTTTGAGATCAGTGAGGATCCGGAGCCACCGCACATCGCGACCCGCTCCACCGGGATATCCAAAGGACGTGAGCAACGAGCCACTGAAAGCCCGAGACGGCTTTTGACGAACTCGATGAACGCTTCAGCCCCCATCGGCTCCGGGAGATCCCCGACGGCTCCCAGACCTATTCCATCACCCTCTTCATCAAGGACAGTGACATCCTTAAGGCCAAGACGCCTTGCCATAGTTCCGCTGACTCCGCCGATAACCTTGTCCGCGGTCGTGTGGGCGGCATAAACCGCTATCCCCGCGGAAACGGCCTTAATGACTGTCTCACCAGTCGGATCATCGGGAGATATCCTCTTCAACCCGCCGAAAATAAGCGGATGATGAGTGATAATCATATCCATCCCGGAGGCCACAGCCTCGTCAACAAGCTCCGGGGTGCAGTCAAATCCGACCAAAACCCCATGGACCTCCTGGTCTGGGGAACCGACTATCAGCCCGCTGTTGTCCCAACTCTCCTGAACCGAAAGTGGCGCGAAATCCTCTATGGCCGAGGTAATATCCCTGACCCTCATAACGATTTTCTCACCTCCACCAGCTGGTTACGGATCTCTTTCAGGCTATCCAAAGCCTTTACCCGACCCTCAATCTTCTTTCTCTCCGCCGAGAGTTTCTTCGACGCTCCTTCAAGCGTGAGCCCTTGCTCCTTGACAAGAAGGTGGATCTGCTTGAGACAATCCACGTCTTCCGCGGTGTACAGGCGGTTGCCTTTAGCGTTTCTCTTGGGTTTGATGTACTTCGGGAAAGAATTGGACCAGAAACGGACAAGGGAAGTGCTCTCCCCCAAAAGATCCGAAACCTCTCCGATAGTGTAATATAATTTATCCATATCTGTTTTTAAGATTAGTCCATTGACTGGCCGGTGTTGGATGACATGAACAACATCCCGATATAATCCTCCGGAGAGACGGAGGCGAACATGAAATTCAAGGGATCAAGGCGGGCGGAATCCTTTAGCACCTCATAATGAAGGTGCGGGGCAAAAGAGTTTCCTGACATACCGACTTGACCTATCTGCTTACCTCTCAACACCTTCTGACCTTTACTCACTCTCGTGTTCTCAAGATGGGCGTACCTCGTCACATAACCGCTGCCGTGATCTATGGCGACAACATTGCCCAGACCTTTTGTGGAATGGTCAACATATTTCACGACCCCGTCAGCCGACGCGTAAACTGGTTCACCCTGCTGGGAAATCAGGTCGAGGCCCCAGTGGTCCGAGGGAACCTTATAGAAAGGATTGATCCTTTTCCCCACTGTCGCCCCGGTCCTCGCATACGAGAAATCACGCAAAGGATTGGTCAACGGAGGAAGGGACTTCACGCCTCCGCTGTCAAGAGCCGCCATAACCGTCGCGAAATTCGACTCGATACGTGTCGATGCCTCCTCCAGCAAATCTATCTTCTTCCCCACATATTCTATTATATCCTTGTCCTCAACCGAATCTATAACAGACAGCAACCCCTCGGGATACATGCCGCCAAGCTCAGGGGAATCCGAGTTGAAGAGTTGCCTGTAGATCTCGCTGTCTTTCTCTTTCAAACCGTCCAGCACGTCTCCCACAAGGCTCTCCTTCCGGAGCAACTCGTCGTAGGTGCGCTGGTACATCTGGATCTCGCGCTTGAGTTTACGCTCCGAGTCTGTGTTCACAACCAGGGAGAATACGATATAATACACAACGGCGAGAGAGGCGGTCACGAGAAAATATCTCATGGCCTTCCAGAACATCGACCAAACGGAACGGGTCACCTTACGGAACTCCATCCGGGTCTTGTCGAACACGTATCTCTCCTTGCCCGCCATAGTTATAGAATATTACCTGCGAGTCACAGTGAATGAGCGTCTTTGCGGGGTGTCGTCCTTTTCGGCGTTACGGCTTTCCACCATAGCGATATATTCCTGTTTGGACATCGACAGATCAAAATAGTTCATAGGATTAACCCTCTCTCCCTTGTAGAAGACCTCATAGTGGAGATGGGGACCGCTTGCCCTTCCAGACTGGCCGCTCTCCCCTATCTTGTCTCCTCTCTTCACTTTCATACCTTCTATTACTGTCATCCTGTCAAGATGGGCGTAACGGGTCTTGTAACCGAAACCATGGTCTATGTCCACACAGTTGCCGTAACCGAAAAAGTCAAACGCCACAGCTTCCACAACCCCGTCTCCGGTAGCGTAAACCGGATTGCCGGGCTTCATCGCCAGATCCACTCCGGTGTGGAGTTTTGAGTTGCCTGTAAAAGGATCCGACCTGTACCCGAACAGGCTTGTCAGGGTGTATTTTGACGGGTCGGGGATTATAGGCGGAACCGCCGGGATGCAGGACACCATGTCCCCAGCCCTTCTGGAGACAGCGGCGACCTCATCGAAAGACTTGCTCTGGACATAGGTCATCCTGGTGATGCGGTCTAACCTCAACAATGTGTTTTTCAACGAATTCGATGACTCGAGACCATCCAGATATGAATATCGGTCCACTCCCCCGATGCCGGCTGTCCTGACAGACATGGGAATCTCGTTCATTCCGTAGATGGACCGGTAAATGTCGTCATCCCTGATCTGAAGCTCGTCGAGATTGCTCTCGTAGCGGTCGAGCCTGGAGTTCATCAGCGAGATTTTGGCGTCCCAGCGAGCTTTCTCAGCCTTGAGCAAAGCGGTTTTAGGGAGATCCATCCCGAACACGGACGTGAACACCCACAGATAAAGCACCGACAGCGCCAAGCTGCCGGCCACAAGAAGGAGTCCCTTCAGGAGCTTCGATCGCAAGGACACTTCCTTGATCTCGTAGAGGAGGGTCTCCGGATTGAGAATATACTTTCTCATACCTCGCGAATATACCTTTTTTTGCTATAAATCGCTAAAATTGTTATAATTTTGCCATTTCCGTGCCAAACAATAACGGATAAGAGATGAACACAGCGAAAGAGATAAGACAGCAGTTCCTGGATTTCTTTGAGTCCAAGGGACATACAGTGGTGCCATCGGCTCCCATGGTCATCAAGAATGACCCCACCCTCATGTTCACAAACGCGGGTATGAACCAGTTCAAGGACATTTTCCTGGGCAATTCCGCCCCTAAGACAAAAAGGGCTACAGACTCCCAGAAATGTCTCCGCGTCAGCGGCAAGCACAACGACCTTGAGGCAGTCGGTCACGACGGACGCCATCACACGATGTTCGAGATGCTCGGCAACTGGAGCTTCGGTGATTACTTCAAGGAAGAGGCTATCGCCTGGGCATGGGAACTTCTCACCGAGGTTTACAAGATAGACAAGTCAAAACTTTATGCCACAGTCTTTGAGGGATCAGCCGAAGACGGCACCCAGATGGACGCCGAGGCGCTCGAGGCCTGGAAAAAACATCTGCCTGAAGACCATATAGTATATGGTAACAAACACGACAACTTCTGGGAGATGGGCGACACTGGTCCTTGCGGCCCCTGCAGTGAGATTCACATCGACCTGAGGAGCGACGAGGAGATCGCCAAGATTCCCGGAAGGGATATGGTCAACACCGACAACGACCAGGTCATCGAGATCTGGAACCTGGTGTTCATGCAGTACAACCGCAAGGCTGACGGTTCTCTGGAACCGCTTCCCGCCAAGAACATTGACACCGGTATGGGTTTCGAAAGGCTTTGCATGGTGCTCCAGGGCAAGGCCAGCAACTACGACACGGATGTCTTCTCCGGGATGATTCACAAGATAGAGGAGCTCTCCGGGCACAAATACCACGAGAACGGCAAGACCGAGGTCGCGATGAGAGTGATCGCCGACCACATCAGGGCCATAGCCTTCTCCATCGCCGACGGGCAGCTTCCTTCCAACGTCAAGGCCGGATATGTCATCAGGAGAATCCTCCGCAGGGCTGTCCGCTACGGCTACACATTCCTCGGTTTCGAGGAGCCGTTCCTCTGCTCGCTCGTACCCCAGCTCATCGACGACATGGGCGAGGCTTATCCTGAGCTCGGAAAGCAGAGCAAACTGATCGAGAGCGTCATCAAGGAAGAGGAAATGTCCTTCCTGCGCACTCTGGACAGGGGTATCAGGATGATGGATGACTATATGGCCAAGAACGCCGACTCCAAGTCCATCCCTGGCGTGGACGCGTTCATCCTCTACGACACCTATGGATTCCCGATCGACCTCACCGGCCTTATCGCGGCCGAGAATGGTTACACGGTTGACATGGACGGCTTCAATGTTGAGCTTCAGAAGCAGAAAGAGAGGGCCCGCAATGCCACGGCCAACGAGTTTGGCGACTGGACAGTGTACCTCGATGGCGAGGAGGAGGCCTTCCTGGGATATGACAACCTCGAGCTCGAAGGAGTGAGGCTGATGAAGAGCCGCACTGTGAAGCAGAAGAACAAGACCATGATCCAGCTCGTTTTCGACCGCACCCCCTTCTATGCGGAGATGGGTGGCCAGGTGGGAGACACCGGAGAGGTGGTCTCGGCAAGTGGCGAGAGGATCAGGATCCTCAACACCGTGAAGGAGAATAATCTCACAGTCCACATCGCAGAGCGCGTGCCGGAAGACACTGAAGGAGCCTTCACCCTGAAGGTCGATTCCGCCCGGAGACTCAAGATCGCCGCCAATCACACGGCCACCCATCTGCTTGACCACGCGCTCAGGGAAGTTCTCGGCACACATGTCGAGCAGAAAGGCTCATTCGTCGGTCCGGACTACTTCAGGTTCGATTTCTCCCACTTCTCGAAAGTCACGGACGAGGAGCTGCGTAAGGTAGAGCACCTTGTCAACTCAATGATAAGGAGCGACTTCCAGCTTGAGGAGAAAAGAGATGCCACCATGGAGGAAGCCATGGGGATGGGCGCTATCGCCCTGTTCGGAGAGAAATATGGCGACCGTGTCAGAGTCGTGCGGTTCGGCGAGTCGGTCGAGCTCTGCGGAGGCACACACGCCGCCTCCACAGGCCGGATCGGTTTCTTCAAGATCGTGTCTGAATCAGCTATCGCCGCCGGAGTCCGCAGGATTGAGGCCCTGACCGGTGAGGCCGCCGAGAACCTGCTGGACACTGTGTCTGACACTCTCAGGGGCATTAAAGAGATGTTGAACAACGCCCCTGATGTGACGGCAGCGGTCACCAAGATGCTCTCCGAGAACTCCGAAGCGAGAAAGAAACTTGAGGAATATGCCAAAGAGAGGGCCGCCGCGTTCGCCAAGGTCCTATCCGAGAATTCCGAGAGCGTCAATGGTATAAATATTGCGACTTTCAACCGCGACACGGATCCCGCCATGTTCAGGGAGGCTGCCGCTAAACTCCAGAAGGAAGTCACCAATTTCGCGCTTGTCGCCGCTTACGAGCATGAAGGCAAGCCGCAACTCCTGCTGATGTACTCGGCTGACCTTGTCGCCGCCGGTCATAACGCCGCCACCGACATCAAGGAAGCCGCCAAGTTTATCCAAGGTGGAGGCGGCGGACAGCCTTTCCTCGCCACAGCCGGCGGAA
Source organism: uncultured Bacteroidia bacterium (assembly GCA_902785825.1). Taxonomy (GTDB): domain Bacteria; phylum Bacteroidota; class Bacteroidia; order Bacteroidales; family UBA932; genus Cryptobacteroides. Next base: position 169,415 of record CACZZZ010000002.1, read on the forward strand.
GGAACACTGAAGGACTGAAGCAAGCCCTGGACAAGATGGTGGAGATTGTCACCAGATAAATGAAGAAGATCGACAAGTTCATACTGACCTCTTTCATAGGACCATTTTTCATGATCCTGCTTGTCGTCATCTTCATCCTGATGATGCAGACCCTATGGGTCTATATTGACGAATTGGTCGGTAAGGGCTTGGACTTCAAGATTATAGCCGAATTCCTCTTCTGGGGTAGCTGCACCATCCTCCCCCTCGCTCTCCCATTGGCGACCTTGCTCGCTTCCATGATGACCATAGGTAACATGGGAGAGAACAACGAGCTCCTGGCCCTCAAGGCGGCAGGAGTGTCCGTCTCAAGGGTGATGGCTCCAGTCATGATCGCCTCGGTTTTCATCAGCATTGGCACCTATTTCGCTCTGAATGAACTTGTTCCTGTCGCCTACAACCAGATCTACACCCTCCGGGACGACATCAAGAGAACCAAGAACGAGATCAAGATTCCGGACGGTGTCTTTTACGACGGAGTGGAAGGGTATGTCCTCAGGGTCGAGGAGACAGACAAAAACGGTATCATGAACGGGGTCATGCTATATGACCACAACGGCAAGGGAAACACGAGGCTCACGATAGCGGACTCCGCCGAGATCAGGATGTCCAAGGACAAATCCTACCTCACTATCAAGATGTACGATGGAACCAACTACCAGGAAACCAACGAGAAAGATGGCAGGAATGAGTCCCACCAGCTCCAGAAGATCAACTTCTCCAAGCAGGAGATGGTTGTGACTCTCGAGAATTACGCGTTCCAGAAATCCGACAGCGCCCGTTTCGGCGACCAGGTCAGGACGCTTCCCTTGTGGAGACTCAAAGAGGAGAAAGTACGCCTGGAGGAAGAGAGGGACAGCGTCAAATCATTCCAGCTGATGACCACCGCCGCCTCGTATCTCTTCAACTTGAGAGATCAGCTCGACACGACGGCATCCGGGATAACACGGAACTTCGAGGATAAGGACTATCTCAGTTTCAAAGATGAACAGTCCACCTTACAAGCTCTCGAAAGGGCAGCGAACTCGGCAAGCCAGTTCCAATCCAACATTGAGAGTTACGAGTTCGGTGCTTTCGATTACACAGTGAAGCTCCGCTGGACCGCTCTCGAGTTCCTGAGACGTTACGGCCAGGCCATCGCCTGCTTCATAATGTTCTTCATTGGCGCTCCATTGGGCGCATTGATAAGGAAAGGCGGGCTTGGAGTCTCAGCTATCGTGGCCATCCTCTTCTTCGTGTTGTACTACATAGTTGACATCACCGGAGTGAAGCTGGCCAGGGACGGAAGCGTAAGCGCATGGGTCGGTTCGTTCGTCTCGTCTGTCCTGATGTTGGCGATAGGAATATACCTCACATCAAAGGCAATACATGACACTGACATGTCCAATCTTGACTCGATAAAGAACTGGTGGAGAAAGCTAAAGAGCACGATCGCCGGATTTTTCAAGAAGACCAGGATCATATACATGGGTACTCCGGAGTTCGCCGTGGCCCCCTTGAAGGCTCTTCTTGAGAAGAAATATAATGTCGTGGCCGTCGTGACCGTGGCTGACAAACCGAGCGGCCGTGGTCAGAAAGTGAACGAGAGTGCGGTCAAGAAGTTCGCCGTCGAGCGCGGGATTCCCGTGCTGCAGCCAGTGAAGCTGAAAGACCCGGAATTCCTCGCCCAGCTTAAGTCATATAAACCCGACTTGTTCATTGTGGTAGCTTTCAGGATGCTACCCGAGGAAGTCTGGACGATGCCCAAGCTCGGAACATTCAACCTCCACGCCTCACTGTTGCCCCAGTACCGCGGCGCGGCTCCTATCAACTGGGCTGTGATCAATGGTGAGAACAGGACGGGTGCCACTACCTTTATGATTGACAAACAGATCGACACGGGTGGTATCATCCTGAGACAGGACATCCTGATCGGGAAGGATGACACCGCGGGGGATGTCCATGACAAGTTGATGGAGATTGGTGCGGAGATGGTTGTCCAGACGGCTCAAGGTATAATTGAGAAGACTGCCGAGACAAGGGTCCAGAGGAGTTTCATCCAGGGATCCGAGGTCTTGAAGCCAGCTCCTAAACTCACGAGGGAGCTTTGCCACATCGACTGGAATGACTCCACCAAGCAGATCCACAACCTCATCCGCGGCCTCAGTCCCTATCCCGCAGCCTTCACCGAGCTCGTCAAAGGCGACTCCTCGCCCATCCAGCTCAAGATCTACTCCGCCGAACCTGTCATCCTGAGCGAAGCGAAGGATCTCGCCTCCCTGCCGTCAGGGAGGGACGGTGGTTCAGACTCCTCGCTTCGCTCGGCCCCACCGCTCGCGTCGCATAGCGACGCTCCGGTCCCCCCTCTTACAGTGCCGAGGGTGGCATGGCCTTCACTCACCGTCCCTCCCATGACGGCCCCTGGAACGATCATTTCCGACGGGAAGTCGTATTTGTGGATAACGACAGCGGACGGAGCCATTTCCGTGAAAGAGGTTCAGTTGGCCGGAAAGAAGAGGATGGGCATCGAAGCGTTCCTTCTGGGCTTCCGGGAGCCGGAGACTTATTCCACAACTCCTGGCACCTCCAAATCTGAGATAGCCAAGACCAAGGTCCAGAACCAATGAGCACAGCCGTGATCATAGGAGGAGGAGAGTTCCCCCGGAAGCCATATCCAAGAGAACTTATTCGCCGCGCGGATGTGATTGTCTGCTGCGACGGCCATGCCCTGAAAGCCTTTCTGCGAAACAGGGAAAGCATATTCGGAGAGAACCTCAGGGAACCTGATGCCATCGTGGGCGATATGGACTCGTTGAGCCCGTCCTTAGCCAAGAAATATTCAAAGCTCCTGGTCAAAATCGAGGAGCAGGACGACAATGACCAGACCAAGGCTTACCACTTCATCCTGAATAACTTCCCCGATGTGGACACGATCCACTTCATCGCCGCCACAGGCAAACGGGAGGACCACACCATCGGTAATCTCGGGCTCCTGATGGAATATGCCCGCAGTTCTGCTACGCCCATCGACATGGTCTCCGACTATTCCACCGCATTCGCGGTCACAGACACCTGCGAGCTATTCCTTGGCAAAGGACGCAGGATCTCAATCTTCAGCCCCGACAACAGCCTTAAGATAACATCAAAGGGCCTGAGGTGGCAGACATCTGGCGTCGTTTTCGACAACTGGTGGCCCGCTACCCTGAACAAGACAACTGAAGATGTCGTAAAGTTGGAATTCTCCCATAAATCATTGGTACTCATTATCACGGATTAGCTATTTTTGATTATATTTGTCTCTTGCGAACAAATATCTATCTTAAAAATGCTTAAGAAAATAAGAGTCACATTGGCGACTCTCTGCCTCGCGGCCATCACGTTGCTATTCCTGGATTTCACCGGGACGCTGCATCATTGGCTCGGCTGGCTCGCCAAAATCCAGTTCCTGCCAGCTGTACTGGCCCTCAACCTCGTGGTCATCATCGTCCTTTTGCTGGTGACGATCCTTTTCGGAAGGATTTATTGCTCAGTCATTTGCCCCCTTGGAGTGTTCCAAGACGGCGTGGCGAACCTCAGCAAAAAGGGCAAGAAAGGCAAATATTCATATTCCAAGGAGATGAAATGGCTCCGCTACGGAGTGTGGGTGGTCTTCGTCATCGCCTTGATCGCAGGGATCAATGCCCTGGTCGCGCTTCTGGCGCCATATAGCGCATGGGGAAGGATTGTCCAGAACCTTCTCGCGCCTGTATGGCAGTGGGGCAACAACATCCTCGCCTCCATCGCCGAGAAGCATGAGAGCTACACTTTCTACACCAAGGAAGTTTGGCTCAAGAGCCTTCCCACCTTCCTTGTGGCTCTCGGCACACTGGTCGCCGTGGTGATCCTCGCATGGAAAAACGGCAGGACATATTGCAACACGATCTGCCCTGTCGGCACGACGCTGAGTTTCTTCTCCCGTTTCGCCGCGTTCCGTCCGGTAATCGACGCCTCAAAGTGCAAGAGCTGCCACCTTTGCGAGCATAAGTGCAAGGCGGCGTGCATTGACATCGATGGTGGAAAGACGATTGATTACTCGCGTTGCGTGGACTGCTTCAACTGCATCGACAACTGCAAGTTCGGAGCCCTCAAATACCGTTTCGCATGGGGCACGGAGCCGAATGGCACTCCGGCCAAGGCGAACCATGCCACCCTCGGCACTGTAAGAGGGGGGACCGGAGCGGAGCGGAGCGGAGCGAGCGGTGGGGCCGAGCGAAGCGAGGCGTTCGCACGGCCGGAGGTGCCATCCGGCGACTCCAGTGCTCCGGCGGATAAGACGAGGAGAGCGTTCATGGTTGGAAGTGCCTTGGCATTAGGTGGTTCCGCATTGTCTTCCGTAAAAGCCATGGCCCAGACTGAGCCAGCGGAGGACGAGCCGGTCAAGATCGAGGGCGAGGGTGGATTCGCCGACATAGTCCCGAAGATCGCTCCTAAGCGCTCTGTCGCCATCACCCCGTTCGGATCCGAGAGCGTCAAAGCGTTCTACAGCCATTGCACGGCCTGCCAGCTTTGTGTCGCTGTCTGCCCCAACAATGTGCTGCGTCCTTCCAAGGACCTTAAACATCTCATGCAGCCGGAGATGTCATTCGAGAGAGGCTATTGCCGCCCCGAATGCGTCAAATGCTCAGAAGTGTGCCCCGCCGGAGCGATCCTGAAGATCACCCCCGAGGAAAAGACCCAATGGAAAGTCGGAACTGCGAAAATCGCCCCATGGCTCTGTCTTGTCGATAACGGCACCGTCGAGGAGTGCGGCAACTGCGCTCGCCACTGCCCTACCGGAGCCATCCAGATGGTAAAGAAAGATCCAAACGATCCTAAATCAGTCCGCATCCCGTCTGTGGACGAGAGCAAGTGCATAGGTTGTGGCGCCTGCGAAAATCTCTGCCCTTCCCGTCCTATCAGCGCCATCACAGTAGATGGTTTCCAGATCCACCATAAAGCTTGACAACACCATGAAGAATATTAACAGAAGAGAATTCCTGAAAAAGACCGGAGAGGGTGCCGCCCTTGCCGGAGCGGTAGCGGTCGCCGGAGCCTGCGCCCCCAAGAAAACCGCAGAGACTGTAGCCGCCGCTGTCAATAGCGATGGCAAAGATGTCCTGGAGACCGGTAAAATGGAGCTCAGGACCAACCCGGGCAATGGCGACAAGGTCTCCCTGCTCGGCTACGGTTGCATGCGCTTCACGATGAAAAAAGACGCTAACGGGAAAGATGTTGTTGATCAAGAAAACGTCAACACGCTGATTGACTATGCGTTAGCTCATGGTGTCAACTATTTCGACACCGCCCCTGTCTATCTCCAGGGCCAGAGTGAGAAAGCTGTGGGAATTGCCCTAAGCAGGCATCCTAGGAACAGCTACTACATCGCCACCAAGATGTCCAACTTCCAGAGCAACGACAGGAAGGTGGCTATGCAGCTATATAACGACGCTTTCAAGAACCTCCAGACTGACTATCTCGACTACTACCTCCTCCACTCCCTCGGACGCGGAGGAGCAGCGGGGTTCAAGGCCCGTTTCGAGGACAACGGAGTCCTGGACTTCCTTCTCAAAGAGCGAGAGAAAGGTAAGATCCGCCAGCTGGGTCTCTCATTCCATGGCGACCAGCCCTCGTTCGACGACATGATGGTTCTCCACGACAAGTATCACTGGGACTTTGTCCAGATCCAGATGAACTACTACGACTGGAAACACGCCGACGGGCGCAGGAATGTCAATGCCGAATATCTCTATAATGAGCTTGACAAGAGAGGTATTCCCATCGTGATCATGGAGCCCCTACAGGGAGGACGTCTCGCCAAGCCGGCCGAGAGTGTCGTGAATCGTCTGAAAGAGCGTGACCCGCAGGCCTCGATAGCCTCATGGGCCTTCAGGTTCGTCGGATCGTACCCAAGGGTTCTCAGCGTGCTGAGCGGCATGGTCTATATGGAGCATCTGCAGGATAACCTCAGGACCTACATGGACTTCAAGCCATTGACGGAAGAAGAGTTGACCTTCCTGGACACCGACATCTCCGACATCATGGCCAACTACCCGACAGTCGAATGCAACGACTGCAAGTACTGCATGCCATGCCCTTACGGGATCGATATTCCGGGAATATTCATGCACTACAACAACTCGGTCAACCAGGGTCTGCAGCCCAGAAGCAAAGAGCAGGAAGACTACCAGAAGCTCCGCAAATCATATCTCGTGAGCTACGACCGGGCCATCCCTACCCTCCGCCAGGCGGATCACTGCGTAGGGTGTAAGCAGTGCATCCCGAAGTGTCCTCAGAGCATCCCGATCCCCCGCGAGCTTCGGAGGATCGACGCCTACGTCGAGAAGCTGAAACAGAACACCTTATAGAAGAGGCTTGTTCGAGGTCGTGCCGATCTCCTCGAAAGGAATAGGCTTCAGGCCGAAAGAGCGAAGCACCTCTGGATCAAGATAGTATCTCAGAGGCTTGGCCAGATCTGTCCCCTTCTCACCTGTGAATAGCGAAGAATTGTTCCACTTGGAAGAATTGCCATTCTCCCGGTAGAAGAATATTTTGCATCCCACCGCGAGATTGTCGTGGATGACATTGTGGTTGATATGGTCATGGATATCCACGTTCAGTTCCGGATAACGCTCCCTGTAAAGGGGGCTGTCGATATTGACCTCTTTATAGTTCTGGGTCATGGTTAATTCCCTGCTGACCGTGTTTTCCCATTGTTCCTTTGGCCACGGGTTGAAAGTCACCGCGGCGGCGCAATCATAGAACAAGTTGTTTTCCACCAGGTTATCCCTTCCTCCGTTCATCTGGACCGCTCCGAATTCCATGGCTCCGACATTGCGGAACACGTTCCCGATGACCTTCTGGCCGGAGATCATGTCGTCGAACCGGACTCCGGCTGCTCCGAAATGTGACCCGCCGAACACGTTCTCAAAGAAGTTATATCGCACCACAACTCCCCTGTAGCTGTAGTTGGACCACATGTCGATCACTCCCTGGTCGTCACTTTCTTTCACAAGATTATGGAAATAATTGTATTCCACCAAGACCTCACTGCCATCCAGACGCATCGCTGAAGAGGAGCACTCGCTGAACTCGCAATGATCAACCTTCAAGCCGCATCCCTCAAAAAACACAGCGGGCTCGTAGGTGTGGATAAATAAGGAGAAGTCCTTGAAGAAGGAGTTGCTGATGGTGTAGCCGGCCATCTCCAAAGTCTTCCTGTCTCCACCATAAGCTCTCACACCACTATGGCCAAGAGTCTCTACATGGCTGTCCGAAAGGGTGACTTCCATCGAGTCAAGGAAACGGAAAGCATCCCCACCGAAGCGGCGCACATCGAGCTTGGACAGGTTTATCCTCTTGGATCCTTCGACCTTAACCGCATCCCCGCGGCAACCGTAAAGGCCCAGTCCGCTTATAGTAATATCTTCACAATCATTTATTTCCACCAAGAATTTATCGTTGAAGCAAGAAAGGGTCACTTCGTCTCCCTTGGAATATCCCTCGGCTGGAATCCAATAAAGACGACCTTTACCACGATCGATATAATACTCCCCGGGAGCGTCCAACTCGCGGAAAAGGTTCAAGCCGAAATAACGGAATCCATTAGCGTAGCCATACATATGCCATGGCTCCTTAAGGGAAATGGTCTTGGTTGCAGGGTCTATGACATCTATCGGCTGGTACATGTCCTTCCAGTCGAACAAGAAATAGCCGTACACATAAGGTTCTTTCTCGTCTGTCCAGGAGGAAATCCTATCCTCAAGATACTCAAAGACTCCCTCTTTGGTATTGGAGTCATCATACATCTTTGTCGCTCCCCTGGCTTTGCCGGCCCTGATGAAACCGGTATTCGGATAACGTGCGAGCGTCTGACGCTTTCCGTTCCAGTAAAGATCCACCAAATTCTCCCGGTCGCATGGATTGCCATAATCCTTGACTCCCAGAGCCTTAAGATCCGCCACCAACATATTCCCGGAAGATTTCTTGAATGAAATCCTCCTTTCACCCATCACCTTAGGAGTGGCGCCTGGGGCCGCCTCAATGGAGATCCTCCTGCCTTTGATGTCGTTCAAGACAAGGGCTTTTGATGGGGAATATTCCCCGTCCATGACAATGAGCTTGACATCCCCTTCTGATTTCTGAATCTGGCTGAAAGCGTATTCCAGGGTCTTCCAAGGCCTCGAAGCTGTCCCGGGAGCCTTATCGCTTCCGGATGGAGAGACATAATAATCAGTGGGATTGGCGCTTATAACAAAAGAAGAAAGGATTGAGAATAATACAAAGAGGAAAGATGAACGACAACTCATACAGCACAAATCATTTTTTACGAATTATACCACAAGATACGATTTTTTTCTTATATTTGCAGTCCCAACCACGGGAAGCAGTTTTGGAGAGATGCTCGAGTGGCTGAAGAGGCACGCCTGGAAAGCGTGTGTACCCCAAAAGGGTATCGCGAGTTCGAATCTCGCTCTCTCCGCAAAACAACTGTTGGGAGTCTTGAGGTGGAAGACCTTAGCCACAGTGGCAGCCATATCATACTGGATCATCGGCTCGGTGATCTCGTGATTCTTCTTGATCCCCTTGCCCCAAACCACGAACGGAGTTTCGATCTCGTTGGTAGTGTCACCGCCATGGCCAGTGCCCTCGTGACCGTGGTCAGAAGTAATCATGAATATCGTGTCGTCGTATATTCCAGCCTCCTTGACACCCTCGACAATCTTGCGGATGCGCTCGTCAACCTTCGGAAGCTCAGCCATGTATTCAGGTGAACCCTTTCCGTAGGAGTGGCCCATGTGGTCAAGAGCGTCAATGTGGATGAAGCAGATCACGGGCTTCTTATCCTTGATGTACTTCACGCTCTCCTCAACGATAGCGTCGGGATGTTCTGAAGGGCCGTCTATCTTCTTTTTGTAGCTGACGCACATGGTGTCGGCGTAGTTCTGGAAATCTCCCCACTCGCACACGACACCAGTCTCGGCGTCAGGCCTTTCCAGACGCATCAGATGGAAGAAAGTAGGCTGCGCCTTATGTTCAGTCTGGACCAGCGGCTTGAAGGTGGGCTCTTTCTCATTGCCTGTGATGCCGGAGACCTCAACCGGGGTTCCGTTCATCATGGCAGCCCAGTTCGGACCACTGATAGAAGGACGGACCGTACGCTTGTAAAGGGTCCAGGAACCTTCCTTCATCTTCTCCTTGATAAATGGCGTGTCACCATCCTCAAAACTCCAAGTTCCCCATCCGTCAAGTCCGATAATAATCACATGACCGGCGATGTCCTTGGTGCTTTCCTTCTTGCTCTGACACGCTCCGAAAACCAGCAGCGCTGCCATCAAAAACAAAAATCCCTTTCTCATAAATCTTTCAGTAATATATTAATTCTCAATTATTTCTTTACAACAATCGTCCTATAAGCATCGTCCTTATAAAGATTGAACATTGCCCTCAAGGAAGCATATTCCTTGACAGGAACAATCGTCTTCACGATCTTTGCCTCACGGGTATAAACCGCGGTGCCGCCGTTTAAGGTCAATTTCACCTTGACAGAGCCGGCTGGGCTGGACAGCGTCTTCTCGAACGGTACCGAGACTATCGTCCCACCTTCAGGAGCCTCAATCCTGTAAGTCACGCTCTCGTCCAACTTGAACGGAAGCTCGATCGGATATGACCTTGATGAATTCAAGCTCCGCACACCTGAAGCGTCGAGACCCTCTCTGGCGACAGGAAGCTTAAAGACAAGATAATCACCAGCTTGGGTAGCGTTTTTGGGATCGAGAGACACTGTCTCGTCAATCTTCACTTCAGTGAACGCCTCAGGCACGCTGACAGTTCCTGATGGAGACAAGGCCTGGAAACGTCCCTTGAGGTTGGCGACAGGTTGGGAGAATCCCCCCGCGGCGGAGTAATACTTGTCAGAAGCCTTGATCCACATGGCTCCGGATAGTGTCTGAAGGCAAGGAGGGCAGGTCGGGGCGAATATGGCCACCGGTTCCGCCTTTACTCCAGCGGCGGAAGCAAGGCTCAGCATAAGGGCGGCTTTCTCCTCGAAAGTACCATAAGCGGAAGCGACAACCTCGGAAGGCTTCCTCACCTTTCCCGCCTGGTTCAAAGGCAAAGCGCAGAAACCAAGATTCCGGGCCACCCACATTGAGATAGCGTCCATCTTCTCCGCATCACCTGTCTTACCCTCGCAAATCTTCGAGGCAAGGGAGGACATGTCCTCCTTGGGAAGGTTGAACACGGCCTTAGCTCCCTCGCCGGGATTGACAGAAGCGTAGATGTACGGGACATCATCGACCGGGGCATATATCTCATTCAGCCTGGCCGGAATCCCTGAGGCCTTGAAAGTATATTCACGGCCATCGGTAGATTTGGTCATCTTAGCGCCAAGACTCTGGCTGACAACAAGTTCCTTCCCGGCAGGCACCTCAATCACAAGGGTGTAATCCCTGATGGGAGAGACTTCATTGAACCTGCGGAATATATCACCCGAACCCGGGAATCCGGGCTTAGTGGTGATCGTGTAATCCAAAGATATTATGGCTCCAGGCTCGAGTCCGGTGTGAGTCACGACCATCTCCTTGAGATGATTGTAGGCCGGCGCGTCGGCGGCGGCGCTCGGAAGAACCTCATTCAAGGCATTAGGCGGGAGGGGCACCATAGTCTGATCAGCCTGCACAGTGTGGCAGCCGTCGATAGTGAGTGTCTGGTAGTCAGGATTATAGACGATAAAGGTCTCTCCGTAGAGATTGTGAATAGAATAGAATGTGTTGACCTTCAACTCCTTGTGGTATTTATAGACCACTGATCCATCGTCACCGATAGTGTATTTCTCCCGAAGAGAGATAAACTCCCCTTCTGTCTTTTGGGCGAAAAGCCCTGTAGCTATCATTAACCCTGAAAGCAGGGCGAAAACAGTCTTTCTCATGGCTTTTCCCTATTTGATCACAATGATATTATCCTCAATTGACTTCCAAGCCTCAACCGCTTTCTTGAAGCCGGGGTAATCCCCCGCCTCATAGACACGCTTCTTAAGCGCGATAGAAGAAGCGATGTTGACTGTGTTCCCCTTCCCCGCGACTTTTCCGGTGAAGTCGGCGGCCTCGCTGGAAGCGCTCTCCTCCAAGGGAGAAGAAAGCGTCATACCCTTCGGAACTATCACATTCTCATTCGCTTCCACCAATCTTGAGCAAGAGTCCTTGAAGCCGAACTCCCTCTCGGGAAGTTCCGTGTTGACCCGAAGGAATGTCTTGACCCGGTTGTATAGGAGACCGGAGACAGGCTTGTAGAGAAGAGCCCCGTCCGAGGTCTTTACAGCATAGGAAGGGATAGAGAAACGAGCGGTTATCTTGATCGGAGCGTCAAGGTAATAGTCAGGATTCTTCCCGTAATTGACACTCAACATCTTGGCTTGAGGGTCGATAGAAAGGATCTCATTCTCCATGGCGTTCTGCCAATTGGCCACATAGCTCTTAGTGAAAGGACTTCTGACAGAAGCGTCGGACTGGCCTTCAGCGGTGACTGTATATTCTCCGACAAGGTTGCCTTCCTTGTCCAGGGTGGTCTTGACAGAGAGCCTGAGATAATGATTCTCAGGGGCTGAGACAGGAGTCAGCAAAAGCGGAGAGCCCTCGGGCAAGCCGGGAAGGTAATTCTGCTGCTGCTCGGCGCTCGACCAGTTCTCACGGGTGAAAGGCACCCAGGTCGGATCGAGAGGTGTATATACTCCGCTTGAGAGTTTCACCACGACAACGCAATGGTTGAAATGGTCCGCTGGGATGCTCTCGATCCTGGAACCGGCCATGGTCATGGCGGGATGGGCGTCGAAACCGGCGACCCTAAGCATGGTGATAAGCAACGACGCCTTGTCCTTGCACACTCCGCAACGGTCCGTGAAATTCATCTTGGCATTGTGGAGGGTATATCCCTCACCCTCGCCCATGGATATTCCCGAATAACGCATATAATCGGCCACCCAGTGGGTCAGAAGCCATATTTTTCTCTTCTCGTCGGTGACTCCCTTAAGGATCTCGGCCACCTTCTTCTCCACCTCGGGGGTCGGCTCGAAGCTGCCATAATCCTCATTGACTCCGCTGAACCAAACCGACTTGTCCTCCCACTTGGGAGTCGAGGACAACATGAGCTTGGGAGCTACGTCAAACAGATCGACCATGTTCGGCTCGCGCCTGAACGGCCTCGCGTCGGAGACGGAGAAACTCATGAACTTGCGGTCACCATCGACCCTCACGGAAGAATGGCACTCTCCCTGATAGAACTCGTACTGCACCTCTTTTTCCCTGGGGACATCGAGGGTGTAGATCTTCGAGACAGTGGGATAGGTCACCCAGAAAGGCACGATGTCGTAGAAATTGCCCTTCATCGGAGGGATGAACCGGTCTTCCTCGTCAAAGGCCGACGAGGTGAGCAGGGCATACGTGAATCCCTTCTTGCCGATTCTGTAATCAATGATATCACCTGGCTCCAGGGCACCGACCTCGACCATGATCTGCCTGGCACCCCAATAGATGGCCCTTGCCGGAGCGGCATAGTCGCAGACCGTGGAAAGATCGATGTTCCTGACAGTGCCGTCGGTCTTGTAAACCTTAACGTCCTCAAAGACGGCCTGGGCGGTCAGAGGGTCATAGTCATATTTCAGAACCCTGTGTCTCAAAGCACCTTCCGTGGTCTGGACCTTGATGACCTGATGAATGTCAAAAGATCCTGATCCGGAATCCTTGAAACGCACGCCCGTGCTGTCGAGCAGCACCACGGCGTCACTTCCTGCGATGTCAGGCTGCCTGGAAAGCCTATTCTCCAAAGACCTCCACGACTGTGAAAACCCCGGAAACGCAATCCCCGCCATCAATAAGGATAAAAGAAACTTTTTCATTTCTTATATACTATTTCGAACGGGAGTCCATCTATTGAGGAACCACTGCCACCCTCGGCACGTTAAGAGGGAGGGGCCCTTTGGGAGGGGCCGCGAAGCGGCGGTTCAACAATAGATGGACTCCCGTTCGAGAATTTTAAAAGTCGAGTTTGTAGCCCGGACGATAATCGTAATGCATCAGCTTGGTAGCCTCCGGGTCATGCATGAACTTCTGCACGATAGGATTCCAGACGACAGGCCTGCCGAGCTCCATGGCGATATTGCCAAGGTTGCAGACCGTGCAGGAAGAATGTCCAACCTCAACGGGAACGTTAGGATCGATCCTGGACTTGATCGCCTCGATGAACGCCCTGTGGTGGCCCACCTTTGTCTCGTAAGGGACGGAATCGTCTCCGGCAGCGGCCTTCATCTCAAGCTTCTTGTCGGAAGCCTCGTACTTGCCGCGGGAAACCTTGATCCAACCGTCCTCACCGTAGATCTGGACACCGGGAGTGGATCCGTCGAAAGGCTCCTCGGACACTATGATACCGTTGTCATACTTGTAGGTCAGGTGCTCGTAGAAGCTGTAGCCGGCGGGAATGACCTCGACAGGGCCGCTGCCATCCTTACCGATGGCCCACTGGGCGATGTCGAACATGTGGGCACCCCAGTCAGTCATGAGGCCGCCACCCATGGGCTTGTACCAGCGCCACGCGCCCCAAAGCTGCTCGTCATGCTCCTCGTTGACGATAGGATCGAGGTCGGAGTGGTAATATACGGAAGTGGGCAGAGGTCCGAGCCACTTGTCCCAATTCAATCCAGCGGGAACCTCCATCTTCGGAAGCGGGCAAGGGACGGGAGCCGCGGAGTTCGGGTTGGCGTTGTTGCGGCCGACATAGACCTTGATCTTATGGATCTGGCCAAGATCTCCCTCGCGGGCGTGGGTCGCGGCGGTGATGAACTCATCGCTGGAGCGCTGCTGGCTTCCGACCTGAAGGATCCTGTTATATTTGCGGACAGCCTTGACAAGCTGCTGACCCTCATAAATGGTGAGAGTCATAGGCTTCTCAAGATAGACATCCTTTCCGGCCTTGCAAGCGGCAATCGCGATGATAGCGTGCTGATGGTCAGGGACAGCGATCACGACTGCGTCGATGTCGGGACGGGCCAGAAGATCCTGGTAGTCCTCGTACATATCGACCTTGACCTTTTTCTCTCCTTTCTCCTGGTAATATGCGGTGACCCTCTTGACGAAACGGTCTCTCTTTATGTCATAAACATCGCAACCGGCGACAACTCGCACATCGTCCATCTTCATGAATCCCTGCAGCAAGTACATTGCCTGCTGGCCGAGGCCTATGAAGCCCATGTTGATTTTACCATTGGCGGACTTTTTGGCCGAAGCCTTAGAGGCGGCCGACGCGTTCACAATACCGGCAGGCATCATAATGCCAGCGGCTCCGATAGCGGAAGCTTTCAAGAAATCTCTACGTACCATGTTTCAGTGTTTAATCATTAATATCGTAAATATAGAAATTATTTGTGAAATAATCACTAACATTTTGTGTCTTTGGCACGGAAATGGTATTATCCTAAAGCGACATAATTTTTTACCCATAAACCAAAAACTGACTCAATAGTTATTTCATAAGTATTGGACAAACAAACGGGAACCTGTCGAGAGACACGTTCCCGTTATATTTTTTGCTGGTTCAACCAAAATACATACTTTTGTGAGAAGCATAATCACCGGGTTCTTATAGCTTTATGATTTTTAAAAGATCCAAATACTTATTTCTTATTCTTCTTTTTGCGACTTTTTGCCGCAAACCAGCCGACATCCTCGAGGTAGAGGAGGAACCCGTAGTCAATTTCTCTGACGAGGCCGGAGCATATTCTGAAAGCCAGAAGGTGATCACACTCTCCGCCCCAAAGGGACACAGCATATACTACACAGAAGATGGATCCATCCCCACCACGGAGTCACAAATCTACTCCAAACCCATCTTTCTCACCGAAGAAGGCAACCGGTGGGTAAATAAGTCAGCGGTGGATAAGATGGCCATAAAGTTCAGGAGACATCTTATCAATCCCATTTCTGTCACCTCCGAGCTTCCCAGCGCCAACATCATCCGGGCAATAGCGGTCGCTCCCGACGGGACACAAAGCAAGGTCGTGACCAAGACTTACTTCATCGGAGCGGACTTGAGGGTGGATTACGACAACATCATGGTCGTTTCGATAGCCACTGATCCTGAGAACCTTCTGGACCACGAGAAGGGGATATTGGCCACCGGGAAGATCTTTGACGAATGGAGTAACACGGCCGAGGCTACCGCTGTCATGGCGAACAACGAGTGGTGGAAAGTGGTAGCGAACTACACACAAAAGGGGAAGGATTGGGAACGTCCGATATCCATCGAATTTTTCGACAATTCCAACTCTCTCTCCCACCAGCAAGATGCCGGCTTGCGCCTCAAAGGCAGGGCTTCCAGAATGTTTGAGCAGAAATCATTCAACATTTATTTCAGAGAATCTTATGGGGAGAAAGGACTCACCTACCCAGTCTTCCCGGGCTTTCCGGTCAAATCTTTCTCGTTGCGAAACGGCGGTAACGACACTGAATATCTGAAATTCAAGGACTCATGGATCCAGTCCAGGCTCCGTGACAAGGCTTTCTCAACCCAGCTCGGCAGGATCGCGGTCGTATTCCTCAACGGGGAATACTGGGGCCACTACAGCCTTGAGGAGAGATACGACGATCGCTACATCAAGAACCACTACGGGGTTAAAGACCCCCTGATCATAAAAGAAGGTGAGGTCGAGGAAGGTCAAGACTCTGACATTCAGCTTTACAAGGATCTGATCTTATTCGCGGACAAAGACCTGTCCAACGAGAGCGAGTGGCAAGCTTTCAAAAAGGTCATTGACATCAGGAGCATGGCAGACTACTTCGCCGCGGAGATCTACATCGGAAACGCTGACTGGAAACAAGATGTGAACACGGAACTATGGAGGAGCTTAAGTGTTGATCCATCAAATCCTTATGAGGACGGACGCTGGCGGTTCATCTTGTATGATACTGAATATTCATCCGCTCAATATGAGCAAGAAGAGACCAATGTTTCTTTCGATTCCTTCTCCAAAGCCATGAAAGACCACCCTTTGTTCGCGGCGGCAGTCAGGAACTCGGAATTCCAGGCTCTTTTCAAAGAGTCTATCCTGGACATCTCCGACCGCTGTTTTGACCCTGAAGATGTGGAGGCAGACCTGAAGGAATGGGAGGAAGAATGGCTTCCGTATATGCCGGACTATTACAAACGGTTCGAAGACACCTCCTGGGCATGGAGGAAATACATGAATCTTACTACCAGTTTCTTCAGGGACAGAGCCGAGCACATTCTTCCAGCAGTCGAGAAAGGCCTGTCGGAAGCTATTCAGGATAAAGAAGATACGGCTGGCGGAGCCTCTTAAAGGCCTCGACATCATCCTTCCACCTGGCCTTGATCTCATCGGCTGAAGCGCCTTTAAGGATCATCTCCCGGACATATCCCGTTCCGGCGAGTTTATCGAAAAAGCTTGAGAAGAATTTCTCTCCGATGCCGAGTCCCTTGAAAGCCGTGATCACATATTCCAGATCAACCCCTTTCTCCCAAATTGTCTCGAAGGGAATATCCCTCAAGTCATACCCATAGCAAAGCTGATCCTTCAATGGAGGATTTTTCGCTCCAGGAACACTTCGCGGCGTGAATGAATATGGTGAGGAAACGGGCATGCCCGGGTGGCCGAATATCTCGAACGGAGCGTTTGTCCCGCGTCCGAGCGACATGACTGTCCCCTCAAAAAAACAAGTCGAGGAATAGAGATATATCGCCCTCAATGACTTTAGGTTAGGAGATGGTGGGACTATAAGCCCCGTCTTGGTCTGATGGGTATATCCCAGGCATGGCACGACATCGAGGTCGCATTTGACACCACCTTCAAGCCAGCCCTCACCGTTGATCATCAAGGCCAGTTCCCCAAGCGTCATCCCATGGACAGTCGGAACCGGGATCGTCCCGACTCCGGACTTGTACTCCGGCTCGAGGACAGGACCATCCACATAGAACCCGTTCGGATTTGGCCGGTCAAGGACAATTACTTTCTTCCCGGAAGCGGCGCAAGATTCCATCAGGTGAGACATCGTGATGTAGTACGTGTAATACCTCAACCCTACGTCCTGGATGTCCACAAGAAGGACGTCAAACTTGGTCATATCCTCCGGCCTGGGATGTTTCAAGGCTCCGAACAGCGAGACTATCTCTACTCCTGTCTTAGGATCCTTGCCGTTCTCGACCATCTCACCCGCGTCAGCGTCTCCCCGGAAACCGTGTTCTGGAGAGAATATAAGCCTCACATCAACGCCTTTTTCAATCAGGGCATCGACGACGTGAGGGCCTAAACCCTTATCCGTCACCTTGTTCCCGACTATTCCCGTGTGGTTGCTAAAGACAGCCACCCGTTTATTCTTCAGGCCCGGGACATATTCCTCAAACCGCTCGTCCCCAAGGGTCACCTCGTTCCCGAGCCTGTCTGTCGGCCTGCTCCCGAGCGTCTTACCCGGCTGCCCGCAAGACAGAAGGCAAGACAGGAGCCCCGCGCCCAACGCCAGCGTTCTGAATAATCCGTTAATATTCCGCATAATAATCCTTTGTCCTGATGAAAAAAGATTTCCTATTGCAGGGAACCGCCGACAATGTCGAGAATCTCTGAGGTGATCTTTTGCTGGCGGCCCTTGTTGTACTCGAGAGTAAGTTGCTCAAGCAGATCATTCCCATTATCGGTGGCCGTCTGCATGGCCACGGTACGGGCGGCGTGCTCGGCCGCGTTGCTGTCCAGGAGAGTCGTGTATATCTTCAGGCGCTGGACCTTAGGAAGTAGCTCAGCGAGAAGTTCGGAGCGAGATGGCTCGATGATCACATCAGATCCTTCGCTATCGCTCAGGATGACAGGACCAGCAGCCTGCGATGGCATCGCCGCTGTCCCAAGGCCGAAATCAGCCGCGGCGCCGTTGGAGACTGAGGCCATCGGGAGAAATGTTTCCCGGACAGTCGGCTGTGAGGCCGTGGATTTGAAATGGTTATACAACAGCTCTACCTTCGAGAAACGGCCGGAAGTGAATCCTTCAATAAGTTCCTGAGCCAAAGCGGAAGCGGCGTCATAGCCCGGAGAATCCGCCATCTTTGAATAATCCGCGGGAGACTGGAATCCGGCCTTGCGCATCGCCTCTGCCATTTTCCGGCCTACGGAATATACGACGATATCGTCGTCCGGGAATCCAGCGGAGCGATATTCATCGATCACCCCAATGGTCTTGCGGATCACATTGCTGTTGAAGGCCCCGCAAAGGGAAGAATTAGAGGAGAACGCGACGATGGCGACGCGGCTCTGAAGGGGATCATCGGTCGAGCCGGGAATGACAGCTGGTGCAGCCGCTGGCCCAAGGCCGTACTCAGCTGCAGCGAAGCGAGAATGGACGCGGCCGGGGCCAGACGGCGCACCGGCGTCAAGCGCACCAGCGTCAAGACCTGCCGCCATCAGCCTGTCCAAAATACTCTGCAGCTGACGCTCGTACGGAAGCATGTTGGTAATCGCCTGCTGAGCCTTGCGCAGCTTCGCCGACGCCACAAGCTTCATCGCCGAAGTGATCTTCAGCGTGCTGCTCACGGAAGCTATCCTGCCCTTTATTTCTTTTAATGACGCCATCAGCTTTTAGGAATATAGATTCTTCGCTTCGCTCAGAATGACAAGAACCCGACAACCTATCAACCTACTAAAGAGGCCACAACCGCAGCGGCGGTCTCTTCAATCACGGAAGTGATTGACTCATCAATCTTTCCGGAGCCAAGAGCTTCGAGAGTGTCCTTATGCCCAGCCCTCATCCGATCCAGGAAAAGCGACTGGAACTCAGGGACCTGATCCACCTTCAAGTCTGCCATCAACGCGTGAGTGCCGCAGTACAGAATGGCGACCTGCTCCCCTACCGGCATCGGAGAATACTGAGCCTGGATCAAGAGCTTATTGTTCTTGCGTCCCTTGTCCAAAGCCATAGCAGTAACCTTGTCCATGTCGGAGGAGAACTTCGAGAAGGACTCCAGTTCCCCGTATTGAGCCTGATCAATCTTCAACGTGCCGGCGACCTTCTTCATCGACTTCACCTGAGCCGAACCACCAACCCTGGACACGGAAATACCCACGTTGATCGCGGGCCTCTGACCCTGGTTGAAAAGACCGGACTCAAGGTAAATCTGCCCGTCCGTGATCGAGATCACGTTTGTGGGAATATATGCCGAGACATCGCCTGCCTGGGTCTCGATAATCGGCAGGGCTGTAAGAGATCCTCCAGCCTTGACCTTCCCCCGAAGGGATTCCGGAAGGTCGTTCATCTGCTCGGCAACCTCTTGCTGGTCAATGATTTTCGCCGCACGTTCCAGAAGCCTTGAGTGGAGATAGAAAACGTCTCCAGGATAAGCCTCGCGGCCAGAAGGACGTCTCAAAATCAAAGAGACCTCACGATAGGCCACAGCTTGCTTTGAGAGGTCATCATAGACCACGAGAGCAGGCCTTCCTGTGTCCCTGAAATATTCCCCGATAGCGGCTCCGGCAAACGGGGCGAAATACTGCAAGGCGGCGGGATCGGCCGCGGTAGCGGCAACCACGATCGTGTAGTCCATAGCGCCGTAAGACCTCAATGTCTCGACTATATTGGCGACTGTCGAACCTTTCTGTCCTACAGCCACATAGATGCAATAGACGGGTTTTCCGGCCTGGTAGCAGGAGCGCTGGTTGATAATCGTGTCGATGGCCAGGGATGTCTTTCCGGTCTGGCGGTCTCCGATGATCAGCTCCCTCTGGCCACGGCCGATAGGAATCATCGCGTCAATGGCCTTTAATCCAGTCTGGAGAGGCTCGGTGACGGGTTGGCGATATATGACCCCGGGAGCTTTACGCTCAAGCGGCATCTCGGTCAATTCTCCCTCGATATTGCCGAGACCGTCAAGAGGCACGCCAAGGGGATCCACGACTCTGCCAAGCATCGATTCCCCGACATTTATCGAGGCGATACGTCCGGTGCGGCGAACTGTCATCCCCTCTTTGACCTCATCGGTCGGTCCGAGGAGTACCGCTCCCACGTTATCCTGCTCCAGATTCATCACCACTCCCATCACACCACTCTCAAACTCAAGTAGTTCCCCCGCTTCGGCATTGGTGAGGCCATACATTCTGGCCACACCGTCGCTCACCTGAAGCACTTTGCCGATTTCCTCGAAATGAAGGGAGGTGTCGATGTCCTTGAGCTGCTGGAGCAGCACCTGCGAAATCTCGCTTGGTCTGATATTGTTGTTTTGAGCCATATAAATGAATATAACTACACGATTCTACGGTTCCTCTCTATGAATTGCGTCCGAATCCGCTCCAACTGGCGGGACACTGACGCGTCGAGAAGTTTGTCCTCGACCTCGAGGACGAATCCACCGATCAGGGATTGGTCAACTTCCGTGACCAGCAGCAAGGTTTTCCCCGTCTTGGACTCAATCAAATTCTTGAGCCGATCCTGAAGCTTAAAGGCGGCCGCGTCTGGTTCTGAAGGCAGGACAAGCCGTCCCCGGACTATCCCTTTGGATTCATAATACTGATCCTCGAAACTCTTAAGGATCAACGCGATGTCTCCGAGACGGCCATTGCGTTTAAGAAGCTCGATAAAACGCCGCAATTCCGGAGCGAAAGAAAGATCCTTCGCTACGCTCAGGATGGCAAAAGCCTTGGAGGGATCACTAATAGCGTCCCGGAGCTCTGGCGATGATGCCAACGCTTCCAGAATCGCCCTCGCCTGCGAGACTACCACCTCGCCGGAGCCGGTCTCCTCGACCAGCTTCAGCAAAGCCCTAGCATAACGAGAAGCTATGATCCCGGTATTCATAACTCATCTATGAGTCTGCCAAGCAGCTCGTCCCGACTCGAGTCATCATCCAGATCCTTGCGCAGAACCTTCTCGGCCACAGCGACTGAAAGCACGGCGACCTCCTTTCGGACATCCCTTAAAGCGCTCTCTTTCTCAGCCGCGATCTGAGTCCTAGCCTGATCGAGGATCTTTGCGGCCTCATCCCTTGCCTGAACCTTCGCCTGCTCGATCAAAGAATCCCTGGAAGCGGCAGCCTCCTTCAAGATAGCGGCCTGCTCCTTTCGGGCCTTTTCGACCAGGGCGTCCTGCTCAGCGGCGAGATTACGAAGTCTCTCTTCCGCCTCACGGGCCTTCTTTATCGACTCATTTATCCGATCAGCCCTCTTTTGGACAGAGTCAGTGATCATCGGGAATCCCCACTTCGCGAGCACGAAGAAGACGATGCCGAAGATCAGCGTCATCCAGACCAGAAGGCCAAAATCGGGAGTGATCAGCGACATAGCTACTTAGCTATCAGACAGACGACGATTGCGAAAAGACAAGCTCCTTCGATAAGGGCGCTTACGATGATGGCGGTCATCCTGTAATGTCCGGCCTGCTCGGGCTGACGGGCGCCTGCCTCAAGGGAAGCCTTACCAATCTTGCCGATACCAAAGCCTGCGGCAAAGGCGGCGATAGCTGCGCCAATGGCTTTTCCGAGAACGCCTAGGGATACCCCGGCTTGAAGTAAGAACATCAATGGTGTCATAATTCTATAATATTAATAATTAACTAGTTTTTTCTTTTTGTCGTGACAATCCGATAAAGACCGCCGAGAGCATGGTGAACACGTAAGCCTGGATGAAGGCCACAAGCAGTTCAAGGCAATCCATGAACACTCCAAGTATAACGGCGACCACAGTCAAACCACCATTCACGGCCGCTCCCATCTTGGCCGTCAAGAAGATGACTGCGATCACTCCGAGAATCATGAAATGGCCCGCCAGAATATTGGCGAAGAGCCTGACCATCAAGCTGAAAGGCTTTGTGAACATGCCTATTATCTCGATCACCGGCATAAGCGGAATCGGAACCTTCAGCCAAGTCGGCACGTCCGGCCAAAGGATATCCTTCCAATAGTGCTTGTTTCCGAATATATTGACAGTGAAGAATGTAAACAACGCCAGGACGAGCGTCACGGCGATGTTGCCTGTGATGTTCGCCCCTCCTGGGAAGAAGGGAACGATACCCATCAGGTTGTTTATGAATATGAAGAAAAAAGCCGTCAGCAGATATGGGGAATATCGCTTGTAATCCTCTCCAACACAATCTTTAATTATGTCGTCTTCGACCATGGTGACCATCATCTCCATGATCCCGGTCCCACCCGCTGGGGCTTCCTCCGCAGCGTCGTGCTTGCGGTACCAACGCGCGGTGAGAAGGACAATGAGGACAAGGATGGCGCTGTTGATCATCAGGCCCAGGACATTTTTAGTTATGGAAAAATCCCAGGGGCGTATCTGCTCCCCACCAGGACCTTTCTCCACTATCTTATTGGCGTACTTCCCGTCAGGTGCTATCCAAAAACCTTGATATTCACCTTCTTCCAGATGTTTGGAAGAGAAAACATGAGCGCCGCTCCCAGCCTTACTGATCACAATGACAGGAAGCGGGATGCTGACATGATGGCCGTTTATTGTCGTGATGTGCCACTCGTACGAATCCCTCACATGACCGTACAGGTACTCATCCATGTCCAGATCCACCTCGTCTGCCTGCGTAAGGTCCGGCTGGCGGTCCGGGGCCGGCGAAGTCCATCCTCGCTCCGCTGCGGCTGAGTATCGCCTTACCCCGGCCGCCAAGCTGGAAAAGGCAGTCGAAAGCAAGAGAACCGCAGCGGCAACAACGGGAACTATGAGGGAGCGCATGTTCATTTTTCGACGCAGGCTATAATTTGATTATCATGCACTTCCACAAATCCGGACGAAATTCTTATCTGACCTTCCCGGTCCCTGAGTTCATTTTCCCGGTCCCTGAGTTCATTTTCCCGGTCCCTGAGCGGAGTCGAAGGGCCAGGCCCGAACACAATATCCCCCTCCACCAGTGACGAGACAATCGGCGCGTGATCCTTCAAGACCACGAACCGCCCCTTGGCGCCAGGGAACTCCACCCGATCGACCTCCTGGTCAACCAGCGTCCCCTCCGGAGTGATGATATTCAGTCTCATTGTCATTCTGAACGTAGTGAAGAATCTACTTCGCCGCCGCGAGAATCGCCTCACCCTTCTTTATCGCCTCATCCAGCGTACCAACATTCAGGAACGCCTGCTCGGGAAGATAATCCACCTCTCCATCCAAAATCCTGCGGAACCCATCCACGGTGTCGGCAATATCCACCATAACACCCGGAACGCCGGTGAACTGCTCCGCGACTGAGAACGGCTGCGAGAGGAAACGCTGCACACGTCTCGCCCTATTGACCGTCTGCTTGTCCTCGTCGCTCAGCTCATCCATTCCCAGGATAGCGATTATGTCCTGCAACTCCTTGTTTCTTTGAAGGATCTGCTTGACCCTCTGCGCTATCTCGTAGTGGTCCTTTCCGACAATATTCGGATCAAGGATGCGTGAAGTTGATTCAAGTGGATCGACGGCCGGATAGATACCCAACTCCGTGATCTTACGGCTCAGGACCGTTGTGGCGTCAAGATGGGAGAACGTCGTTGCGGGAGCGGGATCGGTTAGGTCGTCCGCAGGAACATAAACAGCTTGCACAGAGGTAATTGACCCGTTTTTGGTCGAGGTAATCCTCTCCTGCATCTGACCCATCTCAGTGGCGAGGGTAGGCTGGTAACCGACAGCCGAAGGCATTCGTCCGAGAAGGGCGGAAACTTCCGAACCGGCCTGGGTGAACCTGAATATATTGTCAATAAAGAACAGGATGTCCCTTGGGCCCTCACCAGTGTCAGAGTCCCTGAAAGACTCCGCTAGCGTCAGCCCGGAGAGCGCCACGCTCTGGCGGGCTCCCGGCGGTTCATTCATCTGTCCGAAGACCATCGCCACCTGGGACTTCTCCAGCTCTGTTCGATCCACCTTGGAAAGATCCCAATGGCCTTCTTCCATTGATTTGAGGAACTCGCCTCCGTATTTGATGACTCCGGACTCAATCATTTCGCGGAGCAGGTCATTACCTTCCCTGGTACGTTCCCCCACACCGGCGAAGATAGAGAACCCGTTGTGTTTCTTGGCGATATTGTTGATCAGTTCCTTGATCAGAACGGTCTTGCCTACTCCGGCGCCTCCGAAAAGGCCGATCTTTCCTCCTTTAAGATACGGCTCAAGGAGGTCAATCACCTTGATTCCGGTGTAAAGGACCTCTTGCGAAGTGGCAAGATCCTCAAACTTAGGCGGTTCCCTGTGGATAGGTAGCGAATTTGTCTCGCTTAGGTCGCCGAGGCCGTCGATAGTATCCCCGACCACATTCATGACGCGGCCTCTGATCTGGGCTCCGACCGGCATTGAGATAGGAGCGTTCGTAGCCTTAGCCTTCATTCCCCTTGTCAAGCCGTCTGTGGAGTCCATAGCCACACAGCGGACTGTCTCTTCACCGATATGCTGCTGAACCTCAATCACAAGCGGATGGCGTCCTTCTCCCCTATCTACCAACAAGGCATCATGAATACGGGGAAGCTTGATTCCCTCAGCATCATTAACAGCCTCTGTCTCGAACCGCACATCTACCACCGGCCCTATAATCTGCGAAATAATACCTGTATTTGTCATTCTGAACGAAGTGAAGAATCTAGACAAAAATACTTAATATTTCGCAAAAAAGAAAAAGAGGCTCCTTTTGGAACCTCTTTCATCTTTATGTCAATCAATGCTCTTACTTCACAAGGCAGACCGCGACACGGTTCTCCTCAGGAGTGTTGTAAGGATTGAGAGTGTCACCAAAGTACTCGGTGATGATCCTATCCTTGCTGATGCCGGCGTCGGCGATAGCCTTAGCGACGATCTCAGACCTCTTCTCGGAAAGGAACTGGTTCCTCTTGGCGGTACCGGTAGCCTTGTCAGCGTGGCCGGAGATGCGGACCTTGGTCTCAGGATGCTCCTTGAGGGCAGCGACGATCTCGTCGATCTTGAGCTGCTCGCTCTCGCGGATGTCCCACTTATTGATCACGAAGAAGATGTTCCTCTGGAGAGACTCGAAAGCGGGCTCAACGATGACGGGCTCTTTCTCCTCAACAACCGGAGCGGGTTCGGGTTCCTTGACAGGGGCCGGAGCCGGTGCCGGAGGAACGATCACGGGAGCGGGAACGGGCTTGGCTTTACCGAAGCTGAAGGTCAAACCGGCGAGACCCTTGATCTGGAAGTCAGCCTTTGAACCCTTCTTGGAGTTGAAGTGGTCGTTGATGAAGCTCGTGTTGCCTTCGAGGTTGAGGGCGACCACATCGGAAAGCCTGATGTTGAAGCCAAGACCAGCCCTGAGGGCGGGAGAGATGCTGCTGCCATCCCAAAGATAATTGGTGGCAGGGAAGCTGGACTTCAAAGCTTTGGCCTCGTCGTTGTTGAAAGCGTAGTTTGCACCAACACCGCCGAAGATGTAAGGATTGATGGTACGGTCAAATTTGTAACCACCAAAGAGAGCGGCGAGATCGGCCATGAGGTCGACGGCACCCTCAACATAGTTGTACTTGTAAACCTGGGACTTACCATCGTTGATGGCGCCCTTACCCTGCCATGCATTGGCGTTCAGTCTGGCGGCGAAGACCGGGGAGAACTGATAACCAAGGGAGATGGCTCCCGAAGGGGAGATAAGGTCCGTCCAAGTGGTCTCACCGATGGTCTCGGCTGCACCACCCTGGAGCTGGAGGAACCAGTACGGGTCAAAATCCTTCTTCTGCGCGTTGGCAACAGATAGTGAGGCGACGAGCGCGACACTTGCGAGAATAGTTATTATACGTTTCATGATACTTATGAATATATATTGCGCATTTAACGTCGCTAAATTAGTACATTTTTTTTAAATGAGCAAGAAACGCCATTATTTTTCGGTCATTTGTCCGTGTATGCGTAAAGTGAAAACGCGCGGGTCGCCATTAGTTTCCACATACACTTTATAATAGACTTTACCGGGATCTTTGTTCTGACCTTTAAAAGTGACATGAATCTCACCCTTCTTGCCGGGTTTTATAGGTTTCTCGGGAAAAGACGCCGAGACACAACCGCAGCTGACATCATGATCCAAGAACTCCAGAGGGGCATCTCCGACATTAGTGAATGTGAATACAGTGGTCCTCCTGCTGTCACTCTTGGGGAAAGTGCCGATCCAGGCCGAAGTTGAATCCAGCTGAATGGATGAGACCTTCGGAGAGCCATCGGCTTTGGTCGTCTTCCTCCCGCAAGAAGCGACGAGAACGACCAATAATAACGGGAAAATATACTGAATTTTTCGCATCTAAGGACGAATATAGCAATTTTCCTTAATGATACAAAGAAAAAGAGGGGCGTCCACTTGGGCGCCCCTCCAATTATCAGGGTTTAATACCTTTCAGAATTACTCACCAGCGGGAGTCTCAGGCTCAGTGGGCTCAGTGGGCTCGGTAGTCGGTGTCGATCCAACCGAAGCCGTATCCGACCTTCGCCTTCACGTAGAGGTTGAAGTCAGCCGTCACGTTCACTCCGTTGTTCTTGTAGGTCAGGTAGCCGCTCTCGTTCTCAGGGAGGGTGATCTCGACGTCGCTCTGAGGATCCTTGTACTTCGTCACGCCGGGATCGGTCTGACGGATCACCAGGTTCACGTCAAGCTCGCCGCGAACGCCGCCGAAGTCGCACTCGATGTTCTCGGTGTCAACGACGACCTTGAACGGACCGTAGTACTTCCACAGGAACGCGTTGTCCTTGCCGGCGATAGGCTTGCCCTTGCTGTCAAGCTCGGTCACGAACTTGTAGTCACGCCAATCGATAGGATCAAGCAGATCCTCGATCTTGATGTAAGAGCCGGGCTCGCCGAAGTTCACCGCGTCGATGAAGCCGTCGGCGGACTTAGTCGTCACGCTCACAGGACGCAGGATGTTGGCACGGAAGTGGTCGTTGCCGTCGAACGTCACGTCAAGCTCCTTAGGCTCCTCGCCCTTGCCAGTGCAAAGGAACGCCTTCGCGCCGATGTATGTGTACATGTAACCCGTAGGGATGTCGATGCCCGCGTTGATCAGGGAGTCGGCAACTGTCGTGGTCGTCTGCTTGCTGTTGAACTTCTGGACGAACGTCAGGATGTCCTTCTTCGCCCACACGAACACGTTGTTGTACCTCACCGCGTCGTCGAACTTAAGACCGTTCATCTTCTTGTCGAACTCGCTCTGGTTCTGGGCGTCGTTGATGATCACCGCCACAACCTGGGTGTCGGTCACGGCCGTCGTGCCGGCCTCGTCAAGGATGGCCGCCTTCAGCACGCTGATCAGACCCTCGCGCTCCTCCTTCGCCTTAGGATCCTTGTCGTTGGGATCCTCGACGAAGAACTTGACGTTAAGGCCGTCGATCTTCGCGATCTCCTCCACGTGAGGCTTGCAGAAGTAGTAGATCATTGAGTCGATCTTGATGTTCTTAGCCTTGTCAACGTAAACCTTGCCGAACTTGTCGGTCTGGAAGGAGGAGTTGATGTTAAGGACCATCTCGGCGTGGGTGCTCATCGTGTCACCCTGGGCAGGGGC
>CACZZZ010000003.1 GCA_902785825.1 uncultured Bacteroidia bacterium
AGCCCCATTTTTTGGAAAATCAAAGCATTTAAGTGAAATAATTTGATAAGTAACAGATTGATTAACTGATTAGTTGTGAAATAGAATGATAGAATATGTATAGTTAGGACATAATCTCGTCCTCTCCGCGCAATGCAATCAGCAAGGCAGACGCCGCACGAAAGTGCGGCGTTTTTTTATATCTTTGTACTAATCACAAATACGAACTAATCGCCATGAAAAAGTTAATGTCTATTCTCGTCGTCTTGGCGGCGTCATTCTGTCTCATGATGCCTGCGCAGGCCCAGAAGGATTCCAAGACCACTTATGCCAAGGACGTCCTGCAACCTTATGTGGACAATGGCCAGCTGGCCGGAGCCATCAGCGTTTTCTACAAGGATGGAGTCCAGGAGACTTGCTGCGTTGGTTACGCCGATGTGGCCGCCAAACGTCGTATCAAGATGGACAACGCTTTCATGCAATGCTCCCAGACCAAAGGATTTTGCGGAGTGACCATAGCCAAGCTGGTTGAGGAAGGCAAGCTCTCGCTGGACGATCCCGTGTCGAAGTACCTTCCAGAGTTCAAGGAGCTTTGGGTGCTGGATGAGGAGAAAGATGGCGTCAAAACACTGCACAAAGCCAAGAACGTGCTGACTGTGAGGATGGTACTTAACCACACCGGAGGTTTTCCTTTTGAGGTCAGCGCCAAACGTTCGGACGTTAGAGGAGGCGGATGGTCAGGCGGAGCCCCTATCCGTCAGGTGGCGTCCATAGCCGCGGCCTCTCCCTTGATGTTCGAGCCGGGCACCAAGGAGTTATATTCCAATACGGGAATAGACATCGGCGCGGCGGTCGTCGAGGCCATCACCGGGATGAAGTGGGAGCAGTACCTCAAAAAGGAAGTCCTGGATCCGCTGGGCATGAAATCCTCATGGTTCTGGCCCACCAACAAGCAGATAAAGAAGAAGATAGAGCTCTATGAATATAAGGATAACGCTCCCGCCGAATGGCGTGAGGAAATGGCTTGGGAGCAGCGTCCCTACAACGATTCCCATGTGTTCGCTTCGGCGGGTGCGGGTCTTTGGACCACCGCGAATGACCAGCTGAAATTCTACAAGATGCTGATGAACCTCGGCGTGGGAGACAACGGCGTTCGCATATTGAAAGAAGAGACCGTCAAATCCATTCTCGCCGTGACGACGAGACCTGAGAATATGGGCGGCTACTCCCTCGGTCTGACCGCACCGAAAGAGGACAGCGAGGACGCGTGGTTCGGGCATGGTGGAGCATGGGGAACCAATTGCAGTGTAAACTGGCATAAGAAACAGCTCAGGCTGTGGGTAATCCAGAGCGCCGGAGGACCCCAGCCATGGTTCGGCGCCATGGAGGAGGCCGCCCAGAAGTTCTTCGCCCAACCCTTCAATTCATCCGACGTGGACGCCTATACGGGCAGGATCGGGGAGAAATAAGGAAAGCGGTTGGCTTTTTTAATTCTGGAAGGGACGCACGGCGGACGGCATTGACCGGCTATCTAAGTACAAGCCATATAAGCCATCTTCTCTGACGACCAAGAGACTCGAACTACTACTATCAATGTCCTCCGCGGAGGACCAATAGTAGCCGTGACCTGTACTAACATTATTCGCAGGTAGGAACAAAAAGGCGTTTGAGGCCTTGACCACCATTCCGACCTGACCGTGGACTGACAACCAGATCCAGTCCGTATGGCCTGTAGTACTGATCACCTCGAATTGGGCTACCGTCGGCAGGGTGATTCCCGTCAGAGCATTGGCGTCATCGAATGTGTAGAGCGTACCGAGTTGTTCGGGTACAGTACAGCCGTAATTGCAGGTGTACCACTTGCCCAAGGATATCTCCGCCTCCCAAGGCATACCAGCATCAACAATATGCTTTAATTCATAGTAGATTCCGCTTCCGACAGCCTGCCACTTGCTGTTCACATTGGCTGGAAGCTTGACTGCGCTGTGACTTACCAAGGTTTTCCCCTGAATAAAATAATCGGCCCGGCTTCCGTCTTCTGTCTTGGTCTTGGCCAAATAATAGTCCGTGGCATATTCGGTCGTACTGGTTCTTCTGTTGTAAGAAGCGGACCGATAACCACTCACCAGTTTCCCGCTGAAAATAAAACCTTTAGGGTCAGTTCCGTTATCATAGGCGTAGCCGGTCATGTCGTCACCAGCCGCCTTGTCGCTGGTCTCGGTGATGCTGCCGTCGGCGGTGACGGAAACCACGCCAACGGGGATGACGGCATCGGTGCCGAGGGTATAACCACCATCGGTGGCCGCCGCATCCTCTATGAAGAACTGAACATAGTCATCGGGAATCACCATGTTGAATGCTCCGCTCACCTCATTATCGGTGACGGTGTACGAAAGTGTAGCCGTGAGGTAGTAGGCGTGGTAGGTGGTGCTGAAGGTGAAACTGGTGCCGTCGGCCGACACCGTGGCGTCGCTGCCGAAGGGCAGGAAAACCGCCCGCATCGTGCCTGTGTCGCCATTTTTGAGGCCAAGGGCACCGGCAGTTTGGGTTGAGCCATTGTATTCAGCCGAGATCCATGCCGAGCCGTCGAAACTCATCTTCAAGTGTTTCGGGGCAGCTGCTCCGGTGAAGAACACGAATATGGCGTCGCCTGATTCCCAGCCACTCTTGACGGCTCTGGTCGCATCAGGATGGTTGGCGGTGAGGTTGAAAGTGACGGGGACTGTCTGAATGGTTTCATCCCGGTTCTCTTGATCAAGGATTTCCTTTCCGCAGGAGACCAGTGCGGCAATGGCCGCAAGCAGAATAATCAAATACTTTTTCATAGCCACTTCCTCCTACCACTCTTCTTCTGAATTGAACCCGTTGAATGTGGGTGAACCGTTTGTTCCTACGCCTCCGCTCTGGCAGATTATGCCTTCTTGCACCACCTCGAAGACCAGTGTGGTGGGTGCGAGGTAATCTTGTTTCATATCCTGTTCCATAATAAGGAAACTGCTATAACAATTAAACGTAAAGTAGGATTGTGTGAGCCAAATGTACACATTATCAGATACATGACCAAAAATACCTGGGCTCCTGAGCAATTTTTATCCTTAGACATCCGTATCGATCATGGCGCTATAGGATTACGATGAGCCCGGCGATGAGGGCGGCCGGGATGGCTAGCACCATGCCGATGAGGGAGCCCTTGATATGGAACCAGTAGTCGTGGTATTCCTTCACCATGTCCTCGGTCCCCTTGATCACGAAATGCCTGTCGTGGCAGAACCACAGATAGTCCAGCACAAACGCATCGAACCAGTCCACGACGCACCAGAGGGCGTAGGCCGTGAGTGCCCCGCACCAGAAGGTAGTACATCCGTTGACATACTTGACGAGTAGGCCCAGAAGCACACCGAAGATGATGAGAGCGACGATTTTCTTCGCATAAAAGCCAGGACCTCCGGGGCGGTTGCTGTTGTCGACCAGGCCGAGGGACTTGCAGCGCTCGATGATGGCTGGAGGATAATTGAAGATGGTCTTAACCGGGTCCCGAGACATCAGGAACACGAACAGCGTGAAGAGTGCGCAGGCGAACAGGGATTCGAGGAGGAAGGTCATATTAGTCACAAAAAAACAGGCAGGTAATTACAATCGAGACCAGGGAGACTATTGATGTTGGGGCAAAGATAGGAAGAAAACTTATTTATATGATTTAATCATATTGTCTTACGATACTCGTTTTCGACGCTGAAATAAGATTCCATTGGAGAATCCGCTCTAAATTGACCCCCTTGGTCCGGTCCTAATTGACCCCCCACCTTTCTTTCTTTCATCGGACAGAGGGGTCAGTTTGAAATCGGACTGAAGGGGTCACTTTGCGTCGGAATTTCCAATAGGGTTCCAATCTAAAAATAATACCTTATATTTGTTAATGAGAAGATCAAGATTATGATGAAAAAGTATTTATTCACATTATTGTTTTTTTTAGTGTGCTCTAACACAATGTCTTTTGCACAGGACTTGATTACCACCAAGAATGGTGAAGACATAGAGGCGCGGGTGTTAGAAATATCGCCTAAAGAATTGAAATATAAGAAATATTGCAACCTGGAAGGCCCGACTTATACCATAAATAAGAGAGATGTCTTAATGGTTCGTTATGAGAATGGCGATAAAGATATTTTTGATTATGACTCCCAGCTGAATACCGATGTCGATATTTCTGCGGGTATGAGATATCGTGAGTATAAGAACTACTATAATCCTCGGTTTTATCTACGAGATGTGAACGATGCCTATAGTCCGGGCTTGGCGGGAATCGCGTCTTTCTTCATTCCTGGCTTGGGACAGGGTGTTGCTGGAGAGTGGGGCAGGGGAATAGGTATCTTCGCTGCTAACATTGGACTTAATGTATTAGTGTTGGGCTCAGCTGCGGCAGTCAACTCAGATTATAATGCGACTACGGATGAATTCGGAGGGGACGAAGGAGCTGCGGCCTTGTTGCTTGGTGCGTTATTAGGTCAGGTCGTATTTGATATTTGGAGCATCTGTGATGCAGTGCGTGTCGCAAAGATTAAGAACATGTATTACCAGGATCTTCGATCGCAAAGAGCAGGGCTTGATATAAAGATTGAACCTTATTTGGCATCAGCTCCCACGTTGGACATGGGAGGAAACCATTTATCTGCGGGCCTATCATTGAAATTTAATTTCTAACTCTGTCGCTTTTCATTGGAGTTGACACATCTATGCTCCACCTCCTCTACACCGGCACGAACTACGACGAGGTCAAGCGCCTTTGCGGTGACAGGGTCCTGGCGCCATATTTCTGCATGGGGTTCTCGATGCTGTCCGTTGACACAGGCAATGGGTTCGTGACCGTGAACGAGGGCGACACTATCGTCCTGGAAGACGATGGTTCACTGCGGGTCGAAAAGTAGGTTTGTCGAAACAATCTTCCAAGATTGTTTTTTGACAAAATTTCAATCTTTCAAGATTGTTTTGTGTATTTGCTTCGACGTTAAAGCATGATTTCCTTGTAGATGACCACTATCTGTTCGAGGTGGGCGGTCCCAAAAAGAGTTTCAATCAGATCAAGGATGTCGAGAACAGCTTCCTGGCTATTGAAGAAGGAATCGTCAATAACCCCTTGACGATTCCTCTCTTTCAATTCTTCAGCAATTCCTGAAGTTTTTGCCCCCTATGTGAACTTCGTCTTCATATAGAGCACCCCTATTTTTACCAAAAGATCCACGGGGTATGAATACACAAGAAAAGATAGGTCAAGTTGTTAAACGACTTAGGCAGGAGCCCATCTTTCACAAAAACAATATTGTCGTATTAGCCCAAAACACTTTTGGAAAAGTGAATTTACCCTTGTAATTGGTTACGAGGAGATCCCCAGACAGCGTCCGAGGGAGAGGTCGCTGCTGTCTGTCTGACTCGACACGTTGCTAACGACGTAGCCTTGATGTGTCATTGCAGTAAATGTAGTACATCTTCCGGCAAGAGGGAGTTGCCGGCATCTTCTTCCGGGCGTACTTTGGTGAATAGTTTATACACGATTTGTTTCCCTTTCGTAAACGGGAGCAAAGGCGCGATCTTCTTCAATCCGTTTGTCAATAAACGGCCATTTGCCCCGGTCGTCCATTTGCACTCTCCAAGGAGAATGGTTGAATGGTCCAGAGACTCCGCAACTACATCCAGTTCAATACCCTTGCTTTCCTGCCGTCCTTCTTCGCCCATAACGTTAATCTTTCCCCACCAACGGCGAGCAATGCCGTAACTGATTCCATCAATTATATTCCCGCTCACGGCATCCCTACAGATGTGCTCCCACCAATAACCGACATGCCCGGTAAAATCCCGTTCAAAAGCCGCTTCAACAGGAGCATTGCGCCTAAGTTCGATGAAAGATTTATTGGGTACGACAAACTTGTTGTAGAAAAGTAGGAAGGGATCGGCTATCCTGTAGAGGCTTCTTTTAGATGACTTTACGGATTCCCCAAAAGGAACTTCTTTCTCCAAGTATCCCAGATCTATCAACTTGGCCAACGGCCTGGAAAGGTTCGTTGCCGGCTCGCCTAGACGGGAAGCAATCTCCGACAGGCGGTTGGTCCCGCTCCCGATGACGGACATGAGGGTTGATGTCTTGACGATATCCTTCATATCGTCCCGGAAAAGACGAAGCGGCTCCTCGTACAAGGCTCCCATGTCAGATAGGATATGTGTCCAAATGGCATCCTTCAGGGAAGCCGAGGATTCCGCCAGTTTCCAGTATCTGGGGACACCGCCCCAAACGGCGTAATGCTCGATGGTTTTCTGGGCATCCAGCTTCAAAGCTTCTTGCAGATAATTGACAGGTATTGCCTTCATCCCCAAGTCTGCATCCGTTCTTCCGTACAGCGGAGAAGACTCGTCGTGGGTGAGGTTGTACATCATCTGCTGGGAAGATCCACATAGAATCAGGTTGTATTTCAGTTTGTCCGTATCCGAGTCCAAAAGCCCCTGGATAATGGACGGCAGCGAAGGCGTCCCTTCTGCAAGGTACGGAAACTCATCAAGGCAGAGGGTTATCCTTTCTGTCACACGATGATTTATGGCAGAGAGTAAACCCTGGAATAACATGAGCTACCATACGGGACAGTTCCGCCATCTGGTTTACCGGGTCCGTCCTATCTGCCTCATAATAGATATCCTTCTCGCGTAATACTTTCCCTATTAGCGTCGATTTGCCGATTCTGCGCCGTCCTCGAATAATAACGAAATACGGAGAATCGCCTTTCAGCAGCTGCTGAAGACGCACGATTTCTTTCTCTCTGTCAACGAATTTCATCTTCGTTAATTATTATGCTGCACAAACATAATGTTTACGGAGCATAATTCCAAATAATTCGACAAACAATTCTATATCAACCCATCAAACTTTGCCATCGAACTTGCCTTGATTGAGCCTACAATGCCGATGTAGGGGGCAGGGGCGCAGAACTCAACAACTGCTCTTAGAACACCAGCGGCAGGATGTCATTGTCGGCGGGGAGCCATTTGACCGAATATATGCTCCCGGCGTCCAGCCAGCGGGCCGCCTCATGCTCGTTGAGGCTCATCTCCTCGCTGGCGAGGGTGCAAAGGTAGCAGTGGAGAGTGAGATGGAAGGCGGGGTAGTCCCATTCCACCGTTTTCAGCAGTTTACCGACGGTGATCTCAGCGGAGAGTTCCTCCCGGATCTCGCGCTTCAAGGCCTCCTCAGGAGCCTCTCCGGGCTCGATTTTCCCGCCCGGGAATTCCCACCAGTCCTTGAAGTCCCCGTAACCTCTCTGCGTGGCGAAAACGCAGTCGCCGCGGCGAATGACCGCGGCGACCACTTCTATATGCTTAATGTTTTCCAAACCATTCAGGTTCAAGCTACATGGCGGCGATCAACTCCTCATTGGAGACAGCGTCGGCTCCGTAGCAGGTCTTAAGGTAGGCCAGGCCGTTCTGGTAGTCCTCCTCGGTGAAGGAGTCCATGCACTCCTTGGCGGCGACGACATCGTAGCCGAGGCAGAAAGCGTCAGCCGAGGTGTGGCGAACGCACATGTGGGCGTGCAGGCCGGTCATGATCACGGTCTTGACACCAAGCTCCTTGAGCAGGATGTCGAGGTCGGTCTGGAAGAAACCGCTGTAACGTCTCTTAGGCACGACGTAATCTTGTTCCTGGGGAGCTAACTCAGGGATGACATCCGCACCGGGTGTTCCGGCGATAGCGTGGTCTCCCCAGATGATAAGCTCGCGGTCTATCCCGGGGAGGTGACGGTCGTTGCAATAGATAACGGGAACTCCTTTCTCGCGGGCTGCCTCAAGAAGGCGGGCTGTGGCGGGAACAATAGCTCTGGCCCGGTCGCATCCGAGAGCGCCGGTGACGAAGTCGTTGAGCATGTCAACGACAAGGATAGCGGGGTGATTGAGTTTTTCCATTTGATTAAAATAAATAAGCGAAAGGATGCAGACCAATTTCTGTGCCAAAGGGTTTTGAAAAGTCCGGTTATATGGCTAACTTTAACGAGATAAACCTTATTACAGATATGAGAGCATTTTTACTGTCAATCGCATGCCTTCTCGCGGCCGGAACGATGGCTTCCGCGCAGGCGCCAGTCGTCGAGATGAAAGACCCTCACCCGACTTCCCCTGAAGTTTGGAACAACGTGAAAACCTCCGGTTTCGGTTGGGGCTCAATAGATGTCCGTTACAAGAAGGACGCCGTCCCGACTCTTGGCAAAACCCTTTCTCTAAACGGTTGGAGAGGGGAGAGAGTGAACGCCCAAGCGGTCCTCGTGGCTCCTGTGGCCGTGGGATCCTTCGAGGTCTCCTCCAGCGATCTCAAATGCGGCAAGAGCGTGATTCCTTCCTCGGCGATCGACAAATATTTCGCCACCTATGTGATGGGAGAGGTAATATTCAAAGGCGACTCCGTCCTCGCGGCCGACCGTCTGGTCAGGGCCGGCAAGATGGCCGTTGAGGCCAAGACGGTCCGTCCTGTCTGGGTGACGGTGAATATTCCCAGAGACGCCGCTCCCGGCAAGTACAAAGGCACCCTTTCCGCCAAGGCTGACGGCAAGTCCTTCACCATCCCTTACACCCTCGAGGTCAGCAAGCGGGTCCTTCCCGAACCGAAGGACTGGAAGTTCCACCTCGACCTTTGGCAGAACCCCTACGCCGTGGCCAGGTATTTCGATGTGCCGCTCTGGAGCAAGGATCATTTCGACGCCATGCGTCCGATTATGGAATATCTCGCCTCCATGGGAGAGAAGGTCATCACCGCCAGCATCTTCCAATATCCCTGGAACAAGCAGACCGAGGATCCCTTCGAGAGTATGATCGGCAAGTTCAAGGGAGTCGATGGCTCTTGGGAATATGATTACTCTGTCTTCGACAAGTGGGTCGAGTTCATGTTCAGCTGCGGCATCACCCAGCAGATCGACTGCTATTCAGTGTTGCCCTGGCACCTCACTTTCGAGTACTTCGACCGCGCGACCAACTTCTCTGTCGCGAAGAGGATGGAACCCGGTTCAAAGGAATATGAGGATTATCTCCTCCCGTTCCTTAAGGATTTCGCCAAGCACCTGAAGGCCAAAGGTTGGTTTGACAAGACCTGCATCGCTATGGACGAGCGTCCGAAAGAGCTTCTTGAGCACGCCTATGCCATTGTCCACAAGGCGGACAAGGACTTCAAGATTGAGGGAGCCATCAATTATTTCGGTCCTGAGGTCGCTGAGAGGATGTACGACATCAGTTTCGCCCTTCGTCCGGGCCTTCCTGTCCAGATGAAACCGGAGGAGGTCGCAAGCCATCACGCCAATGGCAAGAAGGTCACCTTCTACACCTGCTGCAGCCCCCAGCGCCCCAACACCTTCACAGATTCCGCACCCGCGGAGTCAGCTTACCTTGGCTGGTATGCCGCCGCCACAGGCTACAACGGCTATCTCCGCTGGGCCTACAACAGCTGGGTCAAGAACCCTTGCGAGGATTCCAGGTTCCGCACCTGGAGAGCTGGAGACTGCTACCTTGTCTATCCTGACGGTCCCAGCATCTGCTCCCAGAGGCTCATCGAGGGCATCCAGGATTGCGAGAAGATCCGCATAGTCCGTGAAGGTCTCGACGCCAAGAAGGCTGCCCTTCTTGACGCCCAGCTCCAGAAGATCGCTGACATCGATTGGGAGAAATCCACCGACGCCGAGGCCGCGAAGGTCATCAACGACGGGAAAGCCATGCTCAAGTCTTTCGAATAGAATAGGATGTCTTTTAGCAGATCGGTATTATCGGCCATATTATCGATGGTCCTCGTCGCTTGTGCGAGGACCATCGTGCCTGTGGCCACACTCGAGGAGACACCTCCGATCTATCCCGATTATGTCGGGGTGACAATACCGGTCAATATCGCTCCGCTCAATTTCAAACTGGCGGGCGACTTGTCCGGCCAGAAAGTCTCAGTGACTTTCTCCGCCGGGGATAAAGTATTCAGAACCACATCTGGGAAAGGCATTGTACAAATCCCTTTGAATACATGGAAGCAATTGACGGACAATGCTTCAGGGGTCGCTATCAAGGTCAGCGTGGCGGTCAGGGGCGAAGATGGATGGAAGGGTTACAAGCCTTTTGAGATATTCGTCTCGGAAGATCGTGTGGATCCGTATTTGGCGTACAGGCTGATAGAACCGGCCCAGGAGATCTGGAACCACATGGGCCTCTACCAACGCCATGTGGAGGACTTCGAGGAGACAGCCATCATCGAGAATAAGATGACGGACGGCAACTGCATGAACTGCCACTCTTTCCTCGCGAGGGATCCCGGGACAATGCTCTTCCATATGAGGGCCGTCAACCCCGGGACCATGCTGATCAAGGATGGCGAACTCGAGAAACTGAACACCAAGACCGACAAGACGATCTCAGCGTTGGTCTATCCTTATTGGCACCCGTCCGGAAAATATGTCGCTTTCTCCGTCAATGACACCAAGCAGGCATTCCACACAACCGACACCAATAGGGTAGAGGTCTTTGACTTTAAGTCGGATGTCGTCGTTTATGATGTTGATAATCACAAGGTTCTCATTTCTCCGACGCTGGCTTTAGGGAGTTCTTTCGAGACTTTCCCGTCATTCTCTCCCGACGGTGAAACCTTATTCTTCTGTACCGCTGATTCGCTTGGGATGCCAAGTCGTTTCTCGGATCTCAAGTATGCCCTATGCTCAGTCTCCTTCAACGGGACCGACGGTTCTGTGGGAAGCCAGGTGGACACGCTTTACAAGGGGAAGAGTGTCTCGTTCCCGAGGGTTTCTCCTGACGGTCGTTTTCTGATGATGACCCTCTCTGAATATGGCAACTTCTCGATATGGCACCAGGATGCGGACCTCTACATGGTCGATCTCAAAGATGGTTCCGTCAAGTCTCTTGAGAAAGCCAACAGCTCCAGGACGGAGAGCTACCACTCCTGGAGCGGTAACAGCCGTTGGGTCGTGTTCAGCAGCCGCCGGGACGACGGATTGTACACCCGCCTGTATTTCACCCATATCGACAAGGACGGCAATCCCTCCAAGCCCTTTGTCCTTCCCCAGAAGGATCCCTACTTCTACGGGGACTTCATGAAGAGCTACAATATCCCTGAAACGATAAGCGGACCGGTTAGTTACCCGGCCCGCAAAATCGCACGTAAAGCTAAGGAAGACAAAGGGATAGATGTCTCTTCCTAGTTATTGAAAGCATTTCTGTTTTTCTCCTTCGCGGCCTTTATTATGGCATTCTCCTCGGTAAGGTCGATCATGTTGTCGTAAGGTTTGCCGACTCCGAGGTTCTCGTCCCAGATGTTGGAGGCTTCCACGGATTTGATGCAAGCGGCGAATTTACCGGCCCTGAGCTCATCCTTTGCTTTGCCGAGACAGGCCTTGCGGTAGATCTCATGGCCTCTTCTGGCGCCTTCCATCGGCATGACCTTGAGTTTGGACAGGACTTTGAGAGACTTCGTGTACTGCTTGGCTCCGCAGAGAGCGTCGGCATAGGCGAGTCCGAACTCGAATTTGTCCGGATATTTCTTGAAGTACCTCTCACCGGCGTCAAGAGCCTCTTTCCACTCTGAGTTATTCCTGTAGTAGTCCACCAACGCCTTTCCGGTGCGCCAGTCCTGTGAAAGCGACTCGGCTTTCTTCAGGTCTTCCAGTCTTTCCGTACCGGAGCGAAGGATGGCCCTTGTGAGATAGAACGGATTGTAGTCGGGCTGGTTCCCGCAAGCTTCCATCAGATCCTTTGCCTTGTCCTTTCCGGCGTGGCGCCAGAGGATCAACGCTTTGTAGTAGTTCGGAGAGGCGGAATTGGCCTCCTTCAGGAGGGCGTTGGCCTTGGAGCTGTCGCCTTTAAGGCAGGCGATATATGCCCCGAGGTATTTGGCGGACGGATAGCTGGTCATCTGGCAGAGATCCGAGGCCTCTTCAAGAAGTCCGCTGTCGAGGTAGAGCAGGGCTGTCTCGAGGATGGTCTCCTGAGGCAGCTCGCACTTCAAGGTCTTTGTGAATGACGCCGGATCGCCGTTGGCTAGGCAACGCTCGAAATTAAAGTACGGGAATAGAGGAAGCTCGGAAGCCTCGGTCTGGAGGATGCTCCCT
Source organism: uncultured Bacteroidia bacterium (assembly GCA_902785825.1). Lineage (GTDB taxonomy): Bacteria > Bacteroidota > Bacteroidia > Bacteroidales > UBA932 > Cryptobacteroides. Next base: position 12,099 of record CACZZZ010000003.1, read on the forward strand.
GCCGCCTTCTTGTTCCCAAGATACCTGGAGGCCACAACCTCTGCCCATTTGCCTTCGATGCTTCCGCTCTTTTGGGCATAGGTAAGCGCGAGGTTCCAATCCTTGTCGGCCATGGCCAGTTTCGCGAGTTCGGCGTAGGCGGCATCCCTGTAAGCGGCCGTGTAAGTGGCCAGAGAGAATCCATCCTTTGCCTGTGTGGTCTTGCCGATGGCTTTTGCGGCTAAACCGTAAAGGTAGTTGGCCTCACCGTCATAAGTGTTGATAGTCAAGGCCTTCCTGGCATATTCGAAAGCGTCCTCATACATTCCGCAATGGAGACTGAACGAAGCCATTCCTCTGAGTGCCGGAGCGTACCACTTGTCGATGGCGAGGCTGGCCAAGTACTCGTCCCGAGCCTCGTCGTAGTGGCGGACGTTCATCAGCTGGTCGCCCCTCAGGCAATGGCCGTAAACTCCTTTCCAGTTGAAGTCCTCGGGCATGGTGTCCGGTCTCTCAGACAGCCTGTAGGCGGGATCCTCGTTGTAGATCAGCTCATTGTCCCCGACAGTGACTTTGATGTAATCGCCCGTAAATCCACTCACACTCTTCGACCAAGGTTTGAGCGGGGTGAATGCCACATTGTCCGAGAAGAGAGTCTTGTCTCCGCAAGAGATTGTCACTCTTTTGTTTCCGCTGCAGATAGGGGAAAGCTTGACGGTCGCTTTCCCGCCATCCTCCCGCTTGAAGCTCATCGCTCCGAACGGGCTGGCCTGCTGGAAACTGCCGATGTTCTCGACAGGATACCAGTACTCTGTCCAGCAGTCATCGGATTTAGGGGCGAATGAATGGTTCTTGAAAGGGGTGTCGATGCTCTCGATCTGGGAGGGTTGGTTGAACATCCTTCCCGCCTGAAGCTCGACATATTGGCCGTCAGTGTCGGTCAGCAGGTCTTTCCAGATCTCTCCTTCCCTGGACTGGCTCCAACAGAAGAACTTCCGGCCGAGTTTCTCGTCAGGCCTGGAATAATGGACGTAGCCGAAATCATCATCATGCCAGTAGGCTCCGAAATAACCGTCATATCCTCCTATGATGTGGTAGGACTTGGATCCCTCGAAAGCGTTCTGTGAGAACCAGGAGAGATCCCTCCCTTGAGGGTCGATGGGGAACGCGTGGGCATCACCCGGGTGACCTATATACCTGTCTCCGGGCATTTGGATCTGAAGGTTGCCACCGGCCTTGAAAGCGGCGTTGGACCAGTTGTAGTAAGGCTGTTCCAAAGAGCTGGTGTTGATGTATTTGGCTGTCGTGGTGAAACAAGCCTTGTCGGCCGGGACATTGATCTCGACAGTCCACCAGGTCCTGGTCAGAAGCTCGAAGGATGCGATAATGCAGCTGACGCTCCCGTCCTCGTTTTCCCTCGTGACGTAATCGACCGGTGTGGCCGTTGAGGGAATATGGCCGATGATGCCGAAGTTGAACTCGATTCCTCCGGAAGTCCAGGCTCCTCTCATCGCGATGTCGCGGAATTTGACGACATGGTTGTAATACACGAACTCCAGGCCTCTGGTCTTGTCAATCGCTCCCCAGACCTTTCCTCCCACTTCCGGGAACACTGTGACGCTGATCCAGTCGTTTTCCATAACGACAGTTTTCCATTCCTTCTGTTTCCCTACGGACTCATAGGCGTCGAATCTGAAATAAGGGTACTGAAGGAGATCAGGATTGGCTACCGGGTTCGGATCCGAGAAATCGTAGGTCAGCATCGAGGTCTTGCCCTCGGTCAGGACCGCCTTTCCCGGAGCAGCGCCCAGGAAACTGGCCGTCAAACAGGCCAGAATCAATGATAGAGTTATTCTTTTTATCATGGTTGAATATATTTAAGTTTCTGGTTTACTGTAATTTCTGTATTGCGGCGGCTATGCGGCGCCTGTACTGGAGTATGCTTTGGGGATCTTTGGAATAGTGCTGCTCATCAGTGTAGATGCTCGTCGGAATCTGGAGCAGGCGGCGGGCTGAGGCGGCCTTGGAGGGCTTCTCTTTGGCCAGGCGCTCGAGAATGGTGAGATATTCATAGTCCTCGATTCCGTCACGCAGAAGCTCTACCCTGAAAGAAGGCACGGCCTCTCCCAAGTGAGGAGTCTTGTCAATTCCGACATGGCGGTTGTCAGGATAGAACAGACGGCCGTCCCCGTTGCCCCAAGGAGCTTGTTTGCCCTTGATCGTGCCGTATCCGGTGGTCCAGGACATCGCCTCTTCCCAAGGGTTCTGAAGCATTCCGTCGGGAGTCGCCTCCGAGGAGTTCCAATACGTGGTCTCCCAGATTAAGAGTCCGTTGAGGTGGTGGACATAAGAGCCCCAAGACCACATTCTCATGTTGATCGCGTCGTGGTCAGTGAACAGTGTGATCCACGGGGATTTAGGCCCGGTGCAAAGGTAGCTCCAGAACTCGTCACCCCGCTCGTGGACCCGTTTCGCCTTCTCGTGGTCGATCTTGTGCCAGATTGAGCAAGTTATGTCGGTGACATCTGAGATGTCGTGACCGGAGATGTGCTCGGTGAGGAAGGTCGTGAGTTTGGGCGCATATTCCTTGATCATGCTGTTGGTCTCCCGGACGAAGTCATAATCATTGTCGCCAGGCTCGTCGAACCAGTAGATATACTCTTTGCCGAGGATGCCCGCTTGCTCCAGACCGTCCTGCAACTGCTTCAGATAGCGTCTCATAAGGCGGCCGTACTCTTCCGTCCCTTGGACGAAACTGGCGAACTCTCCTTTCTGGCGGCTGTAGAAGGTTCCGCTGCCAAGGCCTTTGGTCCTCATCCTGTATCCGGTGAATCCATATTCCCCGAAGTACTTCCTTGCCGCCGGGATGAAGTCAGAGAAATCGAGGGTGATATCGATCTTGTCTGGATCCACTTCGAAGTCTCCTTCAGGAAGCAGATTCATCCCTTGACCGTCCTGGTTCAGAGCGAGGTCGTCGAACCACATGGTGCCAAGGTCGTTTCCAGAAGAAAGCCTGTTCGAAGGATAGAGATGGACACTCACCTGGGCAGCCTCCGCAGGCAGCGAGCCCAGGTTGTAGGAGAATTCTTTCCAATCCTTGCCGCAGGTGAATCCATTATACCTGTTTTCAAATGGAAGTAACTCACCATCAGCCTTGTAACATTGGACGCCCACAACAAAAGGCTGATTGTCCGCCTCGGCCCGGCCCCACCATTTGAGTGTGTGAGGCTTTCCTCCTTCCACCTTGATTTTCCGTATCGGCGACCCTTCTGGGGTGGAAGTGAAGGAGGCGTCAATAATCTTGTAAGAATATCTTCCACCGTGGGGCTTTTCAGGATCATAAACTCCTCCTTCCCAGGGGATTCCCGAGACAGTCTCCTTGATAGGGGTAAGGACGAACGGGTCATAAGGGGATATCTTGTGGTCGGAGAACGCTTTCATATAGATGTCAAACTCCTTCCGGATCTGCTCAGGAGTGGTCAGATTGTCGTACAAGGAGGCTCTCTCGATGGAAAAGCCGAAACCGGAGCGCATGGTCGGGCTGTCGGGAAGCTCGAAGTTCCAGACTTCAAGGGACACAGGTACATTCTCATTCCAGCCGTCTTTGGAAGACAGGGTGAGGGTTCCCTTGTATGTGCCAGGAACGGCATCCTTCGGCACTTTGACTGTGATCCAGAACGGGTGGTTCCGACCGGAACAGAGATTTTCGGCCGTACGGTAGGTTGGGAGTGGGTCAGGCCACAGACCCTCTTTCCCGTAACTGTCGGTTGGATGCTTGACCAGGACATATTCCACTTTCCTGACTGTGAAGGCCGTAGATGGAATGGTTCCCTTTCCGGACCTCAAGTCGCTTAATGTCACTTCCACTTTGGAGAGTTCCCGTTCAGGGCGCACGACAATCTGGAACGACTCCCACTCATTCTTCGCGGCGGCCACGTTGACCGGCCGGGCCTTTCCCTTTGGGGCGGGCATATCCTGCATGATTTTGTACGCACCTTCCGCCCACCAGAGTGTGGCTTCAGGGGTTGAGGCGACGGGATAGCCGAAGCCACCGGTGGCGGTGTGGTACGGATCGACTTGCTGGGCGCTGAGAGTAATGGCGAACGACAGCAAGGCTAAAAATATGATTGATTTTCTCATTATGTGGTGTGATTTATCTATTGTTTATCAATGACCAGCATCCATCCTTCCTTAGCCTTGACATTCAGCTCCACAATCCCTGTGCCCCCGCTCCCTGGCGTCCTGAGCTGAGCGAAGGATCGTTCCTCTTGGAAGTTTTGGATCGCCGGGGCGCTTACCTTAGCCTTCACCGGATCTATCCCGAGAGCCTTCCAATTGATTATGAGCCGGATGTTTTTATCCTTTTCTGAGAAGTTACCTATTGAGACCAAAGTGGTTCCGTCCTTGACATAGGCAGTCGCCCTGACCTCGGGATCGGATGTCGTGACAGGACAATCCGGATCCCAGTAGCCTATCATCCGGGCGTCTTTGATTCCGGTTTTCTCCCAGAACTTCCACATCGGCACAGGAGACTTCTCGTCCCCGGCGTCTGTCCAAGAATGTCTTGCGGTGGTGCCGTAAACCATTCCGAGGAAGCGGTTCCCGCCATCCTGGAGCATCTCTGACATAACTCCGAACGGAATGCCGGAGAAAGTCACGAGCCATTCGTCGGGAGTCATCTGGTTGTATTTGAAACTCTCCCCGAACCACAAGCGGTCCATGTAGGGGAAGAACTCGGCATATTGGTTCATCGGACCTATCGAGGCGGCGTCATTGGAATGGAGATCTATCAGCGAGCCCTCGTGGTAACCGTCAAGGATCTTGCGGAGACGTTTTATAGTGATCCTGTCGCAGGACACGTCGTCCATGTAGAGCCCGTCAATGCCATAGTTTTCCTCCATCCAGCGCACGCCCTCAAGGAAGTAATTGATATACCTCGAGTTACCTATGAGCTGTACGGCCGGGTCGCTGTCCCATTTCCAGAAATCATCAAGGGAGGTGTACCAGTTGGGGGCATAATCCTCGATCATGTGCTCGCACATCCAGGCGTTTCCCTTCCCGCCTCCGCCTCTGATTATCTCATGGTTGAGACTATGGAAGGCGTAAATCTCCTCGCAATGGACGGAAAGCTCCCTGATTGTGTAATAAAGCTTGACTTTGCGCCCATTCTCGTGCTGATGGTTGATGAATTGGACCAGGGAGTCCCGGACTATGAACGGATAGTTGATATAGGGGTTAAGTCTCCTCGCATGGTGGATGTTGTCTATGTTCGCCCCGTCTTCAGCGGCCTTGTCGAAATCCGCTGGGTCGGCGTGGAAGAACCTCATTGAGAACTGCTTGGCGGGATCAGGATCCTTGACAGGAGTGATCAGCAGATTGAATTCGAAGTTCTTGGGCTCTTTGACGATGGTGTCCGGACCAGTAGAGGCCACCACAGTCGCTGGTCCACCTTTGGCCCCGGAGACAGTCACCCTGCCCTTGCCGTCGTTGTACCAGACAGGCGAGGGAGCCGGCCGGTATTTCCTGAGTAGAGGACCGTGATACTCTCCGCCACGGAGCTCCGTGTGCAGGCCGGCCTTCACACCTCCCATCCAGAAGCTGTCGAAAGGACCTGTCCAGTCCCACGAATATGAGGCGGGACGGTACCCTCCCTTGAAGCCTATTCCCATAAAGTATTCCGAGGAGTAGGCTGAATATGAGGTCTCGAGCCTTATGTCCCTGACCTCGATGTCGTCCCCGGCTGAAGAGACGTTGATGTCGAAGTGGATATGCCCGTCAAATTCCATTTCTCCGGCCAGATTGAACTTGATCCCGTTTTGCTCGGAAGAAGCCGTCCATGTTACCAGGCCGGTAGCCTCTTTGTTGATCTTGACATTGTCGGCGGATAAGATGACATCGCCCTTGACTGTGGACACGACAAGCCTCTGTGGCTTTCCGAACACCTTGATGCTATTGATCTCAATGTCTTGGATCATTCCGTTCCCACCCACGGTCACGTCCTTGCCGGTGGCCTCGACCTTATTTCCGCTGACACTCATTTCCTTGTAGGGCGCGGTGGGCTCTTTGTCATCAAGCGCTATCGTGGAGTTGAGCCAACGGAGTCTCGCATGCCGCCAGACCTGGGAGTCGCCTTTGTCGGCCAGATCCTTGGGCGACACTTTTATAGCGAGATTAATGATTTGAGGATCAACACCTTCCGCTGTGACAACAGCCTGACCCTCGTACACACCAGACTTGGCGTCCTCCGGGATTTGTACTCCGCACCAGAGCGCCTGAACCTTGTCCTTCGGGACATCTATCGTGAAGTCAAGACGGCTTCCGTCCCAGGATGTTCCCTCCTGGTTGAAGCAGGTGATGGCTTCCGTCCCGATGACCGATCCTCCATTCTTGAGCTCAGTGAATTTGACCTTGACGTTCTTCAGGTCTTTCCCCGCGGCCCACACACCTAATTGCCAGGTGTAATATTCATTCCTCATCGCGAGGCCCTTGAACTCTGGCAGCGGTGCCTTGACCCATTTGACCGGGATATATCTTGAGAACTGGATAGGGAAGGCCCTGTCCTCCGGGAAGACGACCATGTCCCTGCCAGTGGACGCTCTTAGGGCCTTGATTTCCCCAGCTGTGGCGATGAGCCCCATGGGACTCCAGAAATGGAACCGCGAGGCGCTTTCGAACCGGTTTACCTTAGCCTTGGGGAGACTGTCCTTCGAGGAAGTGACTTTTTCTTTCCAACTTGCCTCGGCCTCATATTCTGGCGCCAGATAGTCCGAGACGTTAGCGTACCAATATTGCCACTTGTAGGGAAGGTAGTAGATATAGTAGGTTCCGGGTCCAGAAACCGGCTTGAATAGTATTTCACCTTCCTCAGGAGTCAATTTGGTGACCACAACATCTTTTATCTCCTTGTCTTCCGCATCAGTGACAAGAATCTTCTTGGTCTCTGGGTTAAGGTCAGGCCTCCTCCATGGAAGCTCCACCAAGACACCCTCTCCGGAATTCTCAGCGACGGTCACAACCGCCCTGTGATTGCCTCTCTGGTCAATCGCCCAGGTAGAGTCAGCCACCACGAAGGGGATCCCGTCCGGGGCGAAAGCCTCGTACCGGCTGTCCCCGTCAGGGTAACTGCCTGCCCCGGAGCATCCTGCCATGAGGATCAGTCCCGGCAATGAGACGGCAAGAAGGATGAGGATTCTTTTCATGATCTGATAATATGATTAGTTGACTGGTACTGTCTTGGCAAATTCAATCAGGTCGAGGGCCTGGAGTTGACCATGTGGTTGAAAAAGAAGGTTTAAACAAAATTACAAAATATCGGTCTGTCTGGCAAGTGCGATCAAGTCCAAGGCTTCCTTCATCCTGTCGGATGGTTCGGAGACGGGACTCAGTCCTGCGGAATTCTCCACCCAGTCCCTTTCCCAGGCAGGATAGTCGAAGGGCTGTCCGGTCTCGATGCTGTCGAACCAGGCGTTCAGTCGCGGGAGATAGTAGTCCCTGATCAGTCCTGACCATATTCGGGCTGAATAGTCGTCCACCGGAGGTCCCCAGATCGTCACTATGCGCTTTGCATTGCGCTCGTAATAGGCAGCCTCTTCGGGAGAGGTGGCGTGTGACCTGGCCAGGTCGATCCATCGCTGCAGGTTGTGGTTGGGATGGGTGCTGAGGATCCGGTCGGTCTTCAAGGCGAGTTCGTTCACGGTGGCTTTCACTGAAACGGCCTTGTCCCTGTCTCCCCGTGCGGCGTCGGCATAGGCCTGCCGCATCAGGAGCTCCATCTTTCCTCCTGCATACTGTGCCGCCAGGTAGGAGAGGTCGGTGATGTACAGAGGATTGTCCTTCATTTCCGGAGCCGCCTTTGCGAACTGCTCTATCGAGTCGAAGAAAAGGGAGTCGATCTGGTAGGAACCTTTCTTCGAAACACCGGGGCGGAACTGCCATACATAGCGGGGATGGTCCGTGAAATGGCCGTACACGGATCGTGTAATCCCGTTCCAGTAATCCTCGAGATGGCCGTCATTCTTTCCGTAACGGCAAAGTGTGTAATTGTCGAGCCATTCCTTCAGGTTCAGGCTGTCAGCGGTCCATCCGGCATCGCTGATCAGTTCATAGATGACTTCGTTGTTCTCTATGCCCTCCGGAGCAGTTCCGAAGCCGACGAGGTTGCCCTTGTTGGGCGATGAGAGTGCGTCCAGCCTTCCTCCGTTCGCATAGAACTCCAGGATTCCGGTCATGGCGGACTTGCCTCCCATGTTGGGAATCGTGGAATAGATCCACTGCTTGTTGTCGAAGCCCTTGAAGAACTCCCAGTTGGCCTGGTTCTTCCAATGAATGTAGTTATAGTCCTCGGCCATGTCGATGATGAGGGCCTTGTCATCGGGAACTTTGCTGTACAGGGCGGAAAAGCTGTCATAGTCCCAAACATGGCGTGAATAGCCCAACATCCAGCCGTTCTTGACCCAAACCGCATCCGGGTTGGCCTGGCTGATGCTCTCGTGGACCGTCTGTCCGAACTGGGCGAGCATATCGTAACGCTCCCGGCTTCCATGAGGGGGGAGGACTATGGCCATTTCGTTGAAGGGGTCGGCAAGGTAGTACTTGCCTTTGCCGAACTCATTCTCCCACTCCTCTATGAACATCTTCCCGATTTTCGGGAAGAGGGGATCTTCCGTCAGGAGTATCCAGTTGTGGAAACCACCGGACCATGTGGTCTCGACAAGTTTGGCATCGGGATAGATGCGCAGTATATCCTTGGGAAGGAAGCCGGCAAAGGCGGGACAGACGGGTTTCATGCCCAGGGACCTCATCCGGTCCAGGATCCTGTGCTGAAGGGCAATCTGGTCTTCATGCCAGCTCTCGGGCAATGGAGAGTCGATTCCGCTGAGATTCCCCAGCCGCATCCAGGGCAGATGGGCGGGTCCTACGAAGTAGTTGTAGATCTCCTCGTCAGTGAGTCCCAGCTTTTTCAAGACGCGGGCGGTGATGGCCTCATTCGCCACAAGGGCCAAGGGCATATCTATCCCGTGCAAAGCCATCCAATCGATTTCCTGTTCCCAACGCTCCCAGTCCCAGTAGCACAATGTGTAGCCGTACGTGACCACGTTGAAATAATAGTGGTGCTTGAAAGGAGAGACTTTCTCTACCGAAGTGGCGTCAGGAAGCGTTGAGGGAAGCTCGAGGCGGTTACCCGACCAGGAGTTGATGCCGGCTTCCATATTCCGGACATATTCGTAAAAGGCCCGGCATAGAGCCATGTTGCTGCTTCCTTCAAGCTTCAAGACTCCGTTTTCGACTTTATATGAGAACCGGTCACATCCATTCTCCTTGTCCATAGACAGGGAGAGTTCCATTGGAACTCCTTCTCCAGCAAATCGTTGGATTACGTCCTTGGCTGGAGCTGTCTTGTCCTGGCAGCCAGCCAACAGGAGCAAAGCGGAAGAAAAAAGGGTGATAATAATGGAGGCAAAACTTCTCATTTGTTTTGGTTGTAAAGGTAGTAGAGCCAATAAGTGTCTCCGAATTTGGAGCGGAGTCGCTGCCGCAGGTCGCTCCTCCTGCTGTTTTTGGAATAGAACTCCTTGAAGTCAGAGTATCTTTTTATGGTTTCAGGGTCAATATTCCATTTCCCGATGAGGTCCGGTTCTTTTTCGGAGAGGATCATGACCGCTTCTTTGTGGGATTTCGGAAGAGGATGACCTGTCATGAATTCATTCAGGAAGTCATTGAAACCCTGTAGGTTTTTCGCAAGAAGGAAGTGGGCTCCGGCATATTCGCGGGTGGGGGAGTGGTCTGGATTCGCCCTCAAGATTTCCTCAAGATCCCACCCAAGGTCGTTCTTTGAGAGAGCCAGATTATTGTCTTTAGGAACGCAACGCGCTTTGGGGCCGAGCTCCGGGTCGTTCAGGATCATCTCCCTGTTCCTTAGGAACTTCCGCTGAGATGTCGCCCACTTTCGATAGAGACAGGATTTCTCAAGCCTCGCAATATATTTTTCCGCCACATCGTATTGCCCGAAGATAAGGTTGGTCTGGACAAGCCTCTGGAGCATGCGGGGATTGGAATTGTCGAAAATCACGTTGGCCTCGAACGCCATCCTTTGAGCAAGGGAAATATGCCCCATCTCATAGTAGATGTTGCTCAACAGCAACGAAGTGTATTCGATCTCGCGCCACTCCAAGATGAGGCTGTAGGGGTCTGTCTGGGAATATTTGAACATCTCATCCCCGAGGATTCCTTTCCTGGCCAGGGCCCAATTGAGAAAGTTTTGATAGACGTAGTTGTTATCGCTTGTCTTTGAAATGACCCGGATTATGTCATCAGGACGATCCTGGTACATGTACCAGTCCAGTTCCTTGTAGAGATCTTTTTCCCCGAGGGATGACTTATATGAGAAGAAGACGGTGGCGAGAGCGGCGACGGCCAGGCCTGATGTGAGCGCGATTCGGCCTTTCGAGCCGCGGATCAGTTTCCGGAGGAGAAAGTCAGCCAAGACTACAACGAGCGTCACTAATAAGGCCACGCTCAAAGCCCCGGCATAGGGGATGCTCCACAAAGAGGTCAGGTGTTTCTGTCCGGAGTATAGGAAATTGAATCTATTGGCCGCTTGCAGAAAGATGAAGCAACCAGCGAGGACCAGTCCCCAGACGCAAAACCTGATTATTTTTTCCCTTTTCACTTGTGGTTACTCAAATATACTAATAAATGGTTGACTGTAAAAGGGATTTTATAAAAAATACCGGGGGCGGCGACTCCGCCCCCGATACAAAAGTGCTATGAGTAAACGTTACTTGTTAAGAGTAACAGAAATAGTCCACTCCTTCTTTGTCCCGTCGGCTGCCTCGACCACATAGGTGTGAGGAGAGGACCAGTCGGCAGGAGTTCCGAGAGCGGGAGAATTTCCGCTGGGGGTGATGACAGCTGCTGTCGAGATCTGGACAGCGACCACCAGTTGACTTGCGCTGATCTTGCCTTTCTCGCCTTCCGGGAAGTTGGAGGGGAGGGAGGCTGTGATATTGCAAGTCCTGGCCTCAGCGTCGATGTTGTTCTTTACCGACAAGGTCGACTGCTTGACGGCGTTGGCTCCGCTGAGAGGGAATGTCTTGGAGTTGTCAACGTAGCGGTAGTACACATAGGCGGAGGTGATGTCCGCGCCGTCGTACACGTCCAGCGTCTTGAGGTTGTACTCAAGACAGGAGGAGCAAGCCAAGGCCATGACTGCCGCAATGATAATGTATTTGATTGATTTCATGATTATTCCGTTTATCTATTACCAACCTTCATTTTGCTGATGGTCAAGACCATAGGCCTCGCGAGTGTCGAGGAAGCCCTGGTGGATCGGGAAGAGATACCTCTTGGTCGTGAACTGCCTCTTGGCGGCTCCTGTGATGGTTACCTGGCCGACAAGGATAGCGTCACGGGCGCGATTGATACTCATCTTGTAGGTCGCTCTGTCAAGATCGTAGATGATGTCTCCAGGATTCCTGCCGTGATTTGAGTAACCGCCGTACTTACCCCATCTCAGGTAGGTGAAGTACATGTCGGCGTGCTCGTTGGTCATCTCGCAGTTGCGCTCCCTCATGTAGTCTTCCCAAGCCTCCTCCAGGGTGCTGGCCTTGGACTCGGGGAGTTTTCCATGAGTGACACGGGTAGCGTTGAGGGCCTTGACGGCCTCGGTCACGTTGTTCTGGAGCAGATAAGCCTCGGCGAGGTTCATGTAGGCCTCACCGACACGGGCGATCACATAGTGCATGTCAATCTTGACACTGCCATAGTAAGTGTTCTGCGGGTTCTCTATCGTGTTCTTCCTCCAGTAGTAACCGGTAGCCGTGTTGTACCAGGCGCCGTCTTCCTTGTCACGGACACCGATACCGGCGTTACCGTCGAGGTTGGTGTGGAATGGTTCACCCACGAAAACATCACCGTCAGCAATGATGGAGCCGTGGAAACGGGCATCCCTGTTCTGGTACATCAGCTCGGAGATATTCCTTTCGTCCGTACGGTCGGCCTTCAGGACTGAGTAACGGGTGAAAGTCGGAGTGTTCTCATTCACGTTGCTCAAGTCGTTCGGTGAAGGGATCCTCCTGGGGTTGCCGTTCAGCTGGTTGTACTGGTCAACTTGGCCAGGTTCAGTGACGGTGGAAGGATCGAGCTCATCCACGTTCTCTTTCCACTGGGAGGTCTCCCACCAAGGAAGAGCTTCTTTGGTCTTGTCGTCAATCACAAGATACTGGTCCACAAGATCTTGAGTAGGCCAATAAACACCCCAGGCGCAGAAAGTCTGACCATCCTTGTTGGTCCACATGACGGGGCACTTGGAATTCTCCTGCTGGCTTGGAGTGATGTTTGGGGCCGTCAGCTGGGTCTCGTAGAAGCTGGACATCTGGCTGTTCTGGGCCAAACGGTAATAACCGAGGAGAATCTCCGGGTTGTACTGGTCGGTCTCATTGAACATGCCGGCATAATTGGTGGTCAGCTGCTTGTTCTCGACAACATCCTTAGCCGCGGTGATACACTTGTTGAGGTATGCCTGGTCCCCGGTGTAAGCATAAGCCTGGAGGCAAGCTGAGCTGAGCAGCACCTCGGCGGCGTACTTGTTTGCCCTTCCGGTGGAAGATGTCTTGGGCAGGCCGGCAATTGCGTCTTCAAAGTCGGCTATGACTATATCGTAGCTTTCCTTGACAGAGGAGGTCATGTGGAGATCCTTAACGACCGTGGTGTCCTCCTGGGAGAAAACCTGTTTGATCGGGAGGAAACGACCCATCGTACGGGCCTGGTAGAAAAACACCATGGCACGGAGGAACTTGCCCTCAGCCACAACCACTGTCTTTTCCTCTGCGGAGAGGTTCTCAGAGGCTGTCGCCTTTTCGATAATAAGATTACACCTACGGAGCCTCGAGGCCTGGTTGGCGCCCAAGTCCTGGGATCTGTTAAAGATTTCCAGTGCCCAACGGTCTGAAGGTCTTGTGACCTGGTCGGCCTCAACGGTATTCGGGGTTCTGGCTTCCCATGTCACAGCTGTTCCTGAGCCTGCCCACAATCCATTGAGCACTGAGGCGTAGGTAGCGTTGATGAACGCGTTTGCGGTACTATATGAACTCCAGACGGTCTCCTCGTCAAAGAAGTCTGTCGGATGAGTGTCAAGAGTGTCGCGGCACGAGGGAGCTAGGATCAGGAGTCCGAGTCCCAACAAACTGAATAATATATTCTTTTTCATATTCATGTCGCTTTTAGAATCCAATGTTAACAGTTAAAGCAAGAGTCCTGTCGACCGGGTAGTTGTAGTTCTGGGAAGAACCGGCCTCGGGGTCGAGTCCGTAAACCCGGGAATTGGACCATGTGAGCACGTTCTGTCCGGAAATACCGACCCTCATCCTTGAGAGCCAGTCATATTTCTTGAGTGCGGAATACTTGAAGTCATATCCGATCTGGAAGTCCTTCATACGGATATACGCGCAGTCAATAAGCCAGAAGTCACTGTCGAGGAAGTTGTTGTTGGCGTTGAGGTTCGTGTTGGAAGTGAGCCTCGGATATGCGGCGTTGGTGTTCGAAGGAGTCCAGGTGTTCTCCTGGTAAGGGAAGATGACGGAAAGGTCACCGACCTGGCTGGTCTGCATGGAATTGGTAGAGTTTGTTCCGTTCAGTCCCAGGTTGTAGTTGGTAGCACCTTGGATCAATGTGCTGAAATAGAATCCCTTCCATCCGAGTGTGATGTTGACACCATACTGTGCGCGAGGAACACTGGTCTTGCCAAGCCTGCGGTAGTCGGCGGAAGTGATCTGTCCGTCACCGTTGGTATCCTCGTACTTGAGGTCACCGGGAGCGAGGTTGCCCGTGTTCATTGAGGCGAGATAAGCGACACTGTTGAACACGTCATTCTGATCGGTGTAGAAACCGAGGGAGTGGTAACGGTTGCCGTAGTAGCCCTTCTGTTGCTGAGTCCTGGTATATGGATTCATATAAGATGACTCTGCCTCACTCTGGTTATATGCCCAGAGCTGGTCGAAATAGGTCATGTTGGCGGCGACGTCATAGCTGAAGTCTCCGATGTTGTCCCTCCAGCCGAGCTGGATCTCAATACCCTCGCGGCGGAACTCGGACTCGGACTTGACTTTCGGCATGGAGATACCCATGACCTGGTTCAGATAGCTCTGTCCTGTAGGAGCCATAAGGTAGCCGAAGGTCTTGTAGAAGAAGTAGTCGAATGAGCCGTAGAGCCTGTTGGATAAGGATGCGAAGTCAAAACCGATGTCGGTCTGGTTGGTGGTGTACCAAGTAAGGTCGGGTGAAGGTAGGGCACCCTCGCTGAAACCGGAAGCGAAGCCTCCGTCCACGACATAGGAAGTCGCGCTCAATGTGTAGGACTGCATGTATGCGAATCTTCCGGCGCTGGAATCCAGACCGGTCTGTCCGTAGGAGGCGCGCAGTTTCAACATGTTGAGGACGTTGTTGTCAACAAGGCCTTTCATCCAAGGCTCCGCTGTCACGACCCAACCGGCAGATCCTCCGACGAACAGACCCCATCTCTTGCCAGGGGCGAAATAGTCGGAACCGTCATAACGCATACTGCCCTCAAGGTAGTACTTGTTGGCGTAGTTGTAACGGGCCTGGCCAATCCAAGCGGCACGTCCTAGCTCGGCCTCGCTACCACCATTGGTCTGGGTGTCCGCGGGTCCTACGCTGATCTGGTCAACCTGGAACTCGTATTTCTCCCTTCCCATGTAGTAATCAAAACCTCTCTCGTAGTATTGCTCGTAACCACCGACCACTGAGACTGAGTGTTTGCCAAATTGGTTGGCATACTCCAGGAACGCCTGGTTGGTGTAACCTATATTCTTGTCATTAGTGATCGAGATGTAAGGCTGTCCGGCATAGATGGGTTGTGTGGAATCCCACTCGTACTCAGCGGCGTTCTTTCTCCAAGTCTTGTTGTTGTAGAAATAGTAGCGGTAGTTCGAGGAGACGCGGGCCTTAAGTCCCTTGACCCACGGCACGCTCCAGACAATCTCTCCCTTCGCATTTATAACGTTGGAGCTGGATTTTGTGTAACCGGCTCCCATAGTTGTCTGGGCGTAAAGGTTGTAGTTACCATTCCAGAAAGGAAGTCCGTGAGCGTTGAAGATAACACCCTGGTCGCCTCTTGCCAAAGCGGAGAAAGCGCTCCACATGCCATCGAACTGGGTTCCTCTCGGTTCATGGATAGACTGGGTGTAACCATCGACAGTGGCGTTGATCTGTACACCGAACTTCTTGAGGTTAATTGTCTCGGCCAGACGTATTGTGGAGCGGTAGAAACGGTGGTCAGCGTTCTTCAACATAGACTTCTGGTCGGTGTTGGAGAAGGATGCGTAGGTGCGCATCACGTCGTTTCCGCCGGACATCCTGACAGTGTGCTTTGTCTGAGGTGTCCATTTCCTGAGGATCTCCTTGCGCTGGGAGTTCATGGGGCGCTTCTGGGAATCATAGCCATCTTTCGCCAGGTTTATAACCTCCTGGGAATAAGCCGGCTCTAGGCCATCGTTCTTGTAACCTTGGTTAGCGAACTCATAACGCTGCCATGTCGGCTCGACATCGGGCCAGAAAGCGGGTTGGGCGAATGACTGGTTGAAGTCGTAGTCGACGGCGACCTTGCCCTGAGAGCCTTTTCTTGTGACAATCTGGATGATACCATTAGCGGCTCGGGAACCGTAAACGGCTGTCGCCGAAGCGTCCTTCAGGATGTTCATCTGCTCGATGTCCTCAGGAGAGAGGCTGACGAAGTCGCTCTTGGAACGGATGGCTCCATCTATAACGTACAACGGCTCACCTCCACCACGGATACTGATTGAAGGGTTGACGTTGATACCACCACCGCTCTGCTGGACGATAAGTCCAGGGGAACGGCCGGCGAGACCTTGCGAGATGTTCACAACCGGGAGGTTGGAAATCTGCTGGGTTTTAACCGTAGAGACCGAGGAGATAAGGTCTCTCTTAGTCGCTGATGAATAACCCACGACCAAGACATCGTCGAGCGCTAGCACATCCTCTTCCATCGTGAGGTCGTGCGTTCCGGCCTTGTCCGCATTGAACTCAACAGTGGTGTAGCCGAGGTTCTCGATTGTGACCACGGCGCCAGCGGGAACTGATAATGACCACTTTCCGTCAGCGTCTGTAACGGCTCCGTTCAAGGTGCCTTTCTCAAGGACAAACGCTCCCACAACGGGTTGTCCTTTGGCATCTTTCACGGTACCGTTAACGGTCACCTTTGTCTGTGCGAATGCTATCTGCACCAGACATAGGAAGATCGCTACCGCGATACTTCTCAAACTAGGCGATTTTAACATAAGTGATTGATTAATAGTTGATAAATGGTGAGTATATGTTATTGTGAGATTACGATCAGCCAACCTTCCTTGCTCTTGACCGGGATAGGTTGACCCGCCTTGAAGGAAGTCTCATCCTGGAAGTTCATGATCTCCGGGGCGGTAATCTTGGCCTTAGCGGGATCTATCCCGATAGCTTTCCAGTTTACTGTCATCTTTATCGTCTTGTCCTTTCCTGAGAAGTTTCCGATAGAGACCAGGGTCTTGCCGTCCTTTACATAAGCCGTGGCCTTGACATCCGGATCCGAGGTGGAGACAGGACAGTCAGGATCCCAGTAGCCAAGCATCTTCGCCTCTGTTATCCCGAACTGATCCCAGAACTTCCAGACCGGCACAGGGGATTTGACATTCTCTTTTCCGGTTCCGGTCCAAGAGTGCCTCGCGGTTGTGCCATAAACCATCCCCAAGAACCTGTTTCCGCCATCCTGCAGCATCTCGCTCATCACGCCGAACGGGATTCCTGAGAAGGTGACAAGCCATTGGTCAGGTGTCATCTCATTGTACTTATAGCTCTCACCGAACCACAGGCGATCCATATAAGGGAAGAACTCGGTGTACTGGTTGGCCGGACCCTGCGAGTATCCGGTATTGGAGTGGAGATCGATGAGGGCACCGTCGTGATATTTCTCCAGAATCTTGCGGATTCTCTTGACTGTTGTCCTGTCGAAGGACACGTCATCCATGTAGATACCGTCCAGGTCGTAGTTCTCTTCCATCCAGCGGAGTCCCTCCAGGAAGTAGTTGATAAACCTTGAGTTAGGTGTAAGGACCAGAGCCGCGTCGGAGTCATTCGGCCGGAAATGGTCGAGAGAGGTGTACCATGCCGGCTTGTAATCGTCGATCAGGTGCTCGCAATCCCAAGGCAGGCCGTAACCTACACCCTCGAGGAATATCTCATGGTTGAGGCTATGGAACGCGTAGACCTCATCGCAGTGGGTCGTGAGCTCGCGGATGGTGTAGTACAGTTTGACCTTCCTGCCGTTCTCATGCTGGTGCTTGATGTGCATGATCAGGGAGTCCCTGATTATGTAGGGATAATTGATGTACGGGTTGAGGTTGGTGGCGTGGTGGATGTTGGATATGTTGGCCCCGTCCTCAGCCGCCTTGTCAAAACCGGCGGGATTGGAGTGATAATACTTCTCAGAGAAGTGTTTGGAAGGATTAAGATCCTTGACCGGGGTGATCAGGAGATTGAACTCATAGTTCATGGGCTCCTTGCCGATAGTCCTCTTGCCTGTCGAGGCGATAACTGTGGCTGGTTTGCCCTTCGCTCCGCTGACAGTCACGGTCCCCAGGTGGTTGTTGCTCCAGACAGGGGTAGGCTCGGGTTTATAGTCCCAGATAAGCGGTCCGTGGTAGGTGCCGCCCCTGAACTCGGTGTGCAGACCCGCTTTCACGCCACCGATCCAGTAGCTGTCGTAGGAACCGTCCCATTTATAGGTGTAGTTGACAGGGCGGTATCCGCCTCCTTTTCCGCCGCCATATCCGATACCGAGGAGATACTCGGAAGAGTAGGCGCTGTAGGTGGAGACGAGCCTCACATCCTTGACCTCTATCTCCTTTTCTGAAGAGACATTTATGTCGAAGTGCATGTGGCCGTCGAACTCCATGTTCCCGGCAAGGTCAAACTTGATCCCTTTCTGCTCCGAGGAGGCTTTCCATGTCACGAGACCGGCCGCATCCTTGGTGATCTTGACATTGTCGGCGTTGAAGACCACGTCGCCACTGTTCGTGGACACAACCAGGGTCTGAGGCTTCTCGAACACATTCTTCCCGTTGACCTCAATCTTGTTGACCATTCCGTTGGCACCGACCTCGATGACCTTGCCGGTCGCCTCGACTTTATTCCCATCCACAGTCATTTCCTTGAACGGGGCGACAGGCTCATTGTCCAACGCTATGGTTGAGTTGAGCCAGCGTAGTCTGGCGTGTCTCCAGGTCTCTGAGTCCCCCTTGTCCGCCAGGACCTTGGACGACACTTTAATCTCAATCGGTATTGCCTGAGGATCAACGCCTTCCGCTGAGATAACCGCCTGTCCCTTATAGGTCCCAGACTTGGCGTCCTCAGGAATCTGGACTCCGCACCAGAGAGCCTGTACCTTATCTTTGGGCACGTTGATGGTGAAATCCAGATGCTTGCCATCCCAGTTTGTTCCCTCCTGGTTGAAGCATGTCATGGCATCCGTCCCGATCGTGGCACTGCCGTTCTTGAGTTCTGAGAAAGCGACTTTGACATTCTTGAGTTCCTTCTTCGCCGCCCAGACACCGAATTGCCATGCGTAATACTCATTCTTGTCGGCCGCGCCTTTGAAAACCGTCTTCGGTCCTTTGGCCCATCTCGCGGGAATCTGGTAAGTCAACTGGATAGGAAAGGCCCGGTCCTCAGGAAAAATAACCATCTCTTTACCCACGGCGTTCTTTACAGCGTCCATCTCGTCCGCCGTGGCAATCAAACCCATAGGGCTCCAGAAGTTGAACCGGGAAACACTCTCAAAGCAATTCACGGTCGCTTTTGGAAGTTCATTTTTCAAACCAACCATTTTTTCGGACCAGGCCTTGTCCGTATCGTATTCTGGTGGAAGATAATCGTTCCAAGGTTTGCCATATCTGGCGTCTCCGCTTCCCGGACGCCATTTATAAGGCAGGTAATAGATGTAATAAGTCCCGGCTCCGGCCGTGGGTTTGAAGACCACCTCTCCTTTTTCCGGAGTCATCTCCGTGACTATCACGTCCTTGATCTCGTTGTCCTCGGCGTCGGTCACAATGATCTTCTTAGTGTCAATCCTCAGGTCCGGACGTCTCCACGGCAGCTGGGCTACCACACCATCGGCCGAGGTTTCACCCACAGAGACTACAGCCCTGTGATGACCTCTCTGGTCAGCTTTCCATTGGATATCCGCAACTTTGAACGGAATCCCGTCGGGAGCGAAACTTTGGTAGCGGCTATCTCCGTCAGGGATGTTTTTAGTCCCGGAACAGGAGACTACGCTAGCGCAAATCGCGATGATTAATGATAAAGAGAAATGTGGTTTCATTAGTTATGTGTTGTGGTTTTTCCAAAAAAACACGAATGAGCCTAAAAAGTGGGTCTTTTGGCTCATTCGTTATGTAATATGTTGATATGCAATAAGTTATACCCCCCCTCATCGAGAGGATAATAGCCTTGGTAGGAAGATACGTTATGATAGGACTGACTCAATTGCGCCGATTATCTTTCGCAAATTAGTAAAGATTTTCGGGATATGCAACTGAATTCTGAGATGTTTTATCTTTTTATTAATAATATGATTCTACCAATAGATAATCCTATTGAATTAAGAACAATCTAGTGTCGGGAGTGTTGAACTCGATTATGAATTTCTTAGCGTTCCTTGCCACCGTCTTCCCGGAGAACAGATCGACAACCTCCTTGGCCTTGCCATTCAAGTACACTGTTTTCATTCCTCCATCCTTGCAATGGACGCTGATGAGCCTCTCGTTGGCAAATACAGGCTCCAGGCCTTTCAAATACTCATGAGCGCCAGCCTTGATGCAGATTTCCTTCAATGCCTCACTGGTGTAGAGGGACGGTTCTTTAGCATAGACCGCTATCCATTCGCCCATATTCGTGGAATTCACCCCTCCCGTTCCGAACGGCACTCCGGCCCATCGCTCCACTCTATTGATATCCAACGATTTCCCGTCGCTTATCCCCGGAGCGTAACACCAAATAACCGTCCTTCCGTCTTTGCAGATGTATTCCTTTAAGAGAGACTCTTTTTCCTTTGTGATAGTCATTGTGGCGGGAAGAGCGACCACCTTGTACCGGGACAGATCCAGTCTCGTCACATCGGATAGGGAATAGCAGTCGATCGGCATTCCCATCTTGCTGAGAGCGTTCCTGAACGGCTCACAGAGTGACCAAGGGAAAGGAGTCTCATCATTCATCCCATTCATGCTTTCCGGATCAGCCAGGAACAAGACCTCGGACACGGAGGCGGAATTGTCATTCTTGAAGCGCTCGAAAACCTCATGGGCCTTTCCTATCGCCTCCCGGAGCGTGGGATCATCGTAAAAATGTTCCCACATGTCGAACCACCACATGTCGGCATGGTTAATGATGGCGAAGCAGGCTTCCCGTAGATTGCCGGCTATGTCCTCAATGGAATCATTGTAAGCGGAACCACCCATGAAGTACCCGTGTGGCCGGTGGTCAACTTCATGGAAGAGTCTTTTCCCATTGAGCATGGCGGTCCCGAAAAGAGTCTGCGACCCGCTGCCCTCTCCCATAGCCCTGCTCGAATATGACGCTGGTGCGATAAAGAAGTCCAAGTCCTTGCTGGACAGTACCTTCTCATATCCCATATGGCCGAAACTCACCGTATGGCGGTCGCTGACAAGGTAGTAGCCGAAAAACGCTCCGATCTGTTTTCCGGCGGGGATGACAGATCTCGCCTTTGCCGCGTAACGCAGCACGGCGTCGGCGATCACATCACCGTGGAATGTCCAGTAGTCTATCTTGTCACTCTCGGTAGCAGGATCATAGACTTTATTCTCGAATGCCGCCTTATGGAGATCTCGGAGTGCGGGAGCAGATTCCGCCGGTTGTTTTCCCCGAGCCATGAGCCATTCACCGAATGTCTTGTCTTTCAATGGACTGGAGTACCCTCTCTTGTATTCATACCATTCAGAGGTGCACCCGCCGGAGAGAATGTAGGCGAAGATCTTGTCTCCGTATTTGCTCTCGGCGTAAGCGACGAAGTCTTCCAGCCATCTCTCAGTCTCCTCGAACCATTTGCCGTCGCAGGCGAAGCTTGAGATGAAATCATAGCTGTCTCCGGAAAATCTTCTTGTCGCCCAGTATGGTGTGTTAAGGTCGATCATGCACACGATACGGGCTTCAGGACTCACTTTAAGAATGTCATCTATCTGGGCGTCAAGGTTTTCCCAAGCGTATTGCCCTATGCCTGTCCAAATGGGAGGGTATTGGCAGTAGTACTCTCCAAGAGAATTGATTGTGTTGGCGGCGAAAACGCACCGCGTGGTGATGCCGAGATCCTTCGCGAATATCCCGGTCATCTCCAACTGCTTGTGGAAGGACCTGTAGCAGTCAAACGCCGGACCCTTCGGGTTATTCACCATCCCCGGTCTCAATGGGTTGTTGACAATGATCGGAAGCAACAACGCCGTGAATAAACAAGCCTTACGGAACATTCTCTTGGGATTGTTATAAATGCAAGGCTATCAAGTCGTTGCCGAGTCGGTGGAGAGCAGCTTCAATTTTGTTGATCTGAGCTCTACGTGGGGAGGATTTACCTTTAGCGTAGTGCCAAAGCTGCTTTTGGTTTATTCCTGTCAATCTTTCCAGTCCGGCTTTAGAGAATATTCCTTGGTATAGGGTCAGGAGACTTTTAACATCCATTTTAAACGCAATCGCATAATCCCCTTGTAACTGCTCCGGAACTGTACAACCAAGTTCTTTGCATGTTTCGACGTAGTCGTTCAGGGTCTCTTGCAGGTTATTCTTTATTTCTTCAATTGTGTTACCAGTCGCGACAATGCCATCCAACTCATTGATATAAGCTGAATAATTATTCTCTAGACTCTCAATTGTAGCTGTAATAGTCCTCATATTATTGTTCATTTTAGCCCCGCCTCTCTCAGTATCGAATTTAATGTGCCTTCCGCCAGATCGTCGTTTCTTTTACCGGCGACAATTATCGGACGCCTCGCTCCTTCTTTATAAAACTTATGATGATCCCCTTTGGTGCTTAAATAGCGCCATCCATCAGCCTCTAAAAGCTCTATAATCTCTTTAACCTTCTTTTTCATAGTAAAAGTATCAGTTACAAAAATAACTATTTTTCTATTATATCCAACGATAGAACAGAAAAATAGTTACTAATATTACACAAACATCACCTCGCGGCCGTGGAAGAGGAAGCCGCCGGCGACCAGATATTCCCGGCAGGTGGGGGAGAATTGGTCCTCGACTGAGATGTGCTCATGGCCGGCGAGGATGCACTTTAGGAGAGGCTCCTTCTTGAGGTAGGCTATGAACTCCCTGGTCGTTTTGTCCTCTTGCTGGGTCGTGTAGTCTCCGCTCTGAGGCGGGACGGCTCCATCTGTCATAGGCCCACTCGTCTTCCAGAAACGGTAGGTCGCCCTCCAGATGTTTTCCGTGAAGAAAGGCACATGCATGCACAGGACGATCGGGAGGCCCTTCTTCACCTCTTTTTTGAAGCGCTTCACTTGTTTTTTGGTCACATAGCCGAACACGTCGTCCAAAGTGACGAAGTTGACTCCGTTCACCACTTGTGAATATAGCTCCAGATCGAAAGGATACACCTCCTCAAGCCGCTTCCTTGTCTCATCCTTGTATCCCTCGTTGGCATGCGAGTTATCCCATTTCTTGTGGATGAACTCGTGGTTTCCGAGAGAGCCGAACATATTGTCACCAAAGTACTTCTTGACCAATTCGAAGTTCGCCTCGCTCTGGTAGTCTATGAGATCCCCGGTATGGACGATATAATCAACGTGTTTTTTGGCCCAATCCAGCGCACAGACCAAGGCGTCTTCTTGCAGTCCTCCAAAAGTCCGTGTTCGGGAAAGACTTTGTCCTTTGCGCCACTCGTTCTCATCATCATAGGTGGATGTGAGATGGCTGTCAGAGAGGTGAAGGACCGAGAAGGGTTTTTCCAGTCCGATATTCACCGTCGCGTAGCTCAAGGACATCCTCTCGAAGCGTCCCCTGGCTTGGAATACAAGCTGTTTATCGTCAGCGAACGCGGGAAGAGCGGAGGTGGCTATCAAGGCGCCCGCCCCGGCCATGCTCTTCTTCATGAAATCTCTTCTGTCCATATTATTGAATTATTATCGCGAGTTCTATTGTCCTTGCCATTTCCGAAGAGCCTTCACCATGGGAAGCTCATAGTAGAAGATCCAGTCGCTGCTCATGGTCTTGGCGGATAGGTGGTTATGGCGGTTCTGGTCGGGCAGGTAGCCTTCCGGCTGTTCCATAAACCGGGTCTTGGAATATGTCTCAAGCAGCCGTGAGTGCATGGTCTCGAAATATGAGCAAACCTCCTCAATACCCTTCATGGCCTGTTCCCGGCCGGCAGGACCGGAGGCTTGGTCATATTCATTGAGAGAGAGCAGCACCATCGCCGGGAAGTGAAGCAGGTCATTCAGAACGTCGTAAACCTCAAGGGTATAATACCCCCGCAGGGCGATCTGATGGGCTTTTTCTATTTTGGAGCGGATGTCTTGGTAAAGCTGGTCCGCTTCCTTGGCTTTAGCGATCTTCTCCTTGTAAGTCTCGCTCCATTCCCCGGGTTTCTCAGGATCCGGGAGTGAGATAAGCTTGAAGTCGCTCGTGCCCCAGGCGGGATTCCTCCTTCCGGAAGAGACCAAGGCACCGTCGAAGAAGAAAGCCAGCCGTTCCATCTCGTTGATGAATTCGACCGTGTTGTCCTCTGTCGGGAAACCGAACTCACGCTGGGCATGAGCCTTCTTGAATTCCTCAATGCTCCTTCCGGTCGGATTCCATCCGAACTCGGCCTGGGCGATATAACCTCTCCAGACGGTCTCCAGATGGGGAGAACCGTCGTCCCATGCCGTAGCGAGGATGCCGGCAAGATTGTTCTCAGCGACTAACTGACTGAAACCCTGGATAATCCCGGCGTTGGTGTCGTTTCGCGGCAGGTAAGGGGAGGCTCCGTATGAGGCAGCGGTAGCTCCCATGACGGTCAGGCCGGAGTCCCTGTACCATTGGAGAATACGCTTGTGGCCAGCGACCGTGGCGTCTCCGTAAAGCCAGCGCATATAGACGCAGTCTTTCGGGAACAGGTTGATGCTCTTGTCCAATTTGTCGCTATTCCATGTCCGGGCGACCTCTTCTTCAGACTGGACATTTGAAAAACGCATCACATCCCCGTATTTCAGGGGCATGTCGTCCCAGAAGATAGGGATTCTCCCGTTTTCCCTGGCGAAATCGCAGACTTTCCCAAGCCAGTACATCTGCAGCTCGAAAGCGGTCTTGCCGGTGGCCTTGCAACGCTCGTCAATGCCGATCGCGGAGATCTCGTCCCCTCCGATGTGGAGATATTTCCCGTACGGCATCGCCTCCAGGGCATCTTTGTAGAGGTCGAACTGGAGCTCGTAAGTCTCTGGATTTGAGGGACAGAACTCCCAGTCACTGGCCGGGTTCTCCCGCAGCTCCCAGTGGTGTTTCAGGATGAACGAGGCGTGTCCGAGTCCCTGTACCAGCGGGGAGATCTCGACATGGCGGTCTTTGGCGTACCGGCAGAGAGCCTTCATCTCCTGTTTGCTGATGGCGTTGGGAGAGGCGATCTCAGGGCGCCGGGTGTAACCCAACTTGTCCTCTATCTCCCAGATCACGGCATTGACCTTGTACCGGGCGAGCCTGTCAATCTCTTTGTAGTAATATTCCATCCGGTCAAGATGGTGCTTTGTGTCCCAATGGACGGCACGGTAAGCTATTGATGGATAGTCGTTTATCCTCATCTGCGGGATCGGGGTCCCGCTGTCACGGCTGTCCTCCATCAGTTGTTGGAGGGTCTGGCATCCGTAAAACAGACCGCTCATGGCCCGGGATCTGATCCGGACTCCATCACGCCTCACCTCGAGGATGTAGCCTTCCTCCGACTCGGGTACTCCAGTCTCTGTCAGGGACAGGATGATTCCCTTCCCTTTGGAGGAAGATAGGGGCAGAGATTTAATCAGGTCAGGCAGCGTCTCTTTATCCAGACCTTCGGCCAACTGAATATGGGTCAAGTCTGAATAGTCGATCCCTTTGCCTGAAAGAACCTCTACGGACTGGGGTTGTGGCAGTATCTGGAACGTGAGTGCCAACAAGAGGCTGGTGAACAATGTGAACATGTCTTATTCGAAGAATAGGAAGGTGACTGAATGAGCTGGTATTGAGACGGTTCCGTCCTTGCTTACGGGCAGGGCGGTGTCGTAGGGCTTGACATGCTCGTCTCCGATGTCGTTGTAGTCCAGGGCGGAATTACCGGAGAGGATCCTTGCGGAAACCTTCTTTGGGGCCTTTATTCCCATTCCCTTGAAGTCAAGAGTGAGAGGGATGGCTTTCTCGGGGTGCTTGTTGGAGACCGAGCAGACATATTTCTTCCCGTCCTTGTCGGAAGTCAGTAGGATGTCTAGGACTCCGGTCGATCTGTCGCCATCTGAAAGATCCTCCACTATGTTGGCGGTGGGGACGACGTAGGGGAGCAAGTCGTTTGAATACATCTTCATCGTATAGAAGTGGGTCCTGCGGACGATTCCCTCGGGATGTACGAATATCGGTCCCCTGGTGTTGGTGATAGGGGAGATGCAGGCGATGTCCACATAGTCCGAATGGCGGAGACAGGTGTTGAGGAAGCAAGCGGAGAAGATAGCGTCCGCCATGGTGTAGGTGTAGGCGAAATCGTTCTCACGGCGGGCGGTATAGTCATATCCCTTCTTCAGGTCAGCGATTCCGGGGTGGTACCATCCGCGGAGGTTCCACTCGTCAAAAGCGATCTTGATCCGGTCCCCGTAACCGGCCTCATCGAGGATGCTGATTGTCTTGCTGATTCCCGTTTCCGGATCGTCTGTCTTCATCATGCACTGGAGGTAGGTGTTGGGATCCTTGCTCATGTCATGCCAGATCCAGTAGCCGTGAATTGACACATAATCAAGTAGATAACCTGCTTTTTTGAGAAGGGGAGAGGTCCACTCTCGGTTAGTCGTCGCCGCAGCGAACAGTTTTATGTCCTTGTCGGCGCTCAGCATCAGTTTAGCGCTCTCGGTCACCAGCGGACACCACTCGTCGATACTCTTCTCGCCGAGCTCATGCATTCCCCAGTTCTCGTTGCCGATGCTCCAATATTTCACGTTGAAAGGCTCCGGATGGCCGTTCTCAGCCCTCTGGCGGGCGAATTTTCCTTTGGTCTGGTTGCAATATTCCACCCAGTCGCTCATCTCTTCCATCGTGCCGGTGCCGGCGTTGGTGCAGATGAAAGGCTCGCAGCCCACCTTGCGGCACCACTTGACGAACTCGTCGGTTCCGAAGGTGTTCGGATCCTCGACCTGCCATGCCTTGTCCCAGACGGCATGACGGTTCGGTCCCACAGCGTCTTTCCAGTGGTAGGCTGACACGAAGCATCCGCCCGGCCACCTGACGATCGGAACCTTGAGCTCCTTGACGGCTTCGATCACATCCTTGCGGAACCCGTCCTCGTCCGCGAGGGGGCTCCCTGGACAGAAGACTCCGCCATAGACCTGGTTGTCGAAATGCTCCAGGAAGGCTCCGAATAACATGGGGTTATATTCCGAACGCTCTTCTGAGGTCTTGACCATGAAAGAGTTCTGGGCGTGAAGACTTGTCACGCTCAGGGCTATCGTGAGTAATGCTATCTTTATGTGGCTGGTTCTCATTCTATTATAATACTTCTGGATTAGTATTCAATCTTGACCGGTCCGAGGAGGCCTGAGTCGTGGAACTCGCTTCCCGCGGCGGGACCGGCTATTGTCCATGTCTTCCTCTGAGCCTCGGGCAGGGAGGCGTCAAAGACCAGGCGGTTGTACCAGGTGCTGGTCACATCGACACTGATCTTGTTTTCTCCCTCTTGGACCAATTCGCTGATATTCAATGAATATGGCTCAGTCCAAAGGACTCCGGCGCTCTTCCCGTTGATCTTCACGTCGGCGATGAAATCGACTTTTCCGAGATCAAGGGTGAGCTCTTTGCCCAACTGGTCCTTGCCGATGGTGAAAGTCGTCTCATAAGTGGCGGTTCCGGAGAAGGATTTGCCCTCGTCTCCGAGAGGCAGGTCTTTCCACGGTTTCAGTTCCTTCAGGGAAACAGGCTCGGCAGGCGCGCCCCAACCGGCGGGGAACTTGACCGTCCAGCCCTCGAGGGCGACGCTGCCCTTGGGCTCCGCTTTGGCGAAGGCTCTCTCCTTGACACTCGGGGATGAGGACCCATTACGGAACACCACGAAACCGCTCTCGGCTTCGGCTAGATCCAGATGAATCTTTTTCATCCTGCCCCAGCCCTTGGCTTTCAGCGACTTGACCGTACCGCTGACGGGATCCCACCATTCGGCTTTACCCTTGCCCTCAAGGCGGATAATCCCGTCGAAGGCCTCTCCGACAGGAGCGGCGATATAATACCAGCGGGCTCCCTGGACCTCTCTCTCGTTCCAGATGATCTCAGCTCCGCCATCTTCAATGTGAGGTTTCAGCCCGAAAGCCTTCAGGGCCTCGTCGAGGCTCATTCCGACAGCCAGGCGACCCTTGCCAATCTTGTTGACACCCTTGGAGGTTCCGCCCCAGACTGACTCGACAGCCTTGGCCAATTTATCAGCCTCGCCATCTTTGAGGGTGGCGACACCGGTGGGGGCATTAGCGATCACTTTGGCTCCGGCCTTCAGCAGTTCCCCGATCTTTTCGACGGTCCCGGGGAGCATCCTCTCATTTTCGGGAATCCAAAGCACCTCATATTCAATACCTTCCGGAGTGACGATCTTCCCATCCTTGACGCTCATGCGGGTCAGCAGGGCGTCCGGGTTGCAGTAGTCATATTTGAATCCCTCGGGGAAACGGATCTCTCCACTCTGGCGTTTTCCGCTTCTGGTGTATTGCGAGGGTTTGTGACCGACCTCATCGCCTAGGTACCAGAGAACGTCCTGGACCGGACGACCCCTCTCAAGCAGGTAGCTTGTGCGGGCGAGATAGGTCGTGAAGTGGTCCATGTATTTCCACCAAGTCTGTCCCCTCAGGAACGGGGTTCCGATGTTGTTGGCGAAACTGGTCCCCGGGGGCAGGAAACCGATCTGGGGGTTGTGGGTGTAGGTGTGGAACACATTGTGGGTCACGCCTTCAGCCATGTTGAAGTTGGCTACTTCCTTCAGCATCTGCCAGTGCTCGTCCCATGTCAGTGAGAAACTTGTGAAGCTCTCCGCGGCCACCCTGGGCTTTCCGTAGATGTGGGCGGCGGAGGCGGTGGGATGGATGGGCTTGAAGTCAAGGTCTCCGACATATCCCTCGCTGAATGGCTGCCAGAACTCGCACATTGGGACATCGGCGTATTTGAAATACTCCATCGGGTCCATGGTGACGACATCGCTTCCCGCTGTCTCGAATTGGACCTCGAGGCCCTTGGCGTGGGCCAGGTCGGTCATCTTCTTGAAGAAATTCTCGCAGTAGAGCTTGTTGGCGGTCCTTCTCCAATCGATCAGGAATTGGCTCGTCTCCTCTTGGCTGTCAAGCACATAGCCCATAAGGGCCGGGAGCTTGTCCTTAAGTGAATATCCGGCCGTCTCCTTGAAATCCTCCTCCATGGTGTAGGTCCAGGTCTGGGTGTTGCACTCCCAGCTGTCCATCAGCATTCCGTTGGCGCTGTCATGGAGAGGGCCGTCCTTAAGCATTCCGACATAGTTGGCGAACTGGATCTCGGCTCCCTTCGGGTCAAACTTGCTGCACTCCCAACCGGTTGCCTCAGGAGGGGCGGGAGAGTTGCGCTTCCCGGCATTGACATGTCCGATCCTCAGTACTGTCCAAGTGCCTTGAGGGAAGTCTCCGGACGGCGCTGTCCAATTCAAACGTCCGTCAGGGGTCATCTTGTCGGAAATGTCGATGATATCCTTGGTCTTGACAAAAGCGAGGGGATCCTGCTCAGTGTGCTGCTGGTCGGGTTCCTTGGCAATAAGAGTCCAGCCAGCCTCACCTCTCCAGCTGTTCTTCATGGCGGCGGACCAGAAACGGATGAACCTGACGCTCGCCGGGTGTGCATTGGTCAGGGTAAATGTATATTCTTGGACATCCTTCACCTCGTTGCAGGCGAATACCATGTTGTTCACGCCGCCGTCCTGCCAGTTGCTCATCGGGAAGTCAGCGTCAATGAGGACTTTATCCTCTCCCGCAACCTTACCGGTCAGTTTGACATGGACTCCTGGGTCGTAGCAGAAGCTATGGCTGAAAGCGCCTACGGGCGGCAGTTCCAATGTGCGGATCACCTGGCCCTTCGGCAGGGTGAAGGTCACGGTGGTGGTTGTGCCGGGTTTAAGCTGGATATCATTGCTGCCTAGGCCACTGAGGAGGGTTTTCCATTCCTCAGGCCCGTTGATATTCTCGGGAAGAAGGGCTTGTCCGGTGTCGCCCAGAGGGGGCGGGAAAGCCAGGACAGCGATGTCGCGGTAATCTTTCCAGGTCTCGGTCGAAGGGTCGCCTTTCGGGAGGGCGGCGGTGGCTTTCTGTCCGGCCTGAATATCGGTTCTCGACCACACAAGCTTTCTCATCGCGTTCTCCGGCTGGATCCAGGGACCGCCGGCCATAGACCATCCCGGGCAGGTCTGTACCGTGAGCCTCAGGCCAAGCTCCTTTGCCTTGGAGCCAAGATAACCGACCATTTCCTCCCATTCGGGGCTCAGGGTCGTGAGCTGGTGGCCAGTCGCCGGCCAGGGGCCGCCGAAATAGCCGTGGAACCACTGCACTCCTGAGATCTTGGCGTCGGCTATGGCCTTCAGGTCGGCGTCAATACCTTCCTTGGAGACATTTCCTCCGATGAAATGGAACCATGTCTCAGGATAAAACACCTTTTCAGGCTGTTTGAAAGCCGCTTCATCAGCTGGACTGAACGCGGCTCCGAGGGTTTTGGCGTCAGGAGCTATTCCGACAGACTGGGCCGAGGAAAAGTTTGGGGAAATAAACGACAAAACCGCCGTCAGGGCCAAAAGGCTCCAGCGGCAGGTAAATGATTTTGCTGTCATGACTCTTTCTCTAATTGTCAGTACATCATGTGTTTCTTGGCATTCTTCTTCCATCCGGCCTCGCTCTTGTAGTCAGTGAAGTAGATGACAATGTCAGCCTCACTCTTGTAGTCAGTGAACCAGATCTTCTTTTTAGCCTCGCTCTTGTAGGTGGTGAAGAACCATATTCCCTTATTAGCGTCGGCCTCGCTTTTGTAGGTTGTCTTGTAAACCACAAGGTCAGCCTCGCTCTTGTACTTGGTGACATAGACCTTGACCTGGGCCTCGCTCTTGTAGTCCGTGCTGTACACGACCTGGCCAGAAGCGGCCACGCCGATCAGCGCCAGCACAAGTGTTATCAATATCTTTTTCATCTCGATTTGGTTTTAGTTTTATTCAAAGCAAATATAGCAAAAAACGGGCATTAGTCCACCAGAACGTACCAATGATCTTCGCCGAAGGGGACGAGTTTGTTCCCGACCTTGCGGAGCCCCATTATATTCCTGCTCTCGGGAGCCGGATGGTTGAACCAGATGATCGGATTGTCCTGCGGGTCAAGGGCGATGGAGATTACCTCGGGGGTACCATATTCCTCAAGGTCAACGTTCCAGATGCTGTAGGGCTCATTGGGGTCGAATTCCGCCTTGATGGAATATGTCGCCGTGATCTCGCCGTAATCTATCCATGCGAATGCCACCATCGCCTCTTTGCCTTTATGCTCAAACTCGACCATCCCGAAGGCCCTGTTGGATTCCCTGAGCTGGGCTACTCTTCTGGAATACATTACCTTCCGGCCGAACTTCTTCTCAAGTTCCTGCTCATAGACCAAGTCCAGCGGAACCTCCGGCTCGGGGTATTTCCAGCGGCTGAAGGACGGGAACTCATGGAAGGCGGCAAACTTGCTGTCGGCCGCGAGGGCAATGACGTCGTAGTTGTCATATCCCCTGAACATCTGTTTTCGCAGCACGTCGTAGGTGCGGAGCTCATAGTGGATGCCCTTTGACTGGCTGGGATCGGCCAGGTAGCAGCCCCACTTGGCGTTCTCGTCCTTGGAGTTGTCTCTCACAAAGAAGAGCCTGCCGACATTCTGCTTGAATATCAGCCAGTTGTTCATAGAGTAGTCATATTCGGTCTCCTGATCGTTGGGCGTGACGAACTCGAAGAGATCTTTGTCGGGATAGACGTAGCTGGGCTTTTCGAGACTCTCCCAGTCGTAGGGGATTCCGCTGCCCCAGTATGCTCCCGGTGTGATATACTGGTCCTTATAGGGGAGGCGGACCTCGGTGACGTCATAGTTGCCGGTGAACGCGCTGTCGCCGATCCCAACCACGGGATAATCCTCTCCGTCAATTGTCACGCTTTCAGGTACTTCTATTATTCCTGAATACCGTCCGCCCTTTGCCAGGACAACGGCTGTCGCCTCGTCCACGAAGTTGAACATGTAGCCTTTGCTGTCAGCGTAGGTAGCGCCTTCGTGGCGGTATTGGGCGGCTAGCCCCATCCCCATTCCGAAGGGGGAGCCTCCGGCGTTGTAGGAGTCGAACAGCTCAAGCATCTCATCTTCCGGGTAGAACTTTCCGGTGAGGGTGTAGTCCCAGTGGTCGGACTTGATGTTGTAGCTGAAGGTGTTGCCCTTCATCGGGATCCACTTGCCTCCTTCTGGGGTGAGCTCGGCCGAGTGGCCGTCCTCGTTGATCACGAAGGCGTGGAACCAGATTTCTCCCTTCTCGTTGAAAGCGACGCTGACCGTGCCGGTCTCACCGATGTCCTCGTAGCTGTAAACGCCGCTCTTGAAGGGCGTCGCGGCGGATGCTGTTTGTCCTGTAAATAAGGCGGCCAGGATAGCGATGTGAAGCGCCGCCAATCTGGATAGTGTTATTCGTAGGTTTCTCATAGTGTAAAGATAATAAAATATTTTTAGAAGCTGAATTTGTAGCCGATGCCTATGCTGGTGTTGAACTTCCGGTCATAGGTCAGGGACTTCAGCTTTGTGCCTTCCTTGTTGGTGTCGATCTCTTTGTCACGGCAATAGTCTCCCAGTACGAAGAAGTCGAAAGAGTTGCGAGGGTTAAGCTTCCATTCCACTCCAAGGGATCCCCTTAATCGATTGAAGTACGCGTCGTTGTAGCCTCCGAAAGAATAATCTGAATATGACTGGGTTGACGCGTTCCAAGTGGCTGTGCAGGAAGGGTCGTTGAACACGTTGCGGAGCTCCACATAGCCGTACGGTGTCACTGTCTGGGAGGCCTTGTAGGATACCTTGAAGCGGCTCTTCAGGCCGAGCAGGTTGGGATTGTTCTGGTAGGCGTTTCCGACTTCCCTGTGGGTGTACTGGAGCCTTTCCTTGAGCGCGAACCTCCAGGGACCGGTCTTGTAGCTGAATGTGATGTCTCCATAGAGCCTGTGCCTGGGATTCCATTCTCCCGAGGAGTTCTTTTTCTGGATGAATATGTACCCTCCGCCTATTTTCAGCCAAGGGTTGATCTTGTATGTCAGCCCTGTGCCGAACTGGTAGCGTCCAAACTCGGAGAGATTGTCACTGAAACGGGCCTCTCCTTCAGCTGTCCAGTGGAACCCTTGGGATATCTTCTTGTCAGCGGTTACGGAGACCCTGGCTCCGAGCTCGGACTCCAGGTCGGTGTCCGTGCCTTGAGCTCTGGCGACCGAAGGGATGGCCGCGCAGATGACGAATGTGTATAATAATCTCTTTTTCATAGCTTTATTGCTCTACAAAATCCTTTGCCCTCGTGATTGTGTCGATCGTGGCGGTCTGGTCCTTTCCGAGGGTGTAATATACTTTGATAAACGCGGCGTCCTTGAGGAAATCGACATGACCGACCTCAAGATTGTCGATCTTGAATCCGAGGCGCTTCTGAAGGTCTTCGACAAGCTCCGCCCTACGTTCGGGAACAATCAGCTCAATCCTGTCGTAAAGCACGAGCTTGGTGGAGGTGTGGTGGAGGAGCCGTGGGCTTTCCAGAACCCATATCAGACAGACAACCAGGGCATTTGCGATCACCATGACAGCCAAGGTGCCTCCGGCGAGCTCATAATGGGCGTTGGAGGTGGCCACTCCCACCATCTTATAGACAGGGGCCAGTCCATTCATTGCGGCAAGGGCAATGATCACGAACAGATAGGTCATCTCCCTGATCGGAACTGTCTCAGTGCGGTAGCGGATAACTCCGAATATGGCGAAAAGTCCGAGGGTGAGGCCTACACCGACTTCGACATTGCCCATCATGTAGAGGAGCATAAGCATCGCCGAGGAGAACACCATGAAGGTGAAGTAATAGTCCCGGCGGCGGCTCTTCCGGTAGTAGAAGAACTGGATCAGGATCCAGCACACGACCAGGTTGAGGAAGAAGCGGATGGCCAGCTCAGTGATGCTTTGGCTTGTTGTCATCATGGCGTCCGTAATGGACTGGACATCCATGAGATCCTCATCGGCGAGGGTGAAATCCCCCAAGTCTTGCATTGAAATCATATCACTTGTATTTTTTTGTTTATAATCTTCTCTATTGTCCTGATCTTGATCTTGAATCGTCCGCTCTTGACAGAAGGATCAGTCAGTGTCACGGCGACGCAGTATTTGCTGACTCTCGCGGGCTTGACCCGATTGTCCAGGAGTATTCCCTTCATCTGGCTCTCTGCCCTGCCGTCCTGCTTCAGCTCAATGATGACAGCGTCTTGGAGGGAGGCCTTTTTGCCTGTGCGGAAATTATTGAACATCAAGTTCATGTCAATCGTGATCCTCTCTGTCTTGGCCGGGTTCACAAGGGTGATACGGTCGAAAGCTGTCGAAAGGACGGGGGAGAGTTGGTCGGCTGTGAACATCGAGTGCTCTGCCAGAAAAGCGGTGGCGTTTCTGTCGCCGGAGAAATCCTCCATCTCCTCCAGAGGAATCGACATCCTCTTTTTCTTGGTGCGTC
Organism: uncultured Bacteroidia bacterium; assembly: GCA_902785825.1. Taxonomy (GTDB): domain Bacteria; phylum Bacteroidota; class Bacteroidia; order Bacteroidales; family UBA932; genus Cryptobacteroides. Next base: position 46,098 of record CACZZZ010000003.1, read on the forward strand.
CCTTGTTATTCTTGCGCTTGATCTCGAGATAGGCGTCCCCTGAGTTGACATAGACCCTGGTTCTGACCTTCTGCCTTTTCAGACGACGGTTGTGATGGTCCAGGAATGTCTTCAGTTCCGGAGTGTCGTAATAAATTGAGTTATAAGGACTGACCTGGGTTCCTTCCGCCTCCAGGGCCCTGTAGCCAGCCTTGGCCGCGTCCTCGAGTACCCGGACGAGGGTGGCCTCGTCCGTAAGGTACTTCGAGTCAATGCGGTTCATCAGCTTGATGGAGTCCATCTCCTCAAGGGTGATAGGGGCGAAAATATGAGGGATCTCAGGCATCTTTGGTTATATATTCGTAAGTCTTCGTCGAGATGAGCTTTCCTTTGGTGTCGTAGGTGTACTGCACCTTCTTCTTACCGAACTCGTTGTATTCGAACTTCTTGTAGTTCACGAGCTTATTTCTCTCGTCGTACAGTAGTTCCCTGGTCATCTGGAGGTTCTCACCCCATTCGAAGCGTTTGCGCCATTTCTGCTTCCCAGTGTAGTCATATTCGGTCTCCTCGATCTTTTTCCCTTCTGGGGAGAATACCGTCATGTGGTCCATGACCCTCGCGCCTCTGGCGTTGACGTTCCATTCCTTGACGACAAGGTTCTTCTTGTCCATGGTCTTTGTGGTCTGCTGCGCCCAGGCTCCGAGACAGCTGATCAGGAGGGCGGATATGAGGATGATATATCTTTTCATGTTCTTGAATATTAATTGTTTATATTCTTCTACCAGCCTCTTCCGGGGCCCCATCCGCCGCCGGGACCTCCCATGCCTCCACCCATTCCGCCGGAATAAGTGCTGAGGCTGGAGGTGGAGCCGCCGGATATTCCGGAAGTGGCCCAGATCCCGTTGCAGAATGTCGTGCCGCTGACGCTCACGCCCTTGTAGGCGGATTTGAGGTTAGGGGCGGAGACCGCTACCGTGGAGACTCCTGAAGGAGCCTTGAATGCCGCGGTGTAGCCGCTGCCATCGCTCAGCGCGTTCCAACTGCCCGCTGTGCAGCTCATGCTATAGACGGTCTGGGACGCTGAATATCCGTTCTCAAGTCCTCCGTAGGCGACCACTGTCGCTCCGCTGTTGATATAGAGCTTGTAACCTCCCTCCGTGTTAGCGTCCAAAGCTACTTCAGGAGCGCCCTTTGTCGTGACGGCGAAGACATAACCTCCGTTAAGCTTCATGTTGCCGTTTGAGTCCATCGCGTCGTTCTGTGAGGAGAAGGCGTAAACATAGCCGTTGTTGACGTTCAGTTCTCCCTGGCAGTTGATGGCGTCGTCAGCTGAGGAGGTGACGTAGGTCTCGCCTCCGTTAAAGGTCATGTTGCCCTTGGCCTCGACTCCCTCACTCTTTGAGACAGACACGACTATCTTTCCACCGCTGATCACCAGGTTGCCTCCGTAAACGTATTTGTTGCCGGATTTTTCCTTGTAACCTATCTTGATGCCCTTGGAAGACACGTCGTTGGACTCGCTTCCTGTTGTGGTGATGCTGAGGGTTCCTCCGGATATATAACTATCTGAGAGTTTGTGACTTGTCTCATCGTAGTCATAGCTTCCAGCGCTGATGCCTTTGCCTCCGGCTCCGGTATTCTTGATGGTGACCTTACCTCCGGTCATCGCGAAGTAGTTGTCAGCCTTGATTCCGGCCGTTCCCTTATATTCAGCGTCATCGCTGTCGTAGGCCACTCCGCCGCTGACATTGATCGTGCTCTCTCCGCCTTCGACGAGGACGTAGTCGTCAGAGCCGATGCCTTTCTTCATCGCCGCGGTTGTGGTGACCGAGATGGTTCCGTCGGAGATCTGGACATATTCCTTGCCCCTTATCCCATGACCTGCCGAGGATCCGGAAGAGACTGTGATATAAGGACTTCCCATGATTCTCACGTAGTCGTCTGAGACGATGGCGGACTTGCCTTGCTTGTTGGTGGCATTGACAGTCAGCGATCCGCTACCGCTGAAGACAAGCTGGCCTTCGCTGAAGAAAACGGCCTTCATGTCCTCGTCATCGCTGGTGGTGTAGGCGGCTGACGAACCGTCGGCAAGGGTGTTGGATCCTTCAACCATGACGAATGTGCGCTTGCCGCTCTGGTTGTTGATGGCCGCTCCGCTGGGATTTGTGAGTGTCAGGCCGCTGAGCAGGATGGCCTGTTTCTTTGAGCTGTAGAGCTTGAACGAGCCATTGGTGCTGGAGCCTGTGAGTTTGTAGATGATGTTTTCGGTGCCGGTGTTCTTAACCGTGACGTGAGCTCCGCTGGCCGTGACGGAACCATTGTCGTCACCGCTGACGGAAACTGATGAGCCTGAATATGTGACAGTGATCGTCCTGTCGAACGTGGTGTTGGCCACATTATCGTCACTGTCATTCCCGGCCTGGTCTTCAGTGGTTGTCCCGGATGTGGTTTCTGTCGTTTCCGGATCCTGGGTCTCCGAATCTGATGGAGTCTGCGGATCGGTTTGTGTCTGCGTCTTAGACTGGTTCTCCTCACTTATTATTTCTTCATCGTAGTAGAAGATGTCATCGCCCTCGCAGCTCAGGGGAATTAATGAGACGGACAGCGCTACAACTGTCCGGATGATTGATATTGCTTTCATACCGACAAAAAGTTTTGTTATGTCGGTAACTAAATGAAAATCAGGCCAAGCATCGAGTGATGCCTGGCCTGATCGACAAATGGCCGAATTGTATCGACGAAATCCTAAAGCTCGCTCATCTCAGCCTCGTACTCGTCCTTGCGGCCGACCAGGATGTCCTGGAACTCCTTCTGACCGGTACCGGCCGGAATGAGGTGACCGCAGATGACGTTCTCCTTGAGGCCTTCGAGGTAGTCGACGCGACCTCTGATCGCAGCCTCGCTGAGCACCTTGGTGGTCTCCTGGAAGGAGGCAGCCGAGATGAAGCTGTTGGTACGGAGAGCGGCCCTGGTGATACCCTGGAGCACAAGCTTGGCGGTCGCGGGCTTCGCCTCGCGGGCAGCCATCATCTTGAGACCCTGGCGCTCGAGAGAAGCGTTCTCGTTCCTAAGGTCACGTGCATCCACGATGTCTCCCTGCATGTACCTCTGGCTGTCGCCGGAGTCAAGCACGATGAACTTGCCGAAGATGTTGTCGTTCGTGTCCATGAAATCCCACTTGTCCACAAGCTCCTCCTGGAGGAACTCGGTGTCGCCGGGATCCGTGATCTGAACCTTGCGCATCATCTGGCGGACGATGATCTCGAAATGCTTGTCGTTGATCTTCACACCCTGGAGGCGGTAAACGGCCTGGACCTCGTTGACGATGTAGTCTTGAGCCTTGACAGGTCCGAGGATGTTGAGGATGTCGGTAGGGGAGATGCCACCGTCTGACAGCTTGGAGCCTGCCTTGACGTAGTCGTTCTCCTGGACAAGGATCTGCTTGGTTGTGGGCACGAGATAGTGCTTCTCGATACCGGCCTTGTTCTTGACGATGATCTCGCGGTTACCCCTCTTGACCTTGCCCATGAGCACCTCTCCGTTGATCTCGGAAAGGATAGCGGGCGCGGAAGGAGTCCTGGCCTCGAAGAGCTCTGTGACTCGGGGGAGACCTCCGGTGATATCGCTGGACTTACCGATCGCGCGGGGGATCTTGATGATCACGTCACCGACATTGACCTGGTCGCCGTTGTTCGGGATGATGTGGGCACCCACAGGCAGGTTGTACTGTCTGACCTGGTTGCCTTCAGCGTCGAGGATGATGATGGACGGGTTACGAGTCTTGTCCTTCGCCTCGATGATGACCTTATCCTTGTTGACAGCGAACTCATCGGAGACCTCCTCGCGGTAGGTGACACCCTCGATGAGGTTGTCGAACTGAACCTTACCGGCGGTCTCGACGATGGTCGTGGCGTTGTAGGGATCCCACTCGCAGAGAAGGTCACCCTTGCTGATCTTGTCACCGTCCTTGAAGTACAGCCTGGAGCCGTAGGGCACGTCATAATGGGAATAGGTTATACCTGTGTTCTCATCTATGATGCTGACCTCGGTCATACGGCTGACCACGATATCCTGCACGGTTCCGTCGTCTCCGATCTTCTGGATGGTTCTGAGCTCCTCGAACACGAGTTTTCCATCGTACTTGGACTCGATTGAGGAATCGGCGGCGGTGCTGGAAGCCGTACCACCGACGTGGAAGGTACGCAGGGTCAGCTGCGTTCCAGGCTCACCGATGGACTGGGCGGCGATCACACCGACAACCTCACCCTTCTCAACCATCCTGCTGGTCGCGAGGTTACGGCCGTAGCACTTGGCGCAGACACCCTTACGGGACTCGCAAGTGAGGACCGAACGGATCTCGACCTGCTCGATAGGCAGGGAATCGATCAGGTTGGCGGTGTCCTCGCGGATCTCCTCGCCGGCCTTGATGATAAGCTCGCCTGTCAGAGGGTTGAATATGTCGTGGACCGATGTACGGCCAAGGATACGCTCGCCAAGGGACTCGACGATCTCGTCCTTGTTCTTGATAGCTGTGGCGATAAGACCCCTCAGGGTGCCGCAGTCTTCCTCGGTGATGATCACATCGTGGGAGACATCGACGAGACGACGGGTCAGGTAACCAGCGTCAGCGGTCTTAAGGGCGGTGTCAGCCAGACCCTTACGAGCACCGTGGGTGGAGATGAAGTATTCCAAAACCGTCATTCCTTCCTTAAGGTTGGAGATGATAGGGTTCTCGATGATCTCCGCTCCGGCGGCTCCGGACTTCTGCGGCTTAGCCATAAGGCCTCGCATACCGCAGAGCTGCTTGATCTGCTGTGTGGAACCACGGGCTCCTGAATCCAGCATCATATAGACAGGGTTGAAGCCCTGCTGATCCGCTGAGATCTGCTTCTCGACGATTCCGGTAAGCCTGTTGTCGATGGATGTCCAGAGGTCGATGACCTTGTTGTAACGCTCGTTGTTGGTGATGAAACCCATAGCGTAGTTGTTCTTGACATCCTCGACCTGCTTGTAACCCTGCTCGATAAGGTCGGTCTTCTCCTTAGGAATGATGACATCCCCGAGGTTGAAGGATATACCGGCGCGGAAAGCCTGGTCGTAACCGAGGTTCTTGATGTCGTCCAGGAACTGGGCCGTACGGGTCACACCGGTGCTCTTGATGACTTCGGTGATGATCTTACGCAGAGGCTTCTTTCCGAGAACCTCGTTGACATAAGGCACCTCTTCCGGAACGAACTGGTTGACTATGATACGTCCGGCGGTCGTCTGGACGATATGCTCGCCCTTGGAGGGATCCTGCTTGTCAACAGGGAGCCTGACTCCGATCTTGGCGTGCATGTCGATGGCCTTCTCGTTGTAAGCCACGATGACTTCCTCGGGACCGTAGAAGTTCATGCCCTCACCCTTGGCACCAGGACGAATCTTGGTGATGTAGTACAGACCGAGCACCATGTCCTGTGAAGGAACGGTGATAGGGGTACCGTTGGCGGGGTTAAGAATATTCTGGGATCCGAGCATCAGAAGCTGGGCCTCCATGATGGCGGCGTTGCCGAGCGGGAGGTGGACAGCCATCTGGTCACCATCGAAGTCGGCGTTGAAAGCCGTACAGGCGAGAGGGTGGAGCTGGATGGCCTTTCCTTCGATCATCCTGGGCTGGAAAGCCTGGATACCAAGCCTGTGGAGGGTAGGCGCACGGTTCAGGAGAACCGGGTGACCCTTCATGACGTTCTCAAGGATGTCCCAGATGACAGGATCCTTGCGATCGACGATCTTCTTGGCGGACTTGACAGTCTTGACGATTCCGCGCTCGATGAGCTTGCGGATGATGAACGGCTTGTAAAGCTCGGCGGCCATGAACTTCGGCAGACCGCACTCGTGCATGTTGAGCTCAGGTCCGACGACGATGACGGAACGGGCTGAGTAGTCAACACGCTTTCCGAGGAGGTTCTGGCGGAAACGACCCTGCTTACCCTTGAGGGAGTCTGACAGGGACTTCAGGGCCCTGTTGGTCTCGCTCTTGACGGCGCTGGACTTCTTGGAGTTGTCGAACAGTGAGTCAACAGCTTCCTGGAGCATGCGCTTCTCGTTGCGGAGGATGACCTCAGGAGCCTTGATCTCGATGAGCTTCTTAAGACGGTTGTTCCTGATGATGACCCTACGATAAAGGTCGTTGAGGTCGGTGGTGGCGAAACGGCCTCCATCGAGCGGAACCAAAGGACGGAGATCCGGCGGAATCACAGGGATGACCTTCATGATCATCCATTCCGGACGGTTGATGTCCTTGGACTCGAGGAACCACTTCACGACGCTGAGCCTCTTGAGGATCTCGGTCTTGCGCTGCTGGGATGTCTCAGTGAACATGCTCTGGCGCAGCTGCTTGGAGAGTTCGACGACATCTATTTCCTTGAGCAGGTCGTAGATTCCCTCGGCACCCATCTTGGCGACGAACTTGGCGGGATCCCCGTCAGGAAGGTTGCTGTTCTCAGGGAGCCTGGCGAGTACGTCGAGATATTCGTCCTCGGAGAGGAGTTCCATCTTCTCGACACCGCTTTCGCCGGGATTGACGACTATGTACTTCTCATAGTAGATAACAGACTCGAGCTTCTTCGCGGGAAGACCCAGAAGAGCGGAGATCTTGTTGGGAGCTGATTTGAAGTACCAGATGTGGGCCACGGGGACAGTCAGGGATATATGTCCCATCCTCTCCCTGCGCACCTTCTTCTCGGTCACCTCGACACCGCACCTGTCGCAGACGATTCCGCGGTAGCGGATCCTCTTGTATTTCCCGCAGTAGCACTCATAGTCCTTGGTCGGTCCGAAGATCTTCTCGCAGAACAGGCCGTCCCTCTCAGGCTTGTAGGTCCTGTAGTTGACGGTCTCCGGCTTGAGGACCTCGCCGCATGACCTCGCGCTGATGTCCTCAGGGGAGGCCAGGGAGATGCTGATCCTGGAGAAATTGCTCTTTACCTTGTTTTCCTTATTATTGAAAGTAGGCATATTCTTGGATATGTTATCTTAAACTTGAGATTAGTCCAAAGTGACCTTGAGACCGAGACCGCGGAGCTCGTGGAGCAGCACGTTGAGGGATTCGGGGATGCCGGCGTTGGGCATCGGGTCTCCCTTGACGATGGCCTCGTAAGTCTTCGAGCGTCCTGTCACGTCGTCGGACTTGACGGTGAGGATCTCCTGGAGGGCGTTGGCGGCTCCGAAAGCCTCGAGAGCCCAGACCTCCATTTCTCCGAACCTCTGTCCTCCGAACTGCGCCTTTCCACCGAGCGGCTGCTGGGTGATGAGCGAGTAAGGACCTATCGAGCGGGCGTGCATCTTGTCATCGACCATGTGGCCGAGCTTGATCATGTAGATCACTCCGACAGTCGCGGGCTGGTCGAACCAGTCACCGGTGCCGCCGTCGCGCAGGCGGGTCTTGCCATATCTCGGCACGCCGGCCTTGTCGGTGTAGTCACAGATGTCTTCTATGCTGGCACCGTCGAAGATCGGGGTGCTGAACTTGAGCCCGAGCTTTGAGCCGGCCCAACCGAGCACGGTCTCGTAGATCTGTCCCAGGTTCATACGTGAAGGCACACCCAGAGGGTTCAGGACGATGTCCACAGGAGTTCCGTCCTCAAGGAACGGCATGTCCTCCTGACGGACGATCTTGGCCACGATACCCTTGTTTCCGTGACGTCCAGCCATCTTGTCACCGACAGTGATCTTCCTCTTCTTGGCGATGTAAACCTTCGCGAGTTGCATGACGCCGTTAGGAAGCTCGTCACCGACTTTCACCTTGTCCATCTGCCTCTTGCACTCTGCCTCAGAAACCTTGTAGGTGATGCAGTAGTTGTTGATGAGGGACTGGATGAGAGCGTTGGCGTTCTTGTCGGAAGTCCACTTGCTGGAGCCTATGTTCTGGAAATCGATCTCCTTGAGCTTCTCAGCGGTGATCTCCTTACCCTTAGGGATAATCTCAACCCCGTAAAGGTCGCTGATCCCGGCGCTCTTCTTACCCTTGACGAGAACCTCAAGTCTCTTGAGGAAGTCGGCATAGAGCTTAGCGGCCTTCTTGTCGAAGTCCTCCTGGATGAGCTCCAGGCGGGCCTTCTGGTCTGTGCGGGCGCTCCTGCGATTGCCTTCCTTGGAAGCTTTCGCATAGAGGGCGGTCTTGATCACAGTACCGCTGAGCGAAGGATTAGCCTTCAGGGAAGCGTCCTTGACATCTCCGGCCTTGTCGCCGAATATGGCCTTGAGGAGTTTCTCCTCAGGTGAAGGATCGCTCTCGCCCTTAGGGGTGATCTTTCCAACCATAATGTCACCAGGCTCGACATGGGCTCCGACACGGATGATACCCTGCTTGTCAAGATCCTTGGTGGCATCTTCGCTGACGTTCGGGATGTCGGAGGTCAGCTCTTCCATACCGCGCTTGGTGTCACGTACTTCCGTGATGAACTCATCGACATGGACAGAAGTGAGGATGTCCCACTTGACCATCTCCTCGGAGAGCACGATGGCGTCCTCGTAGTTGTAACCCTTCCAAGGCATGAAAGCGACCTTGAGGTTGCGTCCGAGAGCGAGCTCGCCATTCTGGGTGGCGTAGCCCTCAGTCAGGACCTGGCCGGCCTCGACCTTGTCGCCCTTGCGGACGATAGGCTTCAGGGTGACAACGGTACTCTGGTTGGTCTTTCTATATATAGGAAGATTGTAAACAGTCTCCTCAGGGCTGAATGAGACAAACTTCTCATCTTCGGTCCTGGAATACTTGATTCTGATTTCCTTGGCATCGACATAAGTCACGACACCCTTGCGCTCGGCGATGAACTGGGTCCTGGAGTCGAGGCAGACCCTCTCCTCAAGACCGGTACCCACGATAGGGGACTCGGGCGAGATAAGCGGGACGGCCTGACGCATCATGTTCGCTCCCATGAGGGCGCGGTGGGCATCGTCATGCTCCAAGAAAGGAATAAGGGAGGCGGCGACCGAAGCCATCTGGTTCGGAGCCACGTCCATGTAGTCCACCTGCTCCTTGGAGACCACAGGGAAGTCGGCCTCCAAACGGCACTGGATACGGTCGTCGGTGATCTGACCGTCGTCGTCCATCTTAACCTTGGCGAGGGAGACATATTTGTTCTCCTCCTCCTCGGCGGACATGTAGTGCCATCCCTTGGCGCTCAGGTCAACCTTGCCGTCGTGGACTTCGCGGTACGGGGTCTCGATGAAACCAAGCTGGTTGATCCTCGCGTAAACGCAAAGGGAAGAGATAAGTCCGATGTTCGGGCCTTCAGGCGACTCGATAGGGCAGAGGCGGCCATAGTGAGTGTAGTGGACGTCTCGGACCTCGAATCCCGCCCTGTCCCTTGACAGACCGCCAGGACCGAGAGCGGAGAGACGACGCTTGTGCGTGATCTCCGCCAGAGGGTTGGTCTGGTCCATGAACTGGGACAGCTGGCTCGTGCCGAAGAATGAGTTGATCACGGAAGACAGGGTCTTCGCGTTGATCAGGTCGATAGGGTTGAACTGCTCGCTGTCGCGGACGTTCATCCTCTCACGGATGGTTCTCGCCATTCTGGAGAGACCGACGCTGAACTGGTTGGCCAGCTGCTCACCCACGGTGCGGACGCGCCTGTTGCTCAGGTGGTCGATATCATCCACCGTAGCCTTGGAGTTGATGAGCTGGATGAGATACTTGATGATCTCGATGATGTCGGTGTTGGTGAGCACCCTGACCTCAGGATCAGTGGAGAGACCGAGCTTCTTGTTCAGACGGAACCTTCCGACGATGCCAAGGTCGTATCTCTTCTCGGAGAAGAAGAGCTTGTCGATGACATCCCTGGCGGTCGCCTCATCCGGCGGTTCAGAGTTGCGGAGCTGTTTGTAGATGTAGTTAACAGCCTCGATCTCAGTGTTGGTAGGATCTTTCTGGAGGGTGTTGTAGATGATGGCGTACTCGTTGGAGTTGGCCTCGTCTTTCTGGAGGAAGATGGTCTTGACATCAGTGTCACCGATCTTCTCGATGGTGTCGTCGTCAAGGATCTCGCCTCTCTCGACGATAGCCACTGTCCTCTCGATGGGGATGACCTCTCCGGTATCCTCATCCTCGAAGTCCTCCATCCAAGTCTTCAGGACCTTGGCGGCGAGCTTGCGTCCCTTGTTCTGCTCGAGAACCTCAGGTGTCGCCTCGACCTCGTCGGCCAGTCCGAAAATGTCTATGATGTCCTTGTCCGAATTATAACCGATCGCCCTGAGAAGTGTCGTGACAGGCAACTTCTTCTTGCGGTCGATGTAGGCGTACATGACATTGTTGATGTCAGTCGCGAACTCGATCCAGGATCCTTTGAAGGGGATGATCCTGGCTGAGTACAGCTTGGTGCCGTTGGCATGCATGCTCTGATCGAAGAACACACCTGGCGAACGGTGAAGCTGGGATACGATTATCCTTTCCGATCCGTTGATGACGAATGTGCCGGCGGGTGTCATGTAAGGAATATTGCCGAGATACACATCCTGGACCCTGGTATCGAAGTCCTCGTGCTCCGGATCAGTGCACGAAAGGCGGAGTTTTGCCTTCAGAGGAACGTTGTAGGTGAGCCCTCTTTCGAGGCACTCCTCGATGGAGTACTGGGGAGGGTCGATGAAATAGTCGATAAACTCGAGCTTGTAGTTGTTCCTCGTGTCCTCGATCGGGAATATCTCCTGGAACACCTGGAAAAGACCTTCGTCTTTCCTGTTCTCAGGCGTTGTCTCCAACTGGAAGAAATCCTTGAAAGATTTCAGCTGAACTTCCAGAAGGTCAGGATATTCCAGAATCTTGGATGTAGCGAACATTATTCGCTTGTTGTTAGTCTTTTTTGACATGTTCTGCCTTTAGGAAATGGGGAAAAACTTTATACGACAAAAAGGTTTAGAGCCCACTAGGCTCTAAACCTGAAGATAATCCCGCAAGCGGGAAGCTGTTTATTTGACCTCAACTTCGGCGCCTGCCTCCTCGAGGGCAGCCTTCAGTTGCTCAGCTTCCGCCTTGGAGACCTTCTCCTTCACAGTAGCGGGAGCGCCATCGACGAGATCCTTGGCTTCCTTAAGTCCAAGACCAAGAGCCTCCTTAACGGCCTTGATGACCTGGAGCTTAGCCTGACCAGCGGAGGTGAGGACAACGTCAAACTCGGTCTGCTCGGCGGGGCCAGCCTCAGCGGCCACGGCGGGACCAGCGACTGCGACAGCGGCTGCCGCGGGCTCGATACCATACTCTTCCTTAAGAACCTTAGCGAGTTCCTGAACGTCTTTCACGGAGAGGTTAACCAACTCTTCCGCAAGTGCTTTTACATCTGCCATAATTGATAATTTTTGAATTGTTTATTGTTATTATTATTCTTTTTCCGAGAGAGTCTTGACAAGACCCGCGATCGTCTGTCCGCCGCCATTCTGGAGAGCGGAAATGACGTTGCGCATAGGAGCCTGGAGGAGGGAGATGATGTCTCCGATGAGCTCTTCCTTGGACTTGATAGCGCAGAGTTCCTCGAGCTTGTCAGCTCCGATGAAAGCGCACTCCTGGACGTAAGCGCCCTTGAGCTCAGGCTTCTCACCGAGCTCCTTCTGGAGCTTCTTGATGAGCTTGGCGGGGGCGTTAGGAGATTCGCTGAACATGACGGCCGTGTTGCCTTCGAGGATAGGGAGGATGTTCTGGATCTCCTCGTTCTCGATGCCCTTGATGACGTGAGCGAACAGGGTGTTCTTCACGACGTTGAGCTTGATGCCCTGCTCGAAGCAAGCGCGACGGAGTTTTACTGTGTTCTCAGCATTCAGTCCCTCAATGTTGGTGAGGTAGAAGTTAGGATACTGCTGGAGCTGCGCTGAGATGCTTTCAATAATCTGAGATTTGAGTTCTTTTTTCATGACTTGATAGCTTTTTATTCAGCGCTGCCGCTAATGAATGCCTTTACATCTATCTTAAGGGCGGGGCTCATGGTGGTGCAAATGGTCGCACCCTTCATGTAAGTGCCCTTGAGGGTCTGGGGTTTGAGTTTCAAGACCTCGTTCAGGAACGCTGTGGCGTTCTCGCAGATCTGCTGCGGGGTGAAAGAGGCCTTGCCGATTCCGGTGTGGATAATTCCGGTCTTGTCAACTTTGAAGTCGATCTTACCGGCCTTGACATCCTTGACGGCATTGCCGACCTCCATGGTGACCGTTCCGGTCTTGGGGTTAGGCATAAGGCCGCGGGGACCGAGGATACGACCGAGAGCTCCGACCTTGGCCATGACTGAAGGGGTGCAGATGATGACATCCACATCTGTCCAACCGGCCTTGATCTTCTCGACATACTCATCGAGTCCGACATAGTCGGCGCCAGCCTCTTTGGCCTCATTCTCCTTGTCGGGGGTGCAGAGCACAAGGACCCTGACCACCTTACCGGTTCCGTGAGGGAGGGTGACAACGCCACGGATCATCTGGTTGGCCTTACGAGGGTCAACACCAAGGTTCGTGGTGATCTCGACTGTGGAGTCGAATTTGGTGTAAGTGATGTCCTTCAGCATTTCACATGCCTCGGCGAGAGTGTAAAGTTTGGAGGAGTCGTACTTCTGGGCGACCGCCTTCTGATTTTTTGTTATTCTACCCATGTCGCGTGTGAAATTTTAAAGGTTCTCGGGAAATTCTCCGGTGACCTTGATACCCATGCTCCTCGCTGTTCCGGCGACCATCTTCATCGCGGAGGCGAGAGTGAAAGCGTTAAGGTCAGGCATTTTGCCTTCGGCGATAGCCTTCACCTGATCCCAGGTGATAGTGGCGACCTTCCTTCTGTTAGGCTCACCAGAACCTTTCTGGAGTTTGGCGGCTTCCTTGAGGGATATGGCCACAGGCGGCTGTTTGACTTCGAACGAGAAGGACTTGTCCGAATAAACGGTGATAACTACAGGCAGGATCTTGCCAGCGGCGGCTTGCGTCGCGGCGTTGAACTGCTTGCAGAAGTCCATGATGTTCAAGCCTTTGGAACCGAGCGCCGGTCCTACCGGAGGTGCAGGATTCGCAGCTCCCGCTTTAATCTGGAGCTTGATAAATCCGGTAACTTCTTTTGCCATGATTGTCTGTTATTCTTTTGTTACTTGAGTAAAGCTGAGTTCCAGCAGGGTCTTCCTGCCGAAAATCACAACTATCACCTTGAGTTTGCTTCGATCCTCTTCGATGGCGTCAACCGTTCCGCTGAAACCGCTGAACGGGCCGTCGGTAATTCTCACGGACTCGCCGAGCTCGAAGTTGACCTCCGTCTCGACCGGATTGTCCACATTCTGGTCTTGATTGCCAATGATGAACTGGGCCTCTTCGTCACGAATCGGCACAGGCACCCTTTCGGTGAGGTTGTTCTTGGTGGTCCTCTTCTCGGTCAGGAAGCCTGACATCCCGGGAATATCGTTGCGGATAATATACTCAAGCTCCGGGCTAAGCTCAGCCTGAATAAGAACATAACCAGGATAAAGCAGCCTCTCGACCACTTTCCTTTTGCCGTTCTTAGTCACGATCTCGCGCTTGACCGGAACGAGTACCTGAGCCACTTGATCTCTCAGGTTGAACCGCTCTATCTCTTTCTCAAGATATTCAGCGGCCTTCTTTTCTTTGCTTCCAGCAGTCCTTAGGACATACCATTTCATGTCACCCATGGTAATCGAAAATTACAACGTGTAAATCGCTGTCATGAGATGCTCGAAAGCGAAGTCGATTACGAAGAGAACCAGAGCAAGAAGAACAGTCACGACCATGACCAGGAGAGCTGAGCTTTGAAGCTTGTTCCATGTCGGCCATGTGACCTTCTTGGTGAGTTCCACGTAGGACTCTTTGCAATAGTTAATGAACTTTCTCATCTTTGCATTTAATGGATGCCGCGTTTTGGAAGCGGTTGCGACATCTGTTAAACAATTACCAAATCGTAACCTTTGATATTTATAGCAGGGGAAGCAGGATTCGAACCCACATCGACGGTTTTGGAGACCGCTGAACTACCCTTGTTCTATTCCCCTGAATTAGTGGCGCCCAAGAGCGCCACTTTGATTCCAGTCAGATGATTACTCAACAATCTTGATCACCTGGCCAGCGCCGACGGTACGGCCGCCCTCGCGGATAGCGAACTGCTGGCCCTCGTTCATAGCGACAGGGGTGATAAGAGTGACGGTGATCTCGACGTTATCGCCAGGCATAACCATCTCCACACCCTCGGGAAGCATGATCTCACCAGTGACGTCAAGCGTACGGATGAAGAACTGCGGACGATAGTGGTTGTGGAAAGGAGTGTGGCGGCCGCCTTCGTCCTTCTTCAGGACGTAGATCTGAGCCTTGAACACTGTGTGAGGAGTGATGGACTTGGGCTTGGCCACGACCTCACCTCTCTTGACTTCCTTCTTGTCAATACCACGGAGGAGGAGACCTACGTTGTCACCAGCCTCACCCTGGTCGAGGAGCTTGCGGAACATCTCGACACCGGTGACGACAGTCTGACGAGGCTCATCCGTGAAACCGACGAGCTCGACAGGGTCGCCGACGTGGATGGTACCAGCCTCGATACGACCGGTAACGACAGTACCACGGCCAGTGATGGAGAAGATGTCCTCGATAGGCATAAGGAAGGGCTTGTCAACCAGACGCTCAGGGAGCGGAATGTAGCTGTCGACAGCGTCCATGAGCTCCATGACCTTGTCTTCCCAGACTTTCTCGCCGTTAAGGGCACCCAGAGCGGAACCGCGGATGATAGGGCAGTTCTCATCAAACTGGTAGAAAGCGAGGAGGTCGCGGATCTCCATCTCAACGAGGTCAAGCATTTCCTCATCGTCAACGAGATCGACCTTGTTCATGAAGACAAGGATCTTAGGGACGTTGACCTGACGGGCGAGAAGGATGTGCTCACGGGTCTGAGGCATAGGACCGTCAGTGGCGGCGACAACAAGGATAGCACCGTCCATCTGAGCGGCACCAGTAACCATGTTCTTAACGTAGTCAGCGTGGCCTGGGCAGTCTACGTGAGCATAGTGACGATTGGCGGTCTCGTACTCGACATGGGCCGAGTTGATGGTGATACCACGCTCCTTCTCCTCAGGGGCGTTGTCGATCTGGTCGAAGGTCTTGATCTTGTCGGCGTTACCAGCGACTCTCTCAGCGAGAACCTTGGTAATGGCGGCGGTCAAGGTCGTCTTACCGTGGTCAACATGGCCAATTGTACCGATGTTGACATGCGGTTTGGTTCTTTGGAATGTTTCTTTTGCCATAATATTATGAATTAAAAGTTATTACACACAAAATTGAGCCGGTGATGGGATTTGAACTCATGACCTCATCCTTACCAAGGATGCGCTCTACCCCTGAGCTACACCGGCTTTTTTGGAGCGGAAGACGAGGTTCGAACTCGCGACCCTCAGCTTGGAAGGCTGATGCTCTACCAACTGAGCTACTTCCGCAACATTTAATCAGTGGGGGGAGGTGGACTCGAACCACCGAACCCGAAGGAGCGGATTTACAGTCCGCCGCAATTGCCGCTATGCGATCCCCCCAAGTTTCTCTGAAACAGTTCTTAGGCTAGAGCCGAAAGAGGGATTCGAACCCACGACCCCGAGATTACAAATCACGTGCTCTGGCCAACTGAGCTATTTCGGCGTTATTTCAAAGACCCCCTTTGACAAAGGGATTGCAAAGATAGACATTAAATCCGATTCTCCAAAACTTTTTCAATTATTTTTGAACAGTTCCAGGAGCTCGGAATATATCCCATCCGCATCAATGCCGCAAGTCTTTCTCTGTTCTCCCACAGGCGCTTGCGTGATAAACCGGTCAGGAACACCCAATCCCTTCACGATGGTATTCAATCCTCTTGACGCAATATATTCACTAACCTCTGAGAATAGCCCTCCTTTTATCGCTCCGTCCTCTATGGTAATGATCGCTCTCGCGCGGGAAGCCTCTTCCATAATGGATGTGTCGAAGGGCTTCAGGAACCTCATGTTGTACACCGAGGGTCTCTTTCCGGTCTCATCTTCAAGTCTCTTGGCCGCTTCCAAGGCTCTGTAAACCACCGGGCCTAACGCGAGGATCGCGACCTCAGATCCTTCCAGCAACTTCTCGCCTTTTCCGGCTGCGACAGGGGAGGGTTCCGCCTCTCTCCATTCCACGCCTTCTCCCATTCCTCGGGGATACCTTATTATAAAGGGACCTTCTTTCGCATCCAATCCTTTGTATAGAAGGTCCTTCAGCTCTTTCTCGTCTTTCGGGACAGCGATAGTTGTGTTCGGCACACTTCTCATAGCGCTCATGTCGAACACTCCCTGGTGCGTCGCCCCGTCCTCGCCCACAAGTCCGGCCCTGTCCAGACATAGCACCACAGGGAGATGCTGGAGCGCCACGTCATGGACGATCTCGTCGTAGGCTCGCTGTGCGAAGGTGGAATATATTGAGCAGTAGGGCTTTAGGCCTCCGGCGGCAAGCCCTGCCGAGAATGTCACCGCATGTTCCTCAGCGATTCCGACATCGAAAAACCTGTCCGGGAACTCCTTGGCGAAAACCGTCATCCCGCTCCCGGTGGCCATGGCAGGGGTGATACCCACAACTTTGGGATCCTTTCTCGCGAGTTGTCTCAGGACTTCTCCGAACACGTCTTGATACCTGTCAGCCTTGTACGGTCCGGACAGTCTCTTCCCCGTCTGGGGCTCAAACTTTCCTGGGGCATGCCATGTCGTGGGATCTGCCTCAGCCGGAGCGTAACCCTTGCCTTTCACAGTGCATGTGTGGAGCAATTTGGGCCCCTTGATCCCTTTGAGCCTACGCAGTGTGCTTACGACCTCTTCAATGTCGTTTCCGTCAATGGGACCGAAGTACCGGAATCCGAAGGCCTCGAAGAAATCGCCCCCAGACTTGTTCACGAGGCCCGATTTGGCCTTCCTGACCGTCCTTTGGACCCAGCTTCTGAATTTGCTTGATCCAAGGCCTTCCCAAATGCGGTTCTTCAGCTTGTTATATGCGGGATCCGTCGTGAATTTGAGCAGATAGGAATGCAGGGCTCCCATATTGCCGTCGATGGCCATCTCGTTGTCGTTGAACACGATGAGTATGTCATCGTCGCTGTCTCCGGCATTGTTCAACCCCTCAAGTGCGAGACCTCCTGTCATGGCGCCATCTCCGATTATAGCCACCGTTTTCTCATCGGAGCCGGACAGTCTCGCCGCTTTGGCAAGTCCCAGGGCGGCTGAGATAGAGGTGGAAGCGTGGCCTGCGCCGAAAGCATCGTAAGGGCTCTCGTCTCTGTTCGGGAATCCGCTTAGACCTTCCGCCATACGGTTTTTCCTGAACTCTTCCTTCCTGCCAGTCAATATTTTATGGGCATAGGCCTGATGGCCCACGTCGAAGACTATCTTGTCGGTGGGCGTGTTATAGACATAATGCAACCCGACGATAAGCTCTACCGCTCCGAGACTCGAGGCCAGGTGGCCAGGATTGCTGGAACAGCAGTTGACAATATATTCACGAATCTCGCCACAAAGGGTTTTCAGCCCCTCGGTGTCGAGCCCCCTGATGTCTTCGGGGTAATTGATATTGTCGAGAATTCTTCCCATCTTCGATGTCTTGGACGGCAAAGGTACGATTTTATTCTCGGGAATCCTTGAATTCGCCGGATTTGTGTTATTTTTGCCCGGATAATTAAAAATGAATACTATGTCAGAGATGACTGTCAAAACCACTTTGAGGGATTCGGCCGCGATGAGGTGGATCGCGCTTTTGCTGCTGGCCCTCGGCATGTTCTGCGCTTATATTTTCATGGACATCCTCTCTCCGATCAAGGATCTGATGGAGTCCACGAGGGACTGGGATTCCAAGGCCTTCGGCACGATGGAGGGCGCCGAGACGTTCCTCAACGTCTTCGTTTTCTTCCTGATATTCGCGGGGATCATCCTCGACAAGATGGGTGTCCGCTTCACTGCCGTCCTTTCTGGAGCTGTCATGCTGCTGGGTGGAATTATAAAGTACTACGCCATCAGTGACTCTTTCATCGGTTCCGGACTTGAGACATGGTTCACCAATAATCTTAACTGGCACACAGGTGTCGGCTTCATCGATGATGTCTTGCCGTTTTACCATGGCATGCCTGCCTCCGCCAAGCTCGCCGCCCTCGGTTTCATGATCTTCGGATGCGGATGCGAGATGGCCGGAATCACCGTCAGCCGCGGTATTGTCAAGTGGTTCAAGGGTCGTGAGACCGCCCTCGCGATGGGTTCAGAGATGGCTCTCGCCCGTCTGGGAGTGGCCACCTGCATGATTTTCTCGCCCTATTTCGCCAAGCTCGGCGGACAGGTCAATGTCAGCCGTTCCGTCGCTTTCGGAGTTGTGCTGCTTTGCATCGCCCTTATCATGTTCATCACATATTTCTTCATGGACAAGAAGCTCGACAGCCAGACCGGTGAGGCCGAGGAGAAAGACGACCCGTTCAAGGTCTCTGACATCGGCAAGATCCTCTCCAGCCTCGGTTTCTGGCTCGTGGCCCTTCTCTGCGTCCTGTACTATTCGGCGATATTCCCGTTCCAGAAATATGCGGTGAATATGCTGCAGTGCAACCTCACCCTGACCGAACCCGCAGCCGGGTCGTTCTGGGCCGGTGAGGCTGTCACCATAGTCCAGTACATCATCATGCTTCTGGTTGCTGTCTGCGCTTTCTCCAGCAACTTCATCAAAGGCAACAAGGGGTTGAAATATGGCCTGATGGCAACCGCTATCGTGGCGCTGGTCGTCTATTGCGTTATGGGCTTCAAACGCGGCACCGCTGAGACCATCTTCGCGGTATTCCCGCTTCTCGCTGTCGCGATCACCCCGATCCTAGGCAACTATGTCGACCATAAGGGCAAGGCCGCATCGATGCTGCTGATCGGTTCGATCCTGCTGGTGTTCTGCCACCTCACTTTCGCGTTCATCCTGCCTTTGTTCAAGGGTAGCGCTGTCGGCGGAACCGTCGTCGCTTATGTCACGATCCTGGTGCTCGGAGCAAGCTTCTCGCTGGTCCCCGCGGCCCTTTGGCCTTCAGTTCCGAAGCTTGTGGATGAGAAGATCATCGGCTCCGCCTATGCGCTGATCTTCTGGATCCAGAACATCGGCCTCTGGCTCTTCCCGATCCTGATCGGCAATGTGCTGACCAGCACCAACGCCCCTGGCACTCCTCCTGATCAGCTGAACTACACCTGGGCTCTTGTGATGCTCGCATGTCTCGGTGTCGCGGCCATGCTGATCGGCCTTTACCTCAAGGTCGTCGATCGCAAGAAGCATCTCGGCCTCGAGGAGCCTAACATCAAGGACTAATTATTTCTGGAAGGAGCGTCGAGGCGGAGTTCGGGGCGGCGGGTGGAGTCCCGACGCAGGTCGAGAGCCAGCAGCAGGGCGAGGACACAGACGGCCACGAACATGAATTCGACGGCGACCGGCCCTTCGACTCCGCTCAGGGCACCGCCTTCGACTCCGCTCAGGGACTGGGAAGCGGTATCCATGGACCGGGAGGCCAGGATATTCCCGGCCAGCATTTTGAACAGCATCAGCCCCAGGTTCTGCACCCAATATATTAATGCGTAAGCGGTTCCAAGCACTTTGGCTTGGACCAGTTTGGGTACGCTGGGCCACATGGCCGCCGGAACCAGGGAGTATCCGAAGCCGAGGAACACCATTGAGAGATACCCGTAGAACGGCACCCCAGCTGGCGCGAAGGCAAGGAGCAGGTGCGCCACCAGTGCGAGAATCGCTCCGGCGACCATCCAGCGGGTTCCCTTGCCGATTTTGTCCACCATGATCCCGAACAGGGGAGCGAAGATGACGGTCGAGAAAGGCAACATCGAGACCATCCAGCTGGCCGCCTCGACAGGAACTCCGAAGCGTGGAATCAGGATGGCGCTGGCGAATTTCTTGAAGGAGATAATGCTGCTGTAGAAGAATACGCACAGCAAGGCGATCATAATGAACTGCTTGTTCTTCAGCAGCCCCAGCACGTCGGAGAAGCGGAACGGCTCCTCCTTGTCCTCCGGCCCTTCGGCTCCGCTCAGGGACCGGTTGGTGAGCGGAGTCGAACCACGGTCGAACCTTGCGTCCATCGCCACGAATATCGCCCACAGGATCATTCCAGCGACCATTAACCCGAGTCCCAGGAAGGCAGGCCTGGCGGTCTCCGCCAATGAATATATCTCCCCGGGCGCTTTTGCCGCCACAAGTCTGGGAGACATGACCAATGCGAATGCGGTTCCGAGCCTGGCGATCGCCAGCTGCAGTCCCATCGCAAAAGCCATCGGCCCGTCCTTGAACCATTTGGCGATCGAGCGGGTGACCGCCACCCCCGCGATCTCGCTGCCCAGACCGAACAACATGCAGCCTACGTAAGCCACTGAAAGGGAATTCTTTGGTGGCAAACCTGAGGTAATCGCCCAGGCTACCAGGGCTGCCCCTCCTGCCATCATCCCCACGAATATCGACCCTGTGATCCGTACACCCCACTTGTCCAGGAGCATTCCGCAGATCACCAGCCCGCCGAACACGCAGAGGACTGAATATCCGCTTGTGTAGAGTCCGTAATCAGCCGAGTTCCAGCCAAGTTCGATAAATGAAGGATTCTCGAACAGGTGCGACAAGGTGCTGAACATGTCGTCGAAGAAATACGACGCGAACATCGGCACTACCAGGCACGCAAGGGCGATCCAAGGTGCCACTTTATTAATTCTATCGGATTTGGCGGTCATAAATAAAAATGAATTCTATGCGAAGATAGTCATATTATTTCACTATCTTTGAAAGATTTGGAAACATAGGATCATGAATCTGGATTTATTTCTGGAAATACTTGGTATTGACTCGACTTCGGGGCAGGAGAGGGGGCTGGCGGAGTTCCTGAAGGAGCGGCTAGGGATGTCCGGTCAGGCCGGGCCCTTCGACTCCGCTCAGGGACCGGAGATTCATGAGTTCGAGGTCGGGGATGGTACCGTCAATCTGCTGCTGGACTGGTCCGGGACGGGAAAACCGGGCTTTGTCTTCTGCACCCATCTGGACACGGTTCCTCCATATATTCCTCCGAGCGTGGATCTCGTTAAAAAAGGGGACCTTCTTCCTGATGGGAAAAAAGCGGAAGAAGACGACACAATCATAAAAGGCCGTGGCTCCTGTGACGCGAAGGGGCAGCTTTTCAGCATGTTCCTGGCCTGTCAGAGGCTTAGCCGGGAGGGTTATAAGGACTTCGGCCTGCTGCTTCTCGCCGGAGAGGAGACCGGTTCCCATGGGGCCAAGGCATACACCAAAAACAATCCCGGCGGCGATTTCGTCCTGGTCGGGGAGCCGACCGACAACTGCCTGGCCTCGGCCAGCAAAGGAACTAAGGCTTTCGAAGTGACAATCCCGGGGCGAGCCTGCCACTCGGGCTATCCGGAGCATGGCGCGAGCGCCGTTGAGAGGTTCGTGGACCTTATGAATACGCTCAAGCTCGTCGAGTTCCCGACTGATCCGATCCTCGGGCCAACCACATGGAACGTAGGTGACCTTGTCAGCTCAAATCCTCAAAATATCCTGAGTCCGGAGACCCGGTTCCGGATATATTTCCGGACCACTTTCGCTACGGATGAGCTGATCCAGAACAAGCTTCTGGGCGCGAGCCCCAAGGGCTCTGTTATCCAGGCTTTTGGGGGCGATACTCCGATGACATATTTCTCTGAAGTTGAGGGAATCCATTCAAAACCAGTCTCTTTCGGTAGTGACGCCCCAAGGCTCGAGAAGTTCGCCCGCAGGGCTATATGCGGTCCCGGATCGATCTTGACCGCCCACACGGACAAGGAATATGTCCTCGTCTCCGACCTGCAAAAAGCGGTTGAGCAGGACATCAAGATTTTCAAGGCTGTGACTAAAGAAACAATATAACGAACTTAATATTTTTAAAGAAATGATTATCATCAAATTCGGCGGTACGTCCGTCCAGAACGAGGAAGCGATCGGAAGAGTGATTTCGATTGTGAAAGGGAGACTCAAGGAAAAACCACTTGTCGTCGTCTCCGCTCTCGCCAAGGTGACCAGGCTGCTTTGCGACCTGGCTGATGAGGCTGAGGCACAGCACGAGGATAACGTGAAGGAGCTCTTGAAGCAGTTGAGGGAGAGGCATTTCAACCTTGCCAAAAATCTCCTTGCCGCAAGGCCTGATCTTCTTGAAGAATGCCTCGCCAAGGTTGAGACCCGCATCTCGGAACTTGAGACCTTTGTCGGTGGAATATGCCTCATCGGAGAACTTTCTCCCAGAAGCGAGGCCAGGATCATCTCTACCGGTGAACTGCTGTCATCGACTATTATCTCCTACGCTTTCAACGCTAACGACATCTCCTGCCATTGGATCGACGCTCGCAGGATGATCACCACAGACGACAACTACCTCAGCGCCCGTCCCGACATGGATGTCACTGAGGCTAACATCAAGAGAATAGTCGGCCTGGAATATAAAGGGGCCGACCTTGTGCTCACCCAGGGCTTTGTCGCCGCCACGGATAAAGGCGCGACATCCGTTCTCGGATTCGAGGGCTCTGACTACTCGGCGGCTATCTTCGGAATGGCCCTTGGAGCGGAGCGAGTCGAGATCTGGACCGATGTGGACGGTATCCGTTCGGCTGACCCGAGGGTCGTGAAAGACACCCGCAAGATCGATGTGATCTCCTACGAGGAGGCCGCTGAGATGGCCGCGATGGGCGCGAGGGTCCTTCACCCCTTGACAATAGAGCCGGCCAGGAAAAAGAATATTCCAATCTTGGTTTTGAACTCCACAAATCAGGCTTGCGAAGGCACTTTGGTGACTCGTGGTGACCAGTCGCCGGACGGTCCTAAGTCCGTCGCGGTGAGGGATGAGATCCTCTTCATAAAGGTCGTGTCTCCCAAACTTGACGGAGTCACACGGATGTTCGGTAAAGTCTTCGCTGCTTTGTATCCGAGAAGGATACCCGTGATCTTGGCAAAAGCCACTGAATCTGAGGTTTATCTCGTCGTTCCGGAGGAGAGAGACACTCTACAGGAGGCTCTGGAGGAGATCGGAAAGTGGGCTGAGGTGACCGTTTACCGCGACAAGACCCTTATTTCTGTGATCGGACGCAACATTGTCGGTTTCGAGGGTCTTGGCGACAAGGTGATCAGCGTGTCCGGAAAGGTCCATCTCGCTAACGTCAGCGCCAACATGATGAGTGAGAATTTCGTGATCAACCGGGATCGCCTGCAGGTGACTCTGGAGAGTCTCCATGACTATATTTTCAATGGGAAATAATTGATTATGAAAGTAGTTATCAGCGGCTACGGCCGCATGGGTCACATGGTTGAGGCCGCCCTCGAGGCAAAAGGTATCGAGTGTGCCGGGGCAAGCGAGGACATCACCGCCTTCGACAAGGCTATCGCCTCGGAGAGCGTGTGCATAGATTTTACCACACCGGATGCTTTCAGGGCCAATTATAAAGCTTTGGCTGACAATTTCAAAGCGGTTGTCATAGGCACTACCGGCTGGAATGACATAAAGGACGAGGTAATCGGTTATTTCGAGTCGAAAGGGACTCCGATGATATATTCCTCAAACTACTCTGTGGGAGTGAATGTGCTTTCAGCCGCTGTCGGACTAGTCTCGAAGTATCTAGCGCAGGCTGGAGGATACGCTCCGTATATTGTTGAGAAGCATCACATACACAAACTTGACGCTCCTTCCGGCACAGCCAAGTCACTCGCCGCTGTCGTTGAGGAGAATATGGGCGTGAACCCAGACACTGCTTCTGTGCGTGTCGGGGAGCTCGCCGGCATCCATACTGTGGGTTTTGAGGGCCTTAATGACAGGATAACCATCACCCATGAGGCTTTTTCCCGTAAAGGTTTCGCCGAGGGCGCCGTCCTGGCTGCCCAAATGACCGAGGGCCTTTCCGGAGTTCACGAGTTTAAGGAATTGTTTTTCAAGGAATCAGCGAAATGACACTTAAAGGATGCGGAACAGCCTTGGCGACTCCCTTCAAGAACGGGAAAGTCGATTTTGAGGCTTATAAGAGGCTTGTCACCAGGCAGGTGGAAGCCGGAATACATTTTCTTGTCCCTCTCGGCTCAACCGCCGAGACCCCTTGTCTGGAGAATGACGAGAAGATAGAAATGTTGAAGATCACCAGGGAACTTTGCCCTGACCGCCCAGTCGTGGCGGGTGTGGGTACCAATTCCCCGGCGGCCACGATCCGTAACATCAGGCTCCTTGAGCCTTATGGCCCGGACGCTTGGCTTGTCGTTGTGCCATATTACAACAAACCGACCCAGCAGGGGCTGTATGAGTATTTCAAGGCTATCGCCGAGAGTACGGACAAGCCTATAGTGGCCTACAATGTCCCTGGAAGGACCGGCACGAACATGACCGCCAGCACAACTCTCAGGATTGCGGAGATTCCTGGAATAATCGCTGTTAAAGAGGCTTCCGGCAAGCTGGACCAGATAGAGGAGATAGTCAGGAACCGTCCTGAGGGCTTCAGTGTCCTCAGCGGTAACGACGACCAGACCTTCCCGATCATGCGTTTCGGTGGAGACGGTATCATCAGCGTGGCCTCCAATGTGGCTCCTGGGCTGATGGTCCAGTTGGTTGAGGCCGCCGCGGCCGGAGATTGGACAAAGGCCGAGGCTCTGGACAAGAAGCTCGCTCCTTTGTACGACGCCTGTTTCGTCGAGAGCAATCCGATCCCGGCGAAGGCCGCGCTCAATCTGCTTGGATTCTGCGGGCCGGAGATGCGCCTGCCGCTTACCACGGCGGTTGCCCCTACGTTTGAGACCATGCGTAAAGTGTTGGAGGATTTGGGAATATGATGAGTTTTGAAGAAGTCGTAAAAGCCTTGGAGGCTGGCACTGTCAGGGTGGCGGAGAAAACAGCGGAAGGCTGGAAGGTCAATGCCTGGGTCAAGGAGGCCATCCTTGAGGGCTTTCGCAAAGGCAAACTGACCGATATGTCAAAGGAGGAATATTCCTTCTTCGACAAGGACACCCTTCCTCTGAAGAAGTTTTCCCTTGAAGACAAGGTGAGGATAGTTCCGGGAGGTAGCAGTGTGCGTTGCGGGGCTTATCTCGCTCCCTCCGTGATCATGATGCCGCCAGCTTATGTCAATATCGGCGCCTACATCGACTCCGGGACTATGGTTGATTCACATGCCCTTGTCGGCTCTTGCGCTCAGATCGGCAAGAATGTCCATATCTCCGCGGCCACCCAGATCGGTGGTGTGCTGGAGCCTGCCGGCGCGCTTCCGGTAATCATCGAGGACAACGCTTTTCTCGGTGGAAACTGCGGAATCTACGAGGGAACCATAGTCGGGGAGGCGGCCGTGATAGGCTCAGGTGTGATTCTGACCAAGGGGACCGCGCTTTATGATGCCACCACCGGAGAATATGTCTCAAAATCACCTTCGGGACAGACGGTCGTGCCTGCCGGAGCAGTCGTGGTGCCTGGTAGCCGTCCAATCCTTAAAGGCCCTGGTAAAGAGGCCGGGATCCATGTCAGCACTCCTGTGATCGTCAAGTACAGGGATGGTAAGACGGATGCTTCTGTCGAGTTGGAAACTCTTTTAAGATAAGATGTTACAAAAGTTCTTCAAATACCATGGAGCCGGCAACGACTTCCTTTTGGCGGATAACCGGGAAGGATATTTAAGCCTCTCTAAAGACCAGATCCGTCATCTTTGTGACCGCCATACCGGTTTTGGCGCCGACGGGGTGATGTTGCTTGAGAAGAGTCTGGGCAAAGACTTCCGGATGGTCTTTTACAATCCTGATGGGAGCGGCGGAATGATGTGCGGCAACGGCGGGCGCTGTATTGTCGCCTTTGCCGCCGACCTTGGAGTCGTGTCCGGTAATTTCCCCATCGAGTTCGAGGCTCCTGACGGGCTCCACACCGCTGTCATTCTGAGCGATGCGAAGAATCTCCGAGCCAACGGAACCAGTGTGATCCGCCTCAAGATGAGGAATGTTAAAGGTATTAAAGAATATTCCGAAGACAACGCTTTCTTCCTGGACACCGGCACCAGGCATCTAGTCAAGTTTGTCGCTGGTCTGGACGGTTATCCTGTGAGAGAACAGGGAAAGACACTCCGTGAGGATCCCAGGTTCGCTCCCGAAGGCACTAACGTCAACTTTGTTGAGTCTGTCATTCTGAGCGAAGCGAAGAATCTCCTTCGCGTCCGCACCTTCGAGAAAGGTGTGGAGGATGAGACTCTTGCCTGTGGTACGGGAATTGTGGCATCTGCTATAGCCGCTTGTCGCAAGGGTATCCCTGGAAACGATTCCCGGGAAGGCCGCGTCTCTTATGACATTCGCGCGTCCATCGCGGACCTTACAGTGGATTTCATTCCTTCAGGCGACGGCTCGGAATTTGCGGCCAACGATGTGTGGCTCACTGGACCGGCCGCAATGGTCGGCACTGTGGAATGCTTTTTATAAGAGTGTAATATTCAAATTATGAGAAATTCAATCAAGCTGTTAGTCGCCGCCATGGTTGTCATCGCGGCTGTCTCGTGTAAAGAAACCAGAAGGTCTTCATCAAGTTTCGTCCAGGTCACTCCATTCGATATGTCTGATTATTCTATTGAATCATATTTCGTGGACGACATTATGTTTGCTTCCAGGTTGTCCTGGGATGACGTGTGCTTCTACAATGCCGTCGCCGAAGATGTCAACAAAGGCTTCGAGGGTGGCTTCTTGGTTTCCGTCAGGAAAGCTAAAGATGATTTGACCTCCGACCAGTCCATGTTGACCTCAGCGGATCCCAATGGTGGAGCGAACGGGTCTAACGGATATGCCGTATTCAAGCAGACTTCCCGCATGCCGGATCCTTCGATCACTTATAATCTGACGAATTTCTACTCCGCGATGTTGTCCTCTTATGGCTGTGACGTTTGCAATACGCTCTACAATAAGCGTATTCAAGAGGAAGGCCTTATCTCTCCCGGCGATTACCTGAAGGTGATCTTCGAGTTTTACAATGGATCGGCGCTCGTAGGCTCTATCGAAAAGTACCTGATCGATTATGTCTCCGGAGCGGAGCTTAAGATGGAAAATGAGTGGGTCGGATGGAGCATGACATCCGGAAATAACAATACCACGTCCACGATCTCAAACTTTGACTCTGTAAAGATCAAAGTCGAGACTTCCGGAAAAGATATAGATCCGGCATTCTGCGTGGACAACTATTGCGTCCACATGGACGTGGAGTATTGATTTCTCCTGTTCTATTCCCCAACGTGGAAGGCGACCCTGAGGTCCTCGATCTCTGAGTCCGTGATCGGTTTCAAGGAACCGAGAGGGGCCGCTAGTATCAATGACCTTGCGCTGAAGTCAGCGACTTCCAGACGGTCGAACGTGTTGATCAGTTTGTCGCCGGTCACCACCACGGAGTCATTCTCAAGCATCACAAACGGTCTCTGACGGAACTCGTCTGCGAGTCTTCCCAGATTCTCGTCATACTGGCTTCCGAACGGGAAGGTGGGTATGTCCTGAAGGAATATCCAGCTCTCCGGGATGGTCCTGACGTCGAAGTTGATACCAGTCGTGCAGAAACCCATCAATGCGGGGGATTGGGTCAGGATGATGGAATTGACCTTGGGGTTGCGGCGGTAGATCTCATAATGGAGAGCGACCGAACGGCTGGCCATCTTCCCGGCCTCGACCATACCGTCCTTTATCTGGACGATATCTTCAGGATCTATGTCCCAACGCTGCACATTGGCTGGCGTGATCAGGAAGTCATTGCCTTTCCACCTCACTGACGCGGTACCGTAGGAACTGCACATGAGTCCCTGGGAGCAGGCCCTGCGGACAATTTGGCAGATCTCTGTGCGGATGGCTCTCTCGTCAGAGGGATGATCCACGTTCATGAAGTGCTCGAAAGGGGTGTTGACCGCCATCTCATGCTTTGTGATCTGCTCCTCGCTGAGATATTTGGGCTCACCGAGGGTCTTGGCGTTGAGGATGGTACGGGCGCACAGCTCAAGAGTCTCGAACCGCTGGTAGGCATCGGCGATGTCCTCTCCGTAGAGCACGACGCCGTGGTTCTCCATAATGACAGCCTTGTAGTCCGGGTTCTTCTTGAACTCGGCGACTATCTTCTTTCCTAGCAGCTCGCTGCCGGGAAGGGCATATTCAGCGAATCCTACCGGCCCGCAGACAGCCCTCGCCTGGGGGATGATGCTGGTGTCGGGAATCTGGTGGACGACGCTGAAGGTGACCAGTCCCGGAGGGTGGGCGTGGATCACAGAGTGAGCCTTGGGGTTCATCTTGTAGATGGCCTTGTGGAAGGGATATTCCGAAGAAGGCCTGTGTGGTCCTATGATTGTCCCGTCGGCCTTGACGCACATAATGTCAGAGGGTTTCAGGGAGCCTTTATCTATCCCTGCGGGGGTAATCCACATGTCTCCATTGCTGTCCATGATGGACAGGTTGCCGCCGGAGGTTGTGGTCATGCCGCTGCGGTAAATCCTGCCGATGATGATAGCGATCTGCTCGGCGGGATGCATGAGTTTGATATCCAGTTGTTTCATATTCTTAAGCAAGCATTACCTGGCCGCCGGTCACAGGGATTGCCTGGCCGGTCTCGCCAGTTTGTTCAATGGCATATAAGATGGCTTTGCAGACGTCCTCGGGATTGCAGCCCTTGCGCATAGGCACTTTTGAGAGGTAGTAATCCTTCACGTCCTGCACAGTCTTGGCTCCGGGAGCTTTACCGGCCTTGAGATATTGGATGAAGAGACCCTTCTCAGGATCGCTCCAGAGAGGTCCGTCGTAGTAGTTTCCAGGGCAGATGGAGTTGACTTTGATCCTGAAAGGCGCCAACTCGAGGGCGAAGGACTGGGTCAGTCCGATGCCGCCGAACTTGCCGCCGGCGTAAGCGAAGTTCGCCTTGCTGCCGACCAAACCGCTCTTGGAGTTGATCTGGACGATGTCGGCGAAGTACTCGGGATCGTTGGCGGTCTCGATCTTCATCACGTGGCTGGCGACCTTGGCGCAGAAGAAATAAGCCTTGTAGTTGATGTTGGTGACGAACTCGAAGTTCTCAGGGGTCATCGCCTCCAAGTCACCTGCCCTGACGACACCGGCGTTGCTGACGAAGGCGTCGAGAGCTCCGAAATTGACGATGGTCTCCTTGATAAGACCCTTGAGGCTGTCCATGTCGGCCACATTGGTCTTTACGAATATGGCTTTGTTCGCCTTCGCGATCTCGTTGAACGAGGCGGCTGTCTTCTGGCCGGTTACCTCGTTGAGGTCAGCGACCACGATGTTGGCTCCCTGCTTGATGAGTTCCCTCGCGATACCCTCGCCGAAGCCCTGGGCGGCTCCAGTCACGATTATGGTTTTCCCTTCGACCCTGCCGACCGAGGCTGTGGCGGCCACCTTACGGCGGTAGTTCTCCACCTCCCAGTTGTCGATGAAGGAGATCTGGCGGGCGGTCATCGGGTGCTCACCTCCGAAGAAAGAGGCGTACCACGCGACTTTCATGGAGTCAAGGAACACTTCGGTGACAGTCTGCGCCTCCTTGGCGTTGGAACCGACAGCGACAAGACCTATCCCCTTGATGAGCAGCACCTTCGGGGTGTGGCCACGCTTCTCGATATAGGCCTCAATCTTTTTCTCGGCCTGCTTCACGAGATCCTCGGGACCTTTGTGGTCGATGTAGATGAACTCGCTCTTGCAATAGACGATTCCGTCCGGGGTGAAAGGTTTCATCACCGGTTCCGCGGCGGCTTTGTCGCCGATGAAACGGCTGACCAGCGCATTGTTAGTGACTTTCAGAGTCTTGAGACCCCGTCCGGAGCGGCTCAGGATGGTCCTGATCGCCGGAATGGTCTCGCTGACGCAGTCGCAGACAGGGGCATCTCCCTCCGGCACCGGCTTCACGAGCTTGCCGAGGGTGTTCATGACCTTGTCGTATGTCTTCTTGATATCTTCTGTAGTCTTACCGCCCACAAAGATGCCGTGGTTCTGGAGGAATATCACCTCCGGTTCGGCGCCGCGCTCCTTGCGATATTCTTTGATCTTGTCATAGACCTTCTTGAAAAGGGTGTATCCAGGGTCGGTGTAAGGAATATACAACGCGTCCGGGAAGAGCTCGGCACATTTGGCAGCCGCATCTTTCGAGCACATGAGTCCGTTCACAAGGGTAGGGTGGAGATGGACCACGTACGCCCACTCCATGCAGTTGTGGAGGGATGTCTCGACAGAGGGGCGCCTGCCTTTTGTGATGCAGGCGGCCGCGAGGTCGTTCTTGACCTGTTCCTCCCTGAGGGTGGTGTCTGAACTGTATTCCTTGTCGCCCATAGGGTTCAGAAGAGCCCTGTCCAGAATAGCGAAACCTTCTTCTGTGATAGTGGCGAGGGCATGGCCGCTGGCCTTTACCCAAAGTTTGTCCGCTGTCTTGAAAGAGGTGTTTCCGCCTCCGGCGATCACATACTGCTCGTCGCTGCCATATTCACGCGACACTTCAACCAATTTCCCGATCTCAGACATAATAATATTTGTTTAAAGATTTCATTATGATTTCCTCTCCGGCGTCGATGGAATCCAGTCCGGCCTGGTGGGCAACCACCTTGCAAGCTCCCCGGAAGTTGGTGATTCTCAGCTTCTCGGACAGTCCATCGGGATGGTCGCTTGTGCGCAACTTGATGGGTTCCAAAGCAGGAGTGTTATGCTCCGATCCGAATGTCACAGTGAAGCCCTCGTCCTGGAGGTAACCGGAATATTCCTCGAGCACCTTGGTCGTGTTCCTTGTGGTGATGAATTCCACTGAGTTGAAACCACGTTTTTTCAAAGTGTCGGCGGCCTTCTGGAGGTCTCCCTCGAAGTCCGTGAACTCACCTTTGGCGTTGTCAGCCAGGAAAGGATAGGTGGGGATGCCACCCGCGGCCTTGATTATCTCGCATACTGTCTCCATCGGCAGGAACGCCTTGGGATCCTCTGGCACGAATGCCGCTCCTCCGGATTTTAGGAGCTTGCTCCTGATCTCATTCTCGACAGCCGCCACATTGTCTTGGGCTGATTTGAGCGGCGCTCCACCGAAAATCCTCTCATAAGCGGCGGCTCTCTCCAGACCCTCTTTGAATCTGGCCTCAATGGCCATTCTCAGAGCTTTGGCCAAGTGGCGCTCCCTGACTGACCCTTTGGTCAGCTCGGAGACTATCTTGTTGAAATCCAGATTGAAACCCGCTCCGACAGTATCCAGGTGGGCATTGAGTTTCGCGCACATCTTCTCGACTTGGGCGTTGGACTCCTCCCTGACCTCTTTCAGCAGGCTGGCCTCACGTCCTTTGAGAATGACCGGATAGGCCAGTCCCTTGCCGCTGATGTAGGTGCGTCCGGGGTTGTTGGGGTCGTTGACCCTGAGGCCGGCGGCCTGATCCTCGCTGTTCAGGGATATGAATTCTATTCCCATGATCGGGCAAAGATGCCTTTTCTCACATCCTGACTTCCAGTCAGAGTATCCTTCCATGGAATAGAAGTCGTTGATTCCCACCACTCCGACTCCTTCCTCGATGGCCATGTCCAGGGCTTGGTCAATCCCGCTGAAGGCACTGAACGAGTAGGGGGTGTGCATGTGGGCGTTTACGTCGATGATTGTGCTCATGTGTTATTGTTTTTTGTGATTATATCAAGCCTTCCGGCAGATCCAGGCATAGGACCATAGAATCTTCGTCGAGATCTATGATGAAGTCCTCATGGAGAGGGATCATCACAGTCTGCCCTTCATGCGTGACGTACAGGCAGGGGTTGCCGGGAATAGGCTCAAAATCAGTTATTTCTCCAATAGTGTGGCCATCTTTGTCCTGGATGGTCCAACCAATAAGATCCTCAGCGGAGAGGTCATCGTCTTCTCCGGTACCCAGCAGGGAATCTTTACGGGCGAATATGTCGCGTCCCACGAGTTCCTCCGCATCTGTGAGGTCGTGTACACCGGTGAGATGCAGAAGGGCCTTGGAGGTACCTTTTTCTTTAAGAGATTCGATAAAAAAGGGAACCGGAAGCCCATCGAAAATGATGAACACCGGTTCCTCTAGATTTAAGTCTTCGACACCCCTCTCGCGGAAACCCGCAAGGATTTCCCCTTCGGTACCGTAGGACTTCAGTACCCGGGCTATCCGCAGAAAATCTGAAGGAGCCCCGGACATTCTTTAAGCCTCAGCAGTCGCTTCTCCAGCGGCCTCAGCAGCCTCCTCAGCGGCCTTGGCGGCAGCCTCTTCAGCAGCTTTGCGCTGGGCCTCGGCAAGTTCCTCAGCCTTCTTGGCGAGAGCGGCGGCCCTCTCCTCGTTGACCTTCTTCTCGGCGGCGAGAGCGGCCTTAGCCTTCTCAGCGGCGTCCTTCACAAGACCTTCTTTCTTGGCCTTGATCTTGGCGTCCCTCTGAGCTTTCCAGTCGTTCCACTTCTGGTCGGCCTGCTCCTGGGTGATAGCGCCTTTCTCGACACCCTTCTGGAGGTGCTTACGGAGAAGGACACCCTCGTAGGAAAGGATCCTGCGGGTAACAAGAGTGGGCTGGGCACCTACATTGAGCCAAGCGAGAGCCCTCTCACCGTCAAGGATGATGGTGGCGGGATCAGTGTTGGGGTTGTAGGAGCCGAGTTGCTCGATGAAACGTCCGTCGCGCGGCGAGCGGGAATCGGCCACGACAATGTGGAAGAATGCGAAATTCTTTTTTCCGTGGCGCTGCAGTCTGATTTTAACAGCCATTGTGAATCTGTTTTTAAATAAATAATAATTAAACGTGTGTCTCCCAACCCGTGGGAGCTCGCAAAGATACGAATAATTATGAAATCGAGAAAAAATTTTGGTATTTCCGGAATAATGTCTATTTTTGCAATCCCGAATCACGGGAAAACATACCTGCGGTAGTGGTGAAATGGTATACACGCTACTTTGAGGGGGTAGTGGGCGCTAGCCCGTGTGAGTTCGACTCTCACCTACCGCACGAAACAGCTCAGGAATCTCCTGAGCTGTTTTTGTTCTGTTGCTTACTCTCGCCCCGTTTTTCGTAATCACTTGATATATAATGAAATGGCTACTGGCGCATGGTTTATTTGCCTATGCGTAATCGCCTAAAGCGTTCATTATTAGTGGTTTCCGAAAAACACATGCGGCAATATATTCGCTGTCATCCTGAGCGGCAGCGAAGGATCTACAAACCATTAGTCCAGGTAGCTGGCATATTTTCGGGATTGATTGGCTGAGGCCTTCTTAACCCGGTCTCCTTTCCCTGTTTTAAAGTTCCATCTGACGCCGAGAACCACTACTTTCTGGTCAGTATTATACTTGGTGATATTTGAGTAATCCGCCGCGGTAGTCTCAATCTCTCTAGTGCGATAGAATAAACCATGGCAGGTCAGCGAAAGAACTAGATTCCGATTGCTGAAATATTTCTGGATAGATGCCCTGGAATACCATACGCCTTTATAAAATTGCTGATATGACCAATACTTTCCAGTCTCACCATTTGAATTCAGAGATATAGAGATATCTTTTCCCAAGTCAAATATGGATGAGAGATAGTATCCGGCGCCATACTTGTCCCGTTTCCCTAATAATGAGTTATAAAGGATGTTCCTCTCACCATACACATCCATGTTAATAGTCCAGAAGTCTGTGAGTCTCAGGTTTTTACCTTCGAGATATACTTGTTGGAACAATGATTTTCCGGTGTTTTCGGGAATAGTGTATTTGATCAAAGGATTAGAATTGTCCAAGTACGTGTTTTGTTCTATTCTTTTATTCCTGCTTGATAGGCTATATGTGATTCCCCATTTGTCATTGATCTGGAATATGAGAAGCATAGTGTTTAAATCATTCGGCCCCAGGTTGGCGTTTCCCTTGCTGTAGGAGTATTCGTTATGTTTAACGATGGCGGGAGACATGTACTCATAGGGCAGTTCTCCTCCCTTTCTTGAGTAACTGGCGCTTAGATACCTGCCCTTTGTTTTGTCCAAGGTGAATGAGTATCCGATTGTGGGAAAGGGACGGAAATAGCCCTTTGATGACTTTATTCCTCCGATTGAAGTGTTGAGATGATTCCATTCAACTCTTAATCCGGCATTGAATGATGATCTGCCGGAGGAATATTCATATTCGCTGTATGCGGAAAGATTAGTGATATCAAACAGTGAGTTAGTTTCAGTGGCCATGTTTGGCGACCCGATATGCTTAAAACAATTTGAAGACACAAGGTAAGAAGATCCGATCCCGTAATTAAGTGATGCTTCTTTGCTTAACTTAAGTTCACGATCCGCTTGTAGCAATAACTGCTTTGTCTTTTCTTTTGTTTGATCCTCAAAGAAACCTTCCTCTATGGTCTGGTTCTCCTGCTTACTTGTGATCTGATATGGCAGGTATGATCTGGGAGAAGAAATAATGATGTCCCCCGAAGCGGAAAATGTAGAGCCTGATTGATCTGTTGACGAAAGATAAGACAAATAGGCTTGAAACTCGCCGTTGATTCTTTCATTATCGCCAATGTATGAGCTGCTGGTTGAGGTGTTTGTGCTATTGGTTAAATTCCTCTCCGGTGAATACCTGATATATAGGCCGATATTCTTGTCATTATTAAGGTCATATACAAGACTCAGCTCATTAGTCAATACTCTGCTTTTCTGTACAGATCTTGAGGAACTTTCTATGAGCCTGTTTATTAGTGGATAAAACGAAACCCTGTCATAGCAATCATTATTCTTGCTTAGGGAGAAATCAGTGAAGTTGTTTATACTCAATTTCTTGAACCTATATCCAAGGGACAGGTCACTGTTTTCGGAAACAATATCTTTCCCATATCTGGCGGAAGAGGACAGGTCTAAGCGGAAGGTGTTGAACGCATTGGCCTTTAACCATATTCTTAGCACCCCACTATCAGCTGAAGACGAGTACTTACTCCCCGCTAAAGGCACTATTTCAATCCGCGCTATGTCATTCGCTGAGATTAGATCCAGTTCCGCTCTGTTCTTAAGTGGCCTTCCATTTAAGAATATCAATGAGCAAGATCTTCCGAATATCCTGATTCCACTTTCCTCCCGCCTTAATCCTGGAAGGAAATCCAGGACTTCCGATATCGCTTTCCCTTCAGCGATTCTCTTGTCAATGCTTGATACAACTATCCTGTTTGAATAATATTGGACTCTATTCTCGACAATAACCGAGCTTTGAATATAGGCGGGATTGTTTTCAAGGGTAATAGTATCCGGGATACTCTTTAATAAACCGATAGAAACAGTCTTAGGGAGAAACGCTTGATGCGAGAAGGATATCGAGTAATTTCCAGGAGCCATTATCGGTAAAGAAGCAACCCCAGTTGAATCTGTAATGAAAGTGGAAGAGCCGCTGCCATCATCAGAAGAAAGTTCAACAAAAACATAGGGGATAGCCACTCCGGTTGAATCGGCGATAACAAAAGAAAACTTCTGAGCGAATATAGAAGAGGAGATAATCAGGAAGATAAGAGTTACTAGCGAACGAGTTAATAATAATTGCCCCGCACAAGCCTCCTGCTCTCCGGCGATGTGAAGAGATATTCCCGATAAATCATCCATGGTGCCGATATTGATATCTTTATAAAGGTACGATTTTTTTTTGAAATAGTTCCCCGGAAATAAGGGGGGATGTCTAACCTGTACCAAGTAGAAGTTGCTGGAAGTCGTGAGATGATGAATTTTCCAGATCAAAAGTTCTCGGCAGATGTTGCGTGATTGAAAAGAATTTGTACCTTTGCAATAGATAAGTTTCGTTACAGAGACTTCCGAATACAGGCATCCATCCCTAAGTGGATGTCTGTTTTTTTAGACCTTAACCGAGGGGAGGTGCTGAATGCAAGGCCTGATAGTTCTTTCACTCTGTAACATATAACTTATCAAAATGAGAACTTATCTAACATTGGTTCTAATCTCCATTAGGGTGGAGGTTCGAAGGCTTGTCAGAGTGAGGGCATATAAACGCCGGCGCAATGGCAAGGGAGAACTCATATACTTCTTGCATTGCCCTGAAAACAGTTCGACAATTTGACAGAGGAACGCACTTTGAGACAGTCTCGGAAGAGGCTGTCTTTTTTCATTATTTTATGTTACATTTCGGATATCGATGTGTTTTACAAGTAGAAGGCTCGATAGATGATGAAATAATCAGCGATGTCTCAAGACTTTTTGACCGATGCTTTCATACGGCTTCGACAGAGGCTGAGAGTGGTTTCCGGACGCGTGATCGCGGATTCGGCAGGGGCGGATGACATCCTTCAGGACAGTTTCGTACGTCTTTGGAGAGGGCGATACCCGTTGCGGTCAGAAAAAGAAGCGGAGGCGTTGTTAACGAAGACGGTAAAGAATGCGAGCCTGAATGAGAAGAGACGAAAGCGAGGAGAGCCATTGGAAAAGGATATTGCCGAGGAAAGCCCGGATGTGGAAGAGAGGGAGAGAACATACGATGAGCTGAAGAGGAAGATTGACAGTGAGTTGACATCGACACAAAAATACATTTTGGAAGAGAAGGAGTACGGAGGAAGAACGTTGGAGGATATTGCCAAAGAACTTAAGATGGAACCAACGGCGGTGAGGATGCAACTCTCCAGAGCGAGAAAAACACTTAGAAACAGTATGACCCATGAATGACAAAGAGAAATACTTGGAACTGATGCGGCGTTATTTTGATGCGGAAACTTCCCATGAGGAGGAGGAAGCGTTGGCATTATATGCCGCATCGACGGAGGATCCCGCGTTCCAAGAGCTGCGGGGTGTGTTGGGCTACCTTTCCATCGGCCGTCAGAAAAAACTGAAGCGGGTCCGTTCGGTCAGGTTCTTTTCGATAGTCGCTGCCGCAAGTGTAGCGATTGTGACGGCCGTTGGCATAACCTTTTCAAATCAGGATCACAAGTCCTGCATCCGCTATACCTATGGCGATAAAGATAGTGACGAAACGTTGATCATGGAATCCGTCGAGTCTTCCCTTGCCGATTTCTTCGCTGGAAATACTCCAGCCGAGGCCAATTTGTTTGAATTGTTCGAGCGATGAAAAAGATAATAATGTGCCTGATGTCCTTGCTCCTGTTCTCGGGAGTGGCATTTGCCCAGAAGGGACTCAACTGCTATCCCGTTTTCCGGGGGAAGGTGATTCCTGAAAGGCAGATGGTCATGACGGAAGTCCGCGGTGACGGATTGGCGACTTACAAGCTTAATTACTATAGAAGCGTCCGTTTTCATGTCGATACCTTAACAGCCCGTAAAGTAGCCGCCTTGGTGGAAGCGGATGCCTTGACAGCGGATTCGGCGGAAACTGAAAAGTCCGGGGATCTGTTGACCTATGGCCTTATTCAACTCAACCCCTTTGGGGTTATGCGGCGATATCTCTGTTATCAGGCCCGCAAGACGGAGTTTCAAGGTTGGATGATTACTATTATCTACTTAGAAGGTTCCGCCACTCTCCAAGACCTTCGTTCCATGTTTGAAAAGCGCTAAATTATGAAACACCTGATCATAACCCTTATATCAAGTTGCATCGCCTTGCAGGCTATGGCACAAAAACTGGATTTTGAACGGCCGACTATCCTCATCAACAATTACTTCGATGGGGTCAAGGCGCATCTCTCCCCTGAAGGTCGCAAAGAATGGAAGCCTGAATTCAGTTTGAGGGCAAATGTCATGCTCATGGATGAGTCGATCAATTTGACGGGAGGCATAAGGACCAGTCAGAACAAGGTATTCGGGCTCGGCACCGGTTGGGGGCAGCGATTCTTCCTCTATGACCCCGAACTCCATCCTGTTGGTCAGCGCTTGACCTTTTACCTTTACCATCGGCATTACATTCCTTTGGGGCATAGGCAAAGGTTTTCGTTTTACAGCGATATCATCGGCGGTGGGATGTATGTGTACAAAATGAGCGGAAGTGAGGTCCCCACGGATTATCCGCCACAATCAGGCGATCTTCTCTGGTGGTTCCCTTGCAAACCAGGTGGCTGTTCCTGGTACTTTTCCTGGCAGCCCGGTATCGCCATCAGCATGTGGGGGAAATCAAATCTCTTTCTCGGCTTAAGCATCGGACCTTCTTTCGGTCTCCATGTGGGAATCGCATTGTAAGTTTGACTTTTCCGAATGACATAAACCAAAGCGGTCGGGGCCCGGGCGCCACGACCGCTTCTTTTAAGCTGAATAGTCTTTTATAGGTCAGTAAAAGTGAATAGTCCCTTCTTAAGGTCAAGGAGTAAACGTCTGTTTTTGCTGATTGCAAGATGAGTATTATTATGGATTTTTGATTGAGTAGTTTTACTCATTTTACTCAAGAAGAGTATTTTTTACTATCTTTAAGGCTGATAATTACTCATGTTGATGGTAAGTAGATACTCATTCGCCGCATTGGCGCTTGTTATTCTTTCCTTATGCTGTTCCTGCGGGAAACATATCGACATAAGGCCGGGCCGTCAAGTCCCTGACCTTCTCGATGAGGCGGAGAAACTGACCTCCCAATCCCGTTATGATGAAGCGGTGGGTCTCGCTTTTGAGGCCTTGAGAATATCGGAGAACGGCGAGGAGGATCGGATCAACCAGTCCAAATCTCACCTTACCTTGTCTAAACTATTCCTTCAGACAAGCCGGGACTCCCTCTCTTGGGAGCATGCGGATGCTGCGGAAGAGCTGGCTATCCGTGAGAGGAATGACTCATTGCGGGCGGCGGCGCTTCTGCTGAAAGGAAAGATTTGCTCTTACGCGACGATCTCAGCTGAATCTAACAGAGACGACGAGGGAATCGGCTATCTGGAGGAAGCTTTGAACCTCTCGGAGGCAAATGGATGGGATGGTATTTCAATAGAGGCCTGTTACTTCCTTTGTGAGATATATGTCAACAAGAATCGCTTTAATGACATTATTGACAGGGATTTGTACAATAAGGCGGGTGAGTGGCTCTCCAGAGCCGAGTCGCTTGACGAGGGGCATCAGTCCGCCAGGGCACTTTCTACCCGCATGCGGTATCTGCGTCAAGGGGATAAGATTGACGAGGCGATAGCTTTTTGCAACCGCGTGCTGTCTGATACCCCGGAATCGGACTATTTGAAACAATATCAGATATACGACCACCTGACCAATCTTTATCTTAAGAAAAGGGATATTTCGAAAGCTACCGAGGCTCATCAGAACTATTCTTATTTCATGCAGATGTACATGCGCCAGAAGGGCGACGACATTCTGCAGGAACTGCAAACCGAGTATCAGACCGATCTTAAAGACCGGCAGATCAAATCCAGGACTTATTGGGCATTCCTTTTGGGTGTTTTCCTTCTGTTGGCTCTGGCCGCGATTGTCCAGTTTATCAGGCTCAACAAACAGATAACCAGCAAAAACAAAAGCATAGAAGCTATCGCCCGAAGCCGGGAAATGCTTTTCGCCGTCATCGCGAAAGACTTGTATGATCCAGCTTTGGCTGGTATCAAGGATAGCCAGACTTTGGATTTCATCCGCAAATGGCCGACGATGAGCGAGGACGAGATCAGGGAGCGTTGCGCCAGTCTTGCGGAGGGTGATGCGCCGATGGATCCACTAGTGGTGAATTATATCTCAGACCTTATGATTTCCCGTAAGAAGTCGTTGGGAACCAGGGGGTTGAGCTCAAGGGAACTGGAGATAATATCCTTAAGCAAAGAAGGCTTGTCCGACAAACAGATCGCGGACAAGCTCTTCCTCTCACCTCGCACGGTGAGTAATCACAAATATCGTATTTACAGCAAGCTGGAGGTCTCGGGTAATTCCGAGATGCTCGCCAAGGCCGAGGAACTCGGGTTGTGACCCCTTATTTCCCGGCGATTATCCTGGCGTCCTCGGCCTTGTCAATGCCTGCTCTCTTGGCGAGGGCGTCACGTTTTTCCCTTATCTCCTCCTTGTGGCGGATAACCCAGTTCTCAGCGAAAATACACCCGCAGGCGGCTCCAAAGTAGATGATTGTCTGCAGGATCATGATTCTCATCTGCGACCCTGCCGCTGAGATGTCCCCTCCGGCTGTGCTAAGGTTGATGTAACCCTGGACTCCGAAAGTGGACGGGAAGATGTACGAGAAAGCTTTCCAGAAGCCCGGGAAAGCGACTGTCGGCCATGAGCATCCGGTGAGGAACAGGCAGATTGGCGACATCGCCAGGAACAGGAGGAACACTGACTCCCTCCTTGTTATCAATGTGCTCCAGGTCATGCTGAAGAACACGCAGTCAGTGATGAAGAACAGCAGCATCGCGAGAACATCCCCGAACTGTCCCCTCTGTGGTATTCCGAATATCGCCGGTACTATAAATGCGATGTACATCCCGATTCCAAGGTAGAGGAGCCAATACGCACCTCCCCGGCCAAGGACGACACGGACCATTCCATGTCCCTCGAGTTTGTCAGGCAAGGAGGCGAAACTGTGGTTCCTTTCCCTCTGGGTCCCTACAAGCAGTGACATGCCGTAGAACATGGTCTGCTGGATGATGATCATCAGGATCGCCGAGATCAGGAAGAAGCTGTAATTGAAAGCCCTGTTGAAGGGGTTGTTGTCCTCATATCCAAGCGGTTTGATGACCTGTGAGGCCTCCTGCTCCGTCATTCCGGCGAGGGAATATCTTTCCATCTGGATTTGCCCGATCTCGTGGAGCATGACAAAGTTGGTCGCTATCATGGCGTTCTTGTAATACAGGAAACTGCTCATGTCGGCGTACAGGGAAAGCTTGGCAGTCTCGTTGCGGGCCAGCTTCTCGCCGAAATCCCTTGGGAAATACACTATCCCGTTGACTTTCCGGTCTTTCATCAGCTGTTCCGCCTCAGCCATATTCACGCATTTGGCGGCCACTTCAACTTCCCTGGTGGCATCTATCTCCCTGATGAACCTCCGGCTGTCGGAGCAGTCGGCGTCATCGACGACCGCTATCGGAGTGTCGGACAGTATTCCGTTGAGATACACTAAGTTGTATAGCAGCGGATATGCGAGTCCCGCCACGAAGAATATAAGCAGGACACCACCGTCCGAGAAAATCTGCTTCAGCTCATGGCAGAATATGTCCCACCAGTCCCGAAGCCAAGTCTTTATGAATCCTTCTTTTGCCATGGTCTTATTCTTTAGGGAAATTCTG
Organism: uncultured Bacteroidia bacterium; assembly: GCA_902785825.1. Lineage (GTDB taxonomy): Bacteria > Bacteroidota > Bacteroidia > Bacteroidales > UBA932 > Cryptobacteroides. The sequence continues at coordinate 87,162 of CACZZZ010000003.1, forward strand.
ATGGATGTACGCCTTCTTAAGCCTGTTCAGGTCGATCAGCGGAACAAATAGGAACATAAGCAGATAGATAACCTCTTTCCACCATCCGGCGAATCCGGCTCCGAAGATCACTTCCTGGACATAGAACAGGTAGTAGTGCCTCAGGGGGAATGCCGAGGCAAGCCCCTGGATGTAGGGGGGCATCGCCTCCAAAGGGAGGGTGAATCCCGATAGTGAGAAGCCAAGAACGCTGTAGAGGGCTCCTATGCTGAGGGCCAGCCTGGGCACGGGCAACATTTCCAGTATGAATATGGCTATCGCCTCGCTTGCGAGAATCATCAGGAACATCGCTATGAACATGTTGAATATGCTCCCGCTGATCGGGAAATGGAGCCAGTGATAAAGCAGCATCACGAGGACGAACCCTATGGCGGAGAACACGACTGTCCATACAAGGAGCTTGCCCGCCAGGGCGGTCACGATCGAGTGACCGGATGTGTCCATCAGATGCCTTGAGGTCCCGAACTTCAGCTCTGCTCCCAGTGAATATATAAGCACCAGAATTACAATCATTTCCAGCACACCGGGGAGGAGAATTCCACTCAGGTAGTAGTTGTAGTTAGTCGTGACGTTGCCGATTTGGTGGGTGTCGATGTCGATAGGGCGTATCATGCCCATTATCTGGCTGTCATTGAAGCCCTTGGCTCTCAAGACTTCCCTTTGCACAGCGCCGTTCGTGAGGTTCACCATGGTCAGCAGGTCTTTCCATGCGAGCGCTCCGCTCACGAAATACAGCCCGTTGACATAAAACGTGATTTTCGGCTGCCTGAACGCCTGGATGTCCTCGTTCATTCCCGCTGGGATGACGCAGACTCCCGCGATCTTCCCGCTCGTCATGTCCTCCCTCGCGCTGGAGAAGGAGTCGTAGTGGACGACCTTGCCCAACTGCGTGGCGTCCAACTGTTGGCAGAAATTCCTTGAAGTGGTGGAATAATCCTCGTCAACGACCCCGATCGGAATGTCGTCAGGTAGTCCGTGGTCCAGGAATGTCAGGAAGAATATGGCGCAGAAAGCGATCACACCAATCGATCCCATGAAATAAAGAGGACGGTTCCTGATTATCCTGAGCTCGCGGCGGGCGACCGAAAGTATCCTTTGCCAGTTGTTCATTATATTGATATTCTTTTATTTCTGTTTGATTATAGCGGACATTCCGGGGCGGATCTTGTCAACCGGAGCGTCTGGAACCGCCCTGACCTCGAAGGTCTTCGCGTCATAAAGCCCGGTCTCCTTGGTCGCTTTCCAGGTCGCGTAAGATTCCCTGACGGCTATGTAATTGACAGTCGCGGAGATCTCCTTGCCGTCAAGGGCCGGGATCACTACAGTGACCTTGTCTCCCTCTGTCATGCCGTGAAGATAGTCTTCCCTGACATTGAATGTGAACCAGATGTCGTCGGTGTCAATCACACTTGCCACAGGCGATCCCTGACCTACCAGTTCCCCGACTTTGGGGTAAGTGGCGGAGATGATTCCGCTGGCCGGAGAAGTCAGGTAGAGCTCCCCGAGATATGACTCCACTTCCTGGACCGCTCCTGAAGCTTGCTCCACCAGGGCCTGGGCGGCGGCTTTGTCCTCCCTCCTGGCTCCGTTGACGGCCATGTCGTACTGGCTCTTGGCAGCCTTGGTCTGGGCGACGGCGGCATCATATTTCGCTTTGGTCTCATCATATTTCTGGGCGGGAATGACTTTTTGCTCGTATAGCCTCTCGACCCTGTCCAGGGACTTCCTCATCACATCCTCTTGGACTATAGCCTGCTGCCAGAGCTGATAAGCGCCCTGGATCTGTTCGGAGCGGGCTCCGTGGCGGGCTTTGTCGCTCTGGGCTGTCGCGGCGTTCTTGACAGCGTTGGCCTGGATGAGCTTGGCCCTGACCTCGGGGGAGTCGATGAAAGCGATTGTGTCTCCCTTCTGGACTCTCTGACCTTCTTTTACGTATAATTCCTCGATCCTGCCCGGAACTTTGCCGGACACCCTGTACTCGCTGGCCTCAGCCTCGCCCTGGATCACCAGAGGTTTGGGTTTGGAGACGAAATAGCCGATAATGGCTATCACCAGGATTATCGCGATCAGGGCTGCTATCCCGATCACCAGGTTGTAGCTTTTCTTTTGCTTTTCCATGATATTGATTCTTTATTATTTCCTTTATCGTATCGCTTTGTGGTTCCCTTCCGCCTTGTCGAGATTAGCGGCCAACATCTGGAGCTCAATCCCGGCGTCAATGTACTCTGAGTGGGCCTGGAGCCATGCTGTCTGTGCGGCCATAGCCGTGTTGGCGGTGATCACACCCTCATTGAATCCGATTGTGGCGGTCCTGAGATTCTCCTCAGCGCTCGCGAGGTTGCTCTCTGCCATCCCGAGTTTCTCAAGAGCCTCAGACTCCTGTTTGCGCAGCTGGGTTACCTGAAGATTGATAAGTTCTTTGGCGTCCTCGAGTTGGCTGCGGTACAGCGTGGCCTCGGCTTTCGCCTTTCTGGTCTTGTTCAGCGCCTCGAAGCCATGGAAGATAGGGACGTTGACGACCACGCCGACTCCCCAGTACCCGTTCCACTGCTTCTCAAAGCCGTTTTTCAGGCTCGGATTGGAGACCATGTAACCTCCCATCGCGGCGACTTTAGGGAGCATGTCTGCCCTGGCTACCGCGACCTTCTTGTCATATATCTTGGATGCGAGATCAAGGCTACGGGTCTCAGGCCTGTCCGCATAGATTTCTTCCATGCTCTTTCCTGACTCTATCTTGGCTACAGGAATCCTGTCCAGACCCTCGTCAGCGAGGGTTATCTGGGTGTCAAGCGGCAATCCGATTCTTTTGCAGAGCAGCATCTTGGCCAGTGTCAACCCGTTCTCGGATTTTGTCTTGAGCATGTCCGCCTCATTGGCTTTGACCTTGATCTGAAGGGCGTCTGACTCTGTGGCGACCCCTTCTTTGACAGCCAGGTCTGCGTCATGTTCCATGCTATGGAGCAATTCAGCGTAAGACTCGGCCAGGTTCTTCTTAGCGGCGATTGAGACAATTTGCCAATATGCCTGGTCAACATCGACTATCGTCTGCTGGTATTGCTGGTCGTATCTGGCCTCTGACAATTGCTCTGCCAATTTGGCAATCCTGTTTGCGGCCACAATCTTTCCACCCATGAATATGGGTTGCTGGACTGTCACCGAGCCGACCAAGATGTTCTCAAGGTCCGGATGAAGGGCGTCATCGATGTCTTGGCCGATCGCGTTAATCGTGGCTGACAGGTCAGTGGTCTGGAGTTTACCTATCAAAGTGTTTAGCAGGGGATCCTGCATCAGCTGCATGTATTTCATAGCGCTCGCCGGATCGGTCGAGGCCAGCTGCTGAATGTATGCCGTGAGGTCGGACATCACTTTCTGTTGGTACTGCTGGGACATCCCGTGGATGGTCGTCCCCATGCCGGTAAGTGTCGCTGAAGTCGCGTCGCTGATGATAGAGACATCGTTCGGGTTGTAAAGGTAGGCTCCGGTAGCGGAGACATTCGGGAGATAGTTCGCTCGGGCTATCTTTTTGTCGTAGCCGGCCATCTCCATTTTCGTCCTGGCCTGCTCGAGCTCCTTGTCGCCGCTTACCGCCATCTCGCGGCACTCTTCCAGCGAAAGGACTCTCTGCGCCATGCCCTCGGAGCATGTGAGGGCCGTGGCGGCCAGGAAGGTGATAAGTAACTTTTTCATATATGTCATGATTTCATTATTTCTTTTTGCGTCGGCCAATGCTGCAAAGAAGTTGCCAAACTGCCTAATTATATCTCATTATAAGTGCTTTTTAGTGTCAAAAGGTTGAAATTTTCCCTTTTTTGCAATTTTTTTCAATGATTTCTTATAAATTGCATTCATGAGCGAGACATTACAGAACATAGGTTTGACCCAGATCAAGAAATTCTTGCCGCAGGGGGAGGATATCCATCTTGGGGATGATTTTTTCATCATAGATATCCGGGACGCTGGCGAACATGGATTTTTGAGGTACCCGTTTCGCGCGGATGCCTTTCTGGCGATCTTCGCCGAGAAAGGAGGTTTTAATATTGAGATTAATTTGAGAAAGTACAGGATAGAGGATAAGTCCTTGACAATCTGTATTCCCGGAAATATTATCAAGATTGAGCCGGATTCCGAGGGGGGTGGCCTTCCGGGTAGGTTTTTGGCTTTCGCTGTCTCGAGAAGTTTCATCTCAGACCTGAGATTTGATTTTTCCAGGCTTTTCGATTCCAGGCTGACCTTTTTCCATGACCCCCGGATGAAGCTTGGTGAAAAGGAGTTGTATTTCTGTTCAAATTACTTCCATCTTATTAAAGAGGTCATCGCTTCAGAGATCGTGGATAAGAACAATGCGGTCGAGCCTCTGGTCGAGTCGCTCCTGTATGTTTTGTCCGGTCTGATAAGGAAGAATTCCATGAAGGCCCTGGAAGGGGAGAAGTCATCCCAGACACGGCTTAACATGCTTTTCGAAAGATTTATGTCCCTGGTGTCCGAGTACCATACCTCTGAAAGAGGCATGGCTTTTTACGCCAATCGCCTCGGGATGACTCCAAAATATCTCTCCCGGCTTATCAAACAAGTCAGCGGACGCTCGGCTCCTGAATGGGTGGACTCGTTTGTTCTCCAGGAAGCCAAGAGTATGCTAAAGTATACTGATGAGAGCATAAAAGAGATAGTTTACAAGTTGAATTTCGTCAATGCCTCAGTCTTTTACAAGTTTTTCAAGGCTCAGACAGGCATGACTCCCAGCGAGTACAGGAACGCTTAAATTCTTAAAATTTTAAAGAAAAAACGTTTAGATTTTAATATGTTTTAATCAAAACCGTTTTAAAAAATTAACAAAAATAATTTGCGAATTGAGTTTTTCTTGATATATTTGCCCACAGACAGACAAAAGTTCTTTTTGTTGTCTATTTGTTAAGTTCGTTTTATATACAACAGGCCGGCGCTTTGGGGAAAGCGCCGGCCCTTTTTATTAAAAGAATTATTCCTATAAGGCTCAAGATTCGTGTTTTTTTCGTAGCTTTGTGTAATGCGCCACAAACGGACACATTAAACTAACAACATAAATTATTCTCAAATGGAAAAGAAAAACACTAACATGGTGGCTATCGTGACGATGTGTTTCATCTTCGCGATGATCTCTTTCGTCACCAACATGGCCGCCCCGTTCGGCAACATCTGGGGTAACCAGTACCCTTGGTCCAAGATGGCAGGAAACCTTATGAATTTCCTGGCGTATCTCTGCATGGGTATCCCCGCTGGAAAGATGCTTCTTAAGATCGGTTACAAGAACACGACCCTGGTAGCCCTCGCTACCGGTTTCGTCGGTATTGTGATCCAGTGGATTTCCAGTAAGGTGGGCGGTGGCTCAGCCATCTATGTCTATCTGCTCGGCGCGTTCGTCTGCGGTTTCTGCGTGTGTATGCTCAACACTGTCGTCAACCCGATGCTTAACATCCTCGGTGGCGGCGGTAACAAGGGCAACCAGTACATCCAGATTGGTGGCACCCTCAACTCCTTGACCGGTACCCTTACCCCTCTGCTTGTCGGTGCCCTTATCGGTACCGTCACGGCCAGCACCTCGATGTCTGATGTGGCTCCCCTGCTCTTCATCGCCATGGGAGTCTTCGCGGTCGCTTTCGTGATCATCTCCCTTGTCAAGATCCCTGAGCCCGCCAAGGAGCGCAACGCCACTGTTTACGAGCACAGCGCATGGAACTTCCGCCATTTTGTGCTTGGAGCTATCGCTATCTTCTTCTATGTAGGTATCGAGATCGGTATCCCTTCACAGGTCAACTTCTATCTTGCTGACGCCACTGGCAAGGGAGCTTTCCCGGCCGGTTTCGCCGGAGCCGCTGCTATCGGAGGCGCCATTGCCGCTATCTACTGGCTGCTCATGATGGTCGGCCGTCTCTGCAGCACCTTTATCTCCGGGAAGGTCAGCACCAGGGCCCAGATGATCACCGTGTCCTCTGTGGCTATTCTTCTCGTCCTCATCGCCATATTGATCCCCAAATCGGTCACTATCAATATGCCCGGCTATAGCGCCGCCGATGGTTTCAGGATGTTCCAGGTTCCTCTTAGCTGCTTGTTCCTGGTTCTCTGCGGTCTTTGCACATCCCTGATGTGGGGCGCCATCTTCAACCTCGCTGTCGAGGGACTTGGCAAATACACCGAGGCCGCTTCCGGAATATTCATGATGCTCGTCGTGGGTGGTGGTATCATGCCGTTCATCCAGGACTTCATCGCCAAGGGAGCCGGCTACATGAACAGCTACTGGCTTGTTATCGCCATGCTTTGCTACCTGCTTTACTATGCCCTCGTCGGCTGCAAGAACGTCAATAAAGACATCCCTGTGGACTAATATTCAATGAATATGGAGAATTTTGACCAGAACCTTGTTATAGGAGTTGATGTGGGTGGCCAGACCACCAAGTGCGGAATAGTTGACACCCGTGGAACTGTTGTGGCCCAGACTGTTATCAGGACTGACACCCATGACACTGTCGAGCCTTACATCGCTGAGCTCGCTGAGGCTTTGAAGAAGCTCATCGCCGAGGTCGGCGCTGAAGGGAATATCCGCGGAATCGGTGTCGGAGCCCCCAACGCCAATTACTATACGGGCGACATCGAGAACGCTGTGAACCTTTCCTGGGGCCGTTCAGGTTCCCTCCATTTCGCCGCCATGCTGAAGGAGGCGATGGGTGGTATCCCTGTCACCCTCACCAACGACGCCAACGCGGCCGCGATGGGAGAGATGACCTACGGAGCCGCGAGGGGAATGAAGAATTTCATCATGATCACCCTCGGGACTGGTGTCGGCAGCGGTATCGTCATCAACGGCGAGATGGTTTATGGCCATGACGGCTTCGCCGGAGAGCTCGGTCACACCACGCTGGTGCGTAACAACGGTCGTCTGTGCAACTGCGGAAAGAACGGTTGCCTTGAGGCTTACTGCTCCGCTATCGGTATCGCCAGGACTGCCCGCGAGTGGCTGGATATGACTGACAAGCCCTCTTTGCTGAGGCGTCTTGACAAGATCACCGCCAAGGACATCTACGAAGCCGCGAAGGAAGGTGACGAGATCGCTCTCAAGCTGTTTGACTACACCGGAACGTTGCTCGGAATGGCTTTCGCTGACTTCATTGAGTTCTCATCCCCGGAGGCTATCGTGCTGTTCGGTGGAATGGCGAAGAGTAAGGAGTTCCTCACAGAGCCTATCGAGCGTGCCATGAACGCCAATGTCCTCCCTTTGTGGAGAGGAAAGGTGAAGCTCGTCTATTCAGCTCTTAAGGAGTCCGACGCCGCTATCCTTGGCGCCTCGGCTCTTGCCTGGTAGTTGACTTAAGATAATACTTCTTTAAGGTATTGGCCGGTGACCGAATTCGGATCATCGGCCAATTCTTCTGGTGTGCCATGGGCGACAATCCTTCCTCCTCCCTGGCCTCCGTCAGGCCCGAGATCGAAGATATAGTCCACGCTCTTGAGAATGTCCAGGTTGTGCTCGATGATAATCACCGTGTTACCTTGGTCCACAAGCTCCTGCAGGACTTGCAGCAAGACTTTTATGTCCTCAAAATGCAATCCGGTAGTGGGCTCGTCAAGGATGTAAAGGGTGTTGCCGGTGGCTTTGCGGAAAAGCTCAGCAGCCAGTTTCATTCTCTGGCTCTCACCTCCCGACAGGGTCACGGCGCTTTGTCCGAGATGAATATATCCCAAACCCACATCCACGAGAGCCTTTAGTTTCCTGGCGATTGACGGAATCGGCTTGAAGAACTCATAAGCCTCACTTATAGGCATTTCCAGCACATCGTTGATGTTCTTCCCTTTATAGTGGACAGCGAGTGTGTCTTCCTTGTACCTCCTGCCCCTGCACTCGTCGCAGACGACGTTGACTGACGGCAGGAAGTTCATCTCGATGACCTTGATTCCGGCTCCATTGCAAGCCTCGCAGCGTCCTCCAGGCACGTTGAATGAGAATCTTCCGGCCTTAAACCCTCTCACCTTGGCGTCGGGGGTGTCCTCGAAAAGGTTACGGATGTCGCTCATGACTCCCGTGAAAGTCGCCGGGTTGGATCTCGGGGAGCGCCCGATCGGACTCTGGTCTATCTCGATCAGCTTGTCGATATTCTTTACGCCTTCTATTGAGCCGTATGGTAGCGGACGGAGCTTGGCCCTGTGGATCTTGTTTTTGAGAATGGGCATCAGGGTCTCGTTGATCAGCGAGGATTTCCCGCTTCCGCTGACTCCGGCGACTCCGATGAGGCATCCAAGAGGAAAGGTCACGTCAACATTCTTGAGGTTGTTTCCTTTGGCTCCTGAAAGTCTCAGAGTCAGCCCGTTCCCTTTTCTGCGGGTGGCCGGGACCTCAATCTTCCTGCGTCCCTGAAGATACTCCAGGGTAAGTGAGTCGCCGAAAACGCAATGGGGGGCGGTCGCCATATCGACCGACGCGGGTATCTTACCTTTCTCCGGGGAATATTCCAACAAGGCTCCCAGAGGGGCGCTCAAGCAGATTTTTCCTCCCTTCTCGCCAGCTCCCGGACCGACATCCACGAGCCAGTCGGCGCTCATCATAGTCTCCAGGTCATGCTCTACAACCATCACCGAGTTGCCCTCGTCCCTGAGTTCTTTCAGGGAGGAGATCAATTTCCGGTTGTCCCTTTGGTGCAGGCCGATGGAAGGCTCATCGAGAATATAAAGCACTCCGACCAGTTTTGATCCTATCTGGGTCGCCAGCCGGATTCTCTGGCTCTCACCTCCTGAGAGTGAGCCTGTTGGCCTGTCGAGGGAAAGATAGTCCAAGCCGACATCCAGCATGAAACGCACCCTGTCGTCGAGCTCTTTGAGGATGTCCCTCGCAATGTTGTTTTCCCTTGCTGACAGTTTTCCGGGAAGAGATGACAACCAATCCTTGAGATCCGTCATCTCCATGGAAGCCACCTCCGAGATGGTCTTCCCGTCTATCTTGAAGCAATTGGCGTTCTGGTTGAGACGGGTTCCGTGGCAAACCGGGCAGACAATCTTGTCATCGATGTCCTCGACCACCCCGTCGAAAGAGACCATCTCCGAAAGATTGCCCTCTCCGATCCTGAACATCTCCTCGCTTCCGAAGATGATGTGGGAGATCGCCTCGTCGGGAATGGTCGCTATCGGGTCATAGAGCGAGAAATTGTATTTGCGGGCTATGGCCCTGATTATCTCGAATTTACGTGTCTCACGAACCTTGCCGAGCGGAACAATGCCACCTTCCGCGATGGACAGGCTCTTGTCAGGAATGATAGAGTCCATGTTGACGTCAACTATCATCCCGAGTCCTTTGCAGTGGGGACAATAGCCTTCCGGAGAGTTGAAGGAGAACGAGTGGGGAGCGGGCTCCTGAAGTGAAAGGCCGGAGTCCGGATCCACCAAATGCTTGGAGAAATGGCGAGGTTTGTCATCACCGCTCTCGAGCATGGCGATAGATCCCTTTCCGATATTCAAGGCTGTCATCACCGAGTCCCTGACCCTCTTGGTGTCTCCCTCCGAGGGCTTGAGCTTGTCCACGACAAGCTCTATGAAGTGGCCTTTATACCGGTCCAGGGCGTCCATCTCGCTGAGGGGGTGGATCTCCCCGTCAACCCGGATCTCGGTGTAGCCGCGCTTGCGGTATTGGTCGAACAGTTCCCTGTAATGACCTTTCCTGCCCCTGACAAGGGGAGCTAGCAGGTAGCACTTCTTACCCTTGTACCCGGTCATAATGAGATCGACGATCTGCTCGTCGGTGTACCGTACCATCTCCTTGCCGGTGACGGGGGAGTAGGCCCTGGAAGCCCTTGCGTACAAGAGGCGCAGGAAATCGAAAATCTCTGTAATCGTTCCGACCGTGGAGCGTGGATTGTTGCCGGTGGTTTTCTGCTCTATGGCTATGATTGGGCTCAGGCCGTCGATGCTCTCGACCTCAGGCTTCTCCAATATTCCCATGAAATGCTTGGCGTAGGTGGACAAAGTGTCCATGTACCGCCTCTGGCCCTCGGCGTAAATCGTGTCAAATGCCAGGGAGGACTTTCCGCTTCCGCTCAGTCCGGTCACCACCACAAACTCGTTCCTTGGGATGTCCACGTTGACTCCCGCCAAATTGTGAGCCTCCGCCTTGCGTATCTCAATATATTCCTTCTTGTTCTCGCTCATTATGCGCGAAGTTAGGTGAATTTTACGATAATTTCAGTAAATTTGTGGGAATGGATCGTATTAATATCAAGTCTTTTCGTTTCAATCCTTTTCGGGAGAATTGCTATCTCGTCTGGGATCAGGGAAAGGATTGTGCCATAATAGATCCCGGTTGTTATGAGCCTTCGGAAGTCTCGGACTTGAAAGGGTTCATCGCCGCCGAGGGTTTGACCCCTAAAGCCATCTGGCTGACCCATGGCCATTTTGACCATATTTTCGGAGTGGCCGACCTGAGTAGGGAATATTCCGCCCCGGTGTATCTCTCTTCTTTTGACGGGATAACCATCCGGAGCAATAATGACCTCACGCTCGGCTTCGGGCTAAGGCGGCCGGACATGTCGTTTGAGACGAGGGAACTGGTTGACGGACAGACTGTCATTCTGAACGCCAGTGAAGAATCTCCTTCTTTTCGGGTCATCGCCACCCCGGGCCACACTCCCGGTTGCGTTTGCTTTTACAGCGAACAGGCCAAGGTCCTTTTCAGCGGGGACACCCTTTTCGCCGGCTCGATAGGGCGGACCGACGTTGATGGGGGAGACTACGACAAGGAGATCGTGAGCATAATGGAGAAGCTTATGGAGCTCCCCGGTGACGTGGAAGTGTACCCCGGTCACGGTCCGACGACATCAATTGCCGTTGAGAGGACATCCAACCCTTTCCTCCAGCCGTTTAACGAGCCCTGGGAAAGCGAGACAGACATTATTTAGATAAGAATATGCACATAGGTATAGCGGGAAATATCGGCAGCGGCAAGACCACTCTGACCCGGATGCTTGCCAAGCATTACGGATGGACTCCAAAATACGAGTCTGTCACGTACAACCCATATCTTGAGGATTACTATAAAGACATTCCGCGCTGGTCGTACAATCTTGAGACATATTTCCTCGCGCAGCGCTTCAAAGATGTGCTGGAGATATCCAAAAGCAAGGATGTGATCATCCAGGACAGGACCTTGTATGAGGGAGTCTATATCTTTGTCGCCAACAATTACGCCATGGGAAACCTCTCTAAGCGCGACTACGAGACCTACATGGATCTCTTCGGCGTGATGTCCTCCATGGCGGGGATGCCTGATCTGCTGATCTACCTCAAGTGCTCAATACCCCACCTCGTCGCCCAGATCCAGAAAAGGGGAAGGGATTACGAGCAGACCATAGGGCTCGATTACCTCGCCGGCCTTAATGAGCGGTACGACAAATGGATAGCTGAATATAAAGGCAAGGTGCTCACAATCGAGACCGACAATCTCGATTTCGAGAATCGCCCCGAGGATTTCGAATATATCACCGATAAGATAGATGCTGGGCTTTACGGCCTTTTCCCGATGGAGAAATAATTAAAAATTAATAAGATATGCATATCGCGATAGCCGGAAATATAGGCAGTGGCAAAACTACCCTGACCAAGATGCTGGCCGCCCATTATGGCTGGACACCCAAATTCGAGTCTGTTGACTTCAATCCCTATCTGGCGGATTTCTATGCCGACATGGAACGCTGGTCATTCAATCTCCAGATATATTTCCTGAACAAGAGGTTCAAGGACGTGGTTGACATTTCCCGTTGCGACGACGTGATCATCCAGGACAGGACGATCTATGAGGACGCCAGGATTTTCGCTCCCAACCTCCACTCGATGGGGCTCATGAGCACCAGGGATTTCGAGAATTATTCCGACCTCTTCGATTTGATGATGTCGCTTGTCAGCAAGCCGGACCTGCTGATTTATCTCCGTTCCTCGATTCCCAATCTCGTCGCCCAGATCCAGAAAAGGGGCAGGGACTATGAGAGCAGCATCAGGATCGACTACCTGACCGGCCTTAACAAGCGTTACGAGGACTGGATCAAGGAATATGACGGTCACCTGCTGATCATCAATGTTGACGAGATCAAGTTCGAGAATCGTCCGGAGGACTTCCAGATCATTACGGACAGGATTGATGCCGAGCTCTTCGGCCTTTTCCCTGAAGTGCATCCCGTGGATGAGTAGCAAACTCGCATATTTTCTCCTTTCCTTCGCACTCGTGGTTTTGACTGGCTGCGGTTGCGATGGAGATCCGGATCCCATCGAACCCGATGAGCCTGTGGCCCCTGTCACTGACGTCTCTTTCGCCAGAGGCGCTGACATCAGTTGGGCCTCTGAGATGGAATCGGAAGGGATCACATTCAAAGATGATAAGGGTGGCCAGGGAATCTTCCAGGTTCTAAAGAACTTGGGAATGAATTCGATCCGCCTGCGGGTGTGGGTCGATCCCATCGGCGGGACCTCGTGGAGCGGACAGGCTGATGTTGTGAATATGGCCAAAAGAGCCAAGGATGAGGGTCTGGCTGTGATGATTGACTTTCACTACAGCGACATATTCGCTGATCCGGGACGTCAGACGATCCCTGCGGCTTGGGGCTCTTATTCGGGAGATGTCAGCAAGGTCGCTTCGGCCATCTCTTCACACACTCTCACGGTTCTGAACACACTGAAATCCGCTGGAGTGACCCCCGCCTGGGTCCAGGTTGGCAACGAGACCAACAACGGTATGGTCTGGCCGGCAGGTAAGATAGACTGGGAGAGCAAGAGCGGCCCTGCTCGTTATTCTGGTTACGTCCAGGTTAGTAATGCTGGCTATAACGCTGTGAAACAAGTGTTTCCGAATACTCCTGTCATCGTCCACATCGCCAACGCCTATAGTGCCGGTGACTATGACGGATGGTTTTTCAAGGAGTTCAAAGAGGCCGGAGGCAAGTTCGACATAATAGGCCTCTCCCATTATCCCATGGGTGTCTCCGGAAAGACATGGAGCCAGGTGAACACCCAGGCCGTGTCGAGCATAAAGACGCTGGCCTCCAAACAGGGTCTCAAGGTCATGATATGTGAGGTCGGTGTAAAGCCTTCTTCCTCTGATGCCGCGACCTGCATGAAAGACTTTGTGAATTCAGTCAAATCGCTTGGAAATAATGTCTGTGCCGGTGTGTTCTACTGGGAGCCAGAAGTTGACGGCAAGTGGAAACCGGCCATTTACAGCAAGTCCGGTCTTGTCTGCAGTGGCTGGAGCGCCTATGACATGGGAGCGTTTTCCAGTTCAGGAACGACTTTCTCTCCTGTCAAGAGTATTCTCAGTGGTTTCGCTGAATGATTTTTTGACGAACTTTAACAATTATCAAATATGAAAAAGAACATCATTTATCTTGTCGCGGCCATATTGCCGCTCCTTTTCGCCTCATGTGACCAAAAACACACGGTCACTGGTCATTTCAAAGATTTGCCAGGAGATTCGTTGCTCGTTGAGGTGCTTGACGTTTTTAACATGAGGAAGCCCTTGTCCTCGATGACTATTCCAGCGAAGGACGGAAAATTCTCATTTGATTTGGATGAGCCTGAAGTTCGCGGAATATTGATTTACCTTCCGGACGACGAGAGAGGCCAGCAGTACGGCACGACATCTTTTATCCACGCTCCCGGTGAGTACGCCAAGATCAGCGGTACTCTTGACAAGCCCGTTTTCACTGGCAGTAAATTCTATAAAGACAGGCATCGTTATGATGCCATGTGCGCCGAAGACCTTGCCAAACTGGACGCTCTTGGTGAAGAGTATCGCGCTGCTGTAGGCGACAGTAATCAGGAGAAGGCCGACTCTTTGGCTGAGGTGTTCAATGACATTAACGAGCATATCAACGACATTGCTAAAGATTTTATCAAGGCAAATCCATCAAGCCTGTATTCCGCGGTTATTATCAATAAGACTGTTGGCGAGGATGGTAAAGACGCTCTTGAGCTTCTCAAACTCATCCCTGATGAGATCAAGAATGGACCTCTCAAGCCTATAATCGACCAGACTGAGCAGAGAGCCACCCAGGCATTTCAGAGGGCTGAGGCCGCCGAGAAGGTCAAGGACAACATGGCCGCTCCTGACTTCACTCTCAAGAACGAGAAGGGCGAGGATTTCACCCTGTCTTCTCTCTACAACCAGGGCAAGTACATCGTCCTCGACTTCTGGGGCGAGTGGTGCTACTGGTGCAAGAAGGGTATTCCGGACATGAAACAGCTCTACAAAGACGCTAAAGGCAAGATCGAGATCCTGAGCATCGACTGCAGGGACACGGAAGAGGTCTGGAAAAAAGCCATCAAAGAGCATGAGCTCCCTTGGCTCCATGTGTATAATCCTGGAGATGAGAAGGTTGATGTCTCTAAGACCTATGCCATCCAGGGTTATCCCACAAAGATAATCCTCAACCCGGATGGTACTATCAATAAGACCGTCGTGGGTGAGGATCCTGAGTTCTACGACTATGTGAAGTCGTTGATCGAGAAATAATAATCAGGTAATAAATTACCCTATCACAGCCCCGTTGGAGATCCCTTCAGCGGGGCTTACAAGTCTCATCTTGCCGTCAGGTTGCTTGGCCATCAGGATCATTCCCTTGGACTCGATGCCGCGGATCATTCTCGGCTTCAGGTTGGCCAGAATGCAAATCTGCTTTCCGAGCATGTCCTCGGGGGAATAGTATTCGGCTATTCCGGAGACGATGGTCCTTTGGTCGATTCCTGTGTCGATCGTGAGTTTGAGGAGCTTGTCGGTCTTCGGAACCCGCTCAGCTTCAAGGACTTTTGCGACACGGATGTCCATCGCTCCGAACTCATCGAACGTCACTTCTGGTTTCTGCTCCTCGACTTTGGCAGGGGTGGCCTGCTGGGCGGCAGCGGCAGCCGCGGCAGCCTCATTAGCCTCCTTGGTGGCGTTCAGTTTGGCGATCTGGGCGTCGATGACGCTGTCCTCGATCTTGCTGAACAGCAAGACCGCCTCACCAAGCTCATGTCCAACCGGCAGGATGTCTCCCCGACCCAGGTCGTCCCAAGTCAGCACCGGGGCATCGACTGTGATGGCCGGAGCAGGCGTCGAGCTTAGGCCGTACTCAGCCGCAGCGAAGCGAGAATGGACGCGGCCGGGCTCGAGCGCCTGCTCGGCATTGAGAGTATGCAGCGCGCGGCTTTCACCGGGCTTGAAGAAGTTCACCGTTGGCTCACCCTCGCCGGCCCTGTGATCGAATCCGGCGTTCAGGCCGACCTTCAGGATTCCCCTCAGCTTCTCAGCGGAGAACGGAGTGAAAGGCTCGAAGGCGATAGCGAGATTGGCGCAAATCTGAAGCGAGGTGTAAAGGATCGATGCGGTCCTGTCCATGTCAGTCTTCGCGACCTTCCAAGGCTCGGTGTCGGAAATGTATTTGTTTCCGATTCGGGCTATGCTCATGGCATCCTTAAGAGCCTCCCTGAAATGGAAACCCTCAAGGTTGGCCTCAAGGCTGCGACGAAGCTCTGGAATCTGACCAAGAGTCTCGGCATCAATGGCTTCCGGCTTCAAGTTAGCGGGGACTTTGCCCTCGAAATATTTCTGGGTCAGGACAACCGCCCTGTTGACGAAATTGCCCAGGATGGCCACCAACTCACTGTTGTTTCTCTGCTGGAAATCCTTCCAGGTGAAGTCGTTATCCTTGGTCTCGGGAGCGTTGGCGCAAAGCACGTAGCGAAGCGTGTCCTCCTGACCGGGGAACTCATCGACATATTCATTGAGCCATACCGCCCAGTTGCGGGAGGTAGAGATCTTGTCGCTCTCAAGGTTGAGGAACTCATTTGAAGGGACATTGTCCGGAAGGATGTAACCTTCACGGGCCTTCAGCATTGAAGGGAAGACTATGCAGTGGAAGACGATGTTGTCCTTGCCGATGAAATGGATGAGACGGGTGTCCTCGCTCTTCCACCATTTCTCCCAACTTTGCGGCAGAAGTTCCTGAGTGTTGGAAATATAGCCTATCGGAGCGTCAAACCAGACATAAAGGACCTTGCCTTCAGCTCCTTCGACCGGCACGGGAACTCCCCAGTCAAGGTCGCGGCTGACAGCCCTGGGCTGAAGCCCGCCGTCCAGCCAGGACTTGCACTGGCCATAGACATTGCTCCTCCACTCTTTGTGGTTCTCGAGGATCCAGTCCCGCAGCCAAGGCTCGTACTGGTCCAGAGGAAGATACCAGTGGGTGGTCTTTTTCTTAATAGGCTCAGCGCCGCTGAGCTTGGACTTGGGGTTCAGGAGCTCTTCAGGGCTGAGGGTGCTTCCGCACTTCTCGCACTGGTCCCCGTATGCGTTCGGGTTGCCGCACTTGGGGCAGGTCCCGACTATGTACCTGTCGGCCAGGAAGGTCTTCGCCTCGGGGTCGTAGTATTGCTCGCTCTCCTTTGTGATGAACTTTCCCTTGTCGTACAGCTCACGGAAGAACTCGGAGGCGTTCTTGTGGTGGACGGCTGAGGTGGTCCGGGAATATATGTCGAAATTGATCCCGAGCCTCATGAAAGAGTCCTTTATGATGCCATGGTACTTGTCCACGATGTCCTGCGGGGTGACCCCGTTGGCCCTCGCCTTGATTGTGATCGGCACTCCGTGCTCGTCGGAGCCGCAGATGAACAGGATGTCTTCGCCCCTCATCCTCTTATACCTCACGAATATGTCAGCTGGCACATAGACTCCGGCCAAGTGGCCGATGTGCACGGGGCCGTTAGCGTACGGCAGCGCGCATGTCACAAGAGTTCTCTTGAAATTCTTCTCCATTTACCTAATTATCTGAAAATATGTATAAATCAAATTCAAGTCGCGAAAATAGCGAATTCCTTTTTATTTCTCACGTCCGAGACGGACTTTCACGGCTTTGATGGCTTTCCTTACGCGCATGAGGTCTTTCATGATCTCCACCTCGCGGTCTTGGTTGCCTTCGGTCTGGGCATTTTTCAAGTCTTCCCTCAGGGAGTGTTCCTTGTCCTCGAGGCGGCATGCGTGAAATACCAGAATGGCCTTGGGAACATATTTGGTAAGCCAGGATCCCTTAGACATCATCGCGTCCCTCAAGCCTTTGATAGACAGGTCGTAGCGCTCATCGATAGAGAGCTGGGCTGCCACAAGGGCCACATCCCGGTCAGGCCCGTCCAGAAGTCGCTTGACAATCTCGTCTTGCGACAATCCCTCGTAATAGGCCTCTGAATAAGCGTCGTAGGTGGTCTTGTAGGCCGAATTGGCGAACACGATACCGTCAGCCTCAATAGCCTGGCTGATGAAGTCAAAGACAGTCTGGACTTCCTCCTCGTCCTCGCTGTAGAATTCGGAGTCGCTTTGGAACTCAAGAGGGGTGGTGCCGTTAGCCAGGATGAAGTTCAGAAGATCCCGCTCCGCCTTCGCCATGATCTTGTTTTCCTCCAATGCCGAAAGGTCGTTATCAGTGGCCGGAGCAGCCGTCGGGCTTAGGCCGTACTCAGCCGCAGCGTAGCGAGAATGGACGCGGCCGGGCTCGAGCGGCTGTCCGGCCTGATCGGAATTATCTGCGGCGGAATGAGAATTAATTCGTCCGGGCTCGAGCGGCTGTCCGGCCTTAGATAATAGTTTCGCCCGGGTGGAGCTGACACGTTCTTCGAGGGCGGTACGGCGAATGTCGAACTTGCGGGCGAGGAAATCGATGTATGTTTCCCGTTTGACCGCGTCCGGGATGTCCGCCACCGTGTCCGCGATCTCATTGATAGCGTTGGCCCTACCCAGAGGATCCCTGTCGGTTCCCTTCAGCAGCAACGAGCTCTTGAAATCCACGAAATCCTGCTCGTTACTTGAAATGAAGTCCTCGACTTCCTCCAGAGTGTGCTTTCTGGAATATGAGTCCGGATCGTCCCCGTCAGGAATCAGGACCACCTTCACATTCATTCCCTGGCGGAGGAACATGTCGATTCCCCTCAGGGCGGCCTTCTGCCCGGCCTCGTCACCGTCGTACATGATCGTGACGTTCTTTGTGAAGCGTTCGATCAGCCGGATCTGACCGTCAGTCAAGGCTGTGCCACTGGAAGCCACCACATTCGTGATGCCTAATTGGTGCATCGAAAGGACATCCAGATATCCCTCCACAAGGAAGCACTTGTCCTTCCTCGCCATCTCAGCCTTCGCGAACCATATTCCATAAAGGGATTGGTTCTTCACGTAGATCGCGCTTTCCTTGGAGTTGACGTATTTGGCGTACGGTTTCCCTTCTTCTTTTGACTTGAGTGTCCTGGCGCCGAAGCCGATCACTCTTCCGCTGACGGAGTGGATAGGGAAGGTGACCCTCTCGACAAAACGGTCATGAAGGTCCGGCTTGTCGTCGTATTTGGCGCAGAGGCCGGTCTCAAGCAGGTACTCGTCCTTGAATCCTTTAGTCTTGGCGGCGTCGGTGAAAGAATGCCGGTCGGAAGGAGCCCATCCGAGACCATATTTCGTAATGGTCGAATCCTCGAGGCCCCTTGTGTGGAAATAATTGAGCCCTATGGCTTTACCTTCTCCTTTGGTGAGCTGCTCAGTGAAGAATCCTTCAGCGAACTCGGAGACGAGATAGAGGCTCTCATTCCTCTGGCGGGCCGCGATGTCCTCCGCGCTCTCCTCTTCCTCGACCACCTCGATGTTGTATTTCTTGGCGAGATATCTTAGCGCGTCCGGGTAGGACATGTGCTCATGGTCCATCACGAACCCGACGGCGGATCCTCCCTTATGGCAGCCGAAGCAATAATATATTCCTCTCGCTGGAACCACATGGAACGAGGGAGTCTTCTCATTATGGAATGGACAACAGCCCCACCATTCCGCCCCTCGTTTTTTCAAAGAGACGAAATCGGCCACTACCTCCTCGACTTGGGCAGTGTCCAGAATCTTCTGAACTGTGTCCCTCGGGATCATATTAATTCATGTCGTCCTGGTCTTCAGGCTCCTCTATTTTCTCGAAACTGACTTCCTTGGCGTCCTCGAGGCTGGAGGGGGTGGTTGTCCTGGCATTAGGATTTACGGAATATTCCGTACGCCTGATCTCAAACTCCTCCCGGGCTTTTTCCATCCGGAAAGCGGAGATCAGCTCAGCTATTCCATATACGATCAGAAGACAGCCTGCCACTATGCTCATCACATTGATAGTGAACGGATTGAATAGCAGGAAAGCGCCTCCGACCACGGCCAGGATCGAGAGCAGCAGGGATGAGAATCCGGCTCCCAGTAGGCTCATCGCTCCAGCGAGGGCGATGAGCTGCAAACCTCCGAAAAGGATAAGGATTATGCCTATGGCATAGACGATAACCCCGGCTATCCATTGAGGATTGAAAAACAGCAGAAGGCCGAGGGCTATGTCCAGGCCGGCGTTGATCATGAGAAGCCGGTAGAACCCTGTCTCCTTGCTTTTTATGAGACCATATATTAAAGACGCGATGCCTGCCGCGACGAGCAGCCCGGCTATGATCTTCACAACCAGTGTGGGAGCGTTGCCCCCGAATGCCATCACCAGTCCAATCCCTATAGCCGCTATGGCTCTGGTGACGCTGTCGAACTTAGTTTTATATCCCAGAGTAATCATAGACACAAAATTAATAAAAAAACGCTATATTCGTGAATATGTTTTTCGACACACACAACCATAGCCAATTTTCTTTTGACGGGGGAGCGACCACAGTCGAGCAGAGCGTCAAAGCCGCGGTGGACAAAGGGTTCGGTGGCATTTGCTTCACCGACCATTGCGATTTCTTTGTCCCCAAGATGAAGGAGGAATTCGAGCCTATAGTCTGCGAGGTCTTCGATGTGAAAGCCCAGCAATCTGAGATTGACCGGGTGAATGACCTTGTCGCGGAAGGAGCCTTCGGCAGGGCCGCTGCCAAGAAATTCAAGGTACTCAAGGGAATAGAGGTCGGCCTCTATGAAGACAGCCGCGAGCTGAACAAGAATATCCTCGCCGCCCAGAATTTTGACCAGGTCATAGCGTCGGTTCATTATCTGGAGGACACCGATCCTTATTTCGGGCCTTATTATAAAGGAAAGAACTGGAAGGAGGCTTACGGACGTTATCTGGAGACCCTTCTCCGCGAGATGAGGAAACTGGAGGATTTCGACATAATGGGACATTTCGACTATATCGTCCGATATGCCCCTTACCCTAAAGAGAGTATTCAGTACAGGGATTTCCCTGGTCTTATCGATGAGATACTGAAGTACTTGATAGAGAACGGGAAAGGACTTGAGATCAACACAAAGACGTACAGGCAGTACGGTCTCAGGACTCCAGAGCTTGACCGTGACATCCTGATAAGGTACATGGAACTTGGCGGAGACATAATCTGCTTAGGCTCCGATTCGCACAAGGCCGACCAGGTGGGAGCCCGGTTCGACTATTTCGCGCAGTATGTCAAGATGTTCGGCTTCCGTCGCCTGGGGCATTTCGAGAACCGCCGCCTGAAGATGGTGACGATTTAGGATGCGACCTCGCAGAGGAACTTGATCCTCACGAGCCTTATTTCCATATCATCATAATCGGGCTCCAGAGCCTTACGGGCATCCTCCAGAGAGTCCGAGGATGCCTCGTTCTTGAAGTAATCGAATATCTCATCGACGATGTCTTCGTCGATGACCTGGCGGATGTAATAGTTGAGGTCCAGCTTGGTACCGGTGGACACGATCCCTTCGATGTCCTCTATAAGCTTTTCCATATCCATGCCTCTGGCGTCGGCGATGTCCTCGAGGGAGAGCTTCCTGTCCACGCTTTGGATAATGAATATCTTGTCGGCCGACCTTGTGGGAGCGGACTTGACCACGAACTCCGCGGGCCTTGTGATGTCATTTTCCTCCACGTAAGCCTTGATCAGCTCAATGAATTCCTTGCCGTATTTCCTCGCCTTTCCTTCTCCCACACCCTGGCATCCATGCAACTCGTTGAATGTGATGGGGTAGAGAATCGACATGTCTTCAAGCGCAGGATCCCCGAAAATGATCCATGGCTGCAGGTTCAGCCTCTTTGACATGTCTTTCCTGAGGTTTTTGAGCATGGAAAGCAAGACCGGATCACCGCCTCCGCCTCTCATCGCCGCCTTATCGGAGGCCACGTCCTCGTCATCGTCGTCGTTGTCTTTCCCAACGAAGACACGGTCCTCGACGAGCCTTATCTCCCATGGGTTGGCGTAGAACTCCTCTCCCTTTTCTGTGACGTAGATGAGCCCGTAAGACTCGATCTCCTTGCCAAGCAGGTGGAGAAGCAGGCCTTGGTGGATGACAGTGCTCCAGAACCGGTCGCTATGATCTTTGCCTTCCCCGAATAGAGGAATGGTGTCATGCTTGTAAGACTTGACCATCGCGTTGGTCTGTCCGGAGAGAACCATGGCCAGATGCTCGATCTTGAAGTGTTCAGGCAGGGATTTGATCAGCCTGATCACAAGACACATTTCCTTCCTGCCGTCGAAAGTGGGCTTGGGATGGACACAGTTGTCGCACACGCCGCAGTTATCCTTAGGATAATCCTCTCCGAAATAATTGAGCAGCATCTTCCTGCGGCACTGGCTGGACTCCGCGTACGCCACGGTCTCCATCAGCAGCTGCCTGCCGATCTCCTGCTCTGAGATCGGTTTTCCGAGCATGAACTTCTCGAGTTTTTGGATGTCCTTGTAGCTGTAATATGTGATGCAGTCCGCCAACTCGCCGTCTCTTCCGGCGCGGCCGGTCTCCTGGTAATATCCCTCAATGCTCTTGGGAATGTCGTAGTGGATCACGAACCGGACATCCGGCTTGTCGATACCCATTCCGAAGGCGATCGTGGCGACGATCACGTCCACATCTTCCATCAGGAAACGGTCCTGGTTCTCCGCTCTCGTCTTGGCGTCCAGTCCCGCATGGTAGGGAAGGGCGCTTATCCCATTGATGGCCAAGAGACTGGCGGTCTCTTCCACCTTCTTCCTGCTAAGACAGTAGATAATCCCGGACTTGCCCGGATGCTGCTTGATATAGCGAATGATGTCTTTCTCGGCGTCCACCTTGTCCCGCACTTCATAGTAGAGGTTAGGCCTGTTGAAGGAGGACTTGAACACTGTGGCGTCCATGATACCGAGATTCTTCTGGATGTCGCTCTGGACCTTCGGGGTCGCCGTCGCGGTCAGGGCTATCACGGGCGCTTTACCGATCGTCTGGATCATATCCCTTATGCGGCGGTACTCAGGGCGGAAATCATGTCCCCATTCGGAGATACAATGGGCCTCATCCACAGCGTAAAAGGATATTTTGATTTCTTTGAGGAGGTCGATGTTCTCTTCCTTGGTCAAGGACTCCGGCGCCACGTAAAGGAGTTTCGTGACTCCGGACAAAAGATCCTGGCGGACCTCCTGGATCTGGGCCTTGCCGAGTGAGGAGTTGAGGAAATGGGCGATGCCGGTGTGCTTTTCCTCGAAACCGCGGATGACATCCACCTGGTTTTTCATCAAGGCGATCAAAGGGGAAATCACGATAGCCGTTCCTGGCATGACAAGGGCTGGCAGCTGGAAGCACAGCGACTTCCCGCCTCCTGTTGGCATAAGGACGAAAGAGTCCTTTCCCTCAATCAGGTTGCGGATAATGGCTTCCTGGTCTCCTTTAAAAGAATCGTATCCGAAAAAGGTTTTCAGTTTTGAGTGCAGCAATGCTGAATCGATCTCCATGTCAGACGGTTTTCATAAATATAGCTAAAGTTTTCCTAAATGACAAACCAAATCCGCGTTAATAATGTAAATCCGAATAATTTTTGCGATATTCGCGGAGATATAGGGACTGTTTACGTCCTTTATCCTCAGTAAAGTAATAGAACACATAAAAGCTATAGACATGAAAAAAGTTATCAAGTTTTTCGCTGTCGCGGCCGTGGTTTTCTCCGCAGTCGCTTGCAACTCCGCCAGACCCGCTGCTGGCGTGCCTAAGGAACTCGTTCCTTCAAAGGGTGAGATTGATTCCGTCAGCTACCTTCTCGGTATAAATCTTGGCCAGATGATCAAGGGTTACAACATGGGTGACCTTAATTTCGCTGAGATCAAGAAGGGCGCCGAGGATTTCGTCAACGCCAAGGGCAACCAGCGTGACACCAATTTCGTCAAGCAGTTCAAGGTTAATCCTGAGGAGATTGGCCAGGTCATGAATAGCTTCATCGAGAAGCGTTCCGCCTACGCCGCCGCCGTCAACAAGGTCGCGCAGGACAAGTATTTCGAGGAAGTCAAGAAGATCGCCGGTGTCGAGTCTTCAGAGTCCGGACTGTGCTACCTCATCAAGGAGCCCGGCAATGACACCAAACCCGGTCCCAAGGACACCGTCTATGTCCACTATAAGCTTTCACTTAAGGATGGTTCTGTCATTGAGGAAGTTCCCGAGAGCGATCCTTCCGTCATGCTGATGCTCAACAGGGTCATCCCCGGTTGGACTGAAGGACTCCAGCTTCTTGGCGAGGGCGGCAAAGCCACTCTCTATGTTCCCGCTGAGCTCGGTTACGGCGAGCGCGGTACCAACGGTATCGAGCCCAACACCCCTCTGGTGTTCGACATCACCTTGGATTCTGTGAAGCATTTCGTAGAGCCTGTTAAGGAATAAGCAGATGCCATCACTTGAGTTGGAGGGACGTATCTCCCGTAAGGAAGCCAAACAAAGCGGACAAAGCGCCAGAGGCGCTTGGGTCAAGCAGGATTTCATCCTTGAATATCAGGATGGGAATTTCCCCGCGGAGGTATGTTTCACTTCATTTGGAAATGACAAAGTCGCCGAACTGGACAGGTTCCAGGTCGGCGACCTTGTAAAAGTATCTTTCAATCTTAGGGCCAGGGAGTATAACGGGCGCTGGTACAATGATGTGCGCGTCTGGAGGATTACTCCTGCCGGCCAACCTCAAGCCCAACCTGCCAGCCAGGTGGCCAGGGAAAGTTTCCCTCCCATGCCAGAGCAGGCACCGGCCCCGTCCATTGACGACATGCCGGCTGAGGACGACTCTACCAACGATCTCCCGTTCTAAGTCAGATCGTCGTCGCTCTCGCCCATTATAATCACAAGATGGTCACCTTCGGTAAGTTCCATGCTCCCGTGAGGGACAAGGAAATGCTCGCCGCGCCTGACCATCATTACTCGTATTCCATGGGGAAGATTCAGATCCCTTAAAGTGGATCCCTCCCTCAAGTCATCTTCAGTGACCGTGTGGTCCCTGAGCAACCCCATTTCCTCGGGAATTTCCATTCCAAAGGTTTCCACAGTCGGATCCTCATCGTAGCAAAGGTCAAGTTTCCTGGCGATAGGTGATAGGGTCATGCCTTGCCCCACAAGTGACAGGAGGGTTATGATGAACACGATGTTGAACATGTCATCGGAACCTTCCAGGCCGGTTATGACCGGGTAAAGGGCAAACAATATGGGACCCGCTCCCTTCAGCCCAACCCAAGACACGAACAGCTTGGACTTTGTGGATATTTCCTTGAAAGGTGCCAGACAAAGAAACACACTTGCCGGCCTTGCGATGAACATCATGAACAGGGCTATCAATATCGCCGGACCCAGCGAATGCGCCATCTGGGAGGGCTTGGCAAGCAGGCCGAGCATGAGGAACATGACCAGTTGCATCAGCCATGTCATCCCGTCGAAGAATTTCAGCACATCCCTCTTGTTGGGTATCTTGGCCTTGTTGCCTATGATGATGGAGGTGAGGTACAGGGAAAGCAGCCCGTTGCCGAACAGGAGGGTCGCTATGCCGTTGGAAAAGAACCCGATGCTCAAAATCAATATCGAATAGAGGGAGTTGCCGGGCAGGGGAACTTTTTCAAGCAGGAATTTCGCCCCGTAACCTATGGCTACACCCACCACAAAGCCGATGGCTATCTGGACAACCAGAATCCAAGTCCCGGTCCAGAGCATCCCCAACGCGCTGCCGCTCATCTTCTCGGGGGAAGTCAATATCTGGACCATGATGATGGTCATAATGTACGCCATGGGGTCGTTACTGCCGGACTCGAGCTCCAGCATTGTACCCATTCGTTCCCTCAGATGCATTTTCTTCCCCCGGAGGATGGAAAACACTGATGCCGAATCAGTTGGCCCCATAACTGAGGCCAGAAGAAGACATCCCAGGAAAGTGGTTCCGATCCCGCCGATACTGCTGCCTGTGGTCAGGTAGATGAATGTTCCTGTGAGTAAGGCGGTGATAAACACTCCTAAAGAAGAGAGCAACACGCCCTGACGCATCACCGGCTTTGATTCCTCGAGGGAAGTATGGAGACCGCCGGTGAACAGGATTATGGTCATGGCGAAATGGCCGATTGACTCGGCCAGGTGGTAATCCTCAAAACGTATTCCTATCCCGTCAGCGCCAGCCACCATTCCGATTATCAGGAACAGCAGCAGGGAAGGCATCCCGAACCTTGTCCCGATCTTGGTGAGCAGGATGGCGAAGAACACCAGCACCGACACCAGCAGGAGCAGGTTTTCCGACAGGATGTTGATTGAGAACACCGCCAGTGGCATCACTCTACCTCGAACAAATTAAGGAACCCGGTCATCATGAACACGTTACGGATGCTGTCATTGATGCTTCTGACAATAACCTTTCCGCCTTTGACCGCCGCGGCTTTACGCAGGGACAGGAATATCCTAAGACCCGAGCTGGAGATGTAGCTTAATTCCTCGCAGTCGAGGATGATGGTTCCAGCCGCGTTTTCTTGGAGGGGGGTGAGTTCTTTGCCCACCTCTTGTGAGGCGGGAGTGTCGAGCCGTCCGATAAGGCGGACTGTGGTCACATCTTCGTTCTTGTTAATCTTTACTTCCATATCACTTAAGTTTTTTTATCATTATCAAATTATTGGTGCCGTCCTCACGGCGATAGGTCACGGAGTCCATTATGTTCTTCACCAGGAATATGCCCAGTCCGCCTATCGGTCTGAGCTCCGCCGAGGCGGTGATATCCGGCTCCGGCCTGGCGGTGGGGTCAAACTCTATGCCATTGTCAGAGAGGATGAACTCAATCTCGTTGTCATCGACTCTGGCCTTGATCTCGATCTCACCTTCAGTACCTTCAGGGTAGGCGTACATCACGCTGTTCGTGACCGCTTCCTCAAGTGCGAGATTAATATTTGTAGCCAGAGCCTCATCCAGATTCTTGCTGGCAGCTATTCCGCTTATGAATTTCTCCAGCCTACTTATCTGACCGATATCATTCTTGATCACAAGATGTCGCTTCAGCACTCCCGGCTCGCTCTTTATGTAGTGGATGAACAGCATGGTGAGGTCGTCGCTTCTCGGGGCGTCGCCCACGAACCGCGTCACTGCCTTGGCCATGGCCTTGAGGTGGCCGACGGAGTCCCTTCTTGTGGAGAGCACATCCATCATCCTTTCCTCTCCGAACAGGTCCTGGTGAATGTTTTCGGCCTCGGTGAGTCCGTCAGTGTACAAGAACAAGGCGTCATCGTCTTTCAGGACGGCCTTCTGAGATTTGAACACGAAGTCCTCCATGATTCCCAGAGGAAGATTCGGAATCAGTTCGAGCTCTTTTTTTGCTCCGGAGATGATCACGGGAGCGTTGTGGCCAGCATTGCAGAAGTCAAGAAGGCCGTCCTCAAGGTTCAAGATGCCGCAGAAGAAGGTGACGAACATGTTGCTGTCATTCATCTCGGCCATGCTCTTGTTCATGGTGTTCACTATATGCGCAGAGGTGTGCTCATGGGTGGCCACGGAATGGAACAGGCTGCGGGTCACAGCCATCACCAATGCCGCCGGAACACCCTTCCCGGACACATCGCCTATGCAGAAGTACAGTTTCCCGTCCCTGATGAAATAGTCGTACAGGTCCCCGCCGACTTCCTTTGCCGGCACGATCACCGCTGAGATGTCGAGGTCATCCCTCTCGGGGAAAGGAGGGAAGGTCTTGGGAATCATGGACATCTGGATGCTCCTTGCGATGTTCAGCTCATTTTCCATCTTCTCCTTCTTCTCCGATAGGTTCTTATACTCGTTCTGGCTCTTGGCCGCAAAACCGAGTATGGTGACCAGCATCAAAAGGCCGAAGATCTGGAGCAGTTCCACAAGCCTGCGGGTCTTCTTGATTTCCCCGAATATCTCGCTGTCGGGAATCACAATGGACATGGACCATCCGGTGCGTTCCACAGGTGCGAAATACACATGGTTGTTGCTGGATGACTTTCCTCGGATCTCCATCACCCCCGATTCGCCGCTCATCATTGAGCGGATGACTGTCCCGACCCTCTCCTGGTCACCGAAATCCTTCGAGGCCTCCTGGACGGTCTTGTTCATGACAAGCGTCTCGACAGGGCAGACGATGATCTCGCCTTTCCGGCTTATCACCATGTTGAAAGCCTCCGGGTAAACCTTGTTGCCTCCCACGTAGCTCGTGAGCCAATCAAGGGAAATGTCCGCTGTAAGGACAGCGGCGACCTGGCCTTTACCGTCCCGAACGGGGATGGAATAGGTTGTCATCATGATTTCTCCTCCGCCGACATCTATGTAGGGCTCGGACCAGTAACCGGCGTCAGTTTCTATGGCCTTGGTGAACCACTCCTTCGAAGGATAGTCATATTCCTCTGTCGCGAGGGACCTGGAGAGGATTTCCCCGGTGCCAGGATCCCTGAAAGAGTAAGGGGCGAATTTCGGGCGTTTCCTGTTGTATCCAGGGACAAGCGCGACTGTGGAGCCGCTCACGACAGGATTGTCCCGGACAATTATGGAGGTTATCATGTCAAGGCTGTCCAGATGGTCGAATCCCCACTGGGTGAGCCTGATATTGCTCCTGATCACCGCCTCGACCTGGTCGAGGACCCCTTCGATCTTGAGCCTCGTGTTCTCAAGCTGGCTCTCGGCCCGCCTGGAGGCTTCTTCCTTTATGCCTTTCTCCGAGTAATAATACTGGATGAGCGAGGTGGCTTCCAGGGTTAACGCGGCCACGACCACCAGCAGCAGGGCGGTCAGGGCGGAATTACGCTTGATGCGTTCCTCTAATTTCAGCTTTGTCCTCATAATATCGATGATAAAGCGGCCCTGAATTCCGGCATCGGGGAACCGCAGTCCCGTTCAACTATCAATGTCTTGAGACCGGCGTACGGCCGGATCTCTTCCTCTATCTCTTTCAGTGGACGGTCTTTCCCGAAATACACGGGAGCGAACTCGTCCCAGAATCTCATCGCCAGGGGCTTGGGCATGTGGAAAGTCTCCTGGATGAACTCAGGACTGCTGAGATAGCAGCAGAGATAGACCATCCCCACATCGAAGAGGTGGTTGCCGTAGCAGAAGTCCCCCAGGTCGATGAAATAACTCTTGTCCCCAGCGAATATGGCGTTGCTGTACTGCAGGTCGCCATGGACGGCGGTGTCCTCATCGGGAGTGTCGCGGATGAATCTCTCGAGTTTGTCCTTCTCGGTTGAGGAGAAGAACGGATTCTCGGCGAGTAACCTCAGATAGCGGTCCTTGACATTCTCGAACTTGGTGGTGTCCACGTGGGTAGCGTGCAGCTGGAGGCACATCTGGGCGAACTCCCCGGCGTACCGGGCTACCTCCTCAGGGTTGTCCCCTGTGGCCCTTGAATATGATTTCTTCCCCACGATGCGGTGGAAACGGATTCCGAAACGGCCATCTTCGGTCTGGACATACTCTCCAGGCTCCGGAGTCGGAATCCCCATGTCATAAACTTTGCGAGCCAGAAGCATCTCATCCAGAGGCTGCCTGATCTTGCCCGGCAAGTACAGTTTCAGCATGACGGAAGGGTCGGTCTTGTGGTCGTAACTCTCTCCGTTGAAACCGCCTCCGGTCAGGACATAATCGTCCAGGGATATTCTCTTAGCTTCCATCTCAGTCTCCGAACACTTGGTTTACCAGACTTTCGAACTCCTTGAAGGCGAAAGTGTCCTCAAGCTCGCGGAGCGCATCGGCAAGGCCCCTGTAGCGCCACTCGTGGGCTTTCCGGTCTTTCACGTGGAACAGGCCCCACAACTGGTCCCCGACTTTATTATAGTCCCTCGCTATCGCCCTCATGTTGGAAAGCTTGTCACCCAAGGCCACGATTTTCACTTCCAGGCTGGCTTTAGCCAGATGATCCATGGCCGCTTTTTTCCTATCAAACCAGCTGTCCTCATCGCTGACCCCTTCAATCCGTTTGTCGCTCTCGGCTTCAACGATGTCAGCGACCCTGTCTCCGAACTCCTCCCTGATCATATCGACAGTGACGCATGTGTCCTCCACAGTATCGTGCAGGGCGGCGGCAGCGAGCAGTTCCTGGTCCGGGGTAATGGTAGAGACTATCTCCATCGCCTCCATCGGGTGAACGATGTATGGGAATCCCTTGCCGCGCCGCTCCGTACCGGCATGGGCTTTAACGGCGAAGATTATCGCCCTGTCAAGTAGCTCTGTGTCAAGAGGGTTGTTGGCCATGTCATTGATTCATAAAAAGTAAATCCTTTGCCTGCTGGACAATCATCTCCGCCAGGATGTCGTTGCTCTCGGACTTCCCGTTGAGGGTGTCGAACATGTATCTGATTCCCGCTTTTCCGCTGCCCTGCTTGAGAAGGTAGGCTATGCAGAGGTCTTGCGGACCGATGGAAGAGGCGACAATGTCCAGGTCTGTCAGCCCTATCTGGTAGGTGGCTATCTGGAATGCTCCCTCAGAGTAGTTCTTGATGAGTTTTGAGATATCTCCAAGGGTCTTGCAGCCGATGCCCTTGAACAGAGGCAGGAAAGGCATCAGCGACACCTCCTGGATCTCAGCCTGGTTTACCGAGGCTATCCTCTTGTTCAAAGCATTGAAGGGGTTCATTTCCAGGAAACTCCTGAAAGTGTCGCCATCCAGGGGAACATCCTCGAGATTTCCGGACGCGACCAGCGCCCTGACCTTCCGGCGGTAGTCCGTCAGCTCGGTGCGGATCCTGCTGAACTCATCATCGACGAGCTCCAGCATTCCAGCCAAGCGGCTGAGGTCACGGAGATAGCGTGGAGGAATCTCCACTCCAGACTTGTAGCCCGTGTCGTGGTTCATGTTGGCCCAGGCGTGCTGGAGGACTGTCCTCATCTGGATCTCCATCCTGTACTCTGAGTCGGGAACGCGGCAGACATAATGCAGGGAAAGGTATCCGAAACTGTCGATCTCGAGAGCCTTGCGCTTATCTACAGAATTCTCCCAATCCACCTCGAAAACTCTCTCAACCGCCGAGGCGACCTTGTCCACATCGTCGATATAGAAGGTTATTACCCTAAGGCCGATGATGTCGGTTATGTCCTTGAGAGACTGGTATTTCCCTCCTTTAATCTCTAACTTTCCCTCTAACGAGTCCTCCTCCTTGACCCTGTATTCCAGGGCGGCAGTCATGAGCCCCGCCTTGTCCAAAGTGTCCTTCAGTAGCTGATAGACCTTCTGGGATGACTCCTCGAACCAGGGCAGATTGTCCCGGTATTCCCGCATGATCGTCTCGCAGTGCTGATCGAGATGTGTCTTGCTTGACATGTGGATAGGTGTTAAATATACAAATATAATAATTTTCCACCAATCAGTCATTTGTGTCTGGAACTTGTTTGTCTCTTTAGCGAAATGTCAAAAGGGAAAATAGTAATGGTTAAAAAAAAAGGATCAGATAACGATACTCCCGATCTGATAATAGCGGACACATTTAAACTACAAAAAATAGTTGTATAATTTAATAGCGATAGTTATATTTGCTGGTGGACATTCATATTCAATTGTTTATGAGAAAGCTGACACACAAGGAAGAAGAGATTATGAAACTGTTCTGGGAGAACGGATGGATGTTCGTGAAGGACATGCTGGAGACATTTCCCAATCTGAAACCGCGTAATCTGAATATCAAATTGTTTTTTATCCTGTTGTTCTGTTGCGGAAGCCTTATGGCGCAGCGGAACATCAGGGTTTCATACGCCTTTTTATATAAAAGAGACACGACCGAGAAGAACTTCAGGACCGACATGGACATGCGGCTCGACTACAATGGGAAGGAGAGCTGGTTCTACAGCGAAGGCCGCTTCCTGAGAGATTCCCTTTGCGTGAAGGCTTTTGACAAGTCTGGGAATATCATCGACCAGGACGCGTATAATGCCGCCACGAGGCATCGGGGAACCACTGACCTGTGGCACGTGGATTTCTCGGAGGCAACCTACAGCATAGCTTACAAGGCGATAAAGAAAATAATCCTGGGTGAGAAAGGAAACCTTGAGCTCCCGATGTGGAACTTGATTGATTCGGACACGACCAAGACTTTCGCCGGCTATGCCGTAAAGAAAGCGGAAGCTGACTATTTGGGACGCAAGTGGACTGTATGGTACACAGAAGAGGTTCCTGTCAATGCCGGGCCATGGCTCCTTTGGGGCTGCCCCGGACTTATAGTCTATGCGATTGATTCAGAAAAGCTTTTCAATTTTTATGTCCGGGACATCTCCGTTTACGAAGAGGCCAGGTGGCCCGGTGGCATGGAAGCCTACTCCCGCTCGTGCGACATTAGCCGCTTGTCTGTCAAAGAAGAAGAGAAGATAAAGGCGAGATCGAAAAGGGACATGGACTACTTTAATGAGCTGGCCGGGTATTCCGGAGCGGTGGGAGAGATAAGGAACAAGGATGGCTCGGTCACCAGATTGCAGTATAACAAGTTCCAACCACTTATTGCTGAGAGTTATTGGAAATAATTGAACCAAATGCGTTTACGATTGCTGTCGCTGATAATTTCCCTTGTTTTCCCGCTCCTTTGCGCCGCGCAGGAGGTAGTGGGGATTCGAGGCTCGGTGTCTGACAGCAAAACGGGCGAACCCCTCGCGGGAGCTTTCGTCGCCGCCTACAAATCATCCAAAGTCCAGGGATATTCAATGACTGGCGAGGACGGATCCTTTCATGTGAAACTATCCGGTGCGAGCGTCCCTGACACTCTCGTGGTTACCCTGATGGGTTACGCCTCCAGGAAAGTGGCCGTTACGGATCTGTCAAAACCCTTGGCAATCAAGCTTATTCCAAAGAAAGCCGAGATCAAGGCTTCTAAAGTCACATCGAGCGTCATTGAGGAGAAAGGCGACACGACGAAATACTCGGCGGCGGCATTTTCCGACGGCAATGAAAGGAATATCGGGGATCTGCTGGCCAAGCTTCCCGGTCTGAGCGTGACTGAGTCCGGTGGCGTCAAAGTGGATGGGCAAAGTGTCAGCAAGTTCTATGTCGAGGGCATGGACCTGATGGGCGCGAGATACGGCACGGTGGTCAAGAACCTGACTCCGGACAAGATTTCCAGCGTTGAGGTTTATCGGCGTCACCAGCCCGTGAGAGCACTTTCGGGTCTTGTCGCCACTGACAAAAGCGCTGTCAACATCATCCTCAAAGAGTCGTCCAGGGGAACATGGCTTTTCTCCGGTGGGGCAGCCCTTGGAGCCCCTCGTTTCCCTCTTTTTAACGCGCGGGCGATGTTTTCCCGTTTCTCATCTGGCAGCCAGCACCTATATTTATTGAAAGGAAACAACATCGGCGGCGACATCCTCCAGGAGCTCAGGGAACAGGAATATTTCGGACGCGCTTCAGGCAGGGCCTATGTGCTCCGGGAAAGCCTTGAGCCTGATTTCGCCACAACTCTCTCTCCAACCAATTCTCCTCTTTCCCTTCCGAAAGAATATTGGTACGCCAACACATCGGGAGTCGCCAGCCTTAATTCCCTCCGGAAACTCAAGAGTGGGATGCTGGTCAGGACAACGCTCAACGCTGCTGCCGAGAGGTATTCTGAGCAGACAGCTTCCAGGGAAGAGATCATATTCCCCCAAGGAGATGTGCTGACAATCAGCGAGAGTATGGAAGTCCTTGATAAAAAGCTGTTTCTGAATGGGTCAGCCGAACTGGAAAACAATTCGGACAAGAGGTTTTTCTCCGACAGGCTTGAATTTTCGGGGCAGCTCAGGGATAATGATATGGACATCTCCAGGGAAGAGCCCGCCTCCGAACGCCGCTCTATTCCTTCATTTAAAGTCAGCAACAATTTGTCTTCCATCATCCGCCTTTCGGATAAGAAGGCTTTGGACCTTGGCAGTGACACCAAGTTCTTCAGGAATGAGGGGAAAGCCAATTTCTCATTCGGACAAAGCGCCTTCCGCCAGGTTTACGACATCTCCAGGCTGGATTCCCGCAACACCGCGCGTTTCGATGCGAGAGCGGGCCGTCAGGTTTTCCATGTGACAGCGAGGCTGAATGTGGCTTACACCCTGCTGGAATCTTCCCTGTCAGGCCTTGACCTTGAGGCTGTCCCGACATATTCCCGAAACGGGATCTTGCACCTGGCTCCGGGGGCGGTTGTCTCCACGGACCGGAGGATAGGGAAGTCAAGGGTGAGCCTTAGTCTCCCGGCGAGCCTTAATCTCGTCTCCACGGAAGGAGTCAACATGCTCTATCCCCTTGTCTCGCCCGCGGTCAGCGCCTCAGGCCCCCTGGCCGGCAAACTGGATTACACGGCGATTCTCCGGTATTCCTTGACAAGGTCTCCGGACGAGTCTTTGTCTCGTGCGGCCGTGGCTAGGTCGTACCGCACAATGGCCGTCCCGGACAGCCTGATGAGATCCGGCACTTTGGGTGGCGATTTGTTCCTGAAATATTCCGACAACGTCTCGCTTTTCTACGCCACCTTGTCTTCCGGCTACGACAGGATGGTCTCCGACAAGACATCCTCCGCGTTCTATCACGACCGTTTCTCGGTGTCGTCTTTTGTCCCGGCGGTGTGCGCCCATGAAATCCTTAACTTGAATGGGAACATCAAGAAGTTCTTCGGACTCAGGGCTTTGGTACTTGAGGCCAGGGCCGGGACTACCTTCTCTACTTATGAAAACCTCTTGCAAGGGACCAGGGCCGGATTCAAGGACAGGACCTTCACGGCGGGCCTCACATTAAGGAGCAATCCTTGGGATTGGATCTCCGCGGAAGTCAAGGCTGACGGTTTCAGGCTTGTCTCGTCATTCGCGGAGCAAACCAGGACGGACCGCCTTTCCTGCGACGCGTCCCTCGCGCTGCGACCTTCGAAAAAAGTCTCTCTTATCACTGACAGCTATCTGAGTTGGTACACCCTGGCCGGCAAAAAGACCTCCAATCCTCCTCTGGTCTCGGCCGAGGCGGTGTGGAAGCTTGCCAAATGCAGCCTTTATCTGCGTTGCATGAATATCCTTGACTCCAATGTCCTGACCACGGACGCTGTCAGCGCTTACCAGAGTTTCCACTCTTCCAGGAAACTACTCGGGAGAAGGATTCTGGCAGGGGTGCGGATGTCAATGTAGATCAATCCAACTGATAGAGTTATTGCGTCGCCACCAAGTCATCTGTTTCTTAGCATAGTGGCGGGTATTTCTCTGGATCAGCCGGATGGCTTCCTCAAGGGGGATCTTGCCGTCCAGATAGTCGAACATCTCTTTGTACCCCACCGTCTGGAGCGCCTGAAGATCCCGGTAGGGGAGAAGGGAACGGACCTCATCCTCAAGGCCCTCCTCAACCATATTCAAAACTCTCTTATCAATCCGGGAGTACAACTCCTCCCGCGGCCTTGTGAGCCCGATCTTCTCGATCTCGAAATCCCTTTTCTTGCCCCCGGACTTGAATGAGGAGAGCGGCCGGCCGGAGACAAGGCACACCTCGAGGGCTCTCACAACCCTCTGGCTGTTGTTCTTGTCGATCCTGGAATATGTCTGGGGATCCCTTATCTCAAGTTCCTCGACAAGACTGGCAAGGCCCTCAGAATCAACTCTTTCCCAAAGGGACTTCCGTAAGTCAGGATCCCCGTCCGGAAGATCGTCCAGACCCTCGCACACAGCGTCGATGTAGAACATTGAGCCTCCGGTCATCACGAGGGTGTCATGACCTTCCTCGAAAAGCTTGTTTATCAGCGTGATGGCTTCACGCTCATAATCTCCTGCCGTGTAGGTCTGAGTGACTGGAATTGTCTGTATGAAATAATGCTTGACCCGTTCGAGCTGTTCCTTTTCTGGGACAGCCGTACCGATAGTCATTTCCTTGTAGATCTGCCTTGAGTCACAAGAGATAACCGGGGAACCGTATTCCAAGGCCTTAGTGACGCTGAAATCAGTCTTCCCCACGGCCGTCGGCCCGAGAATTATGACGAGCCGGCGCGGCATGAACTAAAAGTCCAGGTCTTCAGTGCCGTCGAATACTTCCTTCCCGTCCTCGTCGTCATCATCCTCGTCCTCGTCGTCATCGTCCTCCGGCTTGTCCTCGTCAGAGTTGGAGCCAAGCTCGCTGAGCCAGTCGGGTTTCTGGCCGGGAAGGTGGCGCTGGGAGTCGGGAAGATCCTCGAAAGCGACGTACCCGTTCTCGAATTCAATAGGGTTCGGACCCTTCACGTCGATGATTACCGGGGAGGGCCCTTTTCCTTCCTCTTCTCCCTCGATTGTGATGATGACGCTTTTCTTGTTCGGAACGTCGTAGAAATATATAAAGGAAGCGACACCTTTTCCGACAGTGTCACCAATAGTGATGTTGTCCACAGTCCCGTTTCCCAAGTCAAAGAGACCATAACGAGCCACGACTCCGCCATCGGCGTCAAGTGCCTTGAACATTATCAGCTGATCCTGAGGGAACTCCATGTCAGCCCTCATCTGCTTGTGAAACTCGTAAAGTGTGGTGCCGGAATCCATCCGGTAAACCCTGTAGAATCCTTTGATTCCAGCCAAGGTGACTCTTAATTGATAAACCATATGACCCAAATAGTATTCAAAAATACAAAAAATCCCGCCCCGTTGCAAAATTATGTGAAAAACCTTAAATTCGTGGATATGATTCAAGACTCGTACCTGAGCGTCCCAGCTCCGGCGGAAGGATTGTTCAAGGACAATGGCAGCCGGTTCATATCTTTCGCTTATCCCGTTGAGACTGAGGAAGAAGTGAAGGACATTGTGGCTGATTTGAAGAAGAGATACCACGATGCCCGGCACCATTGCTACGCCTATCGGCTGGGTTATCTCGGGGACAGGTTCCGGGCCAATGACGATGGTGAGCCATCCGGGTCTGCCGGCCGTCCTATTCTCGGCCAGATAGATTCCCGAGGTCTGAGCGACACGCTAGTTGTCGTGGTGAGGTATTTCGGGGGGATAAAACTCGGAATCCCCGGACTGATCCGGGCCTACAAGACATCGACCTCCGAGGCTCTTGACAAGGCCGGCCAGATCGAGAAGATAGCCGGCAAGTGGTTCAAAGTCACCTTCGACTATCAGGATATGAACCAGGTCATGAAGATTTTGAAAGACATGGATCTTCCCCAGAAAGACCAGGATTTCGGTATTGGTTGCTCCCTTAGAACCTGGGTCAGGCTTTCCGGAGAGTCGGATCTGCTTGAGAGGCTGTCAAAGGTCGGGAGCTCTGTCGTTGAAGAAATACAATAAAACTTAATATTATGCCCAAAAGTTTGATTTCAATCCAGGATTTCACCAAGGAGGAGATACTCCACATTCTGGATATGGCCGCTCTGTTCGAGAAAGATCGTGAACGGAGCTTTCTCTCCGGCAAGGTCGTGGCCTGCCTTTTCTTCGAACCGTCAACCAGGACGAGACTCTCTTTCGAGGCGGCAGTCAACCGTCTCGGAGCCAGGGTGATTGGTTTCCCTGACAACCGCAACACCAGCCAGTCAAAGGGCGAGACCCTCGAGGACACTATAAAGATAGTTTCCAATTATGTGGACCTGATCGTGATGAGGCATCCGATGGCCGGAGCGGCGGACATCGCCGCCTCCGTGGCTTCCGTGCCGGTGGTCAACGCGGGAGACGGAGCCAACCAGCATCCGAGCCAAACTCTTCTTGATCTCTATGCTATAAAAAAGACCCAGGGGCGTCTTGATGGCTTGGATGTCAATATGGTAGGAGATCTGAAATACGGCAGGGCCGTCCATTCGCTGGTGGATGCCCTCAGGCATTTCAACCCGAAGTTCACATTCACCGCTCCGGAGGAGCTGGAGATGCCAAAGAAGTATCTTGAGATGCTTGACAAGGACGGTATCCCTTACCGCCAGGTCTCCAGGATAGAGGATGGCCTGAATGAGTGCGACATCCTCTACATGACCCGTGTCCAGCAGGAAAGGTTCCCTGATATGGCGGAATATGAGAAGGTCAAGGATGTCTATAGGCTGACCGCGTCTATGCTCGGCTCCGTCAGGCCCGGGATGAAGGTGATGCACCCGCTCCCCAGGGTTGGGGAAATCGCCGAGGATGTTGACGCAACTCCGTACGCCTATTATTTCCAGCAGGCCGGAGGCGGAATGTATGTCCGCATGGCGATTATTTCTTATTTATTGGGTTATTCCTTTTAAATTACCTATATTTACCCCCGATTCGGTTTTGATTCCTAATCACATAAAATAATAACAGTTAAAAATTGTAATATTCGAAATGAAAAAGGTCCATGTTTTCAATGCCGGCCCCTGCCTTCTCCCGCAGGTCGCCATCGACAATGCCATAGAGGCTCTGAAAGACTTCAAAGGCACTGGTGTCTCTGTCCTCAGCATCTCCCACCGCACCAAGGAGTGGGATGAGACTATGGATGAGTGCCGCGCTCTTTGGAGGGAACTGCTCAATATTCCTGACACCCATGAGGTCATATTCCTCGGAGGCGGTGCCTCGCTTCAGTTCCTCTATGTCGCGATGAACTATCTTGAGAAGAAAGCCGCTTATCTTGAGACAGGTGTCTGGGCAAAGAAGGCGTTGAAGGAAGCCAAGGGCCTTGGCGACGCTTACGCCCTCGCCAGCTCCGCTGACAAGAACTACTCTTATATTCCTAAGGGATATGTGATCCCCACGGACATCGACTACTTCCACATCACCACCAACAACACCATCTACGGTACTGAGATCAAGGAAGACATCGACTGCCCCGTCCCTCTCATCGCCGACATGAGCTCCGACATCATGAGCCGCCCGGTTGACGTGAGCAAGTACGACCTCATCTACGGAGGCGCCCAGAAGAATGTCGGCCCCGCCGGCGCGATCTTCGCCATAATTAAGAAAGACTCCCTCGGAAGGGTCTCCAGGTATATTCCCACCATGCTGGACTACCGCACCCACATCGACAAGCTCTCTATGTTCAACACCCCTCCAGTGTTCTCCATCTACATGATGAACGAGACCCTGAAGTGGCTCAAGGGCATCGGTGGAGTCGAGGCTATCCACAAGATCGACACCGAGAAGGCCAACCTGCTTTACGGCGAGATCGACCGCAACCCCCTGTTCGTCGGCACAGCCGCCAAGGAAGACCGTTCCATCATGAACGTCTGCTTCGTCATGGCTCCCGGCTATGAGGCTCTTCAGGACGAGTTCCTCACCTTCGCCAAGGAACACGGCATGATCGGCATCAAGGGTCACCGCTCTGTCGGAGGATTCAGGGCTTCCCTCTACAATGCCTGCACCATCGAGGATGTCCAGGCTCTCGTGGACTGCATGAAGGAATTCGAGACTCTTAAGAAATAATTGGATATGAAGATATTAGTA
The DNA here is from genome assembly GCA_902785825.1 of uncultured Bacteroidia bacterium. GTDB lineage: Bacteria > Bacteroidota > Bacteroidia > Bacteroidales > UBA932 > Cryptobacteroides. The sequence goes on from CACZZZ010000003.1 coordinate 125,692, forward strand.
GCTACACAGAAGCCTTTCTCAGCCGCTGCTGTGGCAGGGATCAAGGAGATTGTGGAAGGAGCCGGCCACGAGTTCGCCGCTCTTGAGAAATACGCCGACGCTTCCGAGCTTGTCGCCGCTGTCGCTGACGCTGACGCCCTCATTATCCGCTCGGACAAAGTTACCGCCGAGGTGCTTGACGCCGCGAAGAACCTGAAGATCGTCGTCCGCGCCGGTGCGGGGTATGACAATGTGGATCTCGCAGCCGCGACCGCCCACAAGGTAGTCGTGATGAACACTCCCGGACAGAACTCCAACGCCGTGGCCGAGCTGGCTGTCGCCATGATGATATTCATGGCCCGCACCCAGTTCACTCCCGCCACCGGAAGCGAGGTGCAGGGCAAGAGGCTCGGCATCCAGGCTTTCGGCAATGTCGGCCGTCTGGTCGGCGCCAAGGCAAAGGCTCTCGGAATGGAGATCCTCGCCCTTGACCCGTTCCTCACTCCCGAGCAGATCGAGGCCGGAGGAGCCAAGCCGGTCTTCAACCTGGACGAGCTTTACGCTTCTTCCGACTATGTCTCCATCCATATTCCCGCCCTTCCCTCGACGATCAAGAGCATCGGTTACGACCTCATCACAAAGATGCCCAAGGGAGCTACTCTCGTGAACACCGCCCGTAAGGAAGTTATTGATGAGGAAGGACTTATGAAGGCTCTTGAGGAGCGTCCCGACCTTAAGTACGTCACTGACGTGATGCCCGACAACTACGAGACTCTCCGTGAGAAGTTCGGCATGAGGGTCTTCGCCACACCCAAGAAGATGGGTGCCCAGACAGCTGAGGCCAACATGAACGCCGGCCTTGCCGCCGCCCGTCAAATCTGCGACTTCTTTGCCACCGGTAACACCCGTTTCCAAGTCAACAAGTAGTGTCATTATGGTACGAGTAAAACCCTTTGCGGCGATCCGTCCGCCTAAAGATATTGTCACTGAAGTAGCGGCTCCGCCGTACGACGTGTTGAACTCCGCCGAGGCCAAGGAGATGGCCGGTGAGAAGTCCCTCCTTCATATTACCAAGCCCGAGATTGATTTCGAGCCGATGCTCGAGGATCATGACCCTCAGGTCTATGCCAAGGCTGTCGAGAATTTCAAGGCCTGGCAGGCCAAGGGATGGCTCAAGCGTGACCCCAAGGAGTGCTATTATGTCTATGCCCAGACCATGGAGGGCCGCACCCAGTACGGTCTCGTGCTCTGCGCCCACACTGACGACTACGCTTCCGGAAAGATCAAAAAGCATGAGCTCACCCGCAAGGATAAGGAAGACGACCGCATGGTCCATGTCCGTATCCAGAACGCCAACATCGAGCCGGTTTTCTTCGCCTACAAGGACAACGACATCCTGAACAAGATCGTCGCCCAGACCGTCTTGAGGGAGCCGGAATATAACTTCGTGGATGAGAATAACTTCGGCCACAAGTTCTGGGTCATCGACGACGACAAGACCATCGACCAGATCACCCGCCTGTTCAATGGCGATGTTGAGGCTTTTTATGTCGCTGACGGTCATCACCGCACCGCCGCCGCGGCCCGTGTCGGCGCTGAGAAGCGGGCTCAGAATCCGAACCACACCGGAGACGAGGAGTACAACTTCTTCATGGCGGTGTGCTTCCCTGAGAGCCAGCTCAAGATCCTGGACTACAACCGCGTGGTGAAGGATCTTAACGGTCTTTCCTCAGAGGAGTTCCTCTCTGCCCTGGATAAGGATTTCACCGTGGTCGAGAAAGGGACGGAAATATATCACCCTGACCATCTTCATAACTTCTCGATGTACCTGGACGGCAAGTGGTATTCACTTGAGGCCCTCCCCGGGAGGTATGATGATTCCGATCCGATCGGTGTGCTGGATGTGACCATCCTCTCGAACCTTGTCTTGGATTCCATCCTCGGAATCAAGGACTTGCGTACCGACAAGAGGATAGACTTCGTCGGTGGAATCAGAGGACTCGGTGAGCTTTCCCGCAGGGTTGATTCCGGCGAGATGAAGGTCGCTTTCGCCCTTTATCCTGTCTCTATGGGCCAGCTGATCGACATTGCCGACACCGGCAACATCATGCCACCGAAGACCACCTGGTTCGAGCCCAAGCTCCGCTCAGGCCTCTTTATCCACTCGCTGGACTAACCGTCCTGTCATTCTGAGCGAAGCGAAGAATCTACGCCCATTTATCGGCCGCCACGGGAGTCCGCACGTCGCCAAGGTACTGGATCTCAACGATAAACCACTGCCCGGTGCTGGGTTTCTTCCTCAGCTTCACCGGGCGGGGGTTGTCCGCTCCGCCGGAATGGAGGTACAGGACAGCCCAGTTCTCATTGTCAAAAGAATATGGGGTGGAGGAAACCTTTATCTTATAAGGCGTTGAAGGCGTGTAGTTGTTCGCCGGAGTAGCACCCTCAAAGAACGAGTTTACCTTGTAGAACTTCCCGTCCATGAAACGGTCGGAGATCTGCTGAAGGGCCATTGGGGTCAGCGGATCGGGCCCTTTCAGGAAATTCAGCATCTTGATTGATTCTTCCTTGTCGGTCTCAAAGCGTGTGAGCGCCAGGAGAGACAGGGCCGCTACGGCATAAACGTCTGTCAGCGCCGCCTCCGGAAGCGCCTTGAGGTCATCCACAGTCTGGGGTAATGACTCAAATGTGTAGGTTTTGCTTTTCCCGCTGACGGCCTTGCTGACCGTTTGGCTGACTTTGTTCTTGAACAGGCGTCCGAGGCCGCCCAAGAGATCCGATACCAGTTTATCCATAAGATTATCTTTTCCGCAAGATACTAATAATTGCCTATTAATCAATAGCGGGACAATGGTCGTAAGACAATTTGGCTTTTCGGCGAATATATTTTGAGGTAATTAAATTATTACCTATATTCGCGGAAATGAAAAACTTCCACTTATGCCTACTGTATTTATCTTATTTGGTTTTATTTTTAGGTTCTACTCTAACGACCATGCTCCCATTCATATTCATGTGATAAAAGGGAGAACGAGAGCTAAATTTACGATTGCTCCAGTCGAACTTGTTGAGAACCACGGGTTGAAACCTGCTGAACTTAAACTTGTTGAGTCGGTTATAGAAGAAAACCAAGAGGTTATCGCTGAACACTGGAACAAGTATTTCAATAACGGGGACAAGTTGAATGAAGATTGAGAAGATATGGCTTACAGATGATGCTGTATGGGTACGTAGGGATGATGGGGCAGTAGCCTCTGAATCTTTCTCTGATTACCCGAGGCTTAGGCTTGCATCATCTGAGCAGAGAGCATGTTTCATCGTCGATGATTTTGGTGTCCGTTGGCCGGAACTAGATGAGGATCTGTTATTTGAAGAGTTCTTCCGGCATAAGCCGAAAACGGATATTCGGGAGTTGTTCATGTCGCATCCGGAACTCAACGCCTCTGCCGTAGCCAGGCGCATGGGGATCTCCCAAAGCCTTTTCGCACAATACATTTCTGGTACGAAAAAGCCTTCGGAAAAAAGGCTTGAGGAGATATTCTCAACAATAAGAGCGATTGGTTTTGAACTTATGTCGCTTCGCATAGATTCTTCACTTCGCTCAGAATGACAGGGGTGGCTGGTCAGGTCGGCCATGGCACCGTGATATCATTCGCCGGAAGGCCGTTTGGCTTTTCGGCGAATATTCTTTATATTTGATAGTTGGAATAACAACCGACTAACAACCATCCGATGAGACGAATAACCACAATCCTCCTCTGTGCTGCGGCGATCATTCTGCTGACCTCGGCCGACAAGAACAAGAAGGCAAACCACCAGGACGGGGGCTACCCCATAACCCCGGTCCAGTTCACATCCGTGAAAGTCTCCGACGGCTTCTGGGGTCAAAGGCTCAAAGCCTCAAGGGAAGTCACTATCCCCCTGGCTTTCAGCAAGTGCGAGGAGACCGGCCGGTACGAGAACTTCGTCAAGGCCGCCCATCCGAGCGAGGAATATAAAGTCGGTGGCCTCGCTTTCGACGATACGGATGTCTATAAGACCATCGAGGGAGCCAGTTATGTCCTCCAGACCTATCCAGACAAGAAACTCGAGGCATATATTGACAGTGTCCTTGTCATTGTCGCCGCCGGTCAGGAACCGGACGGATATCTCTATACCTCCAGGACCATGAACCCCAAGCATCCGCACAATTGGTCCGGAGATCATAGATGGGAAAAGGTCGAGGTGCTCAGCCATGAGCTTTACAATCTCGGTCACATGGTCGATGGAGCCGTGGCTCATTACCAGGCCACTGGCAAACGTAACTTCCTCGATATAGCGATCAGGTACGCCGACTGCGTCTGCCGCGAGATCGGTCCCGGACCGGGCCAGGTGGAGAGGGTTCCCGGCCACCAGATCGCCGAGATGGCCCTCTGCCGCCTCTATCTCGTGACTGGAGACAAGAAATACCTCGAACAAGCCAAGTACTTCCTCGATCGCAGGGGCAAGACGGCCACCAGTGATCTTTACACCCAGTCCCATCTCCCGATCTTGGAGCAGGACGAGGCTGTGGGTCACGCCGTGAGGGCGACTTACATGTATTCCGGAATAGCCGATGTGGCCGCCTTGACCGGGGATAAGGAATATATCGACGCCATTGACAGGATCTGGGATAACATCGTCAGCAAGAAATATTACATCACCGGAGGCATTGGCGCTACGCACCAGGGAGAGGCTTTCGGGAAGAATTATGAGCTTCCGAACGCCGAGGCCTATTGCGAGACCTGCGCGGCGATAGGCAATGTCTATGTCAACCACAGGATGTTCCTTCTGCACGGAGAGTCAAAATATTACGATGTCCTGGAGCGCACCCTCTACAACGGGCTTCTCTCCGGGGTGTCACTCCAAGGCGACGGATTCTTCTATCCGAACCCGTTGGAGACGGCCGGAGGATACGAGCGCAAGCCTTGGTTCGGCTGCGCCTGCTGTCCTTCGAACATCTGCCGTTTCATCCCTTCCGTACCGGGATATGTCTATGCCGTCAACGGGAATGACCTGTACGTCAATCTCTATATGCCCAACACACTCACCCAAAAAGTGAACGGGAAGGATGTCGTCCTGAGGCAGGAGACAGGTTATCCCTGGAACGGGGATGTCCAGATCACTATTGACAAGAACTCCGCCAAGACTTTCTCCCTGAAGCTCCGCATTCCTGGCTGGGTCAGGGGAGAGGTCGCACCCGGTGAGCTCTATAAATATGCTGACGGGAAGTCTCTGGGTTACAAGGTGTTGGTGAATGGAGAGGAGGTCTCATCCGAGCTTGATAAAGGATATTTCACCATAACCCGTAGTTGGAAGAAGGGTGACAAGGTCTCTCTTCATCTTGACATGGAGCCGAGAGTCGTAACCGCCCGTGAGGAAGTCCTGGCCGATCGTGGCAAGATCGCTGTTGAGAGAGGTCCGATCGTTTATTGCGCTGAGGCCGCTGACAACAGTTTCCCGGTCCGGAGCGTGTTGATGAGTCCCGTGCCTGCCATGACGGTCTCCCATGGGGATATCCTTGGTTATCCGGTCGAGAAGATCTCCACCGTCGCCCAGACTCTCCATTATGACCAGATGGGACGTCTGAGGGTGGATGATGTCAAACTGACCATGATCCCTTATTACGCCTGGTGCCACAGGGGAGCGGGGGAGATGGCCGTTTGGCTCCCGACGGAGCTTGGGGCCGCGTCTCCGGCCAAGCCTTTTGAGAAGAAATAACTGATTAATAATATTTTAGCCATGTTTAAAAAGTATTTCGCTGTTTGCGCGGCCGCTCTCCTGATCATGGGATGCGGCGGAAAAAAGAAGGCAGAAGTCACAGGTTTGAAGTCCGGTATTGATCCCGAGGCCTTCCATGTTGAGAAGGACGGGAAGTGGATCAACCTTTACACACTGACCAACAAGGCTGGGATGGAAGTCAGTATCACCAATTACGGTGGCCGCATTGTTTCCGTGATGGTTCCTGACAAGAAGGGAGAGTTCAAGGATGTCGTCCTGGGATTCGACAATATCCAGGATTATTTCCCGGAGAACAACCAGACTGATTTCGGCGCCACGATCGGCCGTTATGCCAACCGTATCAATCAGGGAAAGATCACCGTGGAAGGTGTAGAGTATCAGCTGCCTCAGAATAACTATGGCCATTGCCTCCACGGAGGGCCCAACGGCTGGCAGTATAAGGTCGCTGAGGTTGTCTCTGGCTCCGGCAACACCCTGAAACTGAAATTCGACTCTCCCGACGGAGAGGCCAACTTCCCTGGCCATGTCACAGCCTATGTGACCTTCACTTTGACGGAGGATAACGCCATCGACATCCGTTACGAGGCCACCACCGACAAGACCACGGTTATCAACATGACCAACCATTCTTATTTCAACCTCTCCGGAGACCCTGCTAACCACAGTATTGAGGCCGATGAGCTTTACATAAACGCCACCAATTTCACTCCTGTGGACAGCACCTTCATGACCACCGGCGAGATCGCTCCTGTCGAGGGAACCCCGATGGATTTCCGCAAGGCTAAGCTCGTGGGCAAGGACATCAATGCCGACTACGACCAGCTCCACAACGGAAAGGGATATGACCACAACTGGGTGCTAGACACCAAGGGAGACGACACTGTCCTCGCCGCCGAGCTTTATTGCCCGGAGACCGGCATCGCCCTTAAGCAATATACCGATGAGCCCGGAGTCCAGATCTATGCGGGCAACTTCCTTGACGGTACTGTCACCGGAAAGAAGGGTGTGGTTTACAACTTCCGCCACGCCATCTGCCTCGAGACCCAGAAATATCCCGACACCCCTAACAAGCCCGATTGGCCCTCAGCAACCCTGAAGCCCGGCGAGAAGTACACAAGCCATTGCGTGTTCGCCTTCTCTGTGAGGTAATATGGATCTCAACCGCATAACCCTCCAGTCTTGGGACTGGATAGTCATCGCCCTGTTCTTCGCGGGGATGATCTGGATTGTCTGGGATGTGTTCCGGAAGAAACAACTGACTTCCGGAGATTACTTCCTGGACGGCCGCTCGGCGACTTGGATCGCTATCGGAGCGTCTATATTCGCATCAAACATAGGCTCCGAGCACCTTATCGGCCTGGCCGGAACGGGTGCCTCAGCCGGTATGGCCCAGGCCCACTGGGAGATCCAGGGCTGGATGATCCTGATCCTTGGCTGGGTCTTCGTGCCGTTTTACCAGCGCTCGATGGTCTATACCATGCCTGAGTTCCTGGAGAAGCGCTACAACAAGGAGAGCCGTGGCATATTGACCTACCTGTCGCTCGCGAGTTATGTCCTGACAAAGGTCTCAGTGACCGTGATGGCCGGAGGCTTGGCGCTTAACGCGCTGCTGGGCATCAACTTCTGGGTCGCCGCGCTCGCATTGGTGATTATCACCGCGATCTACACCGTCATCGGAGGCATGGAGTCGGTTCTGAAGACATCGGTTCTGCAGACCCCGATCCTGCTTCTCGGCTCATTGGTGATCCTGTGGCTCGGCCTCAAGGAGTTAGGCGGCTGGAACACCATGATGGACATCTGCGGAGCCCAGAGCGTCAATGAATATGGTGACTCCATGACTTCCCTCATGCGTAGCGGCAAGGACACGGAGTTCCCTTGGTACGGTGCCCTGTTCGGTTCCGCCATCATCGGTTTCTGGTATTGGTGCACCGACCAGTTCATCGTCCAGAGGGTTCTGTCCGGTAAAGATGAGAAAGAGGCCCGCAGGGGTACCATATTCGGAGCATATCTGAAACTCCTTCCGGTGTTCCTTTTCCTGATTCCGGGAATGATCGCTTTCGCTCTCACTAAGACTCCCGGCTCCCAGACCGGCCAAATGCTAGCTTCTGCCCTCGGGGCCCAGCCTGACGGCACCCTGGCCAATCCTGACTTGGCCTTCCCGATGCTGGTCAACACTTTGCTTCCGGTCGGATTGAAGGGAGTGGTCATTTGCGGCATCCTCGCCGCGCTGATGAGTTCCCTGGCCTCGCTTTACAACTCCTCCGCAATGCTGTACACTATCGACATCTACAAACGCCGCAATCCGGACACTCCGGAGAAGAAACTGGTGAGGATCGGCCGTTTGGCGACAGTGATAGTGGTCGTGTTCGGAGTCCTTTGGATCCTCGTGATCCAGAAGATGGGTAAGAGCCTCTACAACTACATCCAGAGCGTCCAGAGCCTTGTGGCTCCTTCGATCGCAGCGGTGTTCCTTCTCGGTGTCTGCTGGAAGAAGACTTCCCCCAAGGCCGGAATGTGGACCCTTATCGCTGGTCTGGCGCTTGGCCTGACCCGCCTTGTCACGATGATAGTCAATCCTGAGACCCACAACGCCTTCACATTCATCTTCAATGAGATGAATGTCTATGCGTTCTGCGTTTGGGTGTTCCTGTTCTGCGTCGCCCTGGCGTTCGTTGTGACCCTGTTTACTCCCAAACCTTCCGATGAACAGGTCCAAGGACTCTGTTTCGGCACGGCTACTCCGGAGCAAAAGGCCGCCACGAGGGCATCCTGGGGCACATGGGACATTATCCACTCATGTATCATCCTGGCTGTGACCGTGGCATTCTATATCTATTTCTGGTAATATCACACTGAAATGTTAGAAGAACTGAAACATAAAGTCTGGCAGGCCAACCTCGACTTGGTGAAGAGCGGCCTTGTGATATTCACTTGGGGCAACGCCTCGGCGATCGACCGCGCGACCGGCCTAGTCGTCATTAAGCCCAGTGGAGTAGGTTATGACGTGATGAAACCGGAGGACATGGTGGTAGTGGATCTGGAGGGGAATGTCGTTGAGGGCTCGCTTAGACCTTCCTCCGACACTCCGACTCATCTTGTTCTCTATAAGGCGTTTCCGAATCTCGGTGGAGTAGTTCATACCCACTCCACCTACGCCACCGCTTGGGCCCAGGTCGGGAGGAATATTCCAAACATCGGGACTACACATGCCGATTATTTCCATGATGATATTCCTTGCACCCGCGACATGAAGAAGGCGGAAGTGTTCGGGGAGTACGAGAAGGAGACCGGCAATGTGATTGTCGAGCGTTTCAGGAATATGAACCCTGACGACACGCCGGCTGTCCTTGTGAGGAACCATGGCCCTTTCACATGGGGGACTGACGCCGCTAACGCGGTCCATAACGCCGTGGTGCTGGAGGAGGTCGCCAAGATGGCTTTCATTTCCTCAACCCTGCAGTTGCCTACACTGGATGTCATCGACCATGAGCCTTCGATGAACAAGCATCTCATCGAGAAGCATTACTCCCGCAAGCACGGCCCCAACGCTTATTACGGCCAGGCCTGTCATTCTGAGCGTAGCGAAGAATCTGATAATTAACTAAATAACGAATATGATCAAGCAATACGAAAACTTTGAAGTCTGGTTCGTCACCGGAGCGCAGCTCCTCTACGGAGGTGACGCTGTCGTCCAAGTGGACGGCCATTCGAGCGAGATGGTGGCTGGCATGAACGCCTCCGGCCTCCTGCCCGTGAAAGTTGTATATAAAGGCACGGCCAACTCCTCTGCCGAGGTTCTGGACGTGATGAGCCGGGCTGAAGCCGATCCCAAGTGCGTCGGTGTCATCACCTGGATGCACACCTTCTCACCGGCAAAAATGTGGATAAGAGGCCTTCAGGCTCTCCGCAAGCCGCTGCTGCACCTCCACACCCAGTACAACGAGGAGATTCCTTGGGACACCATGGACATGGACTTCATGAACCTGAATCAAAGTGCTCATGGCGACAGGGAATATGCCCACATTCTCGCCCGGATGCGCAAGAACCACAAGACCGTGGTCGGCTATTGGAAAGATCCCAAGACCCTCGGTCATATCGCCGTCTGGGAAAGGGTGGCAGCCGCCTGGGCTGATGCCAAGGACATGAGGATCCTCCGTTTCGGTGACCAGATGAATAATGTCGCCGTGACCGATGGAGACAAGGTCGAAGCTGAGATGAGGCTCGGCTATCATGTCGATTATGTGCCATTCAGCGAGCTGATGACATATTTCGACAAAGTCGCTGACGCTGATGTGGATGCCCTGGTCGGGGAATATTTCAGATTATATGACCATGAGGCCTCTCTGGAGGAGAAGGGAACTCTCCCTTATTGCAAGATTTGGCGTTCCGCCAAGGCTGAGCTGACGCTCAGGGCCATCCTTAAAGCTAAGAACGCCAAGGGTTTCACTACCAACTTCGATGACCTTGGAGACGTCAATGTCGAGGAGACAGGCCGTGGTTTCGACCAGATTCCAGGTCTTGCTTCCCAGAGACTTATGGAGGAGGGATATGGCTTTGGCGCTGAGGGCGACTGGAAGTCCGCCGCCCTTTACAGGACCGTCTGGTTCATGACCAGGGGACTCTCCGAAGGCTGCTCATTCCTCGAGGATTACACCCTCAATTTCGCGGGGGAGCGCTCGTCAATTCTCCAGGCCCATATGCTGGAAGTCTGCCCTCTGATCGCCGCCCAAAAGCCCAAACTGGAAGTCCATGAGCTCGGCATCGGAATCCGCAAGACCCCGACCGCCCGCCTTGTGTTCACAAGCAAGACCGGTTACGGCGTGACAGCGACAGTGGTCGATATGGGAGGACGTTTCCGCCTGGTTGTTAACGAGGTGGATTGCATTGAGCCTAAGCCGCTTCCGAAACTCCCGGTGGCTTCCGCCCTGTGGATCCCGAGGCCCAGTTTCGAGGTCGGCGCCGCCGCCTGGATGATGGCCGGAGGTACGCACCACTCCTGCTTCTCCTACGATCTAACTCCCGAGTATTGGGAGGACTACGCCGAGATCGCCGATATAGAGATGGTCAAGATCGGTGCTGACACGACTCTTGAAGGGATCAAGAGAGATTTGAAAATCAATGAGATATTTTACCTTCTCGGAAAGGCTTTGAAGTAATATGGCAAGATACGTCATCGGACTGGACTACGGAACCGATTCCGCGAGGGCGGTCGTGGTCAACGCCGGGACGGGGGAGATCCTCGCGTCCAGCGTCAAGAACTATCCCCGTTGGTCAAGGGGACTTTACTGCGATCCGCAGGCCAACCAGTGGCGACAGCATCCCAAGGATTACCTTGAGGTTCTGGAATTTACTGTCAAGGACGCTCTGTCAAAATGCGCCCCGGAAGTGGCTCCTAATGTTGTCGGAATAGCTTTTGACACAACGGGTTCCACTCCGGCATTCGCCGATGCGACAGGTACTCCGCTCGCCATGAGCGAGGAATATGCCGCCGATCCGGACGCTATGTTCGTTCTTTGGAAAGACCACACCGCGATCAAAGAGGCAGAGGAGATCAACGCCGCCTGCAAGGCTTCCGATGTGGATTATTCCATGTACGAGGGCGGTATCTACAGTTCCGAGTGGTTCTGGGCCAAGGCTTTGCATATTCTTAGAAACTCGCCGGAGATCGCCACGAAGGCCAGCACGATCGTGGAGTGTTGCGAGTGGCTTCCGGCCGTCCTGACCGGAGTCACCAACCACAGGGACATTGTCCGCAGCCGCTGCGCCCAGGGACATAAATCCATGTGGAGCGCAAAGTGGGGCGGACTGCCACCCGAGGAGTTCCTCGCAGGGATCGATCCGCTTCTTTCCGGCTGGAGAGCGCGGTTGTTTGAGAACACTGAGACCGCTGACAAGCCGGTCGGTTATCTCTGCCCCGAGTGGGCGGCGAAGCTGGGACTCAGCGTCAGCGTCGTGGTCGCCGGCGGAGCTTTCGACTGCCACATGGGCGCGGTCGGAGCCGGTGTCAAGCCCGGGTCTCTTGTCAGGGTGATCGGAACCTCGACCTGCGATGTGATGGTCGCTCCTTACGAGGAGATCGGGGACAAATGTATCCGGGGAATATGCGGCCAGGTGGACGGTTCGGTTATTCCCGGCATGATCGGCCTTGAGGCCGGCCAGTCCAGCTTCGGAGATGTCTATGCCATGTTCAGAAAGGTTCTGGAGTGGCCTCTTCGCGCCGTTTCCGGTCTTGAAGGGGATGCTTTGGTTGAGGCTTGCGAGAATATCATCCCTTCGTTAACCGCTGAGGCGGAGAAGGTTCCGGTCTCCCAGAGCGCCATGCTGGCCACCGACTGGGTCAACGGCCGGCGCACACCGGACGCCAATCCCCTTGTCAAAGGCGCTATCACGGGCTTCACTCTCGGCACTACGGCTCCGATGATATTCAGGGCACTTGTCGAGGCGACGGCTTTCGGCACGAAGGCCATCCATGACCGCTTCGTAGAGGAAGGTGTTCAGATAGAGGAGGTTATCGGAATAGGGGGTATCGCCCTCAAGTCTCCTTTCGTGATGCAGGTGATGGCCGACGTGCTCGGCAAGCCTATCAAGGTTTGCAAGACCATGCAGGCCTGTGCCCTTGGTGCGGCCATGTTCGCCGCCACCGCCGCTGGAGTCTATGAAAAGGTCGAGGACGCATCCGCTGCCATGAGTTCCGGTTTCTCGAAGGAATATGTCCCCGACCCCGCCCGTGGAGCCGTTTACGCGGATCTTTACAAAAAGTACCTCGCCCTCGGCTCCTTCACGGAATCAGAGCTTCGCTGAGTTACTTCGCTAGTGCGTAGGAGAAGCCTTTGAGCTGGTTCCAGGCGCCGCGGGTGAAGTCAGGGACTTCGACGGGCATGCTGCCATGCTCGATTGAGATGGCTCCAAGCTCAGCGAGGCAGCACCATTCGGCCATGTCATAGACATCCATGTCAAGAGGCAGTCCGTTGCGCAGGCAATAGACCAGCCTGTAGTCCATGATGAAGTCCATCCCGCCGTGGCCACCGACCTTCTTGGCGAGCTCCTCGAGTTCCGGGGTCAGGATCGGACTGCGATATTTCTGCTGGAGCTGAGCCATTTCCTCCGCGTTCAAGTGTTTCTCGCTGAGATCCTCAGAAGCGGGATTCTCCTGCAACTGGTCAGCCCTCAGGACGATTCTTTCCACGGGATACTTCTCCGCGAAACCATGTGATCCGACAATCTGGTACATCCTGTCGTAAGGCCTGGGAGTCAGGACATCGTGCTCAACGAGGATGGTCTTTCCATTCTCGGTCCGGATCATAGTGCTGGTCTCGTCGCCATTCTGGAAGTCATCACCGTCCTTCCCTGTCATACGTTTGACAGCACGGGGGCCGTTGGATGGCTTTGTGTCCATGGCCACCAGGGTCTTGAACCGGTCGCCCCTGTGGATGCCAAGAACCTGGGCGATAGGACCAAGCCCATGGGTGGGATAGACATCTCCCTTATGTTTCTGGTTGAAATCGAGCCTCCAATTGTTCCAGTAGCCGCCCCAGTAGGGATCAAGATAATGGAGATAGGAACCCTCGACATGGAGAATATCACCGAAGACCCCGGCCTGGGCCATCGCCAGGCAAGACATCTCGAAGAAGTCGTAGCAGCAGTTCTCGAGCATCATGCAGTGCTTGCGGGTCTTCTCGGACATGTTGATAAGGGCCCAAATCTCATCCAGGGAGGTGGCCATCGGAACCTCGCAGGCGACGTTCTTGCCATGCTCCATAGCATAGAGCGCTATAGGAGTGTGGTGTACCCAGTCTGTGCAGATATAGACCAGGTCGATGTCGTCCCTCTCGCAAAGTTGTTTATAGACCTCGGTGTCTCCGGAATATCCGGCAGCCCTCGGGAAACCTCTGTTTTCCAGCGCCTTCTGGACTTTTTCCACGTTGTCGGGGATGACATCGCAAAGAGCTACGATCTTGACTCCGGGAATATAAGTGTAACGATCTACGGCGTAGGGGCCTCTGGCTCCCAGTCCAACGAAACCTATCCTGACAGTGTCCATCGCCGGGACTGTCAGTCCGATCACATTCTCCTGTCCGGCGGGTCTGGCCGGGACTTTAACCTTGATTGGTCCGGCGCTCTTGTCTGAAGCGCAAGAGGCCGCCAGCAAAAGCGTGGCGGCCACTATAAGATTCCTGATTCTCATGTCAGATTATTTTGCGAAAGCGTAGGAGAAGCCTTTGACCTGGTTCCATGCACCGCGGGTGAAGTCGGGAACCTCGACAGGCATGTTACCGTTCTTGATCGAGATCTCGCCAAGTTCCGCGAGGCAGCACCACTCGGCCATGTCATAGACGTCCATGTCGAGAGGAAGGCCGTTGTGGAGGCAGTAGATCAACCTGTAGTCCATGATGAAGTCCATTCCACCGTGGCCACCGACCTCCTTTGCAAGAGCCTCAAGCTCAGGGGTGAGGATCGGGTTGCGGTATTTCTCCTGATATTCCTTCATCTCTTCAGCGGTCAGACGCTTCTCAGTGTTGAAGTCCTCGATGCTGGGGGTCTCCTTGAACTGGTCGCCACGAAGGACAATCTGCTGGACAGGATACTTACCGGCATATCCCTCGGTACCGACAAGCTGGTACATGCGGCTGTAGGGCCTGGGGGTCATCACGTCGTGTTCGATCAGGATGGTCTTGCCGTTCTCGGTGAGGATCATAGTGCTGGTCTCATCACCGTTCTGGAAGTCCTCGCTCTTGCGGCCATGACGTTTCTCGACGTTGCGAGGGCCGTTGACAGCCTTGGTCTCCATCGCGACGAGAGTCTTGAAGCGGTCGCCTCTGTGGATGTTGAGAACCTGGGCCACAGGGCCGAGGCCATGGGTGGCGTAGAGATCGCCCTTGTGCTTCTCGTTGAAGTCGAGTCTCCAGTTGTTCCAGTACTCATCCCAGAAAGGATCGAGGTTGTGGAGGTAAGAGCCTTCGACGTGGAGGATCTCACCGAAGAGACCGGCCTGCGCCATAGAGAGGCAGGACATCTCGAAGAAGTCGTAGCAGCAGTTCTCAAGCATCATGCAGTGCTTGCGGGTCCTCTCGGCGGTGTTGATCACATCCCAGATGTCTTTGAGGGAAGCGGCCATAGGAACCTCGCAGGCGACATGTTTGCCGTGCTCCATCGCATAGAGGGCCACGGGAACATGGTGAGCCCAGTCTGTGCAAATATAGACCAGGTCGATGTCATCCCTCTCGCAGAGCTGTTTGTACGCCTCGGTGCTTCCGGAATATTCCGCTGCTCTGGGCAAGCCTCTGGATTCCAATGTCTTCTGTGACCTCTCGACATTTTCGGGAAGAACGTCGCAGAGAGCTACGATCTGTACTCCGGGAATATAAGTGAAGCGGGGGACAGCGCCTGAGCCTCTCATTCCGAGACCGACAAATCCGACCCTGACGGTCTCAATCGGAGGAACGGTCAGGCCAATGACGTTCTCCTGGCCGGCGGGACGGGCGGGAACATCGACCTTGATGGGGCCGACAGTGGCCTTCTTGGATGTGCAGGCGGCCGCTAGGATGAGCAGCGATGCCGCAAGGAATGTCTTGAGTTTCATATCATTATGATTATTAATAGATTCTTCGCTTCGCTCAGAATGACAGGTGCCTTCGTTCAGAAGGATAACTTCACTTCAAAATTAGCGATTAATCTGAATAATCGGAAATATTGTCGAGATAAAGTCCAAATCCGTTGATAGTGACGGGGGCGTAGGCGACCAGGTTGACCCTCACTTTCGAGGTGGTGATCTTTTCCGTCGGGACAATCCTCTTGTAACCGATGGTGGTCTCCTGAGCTATTTCTTTCCATTGACCATCAGGACCTTCCGCCTCGACCGTGAAGGACTTTACCCTTTGTCCCAAGGGGATATACTCCTGGATCAGGACCCTGTTGAAGGTCTTCTCGCCGGCGAGGTTGAATGTCACGGACGCCTCGTTGATCCCATCCTTAGTCGCCCAATAGGAGTCAAAGTTCCCGTCAAGGATGTTTTCGGCTCCAAATCCGCGACCCCTGACGTTGGAAGCCTTGGCCTTCGCACCGTCGGCGAGATTGTCTTTGAATATCTCGTCCAAGGCTGCCTTGAACTCCTTGAGTCTCGCGGCGTCAGCCTCATGGATAAGACCCCTATTGTCCGGCGGGACATTGAGCAGCAGCAGGGAGTTCCTTCCGACGCTGGTGTAATAGATGCTCAGCAACTTCTTAAGGGACTTGACCTTGTCGTTCTCGCTCTCTCTCCAGAACCATCCCGGACGGATGGAAACATCTGTCTCCGCAGGATGCCAGACTGCGCCATGGACGTTGCCGGTGTTGAGGGTGTCTGTCGAAGGGGATCCAGCTCCAGGGGTGAACCCTTTGGTGTTCAAGGTGCTCCAGTTTGTCCTTCCGGCGACTCCGCTCTCGTTTCCGACCCAGCGGCAGCCGGGACCCACGTCGCTGAACATGATGGCGTTGGGTGAATATTTCAAGACAGTCTCGTGGAAGCGGGGCCAGTCATAGACCTGCTTCTTACCGTTGGGACCCTCGCCGTTGGCTCCGTCGAACCACTGCTCGAAGATCTCTCCGTAGCGTCCGTCGTGGACAGTCTCCAAGGTCTTGACATACACGTCGTTATATTCAGGAGTGCCGTAATGCGGGTCGTTGCGGTCCCAGGGGGAAACATAGACTCCGAACTTGATGCCTTCCTTCGCACAAGCCTCTGAGAGTTCTTTCAGCACATCTCCCTTCCCGTCTTTCCAAGGACTCTGGGCTACAGTGTGGTTACTGACCGGGTTGGGCCAGAGGCAGAATCCGTCGTGATGCTTTCCGGTGATGATGATTCCTTTGAAACCGGCCTCTTTCGCGATGGAAGCCCACTGGTTGCAGTCAAGAGCCGTGGGGTTGAAAATGTCTTCCGCCTCGGTTCCGAGACCCCATTCCAGACCGGTGAAGGTGTTGGGACCGAAATGGGC
Source organism: uncultured Bacteroidia bacterium (assembly GCA_902785825.1). Lineage (GTDB taxonomy): Bacteria > Bacteroidota > Bacteroidia > Bacteroidales > UBA932 > Cryptobacteroides. The sequence continues at coordinate 142,401 of CACZZZ010000003.1, forward strand.
GAACATGTTCATCTCCATCTTCTGCCACTCCACTTGCTGGGGAGTCGGGACAGCTCCGTAAGGCTCCGGAGGAGTAACCTTGCCGCAGGATGCCACAAGGGCGATCCCCGCTACGGAAACAATTGATAATAAACCTTTCATATTATGTTATAAATAAACTAACGTCGATAATGTCTCAGGATTGAATATCTTCCTGGCGGACTCCCGGATCCGGTCGGCGGAGATCGCCTCTATCGCCTCCTTGTTCTCATTGTCTGTGGACACGTCTCCGAAAGAGACCAGGCTTTTGCCCATGGAAAGGCATTGGGTCTCACCATTGTCCGAGCTGATGGCGAGTTGCCCGAGCAGCTGTCTTTTGGCGGCTTTCACTGCGGAATCGGAAAGAAGATCGTCACGCATCTTCCTGATCACTTTGTCCACGCCTTTCAGGCATTTCTCAAGATTGGACCTGTCGCAGCCCATCGATATCGCCATGACTCCTGTGTCGGAGTACTGGGTATAAGAAGTCTCGACCCCATACACCCAGCCGTTTCTCTCCCTCAAAAGGTCGTTCAGTTTTGAGTTTGAGGCAGGTCCCCCGACGATATTGGAGAGGAGAATCGCCGCGAACCGCTGGTCTTTGTCGTACAGGGACGGAGCTAAGCCTCCGATTACGGCATTGACCTCATGATTCCGTTTCTCCAGGGTTTTGCTGAATATGGCAGGTGTCTTGACAGGCAGCAGCTCGCGCGCCTGCGATTCAACCCAAGAGCCGTCAAACACCTTTTCGGCGAGTCTCAGCACCCCTTGCTCCATCTTTTTCTCGTCGATGTCCGCTACAACGGCTAGAGCCATATTCCCGGGAGTGAAACGCTCTTTGACAAACTCCCTCAGCTCTTCCGCCGTGATCTTTTTGACGCTCGCGGCTGTGCCGAGTATAGGCCGTCCAAGGGGGTGGCCGGCCAGGAGGGTCTCCTCGAAACGGTCGTACACATCGTCGGCGGGGGAGTCCTTGTAGGAACTGATCTCGTCAATCACCACTCCTTTCTCGATGGCGATCTCATCGTCCGGGAAGACGGGACATGTCGCCAGTTCCAGCAGTAGGGAGGCGGCTTTCCCGAGATCTTCTTTCAATACGGTCGAGTGGAGAACAATCTCCTCTTTGGTGGTGAAAGCGTTAAGGTCACCACCCAGCTTGTCGAGATAGCTGTTGATGACCTTGGCGCTCTTGCGCGATGTGCCTTTGAATATCGTGTGCTCTGTGAAGTGGGCTATCCCACTGTGGTGGCTCCCCTCATCACGGGTGCCGCATTTGATGGTCAGGGAGCAGTAGCCAACAGCCCTGCCACTCCTTTTCACAGCGTATCGCAACCCGCATGGGGCTTTGCCAACAAGCATTATTTCCTTAGGAGTTTAATTGCCTTCAAGTCACTGTCAAGGAATCCGGCTCCCTGGCGGGGTGAGATGCGATGCTTCTTGTACCAATAAAGCTTATGGTCATCAGCTCCGATGAGCATCTTGTAGCACACAGAACCGTTGACTGGCTCGGAAGGGGCGACCACGTAGCTCACAACAGCGTTGAAAGTGCCGTCAGAGAACACCTCATCAACGTCATCCTCGTCCTCCTTGACGAATATGTCCTCATCAAGCGACTCCAGAGCCTTCTCACCAACCTGAGGAGCGAAATCGTCCTTGAAGAAATATACCTGTTTCATCCTCAATTTCTTTGAGGCGTTGGCTCCGAGAGGTGAATATGCCTTGACCTCAGAGTCGGTAAGGCTCTGGGCGTGTTCCTGCATGATAGAGAGGAAAGCCGGGAGCAGGAGAAACTCCCTTCCGGAGGGATCCACCGCTGAACGCAGAGGGAATGTCACGACTTCAAGCATGTCCTCAATCGATTTGTCAGCACCCTCGCCGCCTTTAACGAAGGTGAGCAGGTCGATGCCAGGCTCCGCTTCCTTCCTTTGCTGTCCTTTCACGACAATCAGGAAGTAGAACTTGCTGTCTGTCTTTATCTTCTGGAATTCCTCATTGGAGCAGAACTCGTATGGGGAGAGCGTCCAGGCAGTCGTGACGGACTGCTTGAGGGCCTCGTCGAGAATCTCGTCACCGGTCATGACCACCTTCACTGTCTTGGCGGTCAAGTCCTTGAGTTTTTCCTTCCTGGTATAGATCTGGGCTTGGCCGAAAAGATCAGAGGGAATCATCATCGCGGCCACAATGGCCAGCATGGATATTATCAAAGTCCGTTTCATGATATTTTAGTTTAAGGGGTTTTCGATTATGACATTGTCCTTGGCAGCCTCGATGGCCTCATGCTCGGCTTTCGCCCGTTCGACAGAAACGGATTTTTTAAGTATGAAGCCTGATCCGAGATATTTCGTGCGAACATCCTCGTCAGCGGCGAGCGACTCTGGCGTGCCTTGTTGCAGGATGGATCCTTCGTAGAGAAGGTAGGCTCTGTCGGTGATGGCCAGGGTCTCACCGACATTGTGGTCGGTGATGATAACGCCGATATCCTTGTACTTCAGTTTAGCTATAATGAACTGGATGTCTTCCACGGCGATCGGGTCAACTCCGGCGAAGGGCTCGTCCAGAAGGATGAACTTCGGGTCAATGGCCAAGGCGCGCGCTATCTCACAGCGGCGCCTCTCGCCTCCTGAGAGCTGGATTCCGAGGCTCTTGCGCACTTTCGAGAGGTTAAACTCGCTGATGAGGCTCTCAAGCCTTTCCTTCCTCTCCTCCTTATTCATGTCTGACATCTCCATGACCGACATGATATTGTCCTCAACAGACATCTTACGGAACACAGAAGCTTCCTGGGGGAGGTAACCTATGCCTTTTTGGGCTCTCTTGTACATGGGGAGGTCGGTGATGTCCTCGTCATCCAGGAAAACCCTGCCCCCGTTTGGCACAATCTGCCCGGTGATCATGTAGAAGCTGGTTGTCTTGCCCGCTCCGTTGGGCCCGAGGAAACCGACGATCTCTCCCTGGTTGATTTCCATTGAGACACCTTTCACAACGGTCCTGATGCCGTATTTCTTAACGAGATTCTCGCAGTGAAGTTTCATTTCGAATACGCTTTATCTTGTCTCCAACCCGAAGTCTTTCACCAGGTTCCTCAGCTCACCGTTCTGTCCCATAAGGGCGGTTGCCTTCTCCTGGTCCGTGTAGGGCTGGACTTCTTTTTCCTCCATTGGGATCACGCCTACCTCGAGGCGGATCTTGGAAGACCCTGTTTTCTTCTGCAAATTTCCTTCCAGAGAAAGAAGCCTGTTTTCCTGGATCCATTTCCGCTGGGCCTCGTTGCTGACCTTGAAGGTGACGACCTTCATCCCGTCGGCGGTTCCGATTTCGACGTCGGAGTTCTCCAGAGTGTTGGCGAGGCGGATCTGGTTCAGGGCCTTGAACTCTTCCGGGATGGTTTTCCACGCGTTGAGGATCGCCTCGTCCTCGGGAAGCTCATCGGATACGTCCTGGGCTTTTTTTATCTCTTTCTTCTTCTCCTGCTCTTCTTCCTCGAGAATGGCGTTCAGCGACAGTGCCGAGCCGGTCTTCGCCGGCTTTTTGCGAGCTGGTCTCGGGCCGGCAGGGGACGGGTGTTCAGACGCCTCGCTTCGCTCGGCCCCACCGTTCGCTTCGCTCACGGTCCCCCCTCTTACAGTGCCGAGGGTGGCATGGTCTTCACTACCCGTCCCCTGCCGGCCGACCTGATCGGCCATCCCCGGGGCCTTCACGAGGAAACTGAGCTTCATCAGCGCGAACTCGATGTGGAGCCTGGGGTTAACCGCCATCTTGTAGCCAGACTCGCAGGCTGTGGTCACTCCGAGTGCGTCGTAAAGGAACTTCAGGGAGCAGCGGCTCGCCTGCTCGACATATCTTTTCTTCAGGGATTCAGGAAGCTCCAGCAACGCGTCCAGACCACCGTTCTTAGTGACCATCAGGTCCCTTAGGTGTGAGCTCAGCGCTGAGCAGAAATGCAAGGCGTTGAAACCTTTGGAAAGTATCTCGTCGAAGGTCAGGAGAGCTTTCCCGTAATCCCCGGCGAGGAAATCATCCACCAGGGCGAAAGAATAGTCGTAGTCCAGGACATTGAGGTTCCGGATGACATCCTCGTATTTGATGTCGGATCCGCAGAACGCCACTGTCTGGTCGAAGATCGTGAGGGCGTCTCGCATCGCGCCGTCCGCCTTCTGGGCGATCACGTGGAGGGACTCGTCGTCGATCTTGACGTTTTCTTTCGAGGCTATATTCCTGAGGTTCAGGACCATGTCCGGGATCGAGATCCGGTTGAAGTCGTACGTCTGGCAGCGGGACAGGATCGTCGGGAGAATCTTGTGCTTCTCAGTTGTGGCGAGAATGAATATGGCGTGTGCCGGCGGCTCCTCAAGAGTCTTTAGGAAGGCGTTGAAGGCTGCCGTCGAGAGCATGTGGACCTCATCGATGATATAGACGCTGTACTTTCCGACCTGCGGTGGGATTTGCACTTGGTCCATCAGGTTCTTGATGTCCTCCACACCATTGTTGGACGCGGCGTCCAGCTCATGTATGCAGTACGAGCGGCCTTCCTGGAATGAGACGCATGACTCGCATTTTCCGCAGGGTTCCATGTCCTCGGATGGGTTGGCGCAGTTGATCGCCTTCGCGAATATCCTCGCTGTCGTGGTCTTACCGACCCCTCGGGGGCCGCAGAAAAGGTATGCGTGCGCCAGTTTGCCCCTGATTATGGAGTTCTTCAGGGTCTGTGCTATATTGTCCTGCCCGATGAGGGTCTCGAAGGAGTCAGGACGGTATTTTCTCGCTGATACGATATAGTCTGACATAACATACAAATATAGCATTATTTCCCGTCATTCCATCTCATCCTTTTGCCGAAGAGATAGTATTTCTGGTCGCCGAACCAGAGTATCCCGCCCCTGCCTTGTGAGGTGTAGCTGGTGTAGAGCGAGTTCCCGGAATCCCGCCGGGAGAATATTCCCGCATCCTTGAACCAGATGGGCTGGTGGGCGTCCGGGACGAACTCCCCGTCCAGTTTGAAAACAGGTCCCCGGTTCTGGTAAGCGGTCAGGCCGTTGAAGTCGAATGTGTTGTGGACAAGCAGGAAATATTTCCCGCTTCTGGCCTCGGGTCCTGAGTAATCGTAGATCGGGCAAGGGGAGCATGGCTGGAGGATGGCCTCTCCGCCGTCTTTGTAGCGGAGTATCTCCGGCCTGGACCAAGTCTTCCCATCATCGGAGCTGACGGACCAGATGGGGTGTCCGATCGTGGTGCGCATCACGGCGAAAAGCCTCCCATCCGGTAAACCGGTGACGCAAGCCTCTTCTACCCTGCGGCCATCTCTGGATGAATAATCATGATCGTTCTCAACCTTTGACGCGTCGAAAGAATCATCGTCGGTGTTGAAGAAAGAGATGCGTATGTCCCTGATTTGGGGGTCGTCGTCGATGTTGTCATATTGCCAGAACTCCACCCGGCTGATGCCGTCGGTTCCGTATCGGGAGCATCCGGCGATGTAGCGGCCGTCCTTACCCAAGCGCAGCGGACGTTGCCAAATACACCAGGTCGGGGGGACGTTGGGGTCTTCCGGATCAGCCTTGAACCGTTTGGGGAAAGGGACCATCTCCGGCTCGCTCCATGTCTTTCCTCCGTCGTCGGAATATCTCCCGTACATGAGCCCGCAGAGGTGTTTCTTCACCGTGGTCTCCTGGTTCCAGAGACAGTACAGGCGTCCGCTTTTGCTGATCATCGGTTGCTGCCATGCGGCCACAGGCTTGGGGTTCTCAAGTGAAGGCGAACCGGCTATCATGACAGGCTCCGTCCAAGTCTTGCCGCCGTCAGCGCTGCTGGCGTGGACGACTTTCTCGTTGTCAGCCGCCTCGAAAGACCCTTGAGTCCAGAAAGCGTGCAGCAGTCCCCGACCCTTGTCCTCAAGAACATGGAAATGGTCGTTGAAAGAGTCCTCTCCGCCTCTGGAAGTCTTTGGAATATAGACGGTTAAGTCGTGGGGAATGACGTTGATGTTTGTTTCGGGGTAGAGATAATGCCAGTAGAAATGTCCTGGCCAGCGCTCCCGGAAGCCGATCGTCTCCTTGAAGTGCCTGTCCAGAGCCATCGTGGCGTTATTGTAGCGGTGACATGAGTCTGGAGACTTTGTGAATATCGTCCATTGATTCTGGTTGGCCGCGTCCTGTCCCGGAAGCCCTACCCAGATGACGGTGCCTTTTTCGGGTGGATAAGCCGGGTTGAGTGTGAATATGGTTGTTAAGGCTGTCGCCTCGCTGTGGATCGGAGGTTCGGCGAGCATCTTGGACAGATCCCGCCGGTGGACTTTTTTCTCCGGTTTTTTGGAGAAAGGTTCCTCCGCTTGGCGCAAGTTGTCTGAATATGCCTTGGCGAAATTGAAAACACCGTCCCGGCGGGGCTTGTACCAGCCTCTCCATTTGGCTTTCCGTATCAGCTTTTCGCTGCCCAGGAAATTCTCATGATCATCAAGGTCAATTTCCCCGATGTTGAAACGGTCGGTGATCGTCATGATCTCGTCATCCGGCACTCTTTGGGCCACCCAGAGCTTTCCTTTCACGATAGAGAGCACCCATCCTTCCTTTGAATCCGCGATCAGGTATGTTCTTCCGGACTCTTTGCAGCCATGTTTCCTGACTTCCGATCCAATGATCAAGACGGCTTCCCTGGCCGACTTGGCCTGACGGAAAGCCTTGGTCTGAGCCTCATACAGGCTGGTTCCGAAAGAACCCTTTTCCTTGGAGGGAGTCTCGTTGGAGACGATGCAGACCCCTTTCTCATTGACATAGCTGTCTCCAATCCGGCCAGGGAACTCGAACCATAGTCCGGCGAGGTTGTCGTCTGAAGACGGGACATTGTAGATATTCAGCATCTTTTTGAGACCGGGGATGTCCTCGTTGTGCCCGAGATAGACATATCCGTCAGTGGTCGCCTTTGATCCGGCGATGATTCCGAAACTCATAAGTGTAATAAGGATCAGGTTGCTCATATTCCCAAAGATAATAACAAAAGACGGGTGGACAATTTATCCACCCGTCTTTTTGTGATTGGTCGTGATAACTAGACCCTCTGGCCTTACGGCATTATGACAGGTGGGGTGTGCTCAATCTTGATGTCAGAGCGGGTCCTAGGTGCGGAGGCAGCTTGTTTCTTCCCGCGATTGATAGCGTCATATTCCAGGAACTTCTCGAAACTGGCTTCCTCGCCGCTCAACTCCATAATTCTCTTGTAGATAGCCCATCTCGAAGGAGCATTGAAGTACTCGAAATGGTCGTTCATCATACTATGGTTGGTAGGCCTGTAGGCATTTCTGGCATACAGGGAACCACCTTCGAAAATCCCGACCTCATCCTTGTAACGCTCATCTGTCAAGAAGGCGCTCCATTTGACCGCTGTCGGATCGTTCGTGAAGTCAATGTTGGCGTACCAGCCGTACTTCTCGTACATCGACTTGCGGTGGGCGATATGGTCAGCCGTGGGCTCTGTCTGGATGTTGAAATACTCATCATCGAGGAAGGCGAACGCATGGCCACCGGCCTCGTGACGAAGAATCATTCCGAAACTCTCGGGATTGTTGCCCTCACTGGAAGTGAACGCCACACCTGACTGCGAGGACTCTATCATATTGGTGATACCACCAGCGTTGCGAGAGTTGACCAGCACGCTGATCATCAAGTTCTTGCCATCCTTTATTTCAGGGACCTTCAAAGCGTATTCGAAACACTTGTCGAGAACCCCTGAACTTGAAGATCCGTGAGTGAACACCGCACCTAAAGCGGTCTCATAGCCAGGACCTGTCCATCCGTTGGGCGATACCACCTTCACGGCGTAGACATTGAACCTTTCACGGAAGGTCTTGAAAGGCTCGATCGCGAAGAACTCCTCCATGCTCTGCTTCATTAATGTCTCATACAGACCGCCCTTGCCCATGTCTTTGTCGACGTAGGCGTCTCCCATGAAGACCAGGTTGATTCCCTTGCCGACGGTGGCTTTCTGTAAGGTCATGACCTCGCCATCCTTGGAGTAGTCAGTCGAGGTGTATTCCTCGAACTCTTCAGCGGGACCGAATAAGGTCTCGAGGAAAGGCATGAGTGTCTGGCTGGCGGAGGCATAACAACGATTCCGGCTATCGGTGCCGAGGAACTTATAGAAACTGGTGTACACCAGATTGCCTTCGCTGTCATAAACTTCAGCTTGCGGAGTCGTGGCTGGATAAATAGAAGGAATTGGCACTGTACTGAAATAGAAATTATACCACCGGTCATACCCTTTTTCCAGAACTGTGGCCAGTTGTTTACGTTCATCCTCCTCATGACCAGGATTATGCATAGAGCCATTATCTTCCGGGACAATTTGAGTGGCGATGATTTCCAGTCCGTCTTTATGATACTTGTCATAGTAATCCAGCAACTGAGGAAGAAGAATCTTTGAGAAGGGACACCATGGCGCCCAGGAAAGATAAACTGTGTACTTGTTTTTCTTCACCACGTCAGCGAAGGTGAAGGATTGGTCAGCGGCGATGTCATCAATAACCCCGGTTGGCCAGTAGCCCGGGACATCGATTTCACTTATGTCAAAGCCATATCCTTCATGTTGATTCAATGATCGGACAAGGAAAATAGCCACCTCATCATGCGATCCTTGCAGAAAGGCCTCCGGAATCTTGCCTGTCAGATGATTGAATTGCAGAAGCAAATGCTCCCTATGCTTTATCCATGAAGCGGGAATGTTACCTGTAAAGCAGTTAAACCCCAAAGAGAGTTCCTCCAACTTATCGGATGAGCCAATACTTTCGGGCAACGGACCTGTCATATTCGCATTATCATAAATCTGCGCATTTTCGAGGTCGTGCATATCGGAAAAGACATCAGGCAAAGACGTCATCGATGTGTTTGAAATGTGAATTCTTTCAAGATTGACCAGTTTGCGGAATGAATCCGGCAAGGTTCCGGTCAAACCTGGCTCATTCCGAATATCAATGGACTGCAGATTTGTCAGATCTCCTATGCAATCCGGAATCTCACCTTTGAGGCCGACGCCATGGAAGGTGAGCCACAAATTGCCGGGAGAATATTCAACACCATCCCATTCTCTGATCGGCTGATCTGTTCCCCATCCATTCCGCTTTGTCCAGTGAGGGCCGTCCAGGGCCTCGTAAAACTTCATCAATACTGCTCTTGTCTCCTCTTCCTTATTGGGAATAACCTTAACTTCGCAAGTGGTATTTTTGTGTCCTACCGATGCTGTGATTGTGACAGTGCCTGCAGCTATGGCATAGACAACACCGTCCTTGACGGTCGCCGTTTTATCATTGCTGGAGGTCCATGTCACTGTCTTGTTAGTGGCGTCGTTAGGTGTCACGGTAGCCGTAAGTGTCAGAGTCTCACCTGTTTCCAATTCGGCCTCGGTTTGGTCTAAATCTATGGATGCCACGGCTACCTCTTTTTTATTGACCGTCACCGAACAGGTGGCGGACTTCCCTCCGGCTGTCGCGGTAATGGTGACCGTGCCAGCTGCCACAGCTGTCACTGTCCCGTTGTTGACGGTGGCCACAGACTGGTTGGATGTCGACCAACTCACCGCCTTGTTCGTGGCGTTGGAAGGACTCACTGTCGCGGTCAGGTTAGCGGTGCCGCCAATATCGAGGGTGAGCGAACTTTGGTCCAGAGAAATACCTGTCACATCGATTACGGGATCCTCCTTCGGGCCGCAGGCAGCTATCAAGGAAAAACACAATAACAAACAGGGCAACATGCCTGATTTGATTGAAGATACGATTTTATTCATGGTTAAAAGGTTTGTTCAACAAATATGCAAAAAAAAAACGGACAATCTTATAGGTTGTCCGTTTTATGACTGTTTTGTCAGGTTTACACCCTCTGGCCGTAGGTGCGGTCGGAAGTGTTGACTGTGATCTTCTCGCCCTGGTTGATGAAGAGCGGAACCATCACCTTGGCACCGGTCTCAAGAGTGACCTCCTTGAGGGCGCTGGTAGAAGCGGTGTTACCCTTGACGGCAGGCTCGGCGTAGGTAACCTCAAGGGTCACATAGGTCGGGAGCTCGCAGGTAAGGCACCTCTCCTCGGGCTCGAGGACGAACATCATCTCAACATGCTGACCCTCTTTCATGAGGTCGGCGTTCTCGACGACGTCGTGGGGAAGGTGGATCTGCTCGTAAGTCTCCTCATGCATGAAGTTGAATCCGTCCTCATCGGAATAGAGGAACTGGTAGGGGCGCCTCTCGACTGTGATGACGTCGATCTTCATGCCGGCGGTGAAAGTGTTCTCGAGGATCCTTCCGTTCTCGAGGTTACGGAGCTTTGTCTTGACGAAAGCGGGGCCCTTACCGGGCTTGACATGCTGGAAATAGACTACCTGGCAAGGCTTGCCGTTGTAGTTGATGAACAGTCCGTTCTTAAAATCTGCAGTTGTTGCCATATATTGAATAAATTAAATATCAAAATGCGTCAATCATGCAAATTTAACTAATTGTGCCTTTTATTGCAAATTTGGGTTTTACTTTCTTGGTTTAAGCTCAGAATGACAATGGGATGGCCCTGATGGCTTCGGCGACTTCCTCAAGGAGCCAGCGGGGGGTGGAGGTGGCGCCGCAGATGCCGACCCGGTCGTCGGGACGGAACCATGAAGAGTCGATTTCCTCCGGGCTTGAGATATGATAGGTCCTTGTGTTCCTTGACCGGCAAAGGTCGCAAAGAACCTTGCCGTTTGAGCTGGAAGCTCCTGACACAAAAATGATTATGTCGTGGGACTGGGCGAATGAAGAGAGCTCCTCATGCCTTGACGCCACTTGCGAGCAGATTGTGTTGTGGACTGTCAGCCCGGCCTGAGCCTTCTCGGATAGCACGGCGCATATCTCGGAATATTCAGTCGGGCTCTTGGTCGTCTGGGAGAATATCTCCAGCGGCACGTCGGTCCTGATCGTGCCGTCCTCCAGGGCAGTGAGAAGCATGTCCATATTCTCAATGACAACCGCGTCTCCGCCGACCTGGCCCAGCAGCCCCAGAACCTCCGCATGACCCACCTTCCCGAACACCAGCACCTGACCGTTGGTCGAGCCGCCGGAGCCGGCAACACCGATCTTGAGTCGCCGGTGCGCTTCCCGGATGTTCTGCTGGAGTTTAAGGACCACGGGACAGGTGCAGTCGATGACATTGATTCCGACCTCACGGGCGAGCTCGTAAGTGGAAGGCGGCTCTCCATGGGCGCGGATCAACAGAGTCTCAGTCGAAGGCGATGGAATCTTGCCAATATCCTCCTTGCCGATCGTGACAAGCCCCTTGCGGCCGAGCCTTTCCAGCTCAGCCTCATTGTGGACTATCGCCCCAAGGGAATATAACTTCTTTCCGGGATTCGCGTCCAGGAACTCCTCCGCCTTGCTTATGGCACGGATGACCCCGCCGCAAAAGCCCGAACGTTTGTCTATCTCGACAGTCAAAGGCATTACTCCAGGATTCCGAATTTGCCCTGGCAGAGTCCCTGGAACCACACGGTCTCCTCATGGAGCGTCATGTCGGAATTATCCATGACATAGGCGTCCGCGGCACGTGAAAGAGGGGAGACCTCCCTGTGGGAGTCGATGTAATCCCTCTCGAGAAGATTCTTCATAACCTCCTCCATGACAGGCTCTTGCCCCTTGGCTTTCATTTCGTCAAAACGTCTCTGGGCCCTGACTTCGGGACTGGCTGTCATAAATATCTTGACCTCAGCGTCAGGGAAGACCGTTGTGCCGATGTCACGGCCATCCATCACGACCCTTTTCCTCTGACCGAAAGCGTGCAGTTTCTCGTCAACGTAGTTCCTCACGAACGGAATCGCTGAGACAGGGCTGACGTGGCTGGACACTTCCAATGTGCGGATGTCCTGCTCGACCCTGCGATCACCGATATAGGTCCCGTCGATCCTGAAATCGAGGTCCAGGTTCTCGAGAGCGCTCTTCAGGCGAGCCTCGTCTATGGTTCCGGAAGCGTCGATAATCCCGTTCTCAAGAGCGTGGAGAGTGACTCCGCGGTACATCGCTCCGGAGTCCAGGTAAAGGAATGAATATTGCTCGGCTATAAGTTTAGCGAGCGTGCTTTTGCCAGTGGATGAGTAGCCGTCAATGGCTATGATGATATCAGGAATGTTCATAATGACAAAAATATCAAAATTCCGGGAAAAAGTCCGATATTCGCGTAAAGATGTGATAGAAAAGAAACTCTGATATGAAGATTCTGATTGTAGATGACGAGAGGGCCATCAGGAACTCTTTGGGCGAGATACTCACAGATGAGGGTTATGAGGTCGATACCGCCGAGGATGGCGCCACCGCGCTCTCAAAGGTTGACAAAGAGCGTTTCGACGTGATCTTCTGCGACATTAAGATGCCCGGGATGGATGGGACGGAGGTCCTTGAGAAACTCGTAGCCGATGGCATAGATGCGGCCATAGTGATGATCTCAGGCCACGGGGACATCGACACCGCTGTCGAGTGCATCAAGAAAGGAGCCTTTGATTTCATCCAAAAGCCGTTGGATCTCAATCGGATACTCATCACGATCAAAAACGCTACCGAGCGAGCCGTCATCGTAAAAGAGAATCAGCGTCTGAAAAAGAAGGTCTATGGCCAGAAAATGATAGGGGAGTCGGAGCCTATCCGTATGATCCGGGACATGATCGCCAAGGTCGCCCCGACTGATTCAAGGGTCTTGATCATGGGTCCCAACGGTTCCGGAAAGGAACTTGTGGCCAGGAGCCTTTACGAGCAGAGCGAGCGTAGCTCGATGCCTTACATCGAGGTCAACTGCGCCGCTATCCCATCGGAACTAATTGAGAGTGAGTTGTTCGGCCACGAAAAGGGCTCTTTCACATCAGCGATCAAGCAGCATAAGGGTAAATTCGAGCAGGCTGACGGAGGCACTCTATTCCTCGACGAGATCGGTGACATGAGCCTCGCCGCCCAGGCCAAGGTCCTGAGAGTCCTTCAGGAAAAGAAACTCTCCCGCGTCGGAAGCGACAAGGACATAGTCGTCGATGTCAGGGTTGTAGCCGCCACCAACAAGGACCTGCGCAAGGAGATTGAGAAGGGCAATTTCAGGGAGGACCTGTATTACCGTCTCAGCGTCGTCGTCATCAAGGTTCCTTCCTTGGACGAAAGGAAAGACGATATTCCTCTTCTTGTGGATCACTTCGTCCAGCAGCTCAGCGCAGAGAAGGGTATGCTAGCGAGAGAATTCTCCCCGGAGGCCATTAAGCTCCTTCAGGAAAAGAGTTGGCCCGGGAATATCCGCGAGCTTGGCAATGTGGTTGAGCGTTTGATGATATTCGGAGGCAATCCCATCAGTGCGGAGGACGTCAAACTCTACGTCACTCCGATTCAATAGCTTTCTTGATGGTGGTGTCCACCCCGAGGTACATTTTGTAGAAAGCGTTGTCCCCGAGTTTGGAATAACGTCCGATAAGCGCCCGCAGTTGCGGGAGCATATATTCCTCAGTGTCTTTCCATTCCTGTGCGGAGCAGGGAATCCCGTCCACTCTCAAGGCGTATTCACGGAACTTGGCGGGAATATCCATCCTGTCCAGCGCGCGGTTCAGCTCGTCGAAATCCTCGATGCCGGAGATCACGCTTTTGTGCTGGTCGAACATCGCGGAGGAGAATCTCATCTGGGTCGCTTTCTTGTTGCACGCGATATAGAAATCAGACGCCCTGGTCGTGTCGATGGGAACGAATATGTCAGGAATAATACCGCCACCTCCATAAACAACGCGGCCCCCGACCGTCTTGTAAACAGCCGATGTGTCAACTTTGATGCTGTCGGCGTCGTACATTTCCCCAGCGGAGTAACGCTTGTAGATGTCGTACCTGTAATCATCGGAATAGGGCTTCTGGATACACCTTCCGGAAGGTGTGTAGAACCTCGCCACAGTCAGCCTGACTCCGGAACCGTCGCTGAAGTACAGCGGCTCCTGTACCAGCCCCTTACCGAAGGATCGTCTTCCGATAATGGTTCCTCTGTCGTTGTCCTGGATCGCTCCGGCGAATATCTCACTTGAGGATGCGCTGGACTCGTTGATGAGAACGGATAGGGCGACATTCTTGAGGATGCCCTTCCCGTCGGCTTTGTACTCGTCTTTCGCCCGGTGCAAGCCCTGCATGTACACAATCTCATCCCCTTTCTCGAGGAACATGTCGCTCAGAAGGAGGGCCTGGTCAAAATAGCCTCCGGAATTGTCCCTCAGGTCGAGAATCAGTTTCTTCATTCCTTGGCCGAGGAGTTTCATGGCGGCGATATTGACCTCGCTGAAAGTGTTCTTGGAGAACTTGGAGAGCTTGATGTATCCGGTCGTGTCATTTGCCATGAAAGCGGCGTCCACACAGTGGACCGGGATCTTTCCTCTCGTGATGTCAAAGACAATATTCTCCTTGCCCCTGCCTACGGTTATTTTGACTTTCGACCCGGCCGGGCCTTTCATTCTCCTGACCATGCTGTCTTGCGGGAAACCCACTCCGGCGATGACCTTTTCATCGACCTTCAGGATCCTGTCCCCTTGCTGGAGCCCGACTTTCTCGGAAGGGCCTCCGGGGATGACCTCGATCACGGTAGCCGTGTCGTTCGGCACATTGAATTGGATTCCTATCCCGTCGAACTTACCAGCCAGATCAGTCTCAGCCTCACTGAATTCCACCGGAGGCATATAGACTGAGTGGGGATCCAAGGCTGCCAGAGCGGCCACGATAGCCGCCTCGCTCACCTTCTCGTTGTCGATCGTGTCAACGTAGTTCTTCCCGATCTGGTCAAGGATCAGGTTGAGCTTGCGCCAATCCCCGAACTGGACGTTGTAATAGTGCTTTTTAAGGCGGTAAGTGTTGAAAGTGGTGACGGCCAGGGCACCGACAATGATGCCCAGGACAGCGATCAGGATAGGGGAAATTTTTCTCATGTTCAATCTACCTTCTCAACCTCGATTCCGGCACGACGAAGAAGATCAATCCCGTCGGTCAGGCGGTATTCGTCCCTGTAAACAACCCTCTTGATTCCTGACTGGATGATCAGTTTGGAACACTCCAGGCAAGGGGAGGCGGTCACATAAAGGGTCGCTCCCTGGCTGCTGTTGCCGGATTTTGCCACCTTTGTGATAGCGTTGGCCTCAGCGTGGAGGACATACGGTTTAGTCACCCCGTTCTCGTCCTCGCAGATATTCTCGAATCCGGAAGGAGTGCCGTTGTAGCCATCAGAGATGATCATGCGGTCCTTGACTATCAAAGCTCCTACCTGCCGGCGTTTGCAGTAAGAGTTCTTGGCCCAGACTTCTGCCATCTCAAGGTACCTGTGGTCAAATTTCTCCATTACTTGCCGCTTCTTTGGTAAAGGTATCTCTTGATGGAACGCTTGGGAGTCCTCTCGAAGTCCTCGGGCATGAACTCGATCTTACGGATCTGGGCATATCCCGGGATCTCCTTGTTGATGTCGGGGAGAAGGCCGATGAGGTTCTTCTCAAGCTGGTCCCTGGTCAGACCGTCAAGCTCTGCCTGATGGTAATCGGGATAGATGAGGGCGGTGAGACCGCCATTATCCTCAATAACGAGTGAATCAACGACATAAGAGACCGCGTTGATCACGGATTCAAGCTCTTCAGGATAGATGTTCTGACCGTTCGGGCCAAGGATCATGCACTTGCTGCGTCCCCTGATGAAGAGGTAGCCGTCCTTGTCGATGATACCCATGTCCCCGGTCCTCATCCAACCGTCATCGGTGAACAGGCTGGCTGTCGCCTCATCATTCTTGTAGTAGCCGAGGCAATTGTTGGGGCCCTTGCACTGGATCTCGCCCTCGATCCTCTCGGGATCCTCGGAGTCGATCCTGATCTTCATGTTGTAGGCGGCCTTTCCGCAGGAATATAGCTTCTTGTCGTTGAAATGGGCGTAGGTGATAATCGGGGCGCACTCTGTCATGCCGTAACCGACAGTGTAAGGGAAGTCAATGTCCCAGAAGAACTTCTCAACTTCCTTGTTGAAAGCAGCTCCACCCATAATGACCTCGACGAAGCTGCCTCCGAAGGCGTTCACAAGTTCTGTGCGGATCTTCTTGCGAACCATGTCGCTAAGTCCGGGAATCTTCAGCATAGTCTTGATGCTGCCCTTCTCCACCATCTTCTGGATCTTGGACTTATAGACTTTCTCGATGATGAGAGGGACGGCGATGATGATGTTCGGCTTGACCTCCTGCAGCGCCTGGGTGATGATCTTCGGGCTCGGGATCCTGGTCAGGAAATGGACATGCATTCCGATGGTCATCTCGAAAAGGAACTCGAACATCATCCCGTACATGTGGGCGGTAGGGAGCATTGACACAACATTGGATCTGTTGCCAAGTTCAGGCAGCACATGCTTCGCGAACTGGATGTTAGAGCAAAGGGCGCGGTAAGGGATCATGACACCTTTTGAGAACCCCGAGGTTCCGGAGGTGTAGTTGATCATAGCCAGCTCGTTCGGGGAGTCCTTGTAGTAATTTAGGTCCTCGGGCAGGAATGCGTTCGGGTGGCGCTTGCCGAAATATTCGTTCATGTGCTCACGGGCTTCCACGATGCGGTCATTCTTGGCGTACAGGAGCTGGAAGGTGTTGATTCTCACCACCGCATAGACTCCTGGCATCTCCTCAGGGCTGAGCCCTTCCCAGATCACGTCGTCCACGAAAAGGACCTTGGCCTCGGAATGATTGACGAGGTAGTGGATATTCCCGGGCTTGAACTCATGAAGAATGGGAACCACGACGGCGCCGTAAGTCATAGTGGCGAGGTAACTCACCGCCCAGTTGACCTGGTTGCGGGCGCAGATGGCCACCTTGTCTCCTTTGTGGAGGAAGCACTTCTCGAAAGCGATGTGCAGCTTTTCGATCCTTCTGGCCACGTCGCGGTAGCAGAGGCTGACACCCTGATAGTTTGAGAGGGCTAGCCTGTCCCAGTTCTCCTTGAAGCTCTGCTCGATGAGCTTATTGACTGATTGGAACTTGAATTCTTCCATGGTATTATCGTTTTTCTTTTTCCAATTTGAAAGTCCTTTCCTTGCCGTCATGACACTTGGCCGTGAAGACACCTTTTTCATTGATGGTGATCTCGCTGTCGGGGCGGATCATCTTCTTGCCTTCGCCGATAATGACGGGATCCCCGCCTTCGAACGGGCACACGAAGGCCTGCCTGGAGGTACGGACGATCCAGTACCTCTTGCCTCCGCCCTCAAGCGGTTCCGGCAGGCTTTTGATAGTCTCCTCCGAGGTTATTCCCTTCCATGACGGTACGGGAGCGCCTTTGAGGTCAAACAGTCCCACGGTGTTGTCCTTGAACAAGACCATGGCGGTATATTCATTATTGCCGGAGAAGTCATACGCCTCCGGGCCAAGGGATATTTTCTTACCCAGATCAACGGGAGTGCCTCCCACAAAACGCCCGAGCCTGTCAATCATGTAAAGCTTGCTGTCGGCGGCGAAGAGGTACTGGAGCTTGCCGTTCTTGTAGAAGTCAACTTCCTTGACATATCCCCGGAACGGGAACTTGAACGGGATTCCCCACATGTCTTTCCCGTTCTCATCCTTCAGGCATATCGACAGATGCTTGTTCTGATACAAGGTGTTGATCTTGCCGGTGGCGCTGTTCGTGACCTTGAATTCGCCGTTTGTCACGGTAACTGTCGTGTCCCTCACGGACGGGACAGGAGCCCTTCCTCCGGGTAGCTCGGTCCTTTTCACATCCAGGGAAAGCCCCATCTTATCCCCTCTGGAGGTGGCGGATAGGATGGCGGGGACATAGGAGACGCCAGCGATCACATCCCGGAAACCTTTGGCCATAACCGGGCTGAAAGTGGTGCCGATGAGGTTCGGATCCTCAGTCAGGGAATGGTACATCCAAAATCCGCAACCTTTCTGCGGGATCTTGTCCGCCAGTCCGCTTGCGGTGAGCCTTTCCCGCAAAGTCTCGAAGGTCATCTGTGAGAACTCGTCGAGGCAGTCCCTCTCGCCAATAACCATCCAGCCGTTGACGATGGTGTAGGCGGACTCCTCCTCGGCGGTGAATATATCCCCGAACACGGTTTTAGGGAAGCCTGCCATGATGGTGAAATCAGAGACTCCCTCACCCTGACGCTTTCCTCCAGGCTTAAGGAACAGCAGTTGTCTGAGCCTTCCGCCAAAGTGGAGGTTGACAATGGCTATTTCCTTAATATCAAGAGACTTGGCCCACTCCTCAGCGGACTGTCCCACGTCTTTCTTTTGCCGTGAAAGCTGAGCCTCATATTTGTCCAGCCTGGATTTGGCATCCAGATAGTTCCTGTAGGCCTTAATGTAAGAGTTGATGTTCCCGATCGGAAGGTCTATAACGAAATCCGTATTGGCGGGAACAGCGTCTGCGATACCCACTGCGCCGGTTCCCGCATGGCGGGGGACATTCATGTAGAACGCCGGATCGCTTCCGTACAGCAGGGTGCCGTCCATGGACACCTCACTGTCGGTGTGCTTTGTCAGACTGAAAGCGCTCCACCCCGCCAGCTCTTTGAAGAAATCGCCGTGTTTGCGGTACTTCCGGGCGAAATAGGCATCGAGAATATTGTCCGAATAAGCGTTGGAGACGAAGATGATGTCGCTCCCGGGCACCTGTGAGGCCAGTTCGGCGAATCCGGTGGATTCCAGGACCGAGTGACCTTCAGAGATATGTCTTGCCGATGAATTGGCTATCGTCTCGGAAGAGGATATGAGGATCAGGTCTCCGCTCACCCTGGAGAACAGGCCAGATGAGTCAGCGACGGCCCTTAGCTTCGAACAGTCATTCCATGTGGAGTCAGAGATTTCTTTTCCGGACTTGACCACCAGGAGCGGTGGCATGTCCTTGCTGTAATGGATGGAGATTATCGCGGGATCCCTTTTCAATCCCTCGAAAGATTCCCGGGCGATCTTGTCGAACTTGCCGGAAGTAAGCTGCCGGAACACGGCGGTAGTGTCTCCAAGCAGTTCCAGAGCCCTGCCGAAATTCTTGACACAGAACACGATGGCGGCATCGGACGGGACGGCTTCAATCAAGGCGTGCCGTTCGATGAACTGTGCAGGATCCACGGCGGGACCTTTTTCCTTGGTATTTGAGTACAATGAGGCCACCGCAACCGCAATCCCTCCAATCAGGATTACGGCCGCCGCGATCAGGATATACAGGGTCTTCTTGCTCATTGCGCTATGAACATGTAAACTATATTCCCGATTTGCCTTGGAGGGGCGGAAGTCGAGGCTGAGAACTTGGAGAGCCTGGCGGCCCTGACAGCGAATTCTCTCAAGCATCGGTCACCGGACGAGGCGTCCTCCTGCACCTTGGCGTTGAGAACATTACCGGATGGATCAACAGTGATGATCACCGTGACGTGTCCGGCACCCAGGCATCTGTAGGCCGGGATGGAGAGCCGGCTGGCTTTCCTGCCCTCTAGAGAGTAGGATGCCACTGACGGGCCGCTGTAGGATTGCTTCTTTGGATCCTCTTTCTTAACCGCGGGCTTGCTGATCGGGACATAGTCATCGTCCGGCTCGTCGGCCTTGAATCCGTCCTTGAGCTCCTGGGCCAATCTCTCAGCGTCTTTGTAAAGCTGCTCGGCGTTGGTGTTGCGGTCGTCCTTGAGAGTGGAGCTCATGTCCACGGCGATGTTCCTAATCGGTACGCCCGCCGCTGAAGCGAGAAGCTGGTCCAGCCTGTCGGAAACCTCTTCCTTGAAATTCTCCTCCGCCTTTTTCTTCTCGACTTCCTCCTGTTTGGTGAAGTCGAGGACGAAGGTGTTCTCCCTTTTCAGCGCGGCACCGATCTGGCAAGCCAGCAGCACGATGATGACCACAAGGTGGAAAATCACCGTGATGTAAAGACCCGCTCTGTCCTCGCTGTTGATCATGATGGGAGAGTCAATTTAACGTTGTTCCTCTTTTTTCTTTTCCCTCAGGGATTTCTCCACAGTGGCGGAGATCATGTTGATCGCCACCTGGTTGTGGCCACCCTGGGGAATGATTATGTCAGCGTACCGCTTGCTGGGCTCGATGAACTGAAGATACATCGGCTTGACGGTCTTGGTGTAGCGCTCGATTACGGTCTCAACGGTCTTGCCCCTCTCGAGAATATCCCTAGCCATGACCCTCATCAGGCGGTCGTCGTCGTCAGCGTCAACGAATATCTTGATGTCCATCTGGTCGCGGAGTTCCTTGCATGAGAAAATGAGAATTCCCTCGATGATGATCACATCCGCAGGAGCCACTCTGACAGTCTCCGTCTTTGAGCGGGAGCATGTGATGTAGGAATATACCGGCTGCTCGATGGTTCTCCCTTCCTTGAGCTCGGCGAGCTGCTGGCAGAGAAGCTTGAAGTCAATGGCGTCAGGATGGTCGAAGTTGATCTGCTGCCTTTCCTCCATAGGAAGATGGCTGGAATCCTTGTAGTAGGAGTCCTGGGGGATGATCACGACCTTCTCCTTGAGCCTGCTTGTGATCGCGTTGACGACTGTGGTTTTTCCAGAGCCGGAACCACCGGCTATTCCTATGACTAACATATCGTTGATTATTAGAATTCAGCGTTCTTTGGTGTTCTCGGGAAGGGAATGACGTCGCGGATGTTGGACATGCCGGTGACAAAGAGAAGAAGTCTCTCGAACCCCAGACCGAAACCGCTGTGGGGAACGGTACCGAAACGGCGGGTGTCGATGTACCACTCGAGGTTCTTGCGGCTCATGCCAAGCTCGGTGATCCTGCGCTCCAGCTTCTCCAAGGAAGCCTCTCTCTCGCTTCCACCGATGATCTCACCGATCTTCGGGAACAGAACATCCATGCCCCTGACAGTCTCCCTTCCGGGCTCGCAGCCGTCATTCTGTTTCATGTAGAAGGCCTTGATAGCTTGCGGGAAGTCGGTGAGAATGACCGGCTTGCCGAAATGCTTCTCGACCAGGTATCTCTCATGCTCGCTCTGGAAGTCGGTTCCCCAGCTCACCGGGAACTCGAACTGTGTGCCATTCTTTACGGCTTCCTCGAGGATGGCGACAGCATCGGTGTAGGTGAGTCTCTGGAACTCGATTCCGAGCACGCTGTGGAGCCTCTCGATCAGCCCGTCGTCATACTTGTTGTTGAGGAAGGTGAGGTCGTCCATGCAGTTGTCAAGAGCGTACTGGACAAGGTATTTGACGAACTCCTCGGCGAGGATCATGTTGTCGTTTATGTCGTAGAAAGCCATCTCTGGCTCGATCATCCAGAACTCTGCCAGGTGCCTTGGGGTGTTGGAGTTCTCAGCCCTGAAGGTTGGACCGAAAGTGTAGATCTCACCCACGGCGGTGGCTCCGAGCTCTCCCTCAAGCTGTCCGCTCACGGTCAGGCTGGTCTTCTTGCCGAAAAAGTCTTTGCTGAAATCCACCTTGCCGTTGTCCTTCTTGGGGACATTCTCGAGATTGAGGGTCGTGACCTGGAACATATCTCCGGCACCCTCGGCATCAGACTCGGTGATAAGGGGAGTGTTGAGATACACGAATCCCTTGTCGTTGAAGAATTTATGGATAGCGAACGCCATCGCGTGGCGGATCCTCAGAATAGCTCCGAAGGTGTTGGTCCTTGGACGCATGTGGGCTACCGTACGGAGATACTCCAGGGAAGTGTCCTTCTTCTGGAGCGGGTATCTCATCGGGTCGCACTCGCCCAGGACCTCGATTTCCTTGGCCTGGATCTCCACGGCCTGTCCACTGCCGACAGACTCCACCAGCACACCTTTGACAGCGAGGCTCGCTCCGGTTGTCACCTTGGCGATGAGGCTCTCGTCGAAATTGGCCATGTCGGCTACCACCTGGATATTATGGACAGTCGATCCATCGTTGAGGGCGATGAACTTGATCTGTTTGTTTCCTCTCTTAGTCCTTACCCAACCTTTGGCCAGCACTTCCACTCCGGGGGCCGCCTTCAGCAGGTCTTTCACCTTTGTTCTTGTTGTGACGCTCATTTCGTTCATTACTTTACATAATCCCACAAATATACGCAAATATTCAGCCAAGACAAAGAGTATTAAGCATAAAAAAAGGACGCCCTCGAGCGTCCTTTTTTCAAATCATAGTTGATGGGTTTTACTGTCCCTTCTTACGGGCAGCGTACATGATCTTAAGGGCGGAGCAGCGCCTGAGCTCCTGCTTCACGTCCGTGATTATACCCATCCTGACATCTTCGTCAGCTTTGATATCGACCTGCATCAACTGTCTGTCGGCTTCGCTCATGGCTTCACGCTCGGCGGCGATGAAGTCGCGGATGTCGTTGGTGGTCTTGAAGGAGTCGTTGAGCTGGATCCTAGCCTCGGTTCCGTACTGGCCCTGATACTGGGCGGTAGGGGAGCCGATGTAGATGTAGGACGCCAGGTCTTTCCTTTCAAGTTTCGCGACCTCGGTAGCCTCAGGAAGATGTACCTTGACCTTGACTTCACTGGAACGCATCTGCGTTGTCACCATGAAGAAGAACAGGAACATGAACACGATGTCGGAGCTTGTCCCAAGCTCGGGCATGTCTTTTTTACCACTTCTTTTGAAAATAGGCATGTGTTGGTCCTCCTGAATTACTTTTTGGTCACGTCCTTAGGCTCAGCCTCGGAAATGTTCTGTGGAATGGCTTCCCTCGCGATCTTCTGCTGATCCTCGGTGACAAGGCTATAAACCCTTCCGAAGTTCTGGCGGCAGAAGTCGTCGCGGATCTCATTGATGGCCTTCACGAGCTCGTTCTGAACGGCGATGTAGGCCTGGTAGCTGGTTCCACGGTCATTCTGGAGGGAGATGACACCCTTGGTGACCGGATAATCACCGAATCCCTCGATGTTCTTGACCTCCCTCTCGGGCAGGTTGGGATCGTCGTTAGGATTCGTCATGAATTCCTTGATCTTGTCCTTGAGCTGGCTAACATCCATGAGCTGGTCACCTGCGAACAGCCTGTCGGAAGAGTTGATCTTCACGATGATGATATTACGCTTGTTGACCTTCGTGTCCTCTGTCTTCTGGTTCTTGTCAGGCATCTGGGGCAGACGGCGCACAAGACCGGACTGCTGATCCATGGTGGAAACCATCAGGAAGTAGCACAACAGAAGGAAAGCGATGTCGGCTGTTGATTGGGTGTTCAGACCCGGAGTTTTTCTTTTAGCCATAGCCGGATATTATTTGTTGATAGCGTTTCTGATCACACCGAAGATGATGGAGACGATAGCGGCACCACCGAGGATGTAGGTCAGTTTCATGATAGTGTCGGTCAGCTTCAGAGTGCCCGCGTCGGGTTGCTTCTTAAGGCTGACAATAGGATCGCTGGAAGCGAGCGCGTAGGCGATAGCCACGAGCGCCGCGACTCCCACAATCACGCAAAGAGCCTTGATAAGGCCTTTGGGATTGTTCTTGGCGGTCTGGATGATGGCGAGCAGGAGCAGGATAACCACCGCCGCGATGAGCAGGAAGTAGCTATACCTGAGGAGAATGTTCACAGGTCCCTCATTAGTCGCGCCACCGTTGGCGAGACAAAGGATCCCGAGAACAATGCCCACGATACCCAGCACCCAGCCGATTATCTTGGAAATATTCTTCATTGTTAATGGACTCTAAAGGTTGTTACAACTAAGATTATTATTTCTTCTGCTCGTACTTCGCGAGAGCGTCGACGAGGTTGATCGAAGCCTCCTCCATGTCAATGGAGAGAGCGTCAATCCTGGAGAGGATATAGTTGTAGAAAACCTGGAGAATCATAGCGACGATAAGACCACCGACGGTGGTGATAAGGGCGACCTTCATACCTCCAGCGACGATGTTCGGGGAGATGTCTCCGGCAGCCTCGATAGCGTCGAAAGCCTTAACCATACCGATAACAGTTCCCAAGAATCCGAGTGAAGGGGCGATAGCGATGAAGAGGGAGATCCAGGAGAGGTTGTTCTCCATGAGGCTCATCTGGACGCCACCGGCGGAAGCGATCCTCTTCTCGACCACGTCAAGACCCTCATCATAGTGAA
Organism: uncultured Bacteroidia bacterium; assembly: GCA_902785825.1. Lineage (GTDB taxonomy): Bacteria > Bacteroidota > Bacteroidia > Bacteroidales > UBA932 > Cryptobacteroides. Next base: position 166,409 of record CACZZZ010000003.1, read on the forward strand.
GGAGACCATCGTAGAAAATGCTGGCGACGGGGCCCTTGGTGTCACGGCAGACATCCTTGGCCTTCTCTACACCACCTTCGCGGAGAGCGTCCTCAACCTTGGTGATGAGTTTCTTGGTGTTGGTTTTCGCGAACGACAGATAGAGAATCCTCTCAATAGCGAGAGCAAGACCAAGGATCAAGCAGAGGATGATGGCGGACATGAAGCCCGGACCTCCCTGGATGAAGTAGGACTTGATCTGCTGGTGGAAAGGAACATCCTCGCCTGTGCCCTTGAGGAGGTCCTCAGCGGAAAGCTGGGCGGCCTGCTCGGTGGGGGCGGGCTGATCCTGAGCGGACGCGACGCTGGCAGTGAAGGTGAGAGCACCTGCTACAGCCAAAAACATGAAAAACTTTTTCATAACCGTTTTCGTGTGTTTTAATTAATAAAGTATTAAATAGTTATATTTTTTCTTCTCGATTTCTTGATCCCAAAACCTTACAAAAAACCGTTGCAATTTACTAAATTATTCTCAAAAGGCAAGAATTACTTAGAAATTTCTCCCTTAAGATTATCTCCCAGCCTCGCTTTGACCCATTCGTTGTCCCCGCTCTCTCCCATCAGGTGGAAAAGTTTGCCGAGGGCTCCTTCGGTGGTGATGTCCATCCCGGAGACTACTCCGGCTTTCTCAAGGGCCTTTCCTGTGGCGTATAGATCCATATTCACTGTCCCGGACAGGCATTGAGTCACGTTCATCAGGACCTTTCCCTTGCCGGCGGCCTCTTTGACTATGTCCAGGAACCACTCTTTCGAAGGCGCGTTGCCGGAACCGTAGGTCTCCATGATGACCGCCCTTGTCTCTTCCCCGCACAGGAGGTACCTCATCACCTGGGGAGTGATGCCAGGATGTATTTTCAAGACCGACACCCTTGTGTCCAGGGCCGTGGATATCCTGAACGGGGCTGTCCAGGATTCCGGATTCCGGATAGCCGCCTGGTTGTATCTGATGCTGATTCCGGCCTCGGCCAGGGCGGGATAACCGGGAGAGCGGAAGGCTCTGAACTCCTCGGAACTGACTTTGGTGGACCGGTTGCCACGGAGCAGTTTCGAGTCGAAGAATATGCAAACCTCCGGGACGAGGGCATGGCCGTTCTTATCTTTCGCCGAGGCGATTTCCACCGATGAGACCAGATTCTCCTTGCCGTCAGTTCGGGGGACACCTATCGGGAGCTGGCTTCCTGTGAATATCACGGGCTTGGAAAGGTTCTCGAGCATGAAACTCAGGGCTGAGGCTGAATAGGCCATGGTGTCTGTGCCGTGTAGGATTACAAAGCCGTCGTACATGTCGTACTTGTCCTTGATGAGACGGGCGAGGGATTGCCAGAGCGAGGGCTCCACGTCTGAGGAGTCGATCAGAGGATCGAAAGTGAAGGTGTCGATCCTCACGGCGAATTTGCCGAGTTCAGGGACCTCAGCGAGTATCTGGCTGAAATCGAACGGTTTCAGGGTGCCGTCAGAAGGATCCTGACGCATTCCGATTGTGCCTCCGGTGTAAATCAGGAGGATTGAGGATGTTCCTATCATATTCCGAAAAGATTTCTGGCATTGGTTGTTGTGACTGAAGCGACTTCTTCGATGGGAACCTCCTTGAGCTCAGCTACTTTTGCCGCGATCAAGGGGATGTGGGCGCTCTCGTTCCTCTTCCCTCTGAACGGAACCGGGGTGAGGTACGGGGCGTCAGTCTCCAGGACGATTCTTTCCAGAGGGGCTCTTCTGACGACCTCGGCGAGGGAAGCCTTTTTGAAGGTGACCACGCCTCCTACCCCGATGTACCAGTCTCCGAGCCGCTGCAGCTCCAGGAAACTCTCATAGCTTCCGCTATAAGCGTGCATGTTGCCCCTGAGCCCTTTGTGGCGGCGGAGAATGTCGAGGAAGTCTCCCATGGCGTCCCTTAGGTGAATATTGACCGGCAGACCCCTTTGGGCGGCATAATCCAGCTGCCAGTCAAGGGCTTCTTTCTGTTCCTGGGCATATTCTTTCCCATAATAATAGTCCAGTCCGATTTCCCCGAGCGCCACGACACTCCTGTCTGAATATTCCAGCATCCGGTCGATCTCTTCCCTCCAACCTTTGTCCACGGAGCCGGGATATAACCCGAGCATCGGATACAAGACACCGGGGTGGCGATCCGTCAGATCGAACATCGCCTTCCTTTCCCTGCTGTCCACGTCGGGCTGGAGCATGATCTCCACGCCGGCTTCCTTGGCCCTTGAGATGTAACCTTCCTCATCCCCGGCGAAGGCCTCGTCGGAAATGTGGCAGTGAGTGTCGATGAGAAACATATCCCAAAGATACTCATTTTTCTTTCATTTTACGCTCTTGCGACTCTTGGGGAACAGTGTTGGAGCAGATCGACAGCGATCAGGCCGTCACACTCCAGGGTGTTGACTATCCTGCTGACCTTGCTGAAAGTCCAGCCAAGCAGGGAACAGAGTTCGTCTATCCCGATTCCCCGGCGGGCTTTAACCGCCATGGCCACTTTAATGATGTCCCTCCTGGAGTCCTCGTCCAAATCGGAATAGCATCGCTCGACTTCCGCCTTGAAATCAGCTTTCACCGCCATGGCGGATTTCCCCAGTCCCAGCCTTTCGACCAAGTCCGCAAGGTCGCCTATCGGAGCGGCTATATTCTCTCTTATCAGCATGTTGCATCCCTGTGACAGGGGATCGTCAATCCTTCCCGGGAGGGCATACACGTCCCGGTCGTACGAGTTGGCCAGCCGGGCTGTCATCATTCCGCCTCCCTTGATCTTGGATTCCACCAGTATTGTGGCCGAGCTCATCCCGGCTATGATCCTGTTCCTTCTTAGGAAATTGATCCTCACGGCTTCGGTGCCGGGAGGGTAGTCGGTGATGAGGGAGCAGCCGGGAGTGTCGGCCATTTGTTTTCCCACCTTGACGTTTTGGGGCGGGTAAATGTCGTCGATACCGGTCGCCATGACGCCCGTGGTTGGTAGGCCGAAGTCCAGGGCGGCCTTATGGGCCGTCACGTCCACTCCGAGAGCCAGTCCGCTGACTATCATTGGCTTGATTTGGGCTTTAGAAAGCGCCTCCACAATATTCCTGCACCAGTCTCTCCCATAATAAGAGAGGTTTCTCGTTCCGATCACTGCCACCTGGGGTCTTTTGTCGAATACTTCTTCCGGATTCAGGATACCTTTGTAATAGAGGCCAAGGGGAGGATCGTCACATTCCAGGAGAGCCTTCGGGTAGCCCGGTTCACCGATTCCGATGAAGTGGCAACCTTCCCGGGAGAGTCCCTCAAGCTCCATGGCCGCGGACTCAAAGGCGCTCCCGCAGACAAGAGGCGAGAATCTCGCTCTTGCCCGGGACCGTAGGAAGTCGTTGATCTCGTTTTGGTTGGCTTTGAACACGGCGGCAGCTCCGCCGAAGGCTTCAATAAGCCCCATTCCGATTTTCGGCTCGAAACCGAAAATCCTGTTGAGCGCGCACAGGCACGCCCTTTCCTCATTGAAATTTTCCATAGTTTTATAATAAAATAGTGGTATCAGACGACCAGCATGGCGTCGCCGTAGGGGCCGAACCGATAATCTTGCTCCAAGGCGACCTTGTAGGCGTTCATTATCTTGTCAAAACCTCCGAAAGCCGCGACCGCCATAAGCATGGTTGACTCCGGAAGATGGAAACCGGAGACGATAGCGTCCGGAATCGAGAATTCGTAGGGCGGGAAAATGAACTTGTTGGTCCACCCGTCGTATGGCTTGACCTCATGGGTGGTGGTGACATAGGTCTCAAGTCCCCTCATCACGGTCGTGCCGATAGCGACGACCTTGTGGCCTCCGTTCTTCGCCTTATTGATGATACGGCAGGCCTCCTCGCTGACGATAAGGCGCTCGGAATCCATCCGGTGCTTGGAAAGATCCTCCACATCGACCCTGCGGAACTGGCCGATGCCCATGTGGACTGTGATGAATGCTTTATCTATATCCTTGAGGATCATTCTGTTGAAGAGCTCGCGGCTAAAGTGGATGCCAGCGGCCGGCACGGCCACCGCTCCCTCGTGGGCCGCGAAAATCGTCTGGTAATTCTCCTTGTCCTCAGGGGTCACCTTGCTCTTGACCCACTTCGGGACCGGAAGCTCGCCGAGGCTGAACAAGGACTGCTTGAAGTCCTCATAGGACCCGTCGTACAGGAAGCGCAGAGTACGCCCCCTGGAGGTAGTGTTGTCGATGACCTCAGCCACAAGGCTCTGATCCTCACCGAAATAAAGCTTGTTGCCTATCCTTATCTTCCTGGCGGGATCCACGATGACATCCCAGAGATGCTGCTCCCGGTTAAGTTCCCTCAGAAGGAAAACCATGATGTCAGCCCCGGTCTTCTCTTTTTTCCCGTAGAGCCTGGCAGGGAACACCTTCGTATCGTTGAGGACGAAAGTGTCGCCTTTCCCGAAATAATCGATGATGTCCTTGAAAAGCCTGTGCTCGATCTCACCTGTGTCCTTGTGGACAACCATGAGTTTGCATTCGTCGCGCCATCTGGTGGGTTCCTGAGCCACGCGCTCCTTGGGAAGGAGGAACTGGAATTGGGAGAGTTTCATATAATTCTGTTATTCCGATACTTTTTATATACGGACATTGTCGGGAAAATGTTTCAATTCCCTGAATACTTCCACGATAGAGGGATAGGTGTTCTTGAGATATGGGGCAAGACCGGAGCGAGCGACCCAGGCGGCCTTGGTGATGTCCTCCTCCCGCTGGGGGGTGAGATCAACCGGATCGGTGTAGAGCATGTCGTACCACCAGGTGTGCTTTAGGTGCCAGATATCGTTCCTTTTATAACAGTGGTCGGTGACGCAGATCAGCGGCCCGAGTTCAAGGTTGGGAATCCCGGTTTCCTCCTCCACCTCCCGAAGCGCTGTGACGGAGATGTCCTCGCCAGGCTCCTGATGCCCCTTTGGAAGGTCCCATAGGCCGTTTCTGCGGATCAGGAGGGCATCTCCCCGCCGGTTGGAGACAAGGCCTCCCGCGGCGTTGACCTCCTTGAAGCAAGAGCGGAAAGCATTGTAAACTTCCTCGACGTCTGTTGTGGGAATATATATCCTGGCAAGAGACGTGGACGACTCGAACATATCCACAAGAGGCGGTATGCCGTCAGCTCCCCCGAAATGGAACTCCACGGAGTTGGGATCGGAAAGCGCCGGCTCGTCGGGCTGGCAGATGACAATGCTCCTCTTTTCCAGGTAGATCTTGCGCATCTTGATGATTAAAATAGCTATATTTGTAAGTTAGTCCGCGAATTTAAGAAATCATTTGAAATGAATATGGAAACGATAGACAGAAAGCTGGCGGCGGGGCTGCTCCGGATAGGGGCGGTTTTGCTCCGTCCGGAAGAGCCTTTCACATGGGCTTCCGGTTGGCATTCCCCGATATATTGCGACAACCGCAGGATCCTTTCGGACCCTGATCTGCGCTCGATGGTGGCTGAGGCCTTCGCGGGGAAAGTCTCCGAGCTGTACCCGGAAGCTGAGATCGTCGCAGGGGTCGCTACAGGCGCCATCGCCCATGGAGCCCTCGCGGCTGACAGGCTCGGCAAGCCGTTCATCTATGTGCGTCCGAAACCAAAAGACCATGGCACCGGTTCCCAGATCGAGGGGAGCCTTCCGGAAGGTGCGAAAGTGGTTGTCATAGAGGACCTTGTCTCTACCGGCATGAGCAGTCTCGCGGCTGTTGAGGCGTTGCGTAAGGCTGGAGCCGAGGTGCTTGGGATGGTGGCGATATTCACATACGGGTTCGACATTGCGGCTCAGAGATTCAAAGAGGCGGGTGTGCGTCTGGACACCCTTTCCAACTACGGCTCGCTTATTGAAGAGGCCACCGCGGAGGGGCTTGTCGGTCAGGCTGAAGCCGGTTTGCTCAGCGAGTGGCGAGAGGACCCCGCTGGTTGGGGCAGATAGAGTTTCGCGCATTTTTGAAAGGAAATTATGAATACAGAGATAAAAAGCAAGCATGGGATAGTCTCGAAGTCTCCCTTCGAGCTATATATGGCATTTGTGGACATGAGGAACTTCCTCCAGATGCTTCCTGAGGACAAGAGACAGGGGGTTGAGGCGGATTATGACACGATCACGGCAACTGTCCAGGGTTTCAAGATCGGGATAATGGTCCGTGACAGGGTTCCTTACTCATTGATCCAGTTCATCGACAATGGCGCCCCGTTCAGTTTCGGAGGCTCGCTCCATTTCGATGCCGTTCCTGACGGATCGCAAAGGACAGACTTCCACATCGAGTTCCACGCCGACCTCAATCTGATGATGAAGATGATGCTCAGTGGCAAGATCAAAGAGGCGCTTGACAGGGTCGTTGACGGGCTCGTGTCGGTCTCGGAAGGAAAGATGCCGGAGGGGATCGATGAGGAGACCATGCGAAAAATGCAAGAGGAACTTGCCAAGAGGCAGGGACAGGCATAGTGGCTGATGGAAGGGATCGAGGATAAGGTCCTGTTAGACATCCTTTCAAGGGCGGTCGGGCCCGAACGCGCCCGCATCGCCTTCGACGCCCTTTCCCTTCCCCCCTCCGTCTCCATCAGGTACAATCCCTTGAAGTTCAGGTCAGACCAGAAGGGCCTTAGGGGCGCAACCGCCTCACTCCGCTCGGCCCCACCGCTCGCTTCGCAAAGCGAAGCTCCGGTCCCCCCTCTTACAGTGCCGAGGGTGGCATGGGTTGCGCTCCCTAAGCCCTTCTGGTCTGATGAGCCCAGCAATCGGGTTCCGTGGTGCGAGTACGGGATGATGCTTCCGGAGCGGCCGAGGTTCGTCATGGACCCGCTGTTCCACGCCGGCTGCTACTACGTCCAAGACTCCTCCGCGATGGTCGTCGGCCATATTCTCCGGGAACACCTCGACCGTTTCGAGGACCTCGGACGCCCGATCAGGGTTCTTGACCTGTGCGCCGCCCCAGGCGGGAAAACAACCGACATCTCCACCTCACTCCGCGAACAATTCGGCGACTCCTTCCAACTTGTCGGCAACGAGGTAATGAGAAACCGGGCGGCCGTCCTGGCCGACAACGTCGCCATTTGGGGAGACCCGAACGTGGTGGTGACATCTTGCGACCCTAAGGCTTTTTCCCGGCTCGAAGGTTATTTCGACATAATCGTGACGGATGTCCCTTGCTCGGGCGAGGGAATGTTCCGCAAAGATCCGAAGGCCGTCGCCGATTGGTCTCCCGAGGCCGTTGATCTCTGCGCCGCCAGGCAGAAAAGGATTCTCGCCGACGTGTGGCCAGCCCTCCGGAAAGGCGGTTTGCTCGTTTACTCAACCTGCACTTTCGAAGAGGCAGAAAACGACGCCAATGTCGAGTGGGCCGCTTGGGAACTTGGGGCGGAAGTAATTGATTATGAATATTCAAAGCTCCCAGGGGCGATTGAGACCAGGACAGGTGGACTGCTTGTGCCGGGATTCGTAAAAGGGGAGGGACAGTTCGTGTCGGCCTTGGAGAAGACCACCTCCCAAGGTTCTTCGAGGCAAGGAGTGGAGATACTCCGTCCTTTGAGGAACGGGCTTGTGAAAGGTGTCACCAAAGGCCGTGACTTCATTCCTTCCTCAGACTGGGCGCTCAGCATTGATCCTCCAGTAAGAGAATATCCCTCAGTCGAGCTGGATAAGGACACCGCCCTTAAGTATCTCCATCGGGACGGCATATTCATTGAAGGACAACCGGAAGGCTACCTGATGGTTTGCTTCGAAGGGCATCCCCTCGGGTTTGTCAAGAATATAGGAAGGCGGTGGAACAACCTCCACCCCCTTGATAGAAGAATAAGAATAGATTTATGAACATGAGAAAAATAATCTTGGCCATCGCCGCGGCCATCCTGGCGCTCCCCTTGGCCGCTCAAGTGAAACCTTCCCAGAAGGATTATCTCGACCGTTACAACCTGTTGGTCTCCAAACTTGGAGCGGCGGGTGTGGGCATTGAGACCCATCTCCAAAAGTGGGAGAAAGACTACCCGGACGACCTCGACATGCTTAGCGGCAAGTTCTCTTACTATTTTAGCAAAAGCCGCACGGAGAAACTCGAGGAAAGGGAGGGCAACAGGTATCTCGGCAACGCACCGTCCCTCACTTTGAAGGATTCTCTCGGCAACGATGTGAACTACTTCCTTGTCTCAAGTTATGATGACGAGCTTTTCGGCAAGTCCACGCAGGCGATTGACAAGGCTATTGAGCTTTACCAGGACCGCCTGGATCTTAGGGTGCTCAAGATCTCAGCCTTGCTTGACTATGAGAAAGACAGCCCGGACATGGCTTTGTCTGGCTTGAAGTCCCTGATCGACTACGATGGTCATAGCCACCCTTCATGGGTGTATCCTGGTCTCGTGTCTGACAAGGAACTGTTCCCCGGGGTGATGCAGGACTGCTGCTTCGCGTTCTACCAGATCGGTACCCCGTCCTCTTACGAGGCTTTCAAGGAGTTGTCCGAGAAGATGTTGGAGTACTACCCTGACGCTTATCAGTACATGACCAACATCGGGTCCTACTACTTGGTCTATAAGAAAGACAGCAAGAATGCCCTAAAGATGTACAACAAGGTCTTGAAGAAGCATCCTGACGATTACGCCACGATCAAGAATTGTGTTCTTCTGGCCCGGAATGACAAGAATGTCAAGCTGGAGAAGAAGTACCTTCCGATGCTGATAAAGGTCACTCCTGACGAGACCGAAAAGGCATCCTCGCAGGCCCGTCTCTCCGCCCTGTAGCCTTTTCAAGGGGTATGCCACCCACCCCCGCTAACCGCCTCGCTCCGCTCGGCCCCACCGATCGCTTCGCGATGCTCCGCTCCGGTCCCCCCTCTTACAGTGCCGAGGGTGGCATGGGTTCTCGGGGGTGATGGCATACCCCTTGTGACAAAAGCTATAGTTCGAGCCAGGGGAGGTTGAAACGGTAGTGGAGGCGGCTGGAGATGAGGTGGATGATACCGTCCGGGGTTTGTGTGCAGGCGAAATAGCCCTTCGGCTCGGCGTGAGAGGAGTCCATCGTGAAATCTCCCGTCCAAGCGCCCCCAGCTATGGTTTTCCCGGAACCATCAGTCAGAAGTTTACCGGAGGTCCAGCTCTGGCCCTCGTCGTATGACAAGAAGATTGTCATTCCGCCCTTCGTGAACGTCGCAAGCATAATCGGCCCTTCTTGAAGTCTTTTCAGCACAAGCCTTTGCCCGCTTCCAATGGGCGGAAACACGCTCGGACCGCTTGTCCAGGAATATCCTTTGTCAGAAGAATAACTCACAGGCATTTTCCCTTCGATCGAGTTGCCCCGCCCGAACGCCATGAGTCTTCCGTCTTTTAGCTCGACTATTCCGGCGTGTATTCCCGGAATGGTGGCTCCGGCGTCTTTCCATGTCCGGCCATTGTCCTTGCTTAAGTGTATAGAGGTGCCGTCATCTCCTCCCGGACCAGCGTCGCAGCACTGGATGATTGTCCCGTCAGAGCAGATTATAGGTCCGGCGATAACCTGATGTCTTACAGCATGTTCCCCCTCTACTATGGTTGGATCAGACCAGGAGCGGCCATTGTCTCGGCTGGAGCGAACCACCATCGCGAGGCGCTTCCAATCTCCTGAGTCGGCCATTCCGTTGACATGTAACAGCGTTCCGTCCTCAAGAGTCAGCAGAGAGCTTCCGGTCATATTCCTGTCCGGGACCTTGAAGAATAGGGAGGCCGGATCCCATTCTTTGGAACCCTTACGTAGCCTGGAGCCGAGCACAACCATCTCCCTGCCGCTCTCAGCATCGGTAGAAAACCAAATGGCCAGCAGGTCTCCATTGCGGCACCAGGTGATAGCCGGCTGATGGTTGTGACTGAAGAAAGGCGTGTTGTCAGCGGGAGGGACTACGAATGGAACCGGATCGATCCAGATCGGATCAGAAGAGGGTTTTCCCCAACGGTTTCTCCTCTGGCTGACTTTCATCTCAACCAGCGGCTTTGTCTCAGCGGCCTTAAAAGTCTCAGGAACGAGGTCCGTCTCCACTACCCGGAAACCGATCTGGTTGGATTTGTCAGAAGGGATCGCCGCGGAACGGGAAGCGCTACGGAGGAACTCCGCGGGAGTGTTGTGGCTTCCTCCTCTTGTCACCCTGAATATTCCTTTGGAAGGGCCTCCGGGATCTTTGGAAGCCTTGCCGGGGTATTCCCCGTACCAGTCCATGCACCACTCCTCCACGTTGCCGTGCATGTTATGAAGGCCAAAGGCGTTCGGGGTGTCGAGACCGACCTCGAGGGAAACTGGAACCAGCTCTCTCTCAGTCTTTTGGTTCTTGATCATATCACCGGCCAAAGACTTTCCTGTGTAAAAAGGAGTGTCGGTCCTTGCCCTGCAGGCATATTCCCACTCCGCCTCTGTCGGGAGACGGAAGTGGCGTCCGGTCTGGCCGGAGAGCCATTCGCAGTAGGCGAGGGCGTCGTGGTAGGATACGAATATCACGGCCTCGTTGTCTCCGCTGGAAAAGCCGTCTTTGCCTCTCAACGTTTTGTGTTCAGGCCTGAACTCCTCATATTGTATATTAGTGATCTCGGTCTCGCTCATCCTAAAGACCCTGGAGATCGTGACCTCCCGGGCTGGTGTCTCGTCCAAGTCGGCCACGAGACCGGTCTTTGTCCCGGACTCTTTTCCGGAGCTACCCATCACGAAAGTCCCCGGAGGAATTGTCACCATCCTGGGCATCTCTTGCGCGTTCAGACTTGCCGCGACAAATAAAAGAGCTATGAGCCTGTAATGTAACTTATTCATTATGATGCCTTTGCTCGTAGAGTTCCCATGAGTTGACAAGGTTCTGCCAGATGCTGTAAAGACCTCCGGCAACTGAGCTGACAGGAGTCATCCAAGTGTAGCCAAGCCATATCAGGAAACCGTTGTTCTTCTGGCCGAAAGATTGACCGGCTGTGATGGCGTCGGAGAGTTTACTGGCATCGTCCTGGTAATGGCTTACCCCACGTCCAATCCGCCTTCCGGCGACAAACTGAATAATAGTGCATATCAGGGAGACGATGCCGATAAGGATCGCTGCCCAGATGGATATTCCGCTGTTGATCAGCGCCTTGGTGGCTAAATAGATGGACAGGCAGAGCGTGAATCCCCAGATGTAGAAAGCCCAGCCGGCGATTCCCACGAGCTTCTCGTGGAGTTTTTTCATGGTGTACCGGACAAGCCAGGCGAGAAGGAGGGGGAAAACAAGCAGGGGGAATACCCTCGAGCAGATCGACATGAACCTGGTCATGAAGGATATTCCTTCGACAGGGTGGACCATCGGGATGACAAGAGGAATCGCCAGAGCCGCCATGAAGTTGATGATGACGACATAAGTCACTGTGTCGGAGAGACTTCCGCCGAGTTTGTCGGTAATTACTCCCGCAGCTGCGGCGGTAGGGCAGATAAAGCACAGCATGGCGCACTCGACGAGGATCCTGACTTCGCCAGCCGGAAGTGCTACGGCGAGAAGTGCGAGGGCGACAAACGCGCCCATCTGGCAAAGCAGTACAAGGAGATGCCATTTCCTGAACCTCAGATCCCCAGGAGACACTTTGTTGAACTGGAGGAAAAGCATGAGGGCCACTCCTATCGGCTGGATGTCTTTGGCGAACTTTGAGAAAGCCGGTTCAGCATTGACGCTCAGCGAGGGTATGAGGTGTAATATCAGGCAGATGAGAATCCCGGCGACAATCGCGATCGGGAGCATCCAGTCCTTGATGAATTCCAATATTCTCGGCATCTTATATAAAATTGACGCGCAAATATCGCGAAATAAATGATAAATTCGCGGATAGATGTTGATTAGTAATTATTCATCAAGATGAAAAAAATTGTTCTTATGATCGTCTCAGCGATGACTCTGGCCGCTTGCGGTTCCGAGCAGGGAAAAGTCCCCGCGATCGACATGACAAATCTTGACACATCCGTCTCCCCAGCGGATGATTTCTATCAGTATGCCACAGGTGGCTGGCAGAAAAAGAATCCCCTTAAGCCCGAATATGCCCGTTTCGGCTCTTTCGATATGCTCAGCGAACTGAATGTCGAAAGGCTCAATGAGATGTTCCAGGGAATGACATCCATGAAAGCGGAGAGGGGCACCGTGGAGCAAAAGATATCCGATCTCTACAAGCAAGGTCTTGATTCAGTGAGACTTAACCAGGAAGGCGCCGCCCCGCTCAAGGCTTATTTGGATCAGATTTACGCTGTTAAAGATAAGGCCGGTCTTGTCGGACTGGTCGCCCAGATGCATAACTGCGGCATGGGAGGTTTCTTTGGCGCTTACGTGGGTTCTGACATGGTCGATAGTGACAGCCAGATCCTCTACTTCGGCCAAAGCGGACTTGGAATCGGTGACAGGGATTATTACCTGAAACCTGAGAACGCAGCTTTGAAGCAGGGCTATAAGGCTTTCATTGAGAAAACCTTCAAACTTGCCGGAATCGAGGATCCCGCGAAAGCGGCGAACAATACCTTGGCTGTCGAGGATGTCCTCGCGGAAAACTCCTGGGACAGCATCAAGGAGAGGGATGTCGAGGCCCAGTACAATGTTTACAGCTCAGAGACCTTGGCTTCCAGCTTCCCTGGATTTGACTGGAACGCCTACCTGACCGCTAGGGGAATCCCCGCTCAGCCTAAGCTCATCGTCGGTGAGCCCGACTTCTTCGAGAAGTTCGGAGTCTATTTCGCCAATGAGGATCTCTCCATACTGAAAGACTATCTTGCCGCCAGGGTGATCAGTGGCGCTGCCAGCTCCCTGAGCGACGACTTCTATGCTGCCTACTTCGACTTCTTCAGCACCCAGATGTCCGGAATCAAAGAACCCAAGCCCCGTTGGAAGAGGGCTATGCAGGCTCCTAACGGCATCCTTGGACAGGCGGTTGGCAAGATGTATGTCGAGAGGTATTTCCCGGCCTCGTCAAAAGAGAAGATGATCACTTTGGTTGACAATCTCAAGGAAGCTTTCCACCAGCACATCGACGAGCTGGACTGGATGGGAGCGGAGACAAAGGCCAAAGCTCATGACAAGCTCAACCATTTCATTGTCAAGATCAGTTATCCGGATGTGTGGAAAGATTATTCCACTCTTGACATCGACCCGGAAAAGAGCTACTGCGAGAACCTGCTTTCCGCCAGGAAGTGGAGTGTCGCCGACAACCTTTCCAAGCTTGGCAAACCCACGGACAGGACTGAGTGGGGAATGTCTCCCCAGACGGTCAACGCCTATTACAATCCCAGCACAAATGAGATTTGCTTCCCGGCCGCTATCCTTCAGCCCCCGTTCTTCAATCCTGACGCTGACGACGCCGTCAATTATGGTGGAATCGGTGTCGTGATCGGTCACGAGATGTCTCACGGATTCGACGACCAGGGCCGTCTGTTCGACAGCAAGGGCAACATGTCCGGCTGGTGGACGGCTGATGATGACGCGAAGTTCAAGGCAAAAGCCAAGATTCTGGCAGACCAGTTCAGCGCTGTTGAGGTGCTGCCCGCTAAAGACGGCCAGCCTGCTCTTATGGCTAACGGTGAGCTCTCACTCGGAGAAAATATCGGAGACCATGGCGGACTCAGCATCGCTTATACCGCCATGCATAACGCGATCGCGGGCAAGGATCCCGGCCTGATCGACGGCTTCACCCCGGATCAGAGGTTCTACCTTGGCTACGCCGCTGTCTGGGCCCAGAATATCACCGACCAGGAGAAGGCCCGCCGTACAAGGCAGGATGTCCACTCATTGGCTGTCAATAGGGTCAATGTGTCAGTGAAGAACTTCCAGTCCTTCTTCGACGCTTTCGGAATCAAAGAGGGCGATCCTATGTGGCGTCCCGAAAGCGAGAGGGTCCACATCTGGTAAAGAGTGGAAGCGACAGGCTTCATAGCCCGACGCCTTCGTTTCGGAGGGAAGATCGCGATGGTTTCCATCGCGATCTCCTTCCTTATCATGATTATTTCCGTGGCGGTCTCCTCCGGTTTCAGGGAGGAGCTCCGCGACGGTATTTCTGATCTGACCGGTGATGTGCAACTCCTGCCGGCGGACATGAATTACATAAACGACACCTCCCCGATGTCGTCTTCTCCCGACTTCCTTGATGAGATTGAGGCTATGCCGGAGGTCCGGAGAATTGTCCCAGCTGTTTACAGGGCCGGAATCATCAAGAATGGTGAGAATATCCACGGTGTGTTGTTTAAGGGCGTCCCCGTCGAGAAAGGAGACGCCGACACCGTCAAGCTCGCTGTCAGGATCCCTTCCCGGCTTAGGGACTTGATCGGGGTCGAGGTAGGCGGAAAGATGCTGTCTTACTTCGTCGGGGAGAATGTGAAGGTCCGATCCTTCAATGTGGTGGGGGAATATGAAGGGATAATGGACGGCACCGACAATATGGTCGTGCTATGCGATATCGCTGACCTCCAAAGACTTAACGGGTGGTCTTCGGACGAGGTCTCGACTCTTGAAATAGGTCTGGCTCCAGCTTACAGGAATTCCCAGGCGATGAGGGCCGCGTCGGACAAGATAGGAATGGCGGCTTTGGAGAGCGACTCCGGAGAGAGACTGGTGGCGACCTCCGTAATGAGCCGATATCCCCAGATTTTCGACTGGCTTGACCTTATAGATTTCAACGTGCTGTTCATTTTGATCCTGATGACGATAGTCGCCGGTTTCAACATGATCTCGGGACTCCTTATCATGCTCTTCAGGAATATATCAACTATCGGTACGCTTAAATCCTTGGGAATGACAGACCGCTCGATCGCGAAGGTCTTCCTGAAAGTGGCTTCCGTGATTGTCTTGAAAGGAATGCTGATCGGAAACGCGGTCGCTTTGCTGCTGTGCGGAATCCAGAGATGGACACATATTCTCAAGTTGAACCCCGAGAATTATTTTGTCTCATTCGTCCCCATCCATATCGACATCCCCATGGTCCTGGTTGCCGATATCCTCTCCTTCCTGGTCATCATGCTCCTCCTTCTGATCCCCTGCATCTTCATTTCCAGGGTTGATCCCGCCCAGACCGTCAGGGCTCAATAGTCCTGTATCATTGGACTTCCCGGAGAATATATTATATTGACGCATAACAGCTTCCACGTAAGCCTGCGTGGCTGAGCTGCGCTCCCTGCCCTCAAGGTCCTGAAGGGCTCGGCCACCTCCGCTGTTGTAAGCGGCTATAGTCAGCCATGACAAGACCTCGGGCTCCTCGGCGTATCTGAAGAGAAGTTTCTGGAGGAAAGCGAGGTAGCGTGTGCCGGCGGTGATATTCTCCTCAGGATCAAGTACATTGGTGACCCCGAACCGGTCGGCGGTGACAGGCATCATCTGCATTATCCCCATGGCACCCTTTGGAGATTTGGCCTGAATCATGAATTTCGATTCGCTCCAAGCCAGGGCGGCAAGAAGCCTCCAGTCCCATCCCAGAAGTTTGGCTCCTGACTTGAACATCTCATCGTAAGGACTTATCACTCCGGATGACGCCTGCCATTTCCCGGGCGCCCCATAGCTCTTGGAGAACCTTCTGGACAAGTCTGAATATTCCCGGGAACCGAGGTATCCCGCATACCACCTCACAAGTTCCCTGTTGGCGTTTTTCCTGTGCCTCATGACCCATACGGCCGAGGAGTCTTCCAGGGCGATTCCTGTCAGTCCCAGAGTGTCGGTGAATTCTTCGGCAGGAATGGCTATTATGTCAAGGCTGTCCCTTACCAGATAGTTTAAAAGGCTGTCCAGATCCTCTCCCAGGGTGATTGATGTGGAGTCGCAATGGCTCTCCCCAAACACTTTTAGGAGCTCATAATTGAAACCGGTCTTGTAACCGTCAAGCTTGACAGCGCATCGGAGCGTGTGGCCTCTGAAGGCTTCCTTGTCTTGTCTGTGCTGGATTTTGTTCCCCGCATTAGGGAACAGCAACAGCAGTGAAAGGCTGGCCAGTAAATGTCTTAATCCGCTCATCGGCCTCTGCCGGAACCAAATCTTCCGGAACCTCCCCTGGAACCGCCTCCTGAGGATAAGCCTGAGCTTGCTGAGACTCTCTCGTTAGGTGAGGGCTGCAGATAGAATGGCCAGTACACGCCAAACTTAAGGGCTCTCTGGGTTCTGATGTAGGTGTGGGTGCTGAAATAGTCAAACTTGTCCATCGGCCAGCCCTGTCCGACATTCTCGAGTTTAACAAACGCGCATGCCCGTTTCCACTGGACATTCACAAAAGCGTCGATCACGGGGCCATTGTGGTACTGTTCCTTCTTCTGGTTGTAGAACACGCCCACAGCTGGATTCCAGCCTGGAGAATAGTACTTTGTGTTGTACCAGACATCACCTCCGAGCTGCATTACCATTGTCCCGTTCGAGATGCTGAACTGGAGATACAGCCTTGAGTTGGCCGCGAGGGTAGGAACAGGTACGACATCTTGGTTGGAGGAAACCTGGAAAAGGAGCCTGTTGTCCAAGTGCAGCGGCCCGAAAGCGAAATCTTTGTTAAGAGAGGCGCTCAGGACGCTCATGGGCTTGGTATTCTGCCTGATCACCGCCAGGGAGTCGAAATAAATGTTCTTGTCCAGAAGGGCGTAACCGATCTCGGCGGATGTTTTCCATCTGGGGATGGAGAGTTTCGCCTGAAGCTTAGTTGTGGAGGTCTTCCCAAAATCATTGTCCCAACGGAAGTGATTGGAGAAGAATTGGTTGTGGTAATGTTCCGGTTCTTTAATCGAGGTCTCGAAACGTAGGTTGAGGTTTACCGGACTGGTGCGTGCCCTGCGGAAAGGATGCAGGGTGAAAAGGACATTTCCTTTCAGGGACATGTCGTTCATCTCACTTCCGAGGAACACATAGTCTCCCGTGGCGTCCCAGTGGATGTAATCTCTCAGCTGACCCTCCACCCCGGCATACACGAAGGTGGAGTTCCAGATGGTGTTCGTGTTGCCTTTAAGGAAGGTGGGGTCGAAGTCGTACCAATTGGTTATCCTGTTGCCGATACCTCCGTTCAGTTTCGACACGATGGCGTCTTCAGACCATGGCTGCAGCCGCAGGAAAATCCTGTTCTCCAGTTTGGACACCCTGACTGAATCGTATGAGTTGGTGGGATTGTACAGGAAAGCGTTGTTGTAAAAACGCCGTCCGATCTTGTCTGAAGTTGAGATCTGGTCGGTGTATTTCTTCCTGAACACTGAATATTCAGTACTGTGGCCGATGAAGGCCGTGGTGATATTGTCGGTGTCGAAAGTGTCAGCCGCCGCCCGCTCGGCCGCCGCGAGCATCACCAGACTGTCAACCGCGGCTATCATGGTTGAGTCTCCTGAGGAGAGGATCCTCTCCCTGTAGGCCTTGTTTATCTTATTCTCCCGGATTTTCGTGATGAAGGTGAACGGAATCCTGTATTGCTGGTCAAGGAAGAAGGTCTTCCTCAATATGTTGCTGGAAGCGTTGGTCAGGTGGACCGAGTATTCCCTGGCATCCAGGGTGGTGTCCCTCACCATCGAGTTGTCAGTGATACCTCCGTTCTCGCTCCTCACTATCTTGTTGTGGATGTAGCCGGCGTGCATCAGGTATTTCTTCCCTGTGTAGTTGAGAGCCAGGGAGAGGGTCTTGTTGGAGGTTGCCTCGTTCTGCGCGATGCCCTTGCCGCCGAAGCGATTGTATTCTATTGTGTAGTTGAACGAGGGGAAAAGGTTCTGGCTCGTGAGGATGTGGAGGTTGTCGGACTCCTTCTGGGAATTCGCGAATAGGGTTCCCGTGTAGGACAGCTCGGTGTAAGCGGTCTTTGTGTTGTAGAAAGGCAGGGTCTTGGCCGAGTAGGTCCAGGACTCATAGGGCTGGTAGAACGTCACCCCGTTCTCACTTGTCCGGTTGAAAAAGTTGTAGTATTGCAGGGCTGATCCAGCGACACCCAGCCAAGAGGCGTTGACATCCTTCCTGTAGAAAGGATAGTCATGGAAACGGAAGTTAGCGGTGGTGTCGGGTATCTTGACTTGCATCTTATGGAACTCCCTCTCGTGGGTCCATTGGACTATCCTCTTGTAAATCATCGAGTCAGGGAGGGCGAAAGTCTCCAGGATCCTGGGAGTGTTCTCCCGGATACTGTCCTTTATCTGAGTGATGCTGTCCTTGACCGCCTGGACACTGTCCGCCAGATGCCGCTTGAATTTCTCTTTCTTCTCGATGTCGTATTTCTTTCGGTCGCTCTTTGACAGGGAGGCGTACCAAGCGTCGAACTCAGCCTTTTTCCTGGCGTTATATTCCAGCGTGTAGAGTGAGTCGAGAATCGGCCAGTCGAGGGAGTCTCCCGCCTGTTTGAGGGAATCGCTCACGATTTTGTGGACCAGGGAGTCGATGATGGCGACGTAGTACTTGTACCTGAACGGGTCAATGTCCTTGAGTGAGTCGGGAGGAAAAATGGAATCTCTCGCCGTGACGAGCGGAACGGTGTCTATCGGCTCAAGGAACATGGAGGTGTCATATTCCACATTCGAGGTGGAGTTCCCTTTCATGAATATGTTCCGGTACCGTATGGTGTCAGGCTTTTGCGGTTTTTGTGGCATCTCAGCGGTGACCATCCCGAAGCCTGGATCCCCGGCAGCGGGACGGACACCCATACTGATGGCGTGCGTGGAGATGACGCACACTACCAGCAAGGGGAACCATATTCTTTTAAAAACCTCTTTCATGCGGGAAAGATGGATAATCCCACAAATTTACGCTTTTTCCACTTTACCAACAAATCCCGAGCCGTGATAAACGAAGTCAAATTTTTTTCGTATATTGTAAAACTATGAGAAAAAGAAAGAAAATATACGAGGCCGATCCATGGCTTGCGCCTTATAAAGAGGCCATCGAGGCCCGTCATGAAAGGATCCTCGAGGCCCGCTCCAAGATCGTTCCGGATGGCTCTTCAAGCCTTTCGGAAGGGGTTAACAACCATCTTTATTACGGCTTGCACAAGGAACCGGATGGCTCTTGGGTCATCAGGGAATGGGCTCCGAACGCTTCCAGAATATACCTCATCGGTGAGTTCAACAATTGGAAACGCACCTCCGCCTACGAGTTCAAAGTCGCCGGGGCGGGGAACTGGGAACTGCGGCTTGACGGCATGTTCCTCAGTCATGGGGAGTTGTACAAACTGTTCATCGAGTGGCCGGGAGGCGGCGGTGAGAGGATCCCGGCATATTGCCACCGGCTTGTCCAGGATCCGTCCACGAAGGTGTTCTGCGCCCAGGTCTGGGATCCCGCCGAGCCTTACAAGTGGAAGCATGACAAAGTTCTCAGAAGGCCACATCCGCTTATTTACGAGTGCCATATCGGGATGAGCTCTGAGGAGCCTAAAGTGTCAACTTTCAACGAGTTCCGGGAGAATGTGCTGCCCCGGGTCAAGAACCTCGGCTATGACACTATCCAGATCATGGCCCTCCAGGAGCACCCGTATTACGGGTCTTTCGGCTACCAGGTCTCGAACTTTTTCGCCCTGAGCTCTAGGTTCGGCACTCCGGAGGAGTTCAAGGAACTGGTGGACACTGCCCACAGGATGGGAATCGCCGTCGTGATGGACATCGTCCATTCCCACAGCGTGGATAACGAGGCGGAGGGGCTCGGCCTTTTCGATGGGAAGGAAGACCTGTATTTCTATTCCGGACCACAGGGACATCATCCCGCGTGGGGATCCCGATGCTTCGACTACGGAAAAGACGAGGTAGTCAGGTTCCTCCTTGCCAACTGCAAATTCTGGATGGAGGAATATCACCTCGACGGTTTCCGCTTTGACGGTGTCACGAGCATGCTCTACTGGGATCACGGCCTCGGGAAAGACTTCGGGGACTATAAGCTGTATTTCGACTCCGGAGTGGACGAGAACGCCGTGACTTATCTGGCCTTGGCCAACATGCTCGTAAAGGAGATCAAGCCTTCGGCGATCACCATAGCCGAGGATGTCAGCGGAATGGCCGGTCTGGCGGCACCCTTCGCAGCCGGAGGAGTCGGCTTTGATTTCAGGATGGCTATGGGTGTGGCCGACCACTGGATCAAATGGATCAAGGAGAGGTCGGACGAGCAGTGGAGCCCGGGCGAGATCTGGTACGAGCTGACCAACAAGCGGGCTGATGAGAAGACGATCAGCTATGCCGAGTGCCACGACCAGGCCCTGGTAGGGGATAAGACGATAATATTCCGCCTGATCGACAAAGAGATGTATTTCTCTATGGAGAAAGGCTCGAAGAACCTGTTGGTTGACAGGGGAATAGCCCTCCATAAACTGATTCGCCTGGTGACCCTCGGTACCGCCGGTGATGGCTATCTCAATTTCATGGGCAATGAGTTCGGCCACCCGGAGTGGATAGATTTCCCAAGGGAGGGCAACGGCTGGAGTTTCGACCATGCCAGGAGGCTATGGTCCCTCGCTGATAATCCTTTTCTGCGTTACGGTTGTCTGAGGGAGTTTGACAAGGCAATGATAAGCCTAGCCAAACGGGAGGGCATTTTGTCTTCCAAACCGGAGCTTCTAAGGGCGGACGAGGAAAAGAAAATCTTGATTTTCAAGCGCGAAAACCTTATCTTCGCGATGAATTTCAACCCGGTGGATTCTTTCGCCAATTATGGCTTCCAGACCTCCCCGGGCAAGTATGTTAAAGTGCTGGATTCCGACGATGAGAGGTTCGACGGGTTCTCGCGGCTTGCCGCTGACTCGGAACATTTCACCATCGACGGTGTCTTAAGTGTTTATTTGCCGAGCCGTTGCGCGCTCGTGCTGAGATATGAAGAATAGATAATACGATTATGGCTTTTTTGAAATTCAACAAGTCCGAGTTGGTGAATCTCTCGTATTCCTTGAAGAGGGAGATTATCAGTGCCAACAAGACCGGAGCCTATTGCAACACTTCGATAGTCACTTGCAACACAAGGCGTTACCACGGTCTTCTGGCTGTCCCGGTGGACAAGTTCGGGGGCAGGGAGCATTTGCTGCTCTCCTCGATGGACGAGAGCCTGGTGCTGAACGGAAAGCAGTTCAATCTGGGCATCCACTGCTATGGCGACATCTATGAGCCAAGAGGGCACAAGTACATCATTGACTTCGAGGCCGATCCTGTGCCGAAGGTCACTTACAAAGTCGGAGGCATGGTCTTGACAAAGACTATCCTCCTCGTCCCTGACGCCGATCAGGTGATGGTCCGTTACGACCTTCTGAACGCCCCGGCTAAGGTGCGTCTCCTTCTCACTCCGTTCCTGGCCTTCAGGGACATCCATGCGCTTACCCAGGAGAATCCCTCTGCCCGTCAGCAGGGTTGGGAAGTCCCCAATGGCCTCGCCTGGAATCTCTATGACGGATTCCCGGATCTGAATATCCAGTTCAACACCAAGGAGGCTGTCTTTGTCTCCACACCTTGCTGGTACAAGGGTGTCACATATTCCGATGAGTACAGGCGCGGCTTTGACTGCAGGGAAGATCTTTATGTCCCCGGACATTTCGAGGTTGAGATGAAGGAAGGAGACGCTATTGTCTTCTCCGCCTCAGTCTCCGAGGTTAATCCTGCCGGACTCAAGCGCCATTTCGACGCTCTTGTCGCCAAGGCTCCGAGGATCACCTCGTATCACGACCAGCTTGTCCATTGCGCCGATCTTTTGATCCGGGACAGAAATGGCAAGAAGCAAGTCACGGCCGGCTTTTCCTGGATGTACACCGGCCTCCTGAGGGAGACCCTTATGGCCGTCCCTGGATTGACGCTTTACGCCAAAGGCGACAAGGTCTCTTTCGAGGAGATCCTGGACAACCTTATTGCCGCTGAGCAGGAAAGGCTGTTCCACAGGACCACCCAGGTTGAGGCTCCATTGAGACTCGCCGGAGCGTTGAGGCAATACCTCGATTTCGGGGCGGACGGCAAGAAAGTCTGGAATAAATACGGTTCTGTCGTCAAAGGCATTCTGGAGAGCTATCTTCCCGGACGCAGGGCGGAAGTAGCGATGCAGCCTAATGGCTTGCTTTGGGCTCAGCTTGAAGGTTGGGCGCTCTCATGGATGAACGCCTACATCGACGGGCGGCCTGTCACCGAAAGGGCAGGCTATCAGGTGGAAACCAACGCTCTTTGGTACCACTCAATCTCGTTCGCCTTGGATATGGAGAAAAAATACGGGGATCCAGACGGGGCTTTCATCAAGGATTGGTCCAGGATCAAGGCCTTGGTGAAGGATAATTTCCAGCCTACCTTCTGGAACGCCAGGGCGGGTTACCTCGCCGATTATGTCGATAATTCCGGGCAGCATCTCGAAGTGCGCCCCAATATGATATACGCCCTTCTCGAGGATGACATGCCAGTTGAGCCTGAGGTCGCCAGTTCAGTTCTTCATGTGATTGAGAATGAGCTGATCACCCGGCGTGGAATACGTACCCTCTCTCCCAGGAGCGTGGACTACAAGGGAGTCTATGAAGGTTCCCAGTATGAGCGTGACCTCGCTTACCACGGCGGAAGCACGAGGGTCTTCCTTCTCGCCCCGTACATCTGGGTGGGATTCAAGATGAAGGGCCCGTCTTTCGTCAAGAAAGCCGAGTGGCTTGTTGAAGGGTTCTATCAGGACCTGAACAAGCACGGTGTCGGGGCCTTCTCCGAGCTTTACGACGGAGATCCGCCTCACGAGCCCCACGGAGCCATTTCCTCGGCTCTGAGCACTTCAGCGCTTTTGGTTGTTGACTATTTTATCTCAAAATACAAGGAGGATTAGTCCATGAGAGTTCTGATGTTCGGTTGGGAGTTTCCTCCCCATATCGCCGGAGGTCTGGGCACCGCTTGTTACGGGATTGTCAAGGGACTTGCCGAAAACGGTGTCGAGACGTTGTTCGTCATGCCTTCCGCTTCGGGGGACGAGGACGGAAGTGTCGCCACCATCATCAACGCGAGCGATGTGCCCGTGATGAGTGTGGCCTCTTCCGTGGATGAGTTCCTTGACAAGGTCAGGTTTGTGAGGGTGGGATCCAACATGATCCCTTACACAAATCCTGACGAGTTCTACGAGCTGGTCGAGGCCGAGAAAAAGCATCGGGAGGTATCTACCGACAATATTTACGGATCCAAGTACCGTTTCTCCGGGAAGTACGGATCCAACCTACTCGAAGAAGTCGCCCGTTACGCCATGGTGGGCGGCACGATAGCCGTCGAGCATCAGGATGAATTCGATGTCATCCATGCCCACGACTGGCTCACCTATCTTGCGGGAATAGCCGCCAAGGAACTGACCGGCAAGCCTCTGGTAGTACATGTCCACGCCACTTCCTTTGACAGGGGAACGGAGGACATGATCGACTCCAGGGTCTTCAATATCGAGAAAAGAGGAATGGAGGCGGCCGACAAGGTGATGGCTGTCAGCGACTTGACCAGGAATATCGTGATCAACAAGTACGGGATCTCCCCGGACAAGGTGGTCACGGTCCACAACGCCGTGGATTTCAGCGGCAGGGAGAATCTCCAGGTCGAGAGGGGAGTGAAAGACAAGGTCGTGACATTCCTCGGCAGGATCACCTTCCAGAAAGGTCCGGAATATTTCATCGAGGCGGCGGCCAAGGTTTTGAAAAGGACAACCGGGGTGCGTTTCGTGATGGCCGGCAGCGGGGACATGATGAACCGTTGCATCCGCCACGCCGCCCGTCTGGGAATATCCGACCGTTTCCATTTCACGGGTTTCCTGAGAGGAACTGACGTGCAGAAGATGTTCGCCCTGTCGGATGTCTATATCATGCCCTCGGTCTCGGAACCTTTCGGAATCTCTCCGCTTGAGGCTATGAGAAGTAACGTTCCCTCAATCATTTCCAACCAGAGTGGAGCTGCTGAGGTTCTCAAATATGCCTTCAAGGTTGATTTCTGGGATGTTGACGCGATGGCGGACGACATCTATGCCCTCCTGAATTACCCGGCCCTCGCCGACTTCGCCGCAAAGCAGGGCTATGAGGAGGTCAACCGCCTGAAATGGAACCATGCGGCGGCCAAGATGAAAAAAGTTTACGAATCTGTCATTAAATAACCAGCCATGAAAAAGAGTGTTTGTCTATATTTCCAAGTCCACCAGCCCACGAGGTTGAGACTATACCGATTCTTCGATATCGGCAAGGACTCTCATTATTATGATGATTTTACGGACAGGACCATCCTTCATAGGATAGCCCAAAGGTGTTATCTCCCTATGAACCAGCTGCTTCTGGATCTTATCAAGAAGCATGGGAAAGACTTCAAAGTCACTTTCTCGATCACTGGATCAGCCCTCGAGCAGTTTGACCGGTACGAGCCGGATGTGGTGAGGAGCTTCAAGGAGCTTGCTGACACTGGTTGCGTGGAATTCCTGGCCGAGACATATTACCATTCCCTCGCCTCCCTCGCAAACGAGGGTGAGTTCAAGCATCAGGTCGAGAAGCATGTAAAGGCCATCGAGGATCATTTTGGAGTGACTCCCAAGGCTTTCAGGAACACCGAGTTGATATATTCGGACAATATCGGGCGCCAGGTCTATGACCTCGGTTTCAAGACCATGCTCACTGAGGGAGCCCGCCATATTCTCGGATGGAAGAGCCCGGATTACGTCTATTCCAACCCGATCCAGCCTGGTCTGAAGCTTCTTTTGAGGAATTACCAGCTCAGCGACGACATCGCTTTCAGGTTCTCCGACAGAGGCTGGGAGAACTGGCCGCTCACCGGCGAGAAATTCCTCTCATGGCTCAAGGCCGCCGAAGGGGATGTCATCAATCTCTTCATGGACTACGAGACTTTCGGGGAGCATCAGAAGGAGGCTTCCGGAATATTCGATTTCATGAGATATCTTCCCGGAATATTGCTGGAGGATGGCGGATTCGAGTTCACGACTCCTACTCTGGCGACCCGCAAGCACAAGCCTGTCTCCGAGATTGAGGTCCCGGATCCCATCTCATGGGCTGACGAGGAGAGGGATGTGACCGCATGGCTGGGTAACGAGTTGCAGCAGGACGCTTTCAACAAGCTTTACGAGCAGTCAGAGAAGCTGGCGCTCCTGAACAATGCCGTTCTCTGGGAGGATTTCGGCCATCTTCAGGAGAGTGACCACCTCTATTACATGAGCACCAAGTTCTTCTCCGACGGGGAAGTCCATAGCTATTTCAACCCTTACAACACGCCTTACGAGGCTTTTATCAACTATATGAATGCCCTGAGCGACTTCATCATCAGAATCGATGACGCTGTCGCCACTTTCGGTCAGGAGCCTGCTCCGAAAGCGAAAAAACCATCTAAGAAAAAGAAGTAAATGACAAAAGAACTGATCAATCCGGACTACCTGTTTGAAGTCAGCTGGGAAGTCTGCAACAAGGTAGGAGGCATCTACACGGTCATAGCGACCAAGTCGCTGTATCTCAAGAGCCAACTCCACAAACATCACATTCTGATAGGTCCGGATGTATGGATGGACACAGAGAGCAATCCTGATTTCATCGAAGACAACCACCTTTACACTCTATGGAAAGCTCAGGCCGCTTCCGAGGGACTTCGCGTCCGGGTCGGAAGGTGGAACGTGCCGGGGAAGCCTATAGCCATCCTGGTGGATTTCAAGCAGTACCTGACAAGGCAGAACGACATCCTGACTGAGTATTGGAAACGTTTCGGGGTGGATTCCATCTCCGGCAACTGGGACTACAAGGAGAATGTGCTTTTCGGCTATGCCGCGGGGCATGTCATCGAGAGTTTCTACAAGTTCAATCTCAACTCCGCCGACAAGGTGGTCGCCCAGTTCCATGAGTGGCAGACCGGATCAGGCCTTCTGTACTTGAAGGACACGAAGATTCCTGTGGCTACGGTCTTTACGACCCACGCCACCGTCATCGGACGCTGCCTGGCTGGGAACAACCTGCCGCTATACGATTCCATGGCCCTTTTCGACGCTGATCAGAAGGCCCATCAGTTCGGTGTGGTGGCCCGTCACTCGATCGAGAAGATCTCGGCGCAGTGGGCGGACGCCTTCACAACTGTGAGCGAGATCACCGCGAAGGAATGCGAGAGGTTCCTTGGCAGGAAAGTCGATGTGGTGACCCCTAACGGGTTCGAGAACAGCATCACCCCGGCGAGTGACGAGGAGTTCGGCCAGAAACGCAAGGCTGCCCGTGAGAGGCTGATCGCTGTCGCCGCCGCGATGAGCGGGGAGGAGGTCTCCAAAGACGCCATATTGATCGGAATAGGCGGCCGTTACGAATACCGTAACAAAGGTATTGACGTGTTCATCGACGCCTTGAAGAAGCTTTCCGACACCGACCCGGTGGGACGGGATATTCAGGCGTTCATTATGATCCCTTCCGGGCACAACGGAGCTGACAAGGAGCTTGTCGCCAAGCTTTCCGGCACGGGGGATCCGACCTACACCACCCAAACGTCCCATTACCTGATGGATCCCTGGTCGGATGTGATCACAAGGCGTTTCAGGGAACTCGGTTTCAACAATGAGAAGGGAAGCCGCGTCAAGGTGTATTTCATCCCCTCTTATCTCAATGGCAATGACGGGGTATTTGGCAAGAAGTACTACGACCTTCTCGCCGGACTGGATCTCACCCTTTTCCCGTCCTACTACGAGCCTTGGGGTTACACCCCGCTGGAGAGCCTCGCTTTCAGGATCCCCTCACTCACCACGAGCCTTTCCGGATTCGGAATGTGGGTCAGGAGCCATTATGGCAAGGAGCATCCCGGAATCACTGTACTGGACAGGAACGATTCCAATTATTTCGAGGTGGTTGACGGTGTAGTCGCCAGAGTGAGGGAGATTGCCGCCCTGGACGATGATGGCAGGAAGGCCTACATGGACTCCGCCAAGGATGTCTCGACCATTGCCCTCTGGGAGAACCAGATCCAGTACTACAAAGAGGCTTATTCAATTGCCCTGGGCAAGGTGATCGATGCCCTGGGCGCTTACCCCGACGATCTTAACAAAGACAAACCAATGGCATACAACAAAATAGAAATCAATTCCCCCGCATGGAAGAGCGTGATGGTCACGCGTCACCTTCCCGAGGCCCTTTCCGGCCTTGAGACCCTTTCAAAGAACCTCTGGTGGTGCTGGAACGAGAGCGCCAAGGCTCTGTTCAAGTCCATCGACTCCGAAGTCTGGCATGACACCAGGCACAACCCTATGGCCCTTCTTGACATCGTGAGTATCAAGAGGTTCAACAAGCTGGCTAAGGATGACGCCTTCCTGAAGAGCTACAAGGCCGTGATGGATGAGTTTGGTGAGTACATGGCCCTGAAGGCCGAGCGTACCGATCCTTCCATCGGTTATTTCTGCATGGAATATGGTTTGGACACTTCCCTTAAGATCTATTCCGGAGGTCTCGGAATCCTCGCTGGAGATTACCTTAAGGAGACCAGCGACATGAACGTCAATCTCGTCGCCGTAGGCTTCCTTTACAGGTACGGTTATTTCACCCAGGTTCTGACCGGCCAGGGAGAGCAGGTGGCCCAGTACGACGCCCAGGATTTCACGAAGATTCCCGCTGAGCCTGTGCTTGACGAAAACGGCAATTGGGTGACCACCAGCGTGGCTTTCCCTGGAAGGAACATTACCGCGAGAATTTGGAAAGTGGCGGTCGGACGCACCGACCTCTATCTCCTCGACACTGACTACGAGGCCAATCTCCCTGAGGACCGCCAGGTCACCTATCACCTTTACGGTGGCGACTGGGAGAACCGCCTGAAGCAGGAACTTGTGCTTGGTGTCGGTGGTATCCGCGCCTTGAGGAAACTCGGCATCAATCCTCAGATATATCACTGCAACGAGGGTCATGCCGCTTTCACCGGGCTTGAGAGGCTCCGTGAATATGTCCAGGAGGAGAACCTCGACTTCGGCGAGGCCGTCGAGGTCGTCAGGGCTTCATCTCTTTTCACGACCCACACCCCGGTTCCCGCCGGTCACGACTCGTTTGACGAGGGACTCCTCAGGAAGTACATCGGCCACTATCCCCAGCGTCTTAAGATCGACTGGGAGACCATGATGTCCCTCGGCAAGCCTAACGGCTCCGACCAGAACGAGACGTTCAGCATGAGTTTCCTGGCTTCCAGCCTGTCACAGAACGTCAACGGAGTCTCCCGGCTCCATGGAGAGGTCAGTAAGGACATATTCAACAGGATGTACCCTGGTTATCTTCCCGAGGAACTCTTCATCAGTTATGTCACCAACGGCGTCCATTACCCGACCTGGGCGGCTGCCGAGTGGCAGAAAGTCCACGCCAAAGTCTTCGGACCCGAATTCAAGACCCACCACTACGACAAGTCCTGCTTCGACGGGATCTATAAAGTCTCGGACAAAGAGATTTGGGAGACACGGAAGGTGCTGAAATCCAGGCTGATAAAGGTCGTCAAGGAGACAATCTCCGACTCTACGCTTTGCAACCATTACTCCCCGAGCCAGATTGTGGCCATCCAAGAAAACCTCAGGGATGATGTGCTGACCATCGGGTTTGCCCGCCGTTTCGCCACTTACAAGAGGGGAACCCTGTTGTTCACCGATCTTGACAGGCTCGACGCCATCGTCAACGATCCCGAGCATCCGGTGCAGTTCCTCTTCGCTGGTAAGGCTCATCCGGCCGACAAGGCGGGACAGGACCTCATCAAGAGGATCGTTGAGATCTCCAAGCAGGACAGGTTCCTCGGCAAGATCGTCTTTGTCCCCGGCTACGACATTCGTCTCGCCAAGAGGCTGGTCCAGGGCGTTGATGTCTGGATGAACAACCCCACAAGGCCCCAGGAGGCTTCCGGAACTTCCGGAGAGAAGGCCTCGATGAACGGAGTCATGCACTTCTCGGTGCTTGACGGATGGTGGGTCGAGGGTTATAAAGAAGGTGCCGGTTGGGCTCTGCCGCAAGAAAGTGCCTACGACGACCAGGGCTACCAGAACGAGCTTGACGCCGCGACAATCTACACGATTCTCGAGAACGAGATCGCTCCGGCATATTACGAGATCGATCCCAAACTTGGTCTCTCACCCAAGTGGGTAGGATATATCAAGAACACCATCGCCAAGGTCGCCAGCAACTTCACTACCAACAGGATGCTGACCGACTATTGCGACCAGTACTATATTCCTCAGGCTAAGAGGGCGGCCGAGATCAACTCCGATGACTTCCGTCTCGCGAGGAAGATTTCCGCCTGGAAGAAGAAGGTCCGCCGCGAGTGGAAGAACATCGAGGTTATTTCACAGACTCAGCCTGACGCTTCCTATTCCCTTTCCATGAGCAACAGTCTCAAGGTCGAGGTGGTCCTGAACATCGGTGACCTCAGTCCGGAAGACATCGGGGTCGAGATTATCTTCGCGACTATGGATTCCAAGCACAGGCTCCACATCCAGGAGAGGTACGAGTACCAGGTGGTCGAGTTCAATGACGGCATCGCCAAGTACCAGACCCAGATCGTTCCTGACAAGACCGGAATGTATCAGGTGGCGGCCAGGATGTACGCCAAGAATCCGCTTATGCCGCACAGGCAGGACTTCGAACTGGTGAAATGGTTGTAGCCACGGGCTTTTTTGACGGTGTCCATCTCGGGCACCGTCTTGTGCTTGAGAGGCTTGTCGAAGCCTCGAAGGACAGGGGTGACGAGAGTATGGTCGTCACTTTCTGGCCCCATCCCCGCAATGTCCTTCAGGATGACGCCCGGAACTTAAGGCTCCTTACGAGTCTCCAGGAGAAAAAAGAGATCCTCTATGGGCTTGGAATAGACCATGTGGAGGTCATCCCTTTCACGAAGGCGTTCAGCCGTCTGACTACGCGAGAATACCTTCAGGACTACATAATGGAGCGGCTCGGAGGCCGGACAATCCTTCTTGGCTACGACAATAGGATCGGGAGCGACCTTCTCAGCCCTGACGAGATCGAGACTGTGGCCCGGGAGGTCGGCTTGGAGGTAATCCGGACCCGGAGTCTGGAAACTCCCAATGGGACAGTTGTCAGCTCGACGAAGATCAGGGAGGCTATCGCAGCCGGAGATGTCAATGCGGCGGCCGGGATGCTCGGTTATGAATATTCCTTGACAGGCGTAGTGGTGGCGGGCAACCGCCTCGGACGTACCATCGGCTTTCCGACGGCGAATATGCGGCTCTACGAGCCGTTGAAACTCCTTCCTGGCAATGGGGTATATTCGGTTGAGGTAGAGTCTCTCGGGAGGAAATTCAGGGGGATGTGCAACATCGGGACAAGACCCACGGTCAACGCTGGCAGCGACCGGACTGTCGAGACTAATATCTTTGATTTCGACGAGGACATCTACGGCCTTGATCTCAAGGTGACTTTCCTTGGAAAGATCCGTGACGAGCGCCGATTCGACTCTTTGGAAGCCCTGAAAAACCAACTGATTCTGGACCGTCAGGCCTGCCTTGGGGCTTAGAAACCCATCATCGCGGCAGGAGTGATGTCAAGCGCTTTGCAAATCCGGCTCGCTATCCTTAGAGTGGGCTCGGATTTGCCTTTTACATAGTCATTTATTCTGGATGGGCTGACTCCTATTGTCTCTGCCAGAGCTTTCTGGCTTATAGCTTTCTCTTCAAGAGCAAGTTCGATCAGTTCCGCCGGCGAAGGCTTCTCAATCGGAAAATGCTCTTTCTCATACTCTATTACGACATCTGACATCAGGGAAAGTTCCAAGGCTTCCTTGCTGCCTGGATCTGTCTCGTCATTAACAAGCGGAAGAAGATCCTCGATCCTCTCCAGAGCGTATTCGTATTGCATTTGAGTAAACCTGCCCATATTAAACCTCCTTCGCGTTAATCTTGTCGTATTCCTCATGCGACCCCACGAATCTTATAAACACGTAACCCATGATGAATTTGATAACCACAACAAGTCTGTAGCGGTTGCCCCTGATGTTGAATACGTAATGTTGGTTCCCTACGTAGTCGGTTGACTGGAAGTCTTTCCGTATGTCCGTCAGCCCTGACCATTCCGCCTCAAGGGCAAGATGATACCATCGTTCCAGCGCTATCTTCGAATCTTCCCTTCCAGGAGTCTCATAGAACTCCTTCAATTTCCTGTGCGACACGACTCTCATCTCTCCATTCTTTTTTGCAAAGATGAGTAATAATTTTGGAATTCAAAATATTTTAGTATAAAAATTCCGCAATTTGCTATTCGAGCATGTGGAGCTCGGACTTGACGAAGGTGGCTTCTTCCTTGGCGAAGTTGTAGTTCCTGGTACCTTCTTTCCCGAGTTTCATGTATTTCTCGTAGTACTGGAGCGCGATTTTGTATTCCTTCTTGATCCGGT
Source organism: uncultured Bacteroidia bacterium (assembly GCA_902785825.1). Lineage (GTDB taxonomy): Bacteria > Bacteroidota > Bacteroidia > Bacteroidales > UBA932 > Cryptobacteroides. The sequence goes on from CACZZZ010000003.1 coordinate 197,639, forward strand.
GGCAATAACCTATCTTGACCAGGAGGGATATGTCTTCGGAGTTGTACTCGTAAGCTGCCTTGAAGTAAGGCAAGGCCTTGGGGAAGTTCGATGTCAGGTAATATATTTGCCCCAACCCATTGTTTATCCTGTACATCAGTCCCGGATCGGGCTCAGATAGCTCCAACGCTTTGTTGAATAAATATTCCGCCTTCTCCTGTTTCGGCAACGAGAACCGATCCTTTATTATCGCCGTAGCATAACTGGCGGCAAGTTTGGCATCCGTGGAATCAATCTGCCAAGCGGCGTCAAAGCAGTCTTGCGCCACCTCGAACCTGTTGAGCGCCAAGGCGTTGAGTCCGGAATAGTACATCGTCCCGTAGGACTCGTCCCCGTCCTTGCGAAGTTGTTTGAAGACCTCGTAGGCGTTGTCCTGATCCTCTTTCAGGTAGTACCCGACCCCAAGGATCTGGGCTACAGTCATGTTATCAGGGGAATGTTCTAGAAAACCATTTGCCATCGATATGATCCCATCATAGTCCTTCTTGCCTAACAATATGTTCGAGATACTGGCAACGGTGTTGGGGTTGGAAGGGTTGAGCCTCAATGATTTCCGGTAATATACCAGGGAAGAGTCAACCTGCCCCATCTTCAACAGGCTGGCTCCGATTAACGAGAGTATTGAGGGGATGGAGTCCTGGGCGCAGATAGCTTTCCCCTGGGCCGCACATCCCTGGAAGTCGTTGACTTTGAATAAGAGAGATGCCTTCTGGATAGCGAAGTAAAGGTTCTCCGGATGCTGCATTGAAAGGATGTTGTAGAGGCCGAGAGCGTCATCCAACCTGCCTGATAGGACATGGCAGTCGGCCAGCTCGCCGGCCACTTCCACATCAAGCGCCCCGGGTTTCATGACAGATGCCAGGGTCTCGGCAGCTGCGTCATAACGCAGCATCTTCTTCTGGCACCTCGCTTTCTGGAGCGACAGGTCCCTAATCTCTGACGCGTCTTTGGCACTTTCCAAAGCCTTATCCAGCAGCTCGATAGCCCTTGAATATTCATAACGGGCAATGGCTTCCCTTGCCTCGGCAAGAGGTGAAGCGTCCTGGGCTTTTAGAATCACTGCCAGCGACATAAGCGTCACCGTCAGAAACAGTTTAGCGGTTGTTTTCATCTCAGTTGGAATATTACCGGGAAGGTGTACGTGACGTCAACTCTTCTCTCATTTTGAAAACCTGGCGCCCATTTCGGAGATGCGGAAACGACTCTTAACGCCTCCTTGTCCAGAAGCGGGTTAATGCCTCGCAAGACTTTGACATCCTTTACATTACCGGTCTTAGCGACGGTGAATTGCAAGACAACCCTTCCTTGGATATTGAGGTCTTTAGCTTCTTGAGGGTAATTAAGTCGCATGTTAACCCATTTGCTGAATTCATTGGCGTCGCCTCCGTTGAAAGCCGGTTTCCTGTCGACAAGTTGGTAAGGAACGGGATCTGCCTCGTCAACAAGCTGGAAAGGGATCAGTTCGGCTTCTTCCGCAACTGAAGCGGGATACTTGTATTCGGTTACTGTTTTGGCGCATGCTATCAGCGTGAGGGCTATGACTGGGATGATGTACAGGGCCTTAAGACCGGCTTTCCAATCAGTCCGGTTTTTCAACATCATCTCGATTCTCCCTTTTATCGTCCCGGATTGAAGGCTACTGACAGGAGAAAGACCGTTCACCAGCGCCGCCCTATTAATCAGAAACAGTTGATATTCAGTTGGATTTGTCCCCTCTTTGATCACATATTCATCGGCCTCGTACTCATGTATTCCCCGCAGGTCAGCTCCAAGCGCCCAGATGAAGGGGTTATACCATTGGAAGGCCGCCAGAAGGTCGGTCCGCATGATGTCCATGGAGTGAAGCAGGTGAATGTGGGCCTGTTCGTGGAGGATAATCTCCTGATTACCACTCTCGTAATCCTTTCTTGACATGACTATGTGCCCCATCCAACTGAACGGCGGGAGGCTCTTCTCTGTGATTACGAGGGTGCTTCCGTCCTCGAGAATATGCTTCTCGCCTTCATTTAGCAGCATGGATAATCTTATGGTGGACCATCCGATCCTCAAAAGAGCAAGAGCTACTCCCGCAAGGTAGATGACCCCGATGATAGTCCAGAGGTTAGTGTCGTGGATTGATACTTCTTTCAGAGCTCCTGCGGCGGCGTTGGCTTCGGGGCCTGGACCGGTGATAGTCTTGCGGATAGTTATCACGCATAGAGGAAGAATCATGGACAGGACGGGCGTAAGGACCAAAATCACCCGATTGAGCCGGTGCAGGGTCTCCTTCCTGAGGAGGATACGCCAAAGAAGGTAGAAGGCCGTAGTCACTCCTGCCGCTTTCAATGAATATAAGACCAGGGCTTCCATCTTGTCACTTTTTGTCTTTGGCCTTCTCGACCTCCGCGATCAATTCCTTGAGATCATTGACGGTGATCTTCTCATCTTTCAGGAGGGTGGAGACGGCGCTTTTGTAGGAATTCCCGAACCAGTTCTTGATCAGACCAGAAAGGGATTGTCCGCGGTACTCTTCCTCGGTGATTATCGGGAAATACTGGAAACTTCCGCCGTACTGCTTATGGTCCAGGAATCCGTCTTTCTCAAGGATCCTCACTTGGGTCGAGACCGTGTTGATGTGCGGTTTCGGATCTGGGAGTGTCTCCAGCATGTCTTTCACAAACATCCCTCCGTTCTCCCAGAACAGTTTCATGATCTCTTCTTCCTTGTGTGTCAGCTTTCTCATAAACAATTGAATATGAACATCCACCAGCAAATATAACTATCGCTGTTGAATTTTGCAACTATTTATTATAGTTTATTTATACCCTCTAGTGTCAGATCGGGAGTATCGTTATCTGATCCTTAAGAACTCTTTCTCAATGTAATCTATGTCAACACCTTCCGTAGTCTTTACAATGATGCCGCGCTCGTCTATGTGATGGCATGTCGGTGTCGATTGGTCGTTGTAAAGCCAGTTCAGTACGCCATTGGTCTTGTTGAATTCACTCACCACATGGAATTCATGGATGCCGTATTCATCGATAGCCTTCCGCAAGTCTTCTGGTTTCTCACAGTTGACAATGATCAAAGGGATGCAATCCGGGGCTTCCTTCCGTAGGTGTTCAAGATACTTCCTGAAAGCGGTATTATCCATTCCATGATTCATGCACCAGAGACCGTCATGAACAAGCAGGACTTTCTTGCCTTTGATAAGACTCCAGTCGAATCTTTTCCCATTTACGTCGAGGCAACGGAATGTCCGGAAGCGGTCCCCCTCAGCAAGCTGATCGTTCTTGATGTACTTTCTAAGCGACTTTCCGGCGGAGGAGCGCCTAATTGCCGAGGAAGATTTCCTTAGAAGGACAGATAGACTGTCTTTCGAGAATTGACCGCGCATCAAAAAGTAAGGGAACGCGTCTTCAAACACAAGGGAGTACTTGTCCATGAGAGCCTGCCGTTCCTCCCTGTTCCGGTTCAGTTTTTCCTGTGCGGATGCTTTCAGTGATTCTCCGGTTGCCCTCTCCATGGCGGCAATGGCAAGTAGGGAATCCTTGAGTTCGGGATGCTCTTTCGCCTCCTTCTCCAGGCGCATGGCCTTTATGAAGTGTGGCGGGATGGTCTTGTTCCAATCGTTCATGATTGCGCCAGCCACAGTATTCAATGAGTCCATGCGGGCTTTGTAGGCTGCATTGTCAGGCAGGTTCTGGGAAAATGAGATGGTTATAGCCAACCAGAAACCTAACAAAAGTATGAATGTTCTACGCATATTTGTACTTATCTATTGTTGGAATCAAAGCCTCAGAATGACAATGTGCGGCGTTAGTGTCAGATCGGGAGTAGGACGAAGACGAGGGCGTCCCAGAGGGCGTGACTGATGATGAGGGCGGGAAGGGCTTGCGGGCGGAGCCTGTAGATAAGGCCCCAGACAAGGCCAGCCACAAGGGCCGCCATAATCAGCATGAAGTTGAATGACCAGATGTGGACGAGGGCATAGATGACAGCCGTCAAGATAAACGCTTTATCTTCAGGGTTTTTGCCTCCCAGAATGTGGCCCATGGTCCTTTGGACATATCCCCTCCAGAAAAGTTCCTCGGCCGGACCGATCAGGCAAAGCAGCAAGACCGCGATTAGCCATGCGGGAAGTCCCGTCTTCATCGCGTAGACGGAATCCACCTCCGGCCTCGCGAATGCGAACATCCAGGAGGAAACCTTGTCTCCGATCCAGAATATTCCCCAAAGGGCGAAGGCGATGACTATTCCGGCAAGGACTTGGAGAGCGGGCTTCTCAATCTTCAGAAGTTCCTTTCTGTCAGGCGTAAAGGATAGCCCGAGGGTGGTCAGGATCACCGCCGAGCAGGACATCACGACCCAGAAATTCGGCCAACCGTCTGTCCAGGGACTGAACATGTAGAACCACAGAAGCGCTGCGGTTCCGATTGCTATTGCCAGACGGATTCTGACATCTTTCATAACAGTCCGGCCACTATCAAACCGACAGAAAGCAGACCCGAGAAAGCGAGCTGCATCTGCGCTGAGGCCTGATCCAGGCCTTTCATGGCCTCAAGGCCGTTCTGGGAAAAGGTGGAGGCCTGTTTCTGGTTTTTCCAGGCCGGAATCGCCGCGACAAGACTGATCGCGGCTAGGGGATGCATGAGTCCCAAAGCGATGTACACAACCACGCAGATGAACGGAATAATCATGTAGCAGCGGTACAGGGTGGCCGATTTGGGCAGCCCGAGCAGCATGCCGAAAGTCTTGATGCCGGCTTTCTTGTCCGTCACCATGTCGTAGGTGTTGTTAGCGTGAAGCACAGAAACTGTAATCACACCGATCGGCAGGGAGAGGATCAGGGCCTGGGGCTGGTAACTGCCTGTAAGGGCATAGGTTGTCCCAAGGACGGTCAGAACTCCGAAAATCAGGAAGATGTCGAGGTCTCCGAGGGCACGGTATTTCAGGAATGAATACATGTAGGTCAGCAGGACTCCGATCCCACCGGCGACCAGCAGGTATGGACCGCTGAGAATGGTGATGACGATCCCGACGATGATTCCGGCGACGAACAGTATGGCGCTGAATGTCTTATATTCCTTAGGCTCGAATTTGTGGAACACGAGATTAGGCACGGCGAAGGCTTTTTCGTTGTCAACCCCGGTCTTGTGGTCGTACCAGTCGCTCAGCACGTTGCCGGCGGAATGGAGCAGGACCACCCCAAGGATCGAAAGGATGAGATTGATGTATGGGAGCGGCCCGGAGGATAGCATGCCGCGGCTGAAAAGCCAAGCGAAAGTGGCAAGTACCGGCATCACCGACACCGGGAAAGACCAATATCGGGTCACAGCGACCCATTCTTTGAAGGAGTGTCTCATGGCGCGAAGATAACTTATCCGGGTGTATTTTTCGATAACCTCCAACCTTTTTCAGTATATTTACGTCTAATAAATTTAAATTAAGAGAAACTATGGCTGATATCTTCACACCTATTTTTATTTGTGCCGTCATGCCTGTAATGATTGTCTGGCTTGTGATGAAGGCCAAACAAAGGCAGACTGACAAGATGGCTGAGATTATCCTTAAGGCCATGGAGTCCGGGACTCCGATAAACCCTGATTTCTTGATAAACCATCCACTTCGTAAGAGTATCAAAGAGCGGCTTCTGGATCTTCTGACAGCTTCTATTATACTCATTGCGCTAGGTGTGGGTTTTGCCCTAGTTGGAATGATTATCATTATTGCAAGCCATTGGAACCTTAGTACAGCTCCCACAGGATTTTCTTTGTTGATATTTTTGGGAGGAATATTGCTTGTGGTTGGTGCCGCCCTTCTCGTGGTTTACTTAATCAGGAAGAGAGTTTTGTCAAAGGAAATAGAGATCGAAGAGAAAGCTTTGGAGACTTCTGGTAAACAATGACCAAGGAAAGTTTTATCGATCTTGTGAAAGTTGAGCAGGAGCCCCTTCGGCGGTTCCTTTTGGCTTTATGTTCAGGAGACTCTGAGAAGGCGGATGACATAGCTCAAGACACGCTTATGCGGGCCTATGTGGCATCAGGTTCATTCCTCGGTCTCTCCAAATTCAGGACGTGGCTTTTCAGAATAGCCTATAATTGTTATATCGACCATCTGAGGAAACAGCATTTGGATAGTGTTCCGGTTGACGGAGGCGAGGTTTTGAGAATCGAGTCAGAATACGCGCCGGATGTTTCCTTCAGGTTCCAATCACTTTATCAAGCTCTGGATAAGTTACCCCAAAAGGAGAAAGTCACTATAATACTCTTTTATTTTGAAGACAGGAGTATCAAGGAAATAGCCTCAATACTTGGCATTCCTGTGGGAACCGTTAAATATCATCTCTCCTGCGGGAGGTCACATCTCAAAGAAATGATCAGGCTATGAAAGAATTGGATATAGAACAATACCTCAGGGGCAATAAGCCTCAGGTTAAAAATGATCCGTCATTTATACTGGAAACAAAGCGAAGAATCGAGACCGTTGAAGCTGTTAAGAAAGGGGTTGATTATCAGCGAAGTAGCGGACGAATGGCTGTGTTCGTGACCTTGCTTGTAGGATTGATGGTGGGAGTACTTGTCGCTATCATTCTTTTGCGGTTTCCTATAGAACGCCTCCTCATCTCCATTGAATTGTGGAAGAGTTACATATTCACGGCCATCCCATGTGTGGCTGTAGGGATAATCATCTTGACTTTAAGTAACAAAAATTCTCTTCCAACCTTTTTAAGTATTGTTTCGTCTAACAAGAAAAATACTTAAGAGAGAATTGACAGATGAGAAGGACTTCCTTTTGTTCACTAGTTTTGCTCGTTTTCTTTAGTTTCAGCTGCAACAGGCATTCCAGTGATTATTCCGATTTCTTTTGTGAACCGGAATCAAATAAGGTAGATGTAAGGATTGATTCCTTGAATCTTGAACGGATCAGTCCAGAAGTGTCAGGCATTTCTTATTTGGGTTATTCCGGGATTCAAGGTGGTAGATTATTTTTTGCCGACCTGTTATTCGGGAATTTATACCAATTTGATAAGAATGGAATTATAGAAGGAGTAAAGATCAGAAAAGGGAATGGGCCTCATGAGGTTCCAATGAATCGTATTGAGGCCTATTGTGTTTCTGATAATGGTCATCATTATTTTCTTGACGGTTCGACCAACTTGTATGAGTTTGATAATAATTTCGATTGTGTTAATAAGGTACTGTATTATTGGTCGAAGAAGATAACTGATGGGGAAGTGTATGAGCGTACTGATTCATATTGTACAAGTTGGGGTAATGTCAACTTAGCGGTCAATCACGGAGTAATGTATACTAATGTAGCAGGCGAGTCCGATGATTTCAATTTTATGTTGCCGGAGTACTACAGGTTGACGAGAATAATTGAACCTCGCAATGTCAAAACTGGGGCTCCTTATCCTTTACTTGGCCGTCTTTCTCCTTCAGTGGGTTATATGAATGCTTTTCAGGGCGTTTTTTTCAGGATTAGCGATAATGGAGACTTTGTAGTTGCCTTTGAAGCTGATGATTTGATGTATGTTTATGACAAGTCTTTCCGTTTGAAGTATTCTTTCGGCCAGAAAGGTAAGGACATGAATCAGGACTATCTTCGTTTGTCCGTTGAAAGCTTTCAAAAAGAATTGTCTGAAGAGCAAAATACAAAAGGCCGTTATACTTCTTTGTGTATTGTTGGGGATATGACCTTCAGGACATATCGCACGGGGATTCCACAAAACCAGACCAGGCTCCAGATATACGAAGGGACCACTTTGATTGGTGATATTCAAGTTCCCGAAGGATTTAAAACCTTGGGTTATATTGAACCTTATTATTATTCCGAGTTTATTTGTGACGAGGAGAAAGAATCAATGGAATTATACAGATTCAAACTATGAGCATGAGAAACATGAAGGGATTTTTACTTTTGCTGGTAGCGTTGGTTTTATTCCCATTCACAGGAATGGGGACGCGGACTGATAACCCGACCGACAAGCAAGTCGGGAAACTTGTCCTTGAGGCGGCGAAGGCGTTCTCTTTGAGACATAGCAAGGATTTTATTTCCATTTGCGAATTCGAGAGATTCGTAAAAAGCGGGGGAAAGTATAGCCAAGCTTTTCTATCTTACGGATTGTTTGGATCCTTGGATTTCAAGCAGGACAAAATCACCAATCTTTTCAATGATCCGTCTATTGGCTGCTACAGGGTATTAGGTTCTTTCAATTCCTTATTCATCGAGCCTTCTGGGCAAGAGTATATCGGCCCTACTTATAAAACAATCCAACTCTATGATGAGTCACGGCTCTTCTCTGAGACTTTTGACCAATATCCGTTAATCCCCCCTGTAGCAAGGATGAGGGCTATGGAAGTGTATGGCCCATTGAATCCTAAAAAGGCCGGTTGTTACAGCTACACTTTCATCAAGGGTAGTGTTCAAGGTTACTGCGAGATTGCTTTTGAGACGGCTAAGGGGGCTTTCCCGTCATCCACGCTATTAAATGGCAGAGGAATCATTTTTATCAATAAGGGGGTAATTGTGGGATTCCGGTTGGAAAACGTCGAGGAGCGCTTCTCTTTTTTCCTTCATAGTGATAATCTGTCTCCAAGAACCTCTGTCACAGATTATGATTATGAGGTTCGGTACACTTCGGTGGGCGGGGTCATATTCCCAGAGACAATTAAGCAGAATGTCAGATGGAAGACTGCTGGGATCAGGAGTTTAAACCACCTTTTTTATGCGGAAGTTAATCCATGCCTTGAGCCGTTTAAGAAAAATGTGAGCACTTACATGAAACTGTCTTTCCGGGATCATAAGTTTTTAGATAAACAGCTCAAGCAAAAATACTCACGTTATTTTACTCCGTCGGGAGCGACTTGGCGGGTTACTCTTGCTGATCCTACGATTGATCATATTATCCAGGGAATGATGAATCGTGACAAACTGTGGCGGGATGTAAAAATAGATCTCACGGTCGGAGGCCGTTCTCTTGAAGACCAGAATGCTCTTCAGACTCGATTATATTTAACGTCTGCGGCTTCAGGAGGAGCAGCAGCTCCTAGTCAGTCTGAAATTGATCGTGTATTCGAAGTTTGTTCTTCTCGAGACAGGAAGAGCCGGGAGATATTTACTTCTCTTTACTGACAAATTGATTGATTCTGTTCATTTTTCTGAAACGGGCAAAAATGATTATATTTGTCTTAATGGAGATACTTTTTGATAGTGATTGTTGAATGGAACGGTTTCTTCAAATCATAGTCTTTTTATGCTTTTCCTTGTTTTTTAGCCGCTGCGGAAGTGATGTGTGTCAAACACTTGACAGGGCTGAAAATATGTTTCAGGAGCATCCATCCGAAGCTCTTTCCCTTCTTGACTCTATCGATTCATCCACCTTGGGGGGGCGGCTTCTGGCCCGCCACACTTTGCTTCGAGCGATAGCCTTGGATAAGAACAATATAGACGACGGCTCTTTTGTGTCGGAGATGGAGAAAGCCGCTGAATGGTACGACCGCCACGCTAACTGTAAGGACAGGCTTCGCTCCGATTATTACTACGGCGACCAACTCCGCGATGCGGGTCGTCAAGAAGATGCCGCGGTGCGTTTCATGCTCTCGGAGGAGGAGGCCGTCCGCCAGGAGGACTGGTTCATTGCCGGGATGTCCGCAAGGAGCCTTTACCAAGTGTTCTTGAAAACATTTAATAGGCCAGAAGAATTGTCATCAATTGATAGGGCTGTAGGGTATTTCAAGAAAGCAGGTTTACCTGCCCACGAGGATGACGCCAGGATAAAATTGGGGATAGCTTTATATGATAGCGGGCTGTATGAGCAAGCGGACAGCGTCTTCAACAGAGCCATAGGTATCGCGACATCCAAGAATGACACAGCCAGGTTGAGATTGGCTCTCGCCAATTCAGTCAATCCGATGCTTGTTGATGGACATTTCCGTTCCGACACTGTTATCTCCAGGCTCAATCGGGCGAAGGGATTGGGTTTCAAGATGAATGGGCGGGTTTATTCTGATTACGCGCTGTCGAATGCCTTGAACGGCGACATGCCCCAGGCGGAACACTACCTCGCTTTGGCATACGGTGCTTGCTCCCCGGAGGTCGACAGGATTTTCGTTACTGCCCGTGAGTTACAGATCAGAAAGGTCCAAAACGATATTTCTTCGGCATTCAAACTTCTGGATCAGTTGAATGCATACACGGATTCCGTCACCGTTAAGACCCTTGAGCAGTCGGTGGTCAAAGCACAGAAGAATGCTCTATCATCAGCGAACGAGCGGCTTGCCAGGGAGAAGATACTCGGTGCCAGAGTCTCGAAATTGTTGATTTCGTTATTAGTCTCGCTCCTGATAATAGCGTTACTCCTTTATAAAAGTAAATCTGATCGTCTTCGAGCCGAGGAAGAGAACTACCGGTTGTTTATGGACGAATGTAAACTCGCGTATAAAGAACTTGGATCAATAGACCTAGACAACATTAAGCGAGTTCTTGAAGTAGTATATGGAGAGACAAACATGTCAGAAGATCGCATCACCTCCGCCGAATTCCGGAAAGAAATAAAAAGAATCTTGTCGGAAGATGGTTTCAGAAATAGGCTGATGTCGTATATAGACCAGGCGCATTCGGGCGTTGTGTCCAGATTAAGATTGCAAGTCCCTAATTTGACGGAATCACAAGTTTCCCTTTTCGCTTATCTTGCCCAAGGCTTTTCTTACACCACGATATTGGTATTGACCGGCAAGCGTAGCCGCCAGAATGTTTATGATTCCCGCCGGCGTCTGGTTAAGGCGATAGAGGAGACGGCTCCGAAAGATAGGGAAGAGTTCTTGCGTTATCTGGCGAATCGGCCCACGAGGGTGAAAAATATTACTATTTCGCCCAGCGATTAATCGTGAATATATGCCCTTCTATGGACGAAAATAGTAATCGATTACTATTTTCCATTGATACACAATTAGTTATGGTAAGTGAAAAATAGCGCCGTTTTTTTGTTTATCATCTCACTCTTCCATACTTTTGCAAGAGTAAACCAGATTATCAGATCAATATGATGAGAAAAACTTTATTGATTGTCGCACTGATGCTGCTCCCTTTCTGGGCGGGGATTCCTCTATATTCTAACACTTCTTCTGATGTTACGAACATTCCGTTGACCGGAGGCACTGGCGTAGGAGAAGGCGGAGGTGGAGGCGAAGAAGGTGGCGGTGAAGGGCCCAAAAGCGTGTCGTTTGTGCCTGTCATCTGCGCTCTTTCCGACTCAGGGATGAATCTTGAATTCGGTTTCCTGGATGACCTTGGCTTCGTCACCGTCACCTTGATGAATATGACCACGGGTGAGATAGAGTCAGGAGTGCTTGACAGCCAGCTCGGGATAGTTGACTTCCCCTTTTCAGGTGACGCTGGTTTTTACCGGATTATCATCACGACATCCTCCGGAAAATCTTATCATGGTAGTTTTATGATATGATGAATGACTATCTATAGAGTGATTGATTTGATACTTAGTTGTTTAATATAACTTTAGAAGTGTGTTGCACTTCTAAATCGAATTCACATCTTAATTATTGTCGTATGAAAAAGAAAAAGACTTTGATTGCAGTTATCGCTGTCATGCTGTTGGGTTCAATAGTATCATTAGTATCATTAAAGGCCGATCAACCGCCGGAGGGCGAGCTGGACTCTAAATGTGAAGTCACAAATAAAAAGGGTGAGATTGTTTTTCAGTGTTCGGGCCAAGATGATACCTGTAAAAAGACTGAAATGGGCTACACTTTGAAATGTACTGGCAAAGTGACGATTGACAAAACAAAGTAATTCTTATGAGAGTTCGTCTAAACATCTTGTTATCGTTAGGCTTATTCTTGATGACGCAATCATGCGGGGATGTGAAATCATCCCCGCATGTTTCGGAAATCGTTCTAAGCCATGATATTATTGATAATGCGCGGATCCTTGGATTTGATAAGGCCGCCGATTTGAAAGATTATATCTACATTAAAGACGCCTATATCTATGAGGACACTATCCTTGTTATGCTGAATGTCCCTAAAGCATCGAATTTCATCGATATAGTGAACCTCCGGACGGGAGATCTACTCTGGCAAGGAGTGAAAAAAGGAAGAGGGCCGTCGGAAGTCTTGTCAGCCCAGGGGTGGTTCAATAATGGTGAGTTGAGAATAAGTGACATTGTCAATGAAAAATTCTATATAGTTCAGGTCGATTCTGTTTTGAAATACAGAGACGAGTTTAAGATGCCGGAACCTCTTTCTCTGGCTGTTGATGGATCCTCTACCACTCTTCTTTGTCCTTATGGCAAAGACAGTCTTGTTTGCCTGAATAATAATGTTCTAGTAGACAAGAGGTTTGAGATCGACAACGCTGGGCCAAGACTTGTTGCCGGGAGAAATGGTGATAATATAAGAGTCGCGTCTTCTCGGGATAAATATGATGTGTTTAACGTAAGTCAAGGCAGTATACTATGTTCAAAAGAGCATAACTCGATTGTTTTTTGCTCTTCGACGCTGAATAGATTGGAATGGATGCGTTATGATACCTTGGAACCATTCCTTGTATATGATGGTCCAGGAAAGGAACAGAATGAATACCATATAAGCAAAGATGGATCCGTCAGTTTTGACAAGACCTTCTTAGTGGCTTACAATAGTGTATGTTCTACTTCGGATCTCGTATTCTTTTCATACACTGGGCAGTTTTATCAGTCAGAGGTTCATCTGGCAAAATCCCCAACTTTTATTCTGGTGTTCAATTGGGAAGGCGAGTTCTTGGACTCATACAAAGTGGACTGTTTCATGAAGAAACTTTCTGTTTCGCAAGATGGAAAATATTTGTATGGGAGCGGTTATGATAATGATGGAAATCGGGCAATATGGAAAGTGGCGATTCCGGAAGAATGATTCACTATAGTCTGTGCATCTTATTGGTGATTATTGTATTGGTATTGTATAATAAGAAATGCTCACAAAATACAGGTGGCACTGATATCGAGTTAAACAATAGTTATTCGGCTCATGTCGTTTATCTTCTTCAAAGTGACTGCTCTTCGTGTATTGTTGAGTGTTTGCGATTTATGGATGAATTAAGGACAAGTGGGAGTAAGTCGCATTTGGATATAATAATACAGGAATGGGATGAAGACGTGGTTCTTCATTATTTGACCGACGTTTTTAATGTTGTGGATACCTCTTGCTCAATTATCCCTGTTAATTACGAATACCCTTATAAAGAATTGCATCTAAAGTCCAATCTTGATACGCTAGTTATCTCTCGTTGACTCAAAATACAAATGCAGCCTGGTAGGTTATCGAGAAAAATGGCTATCTTTGTCTTAATGAGATCCTTTTATTCTTCTATAGTTTTAGGGGGCCTCGTATTAGGCTGTATAGGATGCGGGCAGAAAGAAGTTCAGGAGAATTGTACTAGATTCAAAGAATCTTCATCGTTGTCTTCTTTCTTACCGGATGTGTCATCTGTGCGACTTATTCCGATCTATGATGATCATCTTCTAGGCTCTCGTGTAGAATTGATTTCCGCGAAAGGATCATTCATTTTGTCTGACATGTCTAATGATGTCATATATAGATATGATGATAAAGGATTCTTTTTAAATGAGATAGGGCGGAAAGGCAATGGTCCGGGGGAGTTTAGTCATGTTTCCAATGTCCAACTGATAGATCCGTCGAAAGTCGCGGTAGTCTCGCCTTTTAAGGGTATATATTATTACGATTTGGCCGGAGAGTTCCTTTGTAAGGAAGATATGGATAATCTCGGCCTTCAAACGGTTATAAATGCTGGTTCTATATTGACTTATTATGGCTATTTATCTACGGAGAAGTATCGTCTTTGTGCCATGGATAGCTCGTCGGAGCCGCATTATTATTTGCCGAATAAGTTCTCTGTAATTCCATACTCAACTACGATACCTCAACTATCTGTTTATGATGGAAAGGTTTTCATTATAGACTCATATAATAACGTATTGTATTCTTATGAATCCGGGGAACTAAATGAATATGAGGTTTTTGACTTTGGTAAATATCAGGTTCCTGAAGGTTACTTTAAGGCGGAAGACCCGTATCAAGGTGCGGAATTGTTGCTCGGATCAGAATTCGCTTTTATCCAGAGGTATCTCATGAGTGACTATTGTTCTATCATAGAAGTCGCTATTCAGAAACATTCCGGATTAACTTTCACTTATGGATTAAAGAAGGGTGACCAGTGGATTTGGTTTGGTGAAGGGGGTAAACAAGATGAAAAAGTGTTCGAGGAGACCATTAGGGATCTTGTTGGAAATAAGTTGTACACTCTGATCGATCCTGATAGATTTGATGGGGCTAAAGCCTTGTATTATGACTTTTTATCAAATAAGGCAGAAGTGGAATCTATTGATAAAGAAAGATTGAATTATGTCATCGGGGAAATCACGCTGCATTAGACTATCATTATTAGTACTTGTGGCGGCACTTTGTTGTTTATCCTGTTCGAAAGGACCGACAATCAAGTTGCCGGAGGATTATTCGTGCGTATATTCCATGGACAACAAGATATCAGGATTTCTCCCGGACAAAAATAAAAATAAGTTCATTGTGTATATCTCTAAAGGCATGTTATCCGAGATTATGCCTCAGTTAGGGAAATCCTCAATAGACTCTTTGATGGCCCCGAATACCGATTGGCAAACGATTGTCTATTATAAAGGCCCCTTGTCTGATACGACTGTTGTTGCCAATTTTATGAGGAAATCCAATTGTGGCGCTCCTGTGGTTTTTAATGACAATGACCAGTTCATGGTGGCCAATGGTACTGACAAGGGAATAACATTCGTCAGTTATTTTTTGGATAAAAAGAACCGTTGGGTTGGTGGTTGGCTAGTCGGTGGAGCCCCTTTCGAGAAACAGTTTAATGCTACAAAAAGAAAAATGGGAAGATGATGAGCGGGTTGAGGAAGACACTCTTTTTCTTGCTGTTGGTAATCCCTTTGTCATTGCCTGCCCAGCGTGCTATGACCCTTGAGGAGGCGATCGGGACGGCCAGGAGCCAGTCGGTGGCGGCCCTGCAGGCGAAGCACGCCTTCGTCTCGACCTACTGGGCTTACCGGTCCTACCAGGCCAGCCGGCTTCCCTCGCTCAACCTTTACGGCAACCTGATGAACTTCGACCGTTCCCTGACCCTGTTGCAGAGTTATGAGGACGGAACCTTCAGATATGCGAACAGTTACAACCTCCAAAACAGCCTCGGCCTGTCCGTCGCCCAGAACGTGACCTTCACGGGCGGCCGCCTCTCGGTTTACTCTGATCTCCGTCGTATAGATCAGTTCGGGGCCTTCAAGAACCTGACATGGTACTCGCAGCCGATAACGGTCAGCTACTACCAGCCCCTTTTCGCATATAACCAGTTCAAGTGGGACAAGCTGATCGAGCCCAAGGAATATGAGAGGGGCCGGCGGCAGTACATCGAGTCGATGGAGGATGTCAACATCAATGCCGTCTCGGCTTATTTCAACTTGATCGCCGCCACAGAGGGCCACGAGGCGTCTGTGACCAACTTCGAGAACACCCTGAAGATGCGCTCGGTGGCGGGCGAGAGGCTGAAACTCGGCACGGTCACAAGGGACGAGTATCTCCAGCTTGAGCTCCGGGCGCTGAACGACAGCATCGCCATGGGTGAGAACCTGGTCAAGGTCAGGGAAGCGCAAATGTCTTTGAACTCGATCCTCGGCTACGACGAGTCGGTCGAGATAGAGCCTGTGATCGACGACGCCTTGCCTAATGTGGTGATGGATTACGACCTTGTGCTTGACAAGGCGCTGAACAATTCCTCGTTCAATCTCCAGAACGAGATCGACGAGCTCACCGCCTCGTCGGCGGTGGCCAAGGCCAAGGCCGACAGGGGGATCTCGATGAGCCTTAACGCCCGCTTTGGCCTCTCCCAGTCAGGGGCGGGGTTGCCGGACGTGTACAGGGACCTTCTGAACCAGGAGGTGGTGGGACTGACATTCAGCGTGCCAATCTTCGACTGGGGACTCGGCAAGGGCAAGGTACAGAAGGCGAAGGCGGCCGAGGAGGTGGTGAAGGCCCAGAACCTCCAGGATGAGAATGATTTCCGCCGGAAGATATTCACTGCCGTGGGTCAGTTCAACAACCAGCGTCAGCAGTGCGTAGCCAGCAAGCGCGCGATGGAGATCGCCGCGGAAAGGTATTCCCTGATGATGGACAAGTTCAGGAACGGAGGGGCGACGGTCACCGATCTGACCAATGCCCAGAACGACTCGGACTCGGCTCTCTCGAAGTACGTCAGCGACCTCTCCAATTTCTGGAACTATTACTACACCCTGAGGAAACTCACCCTTTATGACTTCCTCGCCGGGCGTGACATAGATATCGATGTCAAGGAAATGGTGGAATGATTATGAGATCAAGAATACTCACGATATGCGCTTTCACGGTGGCCCTGACGCTCACATCGTGCGGCGGCAAAAAGACCTCGGAAGAGGGGAAGGACGGCAAGTTGCAGTACTCGCCCCAAGTCAATGAGGTCGAGGTGATAACCCTGGAGCGGACCGATTTCGCCAGGCAACTGCTTTCCAACGGCAAACTTGCCGCCTCGAGGAAGAGCGCCCTCATGTTCGGGACGACCGGCAAGATAGCTTCGATCTCTGCCCGGAACGGAGGCCATGTCAATGCCGGGGCTGTTATCGCGACCCTTGACAGGCCGGATCTCAGGCTGGCGCTTGAGTCAGCGGACATCGCCCTTAAGAAGGCCGAGATCGACATGTACGACTTTCTCGCTGGCCAGGGTTATACCGCCCGTGACACCACATCCGTGCCTAAAGACCTGTTGGCCACCGCCCGGATGAGGTCGGGTTATTCTTCGGCGCTGAACAGTCTGTCCAAAGCGCGTTACGACATAGCCGGGACAGTATTGAGAGCCCCGTTCGGCGGGCGTGTGGCTGATGTGAAACTTCGCCGTCATGACCAGTATTCCGGATCGGATCCTTTCTGCGCGGTAATTGACGACAGGACCTTTGACGTGGATTTCACGGTCATGGAGTCGGAATATTCCTTCCTTTCCATCGGCCTGCCTGTCAAGATCAGGCCTTTCGCCGAGGAGGGGAAGGAATATTCCGGAAAGATCACCTCGATCAACCCATCGGTTGACTCCAAGGGGCAGATCTCGGTGCGGGCCCAGGTCGCCAATGACGGCTCGCTGATCGACGGGATGAACGTCAAGGTCGTCGTTGAGAGGATGATCCCGGGCCAGTTGGTGGTGCCGAGGAGCGCCGTGGTGATCCGGGACAATCTCGATGTCCTGTTCACCTACACCCCTGACGGACGGGCCCATTGGACCTATGTGAAGATCCTTTACTCCAACGGCGATTCCCATGTGGTCACCGCCAACACGGACAGGAATGCCACGCTGAGCGAGGGTGACCAGGTGATTGTCTCAGGCAACCTCAACCTGGCGGACAACTCGGAGGTGACTCTTAAGGATTGACGATGCTTAAAAGGCTCATAGACAGACCAGTGACAGTGACGATGATAACCCTCGTTGTCGTCGTCCTGGGGCTCGTCAGCATGCGCCTTCTTCCTGTCTCCCTGATCCCCGAGGTTGACATCCCCTACATAACGGTCCAGACCTCGTCGGCCGACCTCTCCGCCAGGGAGATGGACGAGACCGTCCTGAGACCCCTTCGCCAGCAACTCATCCAGATCAACGGTCTGGAGGATATCGTCAGCGAGGCGAAGGACGGTAGCGGAACCATCAGGCTCACCTTCAGTCACGGCTCGGACATAAGCTACCTTTTCATAGAGGTCAACGAGAAGATCGACCGGAGCATGTCCTCCCTTCCGGACATAGCCCGCCCGAAGGTGCTCAAGGCCAGCGCCACAGACATCCCGGCGTTTTACCTGAACATAACCGGGGACGGCTCCGCGGATTTCGTCCCCGACGACGATCTCTTTCCTGTCAGCGAGGGCTTCTCGCGGCTCAGCCGGTTCGCGACTGACGTGATCATCAAGCGCGTCGAGCAGCTTCCCGAGGTCGCCATGGCCGACATCAGCGGCACGGTGGACGAGGAGATACTGATCCTCCCCGACCAGGACAGGCTCCGCCAGGTCGGTATGACCATGGACGAGTTCGAGACCTTGATTAAGGGAGTGAATATTAGTCTTGGGAGCCTCACGATCAGGGACGGCGAGTACCGTTATAATGTCAAGTTCGACTCCAGGGCCTCATCGGCTGAAGACATCTCCTCCATCTGGCTCAAGCGTGAGGGCAGGATGCTGCAAGTCAAGGATATAGCCAAGGTCGTGACGCATCCGGCCAAACGGATCGGGCTGGTCCGCTCGGACGGGAAGGACGCGGTGTGCCTCGCCGTCATCAAGCAGAGCGAGGCCAGGATGTCCGCCCTGAAGAAATCGATGGGCGGGCTGATGGACCAGTTCAAGGCGGACTATCCCAGTTTGGATTTCAAGATCACAAGGGACCAGACGGAGCTTCTGGAATATTCGATCAGCAACCTCCTGCAGAACATCGTCATGGCGCTCCTGCTGGCCTGCGTGGTCATATTCCTGTTTATGAGGGACTTCCGCTCCCCGGCCCTGGTGGCGCTGATCATGCCCGTGGCCCTGGTGTTCTCGATGCTCTGCTTCCACGCGGTAGGCCTCTCGCTGAATATCATCTCACTCTCCGGACTCCTTCTCGGAGTTGGAATGATGACCGACAACACCATCGTCCTTGTGGATAACATCACAGGCCGTTGGCAGCGGGACGGCGATCTTCGCCAGGCCGTGCTGAAGGGGACCTCCGAGGTGATGGGACCGATGCTGAGCTCCGTCCTGACTACCTGCGCCGTGTTTATACCCCTTGTCTTCCTCGGGGGCATAGCCGGGGCGATGTTTCACGACCAGGCCATATCCGTGACGATAGTCCTTCTGACCTCATACGTGGTCACCATCACTGTCATACCAGTCTTCTATTATTGGTGGTACAAGGGTAAGGACAGGTTTGCCCCGAGCCGTTTCCTTGAGAGGATCAATTTCGAGAGGCCTCTCCAGAGGTGGGACGACAGATGGATGGAGTGGTGCCTGAGGCACCGCGGCTTCTCCTGGTGTTTTCTCGCTGTCTCGCTCATCGGTGCGACAGCCTGTTTCCTGCTGATGCCGAAGGAAAGGCTTCCCGAAATGACCCAGACCGACACCATCCTGAGGATCGAGTGGAACGAGCATCTGGCCATCGAGAACAACACTGACAGGATAAGGTCAATCGAGACCCTTCTCTCCGGGAAGGTCTCCCAGATGACCGCCCTTGTCGGTGCCCAGCGGTTCGCGCTCAGCCATAGCGGTGACCAGGGGATCTCCGAGGCATCTGTCTATCTGGATTGCGGTAACCAGCGGACCCTGGACAAGGTTAAGGGGGAACTGGAGGATTACCTCGCGTCCTCGTGGCCCGCGGCGACATATTCATTCTCCCCGTCCGGGAATATCTTCGACATGGTCTTCTCCGGGAATGAGGCCACCCTGACGGCCAAACTCCGTCCTGTCAGGGCGGAAGTGATGGAGGTCGCTCCTGTGAGAGAGGTCGTCTCCGGCATCCGGGACGCCCTTCCCGGGGCGGGAGTATCGGATCCCGCCGTCAAGACAGACGCGCTTTTCGTGGCGGATCCCGATTTGCTCGCCCTTTACGGTGTGAGCTTGTCCGACCTCCTTTCCATCCTCCGCAATTCCCTTAACGAGAACAGGCTCTTCAATATAGTACAGGGCTCCCGGTCCGTTCCTGTCGTGACCGGCTCGAACGCCGGAAGCCTGTCAGAGATTCTCTCGCGGACCTTTGTCGAGAAGAGGGGGGAAGACGAGCGGACAGTGAGGATACCCGCCTCGGACCTTATGAGGCAGACCCTCGTGGAGGACTTCAAGACCTTGGTGGCAGGGGCCGAGGGCAATTACTATCCTGTTGACCTGGATATCCCCTCAAAGTATGTCAGGAAGGCGATGGACACCGTCAAGGACGCGGTTAGGAAAGACGGGACCTTCGAGGCCGGATTCTCCGGGTCCTGGTTCTCCAACAGGAGGATGGTGGACCAGATGATCCTCATCCTGCTCATCGCCGTGACCCTCCTCTACCTTATCCTTGCCTCCCAGTTCGAGTCCCTCATCCAGCCGCTTATCATCCTGTCGGAGATCGTGATAGACATCTTCTTCGCCCTCCTGGTCCTCTGGCTCTTCGGCGTTAGCGTCAACCTGATGTCAATGATCGGTTTGATCGTGATCACGGGTATCGTGATAAATGACTCCATCCTCAAGATCGACACCATCAACCGCATGCGGAAAGCGGGGGAGAGCCTTGAGAGGGCAGTCCTTGACGCCTCGTCAAGGAGGATGAAGGCCATCATCATGACATCCCTGACAACGATCCTGGCCGTTTGCCCGTTCCTTGCCAGGGGAAGCATGGGGGCCGACCTGCAATACCCCATGTCCCTTGTGATCATAGCCGGGATGCTGGTCGGCACGCTCGTCAGCCTTTTCGTCGTGCCGGCAATATATTACTCGATCTACAATGGACGGAAGGACAAATAGGATCCCCCCGTTCTCGGTTGTGCTGATCATGGTGGCGCTGTCTCTCATCGGGATGGCGTCGATCCGGCGCCTGAACATCCAGTACACCCCGACTGCCGAGGAGAGGACTCTCACCGTCTCCTTCGACTATCCGAACGCCTCGGCAGAGACTGTCGAGGCGGAGGCCACCTCCAAACTGGAAGGGGTGCTGTCAGGACTCGACCATGTGTCCGGCGTGTCCTCGACCTCGTCCAAGGGGGGCGGTACGATACAGGTCTCCTTCAACAAGGGAACCGATATGGACGCCGCGCGTTTCGAGGCGGCATCTGCGGTCCGTAACATCTGGTCCTCGCTTCCGAGGGAGATCACATATCCGACCATATCCAGGGGAAGCGGCGAGTCGGTCTCGAGGGTATCTTACCTTGTCAAGGGAGACATTCCCTCCAGGGAGATCTCACGCTACCTTAATGAGCATGTCCTCAGTCCTCTCGCGGCCGTCCCCGGGGTTGACAAGGTTGAGATCGGAGGCGGGGTCCCATTCCATTGGGTGATCACTTTCGACGCCACGAAGGCAGCCTCGGCCGGGATAACGGCGGCCGAGATCGCCAGCGCCTTCCGCTCCTATTATGGCTCCGAGATCGTAGGTATGGCCAGGACAGGGGATGGCATGATGTCCGTCCGTCTGGAGGAGGAGAACAGTCCTGATTTCGGGGCGGTTCCCGTGAAGAACGTCGGCGGGGAGATCATCCACTTGAGAGACATCGCGACCTGGCGTTACGAGGAGTCCGTTCCCACCTCCTACTACAGGGTTAATGGCCTTAACACCATCACCATGACGGCTGAGATCGCCTCCTCGGCCAACCTGCTGACCACAGCTGCGGCGGTGAGGGCGAAGATGGATGAGCTGCGACGCGGTTTTCCCGGCGAGATCACGGCCTCGGTCGCGTACGACTCTTCCGAATATGTCCGGGACGAGCTGAACAGGATCTATCTCAGGACAGGCCTCTGCGTGCTGATACTCCTGCTGTTCGTCCTCATCATCTACCGCTCGTGGAGATACATGCTGATCATTCTCTCCACTCTCGCGGTGAACATCCTCACGGCTCTGGCGATATATTCGTTCGCCGGGCTTCAGATTCACATCTACACCCTCGCCGGGATCACGGTCTCGCTGGGGATCATCATCGACACGTCGATAGTGATGATTGACCATTACAGCCGTTACCGTGACCGGAAGGTCTTCCCGGCCATCCTCTCGGCGGTGGCGACCACGGTTGGCGCCCTACTGATGGTGCTCCTGCTTCCGGAGAGCGAGAAGGCCAACCTCGTGGACTTCATCTGGGTCATAGTCATCAACCTTTGCCTCTCGCTTCTTATCTCCTATCTCTTCATTCCTTCGTTGATGGAATATATTCCAGTCAAAGCCGAAGACCGTTCCGGATCCGTGAGAGGGAAGAGAAGGACAGTCAGGCGAAACAGACTGTATTCCCGTTACATAAATTGGGGCGTGCGGCACCGCTGGGTGTACATAGTGTTGTTCATCGCGGCGTTCGGCCTTCCTTTCTGCGCCCTGCCGAAAGCGTTGTCCGAGAAGGAGAAGGCCACGGCCAGCCGGGCCCGAAAGGCGGTGGACAAACTCGTGACGTGGAAGCCGTACGAGTCGGGCAGGGTCAAGATCGACAAGTACACCGGATCCTCCTTCGCCCTGTTCTACGGCGCCTTGGACCGGTTCAACTTCTACCGCCAGCCGCAGAAGAAGCAGTTGAACATCCGCGCGGGTATGCTTGAAGGCTGCACGGTGAACCAGCTCAACGAGGTCGTGAAGGCGATGGAGAACTATCTCTCAAAGTTTGACGAGATCTCGGTGTTCACGACGAGGATCAGCTCCTACAATAACGCCAACATAACCGTGGAGTTCAAGCCGGAGTTCGAGAACACATCCTTCCCCGCCACCCTGAAGTCCGAGGTCACGAGGATGGCGATCAATTTCGGAGGTGCCAACTGGAGTGTCTGGGGGATAGACGACAACTCGTTCAGCAACAACATAGTCTCGAGCTACAAGAGCGACGGGATAATCCTCAGAGGCTATAATTACCAGCGTCTCCACGACTACGCCTCTATGGTGGTGGAATATGTCTCCGGCAACCGAAGGGTTCAGGAACCCGAGATCTGGGGCGGTGGGCGGTACGGCAGGCCGTCATCCGAATTCGTCCTCGACTATGACTTCGGCAGGATGACGATGGCCGATGTGAATCCGTATTCCTACTATGGGACCCTGTCTTCCCTTCTGTACGAGGATGTCATCGGGAAGGCGGATCACGACGGGGAGTTGTCGGATGTCGTGCTGCGTTCCTCGGACTTGGACGCTTACGACCTGTGGCATGTCGTCAATTCCCCGGTCGAGATAGGGGAGTCGAAGGTCACGCTCTCCGGCTTGGGCTCGATAGACAAGAGGCGGACCGGACTGGAGATACAGAAGGAGAACCAGTCTTACACCCTTGAGGTCCGTTACGATTTCATCGGAAGCTATGAACTCGGGAGGCGCCTCCGGAAACAGGTTGTGGATCATTTTAATAATGAGATACTTCCGGTAGGTTTCAAGGCCGAGGATCCATCTGGGGGATGGTTCTATGGTAACAAGGAAAGGTACGCCTGGCTGATATTCCTGATCATCGCTGCGATCTATGTCATGCTCTCCATGACCTTCGAGTCGTTCCGGTATCCATTGCCGGTGATATTCATGATCCCGATCTCGTTCATCGGACTGTTCCTGGTGTTCGGACTCACTGACTTCGCCTTTGACCAGGGAGGCTTCGCCGCCTTCGTCATGCTTTGCGGAATAGTCGTCAACGCGGGAATATATCTGGTCACGACCTATCAGGCCCTTCGACAAGCTCAGGGATCGGAAGCAATACGTTTTTACATCAAGGCCTTCTCGCGGAAAATCACCCCTATCAGCCTCACCATCGTGTCAACCATCCTGGGACTTCTGCCGTTCCTCTCCGACGGCCCCGAGGAAGTCTTCTGGTTCGACTTCGCCATCGGCACCATCGCTGGGATGATCTTCTCTGTAATAGCGATAATCCTGGTTCTGCCGGTCTTTGTGGTCGGGAAGCATGAGAAATGATTAATTTTAAGTATATTTGCTTCCCGAAAGGCGACAAAGATGAGACGTATTCTAAGATTACTGACCATTGGCTTATTCGTGGCATTTGCCGTGACTCTTTTCGGCTGCATCGGCTCCAAAGGTGGGAAGGCGATGAAGAAATTCTATTCCAGCGAGATAGTTTTCCCTTCGAGCCTGGAGAGGATTGAGGGAAAGTCCGGCCGGCATTTCGATCCGAATTCTCCCGGAGTCCGTTTCGTCGTTTATGTGGATTCCGTCCAGTGCTCCACATGCCATCTTAACAGGATGCCGAATTACTTTCAGTACGCTTCCCTGGAGACTTTATATCCAGATTTCCAACTGGTGGCGATAATGTGGCCTAATGCCGAGAGTGCCCCTACCATGGCAGCTGACATAGCCCACAGGGCTTTCCCGTTCGATGTTTTCCTGGATAAGGACGGCTCTTTCGCCGCGGCCAATCCATCCATTCCATCCAACAGGGACAGTCATTGCTTCCTGCTTGACCGGGACGGACATCCTGTTTTCACCGGGGATCCGACCTCGACAAAGGGCAAGGAAATGTTGCTTCACAACACATTGTATTCCCTTTACGGGCAGAAGTAATCGCCTGTTTAGCGTATTTGTGATTTTTTTTGCTATATTTGCCCTTGATGGACAGGGTTTCGCCGGGTCGGCGGGACTCCGTTCAGTTTTTACGAATAGAATAAACTTAAGATTATGGCAGATATCCATTACATGACCCAGGAAGGGTTGGACAAATTGAAGAAAGATCTCGCTGAGGCGCTCGCGAAGCGTCCGGTTATCTCCGCCGCGATCGCGGAGGCGAGGGAGAAGGGTGACCTGTCCGAGAATGCGGAGTATGACGCCGCCCGTGACGCTCAGGGACTCCTTGAGGTAAAGATAGCGAAATTGAAGGACTTGGTGGCCAATGCCAAAGTTATTGACGAGTCGCAGGTCAGCACCGATAAGGTGCAGATTCTGAATAAGGTCAAAGTCGAGAACATGTCGATGAAGACAACCATGGAGTTCACCATCGTCGGAGAGACCGAGGCCGACTTCGCTCATGGCAAGCTCGCCGCCACCACACCTATCGCCAAGGCTCTTCTTGGCCACGCTAAGGGCGATATCGTCGAGGCGAAGGTCCCGTCCGGGATTATCAAGTTCAAAATTCTTGACATCTCAATCTAAACGCCATGGCCACGATATTCTCCAGGATAGCCGCGGGGGAGATCCCGTCTTTCAAAGTCGCTGAGAGCGAGGAGTTCTATGCTTTTCTTGACATCAATCCAATGGCTCCGGGTCACACTCTCGTGATCCCCAGGAATGTGGAGGATGACTATATCTTCAACCTTGATCCCAAGACCTACGAGGGGCTTTGGGCTTTTGCCCGCAAAGTCGCGCTCGCGATCAAGGCTGCGGTACCTTGCAAGAGGGTAGGTGTCGCAGTTCTGGGGATGGAAGTTCCTCACACTCACATACATCTCGTTCCTCTTCAAAGCGAGGCGGACATGGATTTCAGAAAAGAGAAACTCCATCTTTCCCCTGAGGAGAACAAAGCCATTGCAGAAAGAATATTCCAGGAATATGAAAAATTATAAGAAACTGATAGCGGCGGCGGCCATTCTGGCGGCCGCTGTCTCATGTACGGACAAGGCCACAGTGGATGGTACGTTGACCGGATCTCCCGACTCAAAGGTCGTGCTCAAGAAGCTCACAGGCGGGTCTCTTAGCGTGATTGACACGGTTAAGACTGGCTCCGACGGGTCATATTCGTACAAAATGGACATCGCCAAGGGACAGCCTGAGTTCGTGTATGTCTATTCAGGCGACACGAAGGTGGCTTCCCTTCTCCTTCAGAACGGTGACAAGGTCAAAGTCGTCTCCGATGCCAATGGCAATTATTCTGTCGAGGGCTCTGAGGAATGTTCCAAACTCAAGGGTGTCGAGGACGATTTCGCGGCTTTCCTTAAGGATTTCTCATCTTCTGTCGAGGCTGGGGATGGTCCCGCGGCCTCCAGGAAATATGTCGAGTATTATCGTTCCAGGGTCAAATATGTCATGGATAATTGCAAGTCGCTGACATCGATCCCTGTTCTTTACCAGAAGATAAACGATGATTTTCCGGTTTTCGGGCAGTCCACTGACGCCATCCATTTCAGGAGCCTTCACGATTCGCTCGCCACTGTTTATCCGGATTCCAAGTATGTCACCGCCTTGGGTAACGAGGCTCAGAAGAGGTTCAACCTGCTCGACCTGCAGCAAAGGCTGGTGGCCGCCAATGAGGCTGGATTCCCGGATGCGGAACTCCCTTCAATCGATGGAAAAAAGGTGAGAATCAGCGACTTGGATTCCAAGCTCGTCCTGGTTTATTTCTGGCAAGCGGCTGACGCCTCCCAGAAGATGTTCAACCAGGATGTCCTCCTGCCTCTTTATAAGACTTACCATCCTAAAGGTCTTGAGATATATTCCATCTCGCTTGACACCGACAAGGGAGTTTGGGCAAGCGCCGTTAAGAGCCAGGGTCTCCCTTGGGTCAATGTCTGTGACGGACTCGGAGCGGCAAGTCCTGTGGTAGGATTGTATAACATCTCGAAAGGCCTCCCGGTCGCTTACGTGATCGACAACGGTACACTGGATCCAACGACCGTCTCTTCCGGTAAAGAGCTCCAGTCCATCGTGGCCTCGAAACTGAAATAACCTCTCGCTAAACAAACCACATAGCCCTATAACACTCATGGCCTTAATGATCATCCAACTGCTGATCGTTCTTGGAGCCCTTTATGTCGGCTCCAGGTACGGTAGCCTCGCGCTGGGTGCGATCTCCGGTATCGGCCTGGCGATCCTTGTGTTCGGCTTCGGAATGAAACCGGGCACTCCTCCTACTGATGTCATCTACATCATCATCGCGGCTGTCACTTGCGCCGGAGTCCTGCAGGCCTCCGGAGGAATGGATTGGCTGATCCAGATAGCCGAGAAGATGCTCAGGAAGCACCCTGACAGTATCACGATCCTGGCTCCTTTCACCACGTTCTTCCTTACGGTTCTCGTTGGTACCGGACATGTTGTTTACACCCTGATGCCGATCATCGTGGATATCGCCATCAAGAAGGGGATACGTCCTGAAAGACCTTGTGGAGTCGCCTCGGTGGCTTCCCAGGTGGGTATCACGTGTTCTCCCATCGCCGCGGCGGTCGTGGCGTTCGTGACCATCTCCAACGCCAACGGCTACGACGTCTCCATCCCTCAGGTCTTGATGGTGACTATTCCGGCCTGTGTGATCGGCCTGCTGTTCGCCGCCTTGGCTTCGTACCGCAGGGGCAAGGACCTGGACAAGGATCCGGAGTTCCTCAAGAGGATCGAGGATCCGACCGTCAGGAACTATGTTTACGGAAGTGACGCGACCACTCTGGATAAGGTCATTGACAAAAAGGCCAAGCTTGCCGTCTATATTTTCCTGCTTGCTATCCTGGTCATCGTGGGCCTGGCTTTCTGCCAGATGGTGATGAGCAAGGAGGCCCTGGCCAAGCTCCCGAAGATGAATATTGCCATACAGATAATCATGCTTTGCGCCACAGCTTTCATGATTATCTTCTGCAAGGTCGATCTTAAGAAAGCGGCCGGGGGAACAGTCTGGAGATCCGGGATGGTCGCCGTGGTCGCCATCTATGGAATCGCCTGGATGGCCGACACATATTTCGGGAACTACATGGACCAGATCAAGGAAATGCTTACTGGCCTGGTCTCTCAATATCCATGGTCAATCGCTTTGGTCTTCTTCGCCGTCTCGGTACTGATCAACTCCCAGGGCGCCGTGGTCGTCGCGATGCTTCCGCTGGCCTATTCTCTGGGTATTCCAGGGCCGGTGCTGCTGGGTGTCCTGCCGAGCGTTTACGGCTACTTCTTCATCCCGAACTATCCTTCGGATATCGCGACTGTCAACTTTGACCGTACCGGGACCACAGTTATCGGCAAGTACCTTCTGAACCACAGTTTCATGATGCCTGGCCTTGTCAGCACGATCATCGCCACGATTGTCGGCTACCTCATCACCATGGTTTTCTTCCCCGGCTATTTCGCTGGACTGTAGAGTTTTTTAATTAGTTAATAACCAGCCTCTTACATAAAATGCGTAGCTTATTTAGCTACGCGTTTTTCGTAATACGCTCATTATCAGTGTTACATTTTCCTCGTATTTTCGTTTATTAAGGTAGAGAACCGGAAAGAATGGCGAAGGATTTCTTGACAGAGGCGTTTATTTCGTTGAAGGACAGATGGAAGGCGGAGGATGCCCTCCAGGAGGCTTTCTGCAGGCTGTGGGGAAGGAAGTACAAGGCAGCGAGCCTGAAGGAGGCGGTAGGTTTGCTTTCAAGAACAGGAAGGAATATTCAGATTGACGAATACAGGAAGTACAGCAGGGGAAAGACGGTTTCGCTGGATGGAATTGTTGTTGAGGATGAAGGTGGTTCCCGTGCCGAAATGGAGTCGTTGTTCAGAAAGGTTGAGGCGTCAGTTGAGAAGGAGCTGTCGGAGACTCAGAAAGAAATAATCAGGATGCATGAATATGAGGGGATGACTTTTGAGGATATAGCGGATGAGCTAGGCATGGCTCC
This sequence comes from uncultured Bacteroidia bacterium, assembly GCA_902785825.1. Taxonomy (GTDB): domain Bacteria; phylum Bacteroidota; class Bacteroidia; order Bacteroidales; family UBA932; genus Cryptobacteroides. The sequence goes on from CACZZZ010000003.1 coordinate 225,964, forward strand.
AGCCGCTGTCCGGATGCAGGCATCAAGGGCAAGGAAAATATTAAGGGAAAAGTACAGGGAAGAATATGAAAAAGATTGACGAGCTGGTAGACGGTTATTTTGAAGGAACTCTTTCGGAGGACGAGGAGACAGCGCTTAAAATATTCTTGGCTTCGGAAGAAGGTCAAGGCCCTGAATATGACGAGGTTCGGGCCGTTATGGGCTACTTCGCCGCCGGCCGCTCTGTGGAGATTCTTCGGTCGCGTCCGCTCCCTCAGAATGACAGGAAGGTGTGGCGCCGAATCCTGGCGATCGCAGCCAGTATGGCAATCATCATCACCCTCGGTGTGAGTCTCTATAATAGAAACAATGTCTGTGTCTCGTTTGTGAGCGGGCAAAAGATTACTGACAAGGAAGTTGTAATGAACGACGTCGACAACATCCTCGCTGATCTACTTTCCGACCGGGTGGACATGGAAGAACAATTAGAAAGCATATTTGGAGAATGATCTCATGAAAAAATTTTTACTCATAACCTTATGCGCCTTCCTAGCCCTGGCTCAAGGAGCCAGGGCCCAGGCAGGTTTTCAGATCGACAGCCTCTTCAGCGGAGGCTTCGTCCCTGCTTCAAGAATCACTGAATCCGAGGTTAGCGGCAGGGAATTGAGACCCTACAATCTCGACTATTTCCGGAGTGTCCGGTTCCAGGCGACCGATCAGGAAATAAAAAAGATCACCTCCTGGCTGGAGGGGGACGCCCTGATGTCGCTCGGCAAAGAAATGGACTATGAAGATGGGCGTCTTGTCTATGCCCTGCTCCGTTTTCCGGCGGACAGGAACAGGAACCGCTATGTCGGTTACCAAGTCAAAGAGGCTTCCGGAAATAAGTATGTCACAGTGGTTTATCTGACCGGAAAAGCCACAACTAAGGAATTGAAAGTAATATTCAAACACAGGTAGGAGGATTGAGAATGAAAAGGATAATCATCGCGTTCGTTGTTTTCGCCGCAGGCATCCAAATGATGTCAGCACAGGAAAAGAGGGATACTGTCGTGACGAAATCGGACACCGTCATCATAAACAGTACGGTAACAAAAAGTCAGGACAGGAGTCGGGTCCACCTGGATTTTGACATTCCATTTTACCATAAGATAAACCGAGGCACTTCAACCCGATCCGAGATAGGGGCTTTCGGGATCGGATCCATATTCTCGGATTCTAAAGCACCGCTGGATTTCAGCCCCCAGAACTCTCTTGAGTTTTACGCTTATACTCTTAACTCTCACACAAAGGGCCATAGCACCTTCTCTCTCGGTCCTGGGGTTACCTTCAGGAATTTTGGTTTGACTGGCGGAAATGCCATGGGACTGGAGGATGATGGGAAGGTCTCTATCGGACCATTCCCATCCGGTAAAGTCCTCAAGGTCTCTAAACTCAGGGTGTTCAGCGTTAATCTGCCATTGCTCTATTCTCTTAACATCTGTGATGGTTTCGGGTTTACTTTAGGTCCGGTTGTGAATTTCAATGCCGCTAGCTCGATAGTCAATAAATTCAGCGTGGATGGAGAAAAGGATAAGGATAAAATCAAGAATGTTCATTGCAATCTCTTGACGGTCGATGCCATGTTCCAGATTAATCTTAAGTATTTCAGTATCTATGCCAAGTACTCTCCGATGAATGTCATGGACAAGAAATACTGGCCTGAGTTCACGACCTGGACTTTCGGAATCGCGCCGTTCTAAAAATACCTTCGGAATCGTTTTCGAGTCTCAAGAATATTCCTTAAATTGCATAGGTTTTGGCCATAGTTGGCCGAACCTATGTTTTTTATTAATATCTAAACATCTAACATCATGTCACTGAACAAAGTAATGCTGATCGGTAACGTTGGAAGAGACCCGGAGATACGTTACCTTGATGGGAACAACCCTAACCAGGGAGCGACGAAGGTGGCCCAGTTCACCCTCGCCACGACAGAGCGATATCGTGACCGCAATGGAGAACTTCGCGAGAACACGGAATGGCATAACATCGTCGCCTGGAGGAATTCGGCGGATGTGGCTGAGAAATTCATCCGCAAGGGCACGCAGGTTTACATTGAGGGCAAGCTTCGCACCCGCTCCTGGACTGACCAGACCGGCAACAAGAGGTACACGACCGAGGTCGCTGTTGACAATCTCCAGCTTCTTGGCAAGAGGAATGACAACCCTGGCGCGCAGTCCTTCGGCTCCGCTCAGTCCTTCGGCTCCGCTCAGGAACCGCGCACGGACGGGTACCAGCAGGCTTCGCAGCAGCCGCAATATCCGGCTGGTGAGCGGAGTCGAACCACCGGCCCTTCGACAGGCTCAGGGACCGGTTACCCGCAGCCCCAGCAGCCTGCTTACCAGCAGCCGCAAAACCCTCCGCAGCAGCCCATTGACATCGGAATAGACGACAATCCTTCCGACGACCTTCCGTTCTAATATTCAGAAATCCTTTAAAACCAATATTCGTAAGACATGAGTTCGAAACTTGACGTCGTCCTTGGCCTCCAGTGGGGAGACGAGGGAAAAGGCAAGATTGTGGATGTGCTGGCCGGTCGTTATCCGGCGGTAGCTCGCTTTCAGGGTGGTCCTAATGCCGGGCATTCACTCCATTTTGATGGTAAAAGCTTCGTCGTGAGGAGCATCCCTTCCGGAATATTCCGTGAAGGTTCCGTCAACATCATCGGCAGCGGAGTCGTGCTCGATCCCGTGACCTTTAAGGAGGAGTGCGCCAATGTCTCCGCGATGGGAATTGAACCCAAGGAGAAGATTGTCATATCCAAGAAAGCCCACCTCATCCTCCCGACCCACAGGCTTTTGGACGCCGCTTACGAGGCTGCCGCCGGAAAGGGGAAGATCGGCTCTACGCTCAAGGGTATCGGTCCCACCTACACTGACAAGGTCGGACGTCATGGACTCCGTGTCGGCGACATCCTAGCTCCGGATTTCAAGGAGCGCTACGCCAAATTGAAGGAGCGCCACCACAGGCTTCTGAACGACCTCCATTTCGAGTATGATCCCGCCCAGGGTGAGGCCGAGTGGATGGAAGCCGTTGAGTTCCTGAAGGGTTTCAAGCTCGTGGACTGCGAGTACTTTGTGGATTCTCTATTGAAGGAAGGCAAACCGATCCTCGCCGAGGGCGCCCAGGGCTCCATGCTCGACGTGGACTTCGGATCCTATCCCTTTGTCACCTCATCTTCCACCACCGTCGGCGGTGTCTGCACCGGACTCGGATTGGCACCGTCGAGGGTAGGGAAGGTTTTCGGAATATTCAAGGCCTACTGCACCCGTGTCGGTAGCGGTCCGTTCCCGACCGAGCTTTTCGATGAGACTGGCGAGACTCTTCGCCGTGTCGGTCATGAATTTGGGGCTGTCACAGGACGTCCCCGCCGCTGCGGCTGGCTGGATCTTGTGGCGCTGAAATACACCGCCATGATCGACGGCGTGACGGATCTCATCATGATGAAGTCCGACTGCCTGGATGATTTCGACACAATTAAAGTCTGTACCTCGTACAAGGTGAACGGCGCTGAGACTAAGGAGGTTCCGTTTGACATCGCCACCGAGATCGAGCCGGTTTACACCGAGTTCCCCGGTTGGAAAAAGGATCTCACCGGGATGCGCTCAGAAAGTGAGCTTCCGAAAGAGTTCAAGGACTATGTGAAGTTCATCGAGGATTACCTCGGTGTCCCCGTCACCATCATCTCCCTCGGTCCCGACCGCGAAGCCACCATCGAGCGGTAAATAATTACACTTTTCTGGCTTATAGGAGGCGGTCATTACCGGCTCCTATTTTTATTTTGGGAATTAAAAATAATTCCCTATATTGCGGTGTAAACTTAAATTATGTCAGACTATGCCAGAATTATTCAGATTGTATGGTTTCCTCTTCATGTTTTTTAGCCATGAACATGAACCAATTCACGTGCATGTGATTGGAAATGACGCTGAGGCGAAATTCTCTTGGAATGGTAATCAATTTGTCCTTGAGAGAGCCAGAAACGTGAAAAACAATGATTTGAGGAAAATAAAGAAAGCTATTACCGTTAATTCTGATATCATTGTTAAACGATGGAATGAATTGTTTGGTTAGTTTTGAATGGAACGTATTTTAAAGATATGGTTTGATGGAGAATGGTTGTATGGCCATGGTGATGACGATAAGATTTATCGCCAGTCTTTGCTATGGTACAAACCTTTAATGGCAGCTTCACAGGAGCAGAGGCAGAGATGTGTCTTCAGTGGCGAAGGGATACATTGGCGGGAACTGGACACGGATGTAAGCTACGAAAGTTTTCTCTATCCTGAAGCGGAACCTACTGATTTCCAGAGATTCTTTTTGACTCATTCGGAGATAAACATCGCAGGGTTGGCACAAAGAGTAGGGATTAATGCCTCTTTGTTCCGTAACTACATTAATGGCTTCAAAAATCCTTCTTCAGAAACTGTCGAGAAGATTAAAAAATGTCTCCATTTGATAGGGGAGGAGTATCTCAATCCAGGATTCTGACGGGCGCCGCGCTAAAGCGCCTTGAGGGCGGATTCCATGGCGGCAAGGTCAGGGGTGATGCCGGTCATGAAGGGGTATCCCGTCAAAGCCTGGTAGAGGAGCCATCTGTTTCCGGGAATATAAGTCCCGTCAGCGGCGGCGAGTTTCGCTCTCGCGACCTCGTCGAAAGACGGGTTTTTGTAGTTGGCCTCGAGTATAACCTTCCCGTCACAGGCGCCTTCGCCGGCGAAATCGTCGGCGGAAAACTCCTCTATTTCAGGGAGGGCCATTGGAAGAGTGTAAATAATTAAGTCACATTCTTTTACGGCTTCCTTGAAGTCCTTTATCGGGTCAGGGATAAAGCCATATTCAGGCATGGCCTCGGCGATGGCCTGGGCCTTCTCAAACGTGCGGTTCATCAGCACGGTCCCGAAGCCAAGTTCTCCTGCGGCCACGGCTGCGGCCCTTCCGGCGCCCCCGCAACCCACGATAAGGGCTTGGGGCTGCTGGTAAAACCTACGGCTAAGGCTCATCAGGAAGAATTGGTGGAGTTTTATGAAAAAGCGGTCTCCGTATTCCTTGATGAACTCTTCGACTATGCCTGGGTAATATGCCTCGGCGATGGCGGCCACTATGCCTGTGAAGTCGGAATTATGGGCGGCGATGCCCTCGGAGGTCTTCACGAGAAGGTTGGTGGCGCCGATCCTGGCCACCGGCCCGGAAATAACTCCCTTCCCTTGCTCGGCGAGTTCCTCGACCCTGGCGTAGGCCAGCTCCTTGAATGGAGCGGTCACGTTAATCGCTTGATATTCATCGATAAACTTCTTGAAAGAGGTCTCAAAATCCGAGCCCTCGATCAAGTCGTACTTGTAGTCGCTCCCGTCAGGCTGCTCCTGCCCTTTATAAGCCGCCTCAAAAAGAAGTGGGCTTCTCGATGTCGCGATCGGATCCCCGATAAGGCCGAATTTTGCCATATTTAACGAATTAAATTATTTATATCCCTTAATTCCGCAAAGCGGATTGCTTAAAAAAATAGCAAGCCCTTGATAAAGAAACCCTTACAAGGGCTTGCGTATGTCTGTGATTTCACCTAAA
>CACZZZ010000004.1 GCA_902785825.1 uncultured Bacteroidia bacterium
TTCTCCCGAACCTTTGCGGAACATCTCATTGCCGAAAGCGACCAACTTATCCGTAGCATCCGCCACCTCACGTATCCTCGCAGCCAGCAAGCCGGTGCGATGAACGGACAGATAATCTCTTATGGGCTCGGTATTGGCCAGCATCATCAGCTGTTCGAAGAGTAGGGGATCAGGATCCTCCTCGACATAGGCGATAATGGAGTTCGCCAGCTGGGAATAGCTGATCTCCTCATCCAGGGCCTCCCTGATGACGCCTTCCTTTCCGAGTCTCACGGCGGAAGCGAGGAGTTTTGAGGTCCTGTTGATGACCGCGATACCAAATGCGGCATCCTGTCTTGTGAGTTCCATACGCGGCGGTTTTTATTGATTACAGGTCATTGAATATGTCGGAGATCTTATCGACCGCCTCCTGTTTCCTGGAATCTACCAGATGTGCATAGATCTGGGTTGTGGCTATCTCCCTGTGACCAAGCAGTTTGGAAACAGTGTAGATATCCGTCCCTGAGTTCAGGAGCATCACCGCGAAGGTGTGACGGCTGCAGTGGAAGGTGAAATCCTTCGTGATTCCCGCCGCCAGGGCCCATCTCCGGAGTTCGAGAGAGGTCTCAGAGGAATACTTGAACAGGGGGAAGACGAGATCCTCAGATGTCTTGTCCCCTTGTTTTCCGAGATACGGCTCGGCGACCTTGGGAATGTCGAGGTATTCCTGACCGCCGGTCTTCTTCTGCTTGAAAACGAGTCGCGTGTAACCTCCGAACCGCTGGACTTCCCCCCAGGTAAGCTTCTCGATGTCGCTTTTCCGGAGCCCTGTGAAGCAGCCGAAGAGGAAAGCCCTCTTCAGATGAGGATACTTGCAGTAAGTATCAGCCATCTTTTTCACCTCATCTATTGTAAGGTACTGGCGCTCCGCCTCGTCGGCCTTGAATCCTTTGACCGGATCGGCAGGGTTCGAAGCGATGATGCCTTCCTTGTACGCCTGGTTCAGGCATGCGCGCAGTTTGTTGAAGTATGAACACTTCGAGTTCTGCGAAAGCCCGTTGAACCCCTCATGCGGTCTGCGGGTCATCTTCGTCGTATCCTTCTCGACCGTCTCCAGATAACTCTTGAATCCCTGGACCCAACGGGGCGTTATTTCGCCGAATGTCGTGCTCTCGGTACAATAGACCTGAAGGTACTTATAGCAACTCTTCCAGTTTCCGTAGTTGCCGTCACTCTGCTTCCTGTCCTCCATCATGGTCCTGTAGTAGGCGAGGAACGGCGTCTTGGCGCCATTGTTATCCCTGACTGAGGAACGGCGTCTTGGCGCCATTGTTATCCCTGACTGGGGCGTCGGACAGGAGTTCATTCTCCTTTTCCAGCCTCAGGGCTTCGGCTTTGGCCATGGTCTTGCGGTTCTTCTCCTTTACTTCGGGGGACTTGCCCGGTATCAAAGAAAGACCTATACTCTCACGCACGCGTTCTCCGAACTGGACATAATCAAGGTACAGGGTCAACCGACCGTTGGAACTGGACCTCGAACGTAACTTCACGAGGTCTGTCTTAGATGCTACAGTGCTACTACTCATGGCCTTATACTTAAAAGTGTTCAACATTAATGTGCCGCCGGAAATCCGTACTTTCCAAATGCGCCACGTGACAAATCCACCGCAAATATAATAGCTTAAGGTGAAATTGCAAAAGAAAATCAAACAAAATTTGAATAAATATTTTTGAACACTAAACTAGTTTATATTCAACTAATTAAGCAAAGTAGTTGAGTTTAAGTTAAGTCGCTTTTATAGCAGTTTTAAAATAGATACTTATTCGTGTGAATTTTTCAAAAACATTTCATAAAACACGGGTTTTGGTAACTTTTTCAGAAATGTGTGACAAAACTCTGTCACAAAAGGTGATTTTGTGACAAACCTTGTGACAAAACGCTCTTAAATGACCGGAAAACAGATTAAACGCCCAAAAAGCGAAACTAGCCGAATTGACTCTTTGAAGAGTTCATTTTCAGCTAGTTTTGGCACAAAAATAACAGTTTTGCATAACTTGTAACTACTTGAATATCAAGCACTTACTTGCCGATGCAGAACCTTCCGAAAATCTCACCTAAAATCTCGTCGGAGGTGACTTCGCCGGTGATGGTGCCGAGGTGGTTTATGGCGTCTCGGAGATCTTCCGCCAGAAGGTCGGAAGTCAAGCCGGATGACAAGGAATGACGGACCCGGCCAAGCGCATCAGAGGCATTCCGAAGCGCCTCATAATGCCGCAAATTAGTCACAACAGTCTGGTCAGAATTGTAAGTTTGAGCTTTTTGCGACGAGACAAGCTCTTTTTTCAGCAAATCAAGCCCAAATCCTGTCTTTCCGGAAATATATAACTTAACTACCGAAGAATCAGAAGAAGAAACTTCATTGTTTAATAATGTAACATTAATGTTAGGGGCAATAATATCCACTTTATTAAACAGCACAATCAGTTTTTGGCTCGAAGGATTAATTCTGGATACAATGTCAGAAATCAAAGCTTCATTCACTTCCTCAGGAGAAGTGCAATCCAGCAAAGCGAGCACAACCGACGCCTCTGCAAGCTTCTTATATGACCGTTCAATCCCGATTTTCTCGACCTCATCAGAGGACGAGCGGAGCCCGGCGGTGTCGATAAACCGGAATAAAATTCCATCGACTACCAGTGTCTCTTCGACGGTGTCCCGAGTCGTCCCCGGGACATCTGACACGATTGCCCGATCGTCTCCGAGCAGGGCGTTCAAAAGAGTGCTCTTCCCGGAGTTTGGCGCTCCGACGATCGCGACGGGGACACCGTTTCTGATAGCGTTGCCATACCTGAAAGATGAAGCCAATTTGTCAATCTTCGCGATGACCTCGTCAAGCAATGATGCGAGGCGAGTCCTGTCAGCGAACTCGACATCCTCTTCTGAGAAGTCCAACTCAAGCTCAACCAGCGACGCGATCTCCACGAGGCTCGAACGAATCGATCGAAGCTCAGAAGAATAACCGCCACGCAACTGGTTCATCGCCACACGCAATGAAGCTGAAGAATTGGATGAGATAACGTCCGCCACTGCCTCTGACTGAGCGAGATCCATCTTTCCGTTAACAAATGCACGACGGGTAAACTCACCTGGTGAGGCCATCCTTGCGCCGGCCCTACAAAGGAGTCTTAAAACCTCTGAGGCTACATAAGCCGAGGCATGGCAGGAGATCTCGACGGAATCCTCTCCAGTGTAGGAATGTGGCGCCCGGAAAACAGAAGCCAGCACCTCATCGACGAGCTCACCGTTCTCATTTACAAAAGAACCGTAACGAATTGAATATCCGGGTAAAGACTCAATCGATCCAGATGATAACTTCAAGTAATTCCCGGCGACCCGCAAGGCATCAGGTCCGCTTACCCTGATCACAGTCAAAGCCCCAGTTCCTGGGACAGTGGCCGGCGCGGCGATGGTATCATCAAAAAAGGTATTGACCATATTAAAAGATTATGGTGCGAAATTACTCAAAAATGCGTACATTTGCCAAGATAAATGAACGTCCCCATGTCCCGAATGACAAGAACCCCAAAATCTATCGAGGTGCCCCAAGGCGCGGGGTTGTTTATTTGTCGCGTTAGTTTTGCCGGCCATTTCATTTTAATTTGAGATGGTCGTTTTTTTATCCCGGATTTCCGGGCAGTATTAAGTAATATATGAAAGAGAGAAAAGGAGCGACGCTGAGGCTGGAGAACGGAATGGAATTCCGCGGCTTCTCCTTCGGTTATGAGGGACCGACAGACGGCGAGGTGGTATTCTCCACCGCCATGGTCGGCTATCCCGAGAGCCTGACAGACCCGTCATATTCCGGTCAGATACTGACCGTGACGTACCCGCTGATAGGGAACTACGGTGTTCCCCAGGAGGGACCGGACGAAAAAGGGATTTCCCGCAATTTCGAGTCAGAGCGGATTTGGGTGCGTGGGCTCGTGATCAGCGACTACTCCTTCGACTACAGCCACTGGGATGCGGTCAAGAGCCTCGACGAGTGGCTCAAGGAACAGAAGATTCCTGGAATATTCGGAATTGACACCAGGGCTGTCACACAGATCCTGAGGGAGAAAGGCTCTATGCTCGGGATGATAGTCCCCGACGGCGAGGTCAAGGATTTCCCGGTTGACGACCCGAACCTGGCGAACCAAATCTCGTTGGTAAGCTGCAAGGAACCAATCATTTACGGGGACGGACCTAAAACTGTCGCCATGGTGGACTGCGGCGTCAAGCACAACATCCTCCGTTGCTTTATGGACAGGGGAGTGAAGGTCATCCGGGTCCCGTGGGACTACGATTTCAACACCCTCGAATATGACGGCCTGTTCATTTCCAACGGTCCTGGCAACCCGCAGTTCTGCAACATCACCGTCGCGAATCTTCGCAAGGCAATGGAAGGTGACAAGCCGATTTTCGGAATATGCATGGGCAACCAGTTGCTCGCGAGGGCCGGCGGAGCCAACACTTACAAACTCAAATATGGCCACCGCAGCCACAACCAGCCGGTGAGGATGGTTGGCACGAACCGTTGCTTCATCACTTCCCAGAACCACGGTTTCGCTGTCGATGACAAGACCCTCGGCAAAGACTGGGAACCCTGGTTCGTGAATATGAACGACGGAACCAACGAAGGCATCCGCCACAAGAGCAAGCCTTTCTGCTCGGTCCAGTTCCATCCTGAAGCCTCCAGCGGCCCTACTGACACCAATTTCCTCTTTGACGAATTCATCGGAAAGTTATGAGAAACACTGACATAAAGAAAGTTCTTCTCCTCGGATCCGGCGCTCTCAAGATCGGGCAGGCCGGCGAGTTTGACTACTCTGGTTCCCAGGCCCTTAAAGCGCTCCGTGAAGAGGGGATCGAGACCGTGCTGATCAATCCGAATATCGCCACGGTCCAGACCTCAGAGGGAGTCGCTGACAAGATATATTTCCTGCCTGTCACCCCGTTCTTCGTCGAGAAGGTGATTGAGAAAGAGCGCCCTCAGGGCATCTTGCTCTCATTCGGCGGCCAGACGGCGCTGAATTGCGGTGTCGAGTTATACGAGAAAGGCACGCTGGAGAAATACGGAGTCAATGTGCTTGGTACTCCTGTGCAAGCGATCATGGACACGGAGGACCGCGATCTCTTCATAAAGAAACTCGACGAGATCGGTGTCAAGACGATCAAATCCCACCCTGCCTCGAATATCGAGGAGGCGAAAGCCGCTGCGAAAAATCTCGGTTTCCCGTTGATCATAAGAGCCGCATACGCCCTTGGCGGCTTGGGATCCGGATTCTGCGACACTGAGGAGCAACTCGAGGAAATCTGCGAGAAGGCCTTCTCCTTCTCCCCGCAGGTTCTCGTTGAGAAGTCTCTCAAAGGCTGGAAAGAGATTGAATATGAGGTGGTTCGGGACCGCTACGACAACTGCGTCACGGTCTGTAACATGGAGAATTTCGACCCTCTCGGGATCCACACAGGCGAGAGCATTGTTGTCGCTCCGTCTCAGACCCTCTCGAATAACGACTATTACTTCCTCAGGGAGCTTTCCATTAAGATTGTCCGCCACATCGGAATAGTGGGCGAGTGCAACGTCCAGTTCGCCTACGATCCGGACGCTATGGACTACCGGGTGATTGAGGTCAATGCCCGACTGAGCCGTTCTTCCGCCCTTGCTTCAAAAGCGACCGGCTATCCTCTTGCCTTTGTCGCCGCAAAGCTTGGCCTCGGCTATGGATTGTTCGATCTGAAAAACTCTGTAACAAAGACAACCCCGGCCTTCTTCGAGCCCGCGCTTGACTATATTGTCTGCAAGATCCCGCGTTGGGACCTCAGCAAGTTCCACGGTGTCTCTCGCAAGATCGGTTCCTCCATGAAATCGGTCGGAGAGGTCATGGCCATAGGCCGCAGCTTCGAGGAAGCCATCCAGAAAGGTTTGAGGATGATCGGCCAGGGAGCCCACGGATTCGTAGGCAACAAGGAACTCCAGGTTGCCGACATAGAGACCGCCCTCCGCGAGCCTACCGACAACCGTATATTCGTGATATCCAAGGCAATGAGGGCCGGATATTCCGTTGACCGCATCCACGAGCTCACGAAGATCGACAAGTGGTTCCTTAACAAGCTCGAGAACATCGTGCTGACCTTCGAGGAAATGCATGGTTACAACTCGATCGAGGAGATGCCGGAGGAATTGTTGCGTCTCGCGAAGAAAGAAGGCTTCTCCGACTTCCAGATCCAGCGCGCCGTGTGGAAAGACTCTGGCAACTCGGCCGCCAATATCGATAAAGTCCGCGCGTACCGCAAGTCACTCGGAATCATTCCTGTCGTCAAGCAGATAGACACACTCGCCGCGGAATTCCCCGCCTTGACCAACTACCTGTACCTCACGTACAACGGCACCAAGAGCGACATTGAATATGAGAATGACGGCAAGTCGGTCATTGTGCTCGGATCCGGAGCATACCGCATCGGATCATCTGTCGAGTTCGACTGGTGCTCGGTGACTTGCCTTAAGACCATCCAGGAGCAAGGCTACAGGGGAGTGCTCATAAACTATAATCCAGAGACTGTTTCAACAGACTACGACGAGTGCGACAGGCTCTACTTCGATGAGCTGACCTTCGAGAGGGTAATGGATATAATTGAACTCGAGAATCCTCACGGAGTAGTTGTCTCAGTGGGCGGTCAGATACCTAACAACCTGGCTCTCAGGCTCTATCAGCACAAAGTTCCTATTCTCGGCACCTCAGCGACTGACATAGACAAAGCGGAGGACCGCCATAAGTTCTCGAGCATAGTGGACGCCTTGGGTGTCGATCAGCCTGAATGGAAAGAGCTTACGACTATGGATGACGTCGAGGACTTTATCAGGAGCGTGGGATTCCCTGTTCTCGTGCGTCCGTCCTACGTCCTTTCAGGTGCCGCGATGAATGTGTGCCACGACGAGAAGAAGCTCAGGCATTTCCTGTCCCTGGCCTCCGAGGTCTCGCAGGAGCACCCTGTCGTGATCAGCAAATTCTACCAGCGAGCCAAGGAAATCGAGTTCGATGCCGTTGCCGACGGGGGAGAGGTGATCGCTTACGCCATCTCTGAGCACATTGAATATGCCGGAGTTCATTCCGGTGACGCCACGATTCAGTTCCCTCCTCAGAAGCTTTATGTCGAGACCGTCAGGAGGATAAAGAAGATCGCCAGGGCCATAGCCGGTGCCTTGAATATTTCCGGACCATTCAACATCCAGTTCCTGGCCAAGGAAAACGCGATCAAGGTGATCGAGTGTAACCTCCGAGCGTCCAGGAGCTTCCCGTTTGTCTCCAAGGTCCTGAAGATTGATTTCATCGAATTGGCGACCAAGGTTATGCTGGGACTCCACCCGGCTCCGCCGCAGAAAAGCGCTTTCGACCTTGACTACGTGGGCGTCAAGTCCTCGCAGTTCAGTTTCGCCCGTCTCGAGGAGGCTGATCCCATGCTTGGTGTTGACATGAGCTCCACAGGTGAGGTGGGCTGCCTTGGCGATGATCTCAATGAGGCCATCCTCAAGTCCCTCCTGTCAGTCGGCCAACGTGTACCGGAGAAACGCATCCTGCTCTCCACGGGAGATCCGCTCCAGAAAGCTGATATGCTTGGCACTTGCAAACTCCTTGTCGAGAAGGGATATGAACTCTTTGCGACAGGCGGTACCTACAAGTATCTTGTCGAGAACAGCGTGCCGGCCACCAAGGTCCTCTGGCCAAGCGAGTGCGATAATCCGATCTTCAAGGGAAGGTTTAAACCAGCTGTGGAAATGATTCAGAACAAGGAAGTTGACATGGTGATTAATATCCCCAAAGACTTCAGTGAGCTGGAGCTTTCGAACGGGTATAAAATAAGAAGGGCGGCCATTGATTTCAATGTCCCGCTATTCACTAACGCTCGTTTGGCGACCGCCTTTGTCCGGTCTTTCTGCGGCACCTCATTGAATGAGATCCAGATAAAATCCTGGGATCAGTACTAGTCCAGTTTTTCACGCTTAGCCAAGTTGAATTTCAATTTGGCTAAGTACTTGAATATCTGATAATCGGCGACAGAGCATCTTCTGTCCCTTCCAAAGAACACGCCGTCATTATGAGTAGGACGCTCATAGTACACGTCACCTTTTTTGTCTTTTCCCCTATGCTCTTCCAATGATTTAACAGCATAATGGTTGAGCTGGATGGGTATGCTCTTTATCCTACGCTTCGGATGCCATTCCATGAATGTCGTGTGGCCAAAAATGTCCACTGGAGGAACTGCCCTGCCCTTTGAGACTGTCCAGAGCTAGTGAAACATGGACTTGTTCTTCACCGATCCGAAGTGATAATCGAAGTAGGAGTTGAAAAAGCACTTGCCTTTTGTGTACAGTTTCTCAGAGGCGACCACAAAATCCTCCGTCACAAGACGTGTCGTATCCCTGGCGAGCATACCGCCGGAGCCGAAGAACCTCCAATAGACCAGCACGGCAGGCCTGTTGGAAAAACGGTCCAGGAAGGAAATTAGCGATTCTTCAGCCACCGGGACAAGAAATTCATCAACATCGATGAAACCTATCCAGTCGCTCTCACTTTGGAACCGCCTGATACAATCCTCGTAACCTTCCACTTGCGCGTGGTCCTTCGGCCAGCGCGTAAGTGTGACAAGGCCTTCCTTCAGATAACTTTCGATAACTTCCTCGAATCCGTCGGAAGAATTATTGTCGTACAAATAAAAATGATCGACACCGATCAATAAATGATACTCGAGCCATTCCCGAAGATAGGGCGACTCGTCTTTGAACATGACGCAAAGAGAGATATGATATCTCCTCTTATCGTTCCTCAGCGGCTTAGAATGCCTGACAAGCCAGGAGTAGTACAAATTGGAAGTGAATGCGGTCAACAATGACTTCAGACCCCGATTTTGAGGTCTGAAGTAAGTTAACACGTCATTTTCAGTCATTCACTAATATGAATCGTAGAACTTGGCTTCTCTCGGCGAGACCTTGTTCATGTTGTCCAGAAGCGACTCATTGGTCTTGTATTCATCCATCAACTGGAGCATGAAGTTCATCGCCTCAGTAGGATTCATGTCGGCGAGTAGTTTGCGCAGGATCCAGATCCTGTTGGCCACATCCCTGCTGTAGAGGAGATCGTCGCGGCGAGTGCTGGAGAGCACGACGTTGACCGCCGGGAATATTCTCCTGTTGGCGAGGGTCCTGTCGAGCTGGAGCTCCATATTGCCGGTGCCCTTGAACTCCTCGAAAATCACGTCGTCCATCTTGGAACCTGTCTCAGTCAGGGCAGTTGCGAGGATAGTCAGCGATCCGCCGCCCTCGATATTACGCGCGGCTCCAAAGAACCTCTTCGGCTTTTGCAGGGCATTGGCGTCAACACCACCGGTAAGTACCTTACCTGAAGCGGGTTGGACAGTATTATAGGCCCTGGCGAGTCTTGTGATTGAGTCAAGCAATATGACCACATCGTGGCCGCACTCGACAAGTCTGCGGGCTTTTTCAAGGACCATATTGGCGACCTTGACGTGCCTCTCAGCGGGCTCATCGAAAGTGGAGGCGACAACCTCGGCCTTGACACTGCGGCTCATGTCGGTAACCTCCTCGGGACGCTCGTCGATGAGGAGCACAATCTCGTAAACCTCAGGGTGATTATCCGCGATGGCGTTCGCTATGGACTTGAGAAGCATTGTCTTACCGGTCTTAGGCTGGGAGACTATGAGACCTCGCTGTCCCTTTCCGATCGGGGTGAACATATCCACGATACGGCAGGAAATGTCATTCTCGTGGCCATGCCCCAGAAGGTTGAATTTCTCATTCGGGAAGAGGGGAGTGAGGAAGTCGAACGGCACGCGGTCGCGAATATAATCCGGAGTCCGTCCGTTGATATACTTGATCCTCACAAGAGGGAAATACTTGTCGCCTTCCTTTGGAGGACGGATCTCGCCAGTCACAGTGTCACCGGACTTCAAGGCGTTGCTCTTGATCTGGTTCTGGCTGACGTAAATGTCATCGGGAGAGTTGAGATAGTTATAATCAGAGGAGCGTAAGAAGCCGTAACCGTCAGGCATGATCTCGAGAACTCCAGTAGCTTCCACGGTGCCTTCAAACTCAATCACTGGCGCCTTGGGTTTAGGCTGGTTCTGGTTGTTCTGATTATTCTGGTTCTGGAACTTCTGCTGTCCACCGAATTTATTTTTCTGCCGTTTTCCACCGTAATTATCCCTGTCGGCTTGAGCCGCCGGATCATCCTTCAGGTCGTCGAAAAGCTGGTGGATGAATTCCTTGCCGTCAACTGCCTTTTCCTGTGGAGCCTGCTCTTTGACCTGAGGTTCTTTAGCGGGTGCGACCGGTTCTTTAGCGGGTGAGACCGGTTCTGCTGCGGGCTCCGGTGCAGCGTTGACCTTCGCTTTTGGCTTGCGTCCCCTTTTCGAAGTCTTAGCGGCGGCTTCGGGCGCCTTCGGCTGCTCATTCGCGGGCTCGGCGGCTGGTTTGGGCTCAGGCTTAACCTCTGCCTCGGCTTTCGCTTCAACGGCTACTGGAGCCGGTTGCTGGGCGTTTTTGGGCTTGCGGCCACGCTTTGACTTCTGCTCTTTAGGTTTGTCTTCTTGCTTTTCTTCAGGCTTGTTCTCGACTGCCGCCGGTGCCGGTTTCTCCTGAGTGGCTGACTCTGATTTCTTCGGCCGGCCACGCTTGGCCTTCGGCCTTTCAATAGGCTGGAGTGAAGCCGCTGTGGCCTGGGCATCGAGTATCGCGAAAGCCAGATTCTCATCTGTCAGTTTCCTCGCGTTCTTCACCTGGTGCTCTTGAGCAACGTTCTCAAGCTGCTCTCGACTCATTTGCGTGAGTTCAAATAAACTGTATGGCATATAAAAAGGGGATTTCTTATCTAAGACTTCGCAAAGATAAGGAAAAAAAACAAACTTTCAAATTATCTGTCCCAGTAGCTGGTGCTCTTCTTGAACCTCAGCAGATCCGAAAGAGCCGCGGCGTTAGCCGAGATTATGAAAGAATACGACTGGTACATACCGGCGGGCACCCATGAGACCGCGATATTGAAGCAGTGCAAGTCGTATTTGAATGACATTTGGGACGTTGTCATCTTCATAGCCACAAAATCCCATCCGGTCTGTGCCTGGACAGACATTTTCGGCGTAAGCTGGATATTCCCGGACACGCCAAGGGTCTGCGTGTAGCGGTCATTCTTGAACAGCTGTCCGTTGGTGTAGCTGTACGAGCGGCTCATGGAGAGGGAGTAATTGAAATTGAGGCTCCAAGGCACATTGGGATTGGTATAATACAACCATCCTCCGGGAATATATTCTCCGGTGACGGGATGGTAATAAATCCGCCTGTAATAATCAGCGGGGTTGCCGCCGTCATTTCCTTTGAATTCGCCCTTTCCTGAGAGCGAATAAGACATCGAGGCGCTGAAATTCGTCAGGCGGAGAGGGACTCCGGTCTGCACGATGTTGAACTTGTTAATCCTGGTTCCTCGCTCATTGATCGCGTAAGGGTCGAAATTGAGGTTACCGTTTATGCCCAGTTTCCCGAAGATCGATGTGGACAGTGAGATACCCACATTCCTCATTCCCAGAGAGTCGGCGAGGAAGTTGTACCCGGTGTTGATATTGAACTGGTCCAGTATCTTGACCTTCTTGGAACCGGTGCCGGTCGTGTCTTTCGGATCCCTGACCTTGGCCTCAAGGTTGTTTCCGATGGAGAGGTTCATGGTAGCTGAGCTGCCTTTTCCTGGCACCGAATTCATCTGGCCCTGGAACCTGTTGTACTCGTAAGTCCTCTGAACACCAAGGGTGTCTGTATATTCAAGGGTACGGTAACCGTTGAACGCCTTGGCCTTGTCAGGGCTGAAACTCATGCTGACGCTCGGAGACACCACGTGACGCAAGGCCTGGAGTTTGTGATACTTCCCGAAATTATACATTCCGTACAGTCGGGTGCTCATCGAGATTGATCCTGAATAGTCATGAGTGGCTCCGAATGCGGAGAATGGTGAGCTCATGTTGGTCTCCACCCTGTTGGTCTCAGGATTGAAGATCGCGTTGGTCTCCCTGAAATACCAGTTCATTCCGTAGTTGACCGCGGGAGTGAAGTTCAGGTAATTGAACAAGGTGAAAGAGGGGAGACCTATATTGAACCTGTGGGACATCCCGTTATTGAACTTGTCCATAAAACCGGGCTGACCGAACTCCGAGGCCTTGAAATTGACCTTGTTCTGGAATGAGGTGTTGTACGCGAAGGAGAATTTCTCGTAGAACCTTTCCTTGCCTACCCGGTTCTTGATCTTGAAAGGATAGAACCTGGTCACTGAGAAGGTGACATTAGGCAGGGTGAATGTATATGAGCTGTCCCTTGAATTCTGGCTGTGCAGAGCGTTGACGGAAAGGTTGAATTTGCCGTTCCAATTCTTCGAGAAAGACACCGATGATGAGACCTGGTTCTGCAAGGCCTCGGAGATGGACCGGGAATTGTAACGGCTGTTGGAGGGACTGGAGAAATTGACCGATGCTGAGAATGACTGTCCCGGGTGGGCCTTGGAATCCTGGGAATGCGACCACTTCAAACCGAAGTTCTTGCTCTGGAAGAAGTCCGTGCTCCCTTTCTCTCCTGTCTGGTCCACTGAGTAGTTGAAGGAGAAGTTACCGTTGAACTTGTATTTCACCATGTAACGGGAGTTGATATTGGCGGCCCATGATCCTAGAGTATAGTAATCTCCGGTCATTGACAGGTCAAAATAATCCCCGATCACGAAATACATTCCGGCGTCCCTGAGGTAGAAACCTCGGGCGTTTTCCTCTCCGAAAGAAGGCATCAGCATTCCGGTCGCCCTCTCCGGCCGCTTGGGAATGAAGCCGAAAGGTATCGTGACGAATGGAAGGTCAACATCTTCCACGACAAGGTGGGCTGGACCGAAAACGGTCTTTTGCGACGGCCTGGTAACGACTTTAGCTGAAGAGAGCTTAAGGTAATAATGGGGATGCTCCAGGTCGCACACCGTGTATTTGCCTTGGGTGATATTGATTGACCTGTCCGGAAGCATCTTTATATTCTTTCCGTGGAGGATGCCGTCGTCCTCCTGGGTGATCATGTTAGTGATTCTGGCCTTGCGGGTATTGAAGTTGTACCGGATCTCCTCCATGCTGAAAGTCTGATCTCCCTGGGTCATCACGGGCTGTCCCTTCCATTCATGTTTGAGCGTGTCGTAAGTGCCTCTCGCAAAGACGGTTCCACTATTCATGTCATACTCCATGTAGTCCGCCTGGAGCTTGATGTTCTCATAACTGACCTCCACTTCTCCCCAGTAGAACATCTTTCTCTGGCCGTCGGCGAAAACCTGCTTTGAGGAGTCCTTGGCCGCTGAGAAGGCGGGTTTTGAGATGGAACTTTTCTCAAGAAGATCAAGAGAGTCTGCCCTTGCCCGGCTGAGCGAGTCCCTTCTTAAGGAAAGGGAATCCATGACCGGAGGAACAGTGTCTTGGACCGCGAGAGTGTCGGGAACCTGCTCTTTAGCCGTATCCCTGACCGCCTGGGTGGCCGTTCTTTGCGCGCGTCTATCCCGCCGGGGGTTCTGTCCAAAAACCGTCAGCCCGGTGAGAAACGCGACAATCACTGCCAATATTATAGTATATGTATGCTTATTGGAATGCAATTTTTCTTAAATTCGCGATAACAAATATACGACTATTTTGGATATCATTCGCAATTTTCTTGCCGTAGTCGCCGCGGCTATACCTTTTCTGGCCACCACACCTGCGTTTGGCCAGGCTTCCCCGTCTCCGATCCAACTCAAAACCGTCGTCATCGATCCGGGACATGGAGGTAAGGACGCCGGTTGCATAAGCCCGAGCGGAAAGACAATGGAGAAGAACGTCGTGCTGAGCATAGCTACCCTCCTTGCCGATAAGATACGCGCCGGCTATCCTGATGTCAATGTTATCATGACCAGGACGGATGATAAGTTCGTCGAGTTGCAGGGGAGGGCTGACATTGCCAACAAAGCTAAAGCCAACCTGTTCATTTCTATCCATGTCAATTCCGTGGATGGCAAGAAAAGCGGGCCTAACGGCTATTCCGTCCACATCCTAGGACAATATACGAGCAAGAAGAAAGATCTCTACGCCGGCAACATGGACGTTGTCCGCAGGGAGAACTCCGTGATCATGCTCGAGGATGACTACACCACGAAGTACGAGGGCTTCGACCCGTCGGATCCCGAGTCTTACATATTCATGAACCTGATGCAAAACTCTTTCCTGGAGCAGAGCTTCAAGTTCGCCCGCTTCGTTGATGAGGAGATGAAGGGCGGGGCCTTCAAGACCAGCCGAGGCATCTCGCAGGATCCTTTCTATGTCCTATGGAGGACAGCCATGCCTGCGGTCCTGGTGGAATGCGGTTTCATGTCAAATCCTTCCGACAGGGAGTCTCTCATCTCGTCCGCCGGCAAAGAGCGGATAGCATCCGACCTGTACAAGGCTTTCGCCAGGTACAAGAAAGATTACGATGGCGGTTCTTCAGCGAGTCCCGAGATTCCCGCTGAATCACCCAAGGCAGATAAACCGTCCGAAAACGTCAAGTCAGAGCCTAAAGCAGAGACCAAATCCCAGGCCAAGCCCGAAACCTCGACTGAGCCAGTGCCCGCTGTCGAGACACCTGCCGCTACGGATAACGTCACATCCGGGACCCTTTACGGAATTCAGGTTCTGGCTTCCTCGAAAAAGATGGAGCCATCAGACCGTTTCTTCAAAGGACATGATGCCGGCCGTTACCAATCCGGGAGACTTTATAAATATGTGATCTGCCGTTCAGCCGATCTTTCGGAGGTCAAAAAAACTTTTTCAACAGTCAAAAGTTCATATCCTGATTGCTTCATTGTCAAAGTGGATGGCGGGGTGGTCTCACGCCTGAAATAGCCATCTTCAGAAGTAATTAATTTACTGCAAATTAGCAAAAAAGCAAATTCATAAATATCTGATTAATAGCAAATTACGCCAAAGCCATTGAATTGGGTGTTTCCTTTAGATAAGGAAAATAAAAAACAAAAACAATAATAAAAAAGATTTTTTATAAAGATATTTTCCTCCAATTTTGCATTTGTAAGCGAGAGGAAAAGTCCTCCCTGGCTGAACCACTTTTTAGATATTTATGGCAGAACTGGAAAGACATATTTCAGTATGGAACGAGTGTCTTCGGATCTTCGAGCAAAACGTGGATCCCAAGCAGTTCAGCGTGTGGTTCAAGACCATAGTTCCAGTTTCCCTGGAAGGCTCGACCTTGACGGTGGAGGTTCCCACGGATTTCTTCAGGAGCTATCTTGAGGACGCTTATCTTCCTATTATCAAGCTCGCGCTTCGCAGGGTGATCGGTCCTGAGGCCAAGCTGATGTACAAGATCCACCCGGTAAGGAGGGAGGCCCCTATGGTTTTCACAGCGGCACATGGAAATGTTCCTGAGAACAAATCCGTGATGCTAAGCACCTTCCAGGCCTCCAGCAATCCCGGACCCTTCGTTTTCCCGGGCCTCCAGAAGGTCAAGATCAACCCGAGGTTGAATCCGGCCTACTGCTTTGAGAACATGGTGAAAGGGGAGTGCAACAAGATGGGCATCAACGCCGGAGTAAATATTTCCGACAAGCCCGGCAAGACCCCGTTCAACCCTCTCTTTGTCTTTGGCGGTCCCGGACTGGGTAAAACCCATCTCGCTCAGGCCATAGGTATCGCGATCCACGACGCTTATCCGGATCTTATAGTGCTTTATGTCACTGGCAATGAGTTCAAGACCCAGTACATGAACGCCGTACACCAAAACAAGCTCGCTGATTTCATGGCTTATTACATGAGGATTGATGTCCTCATTGTGGATGACATCCATGAGCTCGTCGGACCTGCCTCGCAGAATGCCTTCTTCAATATTTTCAACCACCTCCACCAGTCAGGCAAGCAGCTTGTCTTTACCTCAGACCGCGCCCCAGTGGATCTCATGAATTTTGAGGAGAGGCTTCTCTCACGGTTCAAATGGGGACTTTCTGTCGAGTTGGAGCGTCCAGACATGTCAACAAGGTTGGCCATGCTCAAGGCAAGGTGCGCCAGGGAAGGTGTCTCCGTTGATGAGAGCGTGCTGGAGCTTCTGGCCTCAAAGATCCGCTCCAATTTCAGGGAACTTGAGGGAGCGCTTATCTCCCTTATCGCGAGCGCTACACTTTGCCACGAGGAGATCACTATGGAGCTGGCACAGAAAGTTACAGGCAACATCGTCAGTGAGGAGCGCGAGGATGTCACTATGGATAAGGTGCAGGATGTTGTCTGTGAGTATTTCAATATCACCCGGGAGACTCTCCTCTCAAAGTCCAGAAAAAGGAATATCGTCCAGGCCCGTCAGATCGCTATGTATCTGAGCCGTAACCTCATAGGTGGCTGCTCGTTATCTACGATCGGTATGGAACTTGGCGGAAAAGACCACGCTACAGTGCTGCACGCGTGCAATACGGTGTCGGACCTGATGTCCACCGACAAACTGTTCAGGCAATACGTCTCTGACATCGAGAGGATGCTTGTGCCTGTAGCCAGATAATAATACTGGCTTCAATATGAATTCATCCAGAGTACTTGAGATCTTCAAGGAGATCACCCGTATCCCGAGGGAGTCGGGACATGAGGAACTTATCCGGGATTTCCTGGTCAATTTCGCGCTCACTCGTAATCTTGAATGCAAGACAGATGAGGTAGGTAATGTGCTCATCGCCAAAGCGGCATCTCCAGGCAAGGAAGATGTCCCCGCTCTTGTGCTTCAGGGCCATCAGGACATGGTCTGCGAGAAGAGGAATGGCGTTGAGCATGATTTCAGCAAGGATCCAATAAACTTTGTGATCGAGGACGGGTGGATGATCGCCAAGGACACCACCCTGGGAGCTGACGATGGCATTGGGGTCGCGGCCATGCTCGCTCTTCTTGAAAGTGACCTTCCGATGGGCAGGCTCGAGTGCGTCTTCACGGTCTCAGAGGAGACCGGAATGGATGGGGCGTTCGGCATGAAACCGGGCTTTTTCACCGGCCGTACCCTGATCAATCTCGATTCCGAGGATGAGGGGCAGATGTTCATCGGTTGCGCCGGAGGTCTTGAGACTTTCGCGACTTTCGATTACACCCATGTGGACGCCGTTCCAGGTGACTTACCCGTAAAGATAGATATTACCGATGCCCTTGGCGGCCATAGCGGCGACGACATAGATAAGGGGAGGGCCAACACCATCCAACTGATGGCTCGGTTCCTCTTCAGTGAATTGCCGTACGGGATGCGTCTCATCATGATAAAGGGAGGCAATAAGCACAACGCCATTGCCCGTGAGTGCGAGGCAATAATCTCTGTCCAGAACAGGGAGGCCACCATAGCGAGATTCAAGGCTTTCGCCGAGGATGTCAAGAAGGAATATTCCAGGACAGAACCCGACATCAAGCTTAAAGCCACCGAGTTCCGTTGCACCGAGAAACCTGTTGATCCGGATGTCGCTGTGAGGCTTATCGCTGCCCTGTTCGCATGCCCTCATGGGGTCGAGTCCATGAGCCATGAGATCCCCGGGCTGGTGGAGACCTCCACAAACCTCGCGGCCGTGCGCATGAGAAATCCCGGACGGATCGAGGTCCTTACCAGCCAGAGAAGCGCCATCGCCTCCGCAAGGAGGATGATCGCCGCTAAGGTGGAGGCTTGCCTAACTCTCGCTGGTGCGACAGTCATACACACATCCGAATATCCTGGCTGGGCTCCCGACATCGATTCCCCGATCCTGAAGCTATGTGTGGAGTCCTACAAGCGCCTGTTCGGCTATGAGCCTGAGGTTAAGGCCATCCACGCCGGGCTTGAATGTGGCCTGTTCGGAGAAAAATTCGGGAATCTGGACATGATTTCCTTCGGTCCGACCCTGCGTGGTGTCCATGCCCCCGGTGAGAAACTAGATCTGGCTTCCCTCGACAAGTTCGTGGAGCACCTGACAGACGTGGTCACATCTTTCAAGTAGCCATGGTCAAGATAGCCCCATCTATATTAGCGGCGGATTTCCTTCATTTGGAAAAGGAAGTTCGCCTTGTCAACGACCATGCGGATCTTCTCCATTTCGACGTCATGGATGGATGCCTGGTTCCGAACCTCTCTTTCGGTTTTCCTGTCCTGGAGGCCGTCGCCAAGGTCGCCGCGATTCCCCTGGATGTCCATCTGATGATAGTCAATCCAGACAAGTATATCGAAAGGTTCGCCGCAGCTGGTGCGTCGTATATCAGTTTCCATCTTGAGGCTGCCGATGAGGCGGGTAAAGATGCCGAAGAATATATTGACCTCGCCAAGTCATGCGGCGTTAAGGCTGGACTTGCGATTGATCCTGACGTTCCGGTCGAGAGGTTGTTCCCTTACATTCCAAAGGCTGATTTTTTCCTTGTGATGTCAGTGTTCGCCGGTTTCGGGGGGCAGAAATTCATCCCGGAATCTATCAACAGAATAGCCGCTTTGAGAGCCGAGATGGAACGGATAGGGACAGTCAAGGACATCGAGGTCGATGGGGGAGTCTCAGCCTCGAACTCAAAGGCCTTGACAGATGCCGGAGCCACCATGCTTGTCGCCGGAAGTTCGGTGTTCAAAGCGGAAGATCCGGCAGCGGCAATAGCTGCGATGAGACTTTAGATAATATAGCTTATCTCCTTGAAGGCGAACTGATAAAGTTCGCCTTTTCTATTCTCCAATATCAACAGTCCTCCCTGGGTGACTCCAATGATTTTACCCTCCACGCGTGTTCCATCCTGACCGACGGAATACTCGTGGAATGAGCCTTTTCGGTACAAAAGGGACTCATATTCCTGATTGGCTGTGGAGATATCCCCGTCGCACAGTAATCTCCTGAAAGAAGAGGCCAGGCATGCTGTAAGGGTCTCGAGTTCGGAACGAAGATTATAACTCTCTCCGGTCAAGGCGGCCATTGATGTCGGGTTCACCAGCTGGGGTGGAAAGTCTTTTTGGTTGACATTCAGCCCTATTCCTACGATGCTTGAAGTGATCACGCCTGATTCCAAGGTGTTCTCGACAAGCATGCCGCAGATTTTTTTATTGCGGACATATATGTCATTCGGCCATTTGATCAAACTGTCGATTCCTTTTATGCCGAGATATTCCACGAGAGCCAGAGTGGCTGCCTTCGTTATCCGGAAACTATCGCTGACATCAAGGGGAGGGAAACCACCCTCGCCAAACCGCAGCAGCATTGAGAAAGAGAGGTTCTCTCCACCTTTCGCGTGCCACTTGTTCCCACGCTGTCCGCGGCCGGCCGTTTGTAGGAGGGCGGCGATGACTGACATATTGTCATAGTCCGAAAGATGCCTCCTGACCTCGTCCTGCGTGGAATCCGTCTCTTCAATCCATCTGATATCTACCTTATCAAGCATTGGCTCGGAAATTGTCGTTTTTTATTATATTTGTATGATTTAACAACGCGAAATTAACAAAGATTACGACAATATGATCACACACGACCTCAGAGTCATGGCCGACGCCATGCTTGACAAGAAGGCCCAGAATGTTATAGGAGTGGACCTCAGGTCCATCGGTACCGCCATCACAGACCACTTCATGATTTGTGACGCGGGATCCACAACCAATGTCAACGCCATAGCGGATAATGTCATCGACAAGATGCGGGAGCTTGGAAGGAAGCCGCTCCGCACCCAGGGCATGGAGAACAATTTCTGGATCATTCTTGACTACGGAGACATCGTCGCCCATATTTTCCTTACCGAATACAGACAGTTCTACAGGCTTGAGGAACTCTGGGCGGACGCTCCCCAGAAAGAATATAAAGACAGGCCCAAGACTAAAAAGACAGTAAAAGATGCCGAATAATGATAATGAGCCCCGCCGCAAGGTTTACCGGGTGAGGTTTAATTTCTCATGGTTTTACATCCTGCTCATCTTGGGAATCGGTTGGCTGCTGATGAACAACAGCGGCGCCAACCCCCAGAAAATAGAGTGGGCTGAAGTTCAGGAGATGTTCTCTAAAGGAGACATCCAGGAGATCACCTACGTCAGGAACAGCTTCAAGGGAAACATAACCGTCAAACCTGACCGCCTGTCAAAATATGCCGACAAATTCGGAGGCAAAGTGCCTCCCAGCTCGCCTCATTTCATTTTCCTGGTGTCAGACAAGTTTGACGCCGAGAAAGAGTTCGGGGCACTGAATTCCGCTCTTCCCGCCTCAGACCAGGTGAAGATCGTGGTCGAGAACGAGAGCCGCGCCTGGGCTGACATCCTAGAGTGGCTGATATTCCCTATATTCCTAATCCTGATGTGGGTTTGGATGTTCCGCGGCATGAGCAGGAACATGGGCGGTGGTCCCGGAGGAGCCGGAGGCGGTATCTTCAATGTCGGGAAATCTACGGGTAAACTCGCTGACAAAGAGAAGGTCAACGTCTCTTTCAAAGACGTCGCGGGTCTATACGGAGCAAAGGAGGAAGTCATGGAAATCGTTGATTTCCTTAAGAATCCTCAAAAATACACCGCCCTTGGCGGAAAGATTCCCAAGGGAGCTCTCCTTGTTGGGCCTCCCGGTACTGGAAAGACCCTTTTGGCCAAGGCTGTCGCCGGTGAGGCAAATGTACCCTTCTTCTCGATTTCGGGATCCGATTTCGTCGAGATGTTCGTCGGTGTGGGTGCCTCAAGAGTGAGGGACCTCTTCCGACAAGCAAAGGAGAAAGCTCCTTGCATAGTGTTCATTGACGAGATTGACGCCGTCGGTAGGGCCAGAGGCAAGAACGTCGGATTCTCCTCCAATGACGAGAGGGAAAACACTCTGAACCAGCTCCTTACTGAGATGGACGGCTTCGACACCAACTCCGGAGTCATCATCCTTGCCGCCACCAATAGGGCCGACATTCTCGACAAGGCTCTCATGAGGGCCGGACGTTTCGACCGTCAGATCCATGTCGAGCTTCCTGAGCTCAAGGAGAGGGAAGAGATATTCCTGGTCCACATGAGGGGACTGAAGATATCCAAAGACTTCGATGTCAGCTTCATGGCCCAGCACACCCCGGGATTCTCCGGAGCGGATATCGCCAATGTCTGCAACGAAGCCGCTTTGACCGCTGCACGCAAGAACAAGACCGAGATTGACAAGCAGGATTTTCTTGACGCCGTTGACAGGATAATCGGTGGTCTTGAGCGCAAGAGTTCTATCCTTACCCCTGCCGAGAAGCGCACTACCGCTTACCATGAGGCCGGTCACGCTACAGTAGGTTGGTTGCTGCCTTATTCCGACCCGGTTTTCAAGGTGAGCCTGATCCCCAGAGGAGACGCTTTGGGACTGACCTGGTACCTGCCTGATGAGAGGAAGATCTTGTCCAAGTCCTACCTCATGGACCAGATGTGCGCCTTGATGGGAGGACGAGTGGCCGAGGAGATCATAAACGGCGAGCCAGCCACAGGGGCCTTGAACGATCTTGAGAGGCTGACCAGGATTGCGTACAACATGATCCAGTTCTACGGCATGGGCGAGAAGACGGGCGAACTGTCGTTCTACGACTCCACCGGTTCAAGGGGATACGATCTCACCAAACCTTACAGCGAGAAAACCGCCGAGGTCATGGACCAGGAGGTGCGCGCGTTGGTCGATGAGGTCCATGACAGGACTTGGAAGATATTGACAGAGAATAAGGAAGGCTTTGTCCAGATGGCGAAGCTCCTTTTGGACAAAGAAGTTATTTTCGCCGAGGACATCGAGAAGATTTTCGGTCCCAAGGTCAAGCCGGCCGAAGCTGAGCCGGAAGCGGAAATAGCGGTGGAAACAGAAGAGAATCATGAATAACGTCGCGGTAAGGTCAATCTCAGGAGTGGCCTTCATCCTCGTGATGCTGTCCTGTCTCCTGTTCAACAAGTTCCTGTTCGCAGGCATGATGATATTCATTATGTCTGTCATGCTTGTGGAGTTCTACGAGATCACCATGGGGCATAGTTACACTTTTTCCAAAGTGCTGGCCATCCTCGCGGCGATCTTCCTATTCGGAATAATGTTTGCCGCCTCGACGTTCCATATCCCGATCCGTTTCATCGCCCTGGCAATGATCCCGGTGTTCATCGTGATGATCAACTCGCTGTATGTCAAGGATAAAGAGGAATACGGCAAATTCTCCAACATCTATACGGGCCTGCTGTACATCGCTGTCCCGATCGCCCTTGGAAACCTGATCGCTTTCGACAAGGCCGGTAACTTCAGCGGGAACCTTCTGCTCTGTTTCTTCATCATCATCTGGTGCTCGGATGTAGGAGCGTTCGCTTTCGGAATATCCATGGGCAAGAGATTCCCGAAGAAACTCTTCCCGACCGTGTCTCCCAAAAAGACATGGATCGGATTCATCGGAGGAGTTGTGATGTCCGTACTCGCGGCCTTTGTGCTGTTCAAGACCGGACTCCTGCGGTTCCCGTTGCACCACTCCCTTATCCTAGCGCTGATCATGTCCATCGCGGGTGTTTATGGAGACTTGTATGAGTCACAGTGGAAGAGGGTTTACGGCGTTAAGGATTCCGGCAATATAATCCCAGGCCATGGCGGCCTGCTGGACCGTTTCGACAGCACCTTGATGGCCATGCCTTTCGGCGCTATCTACCTGGCTCTTTTCGATCTCCTGTAAAATCAACACACTATGATCAAGATAGACAAAGACTCAAAAGGCACTATCGCCACTTATTGGGCTGTCACACTTGTACTTGTAGCAGTCTGTGTTTTACTGATAAAGAATCCTTGGATCCTTGTTCCGATCCTTTTATTCCTGGCTCTTTTCGCCTTCTTCGTGTTCTGGTTCCACAGACTTCCCGAAAGGGAAATCCCTGAAGGAGACGAGACTCTGGTCACCTCGGTCGCCGATGGCAAGGTAGTGATCGTCGAGCGTGTATATGAAGGGGAGTATTTCAAGGATGATCGCATACAGGTGTCAATCTACATGGACTTCTTCGATGTCCACGCCAATTTCTGGCCGGTGACCGGCTCGATCTCATATTACAAGTATCACCCTGGAAGATACCTTCTCGCTTTCTTGCCGAAGTCTTCCGAGAAGAACGAGCATTCATCCACCGCCATCCGGAACTCCCATGGTGAAGTGTTCTTCAAGCAAATAGCCGGAACTTTCGCCAGAAGGATAGTCTGTTACTCAAAGGAGGGAATGCAGGTCGAGAGGGGCACACAATGCGGCATCATCAAGTTCGGTTCGAGAATCGACATTTACTTGCCTCTTGACGCTGAGATCCTTGTCAAAGAAGGTGAGTTCACAAAAGCCTGCCTGACGAAGATAGCTCGGCTCAAATAGACTTGCCCTCTATCAACTCAAGCAAACGATCGACAGCCTCTGTCTCTGGAACATGTTTCAGGACAGGGGTTTTGCCTTTGTAGATCGAGACTTTACCGCCGCCTTCTCCGACATATCCCCAGTCAGCGTCAGCCATCTCGCCAGGACCGTTCACAACGCAGCCCATCACGGCTATAACCGTGTCTTTCAAATGAGAGGTTTTGGCTTTGACCTCAGCGAGGGCAGACTGGATATTATACATCGTCCTTCCGCATCCTGGGCAAGCGATATATTCAGGCCTGTAGAACCGGCGTCTGGCGGCCTGCATCAATTCATCCACCAGATATGCTCCTTTCCCGGATTCGGCGATAGAAACCGTATTCCCCGACTCATCCAGGTAGTCTCCTTCTAAAGTGAGATCATCTATCTCATTATCCAACAACCGTTTCCCGAAATCGCACGACACATCCATCAACAATGTTTCAAAGGAAGGGGAGTGGTAAGTCGCGACAGCCTTCCGGTCTTTGAGCGAAACGGATGTCATTGACGAGACAATTTTCCGGTCATATCGGGCGGCAAGGTATTTGGCCACGGGAAGCTCAGCCACAGGGGGCTCGGTAAGGGAAACCCGGATGGTGTCGCCTATCCCTTCGGAAAGCAGGCTGGATATTCCCACACAAGATTTGATCCTGCCGCTATCGCCATTGCCGGCCTCAGTCACACCGACATGAGTGGGGAACACGTGCCCTTCCTCCCGCATGGCACGGGAAAGGGATCTGTACGCGTCCACCATGACCCTTGTGTTGCTGGACTTCAACGAGACGACAACATTGAGGAATTCCTCCTCAAGGCATATTCCCAACCATTCCATAGCGGCTTTTGCCATGGCCTCCGGAGTGTTTCCGTACAGGTTGGTAATATACTCTCCCAGAGAGCCGTGATTGATACCGACCCTTATCGCAGTGCCGCTGTCCTTGCAGACCCGTATCAGTTCCCGGAAACGCTTGACCGCCTCAGCGTGGTCCTTGTGGAAGTTGCCGGGGTTGATTCTCACTTTCTCGACGATGGGAGCCACCGCCAGAGCCGTCTGGGAAGAAAAATGGATGTCAGCGACGATTGGGGTCTGGATGCCGTCAGCTCTCAGGGTTGATTTAATCCTTTTCACATGATCGACATCCGGCAGGCCGGGAACTGTGATCCGGATCAGCCGAGCGCCCTCTTCCGCCAATATACGGCATTGAGCCACAGTCGCTTCCACATCGGATGTATGAGTGTCGCACATCGTTTGCGCGACAATAGGGTTGCCGCCACCTATGAGCACATCACCTGCTCTCGCCGTCAGAATCTCCATTTGTCTCAGGATGATAAACTTGATTATATGCCTCACGCCGGATCATGCCCTTGGTCTTGCCTGTCCTCTTGGTGAGTTGGAAATACAACCCGGCCGTCAACATTCCGTCAAGCGGATAGGCGAACCGGTAGAAATCTTTGCTAAGGTAATCGGCTCTGTACAAAGAACCCCAGGAATACCGCACGCTGGCGTTGACATGGAACTCGACAGGATCGAACACGATTCCGAAGCCAAGGCCGCCCGCGATTCCATAGTCCAGGCGGTAGTCCCATTCCATGAAAGCGTTCCTGTATTCGTCCCGGACATAGTCTCCAATCCTCTCGATAGAAAGCCTGTAACCTCCATAGATGCCAAGGTCAAGCATGACCTTGAAATGAAGTCCGTCAGAATGGAAGTGCGCCATCAAAGGGACATCTATCAGGTCAATTATCGCTTTCTCAGCTCCTTCCAGGGTTGGAGTAATGCCTGTTTCCTTGTTCATTTTGAACTGATATCCCTGATGGCTGTAGCGTACACCGCCCTTCAGACCGAAATTGGGGCTGCCATCGAAGAGCTTGCCGTACTTGACTACGTAAACACCGAAAGTGTGAGGCACGAAAAGGTTACCCTGCGTCTTGGAAGGGTTGAATTGCTGCCTGCTAATCGAACCACCGTACTCAACTCCGAACAGGGTGTAGTCATTCAGAGAGAACACTTTCTTGATTGAGTCCTGCGGACTGATATCCTGCGCGTACGCTGCCGTGAGTGACAGGATCAAAGCGGATATTATGGCTATGGTCTTTCTTCTCATATCTAATCTCTCATGAACTCCTCCATATCCAGAGACTGCTCAATCTCGCTTCTCTCCGGGATGTCGAACGTGTCTTTGTCTTTGGTCTTCAAGAATCGGACTTTCTCAGGCTGACGGTGCTGCAGTAGGGATCCGGTGTCCACAATGCCGTTGCGGTTCACATCCTCGATGATCCTTATGCTATAGGCTCCTTTCTTGAGGTAGGGGAAGATAAGTGAGCGATCGCTGTCGATCACATATTCCCTGAGCACCTTGGATTTATTCTCGTCCAAAAGCTGGATGATGTACTTGTTCTTCACCCCGTTGAGATTGAGGGTGAAAGAGCTCAGGGCATCGTCCTTGGGCCGGGAAACCTTTACCTGGGTGCTGTCATTCCAGTGGCCGTTGATGTCCATGAAGACCCTGTGCGGCACTTTGAAGACATACTCATAGCCATCCAACACTGTCACTTTGGGAGTGATAATATAACGTCTGAGATTCAGGGAATCACGTTCAATCGTGAATTTTTCCTCCTGCTCCACCTGCTTCGGGTTAATTGACTTGAATAGAAGGCTGTCGAAATAGCCCAGGAAGGGAGGATCATCGAATTCAAGAATAATCCCGTCATGCTCGAAGTTCTCGGGGGTGGCCGTCAGTTTGAGCTTGCAGATCGTGTCATTGTGCTCAATCTTGCGCTTAGTCTTGCCCTTAGGACGGTTCTCGTCCACAAGCTTGAAATCCTCCGTGACCGGCACGAGAGTGTTGAGAGTGTCAGTCTTCCAATACTTCACGAAGAGATGGAGCGTGTCAGGCATCCTGCGGGAGTCATTTATCCACAACAGCAGGCTGTCCTTGGGAATATTGAACTCCGTGATGACCTTCTCGGGAGGGAAGTTCTTGAACCACAGCGAGTCTATCCTTGTGTCCGTGGACATGAAAGTGACGTATGCCCCGCGGTCGGAAGTCCTCTTCTTGTTCATGAGCATCTGCTTCTCCGGCTTCTCCCTGAACACATTGAGGGTGATGTCTGATTTACGCGAAAGGCAGTGCAAGGTGTCTTTCATATCGAACTTCTTCAGCTCGGGAAGGGAATCATTCACAACTCTCCAAGGTGTAACGAGCGTGTCCAGGAAAGCTATCTTGTCTTCCTCGGGATTGTAAACGTTATTGCTGCTGGCGTCCACCACGGCGTAAGCCCTGTAAACCGTGTCTTTGATGTTCCTAATGGAGAAATAGCCCCAGTCGTCGGTCTTTCCCGACGCCACGGGACGCTGGAGGAAAACAGCCGAGTCAGACTGATCCTTATACAGCATCACTGTGGCCCCTTTTATCGGCTTGAGGTCATTGCAGTCCACGACCGTGCCTGTCAGGAACATGGAATCAGCGGTGTCTCCCGTGGAGAAGTAAGTGGTGAAACCGGGGAACATATTGCCCTCGTTATTGTCACCTACGGCGCCTGTTATGTCAAGAGAGTATGTCAAGTCGGGAAGGAGTTCCTCCTCGAAATAAACCACGAGGCTCTTGCCCTTTATCTTATACTTTGGAGACTTGGCCTGGGGAGGGGATAGATAGATCGACTTGGGATCTTTCACCACCACATACTCATTGAAAGTGAAAGATATCTCCGCACCTTTAAGAGGCACATGCGTGGCGCCGGGCTTCGGGGAGACCTTCACCAGCACAGGTGGAATGGTGTCTTTGAGACCGCCTCGAGGCGCCTGGGTCGTGTTGGCGCAAGAGTGGGAGAAAATGGACGACAGTATCACAACCGCCGCCGGAATAAGGGGGAAAAACCTTGAGATCAACTTTCTCATAACTCTGTTCTCGCTACACTTTGTATGCCATCAATGGACGCAAGTTTCTTGATCATCCTCTCCAGGGCGGTCTTGTCTTGCACACTGAGGTCGATATATCCCTCAAAAATCCCGCCATCCGTGCTCAAAAGCACTTTCTTCATGTTCACACCCATCACCAGGGAGATATAACGCGAGATCTCGTTGAGCAATCCAACCCTGTCTATACCCTTGAGGGCGATACGGGCGGGGAAGGACTTCTTTTCCCCATCGGCCTCCCACTGCGGCACAACGACCCTGTCTCCATGCTTGGAAGCCACGCTGTCCGCGACGGGGCAGGTCTTCTTGTGGACTGTCACAGTACCGTCGGGATTCTTGATTCCGACAACCGCGTCACCTGGAATCGGACGGCAGCATTGGGCGATCACATATTCATTTTTCTCCTTGTCAGCCTGGGTCTGGCTTTCCTTCCTTCTGCTGAATATCGAGAATGGCCAGTAATGGCTCCTTGAAGGGCTGGCAGGGGAGAGTACTTCTCCCATGGACTCAATGCTGACCAGTCCCAGCCCGACCCTGAAAAACAGTTCCTCAGCGCTACGTCCTGGAATATTGTAGTGTTTGCAAAGAATCTCCGTCGAATCAGAGTTAAGGCGATATCCAAGGGACTCCAGCTGCGAAGACAGGATGCCCCTGCCGACTTCAACAATCTCCTTCTTGTTGCTCTTGAAGTAGTCTATGACGACATTGCGAGCGTGTCTGGTCTGCAGGAATCCCAGCCATTCCCTCTTGGGCGTACCGTTCTCCGCTGTGATAATCTCTACCTGGTCGCCTGTCCTCAGAACATGGGAGAGGGGGACAAGCCGCATGTTGACCTTAGCCGCTATCGCCTTGTTGCCGATCTCTGTGTGGATGCTGTAGGCAAAATCCAGGGCAGTGGCGCCTTTCTGGACGGATTTCTGCTCACCTTTAGGAGTAAAGACAGTGATCTCGCTGCTGGTCAGGTCATTATGTATTATGTCCAAAAGCTCAAGGGCATTGACATCGGGGCTTACGAGAATATCCTTGACCTTCGCGAGCCACTTGTCCATCTCGCTGTCGTTCTCGCTGATGTATCCCTCCTGTTTGTAAGCCCAGTGGGCGGCGATTCCTTTCTCCGCAATGTCATCCATTCTCTTGGATCGGATCTGGACCTCGATCCATACTCCCTTCTCGCTCATCAGGGTACAGTGCAATGCCTCGTAGCCGTTGCTCTTTGGATGCTTCACCCAGTCGCGAACCCGATCCGGTTTGTAGCGGTAAATTCCCGTGATTATTGAGAATATGTGGTAGCACTGGTCCCTTTCGCTTTCCTTTGTTCCTGACTCTGGAGTGAAGACAACCCTCAAGGCGTACAGGTCATAAACCTGCTCGAAAGTGATGCCTTTAGTCTGCATCTTGTGCCAGATAGAGTAGGGGGTCTTTACCCTTTTTCGGATCTCGAAATTGAAACCAGAATCCCTGAGCGCCCGGTCAATGGGAGCGATGAAATCGTCGATCTGCTTCTCGAGGTCGGTGATGTTCTTGCTAACGAGGCCGGAAATCTCGTTATAGGCGTCCGGCTCCTTGTACTTGAGCCAGATGTTCTCCATTTCGGACTTGATCTCGTACAAGCCCAGCCGGTGAGCGAGCGGAATGAATATGAACATCGTCTCGCTGAGGATCTTGTCCCGTTTGTACTCCGGCATGGAATCAATTGTCCTGCAATTATGTAGCCTGTCAGCGAGCTTTATGAGGACAACCCTGACGTCATCGTTCAAGGTCAGCAGGATACGCTTGAAATTCTCGGCCTGCAGACTCTCCGAGTACACGACATCGGATTTCTTGGCCCTCTCCTCATTGTCGAGAACTATCTTGATCTTGGTGAGTCCATCGACCAGGCTGGCTATCTTGTCTCCGAAGAGGTTCTTTATGTCATCGACAGTGTAGTCCGTGTCCTCCACAACATCATGGAGGAGCGCCGCGGCAATGGATTTGTACCCGAGACCGATGTCGCACACAACGATCTTGGCCACTTCAATCGGATGAATAATATAAGGACCTCCGGAACGCCGCCTCACATTCTTATGTGCCTCATTGGCAAAGTCGAACGCCTTCTGGACGACATCCAGCTCCTCCTGGTTGGCGCACCTCCGGCGAGCCGCCTCTTTCAATTGGGCGTAGCTCTCGTTGATTATCTGGTAATCCTGATCTGTGAATTTGGAGAAACTCATACCTCTTCTTCAATCATTTTACTCATTTTCGCCTCTTTCTCCATAATGTCAACCATCTGGAAGGAATAGGAGAATTGCGCCCCATAAAGGATGATCAGCCATCCGAACCTCAGCCACATCATGAAGAGAGGAAGGGCGGCTACAGCTCCATAAACGGCGTTTATGTTAGTGACAAGGACCTGTGTCTCAAGGTACAGGTACTGTAAGATAGTAAAAGCGATCCCGGCCCACAAAGCAGCCTTCAGGGCAAAACGGTACTCAACATAAGTTGCCGGAATGAACTTGTACATTGCGGAAAGTGTCATGACGGCGACAGCGCCGAATATGATCCAGCCGAGGAAAGATTTAATTTTGTCGGAAATACCTATGCTGTTCGGGATAAGGTCGAGCACATGTGAGTACACGACCGTGCCGGCAAAGAATATTAATACGACAAACGGGATGAGAATCATAATAATGATATCCATCCCGTAACTTTTCAATGCCCTGCGCTTAGGCTTGCGGACATGCCAGACATTATTGAAGACCTTCTCCACGCGGTTCATCATCCATATAACGAGCCACACGAAAGAGAGGGCGGTAATGACACCGAACACGCCGGATTTGGAGGCTTGGATGATATTCGAAGCCGCGTTCATCAGGGTGTCTATCACTGTCTGGTTGATGTCCGCGGAATATAGGGCGTCCCGAAGCACATTCTCGAGCCCGAAACCACTGGTTACGGCGAAACAGACGGCCACCAAGGGGACAACGGCCAACGTGCAGAAATAACTTAATGCAACTGACTGGAAGCCGATCTTCTCATCGGCGAAATTAGTGAGCGCGTCAGTGACGACTTTGAGGTCGGTAATAAACCTTGCCTTGGCCTTTGAGAGTTCATCAAGATTGAAATGCCATATGTCATGGCTGAGGAATTTGCTCACCCACCTGACATACGTCTTGATCTTGTATATGATATCACCAAACCAGCTCATGACAAGAGTCAGAATAACGTCGGTTCCACAATATCGCCTCCGCCAGCGGAAGTCTCACCGGACGGTATCATTTCCATGAACTCCTCTTCGCCGATTATCCTGACACCGAGTTCTTCCGCCTTGCGGATCTTCTCAGGACCAGGTTTGCTTCCGGCCAGAAGGAAATCGGTCTTACCGCTGACCGAGGAACTGTTTTTCCCTCCGTTGATCTCGATCAATCGCTTCATCTCATCCCGGGATATAGAGAAATTACCGGAAATCACGATAGAGAGTCCTGAAAGGGCCTCGGAAGAGGCGGACACTTCCTCCACGGAAAATCTCAGGCCAGCTTCTTTGAGCCTCGAGATCTCCTCAAGGTGCTTGGGGTCGCTGAAATAGTCACGGACACTCTTCGCGATCACATCACCTATATCCCTGACTTCCAACAGTTTCTCCTCTGAAGCAGCCGCCAGGGAATCGATGTCGCCAAAATGCCTGGCAAGTTCTTTAGCTGTTGTCTCGCCGACATAACGTATTCCCAACGCGAACAGAACCCGCTCAAAGGGGACTGACTTGGACTCCGCCAGACTCGCGAGGAAACGCTCCGCGCTCCTGTCTTTCCACCCTTCGAGCATCATGAGCCCGCGCTTGTCCAGCGAGTAAAAATCAGCCGGAGTCCTGACGAGACCGAGGTTGTACATCTGCTCGACAGTAGCCTCGCCGGCAAGGATATTCATGGCCTTCCGGCCAAGGAAATGCTCGAGTTTCCCTTTGATCTGAGTTGGACATCCGTCCGTGTTCGGGCAGAACCAGCGGGCCTCATTCTCGTCCTTGACAAGGGGAGTCCCGCAGTCAGGACAAACAGTCGGGAAAGAAGGCTTCACCGAGTCTTCAGGACGGCGGGAAAGATCAACATCAATGATTTTCGGGATAATCTCTCCACCTTTTATGACTTTCACCCAGTCACCGACCCGGATGTCAAGCTGGGACATGAAATCCTCATTGTTGAGTGTCGCCCTCTTTACCACGGTTCCAGCAAGCTGGACAGGGGAGAGGTTGGCCACCGGCGTCACAGCACCCGTCCTGCCCACCTGGTAATCAATAGAGACGAGCCGGGTTAAGGCTTCTTCCGCCTGGAACTTGAAGGCAACGGCCCACCTCGGGGATTTCGCGGTATAGCCAAGAGCGTTCTGGTAATCCAGCTCATTGATCTTTATCACGATACCGTCTGTGGCGAAAGGAAGGTAACGCCTTTGCTTATCCCAGTAGGAGATATATTCCTCGATCTGGCTGATCCCGCTCACCGTCCGGCGCTCCCCGGAGACCGGAAGTCCCCAAGAGGCCGCGGCGTCAAGCGCCTCAGAATGAGTGGCGAAAGTGACGCTCTGAGCAGGAATATGGTAAAGGGTGCACATCAGCCCGCGCTTGGCCACGACTTTGGGATCCTGGAGTTTCAAGGACCCAGAAGCGGCGTTCCTTGGATTGGCGAAAGGCTGATCCTCGTTCTCGACGCGTTCCCTGTTCAGGCGGTCAAATGACTCATAGGGCATGAGAATCTCGCCTCGGATCTCGAATTCCTCGGGCCATCCGGAGCCTTTCAGGGAAAGAGGCACATTTGAGATCATCCTCACGTTGGCTGTCACGTCATCTCCCACGACCCCGTCACCGCGGGTCAGGGCTCGGAAAAGTTTCCCGTTCCTGTACGTCAGGCAGATGGCGGTGCCGTCGAATTTCAACTCGCATGAATATGTGAATCCAACCTCGCCAAGCTCTTTCTCAGCACGGCGGGCGAAATCCTCTATCTCACCGATGTTGTAGGTGTTGCCCAAAGAGAGCATCGGATACTTGTGGGGATATTGCGCGAACCCTTTGTCAAGGTCACTTCCGACTTTCTGGGTAGGGGAATCAGGAGTCTTGAGGTCAGGATATTCGTTCTCCAGATCCTCGAGCTCACGCATGAGGTGGTCATATTCGAAATCGCTCATTGTCGGAGCGTTATCGACATAGTACCTCCTGCTGTTGATCCAGAGGATCTCCCTCAATTCTATGACTCTTTTCTCAGCCTGGTCGCGATCCATTTCTCATGATCCCTTAAAGAATACAAATTTAACGAAAATTGCCGATATTTTCCAGAAATGGATTAAATTTGTGACCCCGACAACGGATAGATTATTTATTCAACATCAATTGATATTATGAAAGATTCAATCATCATCCTCTGCGGCGGCGGCCCCGCTCCTGGAATGAACACTGTCGTGTTCTCGGTTGCCAAGACGTTCCTCTCTAACGGCTACAGGGTCATTGGACTCCATGAAGGCTACAGCGGCCTCTTCCATAAGAATCCCCGCACGGAGGACATCGATTTCTTCAAGGCTGACGCTTATTTCAACAGGGGAGGATCCTACCTCCAGATGAGCCGTTTTAAGCCCACTGATGAGGATTTTGAGAAGAATTTCAACCTGCCCCTTTTCCAGGACAACAACGTGAAGCTTCTCGTGACTGTCGGTGGCGACGACACTGCCTCCACAGCCAACAGGATCGCCAAGTTCCTCAAGGCGAAGAACTACCCGATCCACAACATCCACGTTCCCAAGACCATCGACAATGACCTTCCTCTTCCGGACAACGCCCCGACCTTCGGGTTCAACTCCGCGAAAGACGAGGGCGCTCATATCGCCCGCACTGTCTATGAGGACGCCCGCACCTCCGGCACTTGGCTTCTGATTTCCGCCATGGGTCGTTCCGCCGGCCATCTCGCCCTCGGGATCGGTGAGGCCACTCATTGCCCTATGACGATCATCCCCGAGATGTTCAACAAGACCGCTATCAGCCTTGACAAGATCGTCAAACTCGCTGTCTCCACCATCATCAAGCGTAAGCTTCTCGGCATCCCTTACGGTACCGTCGTTGTCGCTGAAGGTGTGTTCCACGATCTTGATCCTCAGGAGATTAAGAACGCCGGAGTCACGATGACTTACGACGAGCACGGCCATCCCGAGCTTGGTAAGATCAGCAAGGCCGTCCTCTTCAACGACATCCTCGAGAAAGAGTTCAAGAAGATCGGTCTCAAGATCAAGACCCGTCCTGTCGAGATCGGCTACGATGTCCGCTGCCAGGATCCTGTCGCCTACGACCTCTCTTACTGCACCGAGCTTGCTATGGGTGCCTATGAGCTTTTCAAGGCGGGCGAGACAGGCTGCATGGTGTATGTTGACAAAGACGGCAACCCCAAGCCTCTCTATCTTAAGGATCTGCAGAACGCCGAAGGCAAGATTCCTCCCCGCAGGGTCAACATCGACGGCGGTCTGGCCAGGAACTATTACGGGAACATCTGCCACTACATCACTCCCGCTGACTACGAGGCCGCCAAGGCTCTCGTCGCCAACCCTGAGGAGTATGATTTCAAGAAGATCTTAAACTGGTAAGACAGAATACCCGAAACCTTTCACGGAGACGCTCACCTCGAGTGTCTCCGTTTTGTTAATGCCAAGATATTCAAAAGCTTCCACAGGTATCTTCACATTGACAAGGCTGTCCTTACCGGAGAAATCGCAGACTATAAGGCATGCGTTGTCGCCCTCGCTCCTGAGGAAAGCGAAGCGATGGTCGGGGTCAAATCCCGTGGAGCCTTCGTTGCAATAGCATAGGTCATAAGTCTTTCCGCCCGAAAGGGGAGAGGCGAGAGCGAGAGTCTCTTTATAAAGCCGCAGGGTCTCTTTTTCTTGTTCCGTAAGGCTGTCTTTACCGTGAATATGACCGAAAAGCCTCCGCAAAGACGCTACGCTCCACCAGTCGAAGATGGTTGTCCTGCCGTCACGGCCGCTAAACCCCTCGGCGTCCATGCCTCTCTCGCCGATTTCCTGTCCATTGTAGAGCATATATGCCGAATCATTGAGCAGGAGTCCGGCGCAGAGGGAAGAAGCGGCTCTCATCGGTTCCTTTCCGAAAAAGTCCGAGGCGAAACGTGTCTCATCATGATTCTCAAGGAAATTGAGCATCTTAGGCTGCATTTCCCCGAGCGACTGCCAGTTCCACGTTATCCCTCTTGTGGTTCCATATCCTTCCACAATAGACCGTAGCGTGTCGTAAAGCCCGGATTTATCATAGAGCAAATCGAAACCAACCTCTCCAGTGTATAGTTTGTACAAGTCTTTCTGATATGCTTCGGCGACGAAAATAACATTAGGATACCGGCGCTTCACTTCGCTGATTAACCATTTCATGAACTGCCAGGGAACCATCTCCACCATGTCGCAACGGAATCCATCCACACCCTTGGCGCACCAGTAGAGAACAATGTCGAGCATTCTGTCCCAGGTGGTTGTGTGAAAGTCGCAGTAATTGATCCGTATGGTCTCATACCAGTCATTGATGTCAGGAGAAGGGGAGAAGCGGTTGCCGGAAGCTTTGGCGGGATTCTCATAGTATCTCCCGCCGCCAGGAAGAGTCAGACTCTGGCCAGGGTAATAATAAAAATCATTTTCAGGCAACCAATGGACGGAGACATCATCAGATTTCCCAAGTGTCCCGAAAGGGGAGTCGTGGACCAGGCCAACTTTCCCGTAATCGCGTGAGACATGGTTAGGCACGAAATCTATCAAAGCTTTTAGTCCAGCAGCGTGGGTTCGCTTTAATAACTGATCGAACTCAAATAATCTATCTTTAGGATTATCAGCAAGATATGGATTAACGTCATAGTAGTCGGTAATCGCGTAGGGTGAACCTGCCAGGCCCTTGACAACCGAGGATTCCGAGGCGGGGCAGCCGTCAAAACAGGCTGTCGTCGCATGCCTTATCACACCCGTGTACCACACATGAGTCACGCCCAGTGTCCCTTTCAACCAGCTTAGCGTAGCCTCGTCTATCGAGCTGAAACCGCCGCTTCCATTCCGTGCCAGAGACCCGGATGGGACGGGGTCTTCCACGAGATTCCCCCAGAGCCTTGGAAGCATTTGATATATAATGGTTTTCCCCATATTCTCAATATCCTATAACAGCCTTTCCGGTGTTCCTGTCGATGAATCCTGTAAGTTCCTCGACTTTAAAAACTTTGGCGAATTTGCCCTCATATTCGACTTCAAGGGATTCCAATGCCTCGAAATCGACCTTCCCGGCCCCGGCGTACTCATCAACCGAAAGGTAACCTACCCCAAGTGAGGTAATATTCTGGAAGAAATGCGTTCCCTGGCTGGGCTCTATCCTGAAACCGTCCATTCCGTATTCGACAACCATCCGGGCGGCTGAGATGTCGGTCCAACTCACCGGCACTCCTAGAGTCGGTATGGACGAGCCCCAACGACCCGGGCCTATCAGGAAATAACTCTGATTCAAAGAGTTCAGGCGAGAGTTGATCTCCGAGATCTCGGCTGCCATCTCCGCGGTCCTCATCTTGTCGAACACTCCGGGAAGGATGGCGACTATACGTGAGGACTCAGAGAAAACCCCATTCCCAAGAGCTTCCGGGCTAGTCACAAGCTCATGGGTCGGACTGATGACCTTATCTCCATGCTGGCCAGAATGGTATGAGGACATCTCAGACACTGGACGCACCTGGAGAAGTTCCAACCTGGCCTCAGAACCGGAAGTGCCTGGAATCGGATCCAGCGCGAACTCTATCTCCACCTCGGACATGAGCTCGCTCTTGCAAATCTCAAGGATCTCCGAGATTGCTTTGGCAAGCGGGAAACGGTCATATTGGAATATCCCGTCAAAAGACACCACCCTTGGCCCGCGCCCGTATATTCCCGGACGCATCATGTCGTCTTGGGCCACGTATGTCGAGACCACAATCTCTGGCCTGTCAAACGACTCCAACGCCTCCGAGACAGGGATGCGCCTCAGGTTGACGCCATCATTCCTGGAGATCTTGAACGCTCCGGGACGAGTGTCCAGGACATACATCTCGCTCTGTGTGTCCCGCAGTGCGAGGGAAGGGGAGGAGAGCTGAAGTATCTTCTTGGTTGAACGGGGATTGACCCTCAAAGTCTGTCCACCGTCCACTACTGTCTTGCCCAATCCGAAGGCCACGTTCATCACCCCGTCGGAGGCTTTCTCATTGCCTATCGGATAAGCGTTCAAAGACCTGGCGACTCCAGACAGCATCGGGTAGTAATCGTCCCCGTGCCTTGTGCCGCAGATGCTCTGCACTATAATGGCCATCTTCTCCTCACCAATCAGGTTGCCGCTGGCCTGGATGTAAGCCCGGCTCCCGGCGAAATATGTCGAGGCATAGACGCTCTTTATGGCTTTCGTGATCTCCCTGAGCATCCTGTCCTTGTTTTCGACGAATGGACACATGTAGGTCGAGTAAACACCCGCGAACGGCTGGTAATCACTGTCTTCCAGCTTTGAGCTGGACCTCACGGCCACCGGGCTGTCCAAAGTCTCCACAAAGGCCTTAAGATCTTGAAGCAGCCCGGCAGGGAGAATGGAAGCCACAAACTCGGAAAGAATCTCATCATCAGATAGTTCCGAGTCAATCACATGCTGCAGTCCGTTATCCACGATGAAACGGTCGAACCAATCGGTAGTCACCACGACCGTGCGGGGGATCGACACCCTCATCGAAGGGTATCTTTCCGACAGGGAATGCTTCATCACCAGATGGTTAAGGAAAGCAAGGCCACGGGCCTTCCCTCCGAGTGATCCCTCGCCGGTCCTGGCGAACCAGAAATAATCCTGGTAGGTGTCCCGCTTGAAATCAGCGATGACCCCCTGACCGATCATTCTATGATACCGGCCTATCTGGTCCATCAGGAATTCCCTGAACTCTTTGGCAACCGTGTGGTGCTCCGCTTTGAAAGTCGCCGCCAGGTCGAAAAGGCCACGGGCATAAAGCCACTTGGAGAACATATTCCTGGAGGTATTGCTGACCAACACCTCATCCGGGATGTCTTTGATTATCTTGCCAAGCTCAGTCAGGCTGGCCGCCCTCCCGCGTTCGACTCCCGCGGAGTCTTTGAACACGAAGTCTCCGAAGCCGAACTCTTCTTTGAGATAGTCGCCGAGCTGCATGAACAGAGTCCTGGAGAATTTCTTCAAGAAACCAACTCCAAGTTCCTTAGCCACTTTGGATAAGCTTTCCTGCGAAGATTGCAGGAGGATCGGCATGAGGGGATCATATTGGCGGATGATCCTGACCAGATCCAATCCGGCGTCAAGCTTCTCAGTCTTTACCGCGTCGCCCTTATGGATGACCATTCCCACATCGGATATCACCCCCATCAGGTTCTCCTTGTATTTCTCAAAATAGGCGAGAGCGTCCTCGTAGCAAGTGGCAAGGAAAATCTTCGGTCTGGAGCGTTTTCTGTATTTCTTTTGGTCGTCATTGAGGAACTCGGTCAGGAACTCCCGGCTCTGAGTGATCAGAAGCTTGTATAACTCAGGCAGATAGGTCGAATAATAGCGCACCGAGTCTTCCACGAGGAGAATCACCCGCACCCCGACTTCAAAGACATCGTTGTCAGCGTTGGCGGTATCCTCGATGAGCTTAACTATGGCGAGAATGAGGTCCGCGTTGCCGTGCCAGCTGAACACGAAATCGATCCCGGAGCGATCCTTTTCGAATATTCTCTTCCTGACAGCCTTGGAATAATGGATCAGCATGACGAACGGTATGCTGGAACCGTTCTTCCGCAGGTCAGCCGCAAAGTCGAAAATATCCTCGTCCCTGTCGTTGTAAAGGCAGATGATCATGTCGATCTCCATGTCGGCATGGAGAATACTGGCAGCCTCGACAGAGGAGTTTGCCCAGACGAAAGTCGGGGGATTACTGAGGTTCAGCTCCCGGTACTCGCTGACTATCTGGCTCTCGACGCGTCCGTCCTCCTCGAGAGTGAACGCGTCGTAGTTGCTGCATATCATCAGGATCCTTCTGATCCTGGAGCGCATCAATGATTCCTCATTCATGTGGGGTGGGGTTGTGGGTGGTTCTGCGCCGGAACTCAGCTACCGTGATAGCGGTAGCCACGGCGGCGTTAAGAGATTCCGAGCCCCTGTCGTTCTCGGGATATGAGGGGATATAAAGCCTGTCCGAAATGGTGGCGGAGACGGCGTCGGATATCCCGTTGGACTCATTTCCTATGACTATCAGCGACTTGGTCTTCTCTCCAGTGTTAAGTTCTTTTGAATATATATTCTCCCCGTCAAGGAATGTCCCGTAGGAATCCCCCCCGGACAGGGATATGAAGCGGCAGAGCCTGGATATGTCACAATAGTGGAATCTCACCCTGAAAATCGCTCCCATGGTCGCCTGGACCACTTTCGGATTGAAAATGTCCACCGTGTCAGGAGAAGCGAAAACGGCGTCTATCCCAAACCAGTCGGCCACCCGGATGATGGTGCCCAGATTGCCTGGATCCCTGATTCCATCCAGGGCCAGGAAAAGGCCGTTTTCCGGCAGTGAGAAATATGACAGATCCTCGATCTGAAGGTCTTTGGGCTTACGCAACACGGCCAAGGCAGGGGAGGGTGAGGCCAGGGAGGTCATCCTGGACATGGCTGTCACCCCTATCTCGGACATGCGGTATGTCCTGAAAACCTCGAAAGAAGACCTTACGGCCTCTTCGACCATCTTCTCTCCCTCGACCACGAACATGCCGTTGGAGTCCCTGTTTTTCTTAAGTTCCAGAGACTTTACGAACTTGATCTCATTATTTGTGATTGGTATGCCCATAAAACTAGCTCATGATGTTGAACAAATATATTAATATTCTTTTTATTTTTGTGGAATCATGGTGTCAAAAACCTCTGTACGCTTATTCTCTACCTTCCTGCTCGTGGTAGCGGCGCTTTCTTCATGCTCTACGACCCGGGTGTTGGAGGAGGGACAGTTCCGTCTGGCGAAGAACGAGGTCAAGATCAAAGGAG
Source organism: uncultured Bacteroidia bacterium (assembly GCA_902785825.1). Lineage (GTDB taxonomy): Bacteria > Bacteroidota > Bacteroidia > Bacteroidales > UBA932 > Cryptobacteroides. Next base: position 39,322 of record CACZZZ010000004.1, read on the forward strand.
ACAAAAATCTAAGCGCCGGTAATATCAGCAATTACATCCAGCAGAAGGCCAACAGCTACATAGTTTTCGGTTGGAGCCCTTCTCTGAATCTGTACAATCTCTCCGGAAGGGACACCAGCAAGTTCGTCAACAGGCTCATAAGGAAGATGGGGGACCCTCCAGTCGTGTATGAGGCTTCAACGGTTGCCGCCTCCGTCAAGAACATCGACCGTCACATGGAGTACCTGGGGTACTACAACTCGGACGTGGAAAGCGAAGTCAAGGTCTCCGGGAAAAAAGTCAAAGTCATTTACACGGTCACCCCAGGGCACCGCTACAAGATAGGGAAGATCACCTATTCTGTCCCGGAAGGGGAGTTCGGCGATGATTTCATGGCCGATACGCTTAATCTTTCCATCAAACCTGGTGATTACCTTTCAGAAGCGACTCTCGAATCTGAGACAGAGCGTTCGGCTTCCTGGATGAGGAGAAACGGATGGTTCGGTTTCACGAAGAACTATTATTCATTCGAGGCTGACACTCTCGCGCGGAAAGACACCGCCGACCTCCGCATGATCATAAACGAATACACGAGGAACCAAAGCCCAGAGAACGCCAAGCCTTTCAAGAAGTATTCGATAGGGGATGTGTCCATAGCATGGGACAAGGAGCTCCCGTTCAAGGACAGGATTCTCAAAGACATGAACACGATCCGCCCCGGGGCGTTGTACAACGAGAGGGAAGTGAACAACACCTACACCCGCCTTGCGGCCCTGAGGGTTTTCAGTGGGGTCAACATCACCCTGACCCCGAGGGACTCGGCTGATATCGTTGATTGCGGTATCAGTCTCACGCCTTCCAGGACGCAGGGGTTCAAAATCAATTTCGAGGCCTCGACCAATTCCAACGGACTCATCAGCAACTCTCCGCAGATCAGTTATTTCCATAAGAATATCTTCCACGGGGGGCAGTGGCTGAACCTCAGTTTTCTGGGCAACTTCCAGTACATGTTCGGCGAGCGTGGTGTCCGGGCCAACGAGTTCGGTTTCTCTGCCGGGCTTAGTTTCCCTGAGTTCCTCGGTTTGCCCAACACCATATTCAAGGGGCAGGATATTCCAAGAACCGAACTCAACGCCTCATTCATGTACCAGGACAGGCCTGAGTACACCAGAACCATGATATCCACGTCGTGGGGATATTCCGGGTCCCTGTCCAGAAGGAGATTCCTGTACCAGCTTTATCCGGTCCAGGCGAAGATCGTACGACTTCAGAACATGGACATCTCGTTCATCGAGAGATTCTCAGGCAACCAGTTCTTTTTCAACGCCTACATCGACCACTTCGACGTAGGTTCCGGCGGGATGGTGTACTACACCACGTGCGCGGACATCATTCCCAAAGAGACTTACAGGTATGTCCGCTTCCAACTGGACGCTTCCGGTAATGTCTTGAGCCTTTTCAATGGCGCCATGAAATCAGACCGGCATGGACATAGGATGATATGGGGGATTCCATATTCGCAATATGTGCGCTCAGAGCTTACACTCGGCAACACCTTCTTCTTCGGCAGGGGAGACAACCAGGCCCTTGCGATGAGGCTGCTTGGCGGATATAGCCTGGCGTACGGCAACTCATTTTCAGTGCCACTTGAGAAGCAGTTCTATAGCGGTGGAGCGAGCAGCATGAGAGGTTGGCAAGCCCGTACTCTCGGACCTGGACGATCAGAGCCCAATCAGTACATGACTATACCGAGCCAGACGGGAGACGTCAAGCTCGAGGCAAACCTCGAATACCGTTTCCCGATGTTCTGGAAGTTCCGGGGAGCTTTGTTCCTGGATGCCGGAAACACCTGGTACGGAAAGGATTGGGGAGATGAGGGATATATCGGGAGAGATTTCTTCAAAAGTATCGCTGCCGACTGGGGTCTCGGAGCGAGGGTGGATCTAACCTTCCTGGTCTTGCGAGTTGATCTGGGAGTAAAACTCTATGATCCATCAGTCAGCGGCATAGGGTGGTATGGTCCCGCTGAATGGAGCAGGAAAGACTGCTATGCCCTCCATTTCGGAGTAGGCTACCCGTTCTAGTCCTTGATCTTTAATGCGCAGACGTTCTCAACGTGCTGTGTGTGGGGGAACATGTCAACGGGCTGGACTATGGTGATCTCGTATTTCTGACAAAGAATAGCCAAGTCCCTGGCCTGTGAGGCAGGGTTGCAACTGACATAGACGATACGGTCCGGAGCGGCGTCAAGGATGACTTTCGCCACATCCGGATGTATTCCAGCTCTTGGAGGATCCAAGATTATCACATCAGGATGGCCATGCTCCTCGATAAAGGACGGCACAAGCACATCTTTCATGTCCCCGGCAAAAAACTCGCAGTTTGTGATTCCGTTAGAGGAGGCGTTTGATTTCGCGTCCTCTATGGCTTCCGGGACATATTCAATTCCAATGACTTTGGCCGCCTTACCCGAGACGAACTGGGCAATGGTGCCCGTGCCAGTGTAAAGGTCATAGACGACCTCATTTCCTGTCAGCTCTGCGAAGTCCCTGGCCACCGAGTAGAGTTTCAAAGCCTGTCCGGAATTTGTCTGGTAAAATGATTTCGGTCCGATCCTGAAAGTCAGTCCCTCCATGGTCTCACGGATAGTCTCAGAACCTTTGTACAGGATGCATTCCTGGTCTCCGATAGAATCATTTAACTTCTTGTTAATGACGTAATAAAGCGATGTTATCTGAGGGAACGCATCAGCAAGAGCATCGAGCATAGCCTCACGAGTTTCACGGTCCTCATAGAAGAAGCATAGGATCACCATAAGGTCTCCGGTCTCAGTCGTCCGGATGAACATGTTCCGGATGAACCCCTCATTTGCCCTGATGTCAAAAAACCTCAGACCGTGGGAGATAGCGTAACGCTTGCAGAAAAGACGGATGTCATTTGACGGATCCTTCTGGAGGTAGCAGTGCTCAATGTCAAGAACTTTGTCGAAGAACTTGCCGACATGGAACCCAAGCCCCATTTTCTCCTCCTCAGGGACGGAGTCAGGATCCACACCCCATTCGAACCAGCGTTTGCTTGAATAAGTGAATTCCAATTTGTTACGATAATAGATCGTCTTATCGGATGGAACAGTTGGAAGAATCTCAGGGACTGACAAATGTCCGAGCCTAACTAACTGATCTTCAACTTGTTTGCGTTTAGCCTCAAGCTGAAGATGATAGGGGAGAGGCTGCCATTTGCATCCACCGCAAGTGCCGAAATGCTGACAGAAAGGCTCCAGACGATCTTTTGAAGGGGATATCATCTTGCTTATGAATCCCTCATAGTAGTTGTGATATTTTCTGGTCAGACGGATGTCCACGACGTCGCCTGGGACAGCAAACGGGACGAAAACGACAGCACTGTTCCAGTGAGTCAATGCTTTACCTTCAGCGGCGCAAGCTTCGATCGTGACATTCTCGATTATCTGGTCAACTTTTTTCCGTGACATTTCTTTCTATTTTGGCAGGGGACTTTAGGATACACACAACTTAACATAATATAAATTGTGTAACAAAAGTGCTAAAGTAGGGAAGCCAGCCCCGCAGAGTCGAATTTATCCTTTGTGTAACCTTGTTTGAAGGTAATTCCTTCGCTGAGAATCTCAAATCCGGCGGCCGAAGCCATTTCATTAAGCAATTTCACGCTCGCGGCAGCCCAAGTGAATGATCCAAACGCGATGAACTTTCTTCCTTTCACCATTCGGTCGGCTATTGCCTGCATAAGCTGCCTTACAGGCGGGAATATTCCGTTATTATAAGTCGGCGACCCGAGAATCACCGTGTCGTATTTAAACACGTCCCTCAGAGCGAACGAGTAATTTTCCTCAGTCAGATCGTGAACAGCGCAAGGAATTCCTCTGGACTTAATGGCCTCAGCCAGTTCGAGAGCGGCTTTCTTGGTATTCCCGTACATAGACCCGTATGCCAGGCAAACGCCGTGTTCGGCCTCATAGCGGCTAAGCCTGTCGTACAGAGCGACAACCTCAGGTATCGAATTCTGCCACACAGGGCCGTGAGTCGCGCATATCCGCTTGATTTCCAAGCCATTCAGCTTCTTCAAGGCAGCCTGCACAGGACCGCCATACTTGCCGACTATGCTGGCGTAATACCTGGTCATTTCTTCCTGATATTCGCCAAAAACCGTTGATTCTGAGTCAATTACGCTCTCTGGAGCAGCCTTGAACGAGCCAAAGGCGTCTCCGCTGAACAATGTATTTTCCTCAGGGCACCACGAGACCATGGTCTCCGGCCAGTGTACCATGGGAATCATGAAGAATTGGAGGCTGACCTCCCCCAGAGACAAGGTCTCCCCTTCCTTTATGACCTTGATATTATCGGTGATTCCCTGATACCCCTCAATCATGGGCACAGCTTTCGCGTTCGTGACTATCTCGCAACCAGGATATTCCCTGCGGATTACAGATTGCAAGGCGCTGTGGTCGGGTTCCATGTGGTTTACCACGAGATAATCCACAGGCCTGTCCCCAATCTCGGCTTTGATATTGGCGAGGAACTCTTCCTCAAATTGGGCCGCCGCTGTATCGATAAGGGCTACCTTCTCGTCAACCACAAGATAGGAGTTATAGCTGACACCATACGGGAGCGGCCACTGGCGCTCGAACAGGGTTGTCTGATTGTCGTTCACTCCGACGTACCGGATTCTTTCACTAAGTCTCATGCCTCTGTTATATTTAAGGTATCGCGAATTTAACAAACTTATTCCTCTTTTTGCTAAATTTGTGTCTGACTAGGTGGTCAAAACGGCGAAAAGAGCGGTTAACAAAAAAGTTACTATTGTTAATTGTTTTGTTTTATTGATTGATTTATAAGTATTTATAGATAATAATGAGCAACGACTCAAACATAGCCCAAAGCACGATGCTCCCTCCCCTTCCGGAGCGTATGAGGCCCCATGATCTGGATGGATATGTCGGCCAGAGGCACCTTGTGGGCGACGGATGTATCTTGCGGAACATGATCACGAGCGGCAACCTCAGTTCGTTTATCCTCTGGGGGCCTCCTGGAGTTGGCAAGACTACCCTTGCGGGAATTATCGCCTCATCCCTCAAAAGGGACTTCTACACTTTGTCCGCGGTAAGCGCCGGGGTCAAAGACGTGCGCGATGTCATCGACCGGGCTAAGGGGCGGTCAGTTTTCTCCCAGGGCGCGGCTCCTATCTTGTTCATAGATGAGATCCACAGATTCAGCAAGTCGCAGCAAGACGCGCTTCTCGGCGCCGTGGAGAATGGCACCATTGTCCTGATCGGTGCGACAACTGAGAATCCCTCTTTCGAGGTGATCACTCCCCTTTTGTCGAGGTGTCAGGTATTCGTGCTCAAATCCTTGGACGTGGATGACCTGAAGACCCTTCTGGATCGTGCGATAGAAAAGGATGTTCTCCTGAAAGAGAAAGACATCGAGGTGAAAGAGTCGGAAGCGATCTTCCGGTACAGTGGTGGAGATGCCCGGAAACTGTTGAATATCTTGGAAATAGTAGTCGATTCATTCGCCGGTAAACCTGGTAAGATCGTTATCGACAACAAAACGGTGACTGACTGTGTGCAGGAGAATATTGCCATCTACGACAAGGACGGTGAGATGCACTACGACATCATTTCCGCTTTCATCAAGTCGATTCGGGGTTCTGATCCCAACGCCGCTGTATATTACCTCGCCCGGATGCTCGACGGTGGTGAGGATCCGTTGTTCATCGCGAGACGGCTTTGTCTCTCCGCCTCTGAGGATGTGGGACTCGCGAACCCTAACGCCCTTCTCCTCGCCAACGCCTGTTTCCAGGTAGTCCACCAGATAGGTATGCCGGAAGCGAGGATTCCCCTTGCGGAAGTGACAGTCTATCTCGCGAGCTCACCTAAGAGCAACGCCTCCTATATGGCTGTAGAGAAGGCACTTGCGACAGTCAAGGAAGACAGGACAAAGGCTGTTCCCCTGTATTTGAGGAACGCACCTACTAAACTGATGGAAGAGCTTGGATACGCCGACGGCTACAAATACGCCCACGATTATCCCGGCCATTTCGTTGACCTTGAATTCATGCCTAAAGGCCTGGAAGGCACCGTCTTCTATGAACCTGCCCCCAATCCCCACGAGGACCGCCTCAAAGCCTATCTGAAAGCCTGCTGGCCAAAGTATTACGCTTAGAGCCGAGTCCGCAAAGCGGCGGTTCTGGAGCAGAAGCCACTCGGCTCCTAAATGTGATGCTAGAACAGGCGATCGACGGATGCGATAACTTCCTCGGCGGAAAGATCGGTGCTGAGGATGAGATCCGGCTTCTTCAGCTCGAATCCAAGGCTCGTGGCGTTAAGCATTCCAGCTCCCGTGATGTTCAACATCACCGTCTCATCTTTCTTGACCGCACCTTCATCTATGGCCTTTTTCAGGGCCGCCACTGCTGACGCCGAAGCGGGAAGAATGTCGTATCCCTCCTTATTGTAAACCTGGAGTATCCAGTACACAATGTCGTCATTCGTCACCTTGTAGAAGTCTCCTCCGGAAGCCTTCAGGACATCAAAAACGCCACCGGCCAAGCTATAAGGCGGTTTCCTGTTCGAAAGGACCTTCGCGAGGATGATCTCGGCATTTTTGCGGGAATCCTCAGGAGTGATAGGGACCAGGTCGCGGGAACCAGCTTTCCAGGAGTCATACATAAGGGTGTAAGGAGCGTTCTGCACACAATAGACCCTCATCTTGTTCTCACCGAAACGTCCATCTTTCTCCAGCCTGCAAGCGTTCTCCCAGGCGGCGATAGCACCGGTACCGCTTCCAACAGCCTGGAAATAAGCGTCAGGAATACGTCCGATCACCTCGACAGCGCTGAGAATCGTAGTGCCCATACCATCCCTGCGGGCGACATTCTTGGCTCCACCCTCAGCGAGGTACCTCGGATCCTTGCAGAGTTTCTCACCCAAGGCAATAGCGTCGTAATAGTCTGTTCCATGAGGAGTCGCGATCACCTTGACGCAAGGTTTCAGCTTCCTGGTAAACCACAGATCCGACACATTATCATTCGGTATGCAGATCACGATCGGAATATCGTTGTCAGAGCAGACCCTGGCGAAAGCCCTGGCCGTATTGCCGGCGGACTGGACCACAAGTATATGCTTGTCATTCTTAGGCAGCCTGGCGCACACAGAGAAGGCCTCGGTCTCCTTGAAAGAGCAGGTCTCCATCTTCGCCCCCCTCTTCGGCACATAGCCGGAGAGAGTGATATAAAGGTTTTCCATTCCAAGAAGTTCGCCGAGCCCCTTGCTCTTGTAGGTCACAGGAGCGTGTGACTTTCTCAAAGTCCTTTGGATAGGAAGCCACTCGGCATATCTGTAAAGCCCCTTCAGATCATCCCTCGGGGTGAATTTCTCATTCGCGTAAACGGCTCTGACCAATGATGGTGCCGTAGCTTGAGGATCAGCGAGTGTCCAGCCGGCGTCTTCGAAAACCCGGCCGGTACCGACGTTCATCAATTTGTAATCAGTGGCTTGGAATTTCATATCAGGAAATTTTTAGATTGTCATGAAAAGGTATGCCATATATGCGGCGAAAATTAGCAGATAGGAAGTGGCGTCCAGCTTGCCGATCTTGTTGTTCCGGCCGGTCCAGGCGCTCACGAGGATCATAATTGAGCTCAAAGTGAGAACTCCAAGGTCAACCGCCTTCATGTTGCTGAAGGACAGAGGGCAAGCCAAGGCTGAGGCGCCAAGGATCAAAAGGATATTGGAAATATTTGATCCAAGGATATTTCCAAGCGCAAGAGCTCCCTTCTTCTTCGCTGCGGCCACGACACAGGTGACAAGTTCCGGCATAGACGTGCCGCCAGCCAAGATGGTTATGGCCACGAATTTATCCGAAAGCCCGGCGTCTCTCGCGATCCGGCACGCCGCGTCAACGAAAAGATCGCCACCGAAAACCAGTCCCGCAAGTCCCGCTATCACCATCACGATCGCTACCAGAAGTTTGCTGGAGGCCTTGGATGAGACCTCAGCGTCATCTTCATAAGCATCGGTTTTCCCCGTTTTGAAAGAGTACAACATGTATGCGGCGAAAAGTAGGAGGAATATTCCACCCTCCATTGCGTTTATGGTGTCACTCGAGCCAAAGCCGAACAAGGTGTGCTGCATCCCGAAACAGATGAGCAGGACTGTAGCGAGGATATTCAAGGGAATATCCCGCCGCTTGTTGCTGTCCGTTATCCGGATAGGATTGATCAAGGCAGTGACACCCAATATCATAAGGACATTGAAGATATTGGAGCCGACGACATTGCCTATCGCTATGTCCGCATTGCCCTTCAGGGCTCCCGTGAGACTCACAACCAACTCCGGCATCGAGGTTCCGATGCCAACTATGGTCATTCCGATCAGGAATTCACTCAAGCCAGCTTTCCTGGCAATTGAAGACGCCCCTTCTACCAACCAATCCGCACCGAGGACCACGAGCCCGAGTCCGACAAGAAGTAAAAGAGCGTCAAGTGCCATAACTATTCCACTCTAAGGGGTTCTCCGGAGGCAAGACGCTCCTTGGACAATACAGGATTGGCGTATATGCGCAGGAAGATGTCCCTCAAGTCATCACGGTTGAGCCTTTTCTCAACCTTGTCGAGGCGATGTTCAGTATAAGCCTCGAAACTCTCGATGTCAGCCTTGGTGTACAAGTCTGAATATTTGGACGTATTCCAAACCTTGTCGTAGGCTATGTAGTTGGTCTTCCAGAGATGGTAACCGGCGATGACCCTCTTGTCAACGGCGTGACGGATGGCTTGGTAGCGGTCGTTCTTGCCGCATTGGCTGGCGACCTCGATCTCCGCAAAGGTGAGCGGAAGGCCGAAATTCAGATGCACGTTGCCTTTCTTCTGCCTGATTCCCATCACGATGCTGTGCATATCCTCATGGCGGCTCTTGACGTATTTCTTGGTACGGGATATCAGAATCTCCCTTGCCTTTCTCACGTCGCAGGGCTCATATTCATAAGAGATGCTCAGCGGGACGATGTTGAGCTCAAGGAAATTCTCCTGGAAGGTCTTCTCACCGCTCATGTCCAGCATCTTCAGCAGGCCTTGCTCCGTGGTGTCGATCCCGTCCTTGGTCCTTCCCTGCCTCTGGGCTAGCCAGATGGATGCCTTACCGGAGGTGATGGTCTGGCGGATGTACTTTGAAAGCATCTGGGAGGAGAGGTAAAGATCGCGGGCCGATATGCCCCTGATAACCTTAATCATTCGATTAGATCGCAGGAGGTATTCCACTGTCCTACTTTCTTTTATGAGGTTATCACCGACGCAAATCTCGGTCATGGGAATCCCATTGCGGAAGAAGACCATCTGCGTGATGGCTGGATCAAGGATAATATCCCTGTGATTGGACATCGCCAGGAATTTTCCCTTGATTCCTTTAATATAACTGATACCGTCGTAGGTGAAGTTGTCCATCGTGTGCTCGATGCACCACAGGACGGCGTCATTCATCACTTTCTCCTGGAATTCGTCAATGCTCCTGACCGACTTCAAAGCGTCACGGAGATAAGTGACCGGCCTGTCCGGGAAAAGATATTCCGAAATAGCGAACACAGCGGGATGATTGGCGACTTTTCCAAGCGCCTTTACCGCCTCTTCGTCATTGTAAGGACATATACTGTCAAATTCGTTCATGATACAAATTTAAACATTTTCAGCACTATTCGCAAGAGAGTCACGGCGGAAAAGAAGCGAGCTGTCGCCATAACTCAAGAAGCGGAATCCATTTGAAAGGGCAAAATCGTAAATACGCCGCCAGTCTCCGCCTACAAAGGCTGATATCAGAAGGATAAGGGTGCTTTCCGGCTGATGGAAATTCGTCACCAGCACATCAACCAGTCTGAATTTGAACCCGGGAACTATTATTATTCTCGTTCCCACCTTGATCTCATCCAGGTTTTCCTTCTCCAAATATTTAATAATCGCGTCGATAGCCTCCCGGGCACTATAAGGATACTCTGTCTCATAGGGAACCCATTGTCCGACATCCTCGGGAGTGCCCTTCTCAATACAACTGACGCCGACATAGTAGAGTGATTCCAGGGTACGGACAGATGTGGTGCCGACCGCGATGAGTTTGCCTTCGTTGTCTCTTATTCTCCTGAGAAGGTCGATGCTGACGCTGAAAGGCTCCCTGTGCATGGGATGGCCCGAAATCTCGGCGCTTTTTACCGGAAGGAATGTGCCCGCGCCGACATGGAGACAGATATTCTGAATATCGATCCCCTTGTCCTTGATTTCCCCAAGAACCCTGTCAGTGAAATGCAATCCCGCAGTAGGTGCGGCAACGGATCCTCTCACACGGGCATACAGCGTTTGATAACGCTCATTATCAATAGCTTCTGTATCTCTATTCAGGTATGGTGGGATTGGGACTGAGCCGCAGATGTCGAGAACGTTGGAAAAAGGATGGCCGCCATCCCATGTGAACTCGACTTCACCGACCCGGTCGTCCCGGCTCACAAGTCTCGCCTTGAGGTTCAGTTCAGAGACCACCTTGGAACCTTCCGGATTGTATAAATTGAGAATGTCACCTTTCCATCTTTTGGCATTGCCGATAACGCATTTCCAAACGCACCTTGAAGACGAGGCAAAGGCTATGTTATATTCCGCTGGATCAACAGGTTCCAGACAGAAAATCTCGATATGAGCCCCGGATTCACGCTGAAAATGCAAACGGGCAGGGACAACCTTCGTGTCGTTGAACACCATAAGGGATCCCTCCGGCAGGAGTCCTGGAATATCCCTAAACACGAACTTATCGACTTTTCCGTCATTGTAGCGCAGCAGTTTAGAGGAATCGCGCTCGGGGAGCGGGTATTTGGCGATCCGCTCGTCAGGCAGATCATAGTGGTAGTCTTCTATTCTTATTGTAGGTATCATAGCTCCGCGAATTTAATCATTTCCGCCAATATCAATCGGCCACTCGAGACTAGTCTCCCAAACCGCCGCTTCGCGGCCCCTCCCACGGCTACGCCGCGGGCCCCTCCCTCTTACGTGGCCGAGGGTGGCCACGGGTTTTGGAGGCTAGTCTCGCAGTGGCCATAGTAACTGCAATCCATAAAAAACTGTTCGGAAAAGTAAATCGGAGTTGAATTTTGTAAATTGTTTGGGTAAAAATAAGCCTGTTAACAAAAGTGAAAATAGAAAATTTTAATAAATAATTCCATAATAGATAATTAACGTATAATCAGATATTTACACGTATTTAACTAATTTTAAATATTAACAACAATCGTTAAACTCGCAACGTAAACCTAAAGCAAAGCTTAAAATTTAGGATATTACATATTTATTTACACGAATATCAGCATTTTAGTATAAATTAACTAAATTAGATTATAATTAACTTACATGGCTTTTTCTATGATGCGGATAGCTGGCTACAGTAAACCGAGACTTTGCATTTCTGAATTATTTAGCTAAATTTGTTAACAAAGAAAAGTGCCATGAACCAGCGCCTTCAACAATTCCTTAACGCCGAGAATCTCACCCAGACACAACTCGCCGAACGCATCGGTGTTGCGAAAGCCAGTGTCTCTCACATTTTAGCCGGCCGCAACAAACCGGGATATGATTTTATAGTTAACCTCTCCCGCCAGTTCCCCAACCTGAATCTCGATTGGCTGGTAAATGGAAAAGGCCGCATGTATAAAATAACCGGCCAGGAAAGCGAAATTCCGGCTATACCCCGCCCTTCGGACGAAAATCCCGATCCACAGAGCGGAGATTTATTCGAAATAAGCCAAGAATCATCTAATAATCAAGCTGATACCCCTAAAATCGTCAAAGTAGTAGTCTTCTACGACAACGGCACATTCCAAGAGATAGTTTAATTTGCTATATTCGCGGTATGTACAAACAGCTGATCAGACCCATATTGTTCAGGTTCTCCGCCGAACGCGCGCACAATATGACACTCAAGTTGCTCCGTTTCGCGCGTAGGATACCTCTTTGCGCCAATATGGCGAAGCTTATATTCCGCCGCAAGTCGCAATCGCTTCAGATAGAGGTTTTCGGCATCAAGTTCCCCAACCCAGTCGGTCTGGCAGCCGGTATTGACAAGAACGGTGAGACTTATAATGAGCTCGCATGGTTCGGCTTCTCTTTCATCGAGATAGGATCCCTCACCCCTGAGCCGCAGCCCGGCAATCCCAAGCCGCGGCTTTTCAGGTTGCCGCAGGACAAAGCCCTCATCAACCGTATGGGGATCAACAACAAAGGGATCAACTACGCTATCGATCACATAATGAAAGACAAGCCCAAAGTGATCCTATGCGCCAGTATCGCGAAAAATAGCACATCGGCCTCCGATGAGGACATTGTGAATGACTACAAGAGGGCTTTCTCACGTATGTATGACTTCGTGGACATGTTCACTGTCAATGTCTCATGTCCCAATGTCGAGGGGCTTCAGAATCTTCAGGATGTCTCATATCTCTCGGATGTCATCGATCCCCTCCTGGATCTCAGGATCTGCTACGACAAGTACAAACCGCTTCTGGTCAAGGTCTCCCCTGACATCCCGAGGGAGGAACTGGATGAGATCCTGAATTATTGCATGCTCTCAGGTGTCGACGGTATTGTTGCTGGTAACACCACCACTTCACGGGAAGGGCTTGTGACAAATCAGGCCCGTGTCGAGAAGATCGGCAAAGGAGGTCTCTCCGGCGCACCCCTCTTCGAGAGAAGTCTCGAACTGGTGAAGTATATTCACCAATACACCAATGGACGCCTTCCTATCGTGGGAGTCGGAGGCATAATGGGACCTGAGCAGGCAAAACTCATGATGGATGCCGGAGCCTCATTGATCGAGTTATGCACGGGATTTATCTATGAGGGACCGTCTGCGGTTAAAAAGATATTAAAACATTTGAGATGACAAACGCTTCCATCTGCACAATCGGTGATGAGATACTCATCGGACAGATTGTGGACACTAATTCATCGAGGATATCCAGGGCCCTGGAGGAAATCGGAATAAAAGTCACAAGGATGCTCTCCTTCGGTGACGATCGTAGGGAGATAATAGAGAACCTGGAGAACGAGTTGAGAATCAACGGGATTGTCATTTCTACCGGCGGGCTCGGACCAACTAAAGACGATATTACCAAAGCGGCTCTGGCGGAGATGTCCGGAAGCCGCAGCTACGTCGAAAACGCCACCCAACTCGGCATTATCCATGAGATCCTGAGCGCTCGCGGGCTCGATGTCCTGGACATCAACAAGGCACAAGCTCTTGTGCCGGACACCTGCGAGGTGATCCCCAACCGTTTGGGAACCGCCCCTATAATGGTATTCCGGTTTGACAGTGAAAGATTCGGCCATCCGGCGACTCTTTACTCACTGCCAGGTGTTCCTTTTGAGGCGATCGGGGCCCTTCCAGACATTATCGAGGACATCAAGAGCCATAATTCCCTGACAGACATATTCCACAAATGCGTCATGGTCGCCGGATTGGCTGAATCCGCCCTCTCGAAACTCATTGAGCCCTGGGAAGACAGTCTGCCGGCTGACATGCATCTGGCCTACCTGCCCAACCAGCTTACCGGTGTCCGCCTTCGCCTCTCCATCTACGGAGGAGACAAGGATGAGGAGGAAAGACGCATTGACGAGCGTTTCGCGGCCCTCGAGCCCATCTTGGGTGACAAGATATATTCCCACTCGGATGATACTCTACAGAACGCCATTGGGGCCCTCCTGAGGGGGACAGGGAAAACCTTGAGCGCGGCGGAGTCATGCACCGGCGGAATGATCTCATCCCTGATTACCTCTGTACCGGGAGCGTCTGAATACTATCTCGGTTCCGTGACCTCGTACGCGGTCGCTGTCAAGCGTAAGGTCCTTGATGTGCCTGGGGAATATGTCAAGAAACACGGGGTTGTCAGCTCGGAAGTCGCCGGAGCCATGGCCGAAGGTGTCAGCAAACTCACTGGCAGCACCTATTCTGTCGCCACTACAGGCCTCGCCGGGCCCGGAGGTGACGAGTGGAATCCGGTAGGAACCGTGTGGATCGGGGTGTCCGGCCCCGCCGGCACCGTCACGGTCAAGAAAGTTTACAAGAACGATAGGAAAAGGAATATCGAGCGCTTCACATGTGCGGCTCTGGACGAGCTTAGGCTCTACATCCTGAACGATCTCAGGACTGCGAAGTGACCTCCCTGAACACTCTAAGGAAGTTACCGGAGGCTATCTTTTCGATCTGGTCGTCGCTATATCCTTTTTCAGACAGCTGATCAAATACAACCGGCAGTTTCGATACATTCTCGAGCCCGACAGGAGTGACTTCGATCCCGTCGAAGTCTGTACCGATGCCGACATGCTCGATACCACCCACCTTGACGGCATGGTCGATATGACGGATCACATCCTCGACGCTTGCCTGGACGGTCGTGGTCAGGAAATATGGATAAAAATTGATTTGGATAACTCCCCCTTTGTCCGCCATCCGCCTGATCATCTCATCAGTCATATTCCTCGGATGATTGGCCAGAGCCCTGCAGCATGAGTGGGTGGACAGGACGGGCTTTTTGGAGCAATCCAGGACATCGCTGAAGGTGCCATCAGAGACGTGGGCCACATCAACGATAATTCCGAGCCGGTTCATCTCTGAGACCACATCTCGTCCAAATGGGCTCAGACCTCCCCAGCGCTTCCCCTCCATGGCCGCGTCCGCGATCTCATTGTCACCATTATGGGTGAGGGTCATATACCTTACGCCCATCCTGTGGAACAATCTCAGAAGGGACATGGACTTTTGGACAGGCGCTCCGTTTTCCATACCTATCAGTATGGATATCAATTTATTGGCCTTATTGGCGAGGACATCATCCGGAGTGAGTGCCAAGGCTATCCTGTCACCATATTTCCCAAGAGCGTCGTAAATGGACGCCAACATCTCAAGAGCCCTGGATGTGGCTGCCTCTGGGGAAAGCTCAGCGGAAGTGTAAAGGGCGAAAAAAGCTGCATCGACACCTCCAGCCGCGAGTTTCGGAATATCCACATGACCATCCTTATTGTCAATGCCGATATCAAGTCCCTTGATCATAAGGGACGGAGTGTCACAATGAGAATCGAGGACTATCATTGTTTCCTCAGGACAGAAGCACTCTGGATCTTAACAAGATTGACGACTGGATCCCCGGAAAATGAGACTTCCGCTCCCCTTCCCAGATCGAGCTCAATTGATTCCACTGGACTCACATCAGCGGATACACCCGTGAGAGCGATCATCGCCTTGCCAGTCTTGAGGGCAGAAGCGTCTATATTGGCTGTAGTTCCCTTTCCGCTCAAAGAAAGAGAGGATGATTTTCCTGCGATAATTACCTTGGAACCACTTGATATATCGACTTTTATCTCATCTTCAACCTCACCTCTGATGTTGATGTCCGCGCTTCCTCCCGCGATAACGCTGATGTTCTTCGCCTGTCCATCAATGGCCACAGCTGCCCTGCCGTCCGCAGAAACACTGATAGCTTCCTCGACGTCAACTGTGACATTCGTGAACTTGGCATTCTTCGTAGCGCTCAAAACGAGAGACTTCCCGGTGATGTTCAGGTTATTCGCCGAGGCGGTCCCACTCAGATTCACCACGAGGTCATCAGCCGTGATCTTTCCTGAGGAGAAGAACTGCGCGTCCTCATTGAGCGTCAGGGTCTTGATTGAAGGCATCGTGACCACAGCGACAAGAGTCGGCTCAGATGAGTTTTTGCCTTTGTAACTCTTCTTCAAGTCCTTCGACATGCCCTTGCCATCAAGTTCAAGGTGAAGAACGCCAGCCTTGACATAGCACTGCACATAAGTCTCAAGCGCGTCATCCATGGTCAGTTTGGCACTGTACCTTTCACCGGTGGTGATGGAAACCTTGAAGCCGTCGGAAGCCTCAATACCATCAAAAGGTGAAAGATCATGCTCCTTAGATCGGGTCTGTGACAATCCGGAAATATTTGAAGCGACAATGAAGGTAGCAACCAGGAACAATTTGCAAATCAAAGATTTCATATCAATTTAGAGTTATCGTTATTCTTCTAATTTCTCCATTAATGACTCCCATTCAGAGGTTTTGTGGTCAAGTTCCCGCTTGTCCTCAAGATAGGTTCGGGTGAGCTCCATGATATCATCATCAGCCGTAGGATTGGAAAGGATTTTCTCAATATCTTTCATCTTCTTCTCCAACTTGCCTATCTCTCCCTCAAGGAAATCTATCCTGTGGCGAACCCTGCGAATCTCCTTGGACTCAGTCCGCTTCCGCTCGAAAGCCTCCCTCGCCTCCTCCTTTTTGTTATCCAGGATTTTTTTGTTACCCTGGATTGTTTTGTCATCCTGAGCATCGCGAAGGATCTCTTTCCCGAACCTTCTCTCAAGCTCCTGCAGGCTCTCAATCTTCCGATTCTCAAGAAACTCCGTAACACCACCAAGATGCTCCTTGACCTTCCCATCCCTGAACTCATACATCTTATCGACAAGCCCATCGAGGAAGTCACGATCATGTGAGACAACAATCAACGTGCCATCATAAGCCTTCAGAGCCTCTTTAAGGATTTCCTTAGACTTGATGTCCATGTGGTTAGTGGGCTCATCAAGCGCCAGGAGGTTATAAGGTTGGAGCATGAATTTGGCCATCCCAAGACGTGCTCTCTCCCCACCTGACAGGACACTGACCTTCTTGTCGATGTCCTCACCCCTGAAAAGGAATTGGGCCAGGATGTCCCGCAACTTCGTCCGGATGTCTCCAACCGCGATATTATCCAAAGTCTCCCACACAGTCAGATTCCTATCGAGGATATCCTCCTGATTCTGGGCATAATAGCCCATAGCGACATTATATCCCCTCTTCGCCTCTCCCTCAAGCGGTGTGAGCTCTCCGGTTATGACCCTCATCAAAGTGGTCTTGCCTTCACCATTACGCCCGATCAAAGCGACCTTCTCCCCCCTCTTAACTTCTATATCCGCATCACGGAAAACCACCTTACCGGGATATCCGACAGTGATTCCGGACGCTTTGAAAACGATGTCGCCGGAGCGCGGAGCAGGCGGGAATTTCACAGTAAGCCTCACATTGTCAGTCTCATCAATCTCAAGGCGATCCAACTTTTCAAGTTGCTTGATCCGAGACTGCACCTGGTTTGATTTAGTGGGTTTGTACCGGAAACGGTTGATGAAATCCTCCGTTTTCTCTATCATCCTCCGTTGATTCTCGTATGCCGCTGTCTGCTGGGCCAGGCGTTCCTTTCTCAGTTCCACATACTTGCTGTAGGGAACCTTATAGTCGTGAATATGTCCGAGCAATATCTCCACTGTCCGGTTTGTGACAGTGTCCAGGAATTTCCTGTCATGGGAAACGAGAAGAAGCGCGCCTTTCCTACCCTTGAGGTAATCCTCAAGCCACTCAATGGATTCAATGTCAAGGTGGTTTGTTGGCTCATCCAGGAGAAGCACATCAGGAGCTGAGAGCAGTATTTTTGCCAGCTCTATCCTCATGTTCCACCCCTGGCTGAAGGTTTCCGTCTTGCGCCCGAAATCCGAATCTTTGAAACCAAGCCCGAGAAGGGTCCGCTGAGCGAGCACCTCAGGAGGCTCGGCATGTATTATGGACAAGGAATCGCTCAAGTCGTTCATTCGGCTGATCAATTCCATGTAAGAATCTGATTCGTAGTCGGTTCTGGACGCTAAAGACTCCCCTATGGAATCCAATTCCTTCTGGATGGAGTCCACCCTTTCGAAAGCTGTCATGGCTTCTTCCATGACAGTCCTTCCCTTGTGGTGCTCCATGATCTGAGGCAGGTAACCTATTCTGATGTCATTAGGTTTATCAACGGATCCGGAGGTGGGACTCTGGAGACCGCAAATAAGTTTCATAATAGTGGACTTCCCCGCACCATTCTTTCCGACGAGACCGATCTTGTCGTTCCCGCTGATGTGGAAGTCAATATTATCCAGCAAGGTAAACCCGCCGTAAGCTACAGTGAGGGAATTGATTGAGATCATCCTTCCGCGGTTTCAGCCACCTCTTCCTCTGCCGGTCGAGGCTTGCAGAACATGACACTGGCCTCATAAAGAAGAAGGAGCGGGGCGGCGGCGATCAACATTGAGAAGGGATCGGCCGGGGTGATTATGGCCGCTATGCAAAGAATGGCTACGATGGCGTGCTTGCGGTACTTATTCATCGTTTCTTTATACACCAAGCCCAACTTATTGAGTATCACCACGACGGCCGGAAATTCGAACACGATCCCGAAGGCCAGGATTGTCGAGGTGAACAATGATATGTAGGAGTTGAGCGATATGGTGTTGACGACATCCTCGCTGATTTTGTAGCCCAGGAAGAAGTTCAAGGAAATCGGAACTATCAGCACATAACCCACATAGAGACCGAGATAGAAAAGAAAGGAGGCAGCGACGAACACTCCCCTGATCGTCCTCTTCTCATTCTGGTACAAGGCGGGAGCTATGAACTTCCATATCTCCCAGATCACGAACGGGAATGAGAGGATGAAACCCAGCTGGAACGCGACTTTGAGGTGGACGAAGAACTGCGCTGAGATGTCCAGGTTCACAAGGCTCATCTTCACATCCATGTTCAGGAGCTTATAAACCCAGAAATCGCTCCTGGTCGGAGCGAAGACCACATCGTCGAAGACGAACTTCTTAAAACAGAACACCGCCACGCTGAAGACGCAAATAGCTAACAATGAGCGGAATATGGTTCCTCTCAGCACCTCCAGATGGTCCCAGAAGGACATCTCGGCAGTGTCCTGTTTCTGCTGCTCTTCAGACACGATTACTTCTGGTAATCTTCTTTCTTCTCGATCTTGTCCGGGCTCTTGGCGGGAGCGTTCAGGTCTCTGTCAACATCCTCAATCTGTTTCTCGACCTCATTCATGCCCTCCTTGAAACTCTTCATTCCTTTTCCGAGACCTTTCATGAGCTCGGGAATCTTCTTTCCACCAAAGAGAAGAAGGATGACCAGGGCGATGATGACCACCTGCCATGGTCCTACGACACCTAAAGGGAAAAATGCTAACATATTCTTGAATATTAATGGTTTACCTATCGTTAATGTGTTTTTCTATTGCTTCAAGTAACTTCTCTGGACAACGGGTCGGACGTCCGGTCTCCTTATTAAGAAATCCCAGGACCACCTCACCATCAACACATAATGTGCCGCCCTGGTTATAAACAGCCTGTTTGATCCTCAGCTTTGCCAGGGGCATAGTGTCAATCATCGCCACTACCCGAAGGTCATCCCCCATCCGCGCGGGAAACTTGTAGTGGCATTCGACCGACACTATCGGGATAGTGACGCCGTCTTCCTCGCACTGCTCGATCGGATACCCGAACTCCCTCATCATGTTGTTACGGGCGCACTCGAAATATCTGATGTAGTTCGAGTGATGGACGATACCCATCTGGTCCGTCTCGTAGTATCTGACCGGGAAAAATGTCTCAGAATATACCATAACAAAAATGTTAATAATCAAAACACGTTTGTTATATTACTTAGATTTCAATGAGTTAAGGCTCTTCTCCAGATTTTCAATCTTGAGAAGGGCATCAGCCTCTTTTTTGCGCTCCAAAGCCACGACTTTCTCTGGAGCATGGGCAGTGAAGGACTCATTTGAGAGTTTTTTACGCACTCCCTCAAGGAAACCTCTAAGCCTTGTGAGCTCAGATTCGATCTTCGCGATCTCTTCGCCGGCATCAACAAAGCCGTCGAGAGGAATGAATATCTCAACTGTCCCAACCATGAAGGAAACACCGTTACCGGAGAACTCTTCGACACTCTCCACCTTGCCGACATTGGCAAGTTTGGCGATGACCGGCGCCATCTCCATCGGGAACCCACCCTTAACTTTAATGTCCAGAGCCTCCTTCGGGGAGATATTCTTCTGCTGCCTTGTGGCCCTGACACCTCCGGCAACCTCTTTGGCGACCTCGAAAGCGGCTATTACCTTCTCATCCACAGGGCCAGCGACAGGAGAGGCCTCGTACATGATCGTCTGGGTCTCATCCCTGTCACCTAGTGACTGCCAGAGTTCCTCGCTTATAAACGGCATCACCGGATGTATCAACTTGAGAAGATTCTCCAGGAAGGAGTTCGTGGCCTCCATAGTTGCCTTGTCGAGTGGCTGACCGTAAGCGGGCTTAACAGCCTCAAGATACCAGGAGCAATAGTCATCCCAGAAAAGCTTGTAGATAGCCATAAGGGCGTCGGAGATCCTGAACTTGGAATAATAGTCCTCTACCTGAGCTACGGTCTGATTAAGTTTATTCTCGAACCACTTGACAGCAAGAGCATTAACTTCACTTTGCTGAAGCGACGCATCAACAGTCCATCCCTGTACAAGGCGGAAAGAGTTCCAGATCTTGTTACAGAAATTGCGTCCCTGCTCAACCTGACTCTCGTCGTAGAAAATATCGTTGCCGGCGGAAGAGCAAAGCAGCATACCGATCCTCACGGCATCGGCACCATATTTCTTGATGAGCTCAAGAGGATCCGGAGAATTACCGAGAGTCTTGCTCATCTTGCGGCCAAGTTTATCACGGACAATGCCCGTGAAGTACACATTGCTGAACGGGATGTCTTTCATAAACTCCGCTCCCGCCATAATCATCCTGGCGACCCAGAAGAATATGATGTCCGGGCCGGTCACGAGGTCACTCGTGGGATAGTAATATGCCAGATCCTTGTTAGGCTCATGCTCAGGATGCCCCGGGCGTTTCGGGTCAAATACCGAGATAGGCCAGAGCCAACTTGAGAACCAGGTGTCGAGAACATCCTCGTCCTGACGCAGATCCGATGCATTCAGCGAAGGATTGATCTTCCTCGCAGCCTCGAGAGCTTTCTCGGGAGTCTCCTCGACAACCACTTGTCCGTCAGGAAGATAATATGCGGGGATCCGCTGTCCCCACCAAAGCTGGCGGGAGATGCACCAGTCACGGACGTTCTCCATCCAGTGGCGGTATGTGTTGCGGTACTTGTCCGGGATGAACTTGATCTTGCCGGACTCGACACTCTCGAGAGCCATAGCCGCGAGATCCTCCATTTTGAGGAACCACTGGGCCGAAAGCTTCGGCTCAATGACGGCGTCGGTCCTCTCTGAATAGCCGACCGGGGAGACATATTCCTCGACCTTCTCGAGGTTGCCGGCCTCCTCAAGCATGCCGACAATCTTCTTCCTGGCCACGAAACGGTCCTCACCAACGAGGATCACAGCCTCTTCAGTGAGTTTTCCATGGTCATCTATAATATTGATTATAGGAAGGTTATGTCTTAATCCTATCTCATAGTCATGAGCGTCGTGAGCGGGAGTGACCTTCAAGCATCCGGTACCGAAATCCATCTCGACATAGCTGTCCTCGATGACAGGAATCTCACGGCCGATCAACGGGATAATGACCTTCTTTCCCTTAAGCCAATGATAACGCTCGTCGGCGGGATTAACGCAGATAGCGGAATCCGCCATGATAGTCTCCGGGCGGGTCGTGGCGATCACAAGGTACTTGTCCGTGGGATTGCCATTGCCATCCGAGATATAATACCTAAGGTGGTAGAAGTGGCTCTTGGTGTCCTTATGGATGACCTCGTCGTCGCTGATCGCCGTGAGGGCTACAGGATCCCAGTTAACCATTCGTACTCCCCTGTAAATCAATCCCTTCTTATAGAAATAGCAGAAGGTGGATATGACAGCGTCAGAGAGTTCCGGCTCCATGGTGAAACGTGTGCGATCCCAATCGCATGAGGCTCCCAGCTTCTTGAGCTGCTGGAGAATTATTCCTCCATGCTCCTCTTTCCATTCCCAAGCGTACTTAAGGAACTCCTCGCGGGTCAGATCCTCTTTGGAGATACCTTTTTCCTTAAGTCTCGCAACGACTTTGCTCTCCGTGGCTATCGACGCGTGGTCGGTGCCGGGAACCCAGCAGGCGTTCTTACCGTCCATACGGGCCTTGCGGATCAGCACGTCATTGAGTGTGTTATTGAGCACATGGCCCATGTGGAGAATTCCAGTCACATTCGGCGGCGGGATAACGATGGTGTAAGGCTCCTTGTCATTGGGCTCTGAATGGAAACACCTGTGTTCCAGCCACCAGGAATACCACTTATCCTCCACTTCCGCCGGATTGTACTTTGCGGAAAGCTCTTTCTTCTCGCTCATATCCTTTTTTACTACTTTATATACTTTATTCCAGAATTACAAATATAACACATTTTTCACTAATTTTGCCCTATCAAAACAGACTATCATGGAAGAGAAGAAGGAAATAAGCCTTGAGATCAAGCCTGAGATAGCGAAGGGCACCTATTCAAACCTCGCTATTATCACCCACTCCCACAGCGAGTTCATCATTGATTTTGCCACTATGCTCCCCGGACTCCCGAAGCCTGACATCGGTAACAGGATCATCATGACTCCGGAGCACGCGAAGAGGCTCCTCAATGCCCTGATGGATAATGTGACTAAGTATGAGAGCCAGTTCGGACTGATCTCCCTCGGCGGTCAGCAGCCGCCTCAGCAGCAAGGCGGGACCTTCAACCTCGGAGACCTCCCCCAGTTCGGTCCCGGCGGAACCAAATCATAGAAATGACTGATTTAAAGGATATTAAAGGATTCGCCCTCGACATCGACGGAGTGATGACGGACGGCGGTATCCTGGCTGACCTTGAAGGCCAGCTTTACCGCACCTACGACGCCAAGGATGGGTTCGCGATCAGGATGGCGTCGATGAACGGCTTCCCTGTTGGAGTCATCACCGGAGCCCGCTCCCAGAGTGTCAGAGCAAGGTTCTCCGGCAACGGGATCCCTCCTGAGGACGTCTATCTCGGGTCAAGAGACAAGATCACCGACTTCGTGGACTTCTGCGCCAGACACGGACTGGAGCAGTCTCAAGTCATGTATTTCGGAGATGACATTCCGGACATACCCGTAATCCTGGCTGCCGGAATAGGAGTCGTTCCCGCTGATGCAGTGGATGAGGCAAAAGAAGCCGCTGACATAGTCTCAGACCGTCCAGGCGGCAAATGCTGCGTCCGGAAGCACATAGAGCAGGTAATGAAAGCCCAAGGGCGCTGGAATTTCGACGTCCAGGTTTATAAGAAAAGATTTTAAGGATATGGATATCCACGGAAAGAAGATAATCCTTGCGTCAAACTCTCCCCGCAGAAGAGAGCTTCTCGCCGCACTTGGTATAGACTTTACTGTCGATACTGGGACATCTTTCGTCGAGGAATACGCTCCAGACACGCCCCACACCAAAGTTCCGGAGCTGATGTCGTTGGGCAAGTCTCTAGGATTTCACCGGGAACTTGAACCGGATGAGATTCTCGTCACCTCCGACACCATGGTCCTGTGCGGAACGGAGATTCTCGGAAAGCCCGCGGACAGGGCTGACGCCGCCAGAATGCTCAGACTTCTTTCCGGACGTGAACACCAGGTAATAACAGCTGTAACTATCCGAAACAGCAAACGTGAAAGGACCTTTTCCGTCACTTCAAATGTTTTCTTCAAAGAACTGTCCGATAGCGAGATATATTACTATATCGACAACTATAAACCATTCGACAAAGCTGGCGCTTACGGCATCCAGGAGTGGATTGGTTACATAGGCATAACAGGCATTGAAGGCTCCTTCTACAACGTCATGGGCTTCCCTACCCAGCGATTCTATGACGAGCTCCAAAGTTTTCTCGTATGAGACCTAAAGCCCTTCTCATATCTCTCCTCGCCCTGATTCTGCCATTTGTAGCGAAGGCCCAGCTAATCTCTCACCGCGGCATAGTGAAGGGAGGTTATGATTTCTGGGTATATATGCCCCAGGACAGAGCCCCGAAAGACACGACCAAACTGCCTCTGGTCCTTTTCCTCCACGGGAAGAGCCTCTCAGGAACCAATCTCGAGAGGGTCCGGGAATATGGCCCACTTGAGGCTCTCAAATTCGGAAGGGAAATCGACGCGATGATTCTCGCTCCGCAGGCCCAAGGCGGATGGAGCCCTTCGAGGGTGAAGAAAGTCCTTGATTGGACTGAGGCTCACTATCCGGTGGACACAAACAGAATCTACGTGTTAGGCATGAGCATGGGAGGCTACGGGACAATCGATTTCGTCGGCACTTATCCCGATAAAGTCGCCGCCGCGATCGCAATGTGTGGTGGGGCGGACATCAAGGATGTGTCCGGCCTGGCGAAAGTCCCGCTTTGGATAATACACGGCACCTCAGACTCCGCCGTCTCTTGGAAAGAGTCCCAAAAAGTCGTTGACGGGATCAAGGCTACGGGTGACACTTCCTTGCTCCGCTACGATCTTCATCCTGAGGTAAACCATTCTTACCTCGGACGAGTATTCTACATGTCAGAACCGTATAAATGGCTCCTGAAGCATTCCTTGAGCGATTCTGTCAGGACTGTTGACAGAACCGTGGAAATCACCAAAAAGGGAATGGCCGGAGCCTACAAGTCGATGCCCGGACGCAAGACTTTGAAGGTCAAGGAATATAAGGGGAAGTAGATTCTTCGCTTCGCTCAGAATGACAGTTATTCAGCTGGTTCGTCTTTCGGGAGATTGATGGCGCGGAAGCGTTTCTGGCGGCGCTCCCATCTCTCGCGGGCGAACTGCTGCATGTCGATAGCCTGGTCGTTCTCGTCGATGATCTCAAGTCCCAGAATGGTCTCGATGATGTCCTCAAGGGTCACGATGCCCTGGAAACAACCGTACTCGTCAATAATAAGGGCCATCTGCTCACGCTTCTTAAGGAGTTCCTCCCAAACCTTGCTGAGGGAATCCTCCTCATTGAAATACGAGATAGGACGCTTGATTTCCTTAAGGCGCTTGTCGAACTCATCGTCCGCGAGCCCCTCAAGAGCGTCAGACAGAAGAATATAGCCAGTGATATATTCCGGAGAATCTCCGTAAACCGGAATCCTGGAATAGTGGAGATACTGCTCGTTCTTGTAGAAGTTCTTCAGCGTCATGTTCTCCTGCGCCGTCATAGCGACAATCCTCGGAGTCATGGCCTCGTAGGCGGGAACGTTGTCTAGCTTCATTATGTTCTGGATCACCTTGTTCTCGTCGGAATCAATAACGCCTTCCTCGACTCCGATGTTCGCCATGGCTGTCACCTCTTCCCTGCTCACGGCCGTTTCCTCCTCATCGCCAGGGAATAGTCTGCTGAGCAAGGTAGCCAACAGAACCAGGGGATACATCAGGACAATGAGAATCGAGATCATCCTGGTCGCGAACCCCATCAGATGCTTCCAGTACGAGGTGCCGATGGTCTTCGGGACAATCTCCGCGAAAACCAGGATAAGAAGTGTCATAAGAGCTGAAATAATTCCAAACCAAGCATTTCCGAAGAGGATAGTTGCCTGGCGGCCGACTCCGGCGGCACCTATGGTGTTGGCGATAGTGTTCAGGGAAAGGATCGCCGCGAGCGGTTTTTCGGTGTCAGTCTTGTATTTCAAGAACTTATCGGCGAGTTTGTACCCCTGTTCTTTCCTCATCGTGATGAACGACAGAGGAGTCGACATGAGTGTCGCCTCAAGGATTGAACAAAGGAACGAGACCGCTAGAGTTCCTAGAAGGAATGTGAGCAATAAGGCCATAAATTCGCTTTAGCTACGCGAATTTAGCGAATATTATCATATTTCAAAAGATTCTTCGCTTCGCTCAGAATGACAAGGAGATTCCTCCCATGACGGAGCGTCCGGCCATAGGGATGAAACCAATCTGGTAGTAACGGTTATTATCGGGATGGTTGTACCCATCGAGGATAGATGAATATACCCATCCGCTCGTAGCGTAGCGCCCGTTGAAAATATTCCCGACAGAGAGATTGATTTTCAGCTCCTTGACCATCAATTTCGGAAGACTCATCTTATATGAGACACTGAAATCCGAGAAGGTGTAGGCCGGAAGGGAACGGTCGGTGTTGCCGGTGTTGTCAAGATATTGCCTCGACACGTAATTCGTATGCCAGACGGCCTCAAATCCCTTGAGAGACCCTGTTGGATTGAGCCGCACAAAGCCGTTCAGGATAGCCGACGGGGAGAATGCGAGCGGGGCATTGTCATAATGGATGGGGCGGAAAGAATCGTCCCAGTTCTCACTGGCCATCTCGGTGAAATCCTTCAGCTTATTGTCGCTCAAGGCGGCGTTGCCTTCCAATGTCAGGAAAGGCAGGACCCTGCAAGCGAGTGAAAGTTCCACTCCAGCCCTGTAGGACTTGGCTATGTTGGTGGTCAACGGCTCCCCTATCTCGCTCAACTCACCTGTCTGGACAAGCTGGTCGGTGTAGTCCATGTAATAGAGATTCGCTCCTGCCTGAAACCCTTCAGAGGTGTAATTGTAACCAGCCTCATAGTCAAGCACACTTTCGGCCTTCGGGAAAGGATATTTATAGTTGTCTGTGAAATTATCCCTGGAAGGCTCCCGGTGGCTCATGGCGGCGGAAGCATAAACATGGCTCGCTCCTTTGACCCAGCTAAGGCCCAGCTTCGGGTTCAGGAAGTCATAAGTCTCGTCGATGTCGAGATTCTGGTTGTACCAGCGATTTCCTTCCGAGTAGAACTTGTCGTTGATACCGGTAGTCTTGTAACCGACATGGCGGTATTGCAGGTCGGCGAATGCCTTGAAGTTGCTTGCAAAGGTGTAAGTGGCTTTCAGATATGCGCTTCCGTCAAGCTTTGAGGCGTCCGAGTCGTAATACTTGTAGTGTCCTCCGGAAAGGAACTGGTCGGCCATCCCCTGGTCCTTGATATAAGTCAGGTAGCCGTAGTGGTTACCGTCAAAGTTCTGGACGGAAAACCCTCCGATGAGGTCGATGGACTCCCCCTCGTACCTCACGTTTCCAACGAGTCCATAAGTGTCCTGTCCCAGACCCTTCCTGCGGACAAAGTCAGTCGTTTTGACACTTGGATATGTGAGACCGAATTTCTTCGGTTTATTGTCCGGGCGGAATTCCTCGTAATAGCCGTGACCGTGGGTGTAATGGGCTGAGACAGAAGCGTTCCAGCGGTCTCCGAGCCCAAAGGAGGCTGAAAGAATATTATGATCCTGCCAAAAATTGTCCGTGGTCTTGGGCCAGAAAGAGCCGTCGCACATTGTGTAACGCTCTGTCGTGTAACCACCTGAATGGGAGACGAAAAGGCCGTCTGGCCCGGTGACTATCCGCTCATATAGGCTGTTGTACTGTCCAAGGCCGACTTCCCACAAGTCCTTGTAAGTCTTGATGCCGGTGGTCTGGGTATAGCTCCAGGAGCCGTCGTCGTAGCTGCCGTCCATAAGGCTGTAATCACCATTTCCCGCAGTCACAGCATTCCACGCCTGTCCGGTCTGCTCATAGTTGCCTATATTCCTGTATTTCAAGATAAAACCTCGCCCAAGCCATGTGAGGCCTCCATACCAGGATCCGGATTTCCCGGCCGTACCGTGGATGTAACCGTCGGTCCCGGTGGTGTGGAAAGAGGCGTCTGCGAATAGATGTTTGCCAATCATGCCTGTAGAGACAGATATTCCAGTATTATACGTGTTGAAACTGCCGTAAGAGGCGTCAATGGTGACCGAAGGATCATAAGAGATAGCCTTCGTCCGAAGAGCCACGCTGCCGCCGAAGGCACCATCTCCGTTAGTGGAGGTTCCCACTCCCCTCTGGATCTGGACGCTCTCGAGGAAGTGGCTGTAACTGTTCATGTTGGCCCAGAAAACGGCCTGGTCTTCAGGAGAATTTAGAGGAACTCCGTCGATTGTGACGTTAATCCTGGAATCCCCAGCCCCGCGGATCCTCAGGTAGGTGGTTCCTGTGCCGACACCATTCTCGCTCCATGAAAGGACACCGGGAGTACTTGAGAGAAGGAACGGGATCTCCTTGCCGCTCCCTGAGAAATCCTTGAGAGCCTTCCGGTCCACATTCGAGACCGCAAAAGGTGCGCTTTTAGAAGCCCTTACTCCTTGGACCACAGAAGCTTCCAAGGATTCGACTTTTGTAGTGTCACTACCGCTTTGGGCGCTAGCCACAACAGCGGAAACAGTCATCGCGGCAACGGCCGCGGATAAAAGAAAAACTCGCATAATAATAAATATTCATGCGAGGGGCCGCCATACTCAGGCGCTATTGAGATTATGCTTCCCTACGGCGGCATTACCCGCGTCAGGTTCAATGGGTATGATCTCAACCGGACGGGTTTTTGTCCGGTACCCCCGCTTATTTCGGATGCGAATATAGCTATTTTTTTTCAACCAGCTCCACTTCGTAGAGACGTTTCCAGTATTTTCCGGTGAGATAGATTTTTTTAGTCTCGGGATTATAGGCGATCCCGTTCAACACATCAGTATATTCGTCTCTCAAATGTCTCGGTAGCAGGCCCGTACAATCGACCGTGGCCTCGACATTACCGTTGTCGGGATTGATGATGACTATCATGTCGGTCATATACACATTAGCCCAGATCTTCCCGTCAATCCATTCAAGCTCATTCAGTTGACTAAGGGGTCTTCCGTTCATCTTGACCTGGAGCGCCTTCTGCTGATGGAATTGTCCGTCAAGAAAATACAGCCGGGACGACCCGTCGCTCGCGATGAGGTTCTTTCCGTCAGTGGTCAGTCCCCAACCCTCGCGGGGATAACTGTAAGTCTGCTTATATTCGAGAGTCTTGGCGTCGTAGATAAAAGCTACCTTCTCTCTCCAAGTGAGAATGTAGATCTTCCCATCCAGCTCGACGGAACCTTCGCAGAAATATTTCCTCGCGAAGCTGAACTTCTTGACAGCCTTTCCGGTCGCCGGATCGACGACTCTAAGGGTCGATTCCCCATACTGCCCGGTTGTCTCAATCATCTTGTCTCCCTGGAAGAAAAGTCCCTGGGTATAGGACATCTCGTCATGGGGATATTCCTTCACGACTTTCACCTTATACTGCCGAACCTTCGCCTCGCAAGAGGAAGATGACAAAGCTATTAAGGTTAATATGACTAATATCAATGATTTCCAACGCATGGTAACAATAATCTTAATTCCGCTGACAAA
Source organism: uncultured Bacteroidia bacterium (assembly GCA_902785825.1). Taxonomy (GTDB): domain Bacteria; phylum Bacteroidota; class Bacteroidia; order Bacteroidales; family UBA932; genus Cryptobacteroides. Next base: position 68,371 of record CACZZZ010000004.1, read on the forward strand.
TATAATCAAAAATCACTCCAAGCTATCCTTTCTCGCCTGTGTACATTCGGCATATACCGAAGGTGAAGGCCCGGTGTGTGATATTCACGAACCCGGCCCGGCGCAGTTCGTCGGTGAATTCTTTTTTCCCAGGGAATGCCTTGACAGATGCGGGAAGGTAGGCGTAAGCCGCCTTGTCACCTGAGACTTTACCTCCGATTATCGGGAGGATATGAAGGAAATATAGATCATAGAACCAGCGGATGATCTTGTTCTGGGGCCGCGACAGTTCAAGGATGACAAGGCGTCCGCCAGGTTTGAGTACCCTCAAGGCCTCCCTTAATCCCTTGTCCCTATCCTCGAAATTCCGGATCCCGAACGCGTTGACAACCCGGTCTAAAGAACCTTCGGGGAACCTCAGTGCCTCACCGTCACCCACCTCTTGGCTTATAATGCTTTCAAGCTTGTTTTTCAATACCTTCTGGCGCATCACCTCAAGCATTTCTTTGGAAATATCCACGCCTATGACCTCTCCTTTTTTGACTGCCTTGGCGATCGCTATCGAGAAGTCTCCTGTTCCGCAGGCCACGTCCAGCACACGTGGAGCTTCGCCGGCGTCCTTGATTTTCTTGATGGCTTTCCGCCTCCAGATCTTGTCGATAGAGAGCGACATAATATGGTTCAGGGAGTCATAGTCCTTGGCTATGTTATCGAACATCCCTTCTATTTTCTCTTTTGAGGGCATGGTGTCAGGCAGCTATAAATGAGATTCCGAGGATTAACGAGAGAATGAAGGTGGACATCACCAGCAGCGGGAGCATCGGGTCAAGCGCTCTTTCGGTTCGAGTCCATATTCCCTTGAGATGAATAAGATGGAGGGGCAAGGCAAGGAGGAACAACCAGTGCCAGGGCGAAGGTTTGAACAGGGCGGTAAAGACGGCCAGAAGGATCCATCCGGCGACGACAAGAATGGTCTGATATATTCTTGAGCCCTTGAGACCGAGCTTGATGGCGACTGTGACCCTGTTGGCGGAGTCTGTCTTCATGTCTCGTATATTATTGACATTCAGCACTCCGACACTGAAGCAGCCAATAGCCGCGGCAGGAAGGAACAACATCGGAGATGTGATAGTGTGGGCGCAGACATAGTATCCGCCCAGCACCGACACAAGTCCGAAGAATATGAATACCGCGATATCCCCTAACCCCCTGTAACCGTACGGTGAAGGTCCCAGGGTATATCTCATGGCCGCTACGATCGCAAGGGCTCCAAGAATCAGAAGCCCAGCCGAGCGCAAACTGAAAAGCGTTCCGAAAGAAGTCCAGACCATAGCGCAGCCGGAGATCGCGCAGAGAGTCGCTATCACGCTTATCAGGCGTTTCATGTCATTGACGCTCAATCCGCCCTCGGCAATCCCGTATTCAGGTCCTTGACGGTCAGGCGTGTCAGTGCCGTTCAACACGTCTCCAAGCTCGTTGGAAAGATTGGATAGGATCTGAAGGAATATGGTTGTCAGCAATAGGAATACGATGACGGTGGCACTCACCTTGAATTCGCTGGCAGCCAGCATGGCTCCAAGGATCACTCCGGCCAGGGACAGCGGCAGTGTCCTGAGCCTGAAAGACCGTATAGCGGAACGAAATTTTGGATTCATTGACATGTATAAAAAATAAAAAGGTGGGGCCGTAAGCCGGTTTCTGTTTTAAAATCCGCCATTTATCTACGCGACCTACCCCCTGGCATCGGGCGGGCAGCCCTCATCTGCCAGTATATTTGGTTTTGCAGGCCCTGGTACCGTGCCCGCGGACTGTCACCAGGCCGCGTCGTGGGCTCTTACCCCGCGTTTTCACCCTTGCCACCGAAGCGGCGGTTGTTTTCTGTCACGGCCGCGCGAGATCTCTCCCGCCTGGGCTTTCCCCAGCAGGGTGCCCTGACCTGTCCGGACTTTCCTCACCCCGGGATCAAAGTCTCGAAGCGCGACGGATCGCCCCACCTGTTTGAAGTGCCGCGAATTTAATAAAAAGAATTTACGGCCGCAATCCCGTGACGGAAAAGGTCGTGATTTGGGCACGGGCAGCTTTTAGATAGCGGAATTGGCGGCGGCGGTGGCGTCGAGGTCGAGGGCGTCGGCGAGAATCACGATCGGATTAAGGACTGTGTAACCAGTGGACATCTCAATCTGCCACTTACACGTCTCACACTCACAGCAGACGAAATCCGGAGCCAGAGACTTGATCTGCTCGAACAGGGGCCGACCTATCTCCTGGGAATATTTGTAGTTCTCCTTCTTGAAACCGTAAGTGCCGGCCATTCCGCAGCAATTGCTATCCAATACTGACAACGACACCCCTGGGATCATCCCGACCAGGGCCTTAGTGAATATTCCCCACCCCAGCTTCTCCATGTGGCAGGGGCAGTGATATGCGATCCTGGCGCGGTAATCCTCCTTGAACACGAGCTTCACATCCCCGGAGTCAAGAAGCTCGAAAAGGAATTTCTCAACAAGTGTGATGTTGTCCCGTACTCCAGTGTTGTCAACTCCGAGGACATCGGGATATTCATCCCTCATAGTGAAGGCGCATGTGGACGAGACCGCCACAATCGGAAGTCCTTCATTGACAGCTTTCCCGAACACTTTCACATTATGCTCGGCGTGGCGCCTGGCCTGGTTCCACAAGCCATTCGAGATCATGGCCACCCCGCAGCACTCCTCGTCAATCAACTCCACGCCATATCCAACAGCGTTCATAACCTTGACGAAAGCCTGCCCCACCTCGGGATGCTGGAACTCGGTTGAACAACCATGGAAAAAGGCCACTTTCCGAGGAAATTTATCCTGAGAAGAAGCGGCTTCCTTCTTGAACCAGCGGATAAAGCCCTTTTTCTGATATTTCGGGAAGGTTCTCTCCTTGTCGATGTCCATCATCACATCCATGACGGCTTTGACAGGCGCTGAAGCCACGACGGAATTTACCAGAGGAGCGAAAGGACGGGCCACCTTTCCCATAAAATCGGTGTTGGCGAGAATCCTGTCGCGAAGGTCGGGGAGTTCCCTGGCGAATCGCCTACGAGCGGAATGGATCAGATCAGCGATCTTCACCCCAGACGGACAAGCCACCTCACACCGTTTGCAATTCATGCAATACTTGAGGTTCTCGTCAAAGAAAAACTTGTTCTTGAGACGCAGTCTCTCACCATCCGGCCCAGCCTGCTTCGGCCCCGGATACAAGGGGTTGACAGCGACCACAGGACAATAAGCGGTGCATATCGTACACTTGATGCACTGCTCGAAATTATTGGTACTGAGGTTCTTCTCCTGCATGGCTATCTTCCCGCTAAAATACTGTCGGCCACGCTCATGGCTGTCATTATCGCCACTCCAGCACCGCTTCCCTCATACAATGAGTTACACCCGCCGACCTCAGATCCGACGACATAAAGGTTCTCTATCATCCGTCCTTCGATGGAAGGTCTGAACAACTCGTCGCATACAACGCCATAGCCATCGTAGCCCTGAGGTGCGAAAAAGTCCTCGTCGCACCAGGCTTTCCTGTCGGAAGGGAAATCAGTGTCAAGTCCGAACACGGGCTCGTAAACTTTGGACGGAGTGGCCTCAAGGCCTTTCCCGAACAAGTGCCCGCTCGCGAGTACGAAATTATCCGCTGACAGGCTCAGCTTCCCAAGATTGACAGTGTGGACAGATATCACACGACCATTCTCAACCAAGGGATCAACGGCGGTGTCTCCTTGCAGGAATGTTCCTCCAGCAGCCTCGAAAGACTTTTTAAGTCTCATCTGGGTGCGAATGCCAGGCACTGATGGTGGCATTGTGCCGACAAACATCACCTCGGCGGGAATCATCTCCCTAAGCCACTGGATGATAACCGGATCCCCAAGGCCGAAAACCTCGGGAAGGATTACCAGATCCTCTCCCTTGACGAGTTCCCTGACCTTTGAACCGAATTCTTTCCAGTTGCTTTCCTTTCCCATCACCCTCGCGATACCGATGGAGCGCATCTCCGTGGGATTCCTTCTCAGATTCTCCACATCCGCTATTGTGACAGCCTCTACCCTACACTCGACGCCTCTTCGCGAAAGTCCTTCAGCGATAAATCCAGCGTTAAAGTCAAGAAAACCGGAAAAGTTAACTATCAAGGCTCTACTCCACGATATATCATCCTTTGATTGAAGTAAGGTAACTTCATCCATAGCGAGCCAGCCGGGCTTGAACGAACCCATGGGAGTGACACGGTAACCATTCACAGGCATGCCAAGTTCTCCAGATCGCGGGGACGGATGCAACCTCACTCCGCAAGACTCGAAGAAATCCGGAACGCCTGCCACATATTCAGTCATCTTGTCAACTCCGATCTTTGAATATGGATGCGCCTCGGGGAGGAATGACAGCGACTTCATGGGCTCACTGACCTCGCTCCCGTCGGGGAGCCTCCCGAGAAGCCCGAAGGTTCCCGAGGAGAAATGGAGGGCGTTCTGCCCGGCGGATATTATCAGGCATCTCTCCCCCGCCTTCTGCAACTTGATGCCGCAGACAAGGGAAGAAAGTCCTCCACCAATTATGACAGTGTCGAATCTCATCAGTCTTCGTTCAATCCAAGTACCTCAGAATAAACCCATTGAGTATATGAAGCCTCGCGCAGGGTCTCACCCCAGGCGACGGGATACATGCCTTTCCATCTCTCACGCATGAATGCCTTCAGGTCGTTTCTCGCTTTGGAAGCACAGCCATTAGCCTTGGCAAGTCTCCCCGCGGCCCTGCAGGCGCATAACTCACCCTGACAGGTACCCATGCCGACCCTGGTCCTACGCCTGAGATCCACAAGATCATTAACGTCCAAGTACTCAGCCGCGGCATCAACCTCAGCCACAGTGACTTCCTCGCACTCGCAGATCACACCGCCTTTATCTTCGCCAAAATCCAGATGCGCGGCGCCCGCTCCGAACCTTCCGACCAAGGCTTTCTGAGCCGTAGTCGGGACATCCCATATTTTCTTGGCTATCTTTTCCAAACCGCCACCTTCGGAGCCTGGCAGGGGCAGCTTGGCAGTCTGGCAGGTTGCCTCTACCCCGAGCTTGCGGCATACAGTGTCAGTGGCTATTTCCGCCATAAGCCTGTAAGTCATCAGCTTACCGCCAGTGATGCTGACCAGACCCTTGACGCCGTCTCTGGACTCGTGGTCCAGACAGACAATTCCACGGCTGATATTCCTGCCAGAAGGATCATTGTCGGCTGAGACGAGTGGCCTTACGCCGGCATATCCCCTGAGAATCCTGGTATGCTCAAGGCAAGGAGCCAGTTTAGCTCCTTCCGAGAGCAAAAGACTGACTTCCTCCGGAGTCACACGCATATTGTCGCATTCCTCGTAAGGGACTCTGGTCGAAGTGGTTCCGATCACGCACACAGTGTCTCCAGGCACAAGAATATCCGCATTGGCGGGCTTGCGGCACCGGTTGATGACCATACCATTGACACGGTGGGCGAATATCAGCAAGGCACCCTTGGCGGGGAACATTCCTATGTTTACACCGGCCAGGGAGGCGATATGATGCCCCCAAATACCAGCGGCGTTCACAACAACCCTGGCATAGTAGTCGGTTACCTGGTGGGTGGAACGGTCAAGAACCTTGACTCCCCTCACAGTATCCCCTTCCTTAATGAATCCGACAACCTCGGAACGCAGTGCTATCTTGGCTCCGTGGAGTTTCGCGTCGACAATATTCGCTGAGCATAACCTGAATGGATCAACGCAGCCGTCAGGAACCTTCACCGCACCTATAATACCCGGATTTACAGAAGGTTCCATTTTAAGAGCCTCCTTGGGGTCGATAACCTCGGCCTTGATCCCGGCCGCATGGCAAGACTCCACAAAAGTGGCTTGGTACGCAAGATCATCCTCCGGCAGGGTGATGAACAATCCGGAAGTGTCGTCCACGCAATGGCGGGCGACCTTTTTCAGAATCATATTCTCGCTGATGCACTCAGCGGCCGATTCCCGGTCGGTCACAGCATAACGAGCGCCGCTGTGAAGCAGTCCGTGGTTTCTCCCGGTAGCTCCTGTGGCGATGTCATCACGCTCTATCAGCAGGACACTCAGGCCGCGCAAGGCACAGTCCCTCGCTGTTCCGGCTCCGGTAATCCCGCCTCCTACGACAATGACATCGAAATCTTTCATCAGCGCCCGGTATATTCCTTTATTTTCCTGCGGAGATCCTTAGAAATACTGACCGGCATATCTTTATCTGACCTGTCGAGCCACTCGAGCGCCAAATCAGGCATTCCGGTCATGAAGCATCCAAGGGCGATATTGTAGGCCGCGCAGGCCCTCTTTTCCTCGTTCTTGGATTTGGTCAGGGGGATCCACTCCTCAATTGCCTTATCCCACTTAAAAGAATAGGCATACTCGGCTCCCTTATTCCAGGCGGCCTCGGCCCCGTCATAGTAGATTACCTGGAAATATTCCTGCTTCCAAGTTGACAAGAATGAGTTGGCCGCCATTGATCCAGCTTTCTGGGCAATATCTGGGATGGCCTGGAGAGAACGGACAGCGATATTGTCCTTCCCTACCGTACCGTCGCTGTAAACCTCTGTCGATAAAGACTTGCTCCCGTTGAAACCGAGGACCTTATCCTCCTTGTTCATCGAGTCATAAACATAGACTTTGGTGGTGAAGGGAATGGTGACTTGGGTGATATACGTTGAATCCGCGGATTTTCTCCTTCCGCCGACTTTCATAGGCTCACCGACAGTGGGTGTGCCCAACTCGGGGAGGTCAAAAAGGAATACCACATCCTTCCCGGATTCCATGACCAGACGCACCAAAGTGTCTTTCGCCGAATAGTCGGCCGCCTTTTCGGATTCCATTTTGAAAAGGCCTATCACTTGATCGCCACCGAAATAATCTTCCTCCAGACGAGAGGCGAACCCATCCGCTATAGAGGCGTTAAATTGATTGACCCGGGACTCATTACCCGTGAGATAGACTACGGCCATGGATTTTCCACCAAGGTTGAGACCCGACTTTGAGGCGGTTCTCATCTCCGGCCTTATGACGAAAGCCTGTGGGGCACAGGACGCGAGCGCCAGCAATACTGACGCGAACGTCAATCCTTTGAAAAATAGATTCTTAACCATACGTTTATCTTTTTACCGGCTCCGCTGTGAGATCATACTCATCGGCGCCGGTAATCTTCACATCAATAAACTTGCCGCAAAGCTCTTCGGGGCTCTTGCCACCAAAAAGATCCGCTTCATAACGAACGACGATCTCCCCATCAACCTCGGGACTCTCATATTGGCTCCGGCAAACCAGAACCCCGTCGGCATAGTCATCAACCAGGACACGCTCCACAGTGGAGACACGGGATTGGTTGAAAGACAGAGAGATGTCGCGCTGGACATCCATCAACTCCGACAGCCTTTCCCGCTTCATTTTACGGGAAACCCTGTCCGGGTAATTCTCCGCTCCAAAGGTGCCTTCCTCTTCTGAATACATGAAGGCTCCAAGTCTCTCAAAACGCGCCTGCCGGACAAAATCGAGCAACTCCTCGAAATCCCTTTTACCCTCTCCCGGATGCCCGACAATCATCGTAGTCCTAAGTACGACTCCCGGAATCCGTTCCCTCATTTTGCGGACGAGCTCCCTGGTCCATGCGCCATCGACATGTCTCCGCATTTTGGAAAGAACCTTATCGGAGATATGCTGGAGGGGAATATCCAGGTACTTGCAGACCTTAGGATTGGCGGCCATCTCGTCAAGAACATCCTCCGGGAAGTCTGCCGGATAGGAATAATGTATCCTAATCCATTCAATGCCATTTACTTCCGAAAGACGACGAATCAACTCGGCAAGCTTTCGCTCCTTGTACAGATCCAAGCCATAGAAAGTCGTGTCCTGAGCGATGAGGATAAGTTCCTTGACACCACCCGCAGCTAGCGACGAGGCTTCTTTGACCAGATCTTCCATCGGGACCGACTTGTGCGGGCCGCGAATAAGGGGGATGGCGCAATAAGCGCAGCGACGGTCACAGCCTTCGGATATCTTAAGATAAGCGTAGGCATGCGAATCAGTCCGATACCTGCCTGTATCCCCTTCCAGGCGTCCACCTAAGGACTTTACGAGGGGATCCTGGTCCCTGGCTCCGAACCAACCGTCCACCTCAGGGATAAGTGTCGGGAGCTGTCCCATGTACCTTTGCGACAGGCAGCCGAAAACAAGGAGTTTTCCCACCTCCCCGGCCTGCTTGCGGGCGGAGGCTGAAAGGACAGCCTGGATGGACTCTTCCTTGGCGTCACCGATAAACCCGCACGTATTAACGAGAAGGATGTCCACCGGTCCTGTCCAACTCTCGGGCAGGATATTGTAAATGCCGTCCAACCGGGCGAGGAGACGCTCGGTGTCGACGGTGTTCTTTGAACACCCTAACGTTATGACCTGCAGTGACTTCATCTATTATTCAGCCTTTTCCCCAGACTCTTCCTCTTCCTCAGGATCGATGAAATCGAAGGAAGCGCGCTCTCTGATCTCGTTGAACCACTCCACGACCTTCCTCATGTGGGAGACATAGAAACGGTCCCCGTCATAATCAGGAATAGCCTTCTGGAAAAGAGCCTTGAGCTCCTCAGGAGTTGCCTTGGGGCCTGGTGCGGGAGCGTCTCCCAGAACATCCTTCATCTTCAGGAACACTTCCCTGAGTTTGGTCTCTCCCTCAGTGGTATAGATGGAGATGTCCTCAAGGGTGGTTATGCGGTTCTTTGCGCCGGCGACGGTTCTTTTTCCATCAGCGAGGGACTCGACGATGGCTCCGCCACGCGCCTGGGCCAGATAGCGGAACAGTCCATGCTGGCCCGATATCGAGAGAATTTTTGACAAATCAGTTTTCATATCCGTTAAAATTAAACATTTTTCTTCAAACTATCGCGCGTTCAGTTCCTTAAACACGCGCGCGACCTCCAACTGAAGGTCGTCAAGCGTCCCGTCATTACGGATGATAGCGTCAGCTTTAGACAGATCAAAGCGCTGTGCGGCCATCCTTTTTATCACCTCAGACGGATCAACATTATCACGCTCACAAGCCCGTTTAAGCCTGGATTGAAGCGGGGCGTCAACAAGAGCGACTTTGTCCACGACAGCGAGAAATTCGGGCTTCTGGAGAATGATGGCGGATTCCATCACGCAGAATGGCTCGCCACCAAAGAAATCAGGGCCAGAGGGCATATCCTCCAGTTTGACAGACCACATGGCTTTCCAGCGTCTGAAATCCTTCATGACCGCAGGATGGACGATGGACTCAAGAGCGCTCAGTTTCTCCGGCGAGGAGAAAACCACCGAGGCGAGTTTCTTCAGGTCGGGCTCCCCTCCCTGAGTTCGGAACGACTGACCGAAAGCGCCTTCCACTGAATCCAGCAACTCATCATCCTCCTTATATAGCCTTTTGGCGGCGGAGTCAGAGTCATAGACGGGTATTCCCCTGGCGGAAAGTATAGAACAAACAACCGACTTCCCGCTTCCGATCCCCCCTGTAACCGCGATCGTTCTCATCTGGAACTCTCCTCCACACAATCGAACACTTCTGGCTCGATTGAATATTCGATCACCCCGTCCGGAATCTTGGATGGGATGGCAATGCACCTGCCGCCAATCGACTTTCTGAAATCAGTGTAGTCTATGTGGAAACTCACGAGGTCGGAAGGATCATTGCTTAAAGGGAAAATGCATTTATAGACAACCTGAGCAGTGGAGGGATAGATTGAGAGTTTCAATCCCGCGGGTACATTTCTCGGAGACACAGCGACTTCCGTGGCTATTTCCACGAACCGGGTGACGTCCAATGAATATCCCACCTCGTCCTCCGACATCCTCACCCCTTGGATCGATTCCAGTTTGACCGAACCGTGGGCGCTGGATTTGAGATTGTTAAGCTCAACAGCCCGCGTGAACACCTTGTTTATGGTCTCCAGATGGTAAGGCTCGCCATAGATGGTCACGGAATCCGGTTTGAGGTGAATAGGGGCCATGGCCATGTACTGTGGCTTGAAAGTGAACACAGTCACGGCCTGAACTGGCACTTTCTTATGGTTCTCGACCGGAAAACGGAACTGGAAACTTTCCGAGAGGAAGGATTCCAGCTGGACACCTTCTCCGAATATGTCAGAAACATAATTCCCAAGCTCAGCGGAGGTGATGTAATACATATCCCCTTCCGCCGGATGCATGTCGCTGGCGTTGAATTTCACGCGCAGGGCCTCTTTCTTGGCCTTATGGCGTCCCCTGAGTATCGAGAAACCGGATGTACGGCACCTGGCCGCTATCGTGCTGGAGTTGGACGAGACATTGGAATGGCCTTCAAGGTTGCATTCAGCGATGACAGGGACCGACAGGGTCTCCGAATAGTTAAGGGAGAGATTGTGGAGCAACCAGATGCCGAAAGCCAGCAGAAGAGACATCAGAAACACACCGATGTCCCTTCCGTTGAGCTTATGAAGCAGTTGTCTCAACTAACTATGCCTTGGGAGCATCCTCCGTGAAATCCCTCACGATGGAGTTCTTGTCAACCCTGAGTTTGACATCACCGTCAACCTTGATGAGAACGGAACGGTCCTTGATCTCATCCACGGTGCCATAGATACCACCAGCGGTGACGACTTTGTCGCCCTTCTTGAGCTCGTTACGGAACTTCTCAAGTTCTTTCTGCTGCTTGCGCTGCGGTCTGATCATGAAAAGCCACATGATTCCAAACAGCAGGACCATCATGATCAAAAAACTGGAGCCGCCAGCACCGGGAGCCTGTCCCGCACCATTAGCGGTCTGCAACAATGTGATAGTAAGTATATTCATCTTTAAAAAAATTGTTATCGATTGCGAATTTAATCAAAATTCCCCGTCTTGACAATCTCTCCCTCCTCAATCAGCCTCTTGGCCAAGCGGTCAAGGAGTCCATTGACGAAGGAACGGCTCTTCGGAGTGCTGTAATACTTTGAGATCTCGACATACTCGTTGATCGTCACCCGCAAGGGCAGGTCGGGGAAAGCCTTGGCCTCTGACAAGCCCATCACAATCAGGACAGTGTCCGTAGTGAAAAGACGATCCTCCTGCCACTGGTCGGTGCTTGAGGCCACCAGCGGGAAGTATTTGCCGTAGCAAGTGTACGAGGTTCTGAGAAGCTTCGTCACGAAGGTCTTGTCGCTCTCAGCCGGCTTGGGAGACAACATGTCGCTGCGGTAAAGCGGCGGAAACTCCCACCTATTCCCCTTCGCCAGGGACTTCATGGTGTCGCAGCACACTGTCAGGGAATATGCCAGATCGTCGTTCCACCATATAGACATGTCCTCAAGGATGTCGGCAAGCGCCTCGGAATCGACGAACTCCTCCTCATACATTTTAATAAATAAAGACGCGTCCTTGGCTAGAGACTTCTCAGGATCGGCCATATAGGCTTTGAAATAGTCCTTGCGTGACATTGAGTCGTATGTGTCCCGGATAAACGCGTCAAAAGGTTCCCAAGAAAGCTTCCTCTTAGCGAGGAGTTTTGTCAGGTCGGGATCATTGTCCAGAAGGGGCGCTATAGCGTTTCCGACAAATTTCATGTTCGGATTCCTCTCTTCTTCAGTTGGATTGAACTTTCCCTTCGCACTCTCGATCCTCGCGGATGCCTCCCGAGTCAGGAACGGGATGATGCCCAACATGAAAAGGTAAAGGGAGCGGGTGGCCTCGCAGGAGACTTCCAGCTGGGATTCCGCTTCCGCCAGGGACATCGTCGGATCCTCAGCGTAACAGTACATCACTTTGAAAGCTTTGATCCGCAGGATTCTTCTATTTAACATGATATTGATAAATTTTATGCAAATATAACACACAATTTCAGATTTTTCTTAAATTTGTATGATTACAAACCTTGAATACAGATGTATAAAGACGAAAACGAGCGGTCATTCTATTCGGATCGCAACTCGGACGACGTGTGGTCAAAGCCTGTCAGGGCCGGAAAACGTACGTATTTCTTTGACGTTAAGACGACCAAAGGCAACAACGACTACTATCTTACCATCACCGAAAGCAAGAGAAGGCAGGAGGCTGACGGCAGCTTCTCCTTTGACAAACACAAGATCTTTCTTTACAAGGAAGATTTCGATAAGTTCAGGGAAGGCCTTGAGGAGGTGATAGCCTACATGAAAGAGAATCTTTTGAAAGACGTTCCGGAGCATACCTACGAGACCTGGAAGGCCTCCGAGGATAATAAAGTGGACGTGGATTTCGAGGATTTATAATTGACTTATTTTTTAATATTCACTTAATTAACTAATAAAAATGAGTAACGACATCTCAAGACGCTCATTCCTTAAGAAGGGATCCGCGATGGCTGCTGGACTGGCAGTCGCCCCAGGAATCATTATGGCTGGAGAAGCCCCCAAGAACGACAAAAAGAAGAAAAAGGTGACTCCTCCGGAGAAGCTTAAGATTCTCGGCGTCGGTATCGGAGGCCGTGGAGCCGCTGACCTTGCCGCTATGGAGACTGAGGAATTCATCGGTCTTTGCGACGTTGATTGGAAATACGCCGACCATGTTTTCCAGAAATATCCCAACGCCAAGAGGTACAACGACTACCGCGTGATGTTCGACGAGCTTCTTGACCAGGCCGACGCTGTCATGGTCGCTACCGCTGACCACACCCACGCCATCATCGCCGCCCAGGCTATGGCCGCCGGAAAGCATGTGTATGTTGAGAAGCCCCTTACGCTGACAGTTTATGAGGCCCGCCTCCTTACCAAGCTCGCCGCTAAGTACAAGGTCGCTACCCAGATGGGTAACCAGGGCGCTTCCGGTGCCGGCACCAAGCAGGCTATCGATTGGCTTTGGAATGGAGTGATCGGTGAGGTTACCCGTGTTGACTGCTTCACAGACCGTCCGATCTGGCCCCAGGGTCTTGAGAAACCCACTGAGGTCCAGCAGATTCCTTCAACTCTCAACTGGGATGCTTTCATCGGCCCCGCCCCGATGCGCGACTACAACGAGATCTACCACCCCTGGAACTTCCGCGGCTGGTGGGACTTCGGTACCGGTGCCATGGGCGATATGGCCTGCCATATCATGCACGTCCCGTTCGTAGGCCTCAAGCTTGGATACCCCACAAAGGTCCAGGCCAGCTCAACTCCTGTTCTGACCGACTGCTGCCCTAGCGCCGAGATGATCAAGCTGACCTTCCCCGCCCGCGAGAACCTTCCGAAGCTCGCTCTTCCCGAGGTCGAGGTCCGCTGGTACGACGGTGGCTTCAAGCCTGAGCGTCCCGAGGGTATCCCTGAGGGTGTCAACCTTAATATCGACGGTGGCTGCAGCATCTTCTACGGCACCAAGGACATCATGGTCGTGGGCTGCTACGGCAACAAGCCTTACCTTGTCTCCGGCCGTAAGCCCGAGGTTCCCAGCTGCTATCGCGAAGTCACTCTGTCCCACCAGCAGGACTGGATCCGCGCCGTCAAGGAGTGCATGGTCGATCCCGACAACTTCGTCCGCTCCAATTCCGACTTCAGCCAGGCCGGTCCGTTCGTAGAGATGGTTGACCTGGGCGTCGCCGCTGTCAGGATGCAGGGCCTGAACCAGATCCTCGAATGGGATGGTCCAAACATGAAGTTCACCAACATCCCTGCCGATGCAACTATCAAGTTCCAGATCCACGACGGATTCACAATCAAGGATGGCCACCCGACGTTCAACAAGACTTACTCGGATCCTGTCAACGCCCGCGAGTTCGCCGCCCAGCTGATCAAACGCGAGTACCGTGCTGGATATTCCCTCCCGGAAATGCCTGAATAACAGTTTTATAAGTTAAATAATACACACATGAAAAAGATTTTGCTTATCGCTGCTTGCGCGGCCACTGTCTTTGCGGTGTCCGCTTGCAAGAACAAGAAAGCCGCTGCCAATGAGACCGCGGACAATGGAGTTCCCGCTTACGAGGTTGTTGAGAATGCTCAGGTTGACCTGGCCGGTTTCCCCGTTGATGACGAGGGTTACATCGTGATATTTGACGGCACCTCTCTCAATGGCTGGAGGGGCTACGGAAAGGACAAGGTTCCCGCCCGCTGGACCATCGAGGATGGATGCCTTAAGTTCACCGGCACCGGCGCCGGGGAGTCCCAGGCAGGAGACGGCGGCGACATCATCTTCGCCAAGAAGTTCAAGAACTTCGAGATGAAGTTCGACTGGAAGATCTCCAAGGGAGGAAACTCAGGAGTCTTCTATCTCGCCCGCGAGGTCACTACCAAGAACAAGGAGACTGGAGCGACTCAGTATGAGCCTATCTACATTTCTTCTCCCGAGTATCAGATCCTTGACAACGCCAACCACCCGGACGCCAAGCTCGGAAAGGACGGCAACCGCCAGAGCGCCTCTCTGTACGACATGATCCCTGCCAAGCCGCAGAACCAGAAGCCTTTCGGCGAGTGGAACACTGGTAGCATCATGGTTTATCAGGGCACTGTTGTTCACGCCCAGAACGATCAGAACGTCCTCGAATATCATCTCTGGACTCCGAAGTGGACCGAGATGCTTCAGGCCAGCAAGTTCTCCCAGGAGGCTTGGCCGCTCGCTTTCGAGCTCCTGAACAACCTTGGTGGCGACGCTCACGAGGGTTACATCGGCTTCCAGGATCATGGCAATGATGTCTGGTACCGCAATATCAGAATTAAAATCCTTGACTAAAAATGAAGAGAATTAGCATTGTGTTGATGAGCGCTTTGATGGCTGTCGCCTGCGGGCAGCAGCCTCAGGCGCAGGAGCCTGTCAAGAAGGATATTGCCCTTCAGCTCTATAGTATAAGGAATGTCATTGGTGATGCCGAGAAGTATGCCGCCAACCACGAGTCTGTGTTCAAGGCTCTCGCGGAGATGGGCTACACCGCTGTCGAGGCCGCCAACTACAATGGTGACGAGGGACTTCTCTATGGTGTGAAACCCGAGCAGTACAAGGCTGACCTCGAGGCCGCCGGTCTGAAGTCACTTTCCAGCCATATCGGCCATTCCCTTTCCGCTGAGGAGCTGAAGACCGGGAAGTTCGACGAGTCGATGAAATGGTGGGACAAGGCCATCGCTGTCCACAAGGCGGCTGGCTGCTCCTACATCGTGACTCCGAGTTTTCCTGTTCCTGACAACCTGAAGGATCTCAAGACCTACTGCGATTACTTCAATGCCATTGGCAAGAAGTGCGCTGAGGCTGGCATCAAGTACGGCTACCACAACCACGCCCACGAGTTCAACAAGGTCGAGGATAAGGTGGTCTATGACTTCATGCTTGAGAACACTGATCCTAACTACGTGTTCTTCCAGATGGATGTGTACTGGGCTTGCATGGGCCGCGCCTATCCGGTCGAGTACTTCCGCAAGTATCCCGGTCGTTTCAAGATGCTCCACATCAAGGATCACTATGAGCTCGGTGAGAGCGGCATGGTGGGCTTTGACGCGATCTTCAATAACGCCGAGACCGCTGGACTGGAGAACTTCATCGTGGAGCTTGAGGGCTTCACCAAAGGTGAGTGGGACGTGAGCATCAAGGCTTGCGCCGACTACCTTCTCGGCTCTGACTTCGTCAAGGAGTCCTATGCCAAGTAATTAGCTGAACGCTCTAACCACAGAAAGGGCCGTCGCGAGACGGTCCTTTTTTCCTTCCCGATATGACATATCGCGAGACAGGCTCGCCACGCAAACCTTCGCTTCGCTCATCCCTCCCACCGCTTCGCGGCGGGCCCCTCCCGTTCACATGGCCACGGGCGGCCATGGGTTTGCCATGGCGACCTGTCTACGCTATACCATCATCAATGAACAACTAGCCTGCCTCCGGATGTGTCTCATTCTCTCGCCGCCAGTGCGGAAGAAGACTCCCACTGGAAGGCCTGTCAGCGTACCAGCACTGTTCTAAATGGCTGAAATGATCCTGACGGGGCCGAGGAGGCCGGAGCTTTGGAGCTTGTCGTCTTTATCGAGGTATGTGGACGTCTGGAAAGTGAAGCGCTCAGCCTCGGGGACTACCTCTTTCTCTCCGATAAGCCTGTTGCGCCAGCAATTCACCACCTCCACCTCGATCCGGTTCTCCCCTTTCTTCAGGAAGTCGGTGACATTCAAGCGATAAGGTGCGGTCCACACTCCCCCGACATATTCCCCGTTCACCTTCACTTTAGCCATCACCATAACTATTCCAAGATCAATATAGACTGGTCCAGCCTGAAGTTTCTTCAACTTGAATGAGCTGGAATATGTGGCCGTCCCGGAGAAATACTTAACATGATAGTCCGAAGACTCTGTCCAGTCAATAAGTGAATCGAAGACCACAGGAGCCTCAGGGCCTCCCCTGCCTTCCTGGAAAGCCACCTTCCAAGGACCAGCGACCTCAGCTACAATGGTCTCTTCCGGATAGTTACGTCCCTGCGGCGCGGTAGCTGGAGCGTCTTTCCGGAACACGATGAAAGAACTCTCGAAAGCGTCCAGGCGGAGAGGAATCTTCGTGGTCTTAGTCAACGCTTTGTATTCGGGAAGAGGCCGGGTCTCGACGATGAGCGGGTTCCAAAGCTCTGGAGCCTTGCCGGTAATTCTGAATATGCCGTCGAACTCCACAGGGCTGTCGCCCTGGTTCGAGACGAAATAAATCTCAGCGTCTTTCAGGGTCAGATGGATAAACTGCAGCGGAAGTTCCTCGTCATCAGCGCGGAAATCAGCCACAATCCCCTTGTCGGCGAAGATCTGCTCAAGCGAGCCGGAACGATAGATCCTGCCATTGCCATAATCAACCGAAGTGGCGAAAGGCTCTTCGGAAGTCTGCCACATGCGCTCGGCGATTGACCTGACCTTTCTGTCAGCCTCAGGATATCCCGCGAGGCTCGGAGACTTCTCCGGAGCCGGTCCGAGAATCGTAAGTCCCTCTTTCACAAGAGTTTCAAGCTTGCTCAGCAACTCGGGCCGCATGGTCTTGATCTTCGGAAGGACAAGCACTGAATAATCCATACCGCTCTTCAGGAGCAGTTTACCGTCCTTGACGGAGGCATCCATCAGGACCTCGGAGTTGACGAAGTCGTAGGAATATCCGTCCGGAATCTCAGGATCCCGGACTCCCGTCATCTTCGGAGCGTCCTCACCAAGGAAATATGCCACATCAGCGACATAGCGTCCTTGCTGGAGAAGGTAGTTGCAACGCTTGAGGTAGTCGCTGAACACATCCATCTGGGAGAACCAGGTGTTATGGCGGTTGAACTCATTGCCAAACCAGGCGTTGATTCCGGGAACCCGGTCGTCAGGCTGCTGGATGTAAAGATGCATCAGCGAGGCGTTTATCCCCTCGGTGAAGAAACGGTCTCCCCGCTGCTTCATCTGGCCGGGGTATTGGGTGAAATCAGGTCCGCCGCAAGTGAAGCTCTCTGCCCAGACCCGCTTTTTCCCGTAGATATGGCCGCAGGAAGAAGCCACACGGTTCTCGATGTCTCCAAGGTCACCGAAGCTCCAGAACTCTCCTGCTATCTCATCTGACTGGCCGCCATATTGCAGGAACTCTCCTGGGAATCCCCAGTGACCGTAATTCTCGAGCCATGTGGTGAGGCCATGCTCATTGCTTACCTCCCTTAGACCACCCACATAATTATAGGAAACCTCGTCGGCGACGAGCCTCCTCAGATCCCAAAGGAAACGGTCGGAAATGTCCCTGCTGCCCACCACAACACCGCTCAGTACAGGAATATACGGGGTCGGATCATAGCCGTATGCTTTCTTGAAATCAGGGATCATGTCGTCGGTCCAGTTCTGGCCGCCGGTCTCGTAGCTGTCTTCCACGACTATCTTGAAAGTCTTCCTGTCTTCAGCTGGAATCCTCGCCAGGATCTTCCCGAGATAGTTGTCAAAATGTGTCCGGATGTGCTTCTTGCTCATCTTGTCGGTCTCAAGGCCGGTGCCCTCCTCCGGAGCCGGGGAATCCATGGATCCGGTCGGAAGCATAGCCGTTCTCTCGACCACCCATTTTCCCTCCGGAACCTTCCAGGAAAGAGTCCCGTCGGCGGACATATATTTCGAAATATCAATTACTTCCGAAGGATTGACAACCAGCCCGCCCTCATCGGTCGGCTGCTCGCGCCACATGTAGGCTTCCCACATCGGATGCGGTGTCTGCCACATTTTCGCGAATGTTTTCTCGGCGAAACGCTCGACAGCGGGGACAGCGGAGAGCGCCACTTTCTTTATCACACCGGGCTTTTCGATACTGACGACAAAAGTCTCACCTAAAGTCTCTGGGATTGAGATCACCACAGGCGCCACAGGATCGAATCCGACATTGACTCCGGCGTTGCTTCTGTCAACATAGAATTTCTCCACGCTCTTGAGCGCGCCGTCCTTCCGGACGAGCAACTCGACATCAGTCGAACCGGGCGTCGAGGTAGGCTCCACGATTATAGTTCTGACTGAAGCAGGCTTGCCGTTGGAAAAGGTGACCTCACTGTCCCTCGATGGGTCGCCAGTAACGGAAAAGACAGATTCAGATTCAATTAGAGGATATGCCAAAACATTGACATCCTGAGCATTCTCGCCAACAACAGGAAGTTTTCCTTTAAATAATGACGGACCCGTCAGAGTATCCTTGACAGAACCAAGATAACGCATCGACTGCGAGGGTTTTACCCACGGACCACCACTCTGGCTCCAGCCTGGGCAGTTGAAAAGACCGACCTCGATCCCGAGGTCGCCGGCGGTCTTGAACATGGTGTGGAGGATGTTCCACCACTCCTCCGTGAACATACGGACCGGTCCTTGAGGAGCGCCCTGACCCTCGCCAATCATTCCGATCTGGACCCTGGTGATCCCGGCTTTCTTCATGGCCTGGAGATCTTTGACGACCCCGTCCGCGGACATGTTGCCGGAGACCCAATACCAATAGACTCCGGTCGGCTGGCTCCAGGGAATATTCTTGAAATTCTTCTCGATCTGGTTGATGCCCTCCTGTGCGGCGGCAGAGGTGGAAACGATGATGGCAAGGGCTGAAAGCGCCCTGGAGATAATCTTCATGTTGCTTCGTGGTTGATTTTAAGACAATATTAGCGATTTTTTCTTATATTTGGAAAATAGGTATAGCCCATGGATAGTATATTTCTCAAAAACATAACGCTGGACGGCACGCAGGTTGACATCCTTATCGAGGATGGGAAGATTGCGAAGATCAGATCCTTCGCTGGCGCTCAGGATGACAGGAGGGGCGAAGGGATGACGGTGCTGGACTGCACCGGCAAGACAGCCATGCCGGGCTTTGTCAACGCCCACACCCATGCCGCCATGAGCCTGATGAGGGGGATCGGCGAGGACATGGCCCTCCACGACTGGCTGGACCACATCTGGGGCATCGAGTCCCACCTCGACAGACCCTTCGTATTCAGCGCCACCAAGGTCGCCGCACTCGAGATGATAAAGACCGGAACCACCTCATTCAACGACATGTACTGGCATTCCCGCATGTCCATGAAAGCTACCGAGGAGATCGGGCTCCGGGGCCTGTTCTCATACACCTGCCTGGACAATTTCGACCCGGAGGTGACCGCCAGGCAGAAAGACGAGTGCGCTGCGATGTACGAGATGGTCAAGGACAACCTCGGACGGCAGCGTTTCGCGGTCAGCATCCACGCTGTCTATACCGTCAGTGAGCCGATGATCCTCTGGGCCACTGATTTCGCCAGGAAGCGCGGGCTGCGGATCCATATTCACCTGTCCGAGACCCGCCGGGAAGTGGAAGATTGCAAGGCCGCCCACGGAGGTCTCTCCCCTGTCGAATATTTCGACTCGCTGGGGCTCCTGGGCCCAGATGTCATAGCCGCCCACTCCCTCTGGCTTTCGGAGAAAGACGTGGAGATTCTCGGGCGCCGTGGCGTCAGCTGCGTCCACAACATCAACTCCAATCTCAAGCTCGCTTCCGGGTACAAGTTCCTTTGCGAGGAGCTCAAGGACGCCGGAGCCAACGTCTGCCTCGGCACCGACGGCTGCGCCTCATCCAACAACCTGGACATGCTCGAGGCGATGAAGACCACCGCCATCGTGGAGAAAGCGTGGAGGGACGATCCCACCGCCCTGCCGCTCGGGGATCTTCTGGACATGGTGACCGTCAATGGCGGAAAGGCTCTGGGACTGAAGACCGGGAAGATCGAGGAAGGCTGGGACGCCGACATACAGATCATCGACACTGACAGCACCTTCTTCCTCTCCCCCGGGCCATTCCTGGCCAACTACATCTATTCAGCCCACAGCGACTGCATCTCCTCGCTTATAGCCGGAGGGCGCCTCGTGATGAAGGACAGGAAAGTCAAAGGCGAGAAGGAGATTCTCTCGGATGGCTGGAAAGCCTTGGAAACAATTCAAGAACAACAATAAAACTCAAATATCATGGACACCAGGATTGAAAGGATACACCAGGCCGCCGACTATGTCAAGGCGCATATCGGCGACCGTAAACCGATTGTCGGGATAGTGCTGGGCAGCGGTCTGGGAAAACTCGCGAACGTTGTCAAGGATCCAATCGTGATCCCCTACAAGAATATTCCGGGATTCCCCGTCTCAACCGCCATCGGCCACAAAGGCAACTTCCTCGTGGGTGAGATCGGCGGGAAGCAGGTCATAATGATGCAAGGGCGCATCCATTTCTACGAGGGTTATCCGATGGAGCTCGTTACCCTTCCGACCAGGGTCATGGTTGTCCTCGGAATCAAGTACCTGTTCGTCTCCAACGCCGCCGGCGGGGTCAACTATGATTATAAGGTAGGAGACCTGATGATAATCAAAGACCACATCTGCCAGCAGCCTAACCCTCTGATCGGTCCCAACATGGACGAGTTCGGGCCCAGGTTCCCCGACATGACCAGGCCCTACGACCTGAAGCTTATCGCGAAGGCCGAGGAGATCGCCGCTGAGATGGGCATAAAGGTCCACAAGGGAGTTTACTACGGAGGCACAGGTCCCACTTACGAAACCCCTTCGGAATATAAATACATCCGCATAATCGGCGGAGACGTGACCGGGATGTCAACCATTCCCGAAGTGATCACCGCCCGCCATTCTGATGTTCCGGTGTTCGGAATGTCAGTGGTCACAAATGAGGCCCACGACGATTACGCTGAGGATTATGTCAACGACGGCGAAGCTGTCGTGAAAGCCGCCGACGCCGCGGCCGACAAGATGTGCGCGATATTCACAAAACTCATAGAAAGTCTGTAGAGTCATGGTCAAGTTCATGAATATCATTTATTTCGTGTTCGCTGTTTTCATCATCGGATTCGCCGCCGCGATGCTTATCGGAGGCTCCGGGAAACTATGGGCGAACATCTGCATCCTGCTGATCGGTTTATATTTCCTTTACAGGGTAATCGCGGTCACAGTCAACAACATCCACCGCAAGGAAAGAGAGCGGCTGGAAAGCCGGGACCGGAGTGACGATCCCGCCAACGCTTAATCATATTAAGGAAAATGGATTACGGATTCTTCAGGGTCGCGGCCGCCGTGCCGCGGGTACGCATAGCTGACGTCGATTTTAACAGTGACGCCATTATCAACCTGATCGACAAGGCCGAGGAAGGGCAAGCCTCTTTGGTTGTCTTTCCGGAGCTTTCGGTCACAGGCTACACCTGCCTGGACCTTTTCGGGCAGAGCCTCCTTCTGACAGCCTCAGAGGAAGCTGTCAAAAAGATAGCGGTCCACACCCGAGGTAAACACGTCACTGTGGTCGTCGGAGCGCCGGTGCGTTACCGGGGTCGGCTATACAACTGCGCCGTCGTCATCCGGAACGGAGGGATAAAGGGAATAGTCCCGAAAATCTATCTGCCGACTTACGCCGAATTCGACGAGGGACGCTGGTTCGCCTCCGGATCGGACTTCCTGGCCCCCTCCAACACCCGAGTCGGCCGTTTTGTCGATGATGGAAAGAATTACTACAGAGACGGTTTCGACTCCGTGACAAAATACTGCGGGCAGCGCTGTAACCTCTCCCCCAACCTTCTGTTCTCAATCGGCAGGACGACCTTCGGGATAGAGATTTGCGAGGACTTCTGGACTCCCGTCCCGCCGTCCTCCTTCCTGGCTCCGTCAGGCGCGCAGGTGATCGTGAATATTTCCGCCTCCAATGAGGTGGCCGGGAAGCACCGCAAACGTCGCGAGTTCGTGATCAACCAGTCAGGCCGTACTGTTTCGGGATATGTCTATTGCTCAGCCGGTTACGGCGAGTCAACGATGGACACTGTCTATGGCGGTTCAGCGATAATCTGCGAGGACGGGGAACCGCTCGCCGAGAACGAGAGGTTCAAGATGGAAGAGTCGATCACCTTCGCCGACATCGACATCGAGAAGCTCGGGGTCCACAGGCAAAAGAAGAACTCCTTCAGGGGGATGGCTCCTGACGGCACATCAGCCTGCGAATATTCCAACCTCTACTGCCGGTTTGAGCTCGGTGATCCCGCTCCGACAGATTTCTCCAAATGTCTTTACCGCCCGGTCGAGCCGCATCCCTTCCTCCCGGAAGGTGATCCTATAGAGGAGGCTGAAGCCTGCAGGGAGATCCTTTCCATCCAATCGACAGGTCTCGCGGCCCGGATGGAGCACATCGGCTGCAAAAAGGCAGTTCTGGGAATATCCGGTGGCCTGGACAGCACCCTGGCCCTGATCGTCACGGCTATGGCCTTCGACAAGTTGGGACTCGACAGGTCCGGGATCATCGGCATCACCATGCCTGGCCTCGGAACTACGGTCAGGACCAAATCCAACGCCACGGACCTGATGGAGGCGCTGGGAGTGACTTCCAAGGAAATCTCTGTCGTTCCAGCCGTAGAGCTGCATTTCAAAGACATAGGCCATGATCCCACTGTTATGGATTCCACTTACGAGAACGCTCAGGCGCGCGAGAGGACGCAGATCCTTATGGACATAGCAAACCAGGAGAACGGTCTCGTCGTGGGTACAGGTGATCTTTCCGAGCTGGCCCTTGGCTGGTGCACCTACAACGGGGATCACATGTCGATGTACGGGGTCAACGCTTCTGTCCCTAAGACTCTGATAAAGCATCTTGTCCGCTGGGCGGCCGGGAATGTGTTCACCGCTCCTTCACTTTCGGGTGGGCGTTCAGCTGCTGAGATCCTGATTGACATAGTGGAAACTCCTATCAGTCCGGAACTTATGCCAGCGGATTCCAAGGGAGAGATCAAACAGAAGACCGAGGATCTAATCGGCCCGTACGAGCTTCACGACTTCTTCATCTACAACCTGATGCTCCACGGCTACTCCCCTTCCAAGATCTACTTCCTGGCCTGCCATGCGTTCAGCAAAGGGCGGTCCCTGAGCGGAGTCGAAGGGTACGACGCCGAGACGATCCTCAAGTGGCTCAAGAAGTTCTACTGGAGGTTCTTCAGCCAGCAGTTCAAGCGCTCCTGCATGCCTGACGGCCCGAAGATCAGCCCGGTCAGCTTCTCGCCCCGTGGAGATTTCCGCATGCCATCCGACGCGAAAGTCCAGCTCTGGATCTCCGAACTGGAAAAACTCAATTAATAATCGTACATTCGCGCATAAAGATCGCTATTATGCCGGACTCGAATTTCATAGATTACGTAAAGATTTTCTGTGCCTCAGGACATGGAGGCGCCGGATCAATGCACCTTCATAGGGCCAAATATGTCCCGAAAGGCGGCCCGGACGGAGGAGACGGCGGCCGGGGTGGGCACATCATCCTGAGAGCCAATCCGCAGTTCTGGACCCTTATTCATCTTAAGTATCGCAAGCATGTCAAAGCCGACAACGGGGCCAGCGGCTCAGGAGGACTCAGGACCGGCAAGAACGGAGAGGACATCATCCTCGAGGTTCCAGTTGGCACTGTAGTCAAAGATGCTGAGACAGAGGAGGTCCTGTTTGAGATGATGGAGCCCGGTGAGGAGAGGATCCTATGCAAGGGAGGCCGTGGCGGACTCGGCAACAACAACTTCAAGACCGCCACGAACCAGACCCCGAGATATGCCCAACCTGGAGAGGAAGGAGAGGAAGGATGGTTCATCCTCGAGTTGAAACTCCTTGCCGACGTCGGACTGGTAGGTTTCCCGAACGCTGGTAAATCCACGCTGCTCGCGGCTATCACGGCAGCGAAACCCAAGATCGCCAACTACGCCTTCACCACCCTGGAACCGAACCTCGGGATAGTCAAATACTATGACGACCAATCCTTTGTGATGGCTGACATCCCGGGAATCATCGAAGGCGCGCATGAAGGCAAGGGCATCGGAATCCGTTTCTTGAGACATATCGAGAGAAACTCCGTCCTCCTGTTCATGGTCTCGGCCGAGGAGGATGACATCGCCGCGGGCTACCGGACCCTTCTTAACGAGCTGGAGGAATATAACCCGGAACTTCTTGATAAAGAGCGTGTTCTAGCCATCACTAAATGCGACCTCATCGACAAGGAGATCGAGGCTCAGATTGAGCCCACTCTCCCGGAGGGCATACCGCACGTCTTCATATCCTCGATCTCAGGGGAAGGGCTCAAAGAGCTCAAAGACATGTTATGGTCAGCGCTTCAATCATAGGCACCCTTCACAGTCTGGACCAGGATGTGACACTGTGGCTCAACAGCCTCAGTACACCCTGGACTGACTGCATGTGGACAATGTTCTCGGACAAGTCGTTCTGGATCCCGACCTACATAATCTGCGTCTATTTCCTCTTCAAACGGCTCGGCTGGAAAAAAGCTTTGATTGTGCTCGCCACATGCGGCTTGGCATTCGCCGCCTGCGACCAGTTCTCCAACCTCGTGAAACACGCGGTCCTGAGACTCCGGCCAAGCTACTCTTTCCGGATGCTCAACGGCGGGCTGAACCTATTGGAAAGCCGCGGCGGATTCTACGGTTTCTTCTCAGCGCATGCCGCCAACGCGTACGCCGTGGCCATGTGCCTGATTATCGGATTCAGAAACGACAACACCCACACCTACAACGCTTTCTGTAAATGGGCACTCGCCTGGGCGATGCTCATCTCCATCAGCAGGATCTTTGTCGGTAAGCATTACCTCGGCGATGTCATAGTCGGAGCCATAATAGGCATCACTTTTGGGTATTTCATCGGCATGATAGCAAGATACCTTGTCCAGCGCTATGTGGACAAGGTACCTTTCACTGGCCTTACAGCCATTATTAACAAGAAACTACCTACAATTCAGGAAGGGCCTTCTCCATCTGGATCCCCCTCGAACCCTTGACCAGGATCGTGAATCCGCTGATGGGATTCGCCTTAAGCCATTCGGCAAGTTCTTCTGAAGTAGCGAACCAGAACACGTCATCTCTCTGGATGCCGGTAAGGGCTTTCTTGAACTCCTCTCCTACAAGGCAAACGAAATCCAGTCCCATGGACAGGACCTGGGAGAGAATTTTGTGATGTTCCGCCAAAGACTCTTCACCCAACTCTCGCATATCCCCGAGCAATGCGGCCTTGCGAAAAGCTTCCACGTGTCCGAGATTGTCCAAAGCGGCGGCCATGCTGGTTGGATTGGCGTTGTAGGCGTCCTGGATCAGGATATTCCTATCCGTTTTTTCCAGTTGGGAACGGTTATTCTTAGGAATATATTCACTGACAGCCTTGATCCCATCCTCGAGAGAGACTCCGAAATGTTGCCCCACAGCCAAAGCGGCGGCCACGTTGGTGGCATTATACGCCCCCGCAAGATGGGTCTCGACAAGGAGGCCGTCAGGAAGCCTCATCCTTAAATATGGGTGTTCGGCGCTTGACGGAAGGACCTCAGCCTGCAGGGAGGTAAGGCCGTAAGTGATTACCCGGTTGGTGAGCGGAGTCGAACCACCGCTCTGGGGCCAGCGGTCTGCAGCCATGGCCATAAGGTCAGGATCGTCCGCATTGACAAAGGCCTGACCGCCATGGGCGGAGAGATAGTCATACAACTGACCTTTAGCTTTTTTCACACCCTCGAAACTGCCGAAACCGAGCAAATGGGCCCTGCCTACATTGGTGATGAGGCCATAATCCGGCTCACAGACATTCACCAATTTGGAGATGTCATCCGGATGATTGGCACCCATCTCAATAACAGCCAGCTCAGTGTCTCCGTTAATCGACAGCAGGGAAAGCGGCACACCAATGTCGTTGTTTAGATTCCCGCGGGTCGCTGTGACATTATATTTCGAGGTAAGGACACGGGTGATGAGCTCTTTGGTGGTGGTTTTCCCGTTTGTGCCAGTCAATCCAATGACTGTCAATCGTTTCCCGGCTACAAAAGTATTCTCCCGATGGTAACGGGCAAGGTCCTTAAGGGTCTGGAGAGTGTCCGGTACCGGAATAACTCTTTCATCCCCAGATACGGCGGCCGTTGACGCCGCATCGACCACAGCATACTTCGCTCCGGCCTCCAAAGCCTTGAGGGCGAACTCATTACCGTTGAAATTCTCCCCTTTCAGGGCCACAAACAACTCTCCTCCTGAAATATTCCTGCTGTCCGTCGTGACAGAGGAGCATTCCTTAAAAAGGGAATATAGTCCTTGAATATCCATTGTCGCTAAATTACTTGCTACCGGTGCTTCCCCAGCCTCCGGAGCCTCTTTCCGTTTCGGAGAGGACCTCTACATCCTCCCACTCTACTCTCTCATGTCGGGCGACAACCATCTGCGCTATCCTCTCACCCGGAACGAGCTCGAAGGGCTCGCTTGAGAGATTGACCAGGGAGACCCTCAACTCCCCCCGGAAGTCGGCATCCACCGTTCCGGGAGAGTTGATGATCGTTATACCTTTCTTGGTGGCCAGACCACTGCGAGGACGCACTTGGGCCTCGTATCCGACAGGAAGCTCTATGGAGATCCCGGTGGGAACCAGAATCCTCTCAAGAGGCTTCAGGACAATCGGCTCTTCCAAGTCAGCCCTCAGGTCCATTCCGGCCGACGCCTCAGTAGCGTAGAACGGATCAGGCCACTTGCTCTTGTTTACTATCTTTACTTTCAGCATCCTTATCAGGAATTAAAAGATTGAGAATGACACCCACGATCGAGGCGAGACCGATCCCGGCGAGGGAGAACTTGCCGAAGCTGATGACAGCGCCACCGATTCCGACAGTCAGGATGATGGAGGCGATAATCAGGTTGCGGGTCTTGTTCATGTCTATCTTGGCCTTGACCATGTTATTGATTCCGACCGCGGCGATGCTTCCGAAAAGAAGGAGCATGATACCGCCCAGGACAGCCTGGGGAATGGTCTGGATGGCCGCTCCAACCTTGCCGATCAGAGAAACGATGATCGCTGAAAGGGCGGCTATTCTCATGCAGGCTGGATCAGTCGCCTTGGTGAGAGAGACAGCTCCGGTGACCTCCGAATAAGTGGTGACAGGCGCTCCACCCAGGAAAGCGGCGAGCATACAGGCAAGTCCGTCGCCCATCATTGTCCTGTGCAGACCAGGATCCTTGACATAGTCCTCACCGGCGATCTCGCTGATTGCGTAGACATCACCCACATGCTCGATGATAGGAGCGATGGCCACGGGAGCCATGAACACGATAGCCTGCCATGAGAAGCTCATCTTGGTGAAATGAGGAAGGGCAAACCATTTGGCCTCGGCGAGAGCGGTGAAATCCATTCCGCTGCGGAAGAAGATCAGGGCGGCGATGTAGCCGGCGATCGCTCCGAAGAAAACGGGGATAAGCTTGATTATTCCTTTACCCCAGATGGAGCAGGCGATGGCGACCAAGAGTGAGATCAGGGCAAGAGTCCAGTTCTGGCTCGCCATGTTGACTCCTGTCCCGGCGAGAGAGAGACCGATAAGCATGATGACAGGTCCGATCACGATTGGAGGGAAAAGTTTCTTGATGAAGCTGATACCAAACAGTTTGACAAGAAGACTCATCAAAAGGTACACCACGCCAACCGCCACAAGACCACAGAACATACCAGGCATTCCGTAGAGCTCAGTAGCCTTCACGATAGGAGCTATAAAGGCGAAACTGCTACCGAGATAGATGGGGACTTTACCCTTGGTGACACCATGGAACAACAGGGTTCCAAGACCGGCCGCCAACAGCGCTATGGCCGGGTCAAATCCGACAAGCAGAGGAACAAGCACCGTGGAACCGAAGGCCACGAACATGAACTGAACGCCTACTATCGTACGCTTCAGTGGAGTTAATGATTGGGTTGCCATAATAATACCAGTTATTTGGATGCTCTTGAATATAGGAACGCGGCCACCACACCGAAAATCACGTTAGGAAGCCAAAGAGCGACCACCGGGGCCATGGCTCCGGAATAGACGAACATCTGGCTGAAACGGAGGAACAGTATGTAGGTGAAACTAAGCGCGATTCCTATTCCGATATTGAGCCCGATCCCTCCCCTTCTCTTTCTCGAAGATAGGCTGGCCCCCATGATCGTCAGGATGAAGGCTGAGAAAGGCAAGGCGTAACGGGTATGTTTTTCAATCAGGGCGTACATGACATTGGTGTCCCCGCGCATTTTCTGCTGCGCGATGAGGTTGTTTAGCTGGCCGATCGGAAGAGTCTCAACGGTGTTCTTGTTACGATAGAAATCAGTGACTGTCAAGCTGATGACCGTGTCAATCTTGCTGCCGGACCGGACCCTGTCCTCAAGTCCTTCGGTATAGTCCCGGATAAAATAGTTGTTGAGCCTCCAGCTGCCGGAAGTGCTGTCCCAGACAGCGGTCTCAGCGGAGAGCTTACTGACCAGCTTATTGTCCTTTATGTCCTCCAGTGTGAAGCCGTAAGCGGTGTTGTTCCAAGATCCGAACGACTCAACATAGACGAACTTCCCAGTGTCGATCTGATAATGCACATTGTTGGAACTGAACGGGTTCCTATGCTTGACATAAGTGGACTCGAACTGCAGTCTCGTAACGTTCGACCGCGGAATTACCCAAAGGCTCAAAGAGAGTGAGAGCAAGGCGATAAGGGCGGCGGAAATGATGTATGGCAGCATCATCCTCCGATAGCTCACGCCGCAGGACAGGATCGCTATAATCTCGCTGTCAGCAGCCATTCTGGAAGTGAAGAAGATAACCGTGATGAACACGAACAACGGACTGAACATGTTCATGAAATACGGTATCCAGTTGACATAATAGTCCAGGATAATAGCTTTCAGCGGAGCCTTATTCTCGACAAAGTGGTTGATCTTCTCACTGATGTCGAAGATTATGACTATCACGATTATGAGCAATAGGGCGATGAAGAAGGTCAAGATGAACTTCTTGATGATGTACTTGTCTATCTTCTTCAATCCTGTTTCCATATCCTACAATCTCGCGCTGATTCTCTTTACCGCCGCGTCTTTCCATGATGAGAAGTCCCCCGCCTCGATATGCGCCCTTGCCTGGCGGACAAGATCGAGATAGAAAGCGAGGTTATGCTCGGAAGCGACCATAGCGGCGAACATCTCCTTCGCCACGAAAAGGTGGTGAAGGTACGCTTTGGAATATTCCTTATCAACAAATGACGTACCGTCGGGGTCAATGGGCGAGAAATCATCCGCCCATTTAGCGTTGCGCATATTCATGATGCCATTCCAGGTGAACAGCATCCCGTTGCGACCGTTTCGGGTCGGCATGACGCAATCGAACATGTCCACTCCCCTCGAGATTCCTTCGAGGATGTTGGCTGGAGTGCCGACTCCCATCAGATACCTGGGTTTATCCTCCGGCAGGATCGGACACACGAGTTCCAGCATCTGGTACATCATCTCAGTCGGTTCCCCAACGGCGAGACCCCCGATCGCGAAGCCTCCGACAGCTGGACTGTCACCGACCAGGGTCCTGGCGTGGTCCACAGCGCGTTTGCGAAGCTCCGGATAGACGCAGCCCTGGATGATCGGGAACATCACCTGATCGTAACCGTATAGGGGCTCGGTCTCCTGGAAGCGCTTGAAATATCTCTCAAGCCAACCCTGGGTGAGTTTCAGGGATTTCGCGGCATACCGCTCGTCAGCGTCCCCGGGACAGCACTCGTCAAGTGCCATCATGATGTCCGAGCCGATGATCCGCTGAGTGTCCACATTGTTCTCGGGGGTGAAAGTATGTCTCGATCCGTCAATATGGGACTGGAACCTGCAGCCTTCCTCGGTGATCTTTCGGATCTGGGTGAGGGAGAATACCTGGAAGCCGCCGCTGTCAGTCAAAATCGGCCTGTCCCAAGACTCGAACTTATGAAGACCTCCGGCAGAACGGAGCGTCTCCAGCCCGGGCCGAAGATAGAGATGGTACGTGTTTCCGAGTATGATCTCAGCCCGGATGTCATCCCGTAGATCCTTGTGATACACTCCTTTAACCGACCCGACAGTGCCTACAGGCATGAAAATAGGGGTCCTGACCTCACCGTGCCCGGTGGTGAAGACTCCTGTCCTTGCCCCGCTCCGCGGATCTTTCGCTATCGTTGTGAATCTCATTCTTTGCGATTTGACTTTCAAATATAGTGTTTTTTACAGTAAAAACCCTTATTTTTGTTTGATTCGTTTCCTCAGGAAAACACTAAAAAACTATAAATAATGCAGAACAAATCCATCACTCTCAGGCTTATCCTGATGAACTTCCTGGAATTCGCCGCATGGGGAGCTTACCTCACCTCGATGGGCAGTTTCCTCGGAAAGGCAGGACTTGGCCCGCAAATCTGGTTATTCTTCGCCTCGCAGGGGTTTGTGTCCATCTTCATGCCCGCCCTCATGGGAATCGTGGCCGACAAGTGGATCCCCGCGCAAAAGGTCCTATCCCTATGCCAGGGACTTGCCGGCGTTTTTATGCTCCTTACCGGCTGGTACGCTATGGGACACGTGAATCTCACCGAAGGGTCATACGTGATCTCAAGTGACTTCAATTTCACGGTGTTCTACCTTTTCTACCTCATGAGCATCGCTTTCTTCATGCCCACGATAGCCATCTCCAACTCGGTGGCTTACAACGCTTTGGAGAAAGAGGGTAAGGATCCTGTCAAGGATTTTCCTCCGATCAGGGTCTTCGGTACGGTGGGATTCATCCTCACAATGCTTTTCGTCAATTTCGTGAAGAACGGCGAAGGCATCCAGTACCAGCACACATATAACCAATTCTTCGTGTCCGGCATCATAAGCCTCATCCTGTGCGCTTACGCCCTGACCCTTCCCGACTGCCCTTGCAAGCCGAAAGCCCAAGGATCCCAGTCCTTCGCCGAGGCTACCGGCCTTAACGCGTTCCGTCTTTTCAAGGACCGCCAGTTCGCGGTGTTCTTCATATTCTCAATGCTGCTGGGAGCCTCCCTACAGATCACCAACGGCTACGCTAACACCTTCATCACCTCGTTCAAGGACAATCCCGCATTCGCTAACGCGTGGGGAGCCAACAACGCCAATGCCCTCATTTCGCTAAGCCAAGTCTCCGAGACCCTCTGCATCCTTCTTATCCCCTTCTTCATGAAGAAGTTCGGCATCAAGAAAGTCATGCTTATCGCCATGTTCGCATGGGTCTTCCGCTTCGGCTTCTTCGGGGCCGGCAATCCCGGCGGTGGTGTCTGGATGTTCATCCTGAGCTGCATTGTCTATGGCGTAGCGTTCGACTTCTTCAACATCTCCGGTTCCTTGTTCGTGAACGAGAACACCGACAAGGGCATCCGCTCCAGTGCGCAGGGCCTTTTCATGCTCATGACCAACGGTTTGGGAGCGTCGATAGGAACATGGGCAGCGGGCCGGGTTGTGAACCACTGCGTGTACAACGCCGCTGAGCCGTCGTGGAGCACCGCATGGTACATATTCGCCGCTTACGCCCTTGTGGTCGGAATCCTGTTCATGATCCTGTTCAAGGATCCGGAAAAGGTCAAAGCCGCCACTGACAACGCTCAATCCTGAAAATCCGACTCTCTGACATATAGTACTTGATGTCGTAGCATCGGTACTCATCGTGATTCCTGACCTTATGGTAGGAGGTGACGCAACCAAGGTTGTATCCCATCTGCACAAGGTCAGGAATATCAATTGATGTAATGCCGGAATCCAGCAGGGAGACGAGGATGTAATAGTTCCGGTCGATAGCCCCGATAATTCTCATCTTCAGCCCCTTGACGTTTCCTCCTTTTTGATAGTGCCATTTGTTCTTGCAGGACGGAGAGCAGAACCTCATGTCTTTCCGCCCATAAGGAAGGACTTCCCCGCACTCCAGACATCTCTTCCCCTCTTTGTCATCTTCCTTATAGCTCATGGGGTGAATATGCGCGAAAACAAGCGATATGTCAAGGAATTGGAGGGGGTATGATGAGATAATCGGTGATAAGATTTTGTTTTATAGCTAAAAAGAAATCACCAATCATAAAAAACAGAAAAATCTTCCGCTATTATTTTTAGAATCCTTCCTGATCAACTGGAGGGAAACTATCTTCGCGGCATTAACCAACATCAACTGAATTATGGAACAACTGAACAAAATTGAAATCCGGGGGAATGTCGGCAGCGTCAACATTCTCAGGGTCGGAAACACGAGGGTAGCTCATTTTTCCGTGGCGACAAACTTCGCTTACAAAGACCGCAATGGTGAACCGGTGATCGAGACCACATGGCACAATGTGACGGCATGGGAAGGAAACAAAGGTATCCCCTCTTTGGAAATGATCTCAAAAGGATTCCCTATCTATGTGACTGGCCGGCTGAGGATTCAGAAATACATCGCCGGTGACGGATCCGAAAAGACTAGTTATGACATAATCGCCAACACGATCGAAGCGGTAGAAAGCAACATCTCACCGCAAATGTCTTAGCGTCAGGAACATCCCGATGAAAGGCTGTGGGGCGGCAAAAGTGGGGATTTCATCGGGATTTTTAGGTTATTTAATCTATTACTTTAAATAGAAATTTTTGCTATTAATCGCCTTATTATAAATACGATAACACCTATTAGATAAATTAATTTTACAATAAATTGCGAAAAATATTTTGGAGATTAAATTTTAATATTTATATTCGCGGTACAATAAGGCCTACAGGAAAAGGCTGGTGGCCGCCGAAGCGGAATTCCTTGTGTCGATCAAGGCCGTCAGGCAGCAGCGATGCCGGATGAGTCCGCTCTCCACCATCAGAACTCCTTACCGTGGACCGAAAACGAATTCTTGCGAAAACCGCGGCCTTCTGGCCGCGGTCTTCATTTATTGCCGTATGTGATTGGGAACCTAGCGTCCCTTATACATGCTGTCGTAGTATTTGAGATAGTCGCCACTGGTCACGTTGTCGAGCCAGTCCTGGTTGTCGAGATACCACCTCACGGTCTTCTCAATCCCCTCCTCAAACTGCAGCGAGGGCTCCCAGCCCAGTTCTTCTTTCAACTTTGTCGAATCGATTGCGTAACGCATATCATGCCCCTTGCGGTCCGTGACGAAGGTGATCAGGTCGTCGTCAGCCCCCTCAGGACGTCCGAGAAGGCGGTCAGCGGTCTTGATAAGGACTTTGATCAAGTCGATATTCTTCCACTCGTTGAAGCCTCCGATGTTGTAAGTCTCGCCGACTTTGCCCTCATGGAAAATCAGGTCGATAGCCCGGGCATGATCCTCGACGTAGAGCCAGTCACGCACATTTTCGCCCTTTCCATAGACCGGGAGAGGTTTACGATGGCGGATATTATTGATAAACAAAGGAATAAGCTTCTCGGGGAACTGATAAGGGCCATAATTGTTGGAGCAGTTCGTCACAACTGTCGGCATGCCGTAGGTGTCGTGATACGCCCTGACAAAATGGTCGCTTGAGGCCTTGGCCGCCGAATATGGGCTGTGGGGCTGATAACGGGTGGTCTCAGTGAAGAAATCGTCGCCGAAAGGTCCTCCACCGCACTCGCTGGCCCGAGGGTCCCCCTCAGGTTTGGTCAGCTCAAGGGCTCCGTAAACCTCGTCCGTGCTGATGTGGTAGAAGCGGCAGGACGCGGATTCTTCGCCGCGCTCAGAATGACAGGCAAGCCACCCGGAAGGCTCCCAGTACTCACGAGCGGCCTGGAGGAGAGAAAGGGTTCCCATCACGTTGGTACGGGCGAAAGTGAACGGATCCACGATCGACCGATCCACATGGCTCTCAGCCGCAAGATGGATAATCCCAGTTACATCATTAGTAGAGATAATCTTCTTAATCTCCTCGTAATCACAAATATCCGCCTTAACAAAAACATAGTTAGGCTTATCCTCGACATCCTTGAGATTTGCCAGGTTACCGGCATAAGTGAGCTTGTCGAGGTTTATAATCCTGTAGTTCGGATATTTGTTGACGAAGAGTCTTACAACGTGGCTGCCTATGAATCCGGCGCCACCGGTTATCAATATAGTCCTATCGAATGCCATATCTATTTCCTTATTTTCCCTTCCTGAACCGAGTCGAAAGCCTGACGCTTGCGGAATATGTCAATAGCGGCGTAGATTGCCGACATCATCGAATGAGGATCAGCCTCATCCCTACCAGCCATCTCGAAAGCCGTACCGTGATCTGGTGATGTCCTGACGATCGGGAGTCCGGCCGTGAAATTGACACCGTCCTCAAAGGCGAGGGCCTTGAAAGGAGCTAGCCCCTGGTCATGGTACATGGCCAAAGTGGCGTCGAACTTCGCGTAGTGGCCGAGACCGAAATAACCGTCCGGAGAATATGGCCCGAAAGCCATGATTCCCTCGGCGTTGGCGGCCTTGACCGCAGGCAGGATGATCTTTTCCTCCTCATCGCCCAGCAGGCCTCCGTCACCGCAATGAGGGTTCAGTCCGAGGACCGCGATCTTGGGCTCCACTACCCCGAAATCCCTCTTGAGGGAAGCTGTCATGAGACGGAGCTTGCTGACAATACGATCGACAGTGATGGACGAGGGCACATCTTTAAGGGGAATATGCCCGGTCACTACACCGATCCTGAGCTGGTTCGAGACCATGAACATGGCGACATCCTGAACCCCGAATTCTTTCTGGAGATATTCCGTGTGACCCGTATTGCCGAAGCCTTCCTTGACCATAGCCCTTTTATTGATAGGAGCCGTCACGAGCACGTCAATATCGCCCGCCTTTATGTCCCTAACGGCCCATTCCAGGGATGTGATCGCCGCCTTGGCGGATTCGGGAGTCGATTGCCCAGGCTCCACATAGGTGTTGTCCGGAAGGCAATTAACGATGTTGATTTTCTTGGGCTTGGCATCCTTGGCGCTCTGGATCACATAAACGTCCATCTGCTGGTCAATGTTGTGGATGCGCTTGCGGTAGAATCCGAATATCTTTGAGGACCCGTATATCACTGGGGTGAAAGACTCGAGTATCCTGGCGTCCGCCAAAGATTTGATTATCACTTCATAGCCTATTCCGTTACCATCACCTTGGGTGATGCCGACAATCGGCTTACGGTAGTTTCTGTCTGTCATGTCTATAATAAAGTCAAATCTGTGTCTGTTGTTTCTGTCTTATTCGCCTCGTAACCAGCGTCTTGAGGAAGCGGCCCGGCCTCCCTCGCGGCGACGGCAAGGCGGTCGCATCGCTCGTTCTCCGGATGACCGGCATGGCCATGAACCCAGTCTAAAGTCACCTTATGCCGCCGATAAACGATCAGGAAACGCTCCCAGAGGTCAATGTTCTCGACCTTCTTTTTATCGCTCTTTTTCCAACCGTTTCTCTCCCAGTTGAAAAGCCATCCCTCGTTGACCGCATCCACGACATACCTGGAATCGCTGTAAACCTGGACGATGGCGTTCTGCCACTTAACCGCCTCAAGCCCGACAATCACGGCGAGAAGTTCCATCCGGTTGTTGGTGGTGAGCGCGAAGCCTCCGCTCATCTCTTTTTCAAGACTCCCGCACTTTAGGATAATCCCATACCCTCCGGGGCCGGGATTACCGCTTGAGGCACCGTCAGTGTAGAGATAGATGGTTGGTCTCGCATTGTCCATAAATGCAAATATACGCTAAAATTTTTGCGCGACTTCATTTTTGTGACTATTTTTGGGATTATGAATGTGCTGGTCACTGGAGCTAACGGACAGCTCGGGAACGAGCTCCGCGAGGAGGCTGCGAAAAGCCGAGACAGATTTGTGTTCACAGACGTGACTTCGGTCCCCGGAGTCGAGACGGTTTACCTTGACATCACCAACGCTGATGCCGTCAGGATCATCAGCGACTCGGAGAATATCGATGTGATCGTCAACTGCGCCGCTTACACAAACGTTGACAAGGCAGAGGACGACTCGGCCACCGCCATGCTGTTGAACAGCACCGCCGCGGGAATCCTCGCCAAGGTCGCGGCGGAAAGGGGCGCGACCCTAATCCACATCTCCACAGACTACGTTTTCCACGGAGACAGGACGATCCCTTACCGGGAGGACTGGCCAACCGACCCGCTCGGAGTGTATGGCTCGACCAAGCTCCTTGGGGAAAGGAAGGTTATCGAATCCGGATGTAACAGCATCATTTTCCGCACGGCGTGGCTCTACTCCCCTTTCGGGAAGAATTTCGTGAAGACGATGCTGGGACTCACCGAAGAAAGGGATTCGCTAAAGGTGGTTTTCGACCAGATCGGAACTCCGACCTACGCCCGTGATCTTGCTAAACTAATCATTAAAGTAATCAGCGAGAACCTACTCTCTCGCAAAGGAATATACCACTTCAGCAACGAGGGCGCAATCTCTTGGTACGACTTCGCCAAGGCGATTTGCGAGATCGGTGGCAACAGCTGCGACATCCGTCCCTGCCACACCGAGGACTACCCTTCAAAGGCCCAAAGGCCGAGGTTCTCAGTCCTGGACAAGACCAAGGTCAAGGAAACTTTCGGGATCACGATTCCCTATTGGAGAGACTCGCTCGTTGACTGCGTCACAAGAATAAAGAAGAAATGAAAGGAATAGTTCTCGCCGGCGGGAGCGGCACAAGGTTATATCCTATAACCAAAGGCGTCAGCAAGCAGATGCTCCCCATCTATGACAAACCGATGGTTTACTACCCTGTCTCCGTCCTGATGAACGCCGGGATCAGGGATATTCTCATAATATCCACCCCCACTGACTTGCCGGCCTTCGAGAGGCTTCTCGGAGACGGGAGCGACTACGGAGTCCGGTTTGAATATGCCGAGCAGCCTTCACCCGACGGACTGGCCCAGGCCTTCATCATCGGTGAGAAGTTTATCGGAAGCGACTGTGCCTGCCTGGTTCTCGGGGACAACATCTTCCACGGGGCCGGCTTCCAGGACCTTCTGAAAAAAGCCGTACTCGCTGCCGAGAAAGACGGTAAAGCCACCGTGTTCGGCTACAGGGTGATCGATCCACAAAGATATGGCGTGGCCGAGTTCGACGACGAGGGGAACTGCCTGAGCATCGAGGAAAAGCCCGCTAAGCCTAAGAGCAACTACGCAGTCACCGGCCTGTATTTCTATCCCAACGATGTTGTCGGGATAGCCAAGACCATAAAACCATCCGCCAGAGGCGAATTGGAGATCACTTCCGTCAACCAGGAGTTCCTTTCCATGGGCAAGCTCATGGTGCAGAAACTTGGACAGGGCTTCGCGTGGCTCGACACCGGCACCCATGAGTCCCTCACGGAGGCCTCCAACTACATCGAGACGATCGAGAAGCGTCAAGGGCTGAAAGTGGCTTGCCTTGAGGAGATCGCTTACCG
Organism: uncultured Bacteroidia bacterium; assembly: GCA_902785825.1. Lineage (GTDB taxonomy): Bacteria > Bacteroidota > Bacteroidia > Bacteroidales > UBA932 > Cryptobacteroides. The sequence goes on from CACZZZ010000004.1 coordinate 105,964, forward strand.
CAACGGCTGGATCAGCTCGGAGACACTCCTCAGGATAGCTTCCACCATGTCCAAGAACCAGTACGGACAGTACCTTAAAAACCTTGTCGAGGAATGAGGGTTATTCAGACAGGCATAGAAGGCGTGCTGATCCTGGAGCCCAGGGTATTTGAGGATCAGAGGGGATATTTCTTCGAATCATTCAATCTCAAGGAGTTTGAGGCCAAGGTCGGGCATGTGGATTTCGTGCAGGACAACGAGAGCAAATCAAGCTACGGCGTGGTTCGGGGACTGCATTTCCAAAAAGGAGATCACTGCCAGGCCAAACTCGTGAGGGTCGTCAAAGGTGCTGTGCTCGATGTCGCTGTGGACATCCGCAAAGGCTCCCCTACCTTCGGGAAACATGTGGCCGTGGAGCTGACCGAGAGCAATCACCTCCAGTTTTTCCTGCCCAAAGGCATGGCCCACGGGTTCAGCGTTCTGTCCGACGAGGCGGTATTCCAGTACAAGTGCGACAACTTCTACTGCCCTGAGTCAGAAGGAGCGATCGCCTGGGACGACCCTGATCTGGGAATTGACTGGAGGATACCGGCAGACAAAGTGATCCTCTCAGAAAAGGACCGCCACCATCCGAGGCTCTCGCAGCTCGATCAGGATATCTTGCTATAATCCTTTACTGAATATTTGTCCTTCCTGAGCTCGGCGGCCAACGGAGCGTTGACCGGGTCGGAAAGGGACGGATCGCCGGCAAGGACATGCTCGGCATAGCTCCTGGCGTCGGACATTATCTGCCCGTCATGCGCCAGCGAAGCGATATTCAAAGAAATTGGAAGTCCGCTCTGCTGGGTTCCCTCAAGATCGCCGGGGCCCCTCATCTTCATGTCCTCCTCGGCAAGGTCGAAACCATTCTCCGTGGCGCACATAAGCTCAAGGCGCTTGCGGGACTCCTTGCTGACTTTAAGGCCATGCATCAGCACGCAATATGACTTCTCGGAGCCGCGACCTACCCTGCCCCTGAGCTGGTGCAGCTGCGCGAGGCCGAAACGCTCAGCGTTCTCGATCACCATGATTGAGGCGTTCGGCACATCGACCCCGACCTCGATAACGGTCGTGGAGACAAGAATATTCGCCCTTCCCGCCACAAAGGCATCCATATTGAACTTTTTCACCTCGCTGGTCTGCTGTCCATGGACGATGGCGACTTTATAATCAGGCATCGGGAAACGCCGGACAATCTCCTCGTAGCCAGCCTCAAGGTTCTGATAATCAAGCTTCTCGCTCTCGAATATGAGAGGATAGACTATGAACACTTGCCGTCCGGCAGCGATCTCTTTACGGATGAAATTGTACATCGCCGGGCGCTTTCCCTCCCCTATCAGCATGGTCTGGATCGGCTTTCGTCCGGGAGGCATCTCGTCGATCACGGAAACATCCAGGTCCCCATAGAGGGTCATGGCAAGTGTCCTTGGAATCGGGGTCGCTGTCATCACCAACACATGAGGCGGAGCGTCCGTCGCACCCTTTGACCATAGTTTAGAACGCTGCTCCACACCGAAACGATGCTGCTCGTCAATGATGGCAAGACCGAGATTCTTGAACACCACATCGTCCTCAATCAGGGCATGAGTACCGATAATTATCCCGACGGAGCCATCCTCCAGGCCCTCATGGATGGGTCTTCGCTCAGCCTTGGTGGTAGAGCCGATCAGGAGCTCGCAGCGGACACCGGTCGGAGCCAGATATTTCTTTATGTTAGCATAGTGCTGTTGCGCAAGCACTTCGGTAGGAGCCATGATGCAAGCCTGATAGCCGTTCCCGATCGCGATCAAAGCGGACAGGACGGCGACCATGGTCTTCCCGGAGCCCACATCACCTTGCAGGAGACGATTCATCTGATGGCCGCTCTTCATGTCGGCCTGAATCTCCTTTATCACACGTTTCTGCGCCCCTGTAAGCTCGTATGGCAGAGCGTTATAGCAGGCGTGAAAAGCTGGTCCGACGATAGGCATCGGGATGCCGTTCTCCGCCCTGGAGCGGATGTATTTCTGCTTCAGGAGAGACAGCTGCAAAAGGAATAATTCTTCCCATTTGAGCCTGTACTGGGCCTTCGAGAGCGCCGCCTGGTCCGACGGGAAATGAATATTCCTGAGCGCGAACTTAAGAGGCACGAGACCTTTTTCGCGGAGGATATATTCAGGCAATGTCTCCTGAACGTCGCCTATCGCCAGGTTTATCGCCTCGGCCATCAGTTTGTTCATCACCTTGCCGGTCACGCCACCGCTGCGGAGCTTGTCCGTCGAGTTATAGACACCGGTAAGGACTCCGGAGAAGTTCTGGGCTCCCAGCGTGGGAGGATTGTCGATCTCCGGATGGACCATATTCATCTTGCCGTTATAGACAGAAGGCCTCCCGAAGAAAAGGAAGGTAGAGCCTGGCTTAAGACGGTCGTAGGTGTACTTTATGCCTTTGAAAAACACGAGTTCCATCTCGCCGCTGGCATCACGGACCAGCACGCTAAGTCGCTGCTTGGCTCCTTTCCCGGTCAGCTCTGCGGAAACCACCTGGGCCAGGATCTGGACATAAGCGCTGCCGGAGCGGATGTCGGATATGTACTGTATGGAGCTTCGGTCTATGTAACGGAAGGGATAAGTGTGCAGGAGGTCACCTACCGTGGTGATTTCAAGCTCAGTACGAAGAAGCGAGGCCCTTTTCGGCCCCACCCCCGGCAGAAACTGCACCTCGGTGTCCAGTTTGTTCCGTAACATATAGGCAAATTTAAAGAAAAACCTCGATAATTATACGTATATTTGACTTTTATGAGACTCCGTTATATTCTCATCATACCTTTGCTGCTTCTTCTCGGCTGCCAGCCTTCGCCCGAGAAGGCCGCTATCGCGCGTCAGTTACGGGATTATCCCGAGTCCCGAGTGGAGGACATCTACAAGAGTTTCTGCCAGGACAACCTCGGCCCGGGCCATCTGATTCCGGATCCGCAGTCTGCCAGGAACTACCTCGAGTCCGAGCTCCGGACCTACCGGGAAGACCTGGACAGCGCCAAGTATGAGGCTCCCGAGATCAAGTATTATCCGGCGGGAGATAAAGGGAATTATGTACGGGTTGACCTTCGTGTCGTCCTTGACGGCCTAGTCAGTAAGGAATTATATCTCAACGCGTTCGTTCGCAGCGCTAACGAAGGGAAGCGTCTCACTCAGGAGCAGTGGGTGGCCAAATGGAAGGAGGTCGAGAAGGTGATCCTTAAAGATTTCCCAGACATACCGGACGCCAAGGAAGACCTCGAGATGATTGACTCTCACATTGAGAAAGGAGAACTGATCTTGCACCATAGCGAAGCTTTCAGCCAAGCATATAACCCTCACTACAGGATAATCGCCAGGGATATCTTCGAGAAAGAACTCAAGCCACACATCGACCGCTGAGGCGCCACGACCTCAGGGCTCCAAAAACAAAGAACCCGCTGATCTCAGCGGGTTCTTGTGGTGCTGGGAAGAATCGAACTGCCGACACATGGATTTTCAGTCCATTGCTCTACCATCTGAGCTACAGCACCATTATCGTTTGGGATTGCAAAGATAGACAAAAATCATTTCGATACAAATTTTTTTTGGTAAATTCGCCTTGATGTCCGGATCAAAACTCATACAGGTCCTTCTCCCACTTCGTCTGGAGTGGGAACCTTTTTACTCATATTCAGAGGATTCCATGCCCTCTCCCCTGCTTGAGGGAGACAGGGTCAGGGTCGAATTCGCCGGAAAAGAATATGTGGGAACCGTGACAGTTCCCGACGCGAGCGCTGACGCGGCCGGGATCGGACTGGAAAGGATCAAGCCAATCGCAGGACTTGCCGAAGGGCTGGACAGGATATCTCACGAGGAGATCAGCCTATGGAGACAGGTGGCTGAATATTATCTCTGCACCCCGGGGGAAGTTTACAAGGCGGCCTATCCGGCCGGAAAGGTCGAGGAGGAGGGGGTAAAGTCCAGGATCAGAGAGAGGCTCCAGCAGAGAATCGCTAAGCTGGATGAGAAGATCGCCAAGTCCCGGAGGGAGGAGACGAGGGCGAGGTATGTGGCTGAGCGTGAGGAGCTGATGCGACAGGTGGCTGGCCCTTCGACTCCGCTCAGGGACCAGAAAGAGGAGATTCTTCGCTCCGCTCAGAATGACAGGACGGGCACGTCAGCGGGCAGTGGCCGTGACGGAATAGAGCTCTCCCCTGCTCAAGAGGAGGCATATTCCAAGATTAAAGAGGTACTCAAAGCCGGGAAACCAGCGCTGCTGAGAGGGGTCACGGGATCGGGAAAGACCGAGATCTACCTGAAACTGGCCGCGGAGACACTCGCTGGCGGGAAAAATGTCCTCTACATGGTCCCGGAGATAGCCTTGAGCAGGCAGCTCGAGGAGAGGATCAGGAACCATTTCCCGAACGAGTTGCAGGTCTTCCACTCGGGGATGACGGTCGCTAAAAGGGCCGAGTCCGCCGCCTTCATCAAGACATCACCTTACATCGCGCTCGGCACCAGAAGCTCGCTGTTCCTGCCCCACAGGAACATAGGCCTCATAATCGTGGACGAGGAAAACGACCCCTCCTACAAGCAGGACAACCCAGCGCCGAGATACAACGGCCGCGAGACGGCGATCATGCTTGCCGGAATACACGGAGCCGACATCATCCTCGGATCCGCCACCCCGTCGCTAGAGTCGCTCTACAACTGCCAAGTCGGACGATTCGGACTTATTGATCTCACCGCCAGGTACTTCCATGCCTCCGACTCAGACGTGGAGATAATAGACACCATCGCCGAGCGGAAGAAAAACGGGATGATAGGCAGTTTCTCGAGGAAGCTCATCGACAGGATCCGGGAGTGTCTCGCAAAAGGCGGCCAGGTCGCGATCCTCAGGGAGCGCCGGTCGTACTCCCCCATGCTCCAATGCGAGGGATGCGGCCATATTCCCAAATGCTCCAGATGCGACGTCGCCCTGAGCCTCCACTTAAGGGAAGACGGCCAGGGAAGGTTGGTCTGCCATTATTGCGGAAAGGTTTATGAATATACGGGGAGATGCCCCGAATGCGGTGGTGAGTTGAAACCCCTCGGCGCCGGAACACAGAAGATCGAGGAAGAGGCAGCCAGCCTGTTCCCTGAGGCCAGGATCGCCAGGCTCGACAGCGACAGCGCCAGGAGCGGGAAACATGAGTCGGAGATAATCAAGGGCTTTGAAGCCGGAGAGATAGACATTCTGGTAGGCACGAGAATCGTCGCTAAAGGCTTTGACTTCAGCGGATTGTCCCTTGTGGCGGTACTCCGGTCCGACTCTTTGCTTGCCCAGCAGGACTACCGCGCGGACGAACGTGCCCTGCATCTTCTGGAGCAGTTCCGTGGAAGATGCGGCCGACGCGCCGAGAAAGGCCTTTTCGTGGTCCAAACCTCCCAGCCCGATCACCCGGTGTACAAGAGCCTGACCGGCGTTCAGGATGCTACCATGGTCACAGACCGCCTTCTCAAAGAGAGAAAGTTATTCGGATATCCCCCCTATTCACGAGTGATCAACACCATCCTCAGGGACAGGAATATCCAAAGGATAGAGCTTATGGGGCGCTCCCTCTCCACCCTTTTGGCCGGAACCTTAGGCAGAGGAGCCAAAGTGATCGGCCCGTATTCCCCTGCCGTGGACAAGACCGCGGGAGAGAATATCCGGATAATCAGGGTCATGCTACCCAAGGACAAGAATCTGAGATCCAGCAAAGCCGCCCTTCAAGAGACGGCGGAAAGGTTCGCTAGGGAGAGAAAATATTCAGGCCATATATCCCTGGACGTTGATCCAGTTTGAGAAGCGATTAAATTTTACTACATTTGTAGTTTGAATAATAGTCCAGTCATGGGAAAAGTCATAGCAATCGCCAACCAAAAAGGCGGAGTGGGGAAAACCACCACCGCCATAAACCTGGCGGCCTCTCTGGCCGTCCTGGAGAAGAAGGTCCTGATCATAGACGCAGATCCTCAGGCCAACACAACATCCGGCCTTAACTTCTCTCCGGACAACGACCAGAAAAGGACCATTTACGAGGTTCTCATCGGCGAGATAGATGTCCGGGACGCCCTTGTCCAGACAGAAATCCCTGATCTCCAGATGATTCCGTCCCACATTAACCTGGTGGGAGCCGAGATCGAGATGATTGACGAGGAGAACCGAGAGTCCTTCCTGAAAAAGAGGCTCGATCCCATCCGCGACGACTATGACTACATCATCATCGACTGCTCCCCTTCCCTTGGACTGATCACTATCAACGCCTTGACCGCCGCTGATTCCGTGATGATCCCGGTCCAGCCGGAGTTCTTCGCCTTGGAAGGCCTCGGAAAGCTCCTCCAGACGATCCGCCTGGTCCAGAGGGAGATAAACCCTGCCCTCACCATCGAGGGTTTCGTGGTCACGATGTTCGACGGGAGAACGAAAGTGCACGCCCAGGTCGTCGGCGAGCTGCGCGAGCATTTCAAGGACATGGTGTTCAAGACTATCATCCAGAGGAGCATACGCCTGAGCGAGGCTCCTTCCCATGGCAAGCCGATCATTCTGTACGACGTGGTCAGCAACGGCACCTCCAATTATATGAACCTCGCGAAGGAGGTTCTTGACAAGAACGAGAAGTGATGAAAGACAAGATGAGCGACAAACGTGAAAGCAGGCTGGGCAAAGGGCTCAGCGCCCTGCTGGGCGACATGGAGTTTCACGAGCCGGAAAGAAAGCCGGTAGGATATATCAACAAGGAGATCGCCGGAGCCAGGCCTTCCCAGGACTATGGCGACGTGTTGCGCATCCCCGCCACTCTCGTGGATCCGAATCCGTACCAGCCGCGCATGGCTTTCGACAATGACTCCCTGGAGGAGCTGGCCGAGTCGATACGGACCTTCGGCCTGATTCAGCCAATATCCGTACGCAAGCGTCCCGACGGGCGTTACCAAATCATCAGCGGAGAGCGCAGGTTCAGGGCATGCCGGCTCGCCGGGATGGATGTCATTCCGGCCTACATCAGAGCCACCGATGACCAGGGAATGCTGGAGATGGCCATAGTCGAGAACATCCAAAGGCAGGATCTCGACCCCATCGAGGTGGCAATGAGTTACCAGCGGCTGATCGACGAATGTCATCTCACCCAGGAGAGGATGGCCCAGAGGGTCGGAAAGAAGAGAGCGTCCGTCGCCAACTACCTCAGGCTCCTCAAGCTCCCGACCAAGGTCCAGCATGACCTAAAGGCGGGACTGCTCAGCACCGGACACGCTAAAGTGCTCCTCGGAGTCGAAGATCCTCATATTCAAGAGCTTCTGTGCGATCTCACAATCAAGGACGGCCTCTCGGTCCGTCAGCTTGAGGAAAAGGTGCGCCGGCTCGGCAAAGAGGGAGCCGCCTCCGCCCCGAAGCCCCAGGACCTTCCGGACGACTATTACCGGATCCTCGAGCACATCGGCAAGTTTTTTGATAACAGTATCAGCCTGAAACGTTCTTCCTCCGGGAAAGGCACCATGACTATAAGGTTCAACTCGGACGAGGAAGTGAAGAGATTCCTCAAGGCGCTTGAGGATTCGAATATTTAGGCTATTTGATGAAGGATCTCAGACTCAGGATATTAATGGTTCTGCTCGGCCTGGCCGTTTTCACGGTCGGAGCCCGGGCCCAATTCCGCGAGGAGGCTTTCACCCAGAACTACGCCAGCCCGTCAGACACATTGGCTTCCAGGGATTCCGTGGACAGGATGTGGTCTTTCAAAGAGTTTTTCCACGGTGTCGCCCGACATGACTCGACCCTCAAGATAGGCTCTATGTTCGCCGGTTCGACAGTGTTCATCGGAGCGGAGCAATACTACAACAAACAGTACTGGAAGATTCCCATAACCTACGCCGGACTCGGCACGACAATAGGGTTGGGTATAAAATACCACAAGCAATATAAGGCCTCCAAATCCGCCTACGACCTGGCTTACGAGGCTGACCCGGAGACGACACTTACCATCGACGAGGACGCCAAGAAAAAGGCCACCTACATGTTCGCCGGGGCCGGATTGATCTACTGGGGAACCTTGATGGACGGAGTCGTCAACTACAAGCGTGACATAAAGGGACAGGCTGGAAAAGCGACCATATATTCATTGCTGGTTCCCGGCTTGGGCCAGGCCTACAACGGTGAGTACTGGAAGATCCCCATCTACTGGGGAGCCCTCGTCGGTTCGTACCACTACTGGGCCGTGAACAACAAGAACTACAAGAGATACAAGAGAATACATAACGAAGCCACCGCTGAGGACAGCACCTACGAGGGTCTCATTCCGGCCGAAAGGGCGCTATACTACAGGAACACGTTCAGGCGTTTCAGGGACTATTCGGTCGTGGCCATCGTCGGCAGTTACCTTCTGCAGGTCATCGACGCCAATGTGTTCGCCTACATGCAGGATTTCGAGGTCAACGACGACCTCTCAATGAGTATAAGCCCCACTTTGATAACACCGGGCAACGAATATGCCATGGCTCCCCCGCGCTCCGGAGGCGGTTTCATGGGCGACAATGCCGTCGGATTCAAGATTGGCTTCACCTTCTAAAGAGAATGACATGAAAAGGAAAGCGCGCGGAATATTCATCCTCGCCTTGGCGCTTGCCTTGGCAATGCCGGCGGACTTGGCCGGACAGGTCAAGAAAGGCAAGTTGTTCAGGAACAGACATAAAATTGAGAATCAGGAACTTCGCTCGAAAATAGACTCGATGACCTCCGTCATCGACAGCCTTCGGAAAGACATAGTCCTCAAAGACAGCCTCGCGAAGGAGATGCTAAGCATCTACGAGGAGAATGAGGGTAAGAGCGCCGCCGGACTCAATCCTGAGGATTACAGTCCTGAGCTCACTGACAGCCTTCTGAACATCTGGTACCTCCACAGGCAAGTCAATAATGACAAGCATGGTGAGGGCTACGACATGGACTCCGTCAATCTCACCTCCAATGTCCCCGACAATGTCCTGAAGGAGAGACTCGAGAGCATGAACTCCTACATCACCCTCCCCTTCAACGAGACCGTCAGGAACTACATGGTGCTATATTCCGAGAAAATGCCGACCAAGATGGGCAACATCCTCGGACTCTGCCAGTATTATATGCCGATCTTCGAGGAGACTTTCAGCAAATATGACCTCCCGGACGAGCTGAAGTACATGGCTATTATTGAGTCGGCGCTCAACCCGGTCGCGGTCTCGAGAGCCGGAGCGAAGGGAATGTGGCAGTTCATGACCAAGACCGCCAAGAGTTATGGCCTGGAAATCAACTCCTACGTGGACGAGAGACTGGATCCTTTCAAGGCGTCGGACGCCGCGGCCCGCTATCTGGTGGACTCCTACAGGTTGTTCGGCGACTGGAACCTGGCCATCTCCTCCTACAACTGCGGCCCCGGCAATGTCAACAAGGCCATCAGACGCGGCGGAGGCAGGGATTTCTGGACCGTGTATGACTATCTTCCGAGAGAGACCAGAGGTTATGTGCCGGCCTTTGTCGGAGCCATGTACGCCATCAGGTACGGAAAGGAATATGGTCTAACCCCCAGCAACGTGCAGATGCCGGTTCAGGTGGACACTTTCGAGATCAGGAGGAACCTCCATTTCGAGCAGATAAGCGACCTGGTCGGAATCTCGGTCGAGGAACTTGAGAACCTCAATCCGCAGTACATAAAGGATGTGATCCCTGGCAACAGCGGAACCTACATCCTGCGCATCCCGTTCAACTACTCCAGCGCTTTCATCGCCAACGAGGATTCCCTCTACACCCATAGGGCCGAGGAACTTCTCAATCCCCAGACACTGGTCAATTCCAAGCAGACATCCCGCTCATCAGGTTCAGGAGGAGGCTCCCCTACAACCAGCCAGGTCAGATACAAGGTCAAAAGCGGAGACAACCTGGGGAAAATAGCCGCGAGATACCACGTCACCGTGAAACAGCTCATGAGTTGGAACCATTTGAGGAGCAGCTCGATACGCATTGGGCAAACCTTAGTGATAAATAAGGCCGGAGCCCCGGTGTCAAACTCTTCGGCAAGTTCTTCCGCCCCTAAGCCGAAAACTTCCGCAAGCACCTCCGCATCAAAGCCGCAGACATCTTCCGCCCAGGCGACCACCTACAAGGTCAAGCAGGGAGACAACCTCTACAACATCGCCAAGAAATACGGCACAACCGCGGACAAGTTGATGAGGTACAATGGGATCAGCAGCAAGCTTAGGGTCGGGCAGATCATCAAGATCCCTCCCAAATAGTCATATCTCCAGGACAGCTTGGAGCCTTGCTTCCCTGACCGCAGACTTAGATGAAACCCTGAGGTAAAGCTTCAGGGTTTTTCTTTTCCATGGCCGGAACTTGTAGCCCCCGACCGCCGAGAAGGCGACTCCCCTGCCGTAATAAGCTGGCACAGAAAAGTTTCCGGGAGCGTCCCGCTCGTATGAATATATCCTGTCATCCCAATTATCGACAAGGAATAGAGTCCCTCGAAGATATGCGCTGAGTTTCTCGGTTTTCCTTCCGACCTCAAGATATGTCAGTCCAGCCAAAGATTTGCAAAGCAGGCCCTCCAGCCTGAGACGGGCCTTCCAGGTGGCTGAGTCCGATTCCCCATATCGGGCGGATAATCCCGCCGATGCCCAGTCCAGGTCCAACCGAAGACCAGTCCGGTACACGAGGTAAACCTCATAAGGACGGTAACGTTCCGTGAACCTCAGCGACAGCACATGCCTGGGGCTGAGCTGGAAAGGGATTTTGGCAAATATTTTCACTTGGCGGCGTCCCCTGTCGGAATCTTTGACTCCCAGATCCGCGGTTAGCTGGAAGCCATATCTCTCTATTCCCAAAGCGACTCCGATCTCGTCTGAAGTCTTGGTCCAGCTTCTGACTCCACCGCTCCAGGAGCCGTCAAATGTGGATGGATAGAACCTCGCTACCCCACTGATTCTCCACCCTTCCCCTATCAGAATGGACGTACCCGCCACCGAGGCCACCGCACCTGAAGACAGGTCCCCTGCGACCTCACCGAAGATGTCCGCGCCATGGATATTCCATCTGCCATCGACCGACACCTTACCCTGGCTCCCGCTACACCACGACGAGAAACCGATCTGGCCGCTTCTTCCGTTCCAGCCAAGAGAGACTCCCGGCATGATTCCGACCACACTTTTCGCGGATCCCTCCATCTTGCTCCGCAGCCCCGGAAACGAGATAAAAGGGATGAATGAGAACCTACCGGCGGAAAGTGCGGCTGCCGCTCCCCTATGGCTTCCGATCCCCGACCAGGACCACGACGGAGACAAGCCGGTCGGCCGCCTCGAGAAAGACGAGGACGAGGAGAAACCGCCCAGAGACATTCCGCTCCAAAGCGATAACCCCTGGCCAAGACGCAGATTATAGTCGCCTATCACTGCCTTGGTCAGCAGGTTTTTCCCAGAGAAGGCGATATTCCCGGACCAAGCTGATGGTGGAAACAGCTTAGCGTCACCATAATACGATCTTGCGGCAAGGGATATATCCCCAATCCCGCCAGCGGACAGCTTGTACTTTAGCCCATAACTGAAATCCTTCCCTTTCACAGATCCCCTTAACAGGGCGTCCTGCTTGAGCCCTCTCTTATCATCGACTTTCTGCCCCGGAGGCGAATTGCTCTCAAGGGAGATGAAAGGCCGCAAGGCAGCGACATATTCCTCGTCAAATCCTTCTACCAAAGCCAGTTCCGAATAGGATAGCACGTCTCCGGAGCGTGAGCGATAATCCTCCAGGCTGGCCACCTGATATTGGCTCATCAGCCCGCTTGAGATAAGTTTGGACCTGGAGCAGAGATTGATACGGAGAGGATGCGACAGATAATGAAGGAATATCTCAACCTCCTGTTCGTCAAGATCTTCCGCACATGACGCTCCGGAGAGAACCAGGATGTTTCCGATGTATTCTCCGGTCTGCGCGGGAACCGGGATCGGCACGCAAGCGAGCCGGATTGTAAGCGGCAAGGCAATCGCGATAATGGATGTGAAGCTTTTCATCTGAGAAGGTTTTCGCGAATATAACTTTCCCGGAGCGGATAATTACGGAATGATAAAAAAACGCGTGGGTTTATTTCTGTTTTTTATAAGTATTGGTTAAATTTGTGTTTGTCTAAAATAAATCTTTATGGGTAACATCAGACTTCACGACAAATCTTTCAGGCCCTTCATCGAATACGACAAGATCGAGAGCGCCATTGACAAGGTAGCGGCCGAAATCACATCCGACTTTAAAGACAGCAAGGACGTTCCTGTGCTTCTCTGTGTGCTGAACGGGTCGATCCTGTTCACCGCCGAGCTGATGAAACGGTTGACTTTCAAGTGCGAGATAGTGTGCGTGAAACTGTCTTCCTACATCGGCACCCAATCCACTGGTGAGGTCAGGGACATCATCGGAATGACCGGCAGCGTGAAAGGCAAGAGGGTCATCATCGTCGAGGACATCATCGACTCCGGAAGGACCATCGCCAACCTCGTCAAGATGATGGAAGCGAACGGGGCCAGCGAGACGAAGATCTGCACGATGCTCTTCAAGCCGGGATGCTACAAGCTCGACAAGAAGATCGATTATGTGGCCATGGAGATCCCGGACGACTTCATAGTGGGCTTCGGTCTTGACTATGACGGTCTGGGAAGAAACATCAAGGATATTTATGTATTGGACGAGAATATGAAATACTACATTCTGTTTGGCCCTCCGGGTGCGGGCAAAGGCACCCAGGCCGCCTCTATGGCGGAAAGGTTTAACCTCTGCCACATCTCTACAGGAGACCTTCTCCGCGGCGAGATGGCGAAAGGCAGCGAGCTCGGTCTCAAGGCAAAAGCTCTGATCGAAGCCGGCGAGCTGGTCCCCGACGAGATCGTTGAGGGGATGATCGAGAACAAGTTCGACTCCGTTAAGGGCTTCTCCGGATTCCTTCTGGACGGATTCCCCCGCACGACCGCGCAGGCCGAGGCTCTGGACAAGATGCTCGCCAAGAGAGACACCAGCGTCACCGGTGTTGTGTCCCTGATGATTCCTGACGAGATGATAAAGGAGAGGATCAAGCACCGCGCCGCTATCGAGGGCCGCGCAGATGACGCCTCCGATGAGACAATCTCCAACAGAATCAAGACATACCACGAGAAGACTGAGCCTCTTGTGGAATACTACAAGAAGGCCGGAGCCTACAACGAGATCGACGGCACCGGTACTATCGAGGAGGTCCGTGAGCGGATCAACTCACTGATGGAGACTCTTTAATCCTTAAATTAAATATCTTATGACCAGACGCTTCCGGGCAGTTCTGCTGACCTTATTATTTACTTTATCGCCAGCGGCTGCCCAGGAGCCGCTAACCCAGATGATTGACCGTGGTCTTGGACGCGCCAAGACCCAATCACTCATTCTGGCGCGCAACCTGCGGGACAAAAAAGACGTCCTTCCCCGCACATGGGAGAACGGGACACTCAAGACTGTCCCCTACACCGGATGGATCTCCGGATTCTTCCCAGGTGTCCTCTGGATGATGTACGAGGAGACTGGAGACAACCTGTACCGGGAATATGCCGAACTATACACGGCGAGGGTTGAGCCAGCCAAGAAAATGACCAGCAACCACGACACGGGCTTCATGCTGATGTCCAGTTTCGGCCACGGCTACAGGCTCACCGGCAATCCGCATTATCTTGAGGTGATACACGAGGGAACCGACAGCCTTATCACAAGATACACACCTTCAATAGGTGTAATGAAGTCCTGGAATGAGAATGAGAAATGGAAATATCCGGTCATCATAGACAACATGATGAACCTCGAGATGCTCTGCTACGCGACAAAGATGTTCGGCGACAGGCGTTACGAGGACATAGCCGTAACCCATTCAAAGACAACGATAAAGAACCATTTCAGGCCTGACGCATCGACCTGGCACGTAGTGTCGTACGATCCCGCCACAGGACAGCCCCACGCCAAGAACACGGCTCAGGGATATTCCGACGACAGCGCCTGGGCAAGAGGACAGTCCTGGGGACTCTACGGGTACACCATGATGTTCCGGGAGACTCTCGATCCGGTTTTCCTGGAGCAAGCCAAGAAGATCGCCCGTTTCCTGAAAAACCATCCGAATCTTCCAGCCGACAAGATTCCCTGCTGGGACTATAATGCTCCAGGTGCTCCAAACGCCATGAGGGACGCGTCTGCCGGAGCGATCATGGCCTCGGCATTGATAGAGCTCAGCCAGCTTGATCCCGGACCCGAATCCAAGGAGTGGCTTGACCTTGCCATCCAGCAGCTAAGGACCCTTAGCGGCCCCGAATATCTCGCTGAGCCCGGTGAGCAAGGAGGTTTTATCCTCAAACATGGCGTCGGCCACCTTCCTGGCAATTCGGAGATCGACGTTCCGCTGACCTATGCGGACTATTACTACATCGAGGCTCTCCAGAGACTGAAGAAACTCCTGGAGCGTCAGGACGGAGCCACCGACAGAAAAGTATGGGTCGAGACGATGACGAAGATTGCCGAGCCGGTACTCACTAATCTCGCCGCCGGAACCCTCCGGAAGAATATGCCATACGAGACTAGAAACAAGTCCATTCCCCACCAGGATGTCGCCTATCTCGAAGCGTTCGGCAGGGTTATATGCGGCATCGCTCCCTGGCTTGAGCTCGGGCCGGACGACACCGAGGAAGGACGTCTGAGAGAGAAATTCATAGACCTGACTGTCAAAGGATTGGCCAATGCCGTCGATCCTTCTTCCCCGGACTATTTGACCTTCGGAGGCACTTCTGAAGGACAGCCTCTCGTGGATGCCGCCTTCCTCGCGGAAGGAGTGTTGAGAGCTCCGACCCAGATCTGGGACAGGCTTGACAAAAAGACCCAGGAGCGTCTGGTAACCGAGTGGAAACGTTCCCGCCTGATAAAGCCGGGAGAGAACAACTGGCTCCTTTTCACCTCCACAGTGGAGGCCGCCCTACTGGAATTCACAGGGGAATGTGACAAAAACAGGCTTCTATACGGCGTCAAGAGATTCAGGGACAACTGGTATAAAGGCGACGCCTGGTACGGTGATGGCAGCGACTTCCACCTGGACTATTACAACAGCCTGGTGATCCATCCGATGCTGACCGATGTGCTGAGGATTATGGAAAAGCATGGGATCAAGGGTGCTGACTTCCTTCCTGAACAAGAGAAGCGGCTCGGCAGATTTGCCGCGGAGCTCGAAAGAATGATCTCCCCCGAGGGAACCTACCCTGTCATCGGGCGTTCAATCGCCTACCGTTTCGGTTCTTTCCACGCCCTTTCACAAGCGTCTCTGCTTCACTTACTTCCCTCCAGTCTGAGTTCTGCCCAAGTCCGCTCAGCCTTGACCGCGGTGATCTCCAGACAGGCCTCTGCCCCTGGAACCTTCGACAAAGACGGTTGGCTCAGGATCGGTTACGCTGGCAATCAAATCCAGATGGGAGAGACCTACATCAACACCGGCAGCGTTTACCTTTGCTGCGCGGCCTTCCTAGCCTTAGGTCTTCCTGAAAGTGATCCCTTCTGGGCAGCGCCCGGCAGGGACTGGACCTCCCGCAAAGCCTGGAACGGCATTGACGTAGGCCTTGATCACGCTTTGTAAATATTAAAGCTGCTTATTGAGGCGGCGGAGAATCCGATCGATGTCGGAGGTAAGGATCGAGCCTTTCAAGGCGACAACACTCTGGCCGTAAAGGATAATCACGAGATCCGAGACATGATTGCCATCCTCGGAGACAACTCCGTAAGTCTCATCGAAAGAGAAGGACCCCTCTCCGTTGCGTTT
Source organism: uncultured Bacteroidia bacterium (assembly GCA_902785825.1). Lineage (GTDB taxonomy): Bacteria > Bacteroidota > Bacteroidia > Bacteroidales > UBA932 > Cryptobacteroides. Next base: position 121,790 of record CACZZZ010000004.1, read on the forward strand.
CACGAGGTTCTCTTTATGGATATTCTTAAGAACCGATGCCTCGATCTCGTCTTTAAGCTCCGGCCGGCTGTAGGCGTAATCGAGCATATAGACAACATCGACCCGTTTGAACGCCTTCGCTACTTTCCTGGTCCAGGCTGTTCCCGCACGGCCGACTGTCTTTCCCATGGTCATCGCCATCCGACCGAGCTTCATCAGTGAGACATTTCCCTTCCCGTCATAACGATCCATCAGGGTGACTATATTCTCGAAACCTTCCTCATAAGTTCCCTCAAATGAAGGGATTGAGGATGGTTCCAGGCCCTCCAGCCGTCCTTGTCCAGGGATTTGCCCATAAGCAGAAGGAGCCGTGGCGCATAAAAGCAACGTCACGGCAATGAATATTGATCTAATACTCGAACCCATGGCTAAAACAGATCCTTGCTTACAGTCGCCACAGCATTCTCCACATCCGCTCGGTTCATCAATCCGTCGATTCCGATGAACATGGATTCCCCAGAATCGAAAACGGTGAGGAGCAGGCTCTTGAGGAACTGATCGTCTCCCAGGGATAATATATTGACTTTCTGCCCTTTATCCTTAATCTCCATCAAGGTCTCAAACTTCGCGCCACCCACTATACGGGTGACATCCTTTGAAATCTTTTCAGCCAGGGAGGAATCCTCTGTCTGGAGCATGTAAAAGCCGGTCATCGACTTGATCATCGGAGCCAGGTCCAACCCGTTATCCTCGATCCTGACCTCGGGGAGCTTGCCGATCATCTTGAACATGGCCGGGGAGATATAAACAGCGGTCACGCGATCGTCGTCTGAATATTTCTGGTAGATGGTCTTGTAGTCCTGGGCAAAAGCGGTGAAAGCCACCAAGGAGATTATTATAGTCAGTATAGCGCGTCTCATTTTGATATATTATTCATTTGGTTATTAACTACTTCCGTAAAAGAAATCAAAGCTTTCTCCACCTCGGCGTAGGCCATAGCCGGGTCGTCGAAGGTATCTTTCAGAGGACTTGGTCTGAAACTGAGAGCCAAGGCGACGACAAGGACAACCGACGCTGCGACTCCGGAGAGCCAGAACAGCCGGCTCCGGATGTCCGTAGGCTTCTGGACAGAGGCTTTTATCTTGTCCTCGAGTCCTTCCGGGGTCACGATGGACTCGTCGAGCGAGATCCGCTCGAGATCCTCCATGGTAAGTTTATCTATCTCATCTATTGTCTTCATCGCTTGTCATTCTTTTAAGTTTCTTTCTGGCCTCACTCAATTTCACCCTCACATTAGTTTCCGAGAGTCCGGTAAGCTGGGCTATCTGGGGATAGGGCATATTCTCGAAAACTCTCATTTCCAACACCTTCCTCTGTTTCTCAGGAAGCCGGGCCATGCATTCCCGGATCCTCGCAAGGTTTTCCCGGTTGATAAGCCCATCATCGGAGGTCAAATCCGAGGCGGTCACTCCCTCCAGGATTTCCGGCTCCGGATGGACTGTCCGGGACCGTGAGACGCTCCGCACCTTGTCCAGGCAAAGGTTCTTTATCATCGTCAGTCCGAGAGCCAGCGGATTATTCACTTCGCCGAGTGAGTCCCTCCGCTTCCAGAGCTTCAGGAACAGGTCCTGGACAGCGTCCTGGGCCTCGGCGTCGGACTCCAGGATGTAGAAAGCCACCCTGTAGAACCGACCAGCCAAAGGCAGCCAGACATTGTTGAACTCCTCGACGCCCATCGCCTATTTGCTATGAGTCTCCAGGAAACCGGCCACATCGGAGGTTCTGATCAGACCGCTCACGCAGATCAGGGCTCCACTGCCTGGAGCGCTGATAATCAGGTTTTTGATGTCATTGCCATCATCGGTGGGAACAGCGAAAATCCGGACTTTCTCATCACCGTCCTTAGCCTCTACGAGGAGGAAATCCTTTTTCAGGACCTTGGAAAGTCTCGACTCGAAGTCCCGCTTGACGCTGGCCTCACAGTCATCGTAGCTCGCTATCGAGACCTGGTTGACATCCCGCATCAGAGAAAGCAGTTCCTGGGCGTCCTTGTCTGAGCTTCTACTCATCGCTGCTTTCACGACCGAAAGGCCTAACCTTCCGAGGTTAATCATTTGGAAATCAGTGTGTCCTGAATATTCTTTCATCAGCAGGGTGACCCGCTTGCCATGGTCTATGGCCGAGGCTTCCGCCGGGGCGATCCAACCCGTCAGGGCGACCAGGGTAATAAATGTTATGATTGTCTTTCTCATCTCGATAGTAAAGACGGAAATGTTGGCGAAATGTTAAGAAGTAGGTTGGAATGGCCGCTCATGTCGGCCATGACGGGGCTACAGGGAGCGGAAGGTGGGAAGTGCCTTGGGGCCGATGGAACGGGAAGGCCAGCCGTCAAGCATGGTGATGGTGTGGATGTCAGTGCCGGCGTAGTCGTAATAGCCTTTCTTGAGCAAGGCCTCGGCGACAGACTTGACCGAAGATCCATAATAACCCGCCAACGAAAAGAGGTTGAGCTGGAAGAGAATCTTCATCTCCTTCAGCCTGTCGTAATCTTTGGGAGACATATAGACGTACCTCTCCGGATGGGCCAGAACCGGGAAATAACCGGCGGACTTGACTTTCTCAAGAATACTATGGAACCCGTAAGGAGGGGTGAAGTACGAAGTCTCGACAAGGAGGTGGTCAGCCCTCGGGCCCATAGGCAGGAAGTCATTGTCTTCCAAGCGTTTCTCAAAGAGGTTGTCGATCATGTTCTCCGCTCCGAGATGCAACTCGATCGGACCGGAGTACGCCGAGCGCAAGGCCTCGAACCTGGCCTTGAGGTCTTCAGTGGTATTAGGAATATCCTCCATGATGTGAGGCGTGAGCCAAACCGACCGGAAGCCCATCTCCTCATAACGGCCCAATATGGCCAGGGATTCGTCAAGTTCCTTAACACCATCATCCACCCCGGGAAGGATGTGGGAATGGCAGTCAGTGAAACCTTCGAAAATGTGGGAAGAAGTGAGAGTCAAACGCTTGGTAAAAGGCCACATATCAAAAACCTACTTGTCCAGCACAGAGAATACTGAATGGTTGCTGACATATTCAGGGACGAGGTGCTTCATCGCGGCGACAGTCTTGAAGTCGTCATATTCCCGAGAGATCGCTATCAACTCGTCGATTTTCTCCTTGACCTCTGAATAGTCATATTCACGCACAGAGGCGATACGGATCTTCTCGTGGAAGGAAGGCTTTGTAGTCTCTTCAGAATCAAGCAGTTCCTCATAGAGTTTCTCGCCGTCCCGCAGGCCGGTGTATTTTATCTCGACATCTTTGGCGCCGCTCATCTCGATCATCCTCTTGGCGAGGTCCGCAATCCTGACCGGCTTGCCCATGTCGAAAACGAATATCTCTCCCCCATTGCCCTTCGTGCCAGCCTCAAGCACAAGTTTGCAAGCCTCCGGAATGAGCATGAAATAACGTATGATGTCCGGATGGGTCACTGTGACAGGGCCGCCTTCCCTTATCTGCCTCTCGAAAACCGGAATGACTGAACCATTGGAACCCAGCACATTACCGAAACGGGTCGTGACAAACTGGGTACGGCCCTTGACGACACCATCCGCGACAGCCTTGTTAAGGCTCTGGACGTAAATCTCACATATCCGCTTGGAGCAGCCCATCACGTTGGTAGGGTTAACAGCCTTGTCCGTAGAGATCATCACGAACTTGCGGACTCCGTACTTCACGGAAAGGTCCGCGAGAATCTTGGTCCCATAGACATTGTTCTGAATGCTCTCGGAAGGGTTGTCCTCCATCATGGGAACATGCTTGTAGGCGGCGGCGTGGAAAACGATATCCGGCTGGAAAGTCTTGAACACAGCCTCCATCCTGTCCTCGTTGGTTATGCTCGTGACAAGGGTCGTAGCCTCCACTGAGGGGAATTCCTTGGCCATCATGAGCCTGATATCATGCTGCGGTGTCTCAGCCGAATCGATCAGCATCATCTTAGCGGGTCCGAAAGAAGCCACCTGCCGGACAATCTCACTGCCGATGCTGCCTGCGGAACCCGTGATCAGCACATTCTTACCTTTCAGTAAGGCGGCCACGGAATCCATGTCCAGGGCGATCTCATCCCTCGGCAGGAGATCCTCCACACTGACTTGATTCAATATAGGTGCCCCGGCAATCTGGTTCTTGTCCCACAGCACGGCGTTCTGGGAGAAGAATATCTTCGCACCGCTAGAAAGAATGTAATCCTGAAGGACCGTATCCTCACGGAAACGATCGATCCTGCTAGGAGCTACAAGTACAGCCTGAATCTTGCGGCTCGCAAGCACCTTCGGTAAGTTCTCGTCCACATCATAGACCTGCTTTCCCATCAGCCTGGTGCCGCTGGCATGAAGTGAGGAATCATGAGAGATGAAACCGGCTAGCTTGAAACGCAGCGGTTTCTGTCCGGCGATCGCCTTCGCCAGTCCTATGCCACCGGCGCGGACCCCATAGATAAAGACCCTCATTGCCGAATCCGAGAGGAAATAAGAGTCATAGATGTACTTGATCAGCATCCTCTCCATCCACATCACGAGAGTCGCTCCGGCGAGAGAGAAGAAAATCACCCTTGTCGCGAGATGAGCGAAAAACTCCTGGGAAGTCTGGTTGAAGATGTAGTGGAGGCCGAAGCACACGATGAAGGACAGGGCCATCGCCGAGCCGAGCCTGGCAAGATCCGAGAATGTGGAGTAACGGAGAATCCCGGCGTAGGTGCGGAAAACCTTGAAAAAGATGGCGCAAACGAAAATATACACCGCGACGACTCTCAGAAGAGCCCAGAAATTGCGTTGCAAGGCGGCTCCGCGGTAAAAGGCCCAATAGGTGACAATGAATGAAAAGAATATGATAAGGCAATCAATGGCGAGCACGCACCAGTACGGCAGAGTGCGTCGTGAGAAATACCATTCGATCCAATCCTTACTGTTCCTCATGTTCTTAAATGAAAGCCTGTAAATATACGACTATTAAAAGATTTTAACAAATATCGTTTATCACTTTCTTCTGAGATCATACCTCAGTCCGAGGGAGGCCCCGAAGTTGTCGGGGAGAAGCTGGCCCCTGTCGGCGAACAGGCCGTAAGTGATTGTAAAATGTCGCAACAAGCCAGGAATCTCTCCCATGAATGCGGCATACACCTGATGCAGAGGAGTTTCCTTGACCGTCCCCCAATCTTTGCCCCATTGCGATTCTCCGGTATAGAGCCTCGAATAAGTTCCATAATTCTGGCTGTAGGTCAGCATAAGTTTGTACGGAGCCTTCCTGAACAGTTTCCCGGCCACTGCGAAATGATGAGCTTTCAGACGGTTATTCTCTACCCCAAGGACGACTTCCCGGCCAGTCCACGTCCCCGCATGTGTGCCCTTCGGGACAATTAGAGGATTGCCGATTGTACGGCCGTAGTATGTCCACCCGGAGCGATACTCGCCGTTATTGAAATAATTATCCCCGCCACCCATGATGTGACGGTTGTAATGGTACTCGTCGGAGGGATCCAAGTGCTGCTTTTCCTCGTCCGTGGTAGGACGGTCGTGACGGGTGCCGGACTGGTACATGGTGTAGTGATATTCGTAAAGTAAATCACTGATCCACCGGTCTTTGTCGTCGAATCCGAACCAGAGGGTGTTGACCCCGTCCGGGAAGTTCTGGAAGCCCATCCCGGAGCCGTCGTCGTAGGGAATGTCGTGCTGGGCGGAAATCTTCCATCCATTCCCCCGCCAGTTGAGCCGGAATAGCTCGCTCCCCCGCTGGTCACCGATGACATTGAGCTGGTCGCTGACCGTCCCGGAGGCGGACGCTCCCCTGGCAGTGATGACCCGGAAATAGTTCGCGAGTGTGACAGGCATCTCCAGCTTGTCGCTTTTCCCTCCCCATAAAGCGAAATGATCGAGAACTCCATGGAAATCAAGTCTTTCCGTAATTTTAACGTCAAGTCCGAGGGAAGTACGGTGAACGAGAGTCCCGTCCATGAAGCGGTTGTCGAGGGTACGGTAGTCGCCGTAGGATCCGAAGAATTTGACACGTTCCCCACTGAAGGGAACCGGGACAGGAGCGAGATTCAGGGTGTAGCCAGGCATCGAACGAGCGTTGCCGCTCCAGATTATATGGCCTCCGGTAGAAGACAGTGAGCCGAGGGTCTCGCTGCCGGCGCCATAGTAGTCGAGGCCAAAGCGCTTCATGCCAAGGTCCAGGGAGAGGGATTTCCACTTCAGGCTGGTGTAGAGTTCGTCGAGCATAGGGTGGAGCGGCCCTTCGGCTCCGCTCAGGGACCGGTTGGTGAGCGGAGCCGAACCATAGTTGGCGGCGATGGAGGCGCCCCAACGCCACTGGAGGGCGTGCGAGGGGTCATATTCAGTGCCCATCCTGGCCACCGCCAAAGCGCCGGAAGACTCCGGCATCAGACCGAACTGGTTGGAATACATCCAGAAAGGAAGGGAATCCCCTGAAGAGAGGGCTCCCATAAGCAGCAGTGTGATAAAGAAGTCGTTCATAGGAATGCCGCATCAGAACTTCCGCCAGACCATTTTGTTGACTATGCCAGTGTAGGACTGGATGATCTTGACGACTTTGGTGCTGACGTTCTCATCAACGTAGTCCGGCACGGGAATGCCGTGCTGGCCGTTACGGCAGAGTTCCACGGCAGTGTCCACGGCCTGCAGGAGCGACTTCTCATCTATTCCGGCGATGATGAAATCGCCCTTATCCAGAGCCTCCGGGCGCTCGGTGCTGGTGCGGATGCAGATGGCCGGGAAAGGATGGCCGACGCTCGTAAAGAAGGAAGACTCCTCCGGCAAGGTACCGCTGTCGGAGACGACAGCGAAGGCGTTCATCTGAAGGCAGTTATAGTCATGAAAGCCGAGAGGCTCATGCTGGATGACACGCGGGTCGAGAGAGATCCTTCGCTCCGGCTCAGGATGACAGGCAGCTTGCTCCAGGCGCTTACGACTGCGGGGATGGCAGCTGTAGAGGATAGGCATGTCGTACTTCTCGGCCATTTTGTTGATGGCGGTGAAGAGCGACAGGAAGTTCTTTTCCGTGTCGATGTTCTCCTCGCGGTGGGCGCTGAGCAAGATGTATTTCCCCTTCTCCAATCCCAGTCGTTTATGAATATCCGAAGCCTCTATCTCCGCGAGATTCTGGTGCAGGACCTCGGCCATCGGGCTTCCGGTGACATAAGTCCTCTCTTTGGGCAGGCCGCAGTCAGCAAGGTAGCGACGAGCATGCTCCGAATATGCCATATTCACATCAGAGATGATGTCCACGATGCGGCGGTTGGTCTCTTCAGGCAGGCACTCGTCCTTGCAGCGGTTGCCGGCCTCCATGTGGAAAATAGGGATATGCAGACGCTTGGCGCCAATGACGCTGAGGCAGGAGTTGGTGTCGCCCAGAACCAGCACAGCGTCGGGCTGGACCTCGACCATCAGCTGGTAGCTCTTGGCGATGATGTTACCCATCGTCTCGCCCAAGTCCTTGCCAACCGCATCCATATACACATCCGGATCAGCGAGCTTCAAGTCCTTGAAAAACACGCCATTGAGATTGTAGTCATAGTTCTGGCCGGTGTGCGCCAGGAGGCAGTCGAAGTACTCCCGGCATTTGTTTATCACCGCCGCCAGGCGGATGATCTCGGGCCTTGTCCCCACGATGATCAGAAGCTTCAGCTTCCCGTTATTTTTAAATCGCGCCATATTACTTTACAGGTTCAAAATACGTGTCAGGTTTGTCGGGGTTGAAGATCTCGTTGCAGTACATCACCGTGACGAGGTCTTCGGTCTCCGAGAGGTTGATAATATTATGGGTGTATCCCGGAAGCATGTGGACGGCGGTGATGTTGTCGCCGGAGACTTCCCATTCGAGGATCTCGCCATCGGGATCATTAAGGTTGCGCTGCTGGATGAGTCCATGGCCTTTGACCACGATGAACTGCTCGAACTTGGTATTGTGCCAGTGCTGCCCCTTGGTGATTCCGGGTTTGGAGATGTTGATGCTGACCTGACCGGAATTATGCGTGTGGACCAGCTCGGTGAATGAGCCGCGCTCATCAACGTTCATCTTCAACGGGAACGCCGTCTTCTCCTTGGGAAGATAGCTTAAATAGGTGGAATACAGCTTCTTGGCGAAACTGCCCGCAGGGATTTCTGGAATCATCAGGGTCTTAGGCTGCTCCTCGAACTCCTTCAAGAGCGAGACGATCTCGCCCAGCGTCGCCTTGTGGGTCACAGGCACATAGCAGTAGCGGCCATCTTCTTTGGGAAGAACCTCCAGCCCGTCGAACTCACAGCGATGCTCCTGCCCCTTGATTGCAGCAATCATCTCATCCACAAGATCGTCAATATAAAGCAGTTCCAGCTCCACCGAAGGGTCATTGACAGTGTAAGGCAGGTCGTTGGCGACGGCGTTGCAGAATGTCGCCACAGCGCTGTTATAATTGGGCCGGCACCATTTTCCAAATAGGTTCGGGAAGCGGTACACCAACACCGAGGCTCCTGTCTCTTCGCCATAGCGAAGGAAGAGGTCCTCCCCCGCCTTCTTGCTACGGCCATATTCCGAATTCCCGAAGCGCCCCGTGAGGCTAGCCTGTTGACTAGACGAAAGCATTACAGGACAATGGTTTCCATGCCGGCGAAGCGTATCAAGCAGCGTCGAGGCGAACCCGAAGTTCCCTTCCATGAACTCCTCCTGGTTCTGCGGCCGGTTGACTCCCGCCAAGTTGAAGACGAAGTCGGCCTGGGCGCACCAAGCGTCCAGTTCCTCCGGAGTGGAGTCCAGGTCATACTCGAACACCTGTTCGACTGTCATTCTGAGCGGCAGCGAAGAATCTCTGCCTCCGAAACCGTAGTTCCGGGCCTTCCCGTCCCGTATATTCCTTAATTGCGCGCACAAGTTTTTGCCGACAAAGCCTTTCGCGCCAGTGACTAAAATCTTCATCACTTAACGATATTGGGAATCCCATTCAGCTCATTCTGAATATATTCCAGAGCGGCGATCTTGGCCTTCGTCTCTTCCAGATTGAGCCTGCGGGTGTTGTCGGAGTTGAACTCGTCGATAGCAGCTCGCTTGGTGTCGCCATCCTTGAAATACTTGTCGTAGTTCAGGTCGCGGTTGTCGGCCGGCACACGGTAGAAGTTGCCAAGATCCTCGGCCTTGGCGCACTCCTCCTTAGTAAGAAGGGTCTCGTACATCTTCTCGCCGTGGCGGATGCCGATGACCTTGATGTCCTCCTTATTGCCGCCGAACAGCTCGCACACCGCCTCAGCCTGCGTCTGGATCGTGCAAGCCGGAGCCTTCTGCACCAATATATCGCCGTTCTGGCCATGCTCAAAGGCGAAAAGCACCAGGTCAACCGCCTCCTCGAGCGACATGATGAACCTGGTCATCTTCGGCTCTGTCAAGGTGATAGGGTTCCCTTTGCGGATCTGGTCGATCCAGAGCGGGATGACGCTTCCCCGACTGCACATCACGTTGCCGTAGCGGGTGCAGCAGATTTTGGTATTGCCGCTGTAGCGGCTCTTCGCCACAGCGATCTTTTCCTCGATGGCCTTTGTGATACCCATCGCATTGATCGGGTAAGCCGCCTTGTCCGTCGAGAGGCAGATCACGCACTTCACGCCCGCCTCGATGGCCGCGTCCAGAGTATTGTCCGTGCCGATGACGTTGGTCTTGACGGCCTCCATCGGGAAGAACTCGCAACTCGGCACCTGCTTCAACGCGGCGGCATGGAACACATAATCAACGCCTTGCATGGCGTAGTGCAGCGTGCTGCGGTTACGAACGTCGCCGATATAAAACTTGATCTTCCCCGCCACCTCCGGCATCCTCGCCTGGAAGTCGTGGCGCATGTCGTCCTGTTTCTTCTCGTCACGGGAGAATATTCGGATCTCACCGATGTCCGTCCGCAGGAAGCGGTTCAGCACCGCGTTCCCGAAACTTCCGGTACCACCCGTAATCAGGAGGGTTTTGTCTTTGAAAACACTCATAGTCAATTATTTATTTTATTATCGCATTCTTGATTGTCTCCGCAATGTAGCGCACATCCTCCTCGCTCACATTCGGGCCGGCAGGCAGGCACATACCAATTTTGAATATTGCCTCAGAAACGCCGTTCACGTAGGCGGGGACATCCTTGTACACCGGCTGTTTGTGCATCGGTTTCCAGACCGGCCGGGCCTCTATTCCCGCCTGATCCATCAAGACACGCAGCGCCTCGACATTGTCGTTCGGCTGGCAGTCTGTGACCGCTGATGACGCCATGTGAATCACGCCCGCGGCGCCGCCGACCGCACCTTTGACGATGGTCTTGTAGGCGTTTTCCTGTCCCTTAATACGGACTTCTGGATCAATCGTTATAGTACAGAGCCAATAGTTGGAATCATAATCCCCTCCCGCAGGCTGAGAATGGACATGAATCCCTGGAACATCCTTCAAAAGCTCCTCATACAAAGCCTGGACGTGTTTATGATGTGCCAGATGGTCATTCAAGACCGTCATCTGTCCGCGGCCAATACCAGCGCAGACATTGCTCAAACGATAGTTATAGCCTATCGCCTCATGCTGGTAATAAGGATAACTTTCTCGGGCCTGCGTGGCGTACCACATGATCTTCTGCCAGAGCTCATCATCCGGACATATCAAAGCGCCACCACCGGAGGTAGTGATCATCTTGTTGCCGTTGAATGACATGACTCCGAACCGGCCAAAGGTTCCGAGAACCTGTCCCTTGTAGCGTGAGCCCAACCCCTCAGCGGCATCCTCCACCACCGGAATCCCATAACGATCAGCGATTTCCATTATCCTTTCCGCATTATATGGCATTCCATACAATGCGACCGGCACTATCGCCTTAGGTTTCTTTCCTGTCTTCTCGATACGATCCTTGATGGCTTCTTCCAACAAGTCAGGATCAATATTCCAGGTTTCAGGCTCAGAGTCCACCAGCACTGGAGTAGCTCCAAGATAAGTGATCGGATGGGTAGAGGCACAGAAAGTGAAACTCTGGACCAAAACCTCATCACCCGGTCCCACTCCGCAAGCCAATAACCCAAGATGCACCGCCGCGGTGCCGCTCGACAGCGCCACAACTCGCTTCCCCTCGCTCACAAAGTTTTCCAAATCCTTCTCGAAAGCATTGACATTCGGCCCCAAAGGAGCCACCCAGTTAGTGTCAAATGCCTCCTTGATGTACTTCTGTTCCAGCCCCTCCTCACTCATGTGGGCCAAGCACAGGTAGATTCTTTTTCTTTCTGACATAGTATAGTATGTTATTGTAATTATTATCGTGGTGTTAAATCAATCCTTTGAACGCAAGCCATAAAGAGAAAAACTGGTCATAAACACTATAGGCATTCTTGTCCATAGTGATGAAATCCTTTTCAAGCAGACCTTTAAGAGCAGAGCTTACACTGCTGGCCGAGTTGAGCCTATGCTTATTAATGAATCTCCCGCTCGTGACCATCGTAGCCTTTCCTTCTTTTGCGATCGCAAGAAAGAGCATACGCTGCTTCTCTGGCATCTGATAGTACAGTGACTCGTATGTGTCGGAAGACATACTGAGGATAAACCCAATGGCATCATCAACCATAGGTACCGTGCAAGTTTCCCCCTCGGATGTCTTGGAGTAGAGGACATTCAAGATGCGATGCATATAACTGGTCACTGAGTTGAAACGCTGATAAAGTGTGGAGACGACATCAGGATCCAGATGTTTTCCAGCCTGTTCAAACTTACCGATACAGAAATTAGTATAGACCTCCAGATCCAACGGCTGGAGATTCATGATGGACACGGCCTGGTAAAAAGGACGTGACGGTGAAGTGAACATCTCATTCATTATATGGCGCTGTGACCCCGAAAAGATAAAATGGGCATTGGTACAGCGCTGGACATATGTGCGGATGGTAGCCTCAACCGTATCATCATTATAACGGGTGATTTGCTGGAACTCGTCAATAGCGACCAGGCAGGGCTTGTCCGCTTGGTTCAGGTATGTGAAAATCTCGTCCAGAGTAACAGACGGATTGCTGATGGCTCTGAGCCCGACGCTCCACGTGGGCACTCCATTCATGTCAAAAGAAATCTCCGAGCGCAATGAAGACACCACAGAGATAAACTTCTCCCACGCCCGTTTTCCTTTGGGCCGAAGCTCGTTCATCACCGACTTTCCCAGCATGCTCACAAAGTCACTCAGATTCTTTGTGGCATAGATATCAACCACAAAGCAATAGTAGTTGCTACGGATCTCGTCATCATCGAAAACGTGCCAGATGAGATCCGTTTTGCCCAAACGCCGTGGAGAAATGAGAGCGACATTGTTCTCATTCAGCAGGAGTTCTCGAAGGGACGTGGTTTCCTGAACTCGGTCGCAGAAGTATTCCGCACCGGCATAACTATTGGTAACAAACGGATTCCTCATAGGGGACTTCTATTTATCTGAAGCAAAGGTAAACAAAAGAATTCGGATTACCATAAAATGATAATCATAAAATGATAATCGCAACAATTTAGTTGGAAATATCATTCTGAACATAATCGTCGTTTCGAGTTACGCTGTTATTCCATGCGAAGAATCTACTTCAACTTTATAGCCTTTATCCTCCCATATAGCGCTACATGAATCCACATTGCTCCGTCCAGATGGGATTCATAAACTCCTCAAAAAGAGAATAACCATCAATATCATATTCATATGTCAATATCGGTAGTCGACGAAACGAGTAATGTAAATCACGAAACAAATCACTATCAAACATTGACTCCATCCCTACTACAGAATAATCCTTACAGACAATAGCACAACACAGCGAGTCAGAAATATTTAGATACTCCATATTCATTTCTTCACTTACACGACGAATGACCCTGAATTCTTGCTCATATTCCCATTCTTTTCTTTTGTTGAAAAAGATTTCTTCTCGTCTCCGCCAAATTTCATTTTTTAGTCCAAGTCTGCTCTTACTTTTAAACTCAAAATCTTGAGGAATAATATCACTGTATCTAACATTGCCAGCCCAATCCGCATCTTTTAGGTCCAACTTTTCTTTATCAAAAACGAGGCATACACCGTATCCTTTATCCGCATACAAACCCCACATGGTATGCAAGTCAAAGCCAAGGAATTGACGTCCCTGATAATCACGATCTTGAGCAAAACTAATTACTTGATACCTACGCATCTCATCTTCCGCAAATGCGTCTTTATCATTGCGACATGTATCTCCTCCATGGAGCATATGGTCAAATACTACTCGATTACTCTCTATAAGGTCATTTAATCTGAATGATTTGCTAAACCTCAATTTGCCACTCTCGATGATGCTAAAGGCGGCTTTTGCCGATGTGAAATGATAAAGGCGAGATATCTTTTCAAATCTTTCACCTATTGACTTACTCATATCTTTTAAAATCCTATCTTATAATATCCCTTCTCCCCTAGTGAATCCCACCAAACCTCCTCACGATCAAGCTTTCAAAAAATAATTCGGTCTGAAATCTTCAGGCCAATAACTATATTACAAAGCCGCTTTCGTCCTCCGCCCTACATACGTGACAAAGAATCGTGGAGCATCAGTTGGGAATATGGCGCATAGACGGACAAACTCCCCTAATCTACGGAAGAATGTTATGGTCTTCTCGACAGGACGGGAATACTTGTATCGGTAAGTATTATCCTTATTATGCCCGAAATTGCCTGCATCAAGTACTATCCGGCAAATCCTCCTCGCCTTACGGGACAACCCACTGCGAGCTTCATAAAAAGGCATCGCCTCCATTGGCATACCAAGATAATCTACAGCAAACGTCCCGAACACCTTCCACTCGCTCACAATCCCCATCTCCTGCAGCCGACGCAGAAGCAATTCACGGTCAATACACGCCCGATACGTCCACAGCAGCCGGCACCAGTCGCAGATCTGCCGCAGGCCCACGCCTCCCACAAAGAAATGCTGCAGGAAGTGCGTGAACACGATAATCACATCATTATCCGGCGAGGGCAGCGGCACATCCGCACCGTCGTTCTTCCATACCCGCACGCCACCGCCAGCGAAAATGTCGCTCTGCACCCGCTCCACACCTGCGTTGATACGCTCCGAAATCTCCGTCGACATCAGGCCGTGCAGTTCCACCAGCCACGGGTCGATGGTCATCGCCAGGTGCTTCTTGCGCTTTTCCTCCGGCTCCACCTCAATTGCCAATGGCGTCAGAAACGCCTTCGCCTTCTCGTAGTTCTCCGCATCGAAGAAAAGGATCACGTCACCACACGAGCGTCACAGCGGACGCTCGTAGCACTGCGCCCCCCTGACCGGGAAAATCACGTTGTCGTTGTACTCCTCCGGTATTCACTTACAGTTTATACTCGGGTTTACTTGCCGTTGGCTGACTATATCCTTTTACATAGATGATCGGACAAATCTGTTCCCCTTTGTCTTTCATATCCTTAATCACCTGGTCTAATCTTGACTTTACGTCATCCTCGTGTGACGGATCATCAAATATCACGACAAACAAACCATAATCGGTTTGTTCTGCACGCATATATGCCGGCAGCTGAGTTCTATATCCATGTAGCAAGTCTTTATTCCCTGAACGTTTGATTTCAACAATGGTTTTTGCCGTCCCTTGTGAAAACTTGAAATCCACCTCTCCATTACCTGGATTGTTCTCCCTTGTAATGTCCAAATTTATTTTTGCTCCATCCGCATAAGCCTCTGCCACCATATAAAGCAACAACTGCCAATCAGTTTCATCTGGTGTTCTCCTACACCGATGAACCAATTCAGACATTCTATTGTCCTCTATAAGACGTTTGAATTTCTCACATATAGTCGTTGTCCAATTATAGACTTTCTCCTCTGACGACTTGAATATTCCAGTCAAAAACTGTATCGGATTATCAAATGCCAATTTGGCAAATTTCAAATCCCAATACTTATCGTGTCTGTCTAAGTCAAAATTATACGAAACGCCTTTAATCGATCTATAATAGTCGATGGCGGCCGCATAACACGCATCTTCCTCAAGAATAATCCGTTTCCAATCTGCTTTAGTAAACTTCTCATAATCTCGCCAAGTGATACCTATTATTTCCGCTATTCTAGCTTTTAGTCTATCATTATAATCAGAGGCATCAGAAATATCTTCAAATGAAGTTGCAATAAACAAGTCATTCAGAAAAGCCTTTGGAATAAAATGAACTGCATTCTTTCCCAGAAAAGGAACGCGATATATCTCATCATACGTCAACGGATATTGTTTTACTTCCAATCCGAGTTCTTCCGAAATACGCTGAGTATATGCCAGAAAATGCCTTCTCAGAATGGCAATCGTCATATCGCTGATTCTATCTTGACCTATTTGATCCTCTATCAATGGCATCAAAGCAAAAATCTCAGGATCTTCATGACCTGCCCTAATAATCTCATAGGCAGATGTCGCCAATTGAAGTGATAAATGGCCGCTAATACCATTACCACGAGCATTACCCTTCGAAAAACCAAGTCCAGTGTATTGCAATTCGGGAAATGTAAAACGCTTGACCATCTGATTGAAAAACCGGTCTGATGTATCAGGACGAGACACGTGTCGCACCAATGGGACAAAAGCCCTAAAATAGTTCAGAAAATCCTCATATGCATTTCTGAACTCCGGAATATCACTTCCTCTTAGGAGCAAAGGGTCAATATGGAACTTTGAGTCCTGACCGACAAATGCATTAAACACGCCTTTAGACTCGAAGGCCTCTACTGATACACCAAAGTGCTTGTTGTAACGAATCGCCTTTTTCTCTTTTGCCATATTATATCAATACTAAGCTTTCATAACAGCAATCGCCCTTTGCTCTATCTTCGCAAGCAACACCTCAAACGGTTCTCCTACCTCAAACACTTTTGCAGGGATATTGCTCCTGTACTCCGATATTTTGATAACGGTCTCATCGGGCTGCTTATCCACATCAAGTATTCCCGACATCATCGGAAAGAGGGTTTCTCCGATATCCATTTTCACGTGCGTCGCATCCAGTATAACCGACTCAGGCAAATTTACCAAATCCTGGTCTTTATACGGTCGCAAATCTACACAACAGAGCGCATACATTTCTGGATGCAGGCTCGCCTTCCTCACCTGCCGCATACTCATATGGGCAGCCTCGTTAAAGTCCCATTTACTCTTCACCTCCACATAGAAGATGCTCTTCCATTCCTCGTCTTTCTTCACTCTCACTACAATGTCCTGACCGTTCTGTTCATCGCCCACATCCACGCTGTTCTCATTCTTTTCATCAGGCATCATTATAGACACCACATCCTGTCCTATCCTTTCCCGCAACACATCTTCTATATGCTTACCGATTGTATGCAGATGGTTGAACCTTGCCGCACTGTCACGCTCTTGCCTTTCTAAGGAGTCGAGCTTATCCAGCAGCCCCTCTATGTTCTTGCCGTATTTTGCCAATTGCTCCAGATGCTCTTCTGAGCAGTTGTCCATCAGGCTAAACAAACTCTTCTGTGCCTTTCCCGACTGCATCCCGAAGGTATAAAGTTCCTTTTTGTCGTTGACCTGCCCAAACCAGTTCTCCCATTCTTTGTTCTCGCCTATTTTCAGGATGATACGCCTTACTACCTTCTCGAACTTGTGGTCGCCATCCTGTTTCATATCAGCCACAATGGCCTTCTCAATCTCTCCTGCAATATCGCTGGCAAACACAGGTTGCAAATCTACAACGCCATCAAACGCCTCGTCTATCCAGTCTTCTTTCAAATCCTTCCCATATACCGCCTGATAAATCTCCACCATATCATCGGGAACATCCCTTCTGGCCTTTAGGTCACTTTTCAAGCAGAGTACCCCTACCTGATTCGGCAGCACACCGTATGTGTCTAACCTTTTCTTCCTTTCTTCGTTTTCCTTCGGATTATACTCTGTCAGGAATCTTAACAGCCAACCCTTATGCTCGTTCACCCACATAGCATCTTTTCTGCATACCTGTGCGAGCGTGTAGTCAAGCAGAAAATTGAACGCAGGTTTGTAGAACTCCTCTTCCTCGTCCTCTCTGTATTTGATGGTGGGTATCGTCGCAAACTCCTTCCCATAAAGCTCCGCCAATATGGGCATCATCCTGCCACGCTGATTCTTAAACTCCATCAGCATACTGGCAGAGCAGAACCTCACCAATGCGTCCAGTTGCTCGTTTGTCAGACTACAAGTTTCTTTCTGGTTCAGCGTCTTGTTACGCCACTGCTGTATGGTGTTCCCGATGGCTTTCTGTAGGTCACTCTCTGTATAGGGATTCACATCGCATACATCCAGATAGGCGGGTGAAAACATCTTTGCCTCGTCATCACCCATCACTTCTTTCACAAGTCCGTACACCTCGTCAGTCATAAAGGCTCCATAATAGAGACTCTTCCTCACTCGCAACTCACCTCTTCTGTTGGGCAACAATGGATAGTCATCCATCAGTTTCTCGTTGCCACTGTCTTTAAGGAACAACAGGAAAGTATGCAGATTCTCATCATTATCCTTGATGGCCTTACACACATCTTCCACTGTCACAAAGAATTCTTCATCCCTGCCACACTGCCACCTGTCAACAGTCCTCGACCACGCTATCAGGTCATTCTCCAGCATCAGGATATGCTCTCCGTCAACCCTTTTCACCATCACGGCATAATGGGCCATCACCTCTTCATATTTCTCACACTGTTCGGGAGTCAACTTACTGTAAAAGTCAGGATGCAACAGTCTCACGCGCTCATCATCCACACTAAGCCGTTCCTCCCCGATAGGGAGAATCTTCCATTTGGGCATTTCCTGTTTCCAGAGGACTTGCATATCCTTGTAAAAGCGTTGCGTCTCCTCATTCTCGCTATGCTCAGGAAAGGCCACCTGACACATCTCTATGCCTAAATCTTTAGCGTGCTCCGCATTTCGATAATAAGCAAACACAGCGGCCATCATCTCCTTCAAGATACGTTCATTATCGCCACCCTTCTCCTTGCTTATCTGCGAAGCACCTGGCAGCATAATGTTGTTTCGCTTCTCTACGGGGTAGAACCGTTTCGAATGGAAGATAAAATTCACCCCGAAAGCCTCTGTTCCCAGCAGCGGAAACCACAAGAACAGGCTCGGAATATCCTTTACATTTCCGCACAACTCAGGGAATGGCGGAATGACTACCACATCCCCTTGCATGGATTTCAAACACTTACATCTACACTTTTCCACTCCCCCGTTTCGCAGGTCACTAATCTCAACAATCTCTTCCGCACCAATCCAGCCTGCAATATCCATCTGGAATAACGAGGGTTCGCCACATTTTCTGAACACATAGTGCTTTCCCTGATACAGATTATCTACTTCTATCTCTTTGATGTGTTCATTCAGTATCAACACGAATGGCATCAACTTGATAGCACCATTCAGATAGCCAGACACTTCATCCAACTGTTCCGGTACCAGATCATATCTGAATGAGGTCGTATCGTTCTCTATTGATTGTGTCTTTTGCTTATTGCACAGTTCCCGGACATCATTCAGTTGCTTCCTCATCAGCTTAGGGCCGTCGGCTGTATCAACCTTAGTACGGTCTAAGGTAAAGTCTTTTATCTGAACATAGCCGCTTATTTCATTTTGCCCTCGTTTCACGGCAAAGGGAGCCGTCACATATACCAGTCGGTTGAATGTATGGGTAGTCATAAACCCTGTTCCATACTGTCCCACGATATTGGCATCCGCACGGTCTTTCGAACTGTCTTGCTTCACCAACGCACGGAATGAAGTATAGTCAAATGGCCTTCCGTGATGAGAGAATAAAAGACTGCCAGTATTAAGCTCAATCTTTATCCGTGCATTGTCCGACAGGTCACGAGCATTCTGCACCAACTCCCAAATGGCGCGAATCCCGCTCTTGTCTCCCTGATTCTCCAGTCCCTGAATAATCTTCCGGCAATACCCTTCATACTCCAGGCGTTCGTCTTCCGCCTGTTGCCATTCCTCTTCTGGAGTCAAGTTTCTCTCTTCTGCCATATTTTTTTCGATTTCGTTATCGTTTTCGTTTCTTCCGCACCTTTCGATGTTCACTTTTAAGCAGTAACCCTCAGTGCCATTAACCGTGAACCATTAACTCTCCGGCACGATCTGCTTCATCTTCCTTACACCTACCCCATCACATCCCCCTCCCCCAGCGGCTCCCACCGTCCGTCCTTGCACTCCAGCAGCACCGTGCCGCTCTCCAGCGAACGAAGCGAGTGCCACTGCATCGCAGGCACGTTCAGCACATTGCTTCCTGGCACCATATCCACCGTCTCCACCAGAGCACCCGAGTCATCATACAGATACTCCTCGAAATGCCCTCGCACGCACACCACCGTCTCCGACGACGACCTGTGCCGGTGGATAGGCATCACTGTCCCCGGCTCGATGGCGTTCAGCATCCGCTGCGAGCCATCCTCCGGCGTGTTACGCAGGTCATAGTTCATCCGCAGGCGGGGCGAAGCCTTCGCCGCTGCGGTCAGGGAGTCCAATATCTTCTGGTCGATAATCATCTCACATCACCGCCTTCGTCCTCCGTCCCACATACGTCACAAAGAACTTCGGGGCATCAGCCGGGAATATCAAGAACAACCGCCCATACTCGCCGAGCCTACGGAAGAAGGTGATGCTCTTCTCCATCGGCTTCGGGTATTTCGACCGATACGAATTGTCCTTATTGTGGCCGAAGTTTCCGGCATCCAGAACTACACGGCCAATCCGTTTAGCCCTCCGCCGCCAAGATGCCTCAGGAGAATACAGCGGCATCGCCTCAACCGGCATCCCCAGCCACTCCACCGCAAACGCCCCGAACGCTTTCCACTCGCTCACAATCCCCATCTCCTGCAGCCGACGCAGAAGCAAATCACGGTCGATACGCTCACGGTACGTCCACAGCAGCCTGCACCAGTCGCAGATCTGCCGCAGGCCCACGCCTCCCACGAAGAAATGCTGCAGGAAGTGCGTGAACACGATGATCACATCATTGTCCGGCGAGGGCAGCGGCACATCCGCACCGTCGTTCTTCCACACCCGCACGCCTCCACCAGCGAAAATATCGCTCTGCACCCGTTCCACGCACGAATTTATACGCTCCGAAATCTCCGTCGGCATCAGCCCGTGCAGTTCCACCACCCACGGGTCGATAGTCATTGCCAGATGCTTCTTGCGCTTCTCCTCTGGCTCCACCTCCACCGCCAGCGGCGAGAGGAACCACTTCGCCCGCTCATAGTTCTCCGCATCGAAGAATAGGTCCACGTCACCGCACGATCGCCACAGCGGACGCTCGTAGCACTGACCTACCCCCTGCCCCTTCACCAGCACCGTGTAAATTCCCGCCTCCCGCATCTTCTCCACCAGCACGCCGATGAAATAGTTCATCGCCTGGTTCCGCTGCTCCAGCTGCACCGTGCGTCCGATGAACTGCAGCACATCCTTCTTCTGCGGTTTCCCGTCCGTGATATGCTCGATGCCCGCCGCCACCAGTCCCACCACACTCTGTTCCTCCGAGAGCCGCAGCATCTCGGCGAAGTCGATTTCTCCGTAT
Source organism: uncultured Bacteroidia bacterium (assembly GCA_902785825.1). Lineage (GTDB taxonomy): Bacteria > Bacteroidota > Bacteroidia > Bacteroidales > UBA932 > Cryptobacteroides. The sequence goes on from CACZZZ010000004.1 coordinate 142,368, forward strand.
GGAGCGAGCTGCACCTCCTGTTCCCAGAGGCCGGCACGGACCAGGGCGAAAAAGGCTTGTATGTTATTGTCTTTCATCATGAAAGAAACTATCCTATATTTATCATCTCCCCGTGTCCGGGGCATATCGTTTTGCCTTCTGCAAGGCGAAGTATCTTCTCAACCGATTTCGCTGCCAAAGCCCTATCGCCTCCAGGCAGCTTTGTGACTACTTTTACGCCTGGAATATAGGAATCTCCAGTGAAAATATAGTCTTCCGTGAAAAAGGTTAGGCACCCAGGCTCGTGACCTGGAGTGGCAGCCACCTTTATCTTTTGTTCTCCCATCAAGGGTATCTCATCGCCTTCACCAACCACAACCAAATGTTTCCCTTCAAATACAATCGGATGTTCGTGATAGCGCGAGAGGTTTTTCCTGTCATCCATCAATGCTTCCTTGCCAAACTCTGAGGTATAGACGACGCATTCAGGATGATTCTTGCATAATTCATTGATGCCGTAGATATGGTCAAAGTGCGTGTGCGTCAGCAGAAGCCCTTTTATCTTTTTCCCTTGTGGGACAGCCTTTTCTGCCCGCTCATAATCACCAATGTCCACCAGCCAACAATCATCAAAGTCTTCGTCGAACACAATGTATGTGTTCGACGTGAAGACTCTGTTGACTACTTGTTTTACTTGCAGCATTTAATCCATTGCGGCGAGAATGTCGCCCACTGTTTTGAAAGTGCGGATCTCCTCACCAGTAAGTTTCTTACCACACTCTTCGTCGAAAAGCACAATCAACGACAGCTTTGCCATCGAATCGTATTCGTCAACGGATGTCAGTTCTGTTTCGGGAGTGAGCGTTCCGGCGTCCAACTCCAGCATGTCTTCCAACAATGCGATCTTTTCTTCGTTTGTCATTTCAATAACAGATTAAATAATTATTACTCAATTACCTACATTCATTTTACACACAGGCTCCACCATCTATCAAGATGCTGGTTCCTGTAATTGTCTTGGTGGCATCACTCAGCAGGAAGGCAATCGTATTTGCCACCTCGTAAGGCTCACTAGGGCCAAGCGGTGCTTCAAAGTCTGCTGCACCCACCATTGCATTTGTTTCCCTTGCTTTCAATGCCAACGGGGTCAGTACTTCGGCTGCCATTACCGAGTTGATACGGATTCGTTTCGGAGCCAGTTCGAGGGCCATACAGCGCACAAAGGCATCCACAGCGGCTTTGCTAACGCAGTACTCTGCCTTAGCCTTATAGCCACGAATGCTGCTGATGCTCGACATCACCACGATGCTGCCGCCATCATTCATATTGCCCTTCTTTGTGAATAGTCGTGTCAACTCCTCAAAACTGTAGAAGTTCACGTCCATCACCTTTGAGAAGCCTTCCGGGCGAAGCACATTCAGCGGCTTCCGGCTACTGATACCAGCACAATGGACAAGGCCATCCACGGCTCCTGCTTCAGCAATTATTCCCTTAACGAGTTCGTGCAAGGATCCAAAGTCAGTAAGATCAGCTACTCGTGCAATATTTCCTTCTCCGGTCAAAAGGGCTTCTGTTTTGTCTAGTCCATCACGATTAAGGTCGACCATAAATACCTTTGCACCTAATTCGCTCAATACCTTAGCAGTCTCACGGCCGATGCCGGAACCAGCACCTGTAACGAGTATTTTTTTCCCTTGAAGATTTAATATGTTATTCATACGCTATTGCTCATTAAAGCCCTGCCATCCACGATACTTTTTGGGGACTCTCCCTCTAAACCAGCATGGCTTAGTTAATGTAACATCAGGTTTGTAATTAAGAAATTTTCCTTGGTCTAGATTGTCGATTATTGACATCTCATCTTCCGTCAAAGAAAAGTCAAAAATCGAGATGTTTTCTTGCAGTCTCTCCTTGTTCGATGATTTTGGGATAACCACGATACCTTGTTGAACCAGCCACCGTAAAATGATCTGGGGTATACTTTTCCCATATCTCTCAGCAATTGGTGCAATCTTTTCATTTCCTACAATATCTTTCCTTGTTTCTGTATTGCGAAAATGGGAGAAAGTTGACATTGCCTCAACACAAATACCCCGGTCTTTGCAATACTTTATAAGCTGTTTTTGTGTATTCAATGGGCTTATTTCAAATTGATTTACTGCAGGAACAACATCTGATACGTCTTTAAAAGCATCCAAATGGGGTGGCAATGCAGAACAAACGCCAACAGCTCTAATTCTCCCTTCCTTCTGCAAACGAACCAACTCCATGTAGAACTCCTGCGCAATCGGGATAGGCCAAGGCCAGTGAACAAGGAAAAGGTCAATATAATCCGTTTGCAAGTTTTCAAATGAAGTTACAATGGCTTTTTTGGCTGACTTGAAATTACGAATATCAAATATCCCCTTTTTTCCTGCATGGCATCCACCAAAGAATAAAGCATCAGCGTTACATTTTGTAGAAATAAAAACATCCTCTCGTTTAATCCCGTTGTACTTTAATGCTGTAGCGATAGCACCCTCATTGTTATACTTCCATGCGGTATCAAACATTCGATAGCCTAATGAATAAGCCCATCCAACAACATCATTCATCTTCTCAAGTGGGATTTGAAATGTGCCCAACCCCACCGTCGGCATCTGAATGCCGTTATTTAGTGTAATATATTCCATAATCTACTTTCTTTCCATGTATTTGAAATACCTATCCGTCCATCCTTTATTCTCAACCATTTGGTGCGCGGCCAAACCCCAGTCATCATTACCTTCAATAACAATAGGGCCATAGGTAGTGATAGCAATGTCCCAACCTACGCTTTTCAAACCATAGAATGATTTCATACAACGTTTTGCCAAAGCAACTGCTTCATCATAGTATGGTATTTTATACCCTTCGAATACGACACCACTATCAGGATGTTTCGTAACCCTCTTATCAGACATAGAATATCCATACTGATCAACAGTTCCGTCAGATTTTACATTTGCACATACACCACCAAAATGCCAGTTGCTACATTCTGCCCCATGAGCTCCCATCATACACATCACGCCAAGCAATTCGCTATCCCCCTTACCATTCTGAACAAGTGTTATTCTCAACGTGTTCACTGCCCCTGGGAATAGTTTTTTCATCCCTTCATGCTGATTATCAATGAATGATTGCACAATAAAGATTCCATTACCAACTTTTTCGCCCAATTGTTCAACAGTGATAACCATTCCTCCTACGCTCATCACTCCATCCTTAACTTTCAAATGGAAAATGCCTTCTCCTCCATTCACCTCAATGGGCTTTACCATGACATCCAAGTCCTTTTTCGCTATTTCAGACAAGGACTGGCTAAATTCACCAGGTCTTGTAAACTGCTTGTTTTTGATTAAGCCAATTGTCTTGGGCGTAGGAATACCGAATTCATTCATCAACAAAGCGAAAATCCATTTATCACGTAAACAACCGTTATAACTATAGTCATGGTCTGAGGTAACCTTGATACCATACGGGTGGTTGTTTTGGAAATAGACAAGATTGTCAAGGCTCCACAATTCACAAATAAAATCATCACATTTGGCACCTTTAACATCCAGCCCATAATAGTAATACTCATCGTTAGTAAAACCATACTTAAAAATATGGCCTATTTGATCACATAAAATCCGTAATGTGCTTTTCTGTGGCCGTTCTGGATAATATGTAAGTTTCTTTTTGTCAAAGAACTTATTATGTTTTACTATCAATTTCGCAAAACTAACTGGCAATTGATAGAACCACATGTGTGACCTGCTAAATCTGTGATAAGATTTCATATATCAGTGCTTTTTATAAAACCTTTTAATTATTTCCTTGGTTGTGGCTTCATCGCCAAATATGGGACCATTACACATTTGATGGAAGTCCAATTCGCCACCATATAGATTTGCTTCGATAAGCAAAGGCTGTGCGTTTTTGTCAATGGCGAAATCCCAACTTACCAAGCGACTGAAACGGGCAAATCTTGGTGCCAATGTCTTGCAAATAGTTTTACAGGCATCGAATCCTGGAACAGACAGTCCCTCAAACACTGGACCTTGCGGATGTTTGTCAACACCACGTCCGTCTGAGCCATAGGCCATCTTCTTCAGTTTTCCCCGTTCATCAATACCACATGCCAACCCTCCTGAAGACACGTTGTCCACCTTTGAATCACCAACACCCATACGTAATATGGAACTAAGTATATGTACTTCCCCATCAAGAAGCATTGTCATAATGCGTATTGTATTGATACTTTCAGCATGGATGGCATTCAGGTCATCATGCTGCTCCAATATCTCTTGAACCACACAGTTGCTGAACGATTTTAGCTTTTCCGTCAAATCGTTTTGGCCTTTTTGCCAAAATACAATCCCGCGACCACCACTTGAACTAATCGATGGTTTGATAATCACCCGTCCAGCATCATTACAAATGGATAGAACACGTTTCAAATCTATCATTTCATACTTCTCATTCAACCACAAGCCTCCACAGCAACGTGCAATAGTTTTGGGACGTTTGACATCAGTGAAATACAGGTCATACATTCCCTTGTCGTCAATAGCCTTGCACGTACGCCAATCGTTCAATGATGCATCAACCGAATCAAAAAACCAGTCATCAGGGAAATAAAGATGACCTTTCGACTTATCTCCAACCGTATAATAAAAGTTGAACCAGCCATTTTTTTTCCCCCACATATCCTTTATCTTTCGAATTGTTTCATGGTCAATCTTGTCAAAAATAATTGTGCATCGTTTCTTTTTCAACGTATTGTGGGCATATCGCTTCTGAAACAAGAGTGGATCGAAAGCATCTGAATATATACTTGCAATTTTGCCGAGTGTGTTTTTAAATCCCATATTCAACTATTATTTCAATTCTTTTTTAAGCAAGTCACCAAACGGTTTCCCAAAAGCCTGCAAGAAATCGTGACCTCCCGGACAATTCATTTCCACCAATTCGTATCCATTGGGGGTAATGGCAATATCCCAGCCAACAAAACGGGCTGAGGGCACTAATTGCGACATCTCAATAATGAGTTTTTTCAGTTCATCGAATCGTGGCAACTTGTAACCTACCATTTGCACATTACTGCCAGGGTGATAGATATAAGGATTGTTCTTTTTGTCACGACCATAATCCACACAAATACCCGTCTCAACATCGAAATTGTATCCAACACCACCACTGCCCCAATTGTCAACGTGAGAGCCAGCTTTGCCCACTCGCAGCATAATTGCTAAGATTTCCGTCTTCCCATCTTTCTTGATGAGCGTGTAAGCTCTTACTGTATTCAAAGATGATGGATTGATAGCAGAGATCTCTGGGCTATTGACTATCAACTCCTCCAATACAAAAGGAGTAGTTTTTATCTGTTCCAACAACTCCTTATACTCCGGCGACTCGACGCCTTCAATCTTCAAAACCCCTTTGCCTTGCTCACCTCTTACTGGTTTTGCAATGACTACACCATACTTGGTTATAAACTCTTCTATCTTACAGGGGGTATTTATACTGATTTCCAACCAGTTACGACGAATGAAACGAGCAAAGGTGGTGTACTCCTCAACCTTTCCGCTGATTCCCTCCTTACCGGCACCGAAGTATTTCTGCATACGGAAGTAGCGGTAAATGGTCAGGTAGCGATTACGCTCACGAGCACTCTTCTTGTGGAACTCAAAACGGACATAGTCAATCGGCCTTGCACCATAGCGGAGCAGGCACCAAGCCATATCAAGTTTCCAACGCAAGGCACTACCGCCATAGTTCTCGGCCACAATCGCCGACTGCTCCCGAAACTCCGGTATTGCCTGCTTTAGTCTCTTTAAGACTGCCATATCAATTAGCCTTTCAGTTTCTGAATCAGGTTCCAAATCGCCTCAGCCGAGTTGAAGTTATCCGGGTCAAGCTCATTGATGCGAATCTGTACACCGAATACATCGTCAATCTCGGAGATGATGCTCACAACATCGAACGAGTCAAGCAGACCATCGTCGATCAGAGCGGTTTCATTCTCAAAATCCACATCGGGGCGAACACCCTTCAAGAGTTCTAATAACTTTTCCATATTGTTCATGTTTTTAAAGTTTAATCATTGATAATGAGGATTTACCCACATACTTAAAGCCCTTCTTCTCGTACATACGCACGGCAGCCTCATTCTGATGCTGCACCCAGAGCATATATCTAGATTTCTCCGAGACCATATTACGCTCCACGAAAGCATCCAACAGGGCCTGACCCACATGATGACCACGAGCCGCCTCTTTCACAGCCACGTGCGACACCCACGCCACATTGTTTTCAACTGTTTGGTGCAGCGCACCCAAGAACTGTACCTCACCCTCGTTCTTTCTCCAAGCAAACAGGACAGAATGGTTTGCCAAAAGTACTTCATAGACTTCCGGCGACACGTAATCACCACTGTATTTGTCGAAGGATTGGTTGAAGAGTTCAAAAGCAGCTTGCACGCCTGTCAAAGTCTGAGCAGGTTGAACGATGATTTCTTCATTCTCTACAGCAGGCTTCAGGTCTTTGTACATTCCTGCGTACTGGTCACGGACAAGATGACGTTTGAAACCACACTTCTCCATATAGGCCACCGCTTCAGCTGGCTCGCCAAGGATGCCTCTGAAAAGGATTTCAGTTTCCAGCACTTCGCCATCCAAGGAGAGGACTTCATCAAAGTCATTGAGGTAATAATACACTCTCCAGAAGCCATCCTTCTTCACCAACAAGAAGGCATTCCACTCTCCACAACATTCAAACAGATTATCGTGGATGATGATGTCAGCCGCTTCCCGCTGGATGTAGTCGTTGGAGGTACAGCCTTTCTGACCATATCGTTCAACGATCTCTTGGTAGCGCAAGAAAGACTCAATCTTTTTCAGTTTCATACATCTTTTTTAATTCAATCCTGTCTATTTTCCCGTTCAGGTTGTATGGCATTTGTTCAAGATGGTTCACAACCTCGGGGAACATATACACGGGAATGCGTTCCTTCACAAGGTTGATGATATCTAATGGCTGCCCGTCAGCGGTAGTATAGTACAGAACCAGTTTGTCATTCTCGTGATCGTAGATACAGGCGGCATTGGTCACGCCTTCTATGGCATTCACAGCCACCTCTATCTCGCCCAACTCAATACGGTTGCCCTTGTGCTTCACCTGGAAGTCCTTGCGGGACACGAACACTAGATTGCCCTCCTCAGCGGGTTTTACCAAATCGCCCGTGCGATAGATAATATCGTTGAAAAGCGGATTCAACGGATTCTGCACAAACACTTCGTCGGTCTTCTGCCGGTTGCCATAGTAGCCGAGGGCCACACCGGTTCCCCGGACGCAAAGTTCGCCCACCTCTCCTACTCCGGCTTCTGTATCATCATCTTTCAACACCAATACCTGCATATTCTGGCAGGCCTTGCCAATGGGGATGTACTCATCGTCGGCATACTGACGTTTGACATCGAAGTAAGTGCAGTCAACGGTAATCTCCGTCGGGCCATATAGGTTGACGAACCGCACATTGGGCAGTTTCTCTTGCCACGTTCTTAAGCTGCTTGGCTGGCATTGCCTCTCCGGCAAAGGTCACCAACCGCAGGTGCTCCGGCAAAGCCACATTCAGGATGTCACTGTTACCTACCAGCACAATAGCGGAAGTAGCCCAAAGGATGGCCGTAATCTTGCGGTCGTTCAAGAGTGGCATCAACAGCTTGGTGAAGGTGAAATACTTCTTACCAATCACATTCAGCGTTGCACCGCTCTTGATGCAGATGACGATGTCCTTCACCGAACCGTCAAAGTAGAAAGGCGTCTGGTTGCCCAGGGCATCTTTCTCCGTGAAATCAAAGGTCTCCACTAGCCAGTTGGCCAAGTCTATCATTCCCCGATGCGAAATCACCACACCCTTGGGAACACCTGTCGAGCCGCTGGTAAAGATGCTGTACACCGGGTCAAGGTCAATAATCTGACTACGGATGGCTGCCAGCATTTCGTAGTTTGCCTCTGCATCCTTCACGTCATTGTAAAGGAGTCGGGGCCCTGCAAACTCTATCTGGTCAAGCGTCTTAAGGTCAGCTTCCGTGGTGGCTACAGCAGCAATGGGCTTGCAGACATCAGCAATCAGGCGCACCCGTTCAAAAGGCATTTTGCAGTCGATAGGCACATAGAAGTTACCGCTCTCCACGGCTCCCATTGCCCCTACAAGACCTTCGATGCGGCGGTCAACA
>CACZZZ010000005.1 GCA_902785825.1 uncultured Bacteroidia bacterium
ATCAATTGCTTTCTCAAAGTAAAGATCTCGTGTCTTGGTTTGATACTGAAACATTGTGACTCGTGTGTTTTGCGAGTCAACTATTTTCAGGGAAAGACACATAGCGCACTTCAACGGCATATATGCCCCATCTGTCCCTCAGCACCGGACACATGGCGCACTTCAACGCCGTATATGCCCTACATGTCCCTCAAACCCGGACACATGGCACACTTCAACGGCGTATCTGCCCCACATGTCCCTCAACCCCGGACACATGAAGCACTTGAAAGGTGGCGCAAATATACAAAGGCGTTGCGGCTCAGAGAGGCAGAGGAGAAGGCGGCGACAGACGAAAGCGGACAAACAGCGCAACGCCATGAAACCACGTCCGCACCGGGAATCGGCCCCAATACGGGCACAGCCGCAGATAAAACAGCGTCCCGTGCCGGAATTGCTGAGAAATCGGGCACGGGACGTAAGGTGCGTAAAGGACGTAAAGGACGTAAGGGACGTAAAAAACGTAAGGTACGAAAAGACGTAAAGAACTAAAAGAACGTTAAGAACAAAAACGGGATCAGGCGTCGTCGCCGCCATCATCTCCGCCGTACTGGGAGATGTTGTCGTCCGGAAGGGTGGACTCAGCGGCAGCATCGGCGGAAGCTCCGGCGACCTCCTCATTCTCAGCGTCTTCCTCACCCTCAAGCCATCTCTCGAGCGCCTCGGCGTCATCGGTCTTGAGTTTGATCTTGACTAAATATATTGACTCAGGAGTCTCAATCGTCACGGCGTTGAACGGCGTGCCATCCGGCTTCTTGTACTGCACAAGGTCCGGAAGATAGTCATTGAAACCCTTGGGATATTTCTCATTGAACAAAGCTGCCAACTCCTCAGACATGTTCTCGTAGCTGACGACATGCCTTTTCCTTAAATCTGGATTCATATTCTTACTCATAACGGGTGCAATAATAAGACTTTTTTCTTAATCGCGACGCATCCGTCCTACTTTTTTCTGAAGAAAAATGATTTCTGCCTGCGTTTCTTTTCCGGATCCCTCTCCACGAACACTGGACGCATGGTCCTGGGATCCAGTCCAGTGTAGTACATAACCGATGATGTGGTCATCGGAGTCGGGGTGAAATCCTGCACCTGATCCATGAATATTCCTCTAAGGGCCGGATGCCTGGACAGGTTCTCCATGTCCCTCATCGTACAGCCCGGATGGGATGAGATGAAATATGGCACGATCCCGGTCCGGCGCCCGTTCTCCCGGCAGATCTTGTCGAACTCGTAACGGAGCCTCTCGAAGAGCCTGAAAGAAGGCTTCCCGAGATATTGCAGAACCCTGTCCTCAGTGTGCTCCGGAGCCACTTTCAGACGACCTGAGGTGTGATCCAGCACAAGGGTCCGGAGATATGGCTTCGAAGTCTCATCGACAAATCCCTGCTCAGTCAGGAACAAGTCATAGCGGATGCCGCTGCCGATGTAGGAGTGGCGAACTCCCGGCACCGCGTCCACGGCCTTATACAAATCAAGCAGCTTGGCGTGCGACCGGTCCATATTGACACATGCGGAAGGAAAGAGGCAGGACTTCCGGCGGCAGATCGCGCACTTAGAAGGGTCCTTCCCCTTCATCATGTACATGTTGGCGGTCGGAGCCCCAAGGTCAGAGATATTCCCGGAAAACTCCGGCATCGCCGCGAGCTTACGTACCTCAGCGACAATGGATTCCTTCGAGCGGGACTGGATGAACTTGCCCTGATGGGCTGCGATAGTGCAGAAGTTGCAGCCTCCGAAGCACCCGCGGTGGGTGATGATGGAGTCCTTGATCATGTCGTATGCCGGAATCCTTTTCCCACGATACCGGGGATGCGGGAGCTTGGTAAAGGGCAGGTCCCAGAAGGCGTCCATTTCCTCGGTCGTGGACGGCGGCAGCGGCGGGTTGACCTGGACGTACCCGTCCCCGACCGGCTCCACAATCACCGACGCATGAAGCATGTTGGCGTTGGTTTCGATAATATGGAAATTCTTAGCCACCAAGGACTTATCCTTAAGACATTCCTCGTACGAGCTCAAGACCAGCGTCCCTGGGGAAACTTTCGGACGGCCGCTGAGACGGAAGGCAATCTGCGGGATCTGACGGATCTGGTGCGGACTGCGACGGTCCTCGATGGCCCGCGTCAGTTCCAGCATGGTCGTCTCCCCCATCCCGTAACAGAGATAATCCGCCGGGCACCACTCAAGGATCGACGGAAGGAGCTGGTCCTTCCAATAGTCGTAATGCGTGAGCCGCCGCAGCGAGGCCTCGACTCCCCCGATCACGACCGGCACGTCCGGATAAAGCTCTTTCAGGATCCGTGAATATACGCTCACAGCGTAATCAGGCCTGGCTCCGGCCTTCCCGTCAGGGGTGTAGGCGTCGTCGTGGCGCAGGCGCTTTCCGGCCGTATAATGGTTGACCATGGAGTCCATGGCGCCGGAGTTGACGGCGAAATAAAGGCGCGGGGCTCCGAGTTTCTTGAAGTCCCGCAGGTCGTCCCGCCAGTTTGGCTGCGGCACGACCGCCACCCTGTAGCCATGTTTCTGGAGCCAACGGGAGATGCAGGCCGTCCCGAAAGAGGGATGGTCCACAAAGGCATCGCCCGTGAAGAAGATGATGTCGATGTAGTCCCAGCCGAGGGCCTCGACTTCCTTCTTCGAGGTCGGAAACATGTAATCCATCACATTCTCTCAGGAAGCTCGATTCCGAGGATACCCATGGCGCGGCGAAGAACCGCGGACAAGGTGTCAATCAGGACCAGACGGGCCTGGAGCATGGCCTGATCCTCTTCCTTGAGGATCGGGGTCTCGTGGTAGTACTGGTTGAACTCCTTCGCCAGGTCGTAGGCGTAGTTGGCGATGACGGCCGGGGAATATGCGGCCGCTCCTTCAGCAACCTTCGCCGGGAAGAGGTTGAGAAGCTTGATGAGGCGCACCTCTTTGGCGCTCAGCTCGACCGAAGGCACCTCCCCAGCGACCGTCACTCCCCTCTCAGCAGCCTTCCTGAGAATAGAGCGGATCCTGGCGTGGGTATATTGGATAAAAGGCCCGGTGTTGCCGTTGAAGTCGATGGACTCCTTAGGATTGAAGAGCATGGTCTTCTTGGGATCCACCTTGATTATGAAATACTTCAAGGCTCCGAGGCCTATCATGTGGAAGAGTTTTTCCTTCTCCTCATCGTCCATGTCGTCCAGCTTGCCGGACTCCTCGGAAGTCGCCTTGGCTTCCTGGTACATCTTCTCGATCAGGTCGTCGGCGTCAACCACTGTCCCTTCTCTGGACTTCATCTTACCCTCAGGCAGCTCCACCATACCGTAAGAAAGGTGATAGATGGCGTCAGCCCAGGAGAATCCAAGCTTCTTAAGGATGAGCTTCAGGACCTGGAAATGGTAGTTCTGCTCGTCGCCCACGACATAGACATGCGAGTCGAGGCTATATTCAGCGAACCTCCTCTCTGCTGTTCCGAGATCCTGGGTGATGTAAACGGAAGTTCCGTCGGAGCGGAGCAGGAGTTTGCGGTCGAGCCCGTCGGCGGTGAGGTCGCACCAGACCGAGCCGTCGGCCTCACGGACAAAGACTCCCATATCCAATCCCTTCTGTACCAACTCTTTCCCGAGCAGATACGTCTGACTCTCGAAATAGACCTTGTCGAAGGTGATCCCGAGGGCGGCATAGGTCTCGTCGAAGCCGTCGAGCACCCATTTGTTCATCCTCTGCCAGAGGTCGCGGACCTCAGGGTCGCCGGCCTCCCACTTGCGGAGCATCTCATGCGCCTCCTTCAGGCAGGGAGCCTCTTTCTTGGCGGTCTCCTCATCCATTCCCCCGGCGACGAGATCCTCAACTTCTTTCTTGAATATGTCGTTGAAAGCCACGTACATATCCCCGACAAGATGGTCTCCCTTCTTGCCTGTGGACTCGGGCGTGGCGCCCTGACCCACCTTCTGCCAAGCCAGCATTGACTTGCAGATGTGGATGCCACGGTCGTTGACGATGGTGGTCTTTATAACGTTGTTGCCGCTGGCCTTGAGGAGCCTCGAGACAGAGTCTCCCAAGAGGTTGTTGCGGATATGCCCAAGGTGCAGGGGCTTGTTGGTGTTTGGCGAGCTGAACTCGACCATCACGTTCTTCCCGGTGGAGGGAAGGTAGCCGAAATCCGGAGTGGAAACTATCTCCGAGAAAAGCTCATTCCAATAAAGGTTCGAGAAAAGAATATTCAGGAAACCCTTCACGCAGTTGAAGCCGCTGATTTCCGGAACGTTAGCGACGAGCCAGTCGCCTATCGCCTTGCCGGTGTTCTCGGGTGTGGAACGGGATATCCTTAAAAGAGGGAAGACGACCAGTGTGTAGTCGCCTTCGAACTCCTTGCGCGTCACGCCCACCTGAAGGGCTGACGGCTCAATCTCCGCGGAATAGATCGCCTTTATGGCTTCTGAAGCCTTCGAGGCTATGAACATGTCTGGGGTCATCCTATCCGAGGTATGTCTTTAAAAGTTTGCTCGCTGAAGGTTTCTTAAGCTTGCGGATCGCTTTCTCCTTGATCTGGCGCACACGTTCACGGGTGAGGTCAAGCCTCTCGCCGATCTCCTCGAGGGTCATCTCCTGGCAGCCGATACCGAAGAAACTCTTGATGATTTCCCTCTCACGGGCGGTCAGGATCTGCAGGGACCTCTCGATCTCAGTACTCAGGGACTCGTTGACCAGTCCCCTGTCGGCCATCGGGGAGTCATCATTGGGGATGACGTCCAGCAGGCTGTTGTCCTCGCCCTCGACGAAGGGGGCATCTACGCTGACATGCCTTCCGGAGACCCTCAGGGTGTCAGAGATCTTGTCCTGGGGAATATCGATCATCTCAGCCAGCTCCTCGTTGGAAGGTGCCCTCTCGTTCTTCTGCTCGAACTGGGAGAGAGCCTTGTTGATCTTGTTCAGGGAACCCACCTGGTTCAGCGGGAGCCTCACGATCCTGGACTGCTCGGCCAGGGCCTGGAGTATAGACTGACGGATCCACCACACGGCGTAGGAGATGAATTTGAACCCCCTGGTCTCGTCGAACTTCTCAGCCGCCTTGATCAGGCCAAGGTTTCCTTCATTGATAAGGTCCGGAAGGCTCAGGCCTTGGTTCTGGTACTGTTTCGCCACGGAAACGACGAACCTGAGGTTAGCCCTTGTGAGTTTCTCCAGAGCCGTCTGGTCGCCCTTGCGGATCCTCTGGGAAAGCTCGACTTCCTCCTCGGGAGACACCAACTCCTCGCGGCCGATCTCCTGGAGATACTTGTCCAGCGATGCGCTCTCGCGGTTGGTGATGGATTTTGTGATCTTAAGTTGCCTCATATATCAAAATAAAAATTATTCCCGGCAAGGCCCTGAACGCGCCCTGCCGGGAACAATCAATCAGTAGCCTTCGCTATTCCTTGCCGAAGCCGAAGAAAGCCTTTCTGCCGTTGGCGGTGACGCCTTCGATGTAAACAGACCTCTTGGCGGCCTTAGCGATGTCAATGACATCCTGAGGTTTGGAGACGGGCTGGTCGTTGACATAGGTGATGATAAGTCCCTCTGTCGCTCCGGCCTCGAGCATCTTGCCGCTGCCGACGGAGACAACCTGCACACCGTTCTTCAGACCAAGCTTCTCGAGGATCTCCTTGGGAGCCTGTTTGAGGGTGGTTCCGTAGAACGCTATCTCACCGTCGCCCACCACGGTACCATTCTCAGTGCTGCTGCCCTGGAAGGTCACGTCGAGGGTCTTCTCCTTTCCGTCGCGGATCACCGTGATGGTGGACTTGTCGCCAGGATGGAAGGAATTGACCTTGACCTGTACAGCCGATCCGTTCTTCACTTTCTGACCGCCGACGGCGACAATGACATCACCCTTCTGGATGCCGGCTTTGTCAGCCGCTCCGCCTTTGACAACCTCATCAATATATACGCCTTCCAGCGAAGAAAGTTTCAATTTTTTCAACATGTCGTCCGTTGACTCGTACTTGAGGTTCTTGGCAAGGGCCTCGGAGAGGTCAATCATCTGAATTCCAAGCACGGCGCGCTTGACGGAACCGAAGTCGATGAGGTCTCCGACAACCTTCTTGACGATGTTGGCGGGCACAGCGAATGAATATCCGGAATATGACCCGGTCTGCGAGACGATGGCGGTGTTGATGCCCACCAGCTCACCGGTCTTGTTGACAAGGGCTCCTCCGGAGTTTCCGGGGTTGACGGCGGCGTCGGTCTGGATGAAGGACTCGATCTGGATGGTGTTCTTCTCCCTGGGATCATGTCCCATCTGACGGCCCTTGGCGCTGACGATTCCGGCGGTGATGGTGCCACGGAGCTGGTAACCCATCGGGCTGCCGACCGCGAGGACCCACTCACCCAGCCTGAGCTGGTCGGAGTCACCGAAAGGAAGCGTGGGAAGTCCCTCAGCCTCAATCTTTATGAGGGCGACATCCGTAGCCGGGTCGGTGCCGATCACGGTGGCGTCGTAGGTCTTGTTGTTGTTCAGGGTGACCTGGATCTTGGTGGCGTTGGCGACGACGTGGTTGTTGGTCACGATGTAGCCGTCAGGACGGATGATCACGCCTGAGCCGCTGCCCTGGACCTGCCTGGACTGGGGAACGCTCTCTCCGAAGAAGAAGCGGAAGAACGGGTCGTCCATCTGATATTGCTGGGTCGCCGTCACTTCCACATAAACGACGGCCTCCACGGCCGCCTCTGCCGCATATGTCAAGTCGGGATAATCCGATTGTGCCAGATTGACAGTCTTTGTGACAGTGTTGTTAGAGGGATCAGACACATTGTCCGACCCACCCGGGACGGTGGCCGCCTTGAGCACACCGTAAGCCGCCAGCACGCTGAGCAGCACTGACAGCAGGACTGTGATGATACTTTTCTTCATTACTGACATATTATTACTTTTAAATCTTTTTTCCGGTGGGTTTATTTTTCAAATAAGATGCCACGGCGTGAAAGGAATTTCACGGATTATTACTATATTTGTGATTGGTCACGCGCGAAACGGCGCGGATCATCGACGAAATCAAAAATAATGACGATATGAAATTCAACGTTTCCAGCGTAGAGCTGCTCAAGGGGCTGATGAGTATTTCCAAGGCCATCCCGGCCAAGTCCGCCCTCCCTATCCTTGAGAACTTCCTTTTCGACCTCAAAGGCAACATCCTCGAGGTCACCGCATCCGATTCCGAGCTGACGCTCCGGACCGAGATCGAGGTTGACACCACGGAGGAAGAAGGCAGGATCGCCGTTCCTGCCAGGCATATCATCGACCTCCTAAAGGAGCTGCCGGACCAGCCGGTCTCCATCAGGACCTCCAGTGACTCCTCTATCGAGTGCGACTGGACGAGCGGTAATTCCGTCCTTCCGTATTTCCCCGCCGAGGACTATCCTGAGATCAAGGGTGCCTCCGAGGACGCTGAGAAGGTGGTCTTCCCCGCCAAGAGCCTGATTGAGGGTATCAACAGCACCGTTTACGCTACCGCCGACGACGAGATCCGTCCGGCCATGAACGGAATATTTTTCGACTTCGACACCGAATCGACCACTCTTGTGGCCTCCGATTCCCACAAGCTGATCTGCTACACGACCAAGGACGCCACGGCCGCCGCCAAGTGCTCCTTCATCCTCCACAAGAAGCCGGCTAATGTCCTCAAGGCCATTGTCGATAAGGAGGACGGCGACGTTGAGATCGCTTTCGACTCCAGCACCGTGGTGTTCTCATTCGGAAGGACCACGATGGTCTGCAGGCTGATTGTCGGGAAATATCCCAAATACCGCGACGTGATCCCCCAGAACAACTCCTCTGTCCTCAAGATTGACAGGGCCATGTTCCTGAACACGGTGCGCCGCGTGGCTGTCTGCGCCAACAAGGCTTCCAACCACATCAAGCTGGACCTCAAGCCCGGCCAGATGGAGATCACCGCACAGGATCTCGGGTTCGCTATCGCCGCGTACGAGAAAGTCCCTTGCGACTACAATGGTGACGAGCTGACCATCGGTTTCAAATCCACCTTCCTGGGTGAGATCCTCTCCAACATGAGCTGCGACACCGTCGTGATGAAGTTCGCCGACTCCCGCAGGGCCGCGTTGATAGTCCCCTCCGAGGAAGATGCCTCAAGCGAGAAGATTACCGGCATCCTGATGCCGATCATGGTCCAATAATCCGGCCTCATCGTGGAACTGAATCTTCAGAAGCCCCTGTTGTTCTTCGACATAGAGAGCACGGGGCTTAATATTGTCACCGACTGCATAGTCGAGCTCAGCTTTGTCAAGGTTTTCCCTGACGCCCACCACGAGACTAAGACCTGGAGGGTTTTCCCGTGGGACTATGAGGCTTGCGCCCAGAAAAAGATGGATCCCCGGGCCTCTGAGATCAATGGGATCACGGACGAGATGCTCGTCGGGGAGAAAAAGTTCATAGAGATTGTTCCCGAGGTCGTCGAGTGGCTGAGAGACAGTGACTTGGCCGGTTTCAACTCAGCCAAGTTCGACCTTCCTATGCTTGCTGAGGAGATTGAGAGGGTGAGATCGTATTGCGTCCAGAGGATAGCGGATCCCAAAGCCTCCCAGGAGAAGAAGGCGAAGGCTAAGGAGATGCTGGACATGCTGGACATTGACCTCCATGCCAAGCGTATGGTCGATGTGCAGACGATCTACCACTACATGGAGCCTCGTAACCTGAAGGCCGCGTACCGCTTCTACTGCGGGGGCGATGATTTCGAGAACGCTCATTCTGCGGAGGCAGACACTTTGGCGACCTATGAGGTGCTTAAAGGCCAGTTGGAGATGTACCAGGTGGCGGACAAGCATCATGAGATGGTCCTGAAGAATGACGTTGATTTCCTCTCCGGGGTCGGTGGCAGGCCAAGGACTGTGGATTATGCCGGAAGGCTCATCATGGGGCCTGACGGAGAGCCGGTTATCAGCTTCGGAAAGCATAAGGGAAAGACTGCCAAGGCTGTCTATGAGTCTGAGCCGGCGTACTTCGCTTGGATCGAGAACGGTGAGTTCACAAAGGACACAAAGCGTCAGTTCGCGTTGCTGCGGGAGCGCTTCGATAAGGAGCGTAAAGCGGCGATGAGTAAGCCTCTTGAAGGGGATGACTTGAGTGATGCCGTGGCTCGGCTCCAGGGTAAGTTTCAAGGTGGTAAGCTTTTCTAAATGAATATATTCCGCCGCTCCGTCTTTTTGTTTGCCGCGCTTGGGGCCATGTTGTGTTCCTGCGGCGGGAGACATGTTGCCGAGGCGGCGAGGGATGCCGGGGAGCCGGCTTTCCTGGAGATATTTGAGAGACCCGAGGGGGGATGGACAGCGGTGTCCGTCTCCCCTTTTGACGGCTCAAGGGACTCCCTCATCATCGACCGTCCCCTTAGTCGCCTCATCGTCATGAGCACTTCCCACTACGGTTTCCTCGATGCCCTCGACGCCACCGACCGCATCGTCGGCATCTCCGGTCCCGATTACCTCTACACAGCCCTCGTCGGCAGTCGGCAGGCTCTGGCAGTCCGGACTCCTCGCTTCGCTCGGTCCCTCCCATCTCTCGGAGAGGTCGTGAAGGCAAGCCTTCACTTGCTCTCCTTCGATCTGGGCCCCTCCCTCTTGCGTGACGAGGGCGTCCACGGTCCGGACTTGCCAGACCTGCCTACTGCCAGTGAGAAGAGAGAGGCTGGCGGAGCCAGTCTGGATGGCGAGACCCATGCCACCCTCGGCACTGTAAGAGGGGGGACCGGAGCGGAGCGCAGCGAAGCGAGCGGTGGGGCCGAGCGGAGCGAGGCGGTCGAGCCTTCAGAGCTGGCTCCGACAGTTGCCGCTGCTGATTCGGAGCAAAGCGAGGAGTCCGGACTGCCAGAGCCTGCCGGCGGATCGCAGTCACCGGTCGAGCATCCAGAGCTGGCTCCGACAGCAAGCTATCATGAGCCTGCCGGCAGGTCGCGATCGGCGATAGCCGACGTGGGGTACGACGCGGCGCCGGACTATGAGAAGATCGTGGCGCTGAGGCCGGAGGTTGTGCTGACGTATGCGGTGTCGGGAGCGAAATCACCGTTTGAGACGAAGCTGGAACAACTTGGAATAAAGGTATTTACGGTCAACGAGCACCTCGAGCGCCACCCGCTGGCCCGAGCCGCCTACATCCGCCTCTTCGGAGCCCTGACCGGCCAGATGGCAGCCGCCGACACCATCCTGACCGAAGTCAAGGAAAACTACAACACGATCGCCAAAGATATCGCGAACCGACACGTTCCGCCCAGGAAAGTACTTCTCAATATTCCTTACAACGACCAGTGGTTCGTCCCCTCGACAGAAAACTACCTTTCGGCCATGATCAGCGACGCAGGAGGCATCGTGCTCGGCAGCGAGAGCGGAAAATCGGCATCAAGCGTGATGTCCGTCGAGAAAGCATATTCCCTGAGCAAAGAAGCCGACTGCTGGCTCAACGTGGGCTGGTGCCACACCCGGGAAGACCTCCTGGGAGTAAACCCGATATTCAAGGACATGCTCGGAAACATCGAGCGCAACGCCCAGGAACTCGGCTACGGCAGTTATCCAGTGGTCTGGAACGACAACAAAAGGGTTAATCCCAAAGGCGGCAACGACATCTGGCAAAGCGGCGTCGCCCGCCCCGACCTCGTCCTGAGGGACCTGGCGACCATCCTCCACCCTGACAACCAAGGTGAAGCCAACAAGACAATCTATTACAGACAAATAAATTAAATAAACGACGATATGGGAAAGTACGATTTTGACGAGATGACCGTCAGACGCGGTACAAACTGCGTGAAATGGGATGCAGAGAGCCCCGCGGGGCCTATCAGCGAGGATGTTATCCCCCTCTGGGTTGCCGACATGGACTTCAAGGTGGCGCCGGAGATTATCGAGATCCTGCGCCGCAGGGTCGAGCATGGGGTATTCGGATACACCCATATTCCCGACAGCTACTACGAGGCGGCGATAAACTGGTGGCAGCGCCGCCGTGGCTGGCACACCGAGAAAGACTGGTACATCCCCGTGGACGGAATCGTGCCGGGAATGTCCATCGTGATGTACGCCTTGACCCATTACGAGGTCAACGCCGAGGGCAAGGTCGTCGAGAAACCCAACGGAGGCAAAGGCCCTAATGGCGAGCTGCCGAAGGTGATCATCCAGTCCCCCGCCTACAACTGCTTCTTCTCCTCCGTCCGCAACATCGGATGCGAGCTGTCTGAAAACAAGCTGATCTACGACACCGAAGGCGACCAGGCCACCTGGTACATTGATTTTGAGGATCTTGAGAGAAAAGCCGCCGAGCCGATGGCCCAAGTCCTGCTGTTCTGCAACCCCCACAACCCTTGCGGAAGAGTCTGGCCCAAAGAGGACCTTCAGAAGGTTGCGGAGATCTGCCGCCGCAACGGAGTCATCATCGTCAGCGACGAGATCCACTGCGAGCTGGAGATGCCGGGATATCATTTCACCCCCATGGCCGTCATCGACCAGGACAACACGATCACAATGAACTCCCCCAGCAAGTCCTTCAACATCGCCGGTCTGGGAATATCCAACCTCATCACAAACAATCCCGACTGGAGGAAGAGGATCGACAAGGTGATCAACGTCTGGGAGCACTGCGACCTCAACCCCTTCGGAGTTCTCGCCCTGCAAGCCGCCTACAACGAGGGCGAACAGTGGATCAAGGAGCTCATGGAATATCTCCAGGGCAATTACAGGTTCATGCTCGATTATTTCGAGCGGGAGCTGCCACTGTTCCCTGTCACAAAGGTCGAGGGAACTTATCTGGCATGGGTCGATGTGAGAGCCATCGATATGCCTTCGATGGAGATTGAGAAGAGTCTCATCGAGAACGAGAAGGTCTGGATTAATGGAGGCGCGATGTACGGGTTGGACGGTTTCGTCAGGATCAATATGGCCTGCCCAAGAGAAAGGTTCGTCGAAGCCATCGAGCGCATTGGCAAAGGTTTCAAGAGACTTCTTAAATAACTGAATATGAAAAGGTTCCTCACACTGGCGATCGCCCTTGCCACCCTCACTATCCCTTGTCATTCTGAGCGAAGCGAAGAATCTCCCTTGGACTTCTCCCGCACCCTCCGCCTTAACTACATATTCAGCGGCAACGCCAAGACCCAGTCCATCACCCTCGCCGAGCTCTGCTCGATCGAAGGCTGGGCCGGAAAGAGGGTCAACATGGACAAGGTACCCGTCAGAGGCAATGGTCAGCTGACCATGAGGATCGGGGATGAGGTCGTTTACAGGACCTCCTTCTCAACCCTCTTCCAGGAGTGGCAGCCCACTGAGGAAGCTACCAGGATCAGCAAGGCCTTCGAGAATGTGTTTCTCGCCCCGATGCCGGCACAAAAGGCCCAGATCACGATCCAGCTGTTCGACTTCCGGGACGGACATGTCAGCTGCGAGTTCACCCACGAGGTAGATCCCAAAGACATTCTCATCAGGCCAGTCGGGATGAATCCGGCTCCCCACGAGTGGATCTGGAAAGGCGGAGACGACCTCACCGCTGACCCTAAGTGCTACGAGAGGATCGATGTGGCGATAGTGGCTGAAGGCTACACTGAGGCTGAGATGGACAGGTTCATGGCGGACGCGCGTGAGGCTATGGAGAGCCTCTGGGCGCATGCTCCTTACAATGAGCTGAAAGACAGGTTCAACCTGGTTTGCGTGAAAGCTCCCTCAAAAGACAGCGGAGTCAGCGTGCCGAGGGAAGGACTTTGGAAGGAGACCGCGGTGGGATCCAATTTCGACTCTTTCTACACAGAGCGTTACCTCACGACCCTCCACCTTTTCCAGCTACACGACCTGCTAGCCGGAATCCCATACGAGCATCTTATAATCCTCGCCAACACAGACACTTACGGTGGCGGAGGAATATACAATTCCTACACCCTCACGACAGCCCATCACTCCGGTTTCCGCCCGGTGGTGGTACATGAGTTCGGGCATAGCTTCGCGGGTCTCGCTGACGAGTATTATTACGACGATCAGTATGAGGAGTACTACTACCCCGATGTCGAGCCCTGGGAGAGGAATATCACCACGATGAAGGATTTCGACTCGAAATGGAGACATCTTGTCGGGAAGAAGTTCAAGGCCGACGACACCACCATCGACTGGAAGGGGAAGAAGACGGTCGGTAAAAAGACAGCCGTCGACCTCTATGAGGGCGGCGGCTATCAGAGCAAAGGTGTCTGGAGAGGTTTCCCGGATTGCAGGATGCTGACCAACACCTATCCTTCTTTCTGTCCTGTCTGCCGGGAGGCGATCAGGTACATGGTGGATTTCTACACCAGGGAAATAGCTGACTAGTAAAGTTTTGAGCTCACCATCGAGCTTACCAGGTTCATGCTGACCGTGGGCTCGAAGCGGGCGATGACATTGCCTTGGGCATCGACAAGGAACTTGGTGAAGTTCCATTTGATGTCGGGCTTGGAGGCATATTCGGGATCTTTCTTCTTCATCATCTCGTCCATGAACTTGGCCTGGGCGCCGTTACCGAAGCCCTTGAAAGCCTGCTTGGACTTGAGGAAAGCGAAGAGAGGGCTCTCGTTCTCGCCGTTGACATCGATCTTGTCGAACTGAGGAAAGGTCGTCGAATACTTCTCGGTGCAGAACTGATGGATCGAGGCGATGTCTCCGGGGGCCTGCTCACCGAACTGGTTGCAGGGAAAATCGAGGATCACAAGGCCCTTGTCCTTGAACTTGTCGTAGAGCTCCTGGAGTTCCTCGTACTGCGGGGTGAAGCCGCACTTTGTAGCTGTGTTGACTATCAGCAAGACTTTTCCTTTGTACTCAGACATGGAAACTTCCTTTCCGTCCATGTCTTTGACCTTGATGTCATAGATGCTCTGGGCGCTCATTGTCACGGCCATAGCCATAGCGGCCACCGCCGCAACCAAATTGTTAAGTCTCATTCTTTTCGGTATTATTAAGCCACTCCACCCCTGCAAATTATGTACCTAGAGTGAATAAATCTGGGAGGGGGTGGTACGGGGAAGGGTTTGGAGGTTTGTGATGTCCTTGGCGGAGAGGCCGTCGCCGGCCGGAATGGAGCGCAACGCCTCCGCAGTGGCCTCAAAGGCCAGCGCCGGAGTGTTATTGTTCTCACTGAGGTGACATAGGAATATATTCTTAAGCCCCGGATGCCAGAACCGCCGCACCGCCTCCGCGCACTCGTCATTCGACAAGTGGCCGTTCCCCTTGCATATCCTCATCTTCAACTCATGCGGATACGGCCCTCCGATCAGCATCCCCATGTCGTAGTTGGACTCGAACACGACAGCGTCAGCGCTGGAGGCATATTCCAAAGCCTCCGAAGTCACCCTGCCGGCGTCGGTCATGAGGAAGAATCCCGTCTCTCCCCACTCGATGAAGTAACCGACGGTCTGAGTGGCGTCATGCGGCACCACGAAATACCTGACAGAAGGTCCCTCCTGCCCGGTTCCAAGGTCGATCACAGTCTCTCCCTCATTCAGGACCCTCCTGCAGGGAGCGATCCAATCCCGGGTGAAAGTGTGCCAGGAAAGGGCGTCATGAAGGACAGATGTCGCGTAAACAGGTTTTTTAAGATGCTTGCACCATGAGCCGAGATGGCGGATATGATCCAGATGGTCGTGGGTGACCAAGATGGCCTGGAAGGAATCGAGGCTGAAACCTCTCTCTGTCAAGTATTTCTTGAGTCTCCGCAGGCTTACTCCCGCATCGATTATGATTCCGCCCATCCCGTCATGGAGAAAATAGCAATTGCCATTGCTGCCGCTGGAGAAACTCATGAACCTCAACATCAGTTCTTCTCCTCCTCGCAGTATTTGGATATCACGCTATATGCGTCCCCGACACCAAGCTCTCCCGCCCTCGACAGGTCAATGCAGCCTTTCTCCTTGTCTTTCAAATAGATAAGCACAAGACCACGGTTGTAGTAAGCGTCACCCATGTAGGGGAAGACGTTGATTGCCTTAGTGTAGTTGTCAACCGACTCGACAAACTTGGAGGACAGGCAATAAAGGTTGCCAAGATTGAAATAAATATAAGGGACTCCAGGCAGGAGTTTGTCGGCGCTGAGCATGTCGTCTATCGCCTCCGAATAGTCGTAGGTCCGGCTGACTTGATCCCGCACCCTGGCCCTGGTCGTACCCTGGTCATCCATTGTGAGCGTCTGGACGTTGTTTTCGATGGACGAGATGAAGTCGATCATCTCCGCCCTCAAGACTCCCCTGTTGAGGTAATAGAACGCCTTGTAGTACTCTGAATATTTACCCTCCGCCTCCGAGTTGACCGCGGCGTCGAACTGGTTCAAAGCGGTCGAGAACTGCTTGGACTGAACGCTGTAAAGACCCCGGATAAACTGCCGGTCCGCTTCCGTGAGACTCTTCGGATCCCCGGCCGCGAGATAGGAGTCGCCATAGATCGAGGCGTCTATCCCCTGGGCGAAAGTCGGGGCAGGAATGGAGTCCGAATTGGAAATCGCCATGTTGATCGGAGAATCGGATATAAACTTGTCTATCAACAGGTTCTCATAACGGTTGCGCAAGGCGATGTTCTTTGTGTCTTTAGATGCTGAGAGACTGAACTTGTAAAGCGGCTTGAGACGGATGTTGATGTCCCTGTTCTGGAGCAGCTCGTTGTCAAAGCCTTTCTTCGCGAAATCGGCGTCCAGCGCTATCAAGGAGCTGTATTTCTTCGTCGTGTCGGCGAATGAGGCGGCGTCGGCAGCTGCCTTGGCGCGATATTCCCGGACCTTCCGCTGGGCCGTGTCGTAGTCCTGTTTTGAGGACTTGGTACGCCCGAGCATATTCTTGACATAAGAGCGGTTCAGATAAGCCTTGGCGAAGTCCGGATAGAGCTCGATCGCCTTGTCGTAGTCGTCCAGGGCGTCCAGCCAACGGCCCATCTGGACAAAGTAGGATGCCCTGTTGTAATACGCCAGGACGTTGTCCGGATTAATGTTGATGACATGATCCATGTCAGCCAAGGCGTCCTCGAAATTGCCGACCTGAGCGCTGATGAGGCTCCTGTTGTAGAGGGTCAGCGCATTGCCCGGCTCATCCCGGAGAACCCTGTTGAGGTCCGACATGGCGGCATTGTAATTATTTGACTCATAGTACATCAGAGCCCGGTTGAAATAGGCGAAGGTGTTGGTTGTGTCCAGAGAGATCGCCTTGTCCATGTCCGCGATGGCGCCCTTGTAGTTCTTCTGGAGGGCGTAAACCCTGCCTCGACGGATATAACCCTCAGGATCGAAGCGATCCAGCTGGATGGCCCTGTTATAGTCGGAGATAGCCTTGGTGGTGTCGCTCAGGAAAAGATAGGATGCTCCCCTGTTGAGATAGGCAGAAGGATCCTTCGGTTCCTTGCGGATGTAGCGGTCGAAATCCTCGACGGCGTTCTCAAACCTCTGGGCGAGGAAGTACGTGACACCGCGGCTGAAATATAGGCCGATCAGTCCCGGACGAAGTTCCAGGGCCCTTTCCAGGTCCTTTAGAGCCTCATCGTATTTTCCGGAACGGCTGAGAGTTATCGCCCTGAAATGATAGCCGTTTGTAAAGACGGGATTGAGCCTGACAGAAGTGTCGAAATCGGTCTGGGCTCCCCTGATGTCGCCGAGATTGTATTTGGAGATACCCCTGTAAAAGAAAACCCAGCAGTCAGTCGTGTCAAGACGAGCGAGGATATTGAACTGGCTTATGGCGTCGGCATACCTGCCATCCGAGAGCGCCTGGCGTCCCCTGAACATGAAGACGTCCTTGTCGTACTGCGCCCGGCACACCGGGAACAGCGACAGTAGGATCAACATGGACAAAGCGAGCCTTTTCATGGCGAATTATTTTAATATAAGGGGTAAAATTCCTATTTTTGTCAGATGCAAAGATAAACATTTATCGTGCCTTGAAAACGAAATCGCGTCTTTTTTTCTCATACATATTCCTTTTACTCGCCTGTGGTACCCTCCAGGCGCAGTCTTCCAAACCTAAGATGATTCCTTCCGGCAAGAACGCCGAGAGGATAATCTCAGCTGAAAAGCTCCAAGGAAAGATCGAATTCCTGTGCGACACACTCTTCCACGGCAGGTCCACGGGCTCTTCTGGAGCGAATGAGGCAGCTTTCTGGATCGTCAGGCAGTTCCGGGAGGCCGGTCTGATGAAGATGGGCGGGAAATGGAGCAGGTCATTTGGAGTCGGTGACAAGGCCGGCCACAACATAGTAGGTTTCATGCCCGGCAAAAGGGCCGGACTGAAAGAGTCATACGTCCTGGTGACCGCCCACTATGACAGCCACGGGATGATCGGCGAGACAGTCTATCCAGGGGCGGACAGCAACGCCTCGGGAGTTGTGGCCCTTGTCAGCCTGGCCGACATGTTCGCCAGGATGAAAGAACTCGGACGCTCCTACGGAGGCAACCTCATCTTTGTGGCAACGGATGCGAGGGAAAGGAATTCCCTTGGAGCAGAGGCGCTCTGGAATGACATCAACTCAGGGCAGCTCAAGGATCCGGTCAGCGGCGAGACTATCACCCCGGCCAAAATCCAGAACGTTGTGGTCCTGGACATCCTGGGAAGCTCTCTCTCCCCTTTGAGAAAAGGACGTAAGGATTATCTCATAATGCTTGGTGGATCGGGTTACAAATACCAGCTCCTCAACGCCAACAACTCTGACGGGCTCAACCTGGACCTGGCTTTCGATTATTACGGGAGCGAAGGGTTCACAGAGATGTTCCTCTCCAAGATAGGAGACCAGGGAGTGTTCTCGAGGGCCGGCGCCCCGTGCGTCGTCTTCACCTCCGGAATCACGATGAAGACCAACAAAGTGGAGGACGATGCCCTGAGTCTCAATTATAACGTGTTCAAGCGGAGGATATTCCTAATCTTCCACTGGCTCACAAAAGTGCTTTGACGATGAAAGGATTCATGAATATGATGAGGCGTTACATAGCGCCTTTCAAGAAATATCTCTGGGGATCGGTAGCGCTGAACATCCTTTCCGCGGTGTTCAACATCTTCTCGTTCGCCATGATCGTGCCTATGCTCCGCATCCTGTTCCGGATGACGGACAAGACTTATGTGTTCACGCCATGGAATGAGGTCTGGCACAAGCCGTTGAAAGACATCGGCACAAGCCTAACCCAGAACCTGTATCACTTCCTGGAGGCGAACATCGCGCAGTACGGGGAGATAAAGGTGCTGTTCTTCCTATGCCTGTTCCTGGTCGTCATGACCGCCCTTAAGACGGCTTGTTATTTCGGTTCTTCCGCCGTGATGATTCCAATCCGCACCGGAGTAGTCAAACGGCTCAGGATGGAAATCTACAACAAGATCCTCGCCCTCCCGCTCGGATTCTTCTCAGAGGAGAAGAAGGGCGACATCATCGCAAGGATGAGCGGAGACGTGCAGGAAGTGGAGAATTCTGTGGCCGGATCGCTTGAGATGCTGATCAAGAATCCCATTCTCATCCTGATCTATTTCGTCGCCCTTATCGCCATCAGCTGGCAGATGACGGCTTTCACGATCATCTTCGCTCCGCTTATGATCTGGGCTATGGGGGTCATCGGCAAGAATCTCAAAAGGCAGTCCCTCGACGTTCAGAATCTCTGGAGCGACGTGATGTCCCAGGTCGAGGAGACCCTCGGAGGGCTCCGCGTGGTCAAGGCTTTCATCGCCGAGAAGAAGATGTCCGCGAGGTTCGACGGCGTGACCGAGGCCATGCGCAAAAAGACAAGCCGTGTCTCGATGAGGCAGGCTCTCGCCCACCCCGTGAGCGAGTTCCTCGGCACAGTGCTGATCACGATCGCCCTTTTCTTCGGAGGCACCCTGATCCTCAAGGGTAACTCAATCATCGACGCCCCGATCTTCATCTACTACATGGTGATCCTGTACAGCATCATCAACCCGATAAAGGACTTCTCCAAAGCGAGTTACGCCATTCCAAAGGGTATGGCTTCGATGGAGAGGATAAACAAGATCCTGGACGCCGAGAACAACATCACCGAGGTTTCCTCCCCGGTCGCCCTCAATGGATTCAATGATAAGATCTCATTTGAGCATGTCGGTTTCCGCTATCCGGACGGGGCGAAAATGATCTTGAGCGACATCTGTCTGGATATTCCTAAAGGCAAGACAATAGCTATCGTCGGAGCCTCCGGAGCCGGAAAGACCACCCTTGTGGATCTGATTCCGAGGTTCTACGACCCAGTCGATGGAGCGATAACGATAGACGGCATCCCGGTCAAGGAGGTGGGAATATCCTCCCTGCGAGGGCTCATCGGCAATGTGAACCAAGAGTCCATCCTATTCAACGACACGATATTCAACAATATAGCCTTCGGTGTGGAGGGCGCAACGATGGAGAGTGTCATCGAGGCGGCCAAGATAGCCAATGCGCATGATTTTATCATGGAGAAGGAAGGCGGCTACCAGTTTGTGATCGGTGACCGCGGCGTGAAGCTTTCCGGTGGCCAGCGCCAGAGGATCAGCATTGCGAGAGCGATCCTTAAGAACCCGCCCATCCTCATTCTGGACGAGGCCACGGCCTCTCTCGACACCGAGTCAGAGAAGATCGTCCAGGAGGCCCTGGACAGGCTTATGTCCACGAGAACGACAGTGGCCATTGCCCACAGGCTCTCCACGATCAGGAGCGCTGACGAGATCATCGTGATGGACGAGGGTAAGATCGTCGAGAGGGGAACACACGACGAGCTGATCTCCCTTAACGGCCACTACCGCAAACTGAACGACATGCAAGCTTTGTAATATCCATAAAGATGAAAACCATAAAAAGAATAAAGGTCCCGGTGATAGAGGGACTTGAGAACATGAGCCTCCAGGAGTTGGATCTCGTCATGGAGGAGAAAGCGGCCAAGTTCGCTGTCTGTGAGAACAATTGGCCCAAGGAAGCCCCCTACTCCCCCGACTGCAACGGTTCCGTGGCCAGGAGCAAGACTCATCTCGCGGTCATGTACCATGTCCGTGGCCTGGATCTGAGGGCGACCGAGATGGAAGACAACGGGAGAAGCTGGGAAGACAGCTGCTGCGAGTTTTTCGTCACAGATCCTTTCGACGGCTCCTACTACAATTTCGAACTCACTTGCGCCGGCTCCCTACTCGCCGCGAACGGTACCGGTCGCCAGAATAGGGTTACCCTTGACCCAAGGGTTGTCGGGAGGGTAATCAGATATAGCTCCCTTGAGAGGAAACCGCTGGAAATCAACGGTAAAATCTTCGGATGGACGGTTGTGATGCTGATTCCGTTCGAGACCATAGGGATCGATCCGGCGAATCTTCCTGTCAGTGTCAGGGGCAATTTCTATAAATGCGGAGACCTCACAGCCCATCCCCATTTCCTGAGCTGGAATCCGATCGGGACCGCCAAGCCAGATTTCCACCAGCCGGAATTCTTTGGAGAACTGATATTCAACTAGTTCCCTAATGAGCAAGCGTGACCGCATATTCTTTGTCCTTTTCCTAGCCTATCTTGGGCTGGTTGTCTGGTGTTGTTTCGGGAACTTCGGCAGTATGCCAAATGTGCAAAGGGAAATGTTCGGGATCCCCACCGACAAGGTCGTCCATTTCGTCATGTTCCTGCCGTTCGTTTTCCTGGCGTACATGTCATTCGCGTCCCTGCCTAAGAGACGCTCGCAGTCCGTTCTGCTGGCCCTGGCGGCATTGGGAGCGGGAGCGTTGATGGCTGTAGCGACCGAGATCGGGCAGTCCTTCACCACCTATCGCAGCGGAGATTCATGGGATTTCGTCGCTGACGCCTGCGGCCTCTTGCTGGCATTCGCCGTTGTATTGCTGCTGATCGTGACAAAAAAGAGATAAACCCGACAGATCAATCATGTTCCGGAAAACCTTCCTCATTCTATCCCTTGCCCTTTCTTTATCCATTAGCCTGAGCGCCCAGAAAGTCGCTGAGTTCAAGCAGGCCGCCGATTCCGTGCAGACTCTGCTGCGGGAAAGGACATCCGTGGCGAGCCAGGTGAAAGTGAAGAAAATAGTCGCCCGGGATGGTACCCTGGACTTTTACATGACCAACACTTTCGGAGACTTCCCATGGCGGGACTCTGATGTGAGATGGTTCCGGAAAGCCTTCAAAGACCTGTTCCCGGAGGCTTGGTCGAAATCCACCATAGGAGACATCTATGTCGGGAAAAACAAGATAGACTCCTATGTCATGCCCAAGATTGACAACACCGGAAGACCAAGGTCGGCCATGTTCAGGACAAAGGACAAGAGGAATCAGGGAAGGTTCATAACCAAAGTCGGGGAAAGGGAGTTTGACAAAGGTCTTTCAGGGCGTGTGATCGCCCTTTGGCAGAGCCACGGAAGATATTACGACGAGAATACTGACAGGTGGAAATGGCAGAGGGCGCCCCTGTTCCAGACTGTCGAGGACATGTACACCCAGAGTTACGTCCTCCCGTTCCTGATGCCGATGCTGGAGAACTCCGGAGCCTACGTGATGACCCCGAGGGAAAGGGATCCGCAGAGAAACGAGATTATCGCTGACAACGACCAGGCCTTCAAGGAAGGCCGCGGGGAGGGCGTCAGGACCTGTGGATTGTATTCCGAGCAAGGTTCCTGGCACGACGCGGGCACCGGGTTCGCTGACTTCAAGGCCATTTACACAGGCCGGGACAATCCCTTCAGGGCCGGCACCGCAAGGCAGGCCGTATGCCAGAGCGAGGACAATTCCGAGAAGTGCGTGGCGAGCTGGGTGGCGGATATTCCCGAAAGAGGAGAGTATTCCGTCTATATTTCCTACAAGACCCTTCCAAACAGTTCTAAAGCGGCCCATTACACTGTCAGCCACATGGGCGGTACCAGTGAGTTCATCGTCAACCAGAAGATGGGTGGCGGGACTTGGATATATCTTGGAACGTTCGAATTCGACAAAGGCACCGG
This sequence comes from uncultured Bacteroidia bacterium, assembly GCA_902785825.1. Lineage (GTDB taxonomy): Bacteria > Bacteroidota > Bacteroidia > Bacteroidales > UBA932 > Cryptobacteroides. The sequence goes on from CACZZZ010000005.1 coordinate 21,915, forward strand.
CGGCTTTGTGTCACTGGACAACAGTGTTCCTCATGGCCACGAGGCAGGCCCGAACACCGTTGTGACAGCCGACGCCGTGAGATTCGGAGGCGGCATGGGAAAGGTCGCCAGGGGACCTAAAGATGTGGATCCCAGCGAGTACACCCTCTCCGGTCTCCCCTCTTTCGCTGAGGGAGCATATTACTGGATGCAGTGGGCCGGAGCCGACACCACCCTGCTGAACCTCCATGAGGGCGATTACACGGCTGATTTCGCTGAAAGAGGCGCTTGGGTGGAATGGATGTCTGGAGGATCTAGGACCAATCCCGTCAAGGAAGGTCTTGGAATCCCTGTTGACATGTCTTTCGCCTTCCACTCTGACGCCGGAACCTTCCCGAACGACTCGATCGTCGGCACTCTCGCGATCTACACCTTGCTGGCTGACGGTAAAGACAAGTATCCTAATAATGAGAACCGCTGGCAGGGTCGTATGCTTGCCGACTTCGTGCAGACCCAGATAGTGGATGACATCCGGACGATATACAATCCGAACTGGACACGCCGCGGCCTCTGGGACAGGTCCTACAGCGAATCAAGGACGACCACTGTTCCCGGAATGATCCTGGAGATGCTCTCGCACCAGAATTTCGAGGACATGAAACATGGGCTGGACCCCTCGTTCCGGTTTGCCGTGAGCCGGGCCGCCTATAAAGGCATCCTCAAATACCTCAGCGCCCGTTACGGCCACGACTATGCCGTCCAGCCACTTCCGGTCAATTCTTTCTCCATCGCGTTCGAAGACGCTCCGAAGCCTGGGGAAGGCGCTGTTGTCCAGCTGAGTTGGAAGGAGACCGTTGACTCTCTTGAACCTACCGCTGTCCCCAAAGGCTACATTCTCCAGACCAGAATCGGAGACGGGGCTTTCGACAAAGGCAAGCAGATGGACTTCTCCCAAGAAGGTGGAAGATGCGTGTACAATATCTCTCTTCAACCAGGGAAATTGTACAGTTTCAGGGTGATAGCCTTCAACGACGGAGGTCTTGGATTCCCTTCTGAAGTCTTGAGCGCCGGAGTTCCTGAGAGTGGAAGCGGAAAGAGTGTGCTGGTGGTCAATAATTTCACAAGGGTCTCTCCCCCAGCTTGGTTCGACACTCCGGACTACGCCGGGTTCCTGAACGGCCTCGACGCGGGTGTCCCTTACATGAGGGAGATCAACTATATCGGCGACCAGTACCAGATCAGGCGGGAGCTGCCTTGGGCCAATGATGACAATCCCGGTTTCGGAGGTTCATTCAGCGACCATGCCGGAGAGGTTGTTCCTGGCAACACTTTCGACTTCACAGCGATCCACGGGAAGGCTATCCTACAGGCTGGTTACGCTTTCCATTCCTCAAGCTCGGCGGCATTCGCCGAGGGTGTCCCCAATGCCGGCAAGGACTTCGCCATCGACCTGATCTGCGGTAAGCAGGTCACAACGCCGGTAGGAGCTGGCAAGAAAGCGTCTAAGTTCCAGGTATTTCCAACCGCGTTGAGGAACAGCCTAAAGACCTACTGCGAGGCCGGCGGCAATGTCATCGTCTCAGGCGCCAATATCGCCACGGACATTTGGGACAAGGTCTTCCCGATTCAGGTTGATCCAGCGGAAATGACTGATTCCAAGGCTTTTGCCGAGACTGTTCTCGGCTACACATGGGCCGGCAACCACGCTTCCAGAGCCGGCACGATACGCCCGGTCCGCAACAGCCTGCTCCCCCTGAAAGGCAAGCTGGTCACATTGGAATTCTGGAGAGAAAGGAACAAGTTCATCTATAATGTGGAGACTCCCGACGGAATCGCCCCGGCGGCAGAGACGGCCAAGACGTTCCTTAAATATGGCGACACAGACATCCCCGCGGGTGTTTTCTACAACTCCGGAAAACACAAGGCAGTCAGCCTCGGCTTCCCCATAGAGACAATGAAAAACCAGGGGGATATCGACATCCTCCTGGCTTCCATACTTTCCGCATTCGAGGGGAAATAGGCTACTTTTCGATCAAGAGAGCCTTTATTCTCGAGAATATCTCAATGTTCTCCATCACCTGGCCGAATTTCCAAGAAGAGGCGCCATAGGCATAAATCGGCACGGGAATACCGGAATGACCGGTGGTCGAGAAGGTGACATTGATTCCAGTATCACTCTTGGAGAAATCCTTGCTTCCGGGAAGCAGGGTCACTCCACCTGTCTCATGATCGGCTGTGATTACCACGAGGGTACCTTTATGGGTGTCGGCGTAATCGAACACAGCGTTGACCATCTTGTCAAACTCCTCCATCTCGAAGGTCATCTGCTCGGCGTTGTTGGCATGCTCCGCATGGTCGATGTGCGAGCCCTCAATCATGGCGAAGAAGCCCTTCTTGTTGTCGTCAAGGATGTCGATGGTGTGCATGGCGGCGTCCTTGAGGAAGTCTGTGTCACGCTCTATGGCCATAGGATAGCTGCCGTCGGAGAAAAGTCCCAGGATGGGGGTAGCCTTCGTCTGGTAGAACTCCTCGGGAGTCGAGCAATAGGTGAAGCCCTCACGCTTGGCCTTTTCGATCATATCCTCCGGAACCTTCTCAGGATCAGTAAAATATTTCCTGCCGCCACCAGCGACAACGTCAAGTCTTTCCTTCAGCATCCCCTGGATGATCTCGGTGCTCATCCCCCTCTTAGGCACATGGGAATAAAAGGCAGACGGGGTGGCGTCGCAGACATGGGAGGTCACCACGATACCGGTGGACAGACCTTTTTCCTTGGCCAGGACAGCGAGACTCGGGACAGGGGTTCCGTCAGGAAGCTGGCCGAGCATACTGTTGTCGGTCTTAACTCCACATGCCATTGCGGTACCTGAAGCGGCGGAGTCGGTGACACGGCTGTTGGCTGAATATGTCTTGCTGATCCCGACGAACTGGGCCCTGTCGAAGCAAGTGGGAGCATAGTGATTGTCTATCATCCAAGAGCCGGCCGCGGCGAGACCCATGCCGTCTCCGATAATCAGAATCACATTCTTAACTTTCTCTTTTTTAGGAGCTTTCTCAGCTGAAAAGCCGTTGGAGAAAGGAACCAATACGGCCAGGATTATAAGTAAGATTCTCTTCATGATTTTATAATTTTGGCAAAAATAACAAAAAGCCGGGATTTTTCGTATATTGTCGCAAATGAACTACCATGAGACTGAAAGCGATTATATTCCCCATCTTCCTGATGCTGGTCAGTTTCTCCATATATGCCCAAACTGACCAGTCACAACTTCAATACAGCGTCAACGGAACCGTCGTCGATGCTGAGACAGGACGCCCGCTCCAATACGTCGGAGTGTCTTTCACAGGCATGAGATACGCCACCGTGACCAACTCCGACGGTGGTTTCACCCTGAAATCAGCCACTGAGCCCGAGACAGTCGATTTCACCCTTCTCGGCTACAAGACCGTCAGGATGGTATTCCCCAAAGACGGCACTCCCCTAAAAGTAAAGATGCCTAAAGGGAATCTGACCCTGGACGGCGCACTGGTGATCGCTGACCCGTACAGTGTGCTGCAAAAGGCGATCTCCAAGATCCCGGATAATTATTCAAGCCAAGCGGAGCTTTTCGACTGCTTCTACCGGGAGACGGTCCAGAAAAAGAACCGCTACGTCTATGTCTCGGAGGCTGTCTCCAGGATGTACAAGAGCTCATATTACAGGGGCGGCATCTACGGTGACAGGATAACGGTTGACAAGAGCAGGATCATCGAAAGTCCCGACAAGAGGGACACCCTGGCCGTGAAGGTCGTGGGAGGCCCGACGCAAGCGGTTATTCTCGATATTGTCAAGAATAACGACCTTCTCACAGCCGAGGAGCTATCCAATTACATATTGGAGATGGGACTCCCTGCCACTATCGGCGACCGGCTCCAGTTCGCGATAAAGCTGATCCCGAACAACTCAACCCCCTACCCTCTCTACGAAGGTGTCATCTACATCGACCGGGAGACATTCGCCTTCACCCGTTTCGAGCTGGACTACGACATGCGGGACAAGGACAAAGTCACACAGTCGATTCTCATCAGCAAACCCGCTGGACTCCGGTTCACCCCGACGAGGGTCTCGATCCGCTATGACTATTCCCTTTCTGAAGGCGTGTCCAGGGTCAGCTATGTCAGGTCGGAGATGCGCTTCAAGTGCGACTGGAAAAAACGTCTTTTCAGGAGCGAGTACGCGGCGATCAGTGAGCTCGTGACCACAGACTGGCATTCCGGAGATGTGGAAGCGATCTCCCGCAAGGAGGCCTTCGGAGGAAGGGAGGTTTTGTCCGAGAAAGCCGCCCAGAACTATGATCCAGAGTTCTGGAAGGACTTCAACATCATCGAACCTACCGAGAGCCTCGACAAAGCCATAGTCCGAATCGTTCGGAAGACTGACAGAAATTGAGTATATTCGCGGAAGTATGTCTAGAGGCGTTCTGTATCTGATTCCTTCCCCGTTGGGCGACTCCGATCCGGCCGAGGTCATTCCTGGCCCCGTTCTGGAGCGCCTTAAGTCTATCCGGAAATATGTGGTCGAGGAGACCCGTACCGCCCGCCGGTACCTGTCGGCGGCTGGATTGAAGGGGCATATCGGTGAATTGGAATTCCGTGAACTCAACGAGCACACAAGACCTGAGGAGGTCGAGTCACTCTTGGAGATGTTTTCCGAGCCTGACGGCTCCCCCATCGATGTGGGACTCATCTCTGAGGCCGGACTGCCCGCTGTGGCGGATCCAGGAGCTCTTCTCGTGGAGGCCTGTCATCGCCATGGTATCAGGGTGGTTCCGCTGGTCGGTCCCTCGTCCTTGATGATGGCTCTAATGGCTTCCGGGCTCAACGGCCAGAGTTTCGCATTCAGGGGATACCTCCCGGCGAAGCCCGAGGATAGGCGGAAGGCCATCCGTGAAGTCGAGAAAGATTCAGCGAGGCTCCATCAGACAGAGATATTCATTGAGACTCCCTACCGCAACGATTCTATGATGGCAGATCTGCTGGCCACTCTCCAGCCTTCAACCAGGCTGTGCATGGCGGCGAACATCACCCAGCCCGACGAGGCGATCCTGACAAGGACTGTCAAGGAATGGCGTTCCGCTCCGGTCACGATCGGGAAAAGGCCGTGCGTGTTTCTTATACTTTCAAAATAGGTTCCGACATGTTGATAGACAGGGATTTCACTATTGAGCTTACCGGGATGGAGTTCCACGCCTTCCATGGCTGCCTTGAAAGCGAGCGTAAGGAGGGCAACACCTTCGTGGTCGATTTCAGAGGCAAGGTGGACGCCAAGAAGGCCGCCAAGACAGATGATCTGTCCAAGACTCCGGACTACAGCAAAATCTATGATATAGTCGCTGCCGAAATGACCAAACCCTCGAACCTGCTTGAGAATGTCGCCGCGAGGATCGTGGACGCCATCGAAGGTGCCGGACTGGGTTTCTGGTTCGTCCAGGTGAGGGTCTCGAAAAAGAATCCGCCGGTCGGAGGTGTGTGCGCCTGGTCAAGGGTCACGGCGACTTCCGGCTCCGATATTCTTGAAAACAACGGCATCAACGAGACATTCTGACAATGAAAATAGCCTTCCTCACACTTGGTTGCAAGCTCAACTACGCCGAGACTTCCACTTACGAGCGGGGTTTCGTGGCGGCTGGTCTTGAGGTCGTCCAGTGGGAGGATAAGGCGGACGTGTATCTGGTCAACACTTGCTCGGTGACAGAGCGGGCCGAGAAGAAGTGCCGCAATGTGATCCGCAAGGTTCACCGGGTGTCGCCAGAGGCGAGAATCGTCGTGACGGGATGCTATGCGCAGCTTCGGCGGGAAGAGTTGGAAGCCATTGATGGTGTGGCGCTTGTATTCGGCGCCACCGAAAAGACCCGTGTCGTCCCCGACACGCTCGCCCTTCTTGGCGTTGGTAGTCGGCGGGAGGTATTGTCCCCGGCGGGTAAATCCCTCCCATCGCAAGCGATGGGCCCCTCCCGTTCACCTGGCCACGGGCGGCCAGGCCCTCCGGGGGCAATACCTCCCGCCGACTCAGACAAAGTGGTTGGTGAGCGGAGTCGAACCACCGCGATTCTCGAGGCGTTCTCCTCTGAGGAGCGCACACGGTCGTTCCTGAAGGTGCAGGACGGCTGCGACAACTTCTGCGCCTACTGCACAGTCCCCTACGCTCGCGGCCTTTCCCGCAACATCCCCATCGCCGACGCCATCGCCCAAGCGGAACGCATCGCCTCCCTCGGAGTCAAGGAGATAGTCATCACAGGAGTCAACACCGGTGACTTCGGGAGGACAACCGGCGAGAGTTTCCTCGAGCTGCTCAAACGGCTTAACGACGTGGAAGGCATTGAGCGATACAGGATTTCGTCGATTGAGCCCAACCTCATCACAGAAGAGATCGTGGACTGGATCGCCTCCGGGACGAAGTTCCAGCCACATTTCCATATTCCCCTCCAGTCCGGGGCCGACGAGATTCTCCAAAGGGTCAGACGACGCTATTCGACGGATTTCTTCGCCGAAAGGATCGACTACATCCGTTCCGTGATGGACCCCCGGCCCGGAGAGCCCCAAGGCAACCTCAAGCCTTATGTCTTTTTCGGCATCGACGTGATCGCCGGACTTCCCGGAGAGACTGACGAGCTGTTTGAGAAGACATATTCATTCCTCAAGGACAGGGTCAAACCCGCGTTTATCCACGTGTTCCCCTATTCCAGAAGGCCCGGTACCGTGGCGGCTGGCTGGAAAGACCAGGTCAAGGATTCCGTCAAGACGGAGAGGGTGGCCAGGCTTGAGAACCTCTGCGAGGAGCTGCACGGGGACTTTATCAAGAAGAACGAGGGACGCCTTTCCCAAGTGCTTTGGGAGTCGGACGTCAAAGACGGCTTGATGGGCGGATATTCAGGGAATTACATCAGGATCGAGAGACCATACGATCCATTGAAAGTCAACACGATAGAAGATATTATCCTATGACAGGTGGCAGGGCAAGGCTGACATTTCTCGGGACCGGGACTTCGCAGGGAGTGCCGATTATCGGATGCAAGTGCGAGGTGTGCCGCTCGAAAGACGAGCGTGACAAGAGGTTCAGGGCATCGGTGTTCGTTGAATATGAAGGACTGAATATCCTTGTGGACGCGGGTCCCGACTTCAGGATGCAGATGCTCCGGCTCGGCATCAGCCATCTCGACGCTATCCTGCTGACTCACAATCACAAAGACCACACTGGAGGACTTGACGACGTGCGCTCGCTGAATTATGTGGACCGCCGCGCCGCCGAGATTTACTGCGAGAGGAATGTCCTCGAGGACCTGATCCGGGAATATCCCTACGTCTTCAAGTTCCCGAAATATCCAGGAGCTCCCGAATGGATGCTGCACGTAATCGACGAGCGTCCGTTCATTCTCAGGAAAGACACCGCCGAGAAGGAGCTCGTCTGGGTACACGACATCGGTTACCACTACCGCCTCCCCAACGGCCAACTCATCCCCACCGCCCGCTGTCTAGACGATATGATCGATAACGCTCCCGTCGCCATCGCTGGCGACGCGACCGCTATCTCGATTATTCCGATACGGGGGTTGCATGATAAATTGCCGGTGCTGGGATTCCGGTTCGGGGACATAGCGTATATTACCGACATGAGCACGCTCCCTGAAAGCGAATTCGCCAAGCTGCAAGGGCTGAAACACCTGACTCTCAACACGGTAGGCTACAATAAACACCATTCCCACTTCAGCCTCCAGGAAACCCTCGATCTTGCCGACCGCATCCAGGCCGAACACACCTGGCTCACCCATCTCTCACATTCTTTCCCTGTCCACGAAGTATTCGACAAGGAACTTGAGCGCATGTGCGCTGAACAGCACATCCACTCGATTGTCCGCCCGGCTTACGACGGGCTGGTCATAGAATAAGATTATTTCCTGACGCCATTGTAGTAGCGGGCGAAATTGAATGCCCGGACGATCTCCGATTGCTTCTTTTCCGGGAATTCCATGATTTCCGTATCAGCCTTCTTTGTGTCTGACTCCGCGAGAGCGTCGGCCACATTCACCCACATATCCGCTCCACCGACCTTAAATGAGAGCGATGAACCTTCCCCGCTGACATCCAGCGTCGCCTCAGCGCCCATAACCAGAGGGAGATTCACGTTATCATGGCCTGCGGGGAAGCCGCAACAGACCGGGATGTTGTAATCCTTCAAATAAGAGCAGATCATCTCCTCCACGCTTGAGAAATCCAGATTGGCCTCGCAATCGGTGAACTCTCCCAAGATCACTCCCTTGCAGCGGTCAAACACACCGTTGAGCGCCAAGGTGTTGATGAGCCTGTCAATATGGCTCATATTCTCCTCGACCTCCTCGATGAAAAGGATGATATCTTTCCCCCTGGTGGCGTCAGCGACCGTTCCCAAAATCGGTGAGAAGGTACACAGGTTGCCCCCGACGAGAACACCTGTAGCCTTTCCGGGAATATCATTAGGATGTGATGGAATCTCGTAATGCGGGATGGTACCCGAAAGGATCTGGCGAGTGAGGACACTCGTACGGTCAGTGCCTCCTGACTTGGCCAGGAAGGTGCCCATCGTGCCGTGGATGCTCATAACTCCTGCCATGGTCTCCATCTCGTGCAGGGTGGTGATGTCGCTGAACCCGACCAACCACTTCGGATACTTGCGAAGCTCGTTCAGATCAAGCCTGTCCACAAAACGGATAGTGCCGTAACCTCCCCTGTTGCAGATAATGGCCTTTATTTCAGGATCATGCAGGGCCCAGAGTATGTCTGACTCGCGCTCCTCGGGAGTCCCGGCATATTTGCCGAGATATTCCTTCCCCACATTCGGTCCTATGACCGGCTCATATCCCCAGGAACGGATGACCGCAGCCGCGCTATCGACCTTGGACTCAGGAACATAGTATGACGGGGACAGCAAGGCGACCTTGTCGCCCGGAGACAAGAAAGGCGGAGCCTGGCAGCTCAGACTGACAGGCATCAACTTATTCTCCTTGGAACAAGAGGTGAAAAAAGCCGCCCAGACGAAAAGGACGGCTAAAAGGCAGCGGTATCTCATTTATCCACTTTCTCCACTTTTTCCACAGTATATCCGCACTTCTCAATGGCCTTCACGAGAGTGGGCTCGTCCGTCTTGGCTGGATTGTATTTTATCACCACCGTCTTCTCGTCAAGTGAGACCTTCAGGTCCTCAACCCCTTTCATGAAGGATATGTTCTCCTTGATCTTTTTGACACAGTTCTCGCAGTGCATGTTCACATTGTAAGTCACTGTGACAGAATTTGTCTTCTTCTTGTCAAGGGAATATGAGGCCGCTGGCTCAGAAGCGGAGATCGCTGCAGGGGCCGCAATAAGAAAAGCGGACAGAATAGAAATAAGAACTTTTTTCATATCACTTTAACTATCAATTATTTCCAAATTGTTACACGAATCCCGGCATAGACCGTCGCACCCATAAGGGGACCCCAGACGGCGCTGGCGTCGAAGTCGGAGGAACTCGTGTCCACCATTCCGTCTGCCATTCTCGTGCCAAGAATTACATTTTTCTGGCGGAATCCTGTCAGGTTTTCCCCGCCTAGATAGACATCAAAGCCCTTGAAGCGGCGAGTCACCTGGGCATAAAGAAGAGGATAGGCCGGAGTTCTTCCCTCGGGATAAAGCATCTTTCCGTCCTCGTCTTTGAGGTCGAGCATGAAGTCATAGACCCTGGCTGATCCGTTGACCGAACCGGTAAGATCGAAAACCCACTTGCCGAGATTAGTCTTGTACTGAAGGTTGAGAACTCCCTTGAAACGACTCGCTAGAGGGATCTCCCGAAGTCCGGATGAGCTGTAGGTGGTCTTAGCATCTGTGTACCGCGCTGTCAGGTCCACGGTGAAATGGGATGACGGCTCAATGTGAATATCCGCCTGATAGCTGTCGCTGAAAGACTTACCGTCCAGAGGATAAAAAGCTATCTCACCTTGCCGCCGCTCCCTATCAACTACCAGCTGGTCTGTGAATCTGGTGGAGAAATAATCCAGGCTCAGGTAGTTGTTCTCCGTGATGTAGAAGGTGGCGTTGCCTCCGAAAGTCCACGAATCCTCCAAAGGATGGGACAGATAGTCTCCGCGGAATGCCTTGCCGGTGGAAAACACTCCGAAATTATCGATTAACGGAAGGGCGTTCCTGAGTCCCCTGCCTCCGTTAGCCCTGAGGATGACCGCCTCGAGGGGCTGGTACTTCAGTGTCAGCCTCGGGGAGAGACGGAAACCATAGTCCTTGAACCAGTCCCCGTTAAGGCCGAGGATCGCGGAGAACTTCTCTTCCACATGGAAGGTGTATTCGCCATAAGCCCTCAGGTCAATCAGATTGGTTTTGAGATCGTGGAAAGAGTTTTCCACCTTGTTGGGGAGGCTCCTCCGGAGGGTTTCAGAATAACCGTCCAAGGTGGAGCTCAGACCGAGGGTCAAGTCATGGCGCTCAGCGAAAGCGTCCCGGGACATCAGGTTCAGGAATCCCGAGTGCTGCCTGCCGCCGTACATGGCCGGGCCGAAACCCGCGTCCATGTCGTTGAAAGTGTAGTCGCCGATGAACGCCAGGCTCGATGAGTTGTCCTCCCGGAAAGGATGTCCGATTTTGATGTAGGCGTTGACTCTCTTGTTTGAGATGTCTGACTTCCAGCCGACTTCCTGTCCTCCTATCCTCGAGTCGTACAGGGCGCTCGCGCCCCAATGAATCACCAGTTCCGGAGTGTACCACAGCCATCGGCTGCCCAGGTTGACCTGCTTTCTCATCGGGTCGTCCAGGAAACCGTCCATATTCATGTCATGGGACTTGAAGTTGCCTTCCGCATGGGCAAGGGTAACCGTGGATAGTTTGTCTCCGAACTGGAGCGAGGAGGCGAGATTGAAATCTGTCTTGGTGTCGGACATGCCCACCACATTGATGAACAGCGGGATCTCGTCAGTAGGCTTGCGGAACTCGGTGTTGATCTGGCCGGTCATGGACTCCGTTCCGTTGATGACAGAAGGTGAGCCTTTGGCGATCTGGATGCTCTCCATCCATTGGCCGGGGACAAAGGAAAGCCCGAACGGGGCGCTCAGTCCCCGCATCACGGGACGGTTCTCCTCCAGCATCTGGAGATACACTCCGGAAAGACCCAAAAGGCGGATCTGGCGGGCTCCGGTCACGGCGTCGGAATATCCGACCGTGACGCTTGCCGAGTTCTCGAAACTCTCCGCGAGGTTGCAGCAGGCGAGTTTCATCAGTCCGGCGGAGCTTATAACCTCCGTTCGAAGATCCTTACCTTTGGAAAGCGCCCCCGCATTGCGTCTGGATGTGAACACGGTGGCATTCAGAGTATCAGTCCTGTCCTTCTGGTCCTCGACTGATTGGGCAAGAACCGGAACGGATAGGCAAAGTCCCAATATAAGTAACAACGGCTTGTTCACAAGTAATATTTTAAAACTTGCGAATATAACGATTATCGCATGCAACCAGGTTGCAAAACCATCAATAACTGTCTTTTGGGGACATCCCCATCCCGACCTCGAGCCTTCCTCCGGAGACTACTTTGTCAAACGGGATAAACGGAGTGTGAAGTTCCTGTCCGTTAAGGACATAGCTTTGGGCATATTTATTTATCCGGGAATTGTCCCTTGTCACTATCGTGAAGGTTCCTCCGGGGTAATAGCGCTCGTCAAGGGTGATAGTCACCTCGTCGAATTTGGGGCTTCCCAAGGCGAAGGCAGCGTCCTTGTCGCACAGGCCGGCGACATCGAAAAGACCCAGGGAAGAGATCACGTACCAGGCGCCAAGCTGGCCCTGGTCCTCGTCCTGACCGTAACCGTAACCATGGATGCCGTCAGTGCCATAGAAGTCGTCAAGGATGGCCCTGACCCACTTCTGGGTAAGAGAGGGGCGGCCAGCCTGGTTGAAAAGCCAAGGAATGTGAAGGCAGGGCTGGTTCCCCTGATTGTAGTAAGTCTGGAGCCCAGCGAAGGCGTCAATTGTCTTTCCTCCACTGAATATGTTGGCCTCCGAGCGGACGAAGATGCTGTCAAGACGGGCTGAGAACTCATCGGCTCCCATCTTTGCTATCAAACTCTTGGGATCGTGAGGCACATAGAAGGTGTACTGGTAGGCGTTGCCTTCCTGGAATCCCCTCCAGACCTGCATCGGGTTGAAGTCGCCGATAAACTCGCCGTTCTCCCACTTAGGATGGATGAGATTCTCTTTATCGTCATAGATATTCTCCCATCCTTTCGATAGTTCCATCAGGCGGTCATAGTCCTCAGTCTTACCGAGTTCCCTGGCCATCTGGGCGACGGCATAGGCCCCGAAGCAATATTCCAGGGTGTGGGAGGCTGAGAACATCCACCCCTCGTCCGGCCATGGACCCGAGTCCTTGTGAGGGACATATCCAAGCCTGACGAACTGGTCAGTGTCCATCTTCCCGGCGCCCATCGGACGGTTCTCGCCGTCGAGTTCGTTCTTCCTGGCTGCGGCATATCCAGCCTCAACATCGAAAGTCCTGATCCCCCTCATGTAGGCAGCCGCGATGGTGTTTCCAAGCTGGTTGGTGCCGACTCCGGAGACATATCGCCCACAGGCTATCCCGTCGCCGAGCCACCCAGAATCCTTGTAAACCTGAATATGCGTATTGACAAAGTCGGACAGATATTCAGGATAAGCCAATGCCCAGACCTGTGTCAAATTCCACTGGCCGCCCCAGATTCCGTCGGTGTTGACATAAGAGAAGGCAGGCTTACCGTCCTGGCCTTTGGGCAGGTGGCCGATCCCGCCGTCGTGGGCCGGATAATCCCCGTTCACGTCGCTGGCCAGTCCCCTGCCGAGGACAGCGTGATAGAGTCCGGTGTAGAACTTGACCTTGTCTTCGACCGAGGTCGTCTTGACACGTATCCTGCCAAGGTAAGACTCCCATTCCTTGGCGGACCTGAACCTGGCCTCATCAAAGCTAAGTTTGCCTCCCTCCGTCTCAGTCTCACGGTTCAGCCGGGCATTCTCAACTGAGGTATATGAGAGGCCAACCCTGGCTGTGACCGACCTGGTTCCCTCCGGGAAGGTTAGATAAGCTCCCGCACCGACACCTTTAACTGATTTCGATCCCTCGAAAACCTTCTTGCCCAGGAAAGTACCTGATGCTGAAGGCTTTCTGTCGAGGTCAGCAGAGAAGAACATGGTCACTGTCGCCCCGTCCTGGTATTTGTCACTATAGACGGGCAGGGTACGCACCCAGCCCTCGATCGTACCGTCCTCACGGATCACAACCTCAGCATCTTGGGCCGGACCGCTCTCGCCCTGACGGTTGCCAATGTCGAAAAGCAGATTCGCAGCCTTTCCTCCGGGGAAAGTGAAGCGCTGGTAAGCCACCCTCTTGGTAGCCGTGACCTCAGCCTTGATCCCGTAATCGTCCAACCAAACGGAATAGTAACCAGGAGCGGCAGTCTCATTGTCGTGGCTGAACGCTGAGCGGTAACCGTCCACAGCCCCGTCCAGGGTCCCAGGGACGGTTTTCAGCGCCCCTGTCGTAGGCATCAGGACTATTCCTCCGACCTGGAACTCGTGGAGACAAGGGAAACCTTCGATCGAAGTGTGGCGATAGTCGTAACCGGTGGCTTCCCAACCGGATTTGTTGCCGTAGCTGCCGTTAGTCGAGGGGCCTGGTTTCGCGAGGCCGAAAGGCAGGGCACCAGGAGCCACATGGAACCAGCGGCAATGGGCGCTGCCTATCAAGGGGTTGACGTATTGCGAAAGATTCTCCACTTCGCCTTCAGAATGTTCCATCGCCCAAGCCCTTAATAGCCTGATGGCTTTGCAGAGTACTCCGGCAGAGCCTTTGAACGCCGCCGACCCGCTGGGCACGCAGCCAGGACCGTACCATTCGTAAAAATCTCCGTTGACTATAACCCGGTCAATCATCGGACGTATTTCCTGATACGCTTCCTTTACCAGCCCGTTGACTACCAGTTGCTGGATCATCCTGCCTCCGAACCAGGTCCAGTCCCCACCGTTCTGGTAAGTGAAAGGATTCGCCATGCCGCCAGGGAAGAATCCTTGGGGATATGTCGGATAGACCGTGAGCCCGATGGATGGCATTCCGGATTCCTTGACATTCTCAAGCATATCGGAGTTGACCTTGGCGATCTCCTCTTTGGTCAGAAGGCCGGCCTCAATTGCTATGGCGGTGCCTCCATGATAGTAAATCCGGCTCTCGTCGAAGTCAACATCCACCGGCTTCCCGTCGGGGTAAATATGCGGGATGAAACGCTGGTTCTTCTTGTCCCAGAGATATTTCCGAATATTCCTGGAGAAGCTCTCCCCAAGTCCTTGCCAATAGGCTTTCTCCGCGGGATCGGCCGAAAGCGTCTGGAGATCCCGCAGGGCGATAACCATCATGGCGTTGTCATAGATGTCTATCGTCACAGTGGAGCCTGGCCCGATGTCAACACAGTTCTCCGGATCGTTCTCCACGTCGCCCCAGTCAGATGTCAGCGCTCCGGTCAAAAGGCCGTACTTGCTGTCGTATTTCTCCCTCAGAAGGTACTCCATCGCAGCCTTAAGTCTCTGGTAAACGGTCTTCCCGGCAATGTCCTCAGAGAGGAAATCGATGTCACCGGTCTTCTCGACATATTTCCGAACAGCCTGGACCAGGGATGTCTCCTGGTCAGTCTCTACCGTGTTCTTGAACCCGACATGGTCCGGAGCGTTGTCGGAATAATACTGATTCGGGTCGTACCAATCGACCCTTCCCTTCAGGACATACCCGTCAATTATCTCATCGTTAGGTTGTTGGAGCGATAAGAAATAGCTGAGAGCATTCTTGACGTCGGATGGTTCTACCACTTCAAGGGAAGTCTCGATAAAGGTGTTCATGTCCCTTATCCAGACCTCGGAATATCCACTCCCGGCGTTGTAGCCTTTCGACAACAACTCCTTGCCCATCGTCTCGACCTTGTCAAGTGTCTTGTCGGCCAGGATGGCCTTGGCTAATTCGGCATCGCTGTCGTTCCAGGGGTCACTTTTCTGAGAAGAGCAGGAAACCAACGCCAGAAAGATGGTTATGCTGGCGATCAAATGACTGTATCTCATTTTGTTCTCTTGTTTTCAAGTCCGAAATTTTGGGGCGCCGGAACCACCCCATCATCAATCAGATGCCGCAGCACCTCCAGATAATCTTGGGAATATCCCTTCGCCGGATTCCCGAACTCCGCCACCACATCCTCAACCCTGTACACTCCCCCTCTTCCCTCGATAAACCGCACAATCGCCTCCTCCACCGGTCCGGCCAACCCTAGCGGCTCTATAGGATTTGGAACTTCGGCGACAGGCTCTGGCAGTCCGGACTCCTCGCTTCGCTCGGCCCCTCCCATCTCTTGTAGAGATAGTGAAGACAAGTCTTCCCTCTCTCTACCGCGATCTGGGCCCCTCCCTCTTGCGTGACGAGGGCGTCCACGGTCCGGACTTGCCAGACCTGTCGTCGACGTTTCAGATGATTCGTCCGGTGCGGCCAGTCTGGCAGGCTCAACCCATGCCACCCTCGGCACTGTAAGAGGGGGGACCGGAGCGGAACGAAGTGAAGCGAGCGGTGGGGCCGAGCGGAGCGAGGCGGTTGAGCCGCCAGAGCTGGCAGCACCGGCAGACGACCGGCATATGTCGCAAGTTCCGCAGTCGGTGGTGTCGGTCTGGCCGAAGTAGCGCAGGAGGTAGCGGGAACGGCACTCGGATGTCTCGGAAGCATATTCAAGCATCGCCTCCGAACGGGAACGGAAATTGTCCCTGAGCATCTGGTAACGATCAGGCATGAGATCCACGTTCCCCGGCCTCAACCTGTCATGGTGCAAAAAGACCACATCCGAATGATCAGCCGGAACATAAGAAATAATATGCTCGAGCGAAAGCGAGTATAGCGACTGCCTGAGACGAGGAACGGTCATCCCGAGCCTCCCGGCCAGATAATCCTCATCAAGAGTCTGAAGGAAAGAGAATACCCCCGGATATGTCCTCATCAGGACATCCAGCACAGCGGCCAGCTCCTGACTAGGCAAATCAATGTCATACAACGACTTCCGGTCTGCCGAAATTCTCACCTTGGTCGGAATGTCCACCTCCTCGGAATAGGTCAGATGGCCGGCGCGCTCCAAATACTTGAGGGCATGGTACACCGGAGCCCTCTGAAGTCCAAAAGCCTTGCAGAAGTCTTCCAACCGGAACTTGAGCTGGCGTCCGATCCCGGTGTCGTAAGGTATCTCGAAGAAAGCGTGGAGCTTCTGATAGATGTCGCCAATATATTCAAGGGAAGGGAAAGAGACGTTCCCGATCTGGGAGAGACGACGAGTGTCGATTCCGTTCCATAGAAGCAACGCATACGAGCGCTTCCCGTCACGCCCTGCCCTTCCTGCTTCCTGGAAATATGCCTCAGGGCTGTCCGGAAGATCATAGTGAGCCACAAACCGCACGTCCGGCTTGTCTATTCCCATGCCGAAAGCGTTGGTGCAGACCATCACCTGGATCCTGCCATCCTTCCACGCCTCCTGACGCTCGCTCCTGGCATGAGGTCCGAGTCCGGCATGATAGAATTGCGCGCTGATTCCCTCGGCCTTGAGCATGGCCGCCAATTCCTCGCACTTAGCCCTGTTGCGGGCATATACGATCCCGCTGCCCGGAACACCCCGGCAGATATTCAGAATCTGCGAGTTCTTGTCCTCCACATGCCGTACGATATAGCTCAGGTTCGGCCTCTCAAAACCACTCTTCAGCAATAGCTTCTCCTTGAAGCCGAGCTTGTCCATTATGTCATCGGCCACAGCCGGAGTGGCGGTCGCAGTCAGCGCTATCACCGGAGCGTCTATCCTCTCTCGCAAGTCACCTATCTTTAGATAGTCCGGCCGGAAATCGTAGCCCCACTGAGAGATGCAGTGCGCCTCATCGACAACTATGTAGCTGACATTCAGGACTTCAAGATACGACTGGAAAAGACGCGTACCGACGCGTTCAGGAGAGAGATAGAGGAACTTGTAATCCCCGTAAGCGGCGTTGTTCAATGCGAGATCCACCTCGTGACGGGACATCCCGGCATGGACCGCGAGAGCCCTCACTCCCCTCTTCTCAAGGTTCTGAACCTGATCCTTCATCAAGGCTATAAGAGGTGTGACGACAAGGGTAAGCCCATCGGCCATAATCCCCGGCACCTGGAAACAGACAGATTTCCCGCCGCCGGTAGGCAAGATCGCCAACACATCTTTCCCCTCAAGGGCGGCCGAGATAATCTCCTCCTGCATCGGGCGGAAACTATCATACCCCCAGTATTCCTTCAGCACATCAGCCGGCGACATTATTAATTAAAAATTTTAAATCGTTTTATAACAACAACTTGCGAACATCCATGGCAAATAATTTGCAGGAATTAATCTCGCATCCACAAATGTACGAAATAAATCGCCATTAGGTTTGATGAATGTGCTTTTTTTCCGTAAATTCGCGGGCGCTTAAAAGGAATAAGTTCAACTAAATAAATTCGCTTTTTATTATGTCAAAAATGGAATTGCGCAAGTACGGTATCAAGAGAGTGAAGGAAGTCCTTTACAATCCCACCTACGAGGTTCTCTACAATGAGGAGACAAAACCCGGCCTTACAGGCTTTGAGAAAGGACAGGTGACCGAGCTTGGCGCCATCAACGTCATGACAGGTGTTTTCACCGGCCGTTCCCCTAAGGACAAGTACATTGTCATGGACAAGAACTCCAAGGACACCGTGTGGTGGAACACCCCCGAGTATCCTAACGACAACCACGAGATGTCCGAGAGTGTCTGGAAAGAGGTCAAGAAACTCGCCCAGGAGCAGCTCTCCGGCAAGAGGCTCTTCGTTGTCGATGGTTTCTGCGGTACCCACAAGGACACCAGGATGAAGGTCCGCTTCATCATGGAGGTCGCATGGCAGGCCCACTTCGTGACCAACATGTTCATCCGTCCGAAGAACCAGGCCGAGTTCGATCAGGCTCCTGATTTCGTCGTCTATTGCGCCTCCAAGGCCAAGGTCGAGAACTACAAGGAGCTCGGTCTTCGCAGCGACACCTGCGTGGCTTTCAACGTGACTTCCCGCGAGCAGGTCATCCTCAACACCTGGTACGGTGGTGAGATGAAGAAGGGTATGTTCTCCATGATGAACTACTACCTTCCTCTGAAGGGCATCGCTGCGATGCACTGCTCCGCCAACACCGACATGAACGGTGAGAACACCGCCATCTTCTTCGGTCTCTCCGGAACCGGCAAGACCACCCTTTCCACTGATCCTAAGCGCAAGCTTATCGGCGACGACGAGCACGGCTGGGACAACAAGGGTGTCTTCAACTTCGAGGGCGGCTGCTACGCCAAGGTTATCAAGCTCGACAAAGAGTCTGAGCCCGACATCTACAACGCCATCCGCAGGGATGCTCTCCTTGAGAACGTCACCGTCGATGAGAACGGCAAGATCGACTTCAACGACAAGAGTGTCACCGAGAACACCCGCGTCAGCTACCCGATCTACCACATCAACAACATCGTCCGCCCGGACAGCCACGGACCCGCAGCCAAGCAGGTTATCTTCCTGTCCGCCGACGCTTTCGGTGTGCTTCCTCCGGTCTCCATCCTTGACTCCGAGCAGACCAAGTACTACTTCCTCTCCGGCTTCACAGCCAAGCTCGCCGGCACTGAGCGCGGTATCACCGAGCCCACTCCGACCTTCTCCGCCTGCTTCGGCCAGGCTTTCCTTGAGCTCCACCCGACCAAGTATGCCGAGGAGCTTGTCAAGAGGATGAAGAGAAGCGGCGCCAAGGCTTATCTGGTGAACACCGGATGGAACGGAACCGGCAAGAGGATCTCGATCCGCGACACCCGCGGCATCATCGACGCCATCCTCAACCACAGCATCGACAAGGCTCCGACCAAGGTTATCCCTTACTTCAACTTCACAGTTCCTACCAAGCTTGAGGGAGTTGACACAGGTATCCTTGATCCTCGCGACACCTACGCCGATCCCGCCCAGTGGGAGGAGAAAGCCAAGGATCTCGCCGGCAGGTTCATCAAGAACTTCGTCAAGTACGAGTCCAACAAGGCCGGTAAGGCCCTCGTCAAGGCTGGTCCCCAGCTGTAGTTATTCCGCGACAATCAGCAGGCCCTTTCCTTTAGGGACTGTGATTATATCACCGGGCTTCCAGGAGGTTTCCTCCTGGAAGTCTTTTATTTCCGGGGCATGAAGGGTAACTTTTGCGGGGTCGAGGCCGAGGGCTTGCCAGTCAATCGACAGTGAGACAGAAGCGTCAGCGTCTTCCCAGGTGGCGAGGGATATGAGAGTCCTCTCCCCTTTCCGGCGGTAGATAGTGGCCAGGGTCTTGTCGGAACCTGTCTTCACAGGATTGTCCTTCACCCAGTAACCGATCATCTCACTGCCTGTCATTCCGAATGAGTCCCAGAACTTCCACATAGGGGTATTATTGACCCGAGGGCTTCTGCCGGTCATCCCGTAAATCATTCCCCTCCAAGGGTTTCCGCCGCCCTCGAGCATCTCTCCCATAAGGCCGTAAGGGATTCCGGAGACCTCAATCAGCCAGAACTCCGGAGGGAAGTCATAGTTGAAATATTCCCCGAACCAGAGCCTGTCCAGATAAGGGAAATGCTCCAGATAGAGGTTGGCGCTGTTCGCAAACCCGTCCCTGGGGTTGTACTGGTTGGCTGAATGGAGGTCGATAAGCGCCCCGGGATTCGCCCTGTCCAGGATCTTTCTTATCCGCTTCATAGTCATGCGGTCAAAGGCCAGGTCGTCGATATAAACCCCGTCGATCCCGACGTTTCGTACCAGCCAGTCTAGCCCTTCCAGATAGTAATTGTGCCACCTGGAAACACCTGTATTAACGATAGCCGCATCCTTCAGGAAATCTACGAACCAAGCGCCGATATAATCTTGGTCGTAATGCTCCTGGAGCCAGGAATATCCGCCACCGGGGCCTTTCGAGAAGATCTCATCCCCGAGGCTGCGAAGGGCGAATATCTCCACGCAGCTGTTAGTCAGCTCACGGACCGTGTCGTAGATCTTGACCTTGATCCCCTTGGCGTGGGCGTCGTCAATATATTCCTTCATCTCCTGAGGACGTAGGAACGGATAGTTGATGAAAGGATTGATGCTGGTGGCGTGATGGATATTCACAACTGTCCCTCCGGCTTTGGCGACATTCTCTATCGAATCGTGGCTATGGTAATATCTCTCCCGCCATTGCCTGTCAGTGTCGATGGGACGGAAAGGAGTGATCGCTACATTAAAGTAATAGTAGAGGTTATCACCCTTAGATACATTTCTTTCACCTGAATACGAATTAATAAGCGTTCCATCTCCTGAGGATGAGATATCGATTCCTCCCTTCCCGTCGTTGCACCATGAGGCTGGCATGACGAGCGGTTTCTGATGATAGAAATTAGTATTCAGCGGGCGGTCGTATTTGTTGTCAAAGAAACGGATCTGCAGTCCGGCGTTGACATCGCCGACCCATGGCCCGTCCTGATTCTTCTCCACATCCCATTTCCACTTTAGATTCTCCGGGCAGAATCCTCCCTTCTCGCCAAGGCCCATCATGTACTTCCCTATTCCGGGAGCCAGGTTGGTCTTGAGAGCGATGTCCCGGACCGAGGCGTCCTTCTTCGCGACAAGGATGACTTTATAGCCTATATTCCCGTCAGCTTCCATCTCCCCCTCCAGTTCCATAAGGAACAAGTCATTCTGATTGAGCGCCTTCCATCCAATGGCGCCTTGCCTGCGCTTGGTTATCTCGAAGCTCATGTTCTCCCATTCTCCTCCGTCAGCCGCAAGATCCATCGGCGAGGCCAAAACAGGACGGCCGTCGGTCCCGATTCCTGTCATGGTCTCCTTGAAATAGCTGATGATCTCTTCCGGCAAACCTGTTGAAGAGATTTTGACATCCCGGCCCAGGCAAGAAATAGTTCTTCCGTTCAGCTCCAGAGGAGTGTAAGGCGCTATCACCTCGTCATCGAATCCGATTCTGGAGTTGAGCCAGCGGAGACGGGAGTGCCTCCAAGGCTCATTATCACCGTGGTTAGCGATCACATTATCAGACACTTCCAAGGTCAACTCGACAGTCTTTGGCTCAGCGTTGGCGGCAGAAACAGTGACCATGCCCTTATATGTCCCAGAAGACATCTTCTCAGGCAGCTGGACACCGATCCACAGGGCCTGGACCTTATCTTTAGCCACACAGAGGTTCTTCGTGAACACTTCGACTTTCACGTCAACTCCCTCGGTGTTGAAGCATGTGAACGCTGACGAGGGCACCGTCTCTCCTGTGGAGACATGGCGCAGGGCTGAGTAATTGACTTTCACGCCGTTGACCTCCGACCGGGCTGCCCAAAGACCGATCTGGAATACGTAATACTCTCCCTTGTCCGCCTGACCGGTGAAGGTGTCGTTGCGGTCGTCCGCAATCCATTTGTAAGGGATATCAGTTGTCATCCGGATAGGGAATTTCCTGTCCTCCGTGAATATGATGTAATTCTCCCCCGGATGCGTTCCAAGCAGCCTTTCTTTCTCAGCGGAAGTCGCGATCACCTCCATCGGATAAAAGCTGTGCATCTGGCCAATAGCCTGAAACTGGACCACTTCCGCTTGCGGGAGGCGAGGAAGTTTCTTGGCGGACAGCCTGTTCTTCTTGACCCATTCCGGCGAGGCGGTCTCCTCGAATGGAGGATATTTGACAGTAGGATATGCCCTGCTGCCGCTCATCACGTTACGGAGATAATACACATAGTAGTCTCCCGGAACTGTCTTTGGCTGGAATACGATCCGGCCGCGCTCGCGGCTCACATCCCGACGAATAACGTTAGTGATCCTCTCTCCTGTCGAGGCGTCGATCACAACAATGTCCTTGGCGCTTGGCTCAAGATCACGACGACGCCACTGGATGTCGGCGAGAACCGCTTCCGAGGGTTTTTCCACACGCAAGACGACCCGGTGATTACCAAGAGAATCGGCATTCCACTCACCTGTGCCGTAAAGATTAGCGGTAGGCACGTTCTGGGAAAACGCTGGGACGGATAAGACTGACATAACCGCTAAGGCAGCCGCCGCGAGAAGAAAGTGTGAAGGTTTCATGACAATTATCGCGAGAAATTTTGTATCTTTGGATTAGCACAAATATAACAAAACTATGGCACTGGAACAACAGATTCAAGAAGACATCAAGGCCGCTATGAAAGCCCACGACGCCGTGGCCACAGCTGCCACAAGAGCGATAAAAGGTGAGATACTCATCTACAAGACCTCAGAATGCGGAAGTAAGGAGGTTACCGACGCTGACATTCTGAAGATGATCCAGAAACTCATAAAGCAGCGCAAGGAGTCAGCCGAGCAGTTCGTCGCCGCCGGAAGGCAGGAACTCGCTGACAATGAGCTGGCTGAGGCTGCCGTGATGGAAAAATATCTTCCAAAACAGCTCTCCGAGGCCGAGGTCGAGGAAAAGGTCAAGGCGATTATCGCCGAGGTGGGCGCGACTTCAATCAAGGACATGGGCAAGGTCATGGGCGCCGCCAACAAAGCCCTCGCCGGCCAGTCCGACGGACGCACCATCTCCACAGTCGTCAAGCGCCTGCTCGCTTAGCTCAGCGCTTCGAAAAGAGTTTTATCAGTTTGCAGCAGAGTTTCGTGTAGGCCTGTTTGCCGACCGGCACCCTGCAGCCGTGGACATAGTCCATTCCCGCGAGTATGTCAACGACGTCGGGATATTCAGCGAGTTTCTTGAACCATAGGGTAATGCAGCAGTACCATCCCGCGCGAAGCAGAATGTAGATGCCGCTCGTGGTAACCGGTTCCCTATCTTTGGGAAGATGCTCGTAAAGATAGAGCATATTTTCGGCCGAATAATGCCTTGAATTGACCAGGGAAGCCCTTGTGAGAGAGCCTGACCTTCTTCTTCGGTAATGGTAAAGAGGCTTTCGCAGATGGACACATTTGGCCGCCGGACACAATATCTGGGTTTGGAAAACGATATCCTCATGGTACCCCCTGATAGGTACTATCATATTATCCAGGTCGTACAACTCCCTTCTGATCAACTTATTCCACATATACGCCCGAATAACCCCGTTATTCACGGCCTTTACCGCAGAAGGACCATCCACCGGAGTGAAATCTTTCTCCACTTCGACCTTGGCTGGCTTGCCATCATATTCCTTGAAGTAGTCGCAATACACGACATCCGCCTCTTCCTCAACCGCCATCCGGACGAGCTGGCTCAGATAATCAGGCTCCACCCAGTCGTCGGAATCCACATGTATCACATAATCTCCCGTGGCTGCCCTCAGCCCAGTCATCCTCGCCTTTGGCAAACCGGCATTCTCCTGCCTTATTATCAATGACTTCCCCTTTACATCAGGATGTGCTTCAAGTACTTCAGAGAGGATGTCCATCGACCTGTCCTTCGAACCGTCATCCACAAAGACCAGCTCATAATTATCATAATCTTGCGCACAAAGAGACTCCACACACTGGCGTATGAAACTCTCCACCCCATAGATAGGGACTATCACTGACACTTTAGGACTCATAGACAGAAGGTTCTGGCAGCGCGGACTCAAACGCTCCAAGCAATTTGGGCTTTATGGAATTGAACCGTCGCTCGCTCATGTTGACGTCATTGATGCAGGCGAGGCTGGCGGTAGGATCAGCTATAAACCTGGCGATCCTGTCCACGGAAGACGCCGCAAGAGAGAAATGCTTGTTGGACAAAGGTTCCGCCACGACATTGCCTCCGTAGTACATGTAATCCATGAACAGATATTGGTTGAAATTGCTCTTGTCACGCAAGGGGGACAAAGAAGCCATTATCCGCTTCTCAACTTTCCGGAACAATTCCTCACAGAGGCTCCTGAGCATCGGGGAACACACATGCTGCGGCCTTACAGCGAACAGTCCCTGACGCATTCCAAGCGCCTCCCTTGCGAGAGCGTCTGACTTGAACACCAATCTCTTGTAGGCGCTACCCCCGCAAAAAACCTTATGGAACCCTATGGAAGGCTTGCCATCCTTGAAGAACGCCTCCTCCGGGAGAGGGCGCATCGGAAACATGTCGTCATTGAAATATAGGAACTGCTCATCGAGGCCTTCAATCCTGTGAAGGAACATCTCGATCATGCTCGAATTGAACGTGGGCAGATAAGCCTCGGGGATGATGTCTTTGTGAAGGACCACATGCACCGCCTCCCTATTGACCCATGACGGGACCTGACTATCCCTGGCTACCACCAGGTGGACTTTACGGACATAGGGGATAAACTTACCTATCCCCCTGAGGAGATACCTTAAGGTTCCCCAATCCCGGAACCTCTTGGAAAGAGCCACTCCCCCTACAACCTTGGAATAATCCTCCTTCCAAAGAGGATCGTTCCCGTCCACATAAGTTATCACCACGTCCATACGAGGCGCAAATTTAGTCATTTTACATGTTAATACCGCTTAAAATCGTTTTTTATCGATAGATTCAAGCAATTCGTCAAAAATGGGGCCATGATGTCACGATTAATTGTTAAATTAGCGAGAATGGGAAATAAAGGGAACAACAGGAACTACATGTGGCTGCTGCACATAGCGATATGGGTGGTGCTGTTCGGCATGCCGTTCTTCTCCCCGAGGCCCGGGCATCCTCTTCATGGAGGAGTGGATTACTCCAGGTTCGCGGTACCGCTTGTTTCCTTTTTCATTGTATTCTATGTCAACTACTTCTTCCTCATCAAGAAATACTTGTACGAGAAGAAGCTCACCGGGTTCATCCTCTGGAATATCCTGCTTGTGGCACTTGCCGGACTTGCCGTGCATCTGTTCTTCAGAAACGGCTTCATTCCTGTTCAGGATAGTTTCCGGCCCGATTTCGATGGTGGCGGGCCCGGAGACCCAGGCGGACCGGCTAGTGGGACAGGAAGACCTGATTTCGGGCCCGGTGGCCCAGGCGGCCCGAGACCAGGGTTGAAAGGAAGGCCGGGGCCCAAGCCGTGGCTGGACAACATGGAGTTCATCTCCAGAAATGTCATCATCTACCTCGGAGTGATCGGGTTGGCAGTAGCCGTACGTATGACCGAAAGGTGGTACAAAGACGAGAGCAAACGGCAGGAGATGGAGAAAGCCGCCACAGAGGCGGAACTCTCGGCGCTCAAAAGCCAGGTCAATCCGCATTTTTTGTTCAACACCCTGAACAACATCTATTCCCTGATCCAGATTGACCAGGACAAGGCTCAGGAGGCCGTTCATGACCTCAGCGGGATGCTCCGCTACGTTCTCTACGAGAGTGAGAAATCCTCTGTTCCGCTGGAGAGAGAGGTCGCCTTCTTGAAGGACTACATAAAGTTGATGAGCATGCGTTGCCCCTCCAATGTCAAACTGGAGGTCTCACTCCCGGAATCCGGTTCCGACACTAAGGTAGCCCCGCTTCTGTTCATCCCTCTTGTGGAGAACGCTTTCAAACACGGGATCTCCTCCAGCGAGCCTTCCTCAATCAGGATCGAGATGACGGAGGTCGGCGAATATGTGTCCTTCCTCGTTGAAAACACCTCTTTCCCAAAGAACAGTTCTGACCGCAGCGGCTCCGGAATCGGGGTCAAGAATCTCTGCCGGAGGCTGGACATGCTGTATCCCGGGCGGTATTCCTACGACTACGGAACGCATGGGGATCATTACCGGAGCCTGCTTCGAATAAACATATCAAATACCTGAATATGAATATATTAAGCTGCATAGTGATCGACGATGAACCGTTGGCGGTACAGCTGATGGAATCGTATGTCAGGAAAACACCTTTCCTGGATCTGAGGGGTTCTTTCACAAATGGTAAGGAGGCGTTCGCCTTTATCCAGGAGAACCCTGTCGATCTGATGTTCTGCGACATCCAGATGCCAGACCTGAGCGGGATCGACCTCTCCAAGATGATCCCGGAGGAGACCAAAGTCATATTCACGACCGCCTTCAGCCAATATGCCATCGAAGGTTTCAAAGTCCACGCCCTCGACTACCTTCTCAAACCCATCTCCTACGACGACTTCCTCGACTCCGCAAAGCATGCCTTAAAGACTCTGACTACGGACATTTCCGGACAGCCGTCCGGGCCCGGCCGAGTCCATTCTCGCTTCGCTGCGGCTGAGTACGGCCTAAGCCCGGAGGCTGCTCCGGAAGCGCCGCTGCGGCTGAGTACGGCCGGTGGCCAAGTTCCGCTCCGGCATGACCAGGTGGAGGACCGTCAAGATGGAAGAAAGATCAGAAGCATATTCGTGAAGACGGAGTATCGCCTGCAGCAGATTGAGCTGGACAAAATCACCTTCATCGAAGGCTTCAAAGACTATGTCCGCATCCACCTCGACGACGGCTCAGACCCGATTCTGACCCTCACCCGCATGAAAACGCTCGAAGAAGAACTTCCGGCCGACAGTTTCGTCCGGGTCCAGAAATCCTACATCGTGCGGTTATCGAAGATTGAAGCTATCGAGCGGTCATTCATCCTCATAGGAAAAGACCGCATCCCGATCGGAGACTCCTATCAGGAAAGCCTTATCACTGCACTTGGGGGCAACTCAATTCTCCCGAAATGAGGAGGTTCTCAATCACCTCTGGAAAGTGCTCCATTTCAAGGACATGCTCCTTGGCGGCGATGTCCTCGGGAGTGTCTTCTGGATCTATAGGTGTGCTGAATTGGGCTATTATGCTACCTCCATCAACTTCCCGGGTGACCCAATGGACCGTCATCCCGGTCTCGGTCTCCCCCGCCTCCTTGACGGCCTCGTGGACATGATGTCCGTACATTCCGATTCCGCCATATTTCGGGAGAAGAGCAGGATGGAGGTTGATCATTCTGTGATCATATTCATCGATCAGGAAGCCCGGGATCACGAGCAGGAAGCCCGCCAGGACAATGAAGTCGATTGAATACTCTTTCAGGAGCGGCAATATGACATCCGGATCGTTGAGGTCCGCCTTTGGAACGACCTTGACCGGAACGCCAAGACGTTCAGCCTTCCCGACGGCCCCCGCATTGGCCTTGTTGCTGATCACAAGGGCCGCCCGGGCCACGTCCGACCCTTCGAAATACTTTATGATGTTCTCACAATTGGTGCCTCCACCGGAGACGAAGATAGCCATATTCACCATATCAACCTATTGTTTATCAGGAGTTTCCGAATCTTTAATAATATGCACGTCCCGCTGAGGGAAAGGTATCTCGATTCCGTTATCGGCGAGAGCCTTGTAAATAAGCTCATTTGCCCTCGCCACATAGGCGTACCTTTGATCAACCAGGACGAACTGCTTGATATTGAGGTCCACGCTGCTGTCTCCAAAACTTCCGAGAGTGACCTGTATCCCGTAAGACGGCTTGACTGTGTCACGCCCGAACTTGTCCGGCTTGCACAAAGGCTTGAGCGCCCGCAAGATGACCCGACGGGCCTTGTCCACATCGGTCCCGTAGGCCACGCCGACGGGCAGGGAGACATATTCGTAAGCATCACTCCTGGTGAGGTTCTTGAAGGTCTTGGAGAATAGGGTGCTGTTAGGGAAGGCGATCAGGCTGCTATCGACGGCCATGATGGTCGTGGTCTGGTAGCTGATGTTGTCAACAGTTCCCCTGATGCCGTCGCACTCGATGGTGTCCCCCACCCTCAAGCGCCCGGACATGAGCTGAACCCCATAGAAGAAGTTGTTCAGGATGTCTTTCATGGCGAATCCCATACCGGCCGCAAGTCCAGCGGCGACTACGCTTATTGACTTGGTGGGAATCTTGAGCACACCGATCATAACGACGACATAAGCGCCCCATGAGAGAAGCCAGATAACGTTGTTCGCCAAGGTGAGATTGACCTCGTTGGACCTGATCAGGTTGGTGCCTGACTTGGAGACATAGTCCCTGAATTTGAACACGCGGTAAAGTGACCTGGCCGCATATTCGATGTACCTAAACACGAAGAACAGACCGATCGCCAGCAGTACTTTGTACAATGAGAGAGTGATGGCATTAGTAGTCAGGAACGGATAGAAAAACGCCGTACGGCATATCTCAGTCAGATCGAATACACGGGAGGCCATGTAGAGGCAGGCTGGGAAAGAGAATACGATCGTCACCGGAATCAGCGCCATGTCGAAAAGGTCATAAAGCCAGGTGACAAGGAAAGACGCCTCCTTTCCTCCCGTCTCTGAGGGATGTTTCATCTTATACGCCCTGATACGCTTGTTGATATTCTGCGAGCGATAACTCCCCAAAATTTCCTTGGCCGCAAGAATCAGCTGAAGGACAGCAAGTTGGAAAATCCACCAGATATAAAGCTGGAGGCCCATAAGGGCATAACCGGCCAAGGAGAGCAGCAAAGTCACGGTTGTGACGGCCAATGACGCTCCGGCTAAAGCCCTGTCCGCCTTCGCGACATGGCCGGAATGCTTACGGAAAGTGCTCCACTGCCAAAGTCCGAACAGCAGCAGGACAGGAGGGAAAATCAGATTGATCAGGCTGTTGGGGATAAATATGATCCTGAAAGCGATGATAAGAAGCCCGAGAGCGAGCACCGGGATGTAGATGAACAAGCCCCGGTTAAGTTGGGCACCATGGCCCCTTACCAGCATTGAGCCCAACAAGGCGACCAGCAGAAGACAGTACTCTATCAGAAGGGATGAGGCCATCCTGAAGAAATTCGTTCCTATCTTCGGAGAGGCACCAGCCAAGACCAGCAGGAATATGAAAAGCACTATAGCGACCAGAAGGTTGAATACCAGTTCCCTGCTCGCGAATCCCTCGGTCTTGAACATGCCCACCCGACGCTTCAGGCCCTTGGTAGCCAGCCAACTCACAAGCGCGGCGAGGGCGAGGTAGATGAGTATGATGAAAGAGAACCCTATCACTATCGGTCCCCTCCACTCACTATGTATGGTCTGTCCCTGGAAGTCCCTGGAATACTTGTCTTTATAATCCATTAACGCCTTGGACGAGAACTGTTTGAAATGGGTCAGCACGTACCAGAAGTCCCTCTGGCCCTCAACGAAGATTTTCTTCTGGATAAGTTTGTACCGTTCCTGGGCGTAGTCGTATGCCTCCCTGAGGCGGTTGTCCGTGGTCTCGTAATATTCCTTATCCTTCACGAGCATCTCACGGGCCTTGGTGAACATGTCCAAGAGCCCCGTGGCGTAGAAAATGCAGCTGTCCCTATCGATCCTGGCCGTGCTGTCCAGCTGGAAATCAAACGATGGCTCGTCATCAGCCTTGGGACGGGGAACTGCCGAAAGATCAGCAAGCGGCAAATCCTTCAAGGCTCCTATGTGCAAGGTCATGGCAAGCATCCCAAGAAGTGATGGTCCCAGACTGTCAGGGACGGACATAAGCTCAGGAGGAATGATCTTCAGGGCCTTCAGCAACCGGTCATAACGGTCTATCTCGATGTCGAAATAAGAGACGATGTTGTCAAAAGGGATCTTGCTCTCGGTAAAGTTGTGGTACTGGTCCGTTACCCGGCGGAGAGCATAGGTGAGGTCAAAGGTAAAGTCCTGCTTCTGGGAATATAGCATGAGCGAAAGCTCGTCACAATCCTTGACCAGTTTGATCAGGTCCTCATGCTGCCTGTCCTGCTGGGCCTCGAAGCCGGCCTGGCTCCTCGCCATGTCCATGTAAGCCTTATTGAGCTCATAACGGAGCACCTTGAGGGTCCTAGTTATGTCTTTCTCGTTGAATACCGCCCCTGATCTGCCTGAAGGGATAAGCAGCAGGAGAAAAGTAAGCAGGATGTATAGGTAGCCTTTTCTTATTCGCATGGTATTATCTTACTATCAATGAATCAATTATATTCTTGTAAACGAGATGGACCGAATCCAGTGCGGCGAGATTTTCCGGTTTGATTGGCTCACCTGAAGGAGAGTCAAGCGTCAGAGGATTCACCGGAGTGCCGTTCTTCCACACCCTGAAATCCAGATGGGGACCTGTAGCAACTCCCGTCGCGCCGACATATCCGATCACATCTCCCTGGCTGACATGCGTCCCGGCCTTGATACCCTTGGCATAACGGGACAGATGCATGTAAGACGTCGTGTAAGTGGCGTTATGACGAATCTTCACGGTGTTGCCGCCGCCATTGGTCCAACCTGCGCTCAGCACGGTTCCATCTCCGATGGACATGACCGGAGTCCCGGTCGGAGCGGCATAGTCCACCGCCGTGTGCGCCCTGACCTTGCCGGACACGGGATGTTTCCGGTGATATGAGAAACCGGAACTGACCCTCGTGAACTTCAGCGGAGCCTTCAGGAAAGCTTTCCTCAAACTAGAACCATCTGAATTCCAATACCTTCCACCACCATCACCCTGATCAAACAAGATCGCTGGGACAACGTGGTCGCCCCGGATGAACTCAGCGTAATAAATCGGATCCACGGAGACAATCTCCCCGTCACAGTAGCTCTCATCGTACAGAATCTTGAACCTGTCCCCTTCCTGGAGGGCGAAAAAGTCAACTGACCAGGCGTAAATCTCCGACAAGGCCACGATCAGGCTGGTCGGGGCTCCGGCAGCTGACATGTCATTCCAAAGGGAAGACGTGATAGTCACATCAGAATACTTGCGGAAGGTCTCGACAGGACGTGAGAAATTCCAAACCGCGAGCGAGTCCGATGTCTTGAATACTGTCCCGTGAGTCTTGTCGCGCTTGTAAACCACATATTTAAGGGCGACAATCGAGGTCGAGTCAGTAGAGTTGGTGTCTATGCTGTAATAGGCGCTGACGGTGTTGCCCGCACGCATCTTCCTGACATCGAAAGTGGTGTCGCAAGCGGTCGCCAGAGACATGGCGTCTTCGGCTTCCATCCCAAGCCTTACCATCAGGGAGGTGAACGCCTCGCCGGGACGGATTCTCTCCTCCATCATGTCATAGTCTCCGGTCGGGAATCCTTCGGGAGGAAGAACGACGGCGGGAGTCTCAGCCTGAGGCTCTTCTGACGTTTTTCTCCGGCACCCGGAGGTGATAAGAGCCGAGCAGAGCGCTATAAAAACAAAAAGTATAGAAAAATATTTTTTTGCCATCTCGCAAATTTAATAAAAACCCCTCCTAACATGAAGGAAGAAAGGGAAAAAAGCTCCATATTCGGCCCAATAAACTGCAAGAATCATGAAAAACTTCAAGGCAACTCTGCTTATTCCAGCCGTTTTCTTATTCAGCATTGTCGAAGCCCAGAACAAAGCGGACTCGAGCCTCGTAATTAGAGAAGCTGTTGTCTCCGCAAGAAAGGGAGCCTCGGGGTATGGTAGCGGGACAATAGTGATCCCTTCGGGGGAAATCAAAAGCAGCCTGGCACTCCTTGGCGAGGCGGATATTCTGAAAGTCATACAATTACTCCCTGGCGTCCAAGCCGGTACGGAAGGCCTTTCAGGAATATACGTCCGGGGAGGTGGGGCAGATGAGAACCTGATTCTGCTGGACGGGATCCCCGTCCATTGCCAAGGCCACCTGCTGGGACTTCTCTCCCCTTTCCAAAGCGAGGCCATTGAGGACGTGACAGTCCATAAGGGAGTGTTTCCGGCAAGGTTCGGCGGAAAGGCATCGGGTGTCCTAGATTTCCAGACCGCCCAACCTCCTGACGATGGCCGGAAGAGACTGTGTCTCGGCATCGGTTCCTTAAGCGACAAAATACATCTCTCCGGCAAGACAGCTGGAGGGAAAGTCTCGTATTCGGTGAGTGGGAGGGGCATGCACACTCTTCTGATGGATGGAGCCTTCAAGGCTTTCAAGATTCCGGCAAATCTATATTTCCACGACCTCCACACGAAGGCGGAATGGTGTATCGACAGCGGTAACTCACTCTGTCTCAACTTTTTCGACAGCAAGGATAAACTTTACTACTCGGAAGAAGACCAGAAAACAGACGTCGCCTGGGGGACCATGATGGTGGCGGCTGGTTGGAAAAAACGCTGGAACCCGAATCTGTGGTCTGAGATGACGCTCGCCTCAAGCGGTTATTCCATGGGAACCGGAATAAAGCCCACAAGCGGTCACAGGGACTCTTATCGGACCGGAATGGACGATCTTATAGTCAAGACGGGATTCATTTTCTCTGGAATCAAAGAACATAACATCAGGTTCGGAGGAGAGACGATCCGGCATGTTTTCACTCCGGAAGCGGACTTCGGGGACAACTTGAGCGGCGATCTCAACCCAACCTACCACGAGACCGGCTACGAGGCAGCCATCTACATGGAAGACAGGATCAAAGCCGTAAGCTGGCTGACAATCGACGCCGGACTGAGGGTGACCGCGTTCCGCTGCGGAGGCACCACACGCGCCATCCCGGAGCCCAGGCTTTCATTCTCTGCCGGAAAAGCCCCGGGGCCGGTCTTTACCCTCGGGTACGGCAGGGTCTCCCAACACATCCACCAATTGTCGTCTCCCATCGCTGTGCTGCCTGTGGACATGATCGTACCCGTCACAAAATCCATAGGTCCGGAAGTCTCAGACCAGGTCTGTGCCGGCTTGAGCCTCAACCGGCCGACAGGATTTGAAGTCTCGCTTGACGCTTATTGGAAAGGTACTTCGGGGGTACTGGAATTCAGGGACGGGATCGCTTTCATCGATGATTTCAAGAGTTGGGAAGATGATGTCGCGATCGGAAAAGGGCGTTCGTATGGGATTGAATTATATGCCCGTAAAAGCAATGGAAAGACCACAGGATGGCTGGGTTACACTCTCTCCAAGAGCGAGAGGCGCTGTCCCGGAAGTTTGATCAGCGAAGGGGAATGGTTCCCTGCCCGACACGACTGCCGGCATAGCGGGACCTTGGTCATCGAACGTGATCTGGGCCGTGGCTGGGAGGCTGGAGCGACCTGGACATATTCCACAGGAGGAGCGTTCACAATCCCGGAAAAGGACGGTAGCATGCCCCATGGTTCGACTCCGCTCACCAACCGCAGAGGAAACTACCGCCTGCCCCCTTCACACAGGCTCGACCTTGGGATGACAAACCATAAACCCAAGCGCCACGGGGAAAGAATATGGAGCCTGGGCTTATACAACGCCTATAACAGGAAGAACCCGAACCTTGTCATCTCTGTCGCTATAGACGAAGAGGAAGGTTCGGGTCCCAAAACGATAAGTTTTCTTCCTATAATACCTTCAGTGGGCTACACTAGAGTTTTCTGATGATCTCCATCCCCTTGCGGATAGCTTCCTCATTCTTTGGGATGAGGTGATGGTGACGCTCAGGGAGGGTCTTCCGCAACGCCGCGAGGACGCTCTCGATCCCAACCACGGGATGGATCTTCAGGAGACCTCCGAGAACGATCATGTTGAAGGTCTTTATGAGGTTCATCTCGGCGGCGGCATCCATGGCGTCGATACGGTAAATGTCGATATCCTTCCTGGTAGGAGGCTCATTGATGCCGTAGCCGTCATAAATGATGACTCCACCTGGCTTGACCTTAGGCTCGAATTTTTCCAGCGAAGGCTGGTTGAGCACGATTGCGGTGTCATAACTGGAAAGGATCGGCGAAGACACGGGATCGTCGCTGACGATCACTGTCACATTAGCCGTGCCACCTCTCTGCTCAGGCCCGTAGGCAGGCATCCAGGTGACCTCCTTTCCTTCCATAAGACCGGCATAAGCCAAGATCTTTCCCATCGAGAGGACTCCCTGTCCTCCGAATCCGGCGATTATAATCTCTTCTGTCATGGTCTCAAGTTTTTATTTAACGGCACCGGTGTCTTTGAGATCTCCAAGGTGGTAGAACTCGAACATATTCTCCTCCATCCACTTGTTGGCTTTCTCAGGACTCATCTTCCAACCGGAGTTGCAAGTCGAGACGATCTCCACAAGATTGGATCCTTTACCTTGCATTGAATATTCAAAAGCCTTCCTGATGGCCTTCTTCGCGCGGTTGATGGCGGCTACTGTGTGGACAGCCTGGCGGGTCACATAGCAGGTACCGTCGAGGGTGGCGGCTATCTCGGTGATCTTCAGAGGATAACCGTGGAGACTGACCTCCCTGCCGTAAGGACAAGTGGCTGTCTTCATACCAAGAAGCGTAGTCGGGGCCATCTGACCTCCGGTCATGCCATAGATAGCGTTGTTTATAAATATGATAGTGATATTCTCAGCCCTGTTGAGAGCGTGAATGGTCTCGGCTGTACCGATGCAGGCGAGGTCACCGTCACCCTGATAGGTGAAAACCAGCCTGTCAGGCCAGAGCCTCTTGGTGGCGCTGGCGAGTGCCGGTGCCCGGCCATGGGCCGCTTCCTGCCAATCGACATCGATGTATTTATACGCGAACACGGCACATCCGACCGGGGATATCGCTATTGTCTTGTCGGTCATGCCCATTTCCTCGATGACCTCGGAAACCAGCTTATGGACAACTCCATGGCTGCAGCCAGGGCAGTAGTGCATAGGGGTGTCATTCAGCAGCGTGGGTTTCTTATAAACCACCTGGCCTTTCTCTATGATTTCTTCTCTTGTCATGGTTTCCGTTTTTTAGAATGAGCTTTTAAGAACCTCGACAACTTCATCAGGATCCGGGATTATACCTCCCAGACGGCCGAAATGACGCACAGGGACCTTGCCCTCGACAGCGAGGCGGATATCCTCGACCATCTGGCCGGCGTTGATCTCGAGAGAGAGTATTCCCTTGACTCTCCCTGCCAGAGCCTTGACTTCCTCTGTAGGGAAAGGCCACAGGGTTATAGGACGGAGAAGGCCAACCTTAATGCCCTGGGAACGGGCGATCTCAATGCTCTTCTTCGCTATACGGGCGGCCGAGCCGAAAGCCACGATGGCATACTCGGCATCGTCTAGCATGAACTCCTCGTAGCGGACTTCCTTGGCCTCGATCTCGCGGTATTTAGCCTGGATCCTCAGGTTGATCACCTCCATCTCCTCGGAGCGGAGCTCAAGGGATGTGATGATATTGGGCTTCCTGCCCCCGATCCTTCCGGTAGTGGCCCAAGGGCACTCCTTGATGATTTCTTCCTCGGTGCGGCGGGGCTTGAACGGAGGAAGCACGACTTTCTCCATCATCTGGCCGATAGCACCATCAGCGAGGATCATGGCAGGATTGCGGTAGCGGAATGCCAGAGTGAAGGCAAGATCCACGAAATCAGCCATTTCCTGGACTGAAGCCGGTGCCAGGACAATAAGGTGATAGTCGCCGTGACCACCTCCCTTGCAGGCCTGGAAATAATCAGACTGGCTGGGCTGGATAGTGCCAAGACCGGGACCTCCCCTCATAACATTCACGATAAGGGCTGGAAGCTCGGCTCCCGCCATGTAAGAGATACCTTCCTGCATCAGGCTGACGCCCGGGCTGGAGGATGATGTCATCACCTTCTTGCCGGTGCAAGCGCCTCCATAGACCATATTAATAGAGGAGACCTCACTCTCGGCCTGAAGGACCACCATACCCGTTGTCTCCCAGGGCTTCTGCTCGGCAAGAGTCTCAAGCACCTCCGACTGGGGAGTGATAGGATAGCCGAAATAACCGTCGCAACCGCAGCGGATCGCGGCGTGGGCAATGGCCTCATTGCCTTTCATCAATGTGATTTCCTGATCTGCCATAGCTTTACTCGGTTTTAAGACGGTAAACGGTTATACACCCGTCCGGGCACACTGTGGCGCAGGAGGCGCATCCGGTACAGGTGTCAGAGAGAACCTCATGGGCATAATTGTAGCCCTTCCGGTTCACTTCCTTGGTCGTGAGGGCGAGGACGTCAAGCGGACAGGCGACGACGCAAAGGTTGCATCCCTTGCATCTCTCGGTGTCGACGACGGTCGCCCCTTTCATTTTAGCCATAATACCTTAGTGTTATTATTGATTGTACATGTCTTTGTTATAAAAATCCAGGATTTCGTTCGCGATGGTGTACGCGTTCCTGGCCGGGCTGTCCGGATTGATCGCCATTGCCTCAAGGTAATTATTGATAGCTCCCTGCCAGTCTCCTTTCTTGCGGAAGGCGTTGCCCAGCAAGTAGTAAGCCCTGTCCGAAGGAGTTTCCGAGGCTGAGATGAACGCTCGGAGAAGCCTAATGGCCTCGTCAGCGTCACCTTCCCGGAGAACGGACTCTATGGCGTCAAGCTCGTACATCCTATCCTTCGATGAAGACGCACCAGCCCCTCGGATCCGGCTCAAGGCCTTTCTGGATGCCGATGATCTTGCGGTACAGCATCTCGCTCTTTTCCCCGCACTTGTCCGGCGAGCCGAAAGTGTAGCGACGGATCACCTCCGGACTCTCGAGAGTGGGTTTGTCATCTATGGAACAGACAGGTGTGATGACAACAGCGGTTCCGCAGGAGTTAACCTCGTCAAATTCAGCGAGTTCCTCAACTCTTACAGGACGTTTTTCCACCTTCATACCCATGTCGGCAGCCACAGTCCTGAGACTGTCATTTGTGATAGAGGGTAGGATGCTGTGAGACTCAGGGGTGATGTAGGTATTGCCCTTGATGGCGAAGAAGTTGGAGGAGCCGAATTCCTCGATGGTGGTCTTGGTGGAAGAATCGAGGAAAAGAAGCTCACGATAGCCTTCGTTATGGGCGACGTTGTAGGCGTGGAGTGACTGCGCGTAATTGGCTCCAAGCTTGTACCCGCCGGATCCGAAAGCCGCGGAACGGTCATAATTCCTGGAGATCACAGCAGTGGCCGGAGTCAGGCTCTTGTCACCTGAATATGTCCCGACAGGAGAGCACATCACCACGAACATGACATCTTTGGCGGAACGTATGCCAAGTTGAGGATTCCATCCGAAAAGAACAGGCCTAAGGTAAAGCGATGCCCCTGAAGCCTCATACGGAGGCAGGAACTCCAGGTTGTCCTTTACGCAACGGACGCACATATCAATGAACATCTCCTCTGAAGGGAAAGGCATGTCCAGATACCTAGCGCCGCTTTCCATCCTCTTGGCGTTCATGTCCGGGCGGAAAAGGCGGATCTTACCATCAACGCCCCTGAAAGCCTTGAGACCCTCAAAACAGGAGGGAGCATAATGGAATACCCCCGCAAAAGGGTTGAGAACCAGATTGAAGTCCTCGGTCTCAACCGGTGTTTCCCATTTTCCGTCCACACAACGGCTGTAAACGATAGTCCTTGTCCGTGTGTAACTGAACGACAGGTTGTTCCAATCTATATTATTATTCACCATAAACGATATGATTTTAAGAGTAAATTCAGTCTTCGATGATCCTGTCTTTATTGTAAGTGTGGATCTTTGTCTCGCCAGAGAGGATCATGTAGCCGTTCTCAGCGAGGCTGTTGATCTCGTCCTCGCCGGGGAAAACCTCCACAGGGGCGATAAACCCGATCTTCGCCTTGATGTCAGCCATAATCTTCTTGCTGTGGGCGATGCCTCCAGTCAGGAGGATAGCGTCCACTTTGCCGTCCGCGGTGGCTGACATGGAGGCGATGTACTTGCAGATATTCAGTACATAAGCTTTCAGGAAAATAATCGCGAGCTCATTGCCGGCGGCAGCCATATTCTCAACATCGACCATGCTGTTGGTCCCGAAATACGCCACGGCTCCTCCCCTTCCGACCAGCTTCGTCTTGATTTCCTCCTTGGTGTACTTGCCGGAGAAACACATGTCTATCAGCTCGAAAGGAGGACAGCAGCCGGCCCTCTCGGGAGTTATTGGACCGTCTCCACCAAGCCCATGGTTGACGTCTATCACGCGTCCGTTCCTGTGGAGGGATATTGTCGCTCCTCCGCCCATGTGGGCCACGATAAGGGTCACGTCGTTGACCTTCTTGCCATGTTCCCTGAGATAACGGCGAACTATCGCCCTTGAATTCAGGGCATGGAACAGTGTCTTGCGGGTGAACTCAGGTATGCCGCCCATCTTGCATTCAGGCAGCATCTCGTCGGCCATCGGAGGGTCGGCGATATACGCCACCGTCCTGCCAAAACGGGGCACCAGGCCCTTGGAGTCGCGGATCGCGTTGATCTCTCCGGCGATGTCGTCCGCAAGGATGGCGCTCAGGTTGCAGGCGTGGCGGCCGTCACGGCATGACATGAGGACATCCCTCATGTCCTGGTTGACATAATACACGCCGGTGATAACCGGAGTGATCAGTCCTCCCCTTGCCATCACGATATCAACGTCCTCGAGAGGTATCCCCCTGGACTTCATGAAATCTTTGATGGCCTGGCGCCTCATGTCGCTCTGGTCCATCACGGAGGCGTACTTGGCGACTTCGTCGGCGCTGTGCTCAAGTTTCTCGTCGAAAACCCGTTTCCCCTCGGAATAGTAACCGAGTTTGGTGGTCGTCGATCCTGTGTTGATAATTAATATGTTTCCCTTCATTTCGTTTTATTCTCGCCTTAAATATATTACATTTTTTTAACAATCTCAAGTTTTTTATCAAAAATCGAAATTAATAACAGGCGAATACTAAACAAAATGACATCTGAATCATTCTATGGATATGACTGTCAAAGTCTTGCCTTCGACCCTGAAACGCACCTGACGGCCACCGAAGGACATCCCGTATTCTTTTCCGGGATCGTCCTGATACCTTGGCCGCGGGTCGATGGACAACACCTCCCTCAGAGCATCAAGATCGACACCGGTGTTCCGGGCACTTTCCGGGAATATCACCTCAAGGGGTTCCCAAGAAGTAGTATCCACAAAACCGGACCGGACACCGGGGTGCGAGTCGGCGTATTCGATATAGGGTTTGATATCATAGATCGGTGTCCCGTCCATGAGGTCCGCTCCCAAGACATTTATAACCGGTCCAATAGACTTCCCTTCCGGGCTTTTGGCGTCATAATCAATAGATTCTATACGTACGGAAGACAGCCCTAGCGGATTCGGCCTGAAAGGCGACCGGCTCGCGAACACTCCCACACGCTTGTTCCCGCCCAGCCTCGGCGGCCTTACGGTCGCCTGGAAAGCTACGGCTTCTGCCAGTCTGGCAGAAGTCGGCCGGTTCCCAGAAAACTCCCAGATTAGCCAAAGGTAATCGAAGCCATCGAGGCCGCGGAGCGCGTCCGCAGAGCGGTATTCGGGTTCGAAGACTATACGGCCGCGAAGGGCCGGAGCCAGACCGGCCTGCCTAGGGATCCCAAACTTTTCCGGAAAAGGTGACCGGAAATATGCGATAGGTTTAATTTCCATATTCAAAGCTATTTAACGACCCTCACCGGAACCCCCGCTCCACTCTTGACCTCCCCCATGACAAAGAAACTGTTAAGCCCCCCGATGCAATCGAGATCACCCAGGATCCGAAGAACGAACCTCTGGTACTCCTTCATGCTTGAAACGTAAACTTTCATCAGGAAATCATAGTCTCCAGAGATATTGTAACACTCCCCGACCTCGCCGAGATCCTGCACGGCATCCATCAATGCTTTCGCGTTCTCGAAAGTATGCTGTTTGAGTTTGATGAAGCAGAACGCCACAAACGAGCAGTCAAGTTTGTCGGTATCCAGCACAGCCGCGACCTTTTTGATATAGCCCTGCTCGCGAAGGCGTTTGACCCTCTCGAAAACAGGCGTGGGAGAGAGATGTACTTTGGCGGCAAGTTCCCTGTTAGTCACGTCGGCGTTCTCCTGAAGGGCCTTGAGGATGGCGACGTCTTTCTCATCCAATCCGTTCATGGTGAAAAATTCTGTTAAATCGGTGTTGCATGAAACATTCCCGAAAATATTCCTACTTGTTTTTACAAAAATAGTAAAATTTTCCAAAGTTACACAACTTATTGGAATCATTTTCCAAACCCTCTACCTTTGCGAAAGAATTTTTCAAATGGACAATATCATGAGTGAGACTAAATTACACATCGAGACCTTGGCTATCCATGCCGGGCAGGAAACCCCGGATCCAGTAAGCGACTCCAGAGCGGTCCCCATCTATCAAACCACCTCATACGTGTTCCACAACAGCGCGCATGCGGCCGACCGGTTCGGTCTGAGAGATCCGGGAAACATATACGGACGCCTGACCAACTCGACGCAGGATGTTTTCGAGACTAGGATAGCTGCCCTCGAAGGTGGTGTCGCCGCCCTGGCGGTAGCCTCCGGCGCGGCGGCTGTCACCTACGCGTTGCAGAACATAGCAAGGGCCGGCGACCACATCATCGCGGCCGACAACCTCTACGGAGGCTCATTCAACCTCATCACCCACACCCTCTCCACCCAGGGAATCAGCAACACCATCCTCAAAGTCAACGACTTGGAGGCTCTTGAGAAAGCCATACAGCCCAATACCAAAGCCATCTACGCCGAGACTTTCGGGAACCCCAACTCGGATGTGACTGACCTGGAGGCCATCTCAAAAGTGGCCCACGCCCATGGGATAGCCGTGATTGTGGACAACACTTTCGCCCCTCTGATATTCAGGCCTCTTGAGCATGGAGCGGACATAGTAGTCCATTCCGCCACCAAATTTATCGGTGGCCACGGGACCACCCTCGGAGGAGTCATAGTGGACGGCGGGAAATTCGACTGGAAAAAGAACGCCGACAGGTATCCTTCCATCGCGAAGCCTGATCCAAGTTATCATGGGGCGGTATTCGCGGATGTCGCCGGACCGGCAGCTTTCGTCACGAGGATACGGGCTGTCATTCTGAGGGACACAGGAGCCTGCGTCAGCCCTATCTCGGCTTGGATCCTGCTGCAGGGCGTAGAGTCTCTCCCCTTGCGGATCGAGCGCCATGTCCAAAACGCCCTCAAGGTCGTAAAGTACCTGGAAGCCCACCCGAAGGTTGCCAGAGTCAACCATCCCTCGCTGCCGAGTCACCCGGACAACGCCCTGTACAAGAAGTACTTCCCGGAGGGAGGTGGATCGATATTCACCTTCGAGATAAAAGGCGGCAAGGAAGACGCATGGAAATTCATAGACAACCTGAAGATCTTCTCCCTGCTCGCCAATGTGGCCGACGTCAAGAGCCTGGTGATCCATCCGGCTTCGACGACACACTCTCAAATGACACCGGAAGAACTTGAGCAGCAACATATTACACCGACAACAATCCGCCTCTCAATCGGAGTGGAGCACATCGATGACATAATCGCCGATCTCGACCAGGCTTTTAATTCAATCTGAAATTCATTATATTTGGAAAAAGAACGGATTTGACAAAGAATTCAAAACCATACGTTTCCCTGGAGATAGTACCACCTCTGAAGGGAATGAGCAAATCTGAACTGCTGGATGAGATCCGGCAGTTCATGGAGTTTAATCCCAGGTACATAAATGTGACCTGCCACCGGGACGAGGTAGTGTTCGAGGAACGTCCGGACGGGAGTTTCGTCAAGCGGCTTGTGCGCAAGCGCGTGAGTGAGAGCGCTGTCTGCGGCGCCATCCAGTCGGAGTTCAAGGTAGATGTCGTGCCGCATATCATCTGCGGAGGATCGACCTCGGAAGAGATTGAGTTCCAGCTCCAGGATTTCAAGTTCATGGAAATATCCAATGTGCTGGCCCTGAGAGGCGACTGCCTGACGGGGGAGAAACGCTTCTCGCCCACCCCTGGAGGATATTCCCATGCCAACGAGCTCGTGGAGGCTATCCGGAGGTTCGAGAGGGAGAACGGCTGCGAGGGATTCTTCAACATCGGAGTGGGCTGCTACCCTGAGAAGCATTTCGAGGCTGCGAATCTTGAGGACGACATCGCCAACATGAGGCGCAAGGTGGACGCAGGGGCCAACTACATGGTCACCCAGATGTTCTTCGACAACGAAGTGTACTATGAATATGTCGCCCGCTGCCGGGAGGCCGGGATCACGGTTCCGATCATCCCCGGGCTCAAGCCGCTATCCACCTACAAGCAGGTGAAAACCATCCCCGAGGCTTTCTCGATAGACATCCCGTCTGTCCTGACTAAGGAGATCGAGGCGCATAAGGACGACAATAGAGCCATTTACGAGATCGGACAACGGTGGTGTGAGGCCCAGTGCAGGGACCTTCTGGCCCATGGGGTTCCAGCAGTTCACTTCTACACCATGGGCAAAGCCGCGAATGTGGCCGAAGTCCTGAGGAATTGTTTCTAGGTGATGGAGGACATTCGGCAAGCTTTAAGGGAGAGGATCCTAATCCTGGATGGCGCCATGGGCACTGTCCTTCAGGGGCGCGGTCTCCAAGGCAACAGTGATCTTTTCAATCTCACAAATCCCGAAACCATTGCGGAGATCCATTCTGAATATATTAAAGCCGGAGCTGAAATAATAACAACTAACTCATTCGGAGCCAATAGGATATCACAAGCGGAACTTGGCTTGGCAGACAGAGCCGCGGACATGGCTGAGGCCGCCGCGAGGCTGGCTCGGAAGGCCGCTGACAAGGCGGAACGGAAGATCTGGGTGGCAGGCAGCATTGGACCGACAGGAAAGTCCCTGACGCTGCCGCAGAACATCGGCGATCCGGTTTTCCGGCCATATTCATTCGATGAGATGGCCTCCGCGTACGAGGAGCAGATAAGGGCTCTCATCGCCGGAGGCATGGATTTGCTGCTGCTTGAGACATGTTTCGATGCCCTTAACGC
Source organism: uncultured Bacteroidia bacterium (assembly GCA_902785825.1). Classification (GTDB taxonomy): domain Bacteria; phylum Bacteroidota; class Bacteroidia; order Bacteroidales; family UBA932; genus Cryptobacteroides. The sequence goes on from CACZZZ010000005.1 coordinate 64,424, forward strand.
TAAGGCTGCGATTTACGCGGCGTCGCATATTGATAATATCCCTGAGATCATGGTCTCCTTGTCGCTCGGGGACAAGTCGGGAAGATCTTTGACCGGACAGACCCCGGAGGCATTCTACCGCTCGATCCAGCACTGCTCGCCCCTCTCGTTCGGGCTTAATTGCTCGCTGGGATCAAGGGATATGATTCCTCTGATCGCTGAAGTGGCCCGATTCGTGGATGGCGCTGTCAGTTGCTACCCCAACGCCGGCCTTCCGGACGCCATGGGTGCCTATGACGAGACTCCAGAGGTCATGGCAGAGGCCGTCAGGGAGATGGCTTTGCGTGGATCTGTCAATATCGTGGGTGGCTGCTGCGGCACAACCCCCGCCCAAATCGCCGCCATCGCCGCCGCCGTCCAGGAACTGCCACCAAGAATCCTCCGCTCCGGGGAGGCTATTGGTGGTCCGTGGAAGCCGTTGTATGTGAGTGGATTGGAGAGTGTGGAGATTGACAGGAGCAGGAATTTCACGAATGTCGGAGAGAGGACAAACGTGGCGGGCTCAAGGAAGTTCGCGCGCCTGATCGCCTCAGGAGACTACGAGGAAGCCTTGCGGATAGCCGCCGGGCAGATCGCGAACGGCGCCTCTATCATCGACATCAACATGGACGACGCCATGCTCGACTCCGCCAAGGAGATGGAGACATTCCTACGTCATATTGCCGGAGAACCGGAGGTGGCGAAGGCCGCGATCATGATCGACTCTTCCCATTGGGAGACCATTCTAACCGGCCTGAAGAACGCCCAGGGCAAATGCGTCGTAAACTCGATATCACTTAAAGAAGGAGAAGAAGTATTCTTATCTAAAGCTCGTGAGATAAAGGCTTTAGGAGCAGCCTTAATTGTCATAGCATTCGACGAGGAGGGCCAGGCCACGACCTATGACAGGAAAATCGCGATCTGCCAAAGGGCATATTCACTCTTGACGGAAAAGGCGGGATATTCCCCAACAGACATAATATTCGATGTGAATGTCCTTCCGGTCGGAACTGGTATTCCCGAGCACTCCCGCTACGCCGCCGATTTCATTGAGGCGGTCAGATGGATCAAGAAAAACCTGCCTGGCTGCCGGACATCGGGAGGCATATCGAACCTGTCCTTCGCGTTCAGGGGCAACAATGCTGTCCGGGAGGCTATGCACACGGTTTTCCTTTACCACGCCATCAATGCCGGGCTGGACATGGGGATCGTGAACCCTGGGATGCTCAAGGTCTATGACGAGATCGAGCCGGAGCTTCTGCGGCGCGTGGAGGATGTTATCCTGGATTCGGATCCTGATGCCACTGAGCGGCTGATCGAATATGCCCAGGAGTTGCAATCTGCCGAAGGGAGTATTGGTGGTCCAACCGCCTCGCTCCGCTCGGCCCCACCGCTCGCTTCGCAAAGCGAAGCTCCGGTCCCCCCTCTTACAGTGCCGAGGGTGGCATGGGTTGGACTCACCAATACTCCCTCCGGCGAAATGCCGTCCAACGACACATCTTCCTCCAATGCCTGCGAAGGCGGCCTTTCCTCCGTCGAGGAGCGGATAAAGAGGGCGCTGGTGAAGGGCGACGCTTCGGGATTGGAGGCGGATCTTCTGAAGTGCCTTGGGCAATATGACGGAGAGGCTTTCAAGGTCATCGACGGCCCCCTGATGGATGGCATGGCCCGTGTCGGCGAGCTATTCGGGGCCGGAAAGATGTTCCTGCCTCAGGTCGTCAAATCCGCCAGGACCATGAAAACCGCTGTCGATCTGCTGCAGCCCCATTTGAAAGGAAACGCGGCCGAGACATCCGAGCGGCCCAAGGTCCTGCTGGCCACCGTGAAAGGAGATGTCCACGACATAGGGAAGAATATTACCGGAATAGTATTCACATGCAACGGTTTCGAGGTCACGGACCTCGGAGTCATGGTCCCGAAAGAAACCATTCTCGAGGAAGCCGTCAGGATTGGGGCGGACATTATCGGTGTAAGCGGACTGATCACCCCATCGCTTTACCAGATGGAGCTTCTTTGCAAAGACATGGAAGAGTCGGGGATGGACACTCCCCTTCTCGTGGGTGGCGCGGCGGCTTCCGCGGTTCATACCGCCGTCAAGCTGGCTCCGCTTTACAAGCATGTCTTTTATGGCGCTGACGCTTCCGCATCGGCTGTGCTGGCAAGCAAACTGGTCTCCGACCGGGAAGCTACGGAAGCCGCTGAGCATGAGCGGCAGAGGGCGCTTCGGGAAGCGTACATGACTTCCAGTCATGGCCAACCTGAACGGAGCCGAAGAACGGGCATATTCCCGGAAAGCAGCTATATCCACGGCAACCCGTTCAAAAACATTTCCTCGCGACGGCTCCAGGTCGGGGAGGTCGAAAGGTTCTTTGACTGGAGGATGTTCGCCACGATCCTCGGAGCGAGGAAAGACAAGAACCGTTTGGAATTCATGAGGTTACGGGCCGAAGGAGAGAAGATTCTTTCCAGGCTTCGCTCCAGTGACGAGTGCCGGATAACCATCTCGGCCAGATTTGACTTGGCCCATAGTGAGGGCAACGACATTGTCTCCAAAGACTTCCGCCTGCCCATGTTCAGGCAACCCTCCTCCGATAACGAGGCGAGCCGCGGCCGCTCCCTGGCCGATTTCGTGGCTCCTTCCGAATATGGATTCGACTCCCCTATGGGAATGTTCGCGATAAGCGTTCATTCAGGCAGTGCCGCCGAATCCGGGCTGGACGACAGCGGGATGGTTCGACGGGCCGTGATCCTGACCTTGGCGGAGGCGGCTTCTGGATGGCTTGATGAATATGTGAAAGCCACCTGCGACGCCCAGTTCAAGGTAATCAAGCCTGCGGCGGGATATTCAAGTTGCCCGGATCACACCCTGAAAAGGGATATTCTCCGACTGCTGGACGATGTGGGCATAACCCTCCTGGACAGCTGCGCCATGATTCCAGAAGCTTCAATCTGCGGACTTATATTCGTCCACCCGGAAGCCAGTTACCCGGAAATACGCCGCCTTTCCTCTGCCGAAATCGACGAATATGCCGACCGGCGAGGCATGTCAGAGGCCGAAAAAGCCCGCTTCCTCGGCCATCTGCTATGACCTACTGATCGTCCGGACGTCCAGTCCAGTCGTGGTTGATGTCGTAACCGTGATCCCTGACCGAGCGGCCTGATCCCACATACTCATTCTCAGCGGCTGCCTTCAGGATCCTGGCTCTTGTGTTCTTGAAAAGCCAGAAGCAGAACGCGATAAGCGCGAATGTGATAAGCAGCGACAGCGCCTCGTTGAGCTCGCTGAAGAAGCATAAGGTGTCGTAGATCCCGTGGAGAATCACAGGATAAAGCCACATCTTGATTTTGGCCCCTTCGTATTCCTTGCCCCTGAAATGGTATTGAGAGTAGTAATATCCCATCGTCACAGCAAAGGCGAAATGACCGGGAACCGCGAAGAGAGCCCTTGTGAAGGCCACATCGACCCAGTTCGCTCCCGCGCTGATGACGTAGATTATATTCTCGAAAGCGGCGAATCCAAGTCCGACCGTCGTGGCATATACAATCCCGTCATAGCGCTCGTCAAATTCCGGGCAGTTGCGGAGCAACAACCAGAGCATCAACAGCTTGGCTGTTTCTTCCGGAATCGCCGCCCCGAAAAAGGATATCCTCACGGCCTCTCCCAGGGTGGTGGGTTCAGTCGTGTAGAACCCCATGTTGAGTAGAGGTCCAGAGATCAGGGTTGAGGCCAGCGCTGCCAAGCCGCCAAAACAGAAGCCTTTGAATATGAGATTCCGTGGCTCCGGCTCGGTGTCCTTATGGTAAACATACCAAAGCAGAATCAGCGCCGGAGCTATGGCGGCTATAGTCAGCATTAACATATCACTTGGTCTTTAAATACTCATCAATGGCTTTCGCGGCTTTTCTGCCTGCACCCATCGCGAGTATGACAGTGGCGGCACCGGTCACAGCATCTCCACCGGCGAATATTCCAGGACGGGTGGTTCGCCCCTCGTCATCAGCCACGAGACCACCTCTTCGAGTCGCCTCAAGTCCCTTTGTGGTGTTGACTATGAGCGGGTTAGGAGCGGTTCCAAGGGCCATGATGACCGTTTCTGTAGGGATCTCGAACTCCGAGCCAGGGATCGGGACAGGTGAGCGGCGTCCGCTCTCGTCCGGTTCTCCGAGTTCCATCCGGATGCATTTCAGGGCCTTAACCCAGCCATTCTCATCGCCGATAATCTCAACGGGATTGGTAAGCATCTGGAAATCAACTCCTTCCTCCTTGGCATGATGGACTTCCTCCTTGCGGGCAGGGAGCTCAACCTCGGTTCTTCTGTAGATGATGGATGTGTCGGCTCCGAGTCTCAAGGCTGTCCTGGCGGCATCCATAGCGACATTACCTCCTCCCACTACGCAGCATTTCTTGCCGGCATGGATCGGAGTGAGATAATCCTCGCGGAATGCCTTCATAAGGTTGTTCCTGGTGAGGAACTCGTTGGCGGAGAAAACTCCGTTGAGGTTCTCTCCGGGGATGCCCATGAACTTCGGGAGTCCGGCTCCCGTACCGACGAACACGGCTTCGAAGCCTTCCTCGTCCATGAGGCTGTCAATAGTGACAGTGCGACCGATAATTACATCGGTTTCTATCTTGACTCCTAATGCTTTAACCTCGTTTATCTCACGTTTTAGTACAGCATCTTTCGGAAGTCTGAACTCAGGTATACCATATTCAAGAACACCACCAGCTTTGTGGAGAGCCTCGAAGATCGTGACGTCGTAACCCCACTTGGCGAGGTCGGAAGCGCAAGCCAGCCCGGCAGGACCGGAACCGATCACGGCGACTTTTTTAGCGTCGGGGTTCACGGCCGCTTTCGGTCTTGAAGTCTCATCGCTCTCGGCGGAGTGGTCGGCGACAAAACGCTCGAGCTTGCCGATAGCGACACTTTCACCCTTGACTCCGAGCACGCAGCTGCCCTCGCACTGTGTCTCCTGTGGGCAGACTCGGCCGCAGACGGCGGGCAGCGAGGAGTCCTCGCCGATAATGGCGGCGGCTCCGGCGATATCTCCCTCCTTGACCTTCGCGATAAACTCGGGGATCTTGATACTGACCGGGCATGCGGTCACACAACGCGGATTCTTGCAGTGGAGGCACCTTGAAGCCTCTGTCATCGCCTCCTCGAGGTTGTATCCGTAGCAAACTTCCTCAAAATTATGAGCGCGTACCTTGGGATCCTGCTCCCTGACCGGTACTCTTGGAATCCTCTCTGCCATATCACTTGACGTATTTAGCTTTTACCTCAGCCTCTTCGGCCTTATACTGTCCGAGACGTCTCATCGCCTCATCGAAATCCACATCGTAGCCGTTGAATTCAGGTCCATCCACGCAGGCGAACCTTGTCTTTCCGGCCACAGTGACCCTGCACGCTCCGCACATCCCCGTGCCGTCAACCATGAGCATGTTCAGGCTAACGTCGATGGGAATATTCAGCTTCTTACATGTCAAAGTCGCGAATTTCATCATGATCATAGGGCCGATAGCGACCGCCTGGGTATATTCCTTTCCCTGGTTGCCTACCAGATCCTCAAGGCAGGCAGTACCCACTCCGTGGAACCCGACGCTGCCGTCATCCGTGCAAAGGTAGAGGTTGTCGCACGCGCTTCCGAGCTCCTCGGTGTAGATCAGCAGGTCCTTGGTCCTGGCGCCGATGATCACATCGACCGCTACTCCCCTGTCGTGCAGCCACTTGGCCTGGGGATAAACGGGAGCCGTACCGAGGCCTCCCGCTATGAATATATATCGCTGTCCCTTAAGAGCCTCCTCGTCCATCTTGACGAAGGCCGAAGGGTTGCCGAGGGGGCCGACCACGTCGCGGAAGAACTCTCCCTCCTCCTTGGCTATGATAGCCGCTGAAGAAGCGCCGATCAGCTGGGTGACAATCGTCACCGTGCCTTCCTCCCGGTCATAATCACTTATGGTTAAAGGAATACGCTCACCCTCCTCGTTAGCGAGGACGATAAGGAATTGTCCGGGAAGCGCCGACTTGGCTATCCTCGGAGCCGCCACCACCATCTTGCAAATGTTCGGTGTCAGCATCTGACGTTTCAGAATCTTGAACATGTCTTGACTGTTCTTTGGATATTGGTTATTAATTGCGGAGACAAAGCTAACAAATTCCCGCCAATTATCCTACAGTAATTCTCCTGCCATTGTCCAATGTCATTCTGAGCGCCAGCGAAGGATTTTCGGCTCTCCAACCCTGCTTTTCGCCGCCAAAATCCCCTTTAACAAAAATGTTACACCAACAAACAAAGTTGTTTTAATATCAGGTATCCATGCGTTTACAAAAAAACGCATAGCTTATGGCTATGCGTTTTTGTGATGTGCTAATAATCAGACAGAATGACTGCCGCTAATAGACGTGGACTGATGTGGCGTGGGCTGAGGGCAGGTAGTTGATACCCCACCAGCAGATCTGCAGGCAGATAAACGCCAGAATAAGGATCCACATGGTGGTGGAGTGATCCTTAGGTCGGGCTATCCTGTAATGGACATACAGCAGGTAGGCCATCCATGTGATAGCCGCCCAGGTCTCTTTGGGATCCCAAGCCCAGTACGTTCCCCAAGCATCCTGGGCCCAAAGCGCTCCGAAAAGCATTCCGAAAGTCAGGAAAGCGAGTCCTGTGACCACAAGATTGTCAGTTGTGGCCATATCCTCTTCAGTTTCCTTATCTTTCTTGAATATAAGCACGTACAACGCCATGATGGTGGCCGCTCCAAGCATTCCGTACGAGAACATGTACACGATCACATGAGGGGCGAACCAGGGGCTCTGCAGGGCAGGCATCAGGGCCTTGGAGTGGATCTCCGGCTTCAGGAGGTTGACGATGATGAACACAAGGGACATCACAGTGCTGAAACTCAGGATCCATTTATACTTCCAACGGCAATAAACGATCATTCCCGAGACCGCAAGGAAGAAGGAATACCAAAGCCGCGTCTCCCCAATCGTCCGGAGCGGCGGCCGCTCCAGGGAAATCCACATCGAGAGGATGAAAGAGAAGAACACCAATATTCCGAGACCATAATTGATTATGGCCGAAGAGCGCTTACCGGCCCAGGCCAAGGCGGCTCCTACCGCCCAGAGGATCACCGCTGCCGCGGCGAACCAAATGAAAGCATCCCAACTCATCTCGATTCCTCCCTTTTAAAACCAGTGAACAACATAAGAAAGGCTCCGGCAAGCATCATGAATATTCCGGCATAAACCATGGGAAGCCATGGATCCCTGACCATCTGGAGAATACTCATCTTCCCTTCCGTTCCGGCTTCCTCATCGTACCCGTATTGATACATTTTCCAGCCGTCCACCTGGATGGGTTTGTTGACCTCAATGACGGCCGCGGTCTCTTTGCCGGACTTTCCTATTACCACCACATCAGAGGCGAATCGCTTCGGCATACCGCTGGGATAGACTTCCATCTCGAAATCATTGAGCTTTACGGAAACACCTGTGTCATAGACTTTTCCGTCTTCAGTCTCCGCTTTAGCGACAGTTTCTCCCTCATGAAGGGTCATCATGAGTTCCCTCTTGTCCGCACTGCCCAGGGTAGCGCAAAGCAAGGTCACGAAGAAACCGAGATGAAGAAGAGAGGAGGATATAGCCCGCCAGTTCTTGCCAAGCCTGGACAAGCGGTCCATGGCCACAAGGCCCACGACCACTGTCAGCCAAACGTAGCATAAGACAAAGGGCCAGAATGTAGTCATGCTGCCGAGCCATCCACGCTGGGGAACTTGGGCGGTCAACCCCATGACTATCGTCAGAATAAAAGCCCAAGCGATTGAAGGGACAGCGGCTTCCGATGATCCCAGCCATGCGAAAAAGCCTGAGCGCTTCCTTAGCAGGAAGGCGATGATCACTATCGCCACGCACAACAGCAGAAGGACAAGGTTGACAGGAGAGTTTATAAGCTCCCAGTCAACAGGTCCTGAGGCGATCTGGAGGATGAAGCCCATCAGGACCAGAATTCCTCCAAACAAGAATCCGTCAGTCAGATTCCAAGGTTTTTTGAATAACGCCATGCTCGTTTTAAATACCTGAATATTGCCGCGAATTTATATAAAAAGTCATTCGGGTCAAATAACAACTTGTTGGTAGAGGGAAGGCCGAGCTAAGCCGTAATCTGGTTTCCGGTGTATAGCTCGTAATACTTTCCTTTCTGCGCGAGGAGCTCGTCATGCCTTCCTCTCTCGATGATACGTCCCCGATCCATCACCATGATGTAATTGGCGTTCTGAACTGTCGAGAGCCGGTGGGCTATCACGAAGGTAGTACGGCCTTTCATAAGGGAATCCATGCCCTTCTGGATGAGTTTCTCAGTGCGGGTGTCGATCGAGGAGGTAGCCTCGTCGAGAATCAGCACGGGCGGATTGGCCACGGCGGCCCTGGCGATGGCCAACAGCTGCCTCTCCCCTTGCGACAGGTTACCGCCGTCAGCGGCGAGGATGGTGTCATAGCCTTGAGGTAAACGCCTGATGAATGAGTCGGCATAGACAAGACGGGCGGCCTCCCGGCATTCCTCGTCGGTAGCGTCCAGACGGCCGTAACGGATGTTGTCCAGCACAGAAGCGGAGAAGAGGCGCGTTTCCTGAAGGACAATTCCGAGGCTTCGCCTCAAGGAATCTTTGTCGATCCGACGAATGTCGAAGCCGTCGTAGGTTATGGTGCCTTCCTGGATCTCGTAGAAGCGGTTGATGAGGTTTGTGATCGTGGTTTTTCCAGCCCCGGTGCCTCCGACGAAGGCTATTTTCTGCCCCGGATATGCCGTCAGGCTGATGTCGAACAGCACCTGTTTCCCCTCCACATAGCTGAAATCCACATCCTCCAGACTCACCAAACCCCGCAGTGGTGTCAATATTGCCGGGCGGCCCTCCGGACACGGGCGCGTCCATCCTCGCTTCGCTGCGGCTGAGTACGCCCTTAGCCTGGAGGCCGCACCGGAGTCATCGGCGTCAGGTCTGGCAAGTCCAGACTCCTCGCTCCGCTCGGCCCCTCCCACTTGCTCCGCAAGCGGGCCCCTCCCTCTTACGAGCCGAGGGTGGCTACGGTCTGGACTTGCCAGACCTGCCTTTGCCTTCCAGGCCCAGGTGCCGGTGCGGACGGGAGATTCGACAAGAGAGCCGTCGGGAGCGACGGTGGTGTTGACAAGAGTGACCTTGCCCTCATCGACTTCCTGCGGCTCGTCCAAGAGGCTATAAACCCTGTCCGTGCCGGCGGAAGCCATCGCGATCGAATTAATCTCATTGGAAATGCTCGAGATCGGCCTCGTGAAGTTCTTCTGGAGAGACAGGAACGCCACCAGAGTACCAAGGGTCAGGGTAGCGCCACCAATCCCGGACATATACCAGGCCGTCAACCCGCCGATGGCGATAAGCGCTCCGACCACAGCCGTCAGGACATATCCCAGATTGCCGATATTCCCGTTGATAGGCATCACCATGCTGCCGATCTTGTTGGCGTTGTAGGCGCTGGAACGGAGCCGCTCGTTAAGGACGGAGAAATCCTCGACAGCCTTCTTCTCATGGCAATATACCTTCACCACACGCTGCCCTGAAACCATCTCCTCGATGAAGCCATTGACAGCGCCGAGAGCCTTCTGTCTTTCCACGAAATAAGCCCTGGAGATCTTTCCGAGGGCGGTTGTCACTCGCACGGTGAGAGCTGCCATCAGAATGGACACCAGAGTCAAGGGCATCGACAGGACCACCATGGAGACGAATGTCGAGATGAGAGTGATCAGGGATTGGAAAAGGTTGGGAACTGTATTCCCTATCACCTGGCGGAGGGTGTCCACATCATTGGTATAGACCGACATGATGTCGCCGTGGGAGTGGGAGTCAAAATAACTCAAGGGTAGGTCTTCCATGTGGGAAAACAGGCTCTGGCGAAGCTTCAGCATGGTTCCCTGCCCCACGAAGATCATTATCAGATGGTATGAATATGATGCCGCGACTCCGACCAGCAGGACAGCCGCCAGCTTGACGAGGGCAACTACCAGAGGTGAGAAGTCAGGAACCGCCTGCGAGAGCAGCGGAGTGATGTAGTCGTCGATCAGGGTCTTGGTGAACAGAGATGAGGCCAGAGTGGCCAACGCCGAGATCACGATGCAGACCAGCACGACCCCGAAACGGAACTTGTAGTTCTTGAATATGAATCTGAAGAGTCTCCAGACAGTCGAACCTTTTCCGAGGCTCTTCTTCATATCCTCCCTGGACATGTGAGGCTCCCTCACTCCCCCTCTCATCCTGCCGCTTCCCTGCGGCATCTTGCCACTCGCGCTCATGCCGCCACCTCCTTTCCTTCATCGAAGTCAGCCTCGCCACCGGAGGTCTGCATCTCGTGGATGTCTTTGTAGATCTCACACGTCTTCAACAGGTTCTCGTGGGTGTCAAATGCCACCACATGGCCATCATCCATCACGATGATCCTGTCCGCATCCTTGATGCTCAATATTCTCTGGGAAATGATAATCTTGGTAAGACCCTCGATCTTCCCGGATATCGCCTTGCGGATATGGGAGTCGGTGGCGGTGTCCACCGCCGAGGTGGAATCGTCCAGAATCAGCACTTTAGGGCGCTTTAGGAGAGCCCTGGCTATGCAAAGACGCTGGCGCTGGCCTCCGGAGACATTCGTGCCGCCCTGCTCGATGTAGGTCTCGTATTTATCCGGCATCTGCTGGATAAACTCATCCGCACATGCCTGACGGCAAGCCTCCTCGCACTCCTCCTGCGTAGCGTCCTCTCGGCCCCAGCGCAGGTTGTCAAGGATAGTTCCTGAGAACAGGGTGCTTTTCTGGAGAACGACAGCGACCTGATTCCTGAGGGCCTCCATCTCATATTCACGCACATCAACCCCGCCGACCTTGACGCTTCCTTCCGAGACATCATAGAGCCTGGAAATGAGGAAAACGAGACTGGATTTCCCGCTGCCCGTTCCTCCGATCACGCCTATAGTCTCCCCGGCATCAATGTGAAAATCAATATCTTCCAAAGCATAATCTCCACCTTTAGTGTAGGCGAAATAGACGTGATTGAAGTCTATGCTTCCGTCATTTACCTCTTTGACCGGATCCTCCGGATCATACATGTCCGGTTCCTCGTTGATGACATCCGCTATCCTCTTTCCGCTCGCGGCACTCTGGGTCAGCTGGACGAAGATCATCGAAAGCATCATCAGCGACGTCATGAGAGTCATGATGTAGGCGAAAAGCGAGGTCAGCTGGCCGGTCGTGAGGGTACCACCCACGATATAATGCGCCCCAAACCACGAGAGCGCGATGATGCAGCCGTAAACCACCAGATTCATTACCGGATGGTTAAGGGCCATAAGGCTCTCGGCCTTCACATTGAGGTTGTAGAGAGAAAGCGCCGCCTTGTCGAACTTACTGAGCTCATGGTCTTCCCTAACGAAGGCTTTCACGACACGGATCCCGGAGATGTTTTCCTGGATCACTCCGTTAAGACCGTCATATTTCTCGAATATCTTGACAAAGAGTTTCGAGGCCCGCCTGATCAGGATGAAAAGGCAGGTGCTCAGGATCACCATAGCTATGAGGAAGATTATGCTAAGTCTTCCGTTGATGAAAAAGCACATCAGAAGGCTGAAAACCATGTTCAAAGGAGCCCTGAAACTGATCCTGAGGAGCATCTGGAATGCTCCCTGGATGTTGCTCACATCTGTGGTCATCCTGGTTACAAGGCCGGCCGTGGAGTACTTGTCGATGTCCGAGAAAGAGAAACGCTGGATGTTCGTGTACATCGCCTCCCTGAGGTTAGCGGCCAGACCGGTTGATGAATATGCCGCGAAACGCGCGGCCAATATTCCGAAAAGGGTGCTGAAAAAGGCCATCAGGAGCATCAAGCCGCCATATTTGTAAACTCCGGGCATATTCCCGGCGCTTATTCCCTTGTCGATCAGGGAAGCCGTCACATAAGGGATCAGGACACCCATGATCACCTCGGCCGTAGTCCAGACCGGGGTCAGGATAGCGGCGGTCTTATACCGCCCTGCCCTTCCAAGAATCGTCTTCAGCATTCGTACGCGACGCACTCAATCTCGACAAGGGCGCCTTTCGGCAATGTCTTGACAGCGAAGGCGCAACGGGCGGGAAAAGGCTCGGAGAAGGACTCCGCGTAGACGCCGTTCATAGCGGCGAAATCGCCCATGTCAGCGAGCAGGACGGTGGTCTTCACCACCTTGTCCATTCCTGAGCCGGCCTTCTCGAGGATTGACTTTATGTTGGTTAGGGACTGCCTGGTCTGGGCCTCGACACCACCCTCGGGGAAAGCGCCAGTGGAGGGGTCAATGGGGAGCTGACCGGACACGAAAATCAAACCATTGTGGGCAATCGCCTGGCTGTACGGACCTATCGCCGCCGGAGCCTTATCAGTGCTTATCTGTTTCATTATTCTTGAATTATAATTACGCGAATTTAAACAATATATTTGGAATGCTGGCAGTTAAATAGCTGATTGATAGGTTTTAAGGCAGTTCTTAAGTGACTGGGTTCGGGACTTAGAAACTACTTATCTAATTAATAATAAGCATTTTATCTACCAGCGATACTTATATGCAAAAATTTAGCGATATGCTTCGATGTAACTCCTGGCATTTGAATCAACTTGTTTGCCAACTTGATCTTCTGATCCGGGGATAATGTAATGACTTTCTTCACATCCTCCAACCCATTAATCTTGGAGACCATTTCCGCCATCCTGAAAAACGGAGCGTCCGAAGACGTATCGTAACTCTCCTTAATGTCGAACTCACTACCCGTGTTTGAGTTAACCGCGAGAACCATCTTCTCATAGGATCCGAAATAGCTTATTATCGAATCATAATCAAGACAGTTGTAACTGGCAATTATAAAGTCAGTCAACTGTTCCTTTTCTACCTTGCCGAGACTACCGTAAAGGGTCTCAAGAGTCTTATATCCCATCGGCTTATCTTGGGATCTCATGAACTTTACGAGTTTCAGGGCACGACGAAGAGCTCGAGAAGCATATTCCAGTTTGATCGGTTCGGAGAAAGGATGCTTCGAAACCGCGAAAGTCATGAAATTCCACCTCGTCAACTCGGCACTGGAGACTATCTTTTTCTCCACCTGGTTGTTGAACAGATACGCCACACAGGTCCTGATCTTTTTATCAGTCAGTTTCGGGGCATGCCCCGGCGGAGTCTCAAACAACCGTCCAGTTCTTCCTATCGTTGTATTATATTCCATAGCGAAACACCTTTCCGTCTGAAAAAGAAATAGTTCCATCTTCCTTGGATTTCCGGATTTGGCAAAGACATGAACATGGTCTGGCATAATCGAGAGTTCCATCAACGTGATGCCATAGTGCCTTGCGATTGTCGTAATGAAAGTGAAAAATACAAGATAGTTCTCGGTCGTGTAAAAGATAACTCCCCTGTCAAAGGAGCGGACATAAATGTGGTGCGGAACACCAGGAAAGAATTCCTTAGAATACTTTGTTTTGAAGTTTTTCATGTGCCAAATTTAAGAATAAAGATCAGGATATGGAAGGCTGGCAGTTAAATAGCTTTGTTTCAGATACTTATACGATTATTAAGTGCTTGCACCAAGCACTTAATAATAAGCTAAAGCATTGATTATCGGTGATTTAAGTGCCAGCCACCCCCCACCCGGAATCTGCTGAACTGCTGACACATGGGGCAAGGCGAAGGGTCAGCGGATGCGGAGGTAGTGTGTGACGCAGGTGTCGGCCTGATAGTCGGGGATAAAGGTCTTGCCGTCCAAGGAGAAACAGCCAGGGCTACCGGCTGAAGCAGGGGCAGCTTGCAGTGCAGGATGGCCATCGGGGCCAAGATGCAGGACCGCCTCGTTCCAGCTCTTGATTCCCACAGCCGCCATCACAAGAGGTCCACGCATCAGGACGCCGAGCCGCTCAGGCGACGGATCCTTCGCCGCGTTTAGATCCTTCGCTTCGCATAGATCCTTCGCTTCGCTCAGGATGACAACTTGGTCTGGGGCGTAGTCTATGTGCTCCACATAAGGCATGATGATTTCGAGGGAGTCGCCGCGGGTCCAGCGCCGGCGAGGGATCTCGAAATAGCTGCAGGGAGTATATTCGGAAGCCAATGACTTGCCGTTGAGCCGGATATCAAACCCCTCTGTCGCCCAATAAGGGACCCTGAGCTTCATCGTGAAGCGTCTGCTACCCTTTTTCAGCCGTATCACGGACCGCTCCGCCGGCCACTCGCACTCCTGTGAAAGGGTCACCCCGCGACGATCCCACCTCGCTTCAGATGGCAGGTACAGGCCCACCCACACGGTGTCCTTTGAGACAAAGTAAGCAGCCTCCTGGTATTTGACATGGTTCTCCGCCCCGGTACCCCCGCAACAAGATTCCTGGGGAGTCCTGTTGCCCCAGGGCTTGGAAGCGTCGAGCCCGACCGCATACTGGTAGGTCACCTTGTACTCAGAAGGATGGATCGATCCGACTATTTGGTTGTACAGAACCCTCTCATAATAATCCATGTAACGGGCATCATTCGGATCAAAGCAGTTAAGGTCCTTGGTCAGTTTGGCGAGATTATAGGCGCAGCAGGTCTCATTCATCTCGGGAGTCTTACTAGCTATCATACTGGCCATCTGGGTATATGGTTCCCTGAACATCTCCGAATCCCCAACCCCACCGGTGGCGTAAAGGTACCTGTCCTGGACGAAGTTCCAGAAATTCAGGGCGATATCGTAATATTCCCTCGAACCGCCAGCCCGATAGTTCATCAAGGCGCCGATAACCATGGGGATATGCTGGTTGGCGTGACGGCCATGAATAGAGTCCTCGCCCCGGGCCAGAGGATCAAAGAACGCCGGGCTGTCGAAAAAACCGGCCGCTTCCAAAAGGCGTTCGCCGGAAGTCCTGTCCTCCACCATCATCGAGAGCCTGGAAAGGGACTCCTCCATCCCACCCACCTCACCGGCAATGTACATGTTCCACATCTCATAACGGTTGCCTGGGGTGGAACGACGAGTCTCAGAAGTCCCGGATGAATCCAAGAATGTCCTGTATTTCAGTCGGTTCCACACCCACAACCCCATATCCTCCGCAATCTTCAGAGCCTTTTGCGATATGGCTTTGTCATCGACAAGGGACGATATGTCAATCAGGCCGGCGAGCTGTTTGTGGACAACATAGTACGGAGCCCAGACCCAGTCTTTGTTATTGTAGGGACGATACATCTCGACAAGGACGCAATGGGCCGCCGGAATAGCGTTGAGATACCCGTAACCATATTCAGAGTAAGACTTTTTGTACTCGTCGAAAGCCTCCCAGGTGCCTTTCATCTCCCGGAGCTCAGCCTCCGGCGCATAGTCCCTGGCCTCCCGGTAACGCCCGAGATCCTCGTCATAGACAAAGGTCCTTTCCTGGCACTCCCGCAGGCAATCCACCATAGTCCTCATCCTGGCCAGAAGGCTGTCTTTCAAGGCGTTGTCATCACACCCGGCATAAGCGAGCGCCAGGGCCGACATATAGTGACCAGACCCGTGGCCTTTCAGTTTGGTGTCAACAGAGTCCCAGCCTTCTGGCAGAGGGCAACCGGAGGTGTCGAGCCCATAGGTGTCGAGATAATTATACAGGAATTTCCGGACATCCCATGAGAGGATCGCCCGGATGTCAAGATCCCGATTGGAAGTGAGTCGGTTCTCCCCTACCACACGTACTTTGGACAACGGAAGTGGTTCAGCCACAGGCCGATGCGAATCATGCGAACATCCTTCCGAGAATATACCTAGAAGGATGATCACTGGAGCCAGAAGTCTCTTTAAGATCATTTGCCGCGAAGGACAAAAGGCTTAAGGCCTTTGACGGCCTCCTTGACGGTCATCCTCTTTCCACCATTATCCAAGTCTATGAGGATGTACCGGTCATTTCCCATCCCGAGTTCTTTCATATAAGAGAGCTGGCGAAGTCCGTGACGAGACTCGATCCTCTCGACGAGGTCATGATGCTGTCTCTCGGTCATGGCGTAAACGATGTCAACGCAAGCCTGGTCGATCGCGAGGATGTCAGTCGAGGACAGGATGCCGACATTGGGAGTCACAACAGGCTCTGCCTCAAGCCCTTCGCAGTCGCAGGAAACGGACATATTCCGCATCACATTGACATAGGTCACGTTCTTCCCGAAATGGTCGATCGTCGCCTTTGTGGACTCTGTCATCCTCTCCATGAACTCCTCCTTGGCGATGTCCCACTGGTCCGGCTGGCCGGGAGTCGTGTGGATCCAGGCCTTCCCTATCCGGCCGTCGGCACAGCCGATACCGATGTTCTTATCGCTGCCGCCGAATCCTCCTTGCGTATGGCCTTTGAAATGGGTCAGCGCTACCATGGAGTCATAATTGGTAAGGTGACTTCCAACAGACATTTCCTTGAACCACTTGCCACCTATAACAGGAAGATTCACAACACCTTCCTCATCGATAATATCCACCGGGCAGAATGTCCATCCGTTGACCTTGAGGGTCTCGCGGTGGAGTTCGGTCGTATAACGGTCCCCCTCATAATACGTGTTGGTCTCGATGATGGAGGCTCCGGGGAGGTCTTTTTCGATGAGTTTCCTGACCCAGGATCTGGGGATGATGTTAGGGCCATGCTTTTCCCCGGTGTGAAGTTTGACCCCCACCTTGCCAGTAATGTTTCCGCAAACCCTCTCGTAAGCCTTTATCAAGCCTCTTGAAGTCAGGTCCCTGGTGAAATATACTATTGACTCGTTGCCGGTCCGCTGGTTGTAAGGAATAATCATATCTATCTATTAATTAAATGAATATCAAAAGCTTCCGCCGCCAATAAATCCTCTCATCAGGGAATTCAGCGGGATTTCCCTGTCAGAGACCGGGACAAAATAATGGAGGAACTTAAGGAGCCTGCTGGCCTCGCTATATTCCTTGCAATTCTTCGGGACCGTGGCGAGAATCCTCTCGGCGTGGGAGCGAAGGACGGCGAACTCAGCCAGGTAGGCGGAGTTGAAAAGCACGTCGGCCTCCTCCTGGAAGGGATATATCCACCGGACCTCGGAACGCCTGACATTCGGCCAGTTGGAGATGGTCTCACGGGCAGTGAAGGCGCCTTTCAGGAAGTCCCTGACAATACGCCGGAGCAGACGGTTGTCGCTCGTGGGGATGCAGTTGTGGGAGTCCAGGGAGATCGAGGTGATAGTGTTTATGAATATCCTGAACTTCTCCTTTTCAGGAACCTTATCCGTGAGTTTGGGATTAAGGGCGTGGATGCCCTCAACGAGCAACACAGATTGCTCGCCAAGCTTGAGCTTCTTGCCATTGAACTCCCTAAGACCGGTGACGAAGTTGAACTCTGGCACCTCAACCTCCTCTCCGGCAAGGAGTTTCAGCAGATCCTTCTGTAGATAGTCGTGGTCAACAGTGTCGAAATTGTCGAAATCGAAGGATCCGTCAGGAAGCTTCGGGGTGTCGAGCCTGTTCACGAAATAGTCGTCCGTGGAAAATGACAGCGGATGCAGGCCGCAGGCTTTGAGCTGGATGCTCAGGCGCTTGCAGAAAGTGGACTTTCCGCTGCTCGTGGGGCCGGTTATCAGCACAAGCCGGACGGGATTGTCCGGATCGCGGTGACGGCTGTCTATCTCTTCGGCGATCTGGACTATCTTCTTCTCCTGCAGGGCCTCAGCGATCTGGATGAGGTCGGAAGCCTTGCCGCTCAGGATGGACTCGTTGACATCCCCGACGCTGCCCAGCCCCATGATCCCGTTCCAACGGTGAGACTCCTTGAACACCTCAAAGGTTTTCGGCTGCTCAAAGAAAGGAGCCAGATCCTCTGGATGGTGCCTGTCCGGAACCCTCAGCAGGATGCCATCCCTGTAAAGGTTGACACTCCAAGTCTTGAGGTAGCCAACGCTCGGGACAAGCTCGTCGTAATAATAATCCGCCGTACCGTCGAGAGTGTAATAGGTTACGTAAACGTCCCCGCAGGTCTCAAGCAGTTTGACCTTGTCCATCGCGCCGAGGGCGGTGAAAGTCTTGATGGCGTCCTCGACCCTGGCCTCATGGCGGCGGAAAGGCACGTCCTGATCCACAATGGCGGTCATCCGAGCGCGAATAGCGTCCACATCAGCCTCGCCCAGAGGAGTCCCGTCACCTTTCTCCACGACGCAGTAATATCCTTTGGAAATAGGCCGGCGGATAGTCAGGCGGCTCCCCGGGAAAAGGTCTTTGACGCTTTTATAGAGCAGGAAGCAGAGCGAGCGGCAATAGAAATTCCGCCCGGTGTAGGTACGGTAGTCGAGAAACTCAACATCAAGGTTGTGATAGACCCTAAACCTTAACCCCTGGGCGACATTATTCACCTTGGCAGCCAGGATGTCATAGGGCTTGTCAAACTCGAACTCCCTGGCGATCTCCCCGAGAGCGGTTCCTTCAGCGAATTCTTTCGATGAATCCGTGTTCTTGCAGAATATCTTAATCATAGTCAAACAATTATCTTGGCAATGGAAGCCAGGTCTGGATGTGGCTTCCCTCCCAGCAATCAACGGAGGAATAATCGACCATCTTGATCGGGCCGGTCATTGTGGGGACAATGAATTGCATCCTGGTACCGGGACGCTCCGGGGCAACGACTTTGACATCGACAAAGCCTTCAGGATCAGCTACTATCTTAACCGGCTTGTCATAATCAGGGTCTATATTCTCATCCCTGGCCAGCACAAGCGGGCCCCACTGGACGGCCTGGAAATATTTACCCTCCGGATTCTTTCCCTCGGGAGCCTGGATCAGCCTCGCTTTCATGTCGAAACTAACCTTGACCTCATCACCGGCTTTCCAGTCACGCCTGATTGGAAGATAGGTCCCGGGACGAACGTCCCGGATGGGCTTTCCATTCACGGAAACAGTTGTGGATGAGCTCCATGAAGGAATATACAACTTGATCTCAAACTTGCCGCTCCCGGAAGGGAAAACCGCTATCTTGACTTCCCCGCTCCTCGGGAAGTCAGTGTCAATCCCCATGGAAACATACCTTCCGTCAGGAGACTCAGTCTTGAATACTCCCCTATTGTAAAGATTAATGACAGGTCCCTCCGATGAGCGCATTACGGCAACATAAGGAATATATGCCAGGCCGGTAGGGCCACTGAGGTTGCAGCAAGTCACCGGAAGTCCATCTATATTCATGCCCCAGCCATGGTTGGTGACCTTGGAGCCGTTAAGGAGATTGACATAGCTGAATCCCTTACCGTCTGGTCTCATGGCTCCCAAAAGGCCGTTATACACGTATCTCTCTATGCAATCCACGGCCGCCGGATCACCGGTCAAGCGGAGGTACTGGGAGCAGAACTTCATCCAAGTAACGCCCACACAGGTCTCCATCATCCTCTTGATGTCAGGATTGGTCTGCTCAGCGGCGGTGTTGCCCCAGCCTTCCCCGTTGAGTTTCGGCCAATAGACATCGGTGCCGGCGTTTCCGATGATCGTGATTTCCTGGTCCTTGACCTCATTGAAAAAGTTGGTGATGCACTTCAGGATACGAGGATCACCAGTCGCGCGGTAATATTCAACGAGTCCTTCCATTACTGAAGTCATCTCGTAGGCTTTCGGATATGGCTTGCCTACCTCCCTCATTGGGGTTCCGGCCTCAAGTAGGGCGAAGATATCACTTCCGGAGTTGCCTCCGGACTCAACGATGTAGGTGGCGAAATCCAGATATTCCTTCTTCCCAGTGATGAAATACAGCCTCATGAAAGGCTCAAGGATTGAAGATGATTCTATATTCGTGGAACTCCACCCGAGTTCGGTAATGCTCTTCTTCGGAGCCGGGCCAACCTGGTCCATCACCGAGCGGGCCTCTTTCTCCATCGCCTCAAGCACGACCGGATCCTTTTCCACATCCAGATAGTACTGGCTGAGGCCGAGGAGGACATATTTCCGCTCCCAAATGTCGCCGTCGCGATCGCCTGGCTGCTGATCCACCGGAGTGCAGCTGATCGAGCCGTTCTCCTTGACTGTCGCCAGCAACGAATAGACCACATCCTTCGTCAAGGCCTTGAGCTGGGGATCCCTGCTGTAGCGCCACAACAAGGAGTTGGTCCGGATGCTTTTCCCGGGCATCTCGCCAAGGGCGAACTGCTTCCTGCCGGTACGGAAGAACTCGACGACCTTGTCGTACGGCATCACCCCCTTGGCCCAGTTCTCCTGGCTGCGGAGGATGTCATCTTCCAAATAGCCCTCCATCTTGGCCTTCCCTCCGGGGAGAGGAGAAAGCGCGTCATCAACTTTATACAAGCCCTCCTGGGCATATGACGAAACCGCCAGCGAAAGTGCGAGGAAAAAAATGGTTATCCGTTTCATTAATTAAGGTTATGATATACAAATATAACAAAAAAAAAGGAGCGGCCTACACATAAGCCGCTCCTCGCATAGAGTATTACCTTATTAGTTCAGTTTGAACACATCCGGAGTGCCGGCTGTTCCATAAGTGACCTTGCCGGTCTTGGGATCGCAAGCGGCGGAGTCGGAGAGGTAGAACGACTTCGTGGCGGGATCGTAGTGAGGCTGCTCGAAGGAAGCGGTCTTATAGACACCGTCGATGTACTCTCTCCAGACGCGGAGACCGTCACCGTAGCCGGGGCCGCCGAACTTGCAGGCGATGGAACCCTGGTCACCGATGCACCAATCCTCGCAGCCCATGAACTGGAACGGGATATAAAGCTTGTTGGTCTTAGTGTCCCAGAAGAAGACATAGTCCTGGACCGGATAACCGGCACCGGAGTCATGTCCCCAGCACTCAGGGAGGTAGCACTGGTAGATGCCGCCACCGCAGTCGCGGTAGAACATCTCCTTGTCCTCCTGCTCACCCCACCAGCCTTCCGTGATCGTACCGGTGCCATAGGAGGCATAAGGCAGATCGGCGGGCATAGGGTTCTCGATCTGGAGCTTCGCGTTGCCGTAGCCGTAGATCGATGAGAAACCGTTGATAGAGAGATTGATATCATAGCTCTCCATGTAGGCGAGGTTCGAAGGGTTGAAGGTGATTTCGGCACTTCCGATCCTGTCCCCGTCAGCGATGCTGACTGATGAAGGAACAGAGAACTCGGAAGGTCCTGTAGAGGTGATGTTGACCGTGATGTCACCACTTGTGCCAAGACGCACCACAGGCACCGAGATGCTGGACTGGCCGGAAAGGCTGTAGATGAGAGTCTCCTGAGAGAAGAATCCCTGTCCGCTCAAATCCGCGCCGGTATCGTCATTGTCCTTGCACGCTACGAAAAGCAATGCGCAGGAGGCGATCAGCAAGAATGATAATCTATTGGTTTTCATATTTTTCACTCATTTTTAATTAGAACGGGAGGTTGTCCAGATCAAGAGGCTCGCCATAGTGTTCCTTCACCTCGTTGAGGTCGGTCCAGAACTGGTAGTTGGCGTAGGCGTTGAGCGGAGTGTTGTAGTCAGTGATGGCCTTATTGGCGTTCATCTCTGTCTGGGAGAACATAGGAGTCCAGCCGGGGAACACGCCGGAGCAGTTGATGAGCTGCTGGACGCGGGTCACGGAAGATCCATGATATGCCCTGTAGAGACCTCTCTCCAGACGCTTGTCGTCGAAGTAGTTGACACCCTCACCCCAAAACTCGATATCCTTCTGGAAGATAATCTCCTCAAGGACATCCTCAGCGCTGGTCTTGTCACAAGTGTAGGAGCTGTTCCTTGTCTTGACAATCTCCTCGAGGGCTGCCTTGGCGGCACCCACACCGGAGGTGTGGAGGGCGGCCTCAGCCTTGATGAAGTACATCTCCTCAACCCTCATCATCGGGAAGTCGATAGCTCCACCGGTGTTGATGTCGAGAGCGGCGCCGTTGTGGGGACGGAACTTGAGGTTAAGATACAGCCAAGGCCATCCGAGGAATCCGTTGGCGATGCTGGCCTGCTTGCGGACCCAGGAAGCGGAGGTGTTAAGAGGATACTTGTAACCATCGTTCAGACGGCCCGAGTATTCGTCTGACCAGTTAGCCTGATCATTGGAGGTGTTGTCCACGGAATTCCACTTGTTGTTGATGAAATTGCCGTTTCCATCCCTCTCGACGAGGTAGGGCTCACCGGGCTTCTGGTTGGTGGACTCGTAGAAGAAGTTAGGGGCGAGCCAGGACTTCTTACGCCAGTCGTTGTCAGACAGCCTCTCATACCAGTGACGCGCGAGACCGCGGCCGACCCTCCATCCATAGACGATGTAGTTGGTCTCGGTTCCCATGGTGTTGGCAGGGTTCCAGTCAGTTGTGCAGGCGGTCGAGTTGCTCTCGGAAGTGGTGTAGGCCAACATCCAGGAGTTCTGGGAATTACGGTTGTTGAAGCCATTGATGGGATCAAGCCACTGGTCCTCTGTCAGAGGGGTGCAGCCGGAGGTCTCGATGGCCTTCTGGGCATACTGGTAAGCCTTGTTCCAAAGGTCAGCCTCATCGGTGTACTTGGCGGCGGTCTTCTTGGCCCTGGAGGCGAGGAAGAGGTAAGCCCTGGCATAAAGTCCATAGACAACGCCGAGGTTGGGCTGGATCTTGTCAGTACGGTTGAAATCAGCGAGATACTTCTCGGCCTCAGCGAGGTCGGAGAGAACAAGGTCAAAGTTCTCGTCAACGGTCACCCTGGGGTTGTTGGAAGCCACGTCACTCGTGGTTTTCTCAGTCACGATCGGCACACCAAGATTGGTAAGATCGTTGAGAGGCTTGTTGAGCTTGGGAGTGATCACCGGATCAGTGGGCTGCTTCCACTCCATGATCTGGGTAATCTCAAGATAGAAGAGGGCCCTGAAAGCGTAGCACTGGCCAAGGTAGCCCTTCTGGGCCTCAGTGACCTCGGTTCCCTCGGGGAAGAGGGCGATGATGTCGTTGACACCCTTGATGTAGGTATAGTACAGTCCGACGGGCCAACGGGAGCGGTTGGAATAGCTGAAGTTGCCGTAGGAATACTGCAGCATGGTGTTGTAGCCATTGTAACCGGGGTTCAACAAGGAGCTTGTCCCGTGATCGAGCATGATCTTCATGGCACCGTAGTGCATGTTGCCGTCATTGATGGGGTTCGTGGAAGCGAACGTCGAATAGACCGCGTTCATCATACCGTTCAGAGCGGACTCTGACTGGGCGATCTGGGTGTCAAGGACGTAATCAGTCGGATAGGTCTCCTCGATACAACTGGTGAAGGCGAGGGCGAAAGCCGCGAGCGCTGTCCAAATATATCTTTTCATAATCTTATCCATAATTTAGAATGTGAGAGTTATACCGCCGGAGATCGTGCGGATCGGGTTGTGGGCCGACATGTTGTTGTAGCCGGCGAGCGAGTAACGAGGGTCGAAGCCCCTGCGCGCGGAGATGTAGAACAGGTTATCAGCCGAGCAGTAAAGCCTGACGGAATCGATCTTCGCGAGACGGGTCAGCTTGGACGGCAGAGTGTAACCGAAATTGACATTCTGGAAGTTAAGGTAGCTGGCGCTCACGAGGAAGCGGTCAGAACGGGAGCTTGTATAGACATCAGACTGGTTCAGACGAGGGACATTGGTGTCGGTGTTCGAAGGAGTCCAGGCATTGAGGATGTCGGTGTGCCAGGTCGTTCCGATCTGGTTGCCACTACCGTTGTGCATGATGATCTGGTAAGCGTAGTCGTAAGCGGTGCCGCCCAGCTGGTAAGTCAGGTTGAATGAGAAGTCGAACCCGTAAAGCTGGAAGGTCATGCCGAGACCTCCGTAGAGATCAGGCATCGCGTTACCGTTGAGACGATAGGTAGCCTCATCGGCGTTGAAAGTGGTCGTAGGCTCGCCGACAACGTTGCCGTTGTCATCAACCTCATACTTGTTGTAGAGAGCCTGGCCGGTGGCCTTGTCAACCCCGGCATACTCCCTGAGGTACCAGCTGTAGAGAGGAAGGCCCTCGCCGATGTAGTAGCGGTACTTGGAGATGAAGGAAGTGTCCTCATTGATGAAACCGGCATGGCCGTCAACGACATTGGACTTGAGGTCATCCGGGAGACGGAGGATCTTGTCGCGCACATGGGAGACATTGAAGTCCACAAGCCACTTGAAGTTCTTGTGGTCAATGGGTGTCCAGTGGAGATCAAGCTCGAGTCCGGCATTGCGCATGTCACCGATATTGGCCCAGTAGCTGCTGTAGCCGATGGTCGGAGGTGTGCTGAGCTGGAACAGCATGTCGGAAGTCTTGCGGTAGAAGTAGTCGATGCTACCGGTAAGGCGGCCCTTCCAAAGGTCAAACTCAAATCCGGTGTTGAAGTTGGTGTTGGTCTCCCAGGTAATGTCCTCGGTACCCTTCTGGCGCCACTGGTAAGCGACCTGATTGTTGTTGTTCATCATGTAATATGATGTCGCGTACAGGTAGTTACCGATGTTGTCGTTACCCTGGCTTCCGAGTGAGGCCTTGAACTTGAGGTTGTCCACCCACGGAACATCGAAGAAATTCTCCTTTGAGATGATCCAGGCGGCTCCCACTGACCAGAAGTTACCCCAACGGTGAGCCTTGGCGAAGTGCGAGGAAGCGTCACGACGATAGGATGCGGAAGCGTAGTACTTCCCGTCATAGTTGTACATGCCGCGGAAGAAATATCCCTCGACATTGTACACGGAGGCTGATGAGGACGGATCCGGATTGACGTTCAGGACGCCACCGAGCTCAGTGACACCGTCGATACCGAAGTTCTTTCCGGAAGCGGCGATATCCTCGTACTTGTAGTTGTAGTACTCGTGTCCGAGCATAGCGCTGATCTCGTGCTTGCCCACAGTCTTATTGTAGTTGAGGAGCTGCTGGGTGTTGTAAGTGTAGGTCCTGGCGGCCGACTTGGAGAGGTATCCGTTGTCTGAACTGTTGGTGTAGATGTCCACGAACGGGCTGTCGATGTAGGTGCCCTTGCGCTCGTAGTCATAAGCGCTGGCATTGACCGTGAAGGTCAGGTCCTTGTAGATCTTGATATCAGCGAAACCGTTCAGGGTGATGGAGTTACCGTCAGTCAGGTTAGAGGTGTACTTGTTTCCGAAGATAGAGTTTCCACCAGTACCTCCAGCCCTGTTGAGGCCGTAGCTCTGTGCGAAATCGTACATCTGCTCACCCCACTTGTCAATCATGATCTTGCCGTTGCCGTCCCTGAGGTAAACAGGATAGACAGGGGCCTGGGTCTTGATGGTCTGCCAGATGTAACCGGCATTGAGGACTCCCTCACCGGTGTTGTGGTAGCGATATTTCGTGTAGTTAAAGTTACCTCCGACCTTCAGCCAAGGCTTGGCCTGATAGTCGGCGGACAGACGGGCGGTGAGACGGTCCTGATCGGAACCGACCTGGATGCCCTGCTGGTCGAGGTAACCAAGGGAAGCGAAGTAGTTGATCTTCCCTCCGACAAAGCCTGAGAGGGAGACGTTGTACTCCTGACGGAAACCGTCCCTCAAGCCTTCCTTCTCCCAGCTGTCGGGCTGGAGCCAGAAGGTCTGGCCGTTGTAGGTGTGGAAAGCGCCGAGCTGGGCGTCAGGATTCATCTTGCCACCCTCGAGGATAAAGTCCTGTCCGGTAGGTACCGTGTAAACCATGTAACCAGGACCCGTGCTGGAACCCTGCACATAGCTGTTGGCCTTCTTATGGGCGTCGGAAGCGGAGGCTCCGTCAAGAATCGCCTGGTTGTAGATGGTCTGGTAGTAAGTCTCGTAGAACTGGGCCGTGTTGGTGGTCTTGTAAAGCTGCAGGGCGTTGGTGTTGACTCCCCACTTGGCGTCGAAGGTAACCTTGGCCTCGCCTGTGTTGCCGCGCTTGGTGGTGATCATGATGACACCGTTGGCTCCACGGGCTCCGTACAGGGCGTTCGAGGCAGCGTCCTTGAGGACGGTCATGGACTCGATATCGCTGGAGTTGAGGAGGTTGAGGTCGCCGTCATAAGGCATGCCGTCCACAACGATAAGCGGCTGGGTGTCAGAATAAATGGAACCGATACCGCGGATGGTGATGGACGGGGAGCTTGTGAGCTGGCCTGAGGTGTTGTTGATCTGGAGTCCGGGGATACGTCCGGCAAGTGCCTGGGTGGCGTTGGTGCTCTGGGCTTTGGTAAGCTCGTCGGCTTTGATGGTGGCGGCGGAGCCGGTGAAGGCCTCGCGCTTCATCTTACCGAAAGCGACGACCACGACATCGTCGAGCATCTGAGTGTCCTCTTCCAGGACAATGGTGAGATTAGACTGAGCGGACTCGACGGTGACCCTCTTGGTCACATATCCGACACAGGAGATCTCCAGTACGGAACGCACTGGCACACTGATTGAGAAGGCTCCGTCCAAATTGGTCATCACGCCGTTGGTGGCTGATCCGACCTGGACGACTCCCGCTCCGACAATCGGCTGCCCGGAAGAATCCTGGACAACACCACTGACTGCCGTCTGTCCCCAAATGGCCGTTGTGGCCAGCAGGGATAGGAGCAAAAGACAGAATCTTTTCATAAATGGTGGGTGTTAAAAATATTGAATGGTAATAAGTATCACTTGGTTCCGTCGAGGATGCCGCGGAGATAGCCGACTGACTCGGCCACGCCGGGATGGGGGTTATCCCCGTTCTTCTCGAACTCGATGGAAAGGACGCCCTTGTAGCCGACCTTGCGGAGAGCCTTGACGATGGGGCGGAAGTCTATGACTCCCCTGCCCATCTCCCAGGTCTGTCCGGCTTTTGAGGGAGCGGTCTCGTCCTTGATGTGGACATCATAGATCCACTTGTGGTATTTCTTGACAATCTTGGCGATGTCTTCCCCGCTACGCACCGAGTGGCCCATGTCCAGGCAGCAGCCGACGCCAAGGGAAGGATCCTTGACAAGCTCCATGATCTTGTAGATGCTCGGGAAAGCGGCCCCGTCCGGTCCGTGGGTGTGGATGGCGACCTTGATGCCGGTCTCGGCGACTTTGGCGATCACATAATCGATCAGCTCATAATCTGGCACTCCGATGAACATCTTTATCCCGTAGCGCTCCGTGTAGGCGAAAGCGCGGTCAACCTCTTCCTTAGATCCCATATAAATAGGTCCGAGGATATATCCATCAACCCCGTAAGAGGCGCATTTGGCCTTGAAATCGTCCATCTGCTCTTTGGTTGAGTCAAGAGGAAGCCACCAGTCCTTGATCGACAAGTATTTGACATCCATGCTCTGAAGCATGGCGAGGGTCTCGTCAATGGAGAAGTTGCGGTAGCTGAAGCCAGCGACACCGATTTTCATATCGGCGGAGCCGTGAGGGCCTTCGATGATCTGGGCGCCCGAGGGCACGAGAAAAAGCAGCGACATGACAAATGCCGCCAAACTTGATAGAATATGCTTCATTCTAATAATGTTATGTGGTTGACTTATTCAAATTCGCCACAAGATAGGATAAATTTCTGAATATTTCGTTAAATTTGTGAGGATACCAAACATTAACCCACAGACACGGCACTATGGCTGACGAGACCATAATATTCTCAATGTGCGGGGTCGGAAAGACCCTCCCGAACAATAATAAAGTCATTCTCAAGGACATATACCTCTCCTTTTTCTATGGAGCCAAGATCGGCATCATCGGTCTGAACGGTTCCGGAAAATCTACCCTGCTGAAGATTATAGCGGGGGTTGAGAAATCCTACAAGGGCGAGGTCGTCTGGGCTCCTGGATATTCAGTGGGCTATCTGGAGCAGGAACCTCAGATGGATCCTTCCAAAACCGTCCTTGAGGTAGTCCAGGAAGGGGTTCAGGAGGTTATTGACGCTCTCAACGAGTACAATGAGATCTCCATGAAGTTCATGGAGCCGATGGATGACGACCAGATGAACAAGCTGATCGAGCGTCAGGGTGAGCTTTCCGAGACTATCGACCATCTCGGCGGATGGGAGATCGATGCCAAACTCGAGAGAGCCATGGATGCCCTGAACTGTCCTCCCCCTGAGGCTCTGGTGTCCACGCTGTCAGGTGGAGAGCGCAGAAGGGTGGCCCTTTGCCGCCTCCTTCTCCAGCAGCCCGACGTGCTTCTGCTGGACGAGCCCACAAACCACTTGGACGCTGAGAGCATCCAGTGGCTGGAGGCTCACCTGAGGCAGTACAAAGGCACAGTCATCGCCGTGACGCACGACCGTTATTTCCTGGACAATGTCGCCGGATGGATCCTCGAGTTGGACAGGGGCGAGGGCATCCCGTGGAAGGGGAACTACAGCTCATGGCTGGACCAGAAGACAAAGAGACTCGCTCTCGAGGAGAAACAGGAGAGCCGCCGCCGGAAGACCCTGGAGCACGAGTTGGAATGGGTCAGGATGGCTCCCAAGGCCCGTCAGGCCAAGCAGAAAGCCAGGCTCGGGGCGTACGAGAAGCTGGCAGCCGCCGACACCAAGGAGAAGGAACAGAATCTGGAAATATATATTCCGAACGGTCCCAGGCTCGGGAATAAAGTCATCGTATTCAATGATGTGACAAAGTCTTTCGGGGACAAGGTACTGTTCGAGCATCTGAGCTTTGCGCTCCCCCCTGCCGGGATCGTGGGTGTCATAGGTCCCAACGGAGCGGGTAAGACAACTCTGTTCAGGCTCATCATGGGCATCGAGCAACCGGACGCCGGCTCCATAGATATCGGCGAGACGGTCAAGATATCCTACGTCGATCAGCAGCACAAGAGCATCGACCCGGACAAGACGGTCTATGAGACGATCGCCGGGAATTCCGAGTGGGTACGCCTGGGCGGCAGGGACATCAACGCCAGGGCCTGGGTCTCGCGGTTCAATTTCACCGGGGCTGACCAGGAGAAACTTTGCGGGGTACTGTCCGGCGGCGAGAGAAACCGGCTGCATCTCGCTTTGACGTTAAAGGATGAAGGTAATGTCCTGCTGCTTGACGAGCCGACCAATGACGTGGATGTCAATACGATACGGGCGCTTGAAGATGGCCTTGAGAATTTCGCCGGCTGCGCCGTGGTCGTTAGCCATGACCGTTGGTTTCTGGATAGGATCGCCACGCACATCCTCGCTTTCGAGGGAGACGGGAAGGTTGTGTTCTTCGACGGGAACTACTCCGAGTACGAGGAGAACAAGAAGGCCAGGCTCGGCAACACTGAGCCGAAGCGATTCAAGTACAAGAAGTTGATGGATTAAAGATATGGAACAGATCATCGAGCCGGTGGATCTCGCCTTGATCAAGGCGGAACTTACCCCAGACAAAAAAATTGGTGACACCAACAAAGGTGGCAACGAGCTGTATGTCGTGACGGGGAAGGACTCCCCCAACACCCTCATGGAGATAGGCCGACTGCGGGAGGTGTCCTACAGGGAGGCCGGGGCAAGCTCCGGCAAATCAGCCGACCTGGACGAGTATGACACCATGGAAGTACCTTACAGCCAGCTGATTGTGTGGGATCCGGACGCACAGGCCATCATTGGCGGCTACCGTTATATTCTCGGCACGGATGTCTCCCTCAAGGAAGACGGCCAGCCGAACATCACCTCTTCGCACCTGTATCGTTTCTCCGACACCTTCATCAAGGATTACCTGCCGCATGTGATGGAGCTCGGCCGTTCCTTCGTGGCTCCTGATTATCAGAGTTCCAAGGCCGGGGCGAAGTCGGTGTTCACAATGGACAACCTCTGGGACGGGATAGCCTCGGTGATTCTCAACCACCCCGGAACCTTATACTTCCTCGGGAAGATGACCATCTACCCCTCCTACGACAGGACAGCCAGAAACCTTATAATACATTTCCTGAAAAAGCATTTCAGGGATCCGGAAGGCCTTGTGCGTCCGAAGAAGGAGATCAAGGTGACGGACAATCCCAAGCTGATGGACCTTATCCTTTCCGAGAATGATGTCAGGAAGGATTACAGGCTGCTTAAAGACGCGGTACGGAAGCTCGGCACGAATATCCCCCCGCTGGTCAACTCGTACATCAACACTTCCTCAAGCATGAAGATGCTGGGGTCCTGCGTCAACGACGAGCTCGGGGACGCGATCGAGACGGGGATCATGATCGGATTCGACGACATGTATGCCGACAAGAAGGAGCGCCACATCGAGACGTTCGTCATCAACCAGCTTAAGACCCTGCGCAAGCGTTTCCCGAACGCCTCGCAGTCGGCGGAGGCGAAGTTCAGGGCACACATCGAAAAGAACCGCCTCAAGTCGCTCTCGAAGTTCCAGAAGAAGATCTCCAAGGAACAGTCTCCTGATGTTGAATTCTTATAATCAATTAATAATCACTTAAATCATGAGCTTACTGCATGTAATCAACCACCCGATGGTCCAGCACAAGCTGACCATCATGAGAGACAAGAAAACCGGTCCAAAGGACTTCAGGGAACTTCTGAACGAGATCTCCTTGCTTATGGGTTACGAGGTCACAAGGGACATTCCGCTGGAGGATGTGGAGATCGAGACTCCTATCTGCAAGATGACGGCGAAGGAGGTCTCCGGTCGCAAACTGGCGATTGTGCCGATCCTGAGGGCAGGCCTCGGCATGGTCGAGGGGCTGCAGTCTTTGGTCCCGGTGGCCAAGGTGGGGCATATCGGCCTGTACCGCGACGAGACCACGCACACTCCTGTGGTGTATTACTGCAAGCTTCCTGAGGACATCCAGGATCGTCTTGTGATTGTCACTGACCCGATGCTCGCGACCGGAGGCAGCGCCTGCGACGCGATCTCCATGCTCAAGGAAAGAGGTTGCACGAATATCCGTCTCATGTGCCTTGTGAGTGTGCCGGAGGGTATCAAGAAAGTTCAGAGCGAGCATCCTGACGTGGACATCTACACCGCGGCGGTGGACGACTGTCTCAACGACAACGCCTACATCGTCCCCGGCCTCGGTGACGCCGGTGACCGCATCTTCGGCACGAAGTAATGTGACGAGGTGTCATCCCCTGTCGGAACTCCGTTCGCTTCGCTCACTCCGGCCCCTCCCAACGCCATCAGCGTCCTCGCTTCGCTCAGACTTGCTGTCGTCGGGCCCCTCCCCCTGCCCCTGTCCGGGGGTGGACAGGTCCTCCAGAGGATGACACCTCGTCACTGAACCCAATCGGTCGATGGCGTCCCCGAAGGGGGCCTAGGAGAATGGACGTAGCGAGCGAAGGTCAGGCCGGCCAGAGGCGAGCGTCTGTCTGAGGGCCGTCAGGCCCGAGTTAGCGAGCGGCCGAGCATGGCCGATGCGAGTAGTCTAGTCGACGTGGTACCCCGGAGGGGAGCGCCATCGGACGAGAAACGAACAGTATAAGAAAGTGTTGAATATGATGAAGAGGGTTATAATAGCGGTCATCGCATTGGGGGCAAGCGTCATCTCTTGGGGACAGACTCTGGATTCGAGGCTGGGCCATGGCGGGGAATATTCCTGGAAGATGGCCAGGGCTGCGGAAACCGGGGCGACCGCCAGGGAGATGTCCGCCGCCGGGTTTGACGACTCGAAGTGGATGGAGGCCATAGTGCCTGGGACCGTGCTGACCTCCCTGGTGGAAAACGGGGTGTATCCGGAGCCATATTACGGAACCAACAACAAGATCTCCGAGCACAAGATCCCCGACATCATAGACACCGGCCGTGAATTCTGGACATATTGGTTCAGAACAGAGTTCGACACTCCGGAAGTAGCTGAAGGCGAAAGGCTTTGGCTCCATCCGCAAGGCATCAACTACCGGGCGGAATTCTGGCTTAACGGCCATTTGGTCAGCGAGATGGCCGGAATGTTCAATGACGACCTCATCGACATCACAGACTTCGCGGTCAAAGGTGGACGCAACGCGCTGGCCGTCCTGGTGAAGCCCGTGGATATTCCCGGAACCACTATGCCCAAACCCTGGGGAGCACCCGGCGAGAACCGCAACGGCGGCGACGGCGACATCGGCTGGAACACCACTCAACTGATGACGGTCGGCTGGGACTTCTCCTACGACGACGGCATCCGGGACCGCAACACCGGCATCTGGAAATCTGTCGAGGTCTTTAAGACCGGCCCGGTACGGCTGGACTCCCCTTTCATAAGGAGTTCTTTCAAAGGTTCTGATCTGACTGAGGCCGCCCAGACCATCTCCGTCGGCCTAGTCAACCCGGCCAGCGGCTTCCAAAACAACCAGCCGGTCAAATGCGTGGTCGAAGGAGAGATCGAAGGGACCGGAATAAAGTTCTCAAAGGAAGTCTCCCTCATCCGGGGCGAGGAACCTGTTATCACCTTCAAGCCTGAGGAATATCCCCAACTCATCATCAAAAACCCTCGCCTCTGGTGGCCCAAGAACAAAGGGGCGCAGGAGCTTTATAAGCTCAATATTACTGTCAAGGTGGACGGGAAAGTCTCCGACTCCAAAGAGGTCACCTTCGGCATCAGGGACGTGAAGGTCACCACCGACACTCCCGACGGATCGAAAGTGTTCATAGTCAACGGGAAACGCATGTTCATCCGAGGCAGCAACTGGATTCCTGAAGCGATGCTCCGGACCGACGATGAGCGCATGCGGACCGAGATGGCCTACACCGACCAGTCCGGGATCAATTTCCTGCGGCTGTGGGGAGGAGGAATCGCCGAGAGCGACCTTTTCTACCAGCTTTGCGACGAGTACGGGATCATGGTCTGGCAGGAGTTCTGGATGACTGGCGACACCCGCCACCCTCACGATAAGTCGATATATTTCAATAACGTGGCCTCGACCGTCAAGAGGATCCGGAACCATCCCTCGATCATCTTCTACGTAGCCTCCAACGAGAGCACAGAGACAAGCGGTACCCCTGAGTTGCTGGAATATCTCGACGGGACCCGCCCTTACCAGATGCAGTCAGAGTGCGACGGCATCCACGACGGGAGCCCCTACAAGCAAGTCAATCCGATGCGCCACTACACCAACACAGCTTCCGACCGCGGCAGCCGGGTGGATGGTTTCAACCCTGAATATGGCGCCCCTACCCTGCCGGTCATTGAGTCGCTTCGGAAAATGATGCCTTCGGACAAACTCTGGCCAATTGATAAACCCACTTGGAACTACCTGGACGGCAACGGGTTCCACCTCATGACGACCCTTTATGACGACATGGTCCGCTGTTACGGGGAGCCTACCGGGATAGAAGACTACGCGCGGAAGGGGCAACTCGTCGGGGCAATGAACTCGAAGAGCATCTGGGAGGTCTGGAACTACAACCGCCTGGACGATGGGGACCGTTTCTGCTCAGGTCTGCTGTTCTGGTACCACAACTGTCCCAATGTGCAGGTCTGCGCCAGGATGTGGGACTACTACCTTGAGCCAACCGCATCACTCTACCACACGATGCATTCCCTGGAGCCGCTTCACGTCCAGTTTGATTATCTGAAGAACACTGTCAGCGTGATCAACGACTCGCTGGAACCGGCCTCCGGACTCAAGTTGAAAGCCAGGTTATACGACCTTTCCAGCAAGCTGGTTAAGACCTGGGAGGCCTCGATAGACATTCCCGCCGAGAAGGCCATGGACGATGTCTTGACGCTTGACTTCCCCACTTCGATCTCAAAGGTCCATTTCATTGATCTACAACTCTCCGACAAGTCCGGAAAAGTGGTCTCAGAGAATCTTTACTGGCGTTCCACGGATTCCTATGATGGGCCGCAGACCGTCACGGGCCCGTGCACTTCTGGTTTTGAATCGTTGCAGGATATGCCCAAGGCTTCCGTCAAAGTCATCAGGCGTAATCTCCCGGACGGAAGCGTCGAAGTCACTCTGCGAAACACCTCGTCCAAGATAGCGTTCTTCAACAGGTTGCAACTCCGCGATTCTTCCGGCGAACCTGTCCACGGCACCATGTATTCAGACAACTTCGTGAGCCTTCTCCCTAAGACCTCCAAGACGATCTTGATCAAGCCCGCGGCCAGCCACCATGGCGACCTCCAGGTTTTCTTCGAAGGATGGAACTCATCCCCAAAATCTTTCTAATTTTATTAACCAATTATTCATTCAAATGAAAAGAAGGGATTTCCTGAAGATTGGGTCGGCCGCGACGGGAGCGGCGCTTGTCGGTGGGGCTATTCCCGCCGCCGGAGCGGAGAAAACTAAGCTGTCAACAGACAATATCGCTGTCGAGGGTTACGTCAAGGAACCCGCGCGGAAGATTCCTGTGATAGCTTCATGCGACATCCTGGTCGCTGGAGCCGGTCCCGCCGGATTCGCTGCAGCGCTTGCCGCGGCAAGGGAAGGCGCAAGTGTCATATTACTGGAAATGAACAGTTTCCTTGGCGGCTTATGGACCGGAGGATCTGTTCTGCCCCTCAACTGCATGGAGGCTAAAACCGCCTCAGGTTGGAAGCAGGTGGTCTATGGGATCGCTGACGAGCTTGCGGTAGAGCTCAAGGAGATGGGAATGTCCTTCCAGCCCGGACGCTCCCCTGTCGTTGACCCGGAGGCCACGAAACACGCGATGCGACTGATGGTCAACGCGGCCGGGGTGAAAGTACTTTATTTCGCCCATGCTGTGAATATTGTAAAGTCCGGCGACCGGATCGACAGCGTGATCATTGAGAGCAAGAGCGGTCGGAGCGCCATAAAAGCCAAATATTTCGTGGATACCACCGGCGACGGTGACCTCTTCTACTGGGCCGGCGAGAGCTACCGCTTTGTCAAGCACCATATCGGTGCCATGTGGCGGGTCGGGAACCTCAAGGAGGACAATGCCCACGGCAGCATGACCCCGATAAAGGGCGTGGGTCTAATGCACACCAACGGGGAATATGACCAGGATGGACTGGACATATTCAACATGTCTCGCTTGAATGATTCTTTGCGGCAATATATGTGGGACAAGACCCAGGAGCTAAGGTCCAAGAGGGGCTGCGAGGACGCCTTCCTGATGGAGACTCCACCTCTTCTCGGAGTCAGGGTCACAAGGGTGCTGGACAGCCTCCGCAATGTCTCGATGGCCGACGCTATCGGCAAAACGACCTATGAGGATGTCGTAGGAATCGCAGGGGTCGATATTGACGGAAATCTTGACGGGAAGAAATACAGTGTTTGGGAAAGGCCTGCCTGGCAGATTCCCCTGCGCTCTCTCCTTCCGAGAAAGACCCCGAACCTGGTCGTGGCCGGACGCTGCTTCGGTTACGAGGCAGACATCACTTATGATGCCCGTGAGATAGCTACCTGCCTCGTCACAGGTCAGGCTGCCGGTACGGCGGCTGCAAAAGCATTGAAAGACAGGGCTTCAGTCCAGAGCGTGGATCCCTCGGAAGTCCAATCCACCCTCCGGAAAGCAGGCGTCAGAATCTGATCAGTCGTTATTGTTTCTCGTAATCCTTCAAGGCGGCGAAGGCCTTGGGGGCCAGTATTATGATCGCGATGACGTTCACCCACGCCATCAGGCCGACCCCGATGTCACCGAGGGTCCAGACTGTGTTCGCCTCCTTGACAGCACCGAAAACGACCGAAGCGAGGATAACGACCTGAAGAAGCCTTATCAGAAGATTCTCAGTCTTTCTGGAGAAGTTCTCCTTGAGGCTGCAAAGGTACATTATGCTGGACTCTGAATAGAAATAATAGGCCATAACTGTGGTGAACACGAAGAAGGCAAGGGCAACGCTCACGAAAATGCTCCCGAAACCGCCGATCACCGAATCGACGGCCGCCTGGGTATATCCAACATAATTGGCTCCGAGTCCGGGATCGTTCGCCACAAGCATTTCCCCGGTCTTAGCGTCGAGAATATTGAAAGTTCCTGCGGAGAGGATCATCAGAGCCGTGGCGGTACAGACCAGAAGGGTATCCACATAGACGGAGAAAGCCTGAACCAAGCCCTGCTCGGCAGGGTGCTTGACATCAGCGGACGCCGAAGGAATAGCTCCAGTTCCCTGCCCTGCCTCGTTGGAGAATAGTCCACGCTTGACCCCCATCATGATTGTCGAGCCAAGTATTCCACCGCACAAAGGATTGATCCCGAACGCGTTCCCTACAATCATAGAGAGCAGGCCGGGAATCGCTTTCCAATTGAGGGCGAGGATCACAAGAGAGATCAGGACATATACCACAGCCATGATCGGTGTGACCACGGAGGCGGCCTTCGCTATCCTCTGTACTCCTCCGACGATCACCAGACCGAGGATGAAAGCCAGGACCAGGCCAGAGATCAGAGGATTGATCCCGAACGAGTTCATAGCCGCAGCTGAGAGGCCGTTGGACTGGACAGTCGGAAGGAGCAAGCCTGTGGCCAAGATTGTCACAACGGCGAAGAGTATGGCCATCCAGCGAGCCTTGAGGCCTTTCTCAATGTAGGTCGCTGGACCTCCCCTGTAACCTGTCGGATGTGAGAACTTGAATAACTGCGCGAGAGTGGATTCGACATAAGCGGTAGAGGCTCCGAAGAAAGCTATGATCCACATCCAGAAAACCGCCCCAGGTCCTCCGAGAGCTATGGCGGTAGCGACTCCGACGATATTACCAGTCCCCACCCTGCCGGAAAGAGCTATGCAAAAAGCCTCAAAAGATGACACTCCTTTGCTAGCGGACTCCTTGTCTTTTTTGCGGAAAAGCAAACGGGTCATCAGGCCGAAACGCCTGAGCTGGACAAAGCGGGTGCGCAGGGAGAAATAAAGGCCAGCCCCAACCAGCAGGATAACCAGCGCCGGACTCCAGATGACGTTGTTAATCGAGGATACTATCTTGTCGAACATAGCCTAAAAATAAGAAAATATCCCTGATTATCAAAATAATAACAAAAAAAAGGCCGGCAGATAGCCGGCCTAAAACGTCGCGATCGGAACTATTTTTCCTCCTTGGGTGTAAGGGCGCACCAGACAATGGCGCTAAGGGCACCACCGATGAGCGGGGCGACGATGAACACCCAGAGATCCTTCAGGGCCTGACCGCCAGCGAAGAGGGCGGGACCGATTGAACGGGCGGGGTTGACGGAGGTTCCGGTGAGGTTGATGCACACGAGGTGGATCAGCACGAGGCTGAGACCGATGGCGAGACCGGCGAAGTTGCCAGCTCCGACCTTGCTGTCGGTGGTTCCGAGAACCACGAGGACGAACAGGAAGGTGGCTACGACCTCAACGAGGAAAGCTCCACCGACTCCACCGGCTCCGGCGACACCGTTAGTGCCAAGTCCGGCAGGGTTGGCACCCGCGAAAGCGGCACCAGGCTGGGCCATGGTCTTCGCGAAAAGAAGAAGGCATGCTCCGGCGATGATGGCACCGACGATCTGTCCGCACCAGTAGCCGCAGGCATCCTTCCAGCTCATGCGGCCAGAAAGGGCCACGCCGAGGGTGATGGCAGGATTGATGTGGCAACCGGAGATTCCGCCGATGGTGTAAGCCATGGCGATGACCGAAAGACCGAAGGCCGCGGCGGTCGCGAACAGGCCGGCGGGAGTGCCGCAACCCACGAACATTGCCGTGGCGCAGCCGAGGAAAGTCAGGACGAATGTCCCGATACATTCAGCGATGTACTTTCTCATAATGTTTTGTTATTAAGTGATATTAACAATGGTTGTTATACCTTTTACCATGCCAATTTACAAAATTTTCCGTTTTAATCCATCATTTTTTCTAAATTTACGAACCGAACAATAACCAAGAACGATCATGGACACGCATGTTGTGATTATGGCCGGAGGAGTCGGAAGCCGCCTGTGGCCTGTTAGCCTCCCGGAGAAGCCGAAACAATTCATAGACCTTTTAGGGATAGGCAAGACTTTGATACAAATGACAGTTGACAGATTCCGTCCTGTCTGCGATCTGGGGAATTTCTGGGTCGTGACCTCCGAGGCGTATGTCGATATAGTCAGGGAACAACTTCCGGATATTCCTAAAGAACAGATACTCGCGGAGCCTGTCCCCCGCAACACGGCTCCCTGCATAGCGTACGCCTGCTGGAAGATTTCCGCTAAGCACCCGGACGCCAACATCATCGTGACACCGGCGGATGCCCTGGTGATAAATGTCCAGAAGTTCGCCGCAGCGATCCGCAAAGCCCTCAATTTCACTGACGGCAGCGGAAAGATAGTCACTGTCGGCATAGAGCCCACAAGGCCGGAGACAGGCTACGGGTATATCCAGGCAGCGGAGAGAAAACCCGATGAGATTGTCAAGGTCCTGGAGTTCAAGGAAAAGCCAGATCTTCAGACCGCCAAGTACTACATCGCCGCAGGCAATTATTTCTGGAATGCCGGAATATTCGTATGGAGCTGCAAGACAATTATTTCCGAGCTAAGAACCCATGCCCCGCAGATTGCCGGGGTGATGGATCGGATCGCGGCGTCGTTCGGGACATGGAAAGAGAAAGAGACTTTGGACGAGCTGTTCCCGACTTGCGAGAAGATATCGATCGACTACGCCGTCATGGAGAAGTCTAAGGACATCTACGTCATAGCCAGCGACCTCGGCTGGTCAGACCTCGGCAGCTTCTCTTCTATCAAAGAGCATATTCCCATGCCGGAAGAGGATCCCGTCCCGGACGGAGGATCGGCTAAGGCTGTCGAAGGCGACAACAAGGTGATAGGTAAGGACATAAGGTTGTTCGGCTGCGAAGGGTGCATCGTTCACGCCGAAGGTTCTGAAAAAGTCGTGGTGTCCGGCCTGAAGGACTATATAGTCGCTGTCAAGGACGGCGATGTGCTGGTCTGCCCCATCAGTGAGGAGCAGATGATCAAGGATTATTCCGCCCAATAGCCATGGAAAGGAAGTATTTTAAGACCGTCGTGGTCTCCGACCTCCATTTGGGTTCGCTCTACTCCAAGGTAGTGGAACTCACCCGTTTCCTTGAGAGCCTGACCTGCGACACGCTGATCTTGGCCGGAGACATCATCGACGGTTGGCAACTCAAGAAGATTGAGGATAAGTGGACCGTCAGGGAGTCAGCTTTCATCAAGTCAGTGATGGAGCTGATGGAAGTCTTCCATACCGAGGTCATATATGTGACCGGCAACCACGACGACTTCCTCGACCACATAACTCCCTGCCAGCTTTTCAACATCAACATCGTCAACGAATACATGATCGACGATGAGGGCGGGCGCTTTGTGGTGATCCACGGGCATGCCTTCGACAGCATCACCAGCCATTTCAAGTGGCTGTCCAACTTCGGGGACACAGCCTACAATTTCCTGCTGAGGTTCAATAACCTTAAGAACAGGGCCAGGGATAAGCAAGGAAAAGAGAAATACTCCTTCTCGAAGGCCTTGAAACACGGGGTCAAGAAAGCCGTGAACCTGATCTCGGGCTTCGAGTCGGACATAGCGGAGTTCGCCAAGTCCAAGAAATGTGACGGGATCATCTGCGGGCATATCCACCATCCGGAGGACAAAATCCTGAAAAACGGGATCCGTTACCTCAACAGTGGAGACTGGGTGGAGAGCCTCACAGCCCTGGGCGAGGATGAGGACTGCAAATGGAAGGTGTTGAAATACGGAGACTTGGTGACGGAAGGTGTTTCGACTGATTAAAAAAGTTTAAAAAAAGTCCAAAAAATTTGGTTTTTTCCCACGAACAGTATAAATTTGCAGTCCCG
Organism: uncultured Bacteroidia bacterium; assembly: GCA_902785825.1. Lineage (GTDB taxonomy): Bacteria > Bacteroidota > Bacteroidia > Bacteroidales > UBA932 > Cryptobacteroides. The sequence continues at coordinate 103,921 of CACZZZ010000005.1, forward strand.
ATTCGGAAATAATCCGAACCGACTGGAAAGAATCGTTAGCTCAGTTGGTAGAGCACAACACTTTTAATGTTGGGGTCTCGGGTTCGAGCCCCGAACGGTTCACTAAGGAGCCACGTTCTTTAAAAAATGCTTTGTTAGCTCAGTTGGTAGAGCAACTGACTCTTAATCAGTGGGTCTAGGGTTCGAGTCCCTAACAGAGCACGTTAATCCCCTTGTAGCCAAAAGGTTATGAGGGGATTTTTTTGTGATTTTGCACTGACAGTTATTTGTCGTATATTAGCGGAACTGCTTTATACTCACGGAACATGAGACAAAACCAATTGGCGATATCGGGGGCGCTGTTGCTTGCCTCCATTCCCGGAGCGATGGTTCCGGAAGAAGCCCAGGCTCAGGACAAGGACAGAGCCAATAGGCTGAATATCATCCACATAATGACTGACGACCATTCTTATCAGGCAATCAGCGCCTACGGTCATCCGCTAAGCCGGCAGGCTCCGACACCCAATCTTGACCGGCTTGCCAACGAGGGAATACGCTTCGACAGGGCATACGTGGAGAATTCTCTTTCCACTCCCAGCCGCGCTTGCCTGATGACCGGCCTGTACAGCCACCAGAGTGGCCAGAGGACCTTGGAGGGACTGATCGACACGACTGTAACCTTCGTCCCGGAGTTGCTCCGGAAAGCCGGCTACCAGACTGCCCTGATGGGTAAATGGCACATGCTGTGCGAGCCGAGAGGCTTCGACCAGTACTATATCCTGAACGGCCAGGGAGAGTACTACACTCCGGTTTTCAAGAGCGACCACTCCAACGGGGAGTATATTCCCGAAGAAGGTTATGTCACCGACCTTATCACCGACCACGCAATCAAGTTCCTTGAGGAGAGGGACAAGGACAAGCCGTTCTGTCTTTACGTTCACCACAAGGCGCCCCACCGCAACTGGATCCCGGACGTCAAATATGTCGATTTGTACGAGGATGTGGTGTTTCCTCTTCCCGAGACCTTCCATGACGATTATGCGGGTAAGGGCGAGGCTGAAAGGGTGCAAAGGATGCGCATCGACGAGGACATGAGCATGATCTACGACCTGAAAGTCAGTGAGTTGGACGAGGAGCCGTCCAGATCGAAACACACTTTCGGAATGCTTGAGATGGGGCTTTCGAGGATGGATTCGACGACACGGGCCAAATGGGAAGCCGCCTACGGGCCCCGAAATGAGGCGTTTCTCAGGAGCGATCTCAAGGGTGAGGAACTCCTGGAATGGAAGTACCAGCGCTACATCAGGGACTATCTCCGCTGCATCCGCTCAGTGGACGACTCGGTGGGAGAGATTCTGGAATATCTTGATTCCCACGGGCTTGCGGACAACACTATAGTTGTCTATACGTCTGACCAAGGATTCTACATGGGCGAGCACGGCTGGTTTGACAAGAGGTTCATGTACGAGGAGTCGTACAGGACTCCCCTCATCATCCGTTATCCAGGAGGCAAAGCCGGTAAGGTCTCAGAGGCTCTTGTACAGAATCTGGACTTCGCCCCTACTTATCTCGATATCGCTGGCGTTCAAGCGCTTCCGCAGATGTCTGGGCGTTCCCTGCTTCCTGTGATAAAGAAAGGCGGCAAGGAGCCTTGCAGGTGGAGGAAATACCTGTATTATCATTACTACGACATTCCCTCAGAGCACAATGTCCTCAAGCACGACGGAGTCTCTGACAAGCGTTACAAGCTAATACATTTCTATGGAGGCGAGGAGGGAGACTATTCCGAATTCTACGACATCAAGAAGGATCCCAACGAGCTGAGCAATCTCTACGGAGACAAACGTTACCGCAGGAAGATCGCCCGCCTTCAGAAACAGCTGAACAAGTTCCGTACTGAGCTGGCTATCGACGAGTATTAGCGGAAGATTATCCTATCCTGAGGCAGAGCATGGCGAGGTCGTCGCTGGGCTCTGCTTTTTTGACATGTCCGGCGACAGCTTTGGACATTTCCTTGACCATGGACTCCGCGTCAAGCGAAGGATTGCTCTTGATGACCGAGAGCAGCCTGTCATCGCCGAACTGCTCGAAAGCCTCGTTTTCGGCCTCATTCAAGCCATCCGTGTAAAGGAACAAGGTTGTCCCACGCACGTCATCTATGATTTCCTCCTCGAACCAGAACTCCGGTTGCACACCTAACGGAGTGTTCGGAAGGCTCTCAAGGAAAGCCACTTCCCCGCTCCGGGAAACTGTCACGGGAGGATTATGGCCACAATTACAGAAGTCCATCAAACCAGTCTCGAGGTTGATCCTGCCGATAAACATAGTGACGAACATCATCTGGTCGTTACCCTGGCAGAGGATCTCGTTCAGATGCCCGGCGATCTCATCAGGCAGAAGTCCCTGCTGACCCATGACCCTGAAAAGGTTCCTGGTCACAGCCATGATAAGGCTGGCCGGAACTCCCTTACCACTCACGTCGCCTATGCAGAAATATAGGCTGCCCTTCTCGATGAAGAAGTCGTAGAGGTCTCCTCCGACCTCTTTCGCAGAGGTCATGGAGGCATACAGATCGACGTCCTTCCGGTCAGGGAACGGAGGGAATATGCTGGGAAGCATTCCTTTCTGGATACCCCTCGCGATCTGGAGCTCACCCTCGATTCTCGTGTTGGCGGCAGTCGTACGGGTCAACTCGTCAATATAGGAGACAAGCGAGGAGCGCATATTCTCAAAAGAATTAGATAGGACTCCTATCTCGTCCTGGCGGTCGCTTTTCGGGAGGACCACCTTGAAATTACCCTCCGCTATGTTCCGAGCCTGGCCTGCCAGAGCGCTTAATGGCCTCATAGTCTTGCTCACTACCCTGAAACAGGTCAGGAACATGAGCAGGAGGCCGAGAGCGGAGATCAACAAAGCCATTTTTAGAAGACGGTTGAAGCCGCCGAATATCTCTTTTTCCGGGCAAACGATAGCGGCGCTCCACCCTGTGCTCTTTATGGGCTTATAGAAAACGAGGCATCGCTCTCCTTCTATCTCTAGTACCTTTGAGCCCTCATTCCACTCCAGCATCGAATGGCCCAGTTCTTCCAATTCCGGATCATCACCTTCCAAAGCCTCAGTGAAGACAGTGTGGTAGAAAAGCTTGTCCGGGTCGGGATGGACAAGGTAGGTACCGCCCCGGCTGATCAGGACACTGTACGATCTCTTATAAGGCTTGACCGGGGCGATCTGGCTGGTAAGCCATTCAAGGGAGATGTCCAGGGAGATAGATCCCAGGAAGTTGCCGTCCTTGTCAGTCAGAGGCTTGCAGTAGGAGATGGTCCGCTCGGTGTCCATGCTGAGGGAATCATCAGACTCCCAGTCGTTGTATGGCTCAGTCCAGCAAGGCTGCCGCAGGAGTTTCGGCAGGAGGTACCAGTCCATGTAGAAATACTGGTAGTCGTCAGCGCCCTCCTGGACAGAGACGACCGTCGCACCGTTATTGTATGAATATGCCGAGAAATATTTCTCCCCCTTGAAGAAAAAAGGCTCCAGGGAGACTGAGCACCCGAGCAGGAAAGAGTTGCCTTGGACGGTGCTCCGGGAATATTCCATGAGCCTCTGGGGAGAGTCGAGGTTGCGGTACACCAGCCATTCCAGGTTGTCGGCGGCGATCTCCACATCCTCGATGATGTTGTTCAGGCGCAGGGTCGTGTTCTCCATGACCTGCGATGCGCCCTTGACAGCCTCAGCCCGGACCAGACGGCGCGCCACAACGGAGACATATATCTGGGCGGCCAGGAAAACCATGGCGGCGAACAGGACCACCCACAGGCTCAGGCGCACGGAGAAGGACTGGCGGATGAAGTTAAGCAATCGTCTCATGGCAGCAATTCCTCCGCTTTGACCTTCCTTTTAATCGCCTCGGAACCCATGAGGATCTCCCCGGCCTTATCGACCATATCCGTCCTGAGCCGGAACTCGCGGCTGCCGGACTCCGGATCCAGCTGGAGCGACAGAACCTCTTGCAGCATAAGCTTTTGGATGGTGCGATTAGTCGCTATCCTGTACTTTTTCACATAACTCATGACTATGTCCAGTGCCTCATCGGGATTATCGGCGACCCATTCCCAACCCTTACGGCTGGCCCTCGCGAAGCGATCCGCCCGGTCCTTATTCTTGAGGTAATAGGAGCGGGACATGTACACCCCCTCCTCCTGGATATTATAGCCATTGTCCTTGAAACGGTAGATCGATTCGGGAGTCGGATCGAATCCGGCCTGTCGGATCATGAGAAGCTCATTATAGGTCATGGCGACCGCGGCGTCCACCGCCCCGGCGACAAAGAGATTGACCGGGTAAACGGCCTCTATCCACTGGAAACCAAGTCCACGGCCGGAGGCAACGCTTCTCGCGAGCTGGTCGAATCCCGACCTCCAGGTAGCCACTTTAGCCTTTTTCAGGGACCGGGGATCCTGACCTTTGCGGGAGACTATGACCATGGCGCTGTTCATCGAGGTCTGGAGAATATTGACAAGGGGAAATCCTCCGGCGACCATCGCCATGGCCTCAGTTAGCGGCAGGGTGGAGGCATCCGCCTCGACAGAGGAGAAACGTTCTTTCAGGTCCTGGGTGGCGAATGGGTGGACAATCTCGACCTTCAGGCCTTCCTCCTGATAAAAACCCTTCTCAAGCGCGGCGTAATAGCCGGCGAACTGGGCCTGGGCCATCCACTGGGGAGCGAAGACAAATGGCCTGTTGCTCTCCTGCGCACCCGTGGCCGAAGGGATGGCGAATACCAGGAGGAGTGTCAGTATCCAGTTACAGGAAAGACGCATCCGATTAAAAAACATGGTTTCAAATATACCTTTTTTTCTTGAGTTTTATCGTATATTAGCGGAAACTAAATGACGGACAATATGAATAATACCTCTTTCCCCATTCTTAAGGCCGCTTCTTGCGCCATGCTGGCTATAGCTATTCTGCTCGCTCCCTCATGCAAAAGAGGCTCAAAGAAGGCCGCTGAGGAGCCTGTGGCCACAGAGCAGGCCGCTGAGGATCTCGACGCCCAATACGCCAAGGATCTTCTTGCCAAAGGGACTCCAGCGCCCGGCTTCACCCTCCGGACCCCAGACGATAAAGAAGTGTCGCTGAGCGACTTCCTCGGAAAGTATGTTGTCCTTGATTTCTGGGCGTCATGGTGCCCGGACTGCAGGGAGGACGCTCCTGAGGTCAAAGCGCTTTGGGAGAAATATGGCGACAAAGTCGCTTTTGTGGGTGTCTCATTCGACACCGACAAGGACAAGTGGTTGGATTATGTAAAGGAGAACGGCCTGGGGTGGACCCATGTCAGCCCGCTCGCTAAATGGAAAGAGACCCAGGTTTCACAAGACTATAAAGTGAACTGGATCCCTTCCATGTATCTTATCGATCCGGACGGCAAGGTCGTCTTCGGAACCGTTATGATTGACAAACTGGCCAAGGAACTGGCCTCAGTTGCCGGGAAATAAGCTTCGTCAAGCCTCTCCCCTCTTCTTCTTCAGCTCCGCCTGGACCTCGTTCATCTTACTTGTGGTAAGAGGATAGAACGAGAGAGCCAGGATTGAGAGCGCCGCTCCGATAGCGGGAACGAAACTCATCATCGCCTTGATAGCATCAAGCGTTCTGGGAGCCTGGAGCGCCAGATCCTTGTTATAACCGAAGGCCCCAAGGAGAGCGAGCAGGAGGAAGCCGCCGATGGCTCCGCCGAACTTCTGCGCCATAGATGAGGACGAGAATATAAGACCGGTTGAGTTAGAGCCATTCTTGAGCTCTGAATAGTCCGCCACATCTGCGAACATGCTCCAGGTCAGAGGAGCAGCCACACCGATCGCCAGGCTCACAAGGACCTGAAGGATGATCAGCCACCAGATTCCGGCTGCGGTTCCGGTCGGGATGAACCATATAGCCGAACTGAAAAGCACGACGGCGGCCATAGCGGCCATGAAGGTGTTCCTCTTCCCTATCTTCTCTGAGAGGGGAACAGCGAATGCCACACCGGCCATCTGGCCGATCTCTCCTATCGTGAGATACACGGCACATGTCAGGAATATATTGGCACCCAGGATATTGGCGAAATAGTATGCCGCCGCTCCACCTCTTATCGAGCCGCAAAGGAGCTGGCCGATGGCGGCGCCAAGCATCAGCCACCAAGGGCCGTTGGTCACAAGGGCCTTAAGGTCGTCTTTAATTGAGGATCCGCCGTCTTCCTGAGGTTTTCTCTCTATCTTGACATGCTCCTTGGTCATCAGGAAGCAGAGGACAAAGAGAATGGCGCAGATAACGGCGACCACGGCGACAATCGAGGTCCACTGCATGGGATCGGCGTCGCCGACACCTTTGATCACCTTACCGGCGGAGTTTGTGGAGCCGATGATGGATTTCTCAAAGAGCCAGAATATTCCCATGGCGATGAAACTTCCGATGTAGGCGAAAAACATCCTGAAGGAGGAGAACACGCTCTTCTCCTTAGAGTCGGCTGTAACTACCCCCAACATGGCCCCATAAGGGACGTTCACGGCAGTGTAGGCGGTCATCATAAGGATGTAAGCCACGTAAGCGTAAAGATGCTTGACTCCATAGGAAGCGTCAGGGACATAGAAGGCCATGATGCCGATCAGAGCGAAAGGAATCGCCAGCCAGAGAAGATACGGGCGATATTTACCCCACCTGGTCTGGGTGCGGTCGGCGATAATGCCCATCACGGGGTCCGAAACGGCGTCGTAGAGGCGCGTGATTCCCAACAAGGTAGCCGCATGGACAGGCTTCAAGCCGAACACGTCCGAATAAAAAATCGGAAGGTAATACGAGAATATCTTCCAGAACATCGAGGACGACATGTCCCCTAATCCATAACCAATTTTCTCTGATAACTTTGCCATAATGCGCAAATGTAAGAAATCAAGCTAAGATTTTCAAGGCTTCGAGGCACATGCGGGTGTTGTGATAGGGGCATTTCCAGAAGCCGGCTTTGGGAGAGGCCAGATCCGGAGTGACTCCGTCCGCCAAAGTGCCCCAATACCATTCGCCGGTGAGAGATTCTTCGCTTTGCTCAGAATGACATGAGGGGGCAAGGAGGTGGGACTTTATCCATCTCCAGCAGTGAAAGGCTCGTGGAAGTCCTTCAGGATCAGAGTGATGTTTCCAGAGCCACAGATTGCCGACGACAGTCTCAGCCTGGACCCACCACTGACGGGAAGTGTCGGAGGATCCGTTACTGAACAGCTCATAGATCATGGATCCGTCCGGGAGAAGGCCCTCATTGCCAGCGGCTCCAAGAGCCTTGCAGAAAGGTTTGACATATTCCTCCAGCTGCGGATCACCCAGAGCCTGGGCGCATTCCAGAAGAAGCCAGGATGTCTCAATGTCATGACCGTAAGATATGGCCCCGGGAATCACCGTCCAGTCATCCTTGAAATACAGGTGGAGATGACCGGAGGGAGCCATTATCTTCTGGCAGGTGATTCTCACAAGCTCCAGGAGAGCTTCCCGAAGGAAAGGATCGGGCCAAACCTTATACAAATTGGCATACGCCTCCATCAGGTGGAGGTGCGAATTCATCGTCTTGTCCGCGTTGATGTCATGGGCTGAGAGCGACATGTCCTCAAGCGAAGAGAAGTCTCTCGAAAGGGCCTCCGTGTAACCGCCAGAAGCGAAATCCCGGAACTTGCGCTCGACAATCGCGAAAAGCCCAGTGGCGACATCCAGATCCACCTTGTCCGAGGTGACCTTGTACAGCTCGCTGAAGGCGTATATGGCGAAAGCCTGGGCATAGAGCTGCTTCTTCGTGTCCAAGGGCGAGCCCTCAGAGGAAGCGCTCCAATAGACTCCCCCATTGTCCTTATCCACAAGATAAGAGACGAACCAATCTCTGGCGTGGAGGGCGGCCTTTAAGTATTCATCCTTTCCAAGAAAGGCGTATGCGGCTGCGAATGACCAGATTATCCTGGCGTTAAGTATCTCACCCCTGGGGGCTTCTTCGCTGATCTTACCATCAGACGTCACCTCCCCGTAGAAACCTCCTGAAGGATCCTCAAGGGCAAGCCAGAAGGGCAGGATATTCCCTTCCAGCTCAGACAGGATCTCTTTTGGGAAAAGGCTGGTGTCCATGGCCTAGATGTTGGGCGTTTCCCAAACCTTGGTCTCAAGGCATTTGACCATAGCCGCCTGGCCTCCACAAGAGATTCGGAAGTCACCCTTCTCAAGACGCCATTTCCCGTCGGCTCCCACAAAGGCAAGTTCCTTGGCGGGAAGCTCAAACTCAACGACTTTTGACTCGCCGGGCTCAAGGGATATTTTCTCGAAGCCGCGGAGCCTCTTCACGTCCGGGATAAGGGAGGCGACGAGGTCGGAGCTGTAGAGGAGAACGGCCTCCTTGCCGGCGCGGGATCCGGTGTTGGTGACCTTGACGGAGACTTTGAGGACGTCACCGGCGGAGAAGGCGGCGGGATCTCCGGTCGAGCCGGGAATAACGACTTGGAGGTCGGAATAGCCGAAGGTGGTGTAGCTCAGGCCGTGACCGAAAGGCCACTGGACATCCATGATAGCGTCATAGTTGTACGATCCAGCCATTGTCTCATTACGCTCAGAGACTTTGTAGTCGTAGGTGTGAAGGGAATTAATGTGCTTTGAATATGTGAACGGAAGCTTACCTGAGAAGTTCTCGTCTCCGGAAATGAGGGCGGCCAGGGCGTCACCTCCATAATTGGAAGGAAGCATCACATCCACAACGGCTTTCACCAGAGGCTCGATGTCACCTATGATCCTCGGGCGTCCTTCATTCAGTACAAGGATGATCGGCTTACCGGTGGCCGCGAGAGCCTTCACGAGGTCTTTCTGGTTGGAGGACAGATTGAGGTCGTCCATATTGCCGGGAGTCTCGCAATAGGTGTTCTCGCCGACGCAAGCTATAACCACATCGCAGGTCCTGGCCGCGGCGACAGCCTCGTTGATGCCGGTCACATATTCCTTCTGCCACGCGCCCCATTCCTGGTCATATTCAATCGCGGGGACATACTTGACATTGGGGAAACGGTTCCGGATAGCCTCGAGGATGGTGTTATGATCCGAGGCGAATTTGTCGGCGTCTCCCTGCCAGGTGTAGCTCCAGCCGCCATTCAGGGTCCTCATCGAGTTGGCGTTGGGACCAGTCACGAGGATTCGCTCCGTGCCCTTAAGGGGAAGGATACCATCCTCATTCTTAAGCAGAACCTCCGACTCGAGAGCGGCGGCATAAGACTCCTTGGCGAAACGCTCGCAGCCGAAGTCCTTATACTCGTGATTCCATGAAGGGTTGTCGAAGAGGCCGAGACGGACCTTGAGCCTCAGGATCCTGCGGACGGCGTCGTCGATCCTCGACATCGGGATCTCACCGGACTCAGCAAGATCGACTATTATGTTAACGCACTCAGGATCATAAGGTTCCATGATCATATCAATACCAGCGTTGATTCCCATGGCAACCGCCTCACGTTTGTCAGCGGCTACATGGTCCCTGGTGTAGAGATTGTTGACGTCAGCCCAATCCGTCACAATAAGACCGTCCCAATTGAGTTCCTCCTTGACCCAACCGGTCAGCAGTTCCTTGTTGGCATGGGTAGGAATACCATTGATGGAGGCGGAGTTGATCATGGTGGTAAGAGCTCCGGCCTGGAAGCACTCCTTGAATGGACGGAAATATTTCTCCCTCAAATCATTAAGAGCGATATATGCCGGTGTGCGGTCTTTGCCGGTATGAGGTACCCCATAGCCTATGAAGTGCTTGATACTGACAGCGGCGTGCTCAAGGTCGATATGGTTCGGATCATCTCCCTGGATCGCCATGACCTCGGTGCGGGCCATCTCGGCCTGGAGATAGGGATCCTCCCCCCAGCTCTCCCAATGCCTTGGCCAGCGGGGATCACGACCGAGATCCATGACCGGGGAGAAAACCCAACCAACCTGAGCAGCCCTGGTCTCGTAAGCGAGAGCCTCACCCATCATTCTGGGATATTCCCTGTTGAAAGTGGCTCCCAGATTGATTTCCTGCGGGTAAAGGGATCCGTCTGTGAGATAAGATGCCCCGTGGATCATGTCCAGGCCATAGATGCAAGGGATTCCGATCAACTCCATGGACTTGTCCTGGATCTGCTTGACAAAGGCGGCTGTCCCCTCCCTGGAAAGCGACACGTCCTTGAGGAGGTTCAGAATAGATCCTACCTTGTACTCCCCTATGATCTTCTCCAACTTCGCTGGATCGATCTCCGGAATAGTGTCATTCGTGATAGTGTCAATGGAGAGCTGAACCATCTGTCCGGCTTTCTCCTTGAGGGACATTTTCTTGAGGACGGACTCAACCTTCGCCTCAACTTCCGGATCCGAAGGGATGGTGGGATTTACCTTCCCTTCATTTGAGCATGAAGTCATAACCGCACTTGCCATCGCAACAACCGTTAATGATTTTTTCAAGTTATTCATAATCAAAAATATTACTTATCATCAAGTTTGATTTGGATCTCTGCCGGGGTTATCTCTCCGACCGAAGTCAAGGTCACAGAGGCCTCTCCGGCACCGCAGGAACTTTGCACCATAAATTGAGCCAAACCATTGAATGTTTCAATCGTGAAAGAACGGGCGGAAGGATCTTCAGGGCGCTCTTTGGAGCGGAATGCCGGGTCACCGTTGCCGGCTCCGAGAATCCTGACAGGGCCACTGACCGTGATGGTGACCGGCACACATGCAGTGGGAACAAAGGTCCCGCGAGTGTCCAGGACAGAGACATTGACCACTGAAAGGTCTCTCCCATCACCGGAAATAGCTGTCCTGTCGGCGTTTATCTTCAGAGAGGCAGGCGCTCCCGCTGTCCTGACGACTTCCTCGGCGACCTTTTTCCCGTTCTTGTAACCCACAGCCTTGATGACACCCGGCTTGTAGATGGCCTTCCACTCCAGGTGGCCCAGATGCGGCATCTTCTTCCTGCCAAGGTTCTTTCCGTTGACCGTCAGTGTAACCTCATCGCAGTTGCTATAGACCCAGACCGGAATCTCTTCACCCTCATGGCCTTCGAGGTTCCAATGGGGAAGGATGTGAAGAACCGGCTCATCCGTCCACCAGGATTTCAGGTAGAAAGCCTCGTCCTTAGGGAAGCCGCAATAGTCAAGGATTCCGAACTCGGAACCGGTCGCAGGGTATGAGAGCGGATTTGGCTCACCCCGGTAGTCAAAGCCTGTCCAATAGAAAAGCCCCGCGAGCCAAGGACGTTCGCCATAGAACTTCAATCCCCTCTCTATGCAGTTGTACAGGCTGTCCGGCCCCTGTGGAGCGCGGTTGATGGCAGCCATCCGGCCATTCTCGATATCGTCAAAATAGACTCCTCTGGTGCCACAGCCGGATGTCTCTTCCGTTCCGACAGCGACCCTTGAGGGGAAAGCCACCCTATGCTCGTCAATAGGATTCTGGATAATGTAGTTGTAGCCGGCCACGTCAGTACCCTTTATAACCTCGGGGCCGCTGCTGGTAGCCACGACAACCGGCCTGGTGGGATCGATCTCATGGCAGAACTCCGTCATAATCCGGGCGATGTCCTCTCCCTTGCTCTTCCACTCGATCCCCCATTCCTCGTTGCCAATGCCCCACATGATTATGCAGGGATGATGCTTGTCCCTCTCTATCATCTTCTTAAGAGGCTCGAGCTGAGCGTCATTGATCCCCATCAGTCTCGTCTCTTCAATAACATACATCCCGAGAGAGTCGCAGATGTCCAGCAAGGCCGGAGAAGCGGGATTGTGGGATGTCCTGATCGCGTTGAACCCGTATTTCTTGAGTTCCCGGACGCGATATTCATAAAGGGCGTCAGGGATTGCCGCTCCGACTCCGGCATGGTCCTGATGGAGGTTGCAGCCCCGGAGTTTGATGGGGACACCATCAATCAGGATCCCTTTGTCAGGATCGGTCTCAATCTTCGGAAGTCTCAAAGCAGGCTTCGCTGAAGGCTCTCCAATCGTAAGCCACACATGGCGGTATATTCCGGCACCCTCATAGAACCATCCTTCCTCAAAGGTGGCGTCAGCGCGGACTGCAATGATGTTCTCCCCGCCGTATTCAAGATAAGGAGCGATGTCGTAAGTGGCTGACGTGTAGCCGCTTTTCTCTCCCCCAAGCCAGAACCCGTTGACCCAGATGTCGGAGTCACGGAATATCCCGTCGAAACGGATGGAAACGGGCTTTCCTTTAGCCTCCGAAGGAATGGTGAAAGTCTTCCTGTACCAGCCTACGCTGGTCTGGGGATATGCCCAACCGACGGTCTTGTACCCATGGCTGTGGCTGGCCTTTGGATCGAACGGAAGATCCACGACCCAGTCATGAGGAAGGTTCACTTCCTTCCAGGCGGAGTCATCAAACTTTGGTGAATATGGGCCCTCGTTATGTATCGAGGCGGCTTTTGTGAAATAGTTGAAATACTCGGTTCCCCGCCCGAAGTCCTTCGCAGGGGATGACGCGTCTCCAAAAGCGAACTTCCATCCGTTGTCAAAAAGAGTCTCCTGCGCCTGGACGTGAAGTCCCAGGGAAAGGCAGAGGAGCAGGATAGGGAGTCTTTTCATACCAGACCTTAAAAATTCAATGTCACTTCGTTGCCATCATACTCAACCGTGGTTCCGGCAACGTCGGGATCATAAGGCTGAGGGTGCTCCGGATCCACAATCACCACCGTGAAACGGCGCTTCTCGGGCATTCCCTTGAATGAGCCGCCACGAGTACTGATCGTCAGGGTCCTGGAGGCATCATTCCAGAGGATCGGGATCGTGGCAAACGCGCCTTTCTCGTAGCCGTAGGTAAGGCCGTCATCCTCATAAAGGGTGAAGGTGGCGTCAGCTCCGGCATAGACGTACAGGCGGATGTCGGTGGCGGATTTCTCGTCCGACCACTCAATCTCCGGTCCGAATGGAACAATCGATCCGGCACGCACATAGAGCGGCATCCGCTCGTAAGGAGCTGCCACAGTAAGGGTTTGGTTTCCAGGGATATAACTTCCGGAATAGAAATCATACCATCCGCCCTCCGGGAAATAAACCTCACGGCTTCTGGCTTTATATTCAGAGACTGGACAGGGCATGAAGGCCGGTCCGAACATCCACTGGTCGGACATGTCCCTAACGGCTGGATCGTCCGGGAAGTCCATCGGAAGTCCACGCATCAGGGTGTAGTCCTCGAAATGGATGGCTCCGGCAAGCGAGTAAAGATAAGGCATCAACCTGTAACGCAGCCTCATGTACCAAAGGATGCTCTCATAGGCCTTGGAGCCCTCCGGAGCTATATTCCAAAGCTCCCTGCGAGGCCACTGGCCATGGGTTCTGAAAAGAGGCACGAAGGTGCCGAACTGGTGCCAGCGGGTCTGGAGTTCCCGCCATTCCTCGGCGTTGGCCTCATCGTAGAACTTGCCCATCACCGAGAAGCCGCCGATGTCCATGCCCCAGAACGGAATCCCGCTCATGGAATAATTGAGCCCGGCGGGCATCTGCATCCTCATGTCGTCCCACGAGGTTCCGATGTCTCCGCTCCAGGTGGCGGTGGAATATCTCTGGAGCCCCGCAAAACCGTTACGGGTGAGCAGGAAGACTCTCTTGTCGGGATCCACGCCACGCTGGCCGTTATAGATGGCGTCCGCATTGACGAGTGCGTAGGCGTTGAGATATTCGGTCGAAGAACCTAAAGCGTTAGGGGTCAGGAGCCATTTGAAATAATCCATCGGGAGGCAGTCCCTAAGGTTCGGCTCGCTGGCGTCCATCCACCAGGCGTCGATCTTCTTGCCGTATTTTGAATACAGGTTCTCGTCCATCTGCCGCCAGAACATCTTCCGGCCGCCCTCGGAATAGGCGTCGTAGAAGGTCTGATAGTGACCGAGCCAGTCTTTCAGGCTATCCTCCTCGGCATGGGTGTAGGCATACCCGGCGGCTTTCAGCTCTTTGTAATTGTCCGTGTTGGTGTAGAACTTAGGCCACACGCTGATCATAAACCGGGCGTTCATCCCGTGGACATCGTCGAGCATCTTTTCCGGATCCGGATATCGCTCAGGATCAAACTGATGGCTCCCCCACTGGTCTTCTTTCCAATACTGCCAGTCCTGGACTATATTATCTACGGGAATATGCCTGCGGCGCATCTCGGCGAGGGTCTGGACGAGATCCTCCTGGGTGGAGTAGCGCTCCCTGCTCTGCCAGAAGCCGAGAGCCCATTTGGGCATCACCTGGGCCTTGCCCGTCAACGCGCGGTAGCCCCTGATGACTCCGTCGTAGTTACCTCCCGCTATGAAATAGAAATCCACTCCCGGCTCGAACTCCGACCAGAATGTCAGCGAGTTCTCCTCCTGAGGAGTCTGCAAGGCCGCGACCCGAAGTCCCATGTAGGAGACATCTCCGTCAGGATCCCATTCAACTCTTATCGGAGTCTTCTTCCCTTTTTCCAATCGGACCGAAAATTTCTTGCTGTTGGGGTTCCAGGCCGGACGCCAGAGACGCGGCATGACCTTTTCCTCCCCAATGACAGTTTCCTGGAATCCGGCGTAATACTGGATGAAATGATATTCAGCGGTCTCGGGTGCCTGAATAAATCCTTCGTAAAGCACTTTGGAGCCACTGAGGGGCACCTCGGGCAAGTTCTTTATAGCGAACTCGTTCTCAAAATAGAGGGAGTCCTCACGCCTTACCAGGGTCTTTCCATCCTTGGTTTTGTAGGTGCCGGTCAAAGCTCCCTCGACACCTTCTTTGTCATATAGCTTGAACATCCCGCCAAGCTGCCTGTAGGGCTCGGGATTCCCCCAGCGGGACAGGGAGTAAGCGTCGAAAAGGACACCGTAACCCTTCGTGGAGACCACAAAAGGCACACTTACTTTAGTGTTGTACTGGTAGAGCTCCTCGCTCCTTCCCTTATGGTCAAACTCCCCGGCCTGGTGCTGGCCAAGGCCATAGAAAGACTCCTCCTCGGAAGCGGGGAACCGGGTAAGCACGGAAAAACCTTTCTTTCCCTCAACCTCGACCGGTTTGAAAGTCATGTTTCCGTCTCCGGCAAGTTGTTTCCCGTCGGAATCCACGAATCCGACATTGCCTTGAGGATCCACATAAGCGGTAAGTTCCGAGGTCGAGACAAAGACCGTGTCTCCGCTTGTATTTACCTTAAAATCAACTGTTTCCTCTTTAGGTAAAACGACCAGGCTCTTCCTGTCGGAAAAGGTTGAGCCAACCGGTACGGCCGAGACCCTGATTATCTCTGGAGAGACGACTTGCAGCCGGACGGTAGTTTGAGAGCGACTGATCTCAACCCTATCACCCTTGACTTTGAAATCCTTATTACCGCAGGCCGTGAATATGAGAACAGCCGTGAAGAGCGCCGGGACAATCCTTCTCATGTTATTCACAGGACAATATCCTTGTTCCGGTCAATCAATTTATTGAGAGTCTCCACAGAGGCTCCTGTCCCGAGGCCGTCCGGAGAGGTATTGAGACAGTAGTCCACAAGCCTGTCAACAGTCGATGTCGCCACATGCATCCTTGTGTCCGAGGAGGCATAGTAGATGAACACTTTCCCGTCAGGATCGCAGATCCAGCCGTTGGTGAAAAGGACATTCATCACGTCCCCGATATATTCACAACCTTCCGGCGCCATCAGGAAGCCTGCCGGCTCGGCGATCACTTCAGAGGGATCCTCAAGAGAAGTCATGTACATGTAAAGCACATAGCGGAGACCTGAGGCGCAGCCCCTGACTCCGTGAGCGAGATGGAGCCAGCCTTTAGGGGTCTTGATAGGATGGGGGCCCTCACCGTTCTTGCATTCCATGATAGTATGGTAGCGCCTGCGGCTCAAGACCTTCTCATCGCCGATGACGGCGCTCTCCATGCTGTCCACAAGCGCCCAGCCTATTCCGGGACCGTTTCCGGCATCGATAAAACCGTCTTGGGGACGGGTGTAAAGGGCATATTTCCCATCCACGAACTCCGGATGAAGCACGACATTACGCTGCTGGTGGGATGATATGATATCAGGAAGCCTCTCCCAATTGACAAGGTCCTTGGTCCTGGCGACTCCGGCGCAGGCTACCGCGGCGGAGAGGTCATCAGGACGGCTGTGGTCCTTTCTCTCCACACAGAAGATGCCGTAGATCCAGCCATCCTCATGGGCGGTAAGCCTCATATCATAGACATTCGTAGCGGGCTCTCCAAACTCCGGCATAGTCACCGGCCGGGGCCAGAAACGGAAATTATCTATCCCATTGGGGCTTTCGGCCACGGCGAAGAAGGACTTGCGATCGGCTCCCTCGACCCTGGCCACAAGGATGTATTTCCCATCGTATTTAATCGCCCCAGAGTTCATTACCGCATGGATTCCAAACCTTTCCATAAGGTAGGGATTGGTCTCCTTGTGGAGATCGTACCTCCACTCAATGGGAGCGTGAGCGGCGGTCAAAACCGGGTTCTCATATCTGACGAATATACCATTCCCTTCAATCTGGACATTTTTCTTGCCGAGAAGCTCCTTATGCGTCTCCTTCAGCCACTTCAATCTCTCTTCGTATGTCATATCAACACAATTTCTTCCTTTTCGCTGAATGCTTTGAAATCACCCTCATTCTCAAATCCTTTCCAAGGGCCATAGAAATGGCCGGGCTTGTCGTGGGCGTTGCGCCAGGTCAGCACATAGGTGACCGGGAAACCTTTTATCGCCGGATAGAGCCTCTCTGTCCACCAAGTGGGATCGACAAGTCCCTCAAGTCCTGTCTCAGACAGGCACATGAGCTTTCCATGCTCCCCGGAGATAGTCTCAAGAGTGGAAAGCATCTCGCGGACCTGGGAGACATAACGGTCTCCAGCCGCCTCAAGCCCGTCTTGTCCGACATATTCATAGATGTCAGTGCCCAAGATGTCCACGATGTCATCGCCAGGATACCTTGACATGTAATCCTCGGCGCTCAACGGGCCGTTCGGAGAATAGCACCACAGCAGGTTCTTGACTTCCTTTTCGGCCATCCTGTCATAAGTGAGACGGAAGAGTGCCTTGTACTGCTCGGATGAGCAGAGCTTTCCACCCCACCAGAACCAGCTGCCGATGTTCTCATGCCAGGGGCGGAATATTACCGGAGCCCCACCAAGGCTTTTAAGGAATTCGGCCAGACGATCCAGCCAGGAGATGAATTCCTCATGTTTCTCCCCTCCTTCCAACACGGAAGCGACAACCTGATCGGAAGAGATGTCCCAAGAATCCCCACCGGTCAAAGGATTGCGCAGGTGCCACGAGAACGTGACGACTCCTCCCCTCTCGCGGTGCTTCAGGGTGGCTTTCCTGATCAAGTCGAAGGGAACCCCGTCCAGATTCTCCTTGTTCCCCAGCTCTATGCCCCCGAGGTCGAAACCGATGACGGCCGGATACTTACCGGACACTTCCTTAATGTCGGAACGCTCCAGATCGTCATCCTTCCAGTCCTCAACTTTCCAGGAGTGACCATAGGAGAGGTCATCCTGGTGACCGTACATCACCTTACCGGCATTGGCCGAAGCAGCCAACTCACTAGCCAGCAATCGGTTCCCTGGAATCTCATCATCCACGGGCCGGGGTCTTCTCCCACACCCGGCAAACAATAGGGGGATCATAATCAGAGTAATCAGTTTTCTCATGACTTATCAGAATTTTGGGGCTGAATCATAAACGTGTTGGAGAGTGTAGCCGTCGCTCTCCGTGAACCAGGCTTTCTTGAGGACGTTCACGACCTCCTTGCTGTTGCCGATGTAACCACCTGTGCCGTGGTTGATGTAACCGTGCTGCTCCTTGCCTGTGTCCGTGGCTCCATTATCCCACAGGAAACAAGGCAGGCCGTATGTCTTCGCGGCCTTGACGATATACTCCATGTAATAGAGATAGAACTTCCAGGCCCGGGTGTCGGATTTGGCTCTCATAGAGCATCCGAACTCACCTATGTAGCATGGAATATTCTTGGAGACATATTCAGTGTTCAGTTTACCGAAAACATCCTTTACATGCGTCTCATCACCTCCATTGGCCTTCTTGTCCACCGCCCCTGTGTGGCCCCAATCAGAATACTGGGCGTCTCCGATAGTATAATCGTAGGGATCATAGAAATGCACGGAGACCATCACCTTACCAGCTTTGTCGGATGGAATCTTCAAGTACTTGGTGAACTCCGGATTGGCGGCATAAGTCGGAACACCGAGCCAACGGGTGGCATTCTCCCCACCTGCCGCTCTGACAGCGTCAACAAAGACTTGGTTCCACTCGTTAAGGATATCGCACTGAGCCGCGGGGTTGGCCCTGAATTCTTCGCTCCAGCCCCAACCGCCGTCATTCAGCTCATTGAAACTCTCCATGATGAGCCAGTCTCCGCAATCGGCAAATCTTTCAGCTATCTGGGTCCAGACCGCCTTGATCTCAGCCTTAATGGACTCGTTGAGGGCCTTATCCTTGGCCGCATTCTTTATGTCCAGCCACTGATAACCGTTGCTGACGCCGTGATTCTCGTCATGATGCGTGTTGATGATGACATGAAGTCCGGCCGCATGAGCCATTCCAGCGACCTCGTACACCCTGTCCATCCAAGTTTTGTCGATAGTGTAAGAAGGTTCGGGCCCAATCATCTTAAGCCATGAGATGGGGATACGTACACTGGTGAAACCTGCCTCTTTCACACCATTGAAAGTGGTCTGGGTCGCTTTGTTCGGCTGCCATGCGGTCTCGTCAGGATAGCCCTCCTTCTCTCCGGCCCATGAACCATTGTAGAAAGCGTCGAAATGATTGCCCATATTCCAGCCCAAACCTAGTGTCTTGGCCAAATCCCAAGCTTCGTTATCGCCTGAAGGAGGGGTCGGAGGATCGACAGGTTTCTCCTTAGCGGCCTGCGAGACGGTGAAGGTTACTGAGGAGGCTCCAGAAGAGGCTACCGTAACAGTCGCTGTCCTGGCATCGTAAGTGTCATTGGCGGCCACTGTCAGTCCAACAGTAATGGAATAAGCGTTGAATGTCCCATCGACATAAGTTATCCAAGAAGGCAGCCCTGTGAGTGTTGGACGGGCGGGCGCCTTGATGGTCAACGACAATTTCTCACCAGGCTGCGCTACCTGGAAAGAGTTGGAACTCAGCGTTATGGATGAAGGTGCCGGATCCGGCTGCGGCGTAGGGTCCGGTTGTTCCTTGCCACAAGAGACTAGGAAGGCCAAGAGCATGACCGTCAAGGCCAGATGTCTGAATACATTTACCATACTATCAATACTTGACATCAGAACGAGTTATCACATTAGAGTTTGACAAAGCCGCGCTCCACCACGAAGTGTCAGGCATATTCGATCCATACCATGGCATGAACCATGACCACTTCGCTCCAGCGGACCAGACCGACGGGATTGTGGCAAAAGCCTTTGGAGGATTGGCCCCGGAATCTGTCCCACACTCGCCCAAGGTCACCATCTTGGTCGGATAGGTTGCCTGGATCTCCTTGAATTCCGTGGCATTAGCGGAAGCAGTGCTGCCATAAAGGTCCCTGGCAACTATATCCACGTAGGCATCGCCGGGATACCATGCCTTGTCCTGGTTATATTTGGAGGAGTCACCGTTGTAGTTCTGTGTGGTCCAGACCCAAATAAGGTTGCGGATACCCTTAGACGCGAAGTAGTCGAACATCGCGACCCAAAGATTCTTATAGACATCGGCGCCATCATAGCCCCACCAGAACCATGATTTGGTCCAAGAGGCTTGCTGTTTGTATGTGGAGTTTCCGGCAGCTTCGTGGAACGGGCGCCATATTGCCGCTATTCCCTTTTCCTGCAATCCTAAGATCACAGCCGCCACCTTGTCCATCTGGTCGTAAAACCACTTGTTCTCCCAGCTGTCTTTCGTGAATACATTCTGGGCCTTGAATGTGGTCTCACTTGGGGTACAAGTGACTCCACTGCCATCAGTGCCTGGAGAGACGGAAGCACTCTTGGGCACGTTGAAATGCCACATCAGCGAGACGATCCCTCCTGCCTCCGCCCACTCGGTGACGGGCTTCAGATCAGAATAATTAATCCAGTTATTCTCAGGAACATAGATATGGATGAAGTCGTAGCAGTTCATCGCCGGGTACTTTCCTGTGGCAGAATTGACTTTGTCCGCCTCTCGATGGTTCCAGTTGACATCCGCCATGATCGAAGAGATGATCTTCTTTCCATATTGGCTGAGAAGGTACCCGTAAAGAGCATTGGCCTCATTAGTGGCGTTCTCTGTCACCAGAGTCTTGGATATATCAATTTCCTGAGGTTTATCATCTGGCTTTTCTTCCGGTTCCTCCGGCTTCTGAGCCGCGTCCTGAGACACATTGAACGTCTTTGTCAAGTTCCCCGCAGAAATAGTCAAGGACGCGGTCCTGGGATCATAGGACGTGTTCTCAGCGACTTTCAGGGTGTATGTAATGCTATAATGATTGTAAGTACCATCCATGACCGTAACCCAAGATGGTGCCCCGGTAACGGACGGCCTGGAAGGAGCAGTCACGGTCAGCGTCAATTCCGAGCCCTGAACACCAAAGCTCGCGGATTCCTGGCTCAACGTGAGCGTAGTAGGTGCCGGATCCTCTTGCGGGGCGATAGGATCATCACCACCGCAAGAAACCAACATAGCCAAGACTGACACCAATAGCAGGCAAGACAGTACTTTCCTCATTTTCATTTATTTAATTGGATCCCGGAGGGAGGGTCAGCCCCCTCCGGAATAATGTTATTTGAGAATGACAGCCGTCAGGGTATATCCCTGCCCGGTGATCACAAGACCACCATTAGCGATCATCTCATCAAGGATAGCTTGGGTTAGCTCAATCTCGAGTGAGCTTTCTCCATAGAGCTTGTAAGGATCCTGGGTGCCAGGATGAGCAGCCCATGAGCCGTTGGAGAAACGGATCTGAACCTCGTCAGCCGTAGGTGTGAACTCCAATACGATGGTAGTTCCGGCTTCAACTGTGCTCCAGTCATAGCCACCCCAGGAGAGAGCTGTCATAGCCTTATGGTCGTCACCAAGGCCGCCGGACCAGTCAACCTCGAAAGAACCTTCCCAAATAGGGGTGCCAACAGGAGCCATCTCTCCAGTAGTGACAAGGTAAACTCCAGTAAGGGTATAGCCCTGGCCGGTGATAACGAGACCGCCGGTAGCGACCATGTTGTCCAGAATCTCCTTGGTCAACTCTATCTCGAGTTTGCTCTCTCCATAGAGCTTATAAGGATCAGGAGTGCCCGGATGAGCGGCCCAGGAGCCATTGGAGAAACGGATCTGAACCTCATCAGCCGTAGGAGTGAACTCAAGGACGATCTTCGTTCCAGTCTCAACGGTGCTCCAGTCATAGCCGCCCCATGAGAGAGCGGTCATGGCCTTGTTGTCTTCGCCTGCTCCACCACTCCAATCAACGACCTGGGAGCCCTCCCAGATGGCGGTCTTCTCCTCGACAGCACCGAACTGGATGAGTGAGATACGGGTGATCTCAATATTACCGTCTCCATTGATGATAAAGGCATTGCCCCAGGTATCAATCTTGGTCAGCTGGGCCAGGATCTCGGGCGTAACCGCGAAGGAAAACATCTGGCTTCCGCTAGGATAGAAATCACTCTTGATCTCATTACCACCATCAAGCTCGGGGACAGAGAGGTTGGACCAGTGTCCATCCACAAGCTGGATGTCCCACCAGTTACCTTCAGGAGCGTTGAAGTATATACGTACGACATCGCTCTCCTTGATTCCGGCATTGATGAAAGCGTCCTGCTCAGCAAAGCCCTTTCCACTCCAACCAGTCACGATTTCACTGCCTTCCCAGATGGTCTTCTCGGTGAAAGGAGCGGTGATCTCGAACGGGACAGGCCATGTCAGTTCAGTACCGTCGATAAGAACCATCGCCAGACGATAAACGCCAGGGCCTATTCCTTCAGGTATATCGAATGACATATTATCGTCACCGCGGACAGCATAGGAAACAACCTTCTTGCCCTTGATGGACAACTGCTCCACATTCAGGAGATTCTTTCCGGTTATAGCTATCTTCTTTCCGAGAGCGAATGAAGGCTGTGCGAAGGTCACGGAAACCGCCTCGTCGTAGGTGACGGTAATGGCTTCGGTCGCAGTGTTATCTCCATTGGCGGCGGTAAGGGTAAGAGGACCCGTGTAAGCGTCTTTCGAGACAGCCACCTTTACGGAATCAGCGGTCAGGATATCGAACTTACAGTCAATGAATCCGTGTTCCTTATCACCAATCGTGACACCAGTGACAAGATCGAGATCGGTACCGGTGACGACGATATTAGTCTGGCCGGCTACCGCCTCATTCTTGTCAACCGCGGTGGCCACAGGCTTGACAACAGCGATCTCAGAGCTGTAGGCCTGTTTCCCGGAAGCGAGAGTAACAGTGAGACCGCCATCCTTGGCACCAGCAGGAACCGTGGCGACGATGTTTTTACCATCGAGATACCACTGGGCCTCGGCGCCAGTGAACTCAACCTTCGTGACAAGGTCAAGATCGGAACCGGTGATCGACACGTCTGAGCCAGCCTTGTAGCGTCCGTCCTCAGCGAGAGAGGCGACCTCAAGATCGGTCACATTCAGAGAGATGATAGCCCCGGCCTGGAACTCCTTACCCGCAAATGAAGTGAGGACTATCTGGCCGTCGCTAGCGGAAGGCGGAAGATTGAAACTGATTGAGTTACCGTCCTCGGCGAGCTTGAATTCAACATCAGCGGCGCCTGTCAGGTTGATTTTCTCAATCATATCCAGATGGGATCCGGAGACGGTGATGACATCACCGCTCTTGTAAGTGGTGGTGTCAGCCACAGCGACTGTGGGATCTCCGACCACCAGCTCGGTCTCAGAATAAATCTGGTTCGGGATGGTGTTCTGATCCTCAATCTCATTGACGTCGCCGACAATGACATAACCGGAAATGGCGTTTGAGGGAACTGTGAAGGAAAGCTCGCTGCCGGACTGGCTGTTGAACTCAGTGACATAGACACCACCTCCGAGGATAACTTCCCTGACATTGTTCAGATATTCACCCTTGATGGTGACAACATCACCGGACAAGACTGTCGCCGGAGCGAAAGAGCTGAAAACAATCGGCTCGGTGTACTCCAGGTCAAATCTGGTGGAAGCGGTCGTTCCATCGCTCGTCACTACTGTGACAGGGCCTACAGCGGCATCCATAGGAACAGTGAGACGAATCTCACTACGCTCGCCGGCAGCGACCTTCTCTATGGAAGTGACTGTCGCTCCGCCTGCGAAGCGGACCTCCGTCACTTTATCAAGGTTGGCACCGATGACGCGAAGCTGGGCACCCCTCATCACGGGGTTCGGAGCGATTGCGGCAAGGGCGAGCTTACCGGCATACTGGTCAGTGTCCAGTTCTTCTTGCTGGCAAGCGGTCAAGCCTGACATCGCGACAATAAGAGTCGCGAGAATGGAATATTTAAATATATTCTTCATATTCAGTTCCTCCTATTATTTGTAAGGGACAGCGCGGATGTTGTCGATCTTGATGACCGGCTGGCACTCGGTTCCAGTCACGCCGCCACTCCATACGAAGATGGTGAGGGAAGAGAAGGAAGCGGGAGTAATCTCCACTGTATTAGCTGTTCCGTCAGACTTATAAGCGAAATCAGTATAAGGGATGGTTACAGTCACCCACTTATCGCCGGTATCGAACGAACCGCTTGACTTCCAAGGGATATACAGCGCGCGGGGAGCCTGAGGCACACCGTCGCCGCTTATGAACTTGTTGTTAGCTCCGGCGGTGACATTGCCATCTTTGTCAACCGCGCCTTCGGCACCACCGGTGACGACATCAACGCCTCCGATGATGATCTGCATCGCTCCAGCCTTCCAGGCATTGGCACTGGGGATATAAAGCTCGAACTTGAGAGCCATATTCTTCCAGTTGGAGAAATCAACGAAGTCGGTCAGACGAGGACTGTCAGCGTAGGACACAGGATCGTCCCAATCGCCGGGCCAGTACTCAAAGGAGAAGTTACCATCTTTCCAGCCACCCTCAGCGTCCAGGGTGACATCAACGCCACCAAGACGGAGGAAGTTGCCGGAGAGGGCGGTCTCATCGGTCTCAACGACCTGAGCGTGCCAACCATGGTTGGTCGGGTGAGGATCGTTATCGAAATTGAACAGCATTCCTCTGGAATCCTTGTACATGAACACTGACTGGGCGGTTCCGGAAGATGTCGTAACCTTGATCTTTCCGGGCTGGGCGCCCTCAGGCACCACAACGGAGACGGAAGATCCGTCGCCCGCTGTCGCGGTGACAGGATCGCAGCCGGGGAACTCGACCTCGACAGGAGCGAAGAGGTAAGATCCGTTGATCGTGACAGTCTCTCCGGGCTGGGCCCACTCGAGTGACATGGTGGTGATCTTCGGGGCAGGAGGAAGGACCTTGAAATCATAGGTCACTTGCTGGCCATCCTTGGTGATCAGATAGATCTTGTCGGTCTGATCGACCGGCATTGTCTTGGGAACAGCGACAACGAGAGTCTTAGCCGTAATGAAACTGGTGTTCAGTATGGCGGGCTGGTCGTTGAAATAGACGTCGTGGATGCTGGTGAGGTTATCACCGACGATGCACACGATCTCCTCCATATTGGCCTGGGTGATGACAACATCCTTGTTGGCATAGCGGATGAAATCCACTGTGGGGACTCCCGATGTCTGGACAAAACGGTCCGGATAATCAACGGAGTCGCAGGCAGCCAGAAGGACCGCACCCAGGAGAAGGCTTGTGTATATTGTCTTAACTTTCATCTTTTCTCGAATTAAAAGTCATATGAATAAGTCTCACGGACATCTACATGAATCGGCTCAGAAGTGGAACCTACATTGGGGTTCATGACGACATCCTCGGTAGGGAACGGCATGTAGAACATCGAAGGCTTGACATCCGTCAGCTCCTGGTCAGCGTTGTAAGTGACGCCGGAGGTATCCCAGGCGCGGGCGCCGGGACCGACATAGTTCTCCTGCGCGTCAGTGACAAACTGCTTGTAAAGACCGTCGAGGCCATTATAGCCAGAGCGTTTCTGGGCAAGGAGGTCAGCGATACAAGCGTTGGCATCATAGTATGAGCGACGTACATAATCGTACCAGCGGTCTCCCTCGAGAGCGAGCTCAAGGCGTCTCTCTTTCCAGATATCATCATAAGTGACACTGGTCAAAGGCTTCGCGTTAGCCCTCTCACGGATCTTGTTGACATACTCCAGAGCCGTGGCGGAGTCACCAGTAAGAAAAGCGGCCTCGGCGTAGACAAGATAGATGTCACCCAAACGAAGGATGTGAGTGGGAAGCTGGTTGTACATACCGAATGAAGGATAGCCGAAAGCGGCCACGTGGTCAGCCACGTCACCATAAATATGCTTTGCATAATTGGCTCCGGTCTGGCAACCGAAAGTCTTGTTGGAAGCATTGGTGTCGAAACCTCCCGGGCAATAGCTGGGATCATAGAAGAAACGGTAGAAATCAAAGCCGCCCTTGTCGGTCCAGAAATAGTCATAGAAGTCACCGAACATCATCATAGTGGCTTGACGACGGTCATCCACATCTTTCCTTTCCTCGGGATTCTCAATAGCGGAAACTCCGAAAGCGGACTGAAGATCGACGGTGGGGCCTTTCCAGTCACCCCAGAGGTTGCCGTTCTCGTCGAATCCGACATTACCCACATCGCACTGGATGGAGTTCTGGGATGTCCAGTTCTCCTCCTTGCACTGCCAATGCCAAGTGAAGAGACACTCGCCAGTCTGCTGGAACTTGTCCGGAGTCATTCTGAAGATGTCTGAATACTTAGGAGTAAGGCTACGACCTGAGTTCTTGATCACATCCTCGGCATACCTCTTGGCGGCAGCCAGGTCATTCTGGTCAAGAGAACCATTGACTCCAGCCTTGGTCAGGTAAACCTTGGAAAGAAGAGCCTCAGCGGCATAGTAGTCGATCCTGTTAAGCTTGCCAATGTAAGCGTTCTTGGGAAGGAGCTCGAGGGCTTTCTCAAGAGTCAGGACGATATATTCGTAAACATCGGCCTTCTGGACCTTGCTGACCTCGTTGTAGGTAGCTTCCTTGATAACCTCAGTGTTGTCGTGGATAATAGGAACGTCACCGAAAGTGCGTACCAACAGGAAATAAGCCATGGCCTTCCATGCGAGCGCCTCGCCTATGCAACGGTTCTTCGTGGCCTGGGAAGCGTTTCCATCAGCCTCGAGGATATTCTTGATAACAGTGTTGCACTGCGCGTTGACAGCCCAAAGTGAGTAGGACATATTCTTAAGGTCCTGGTCGGTACCATTGACGGTAAGGGTAGTATAGGCGTTCTGCCCCTGATACACGTTACCGCACATTGTCTCGGATCCGTAGATATAGAAACGGATGATGTCGTACCAAGGAGAGTTATAGAGGTAATTGATACCCTGCTCCACCTGCGCGTCATTCTTATAGAAATCGCCGGTTGTGAAGCTATCCTCGGAAGGACGGTCCAGGAACTTCTCGCATGAGGAGGCGCCAAAGGCGATGACAATCGCCACGATAATATATTTCAATGCGTTTTTCATTTTCTTGTCCTCCATTCTAGAAAGTGAGATTAAGACCGAAAGAGCAAGTCATAGGAGAAGGATAACGTCCGTTGTCTACTCCGAAAGTGAGTCCGGATGAATCCTGCGTTGAGGCTCCGACCTCGGGGTCGAATCCCATGTACTTGGTGAAAGTGTAAAGGTTCTGAATATTAGTGTAGAGCCTTATGTTGTCGACTTTGATCTTGGTGAGAAGCTTCTTAGGGAAGGTATATCCCAAAGTTATGTTCTTGATTCTCAAGTAGCTTCCGTCCTCAATGTAACGGGTGCTGAGACGGTCATTGTCGTTAGGATCCTGAATTGAAGGACGAGGAGTCTTGGTCCCGGCGTTGGAGACTTTGACATTGGTGATATCGTCCTGCCACCATGAACCATCAGCATAGGTCTTCTGGGGATCTATCTGGACAAGTTTAGCCCTGTCAGCGATAGATGTGTGCTGGTTGGTCCAAGTGCTGTTCATGTGCACGAGACCATTGTAACCCTGCCCCATCATATTATAGTTGAGGACCTTATTGCCATAGGAACCATTAATGAAGATAGAAAGGTCGAAATTCTTGTAACTGAAGGAGTTGGTCCATCCATAAGTAAACTTGGGAAGAGGAGAACCGATGTTAGTGCGGTCAAGCTCGTTGATGACATTGTCACCGTTGACATCCTTGAACTTGATGTCACCGGGCCACACTGTCGTGTACCTGTTGAACACGCCGTCGGAAGGATACTTCTCAGCGCGGGGTGAGTTCTGGATATCATCAAAGTCTTTATAGACACCTTCGACCACATAGCCGTAGAAGTTATAGAGGGACTCCCCTATCTCGGTCACAGAGACCACATCGCTCCACTGGCCATAGCCGACGAGGTTGGCGTTGGCGCTACCGTCGAGCGCGACAAGTTTGTTGCGGTTGAAGGAAATCTGGAAGTTGCTGTTCCAGGAGAAATCCTTGGTCTGGATCGGATGGGTGTCCAGAGTGATCTCAAGACCCTTGTTCTCGATGGTACCGTAGTTACCCTTAGGGGCTGCGAGAGCGGAGGAGCCGTTACCCTGGGTACCCATATAAGAAGGAAGAGTCATCGACATGAGCATGTCGGAAGATATCTTCTTGTAGAGATCGACGGTAAGGTTGATCCTGCTGTCAAGGAAGCTCAAGTCGAAACCGAGGTTTGTCTGGTGCTGCTTCTCCCAGTGGATACCAGTGTTGGAGATGTTTGCGGGGCGTTGGCTGTCACCAAGGCCTGTAGGCATCTTGGACATGCCGGACTCCCAGGCGCCACCACCGATGTTGGCGTTACCTGTCTGTCCCCAACCGATACGGATCTTTCCGCTGTTCAGGCCGATAGAGTTGGTGAAATCCTTCATGAACTCCTCATTGGTGAACCTCCAGCTTCCAGCGAAGGAATGGAAAGGAGCCCAACGGTTATCCGGTCCGAAGTTCGAGGAACCGTCATAACGGAATGTATAAGTGAAGAGGTAGCGGTCGTCATAATTGTAAGTCTCACGGGTGAAGAACGACGCCATGGCCGCACTTCCGAAACCTGAGTTGACGGTAGGGTTACCTGTAGCGAGTTTGATATTGTGAATATCATCTGAAGGAAGACCGGTGTTATTGGCGCCGAGGTAGTTCCATCTGGACTCCCAAGCTTCCTGGCCGGCCATCGCCGTGACACTATGCTTACCGAAGGTGTTGGAGTAGGTCAGATAGTTCTTGATTGACCAATAGGTACTTCCATTACGCTGTGAACCCATGCTGTTGTTACCCCTCTGCCAGCCTCCGAGATTAACCATCGGCTTGTAGAAGGTGGACTCGGAATTACTCACATCGAAACCGACCTCGCTTCTGAGTGTGAAGTGCTTGATGGGGGTGAGGTCAGCATAGACATTACCCGTCAGTTTCTGACGCTTCAGGAGGTTTTCATCAAGCATTGCGAGGGCGACAGGGTTGGCGGAGGTGTAACCCTCACGGACAGTTGTCGAATAATTTCCGTCAATATCATAGACAGGAATATCGGGAAGAGTGGAGAGGGAGTAGAAGATCACACCCTCTTGACCGTCGGCCAACTTGATATTATCGTTCGTGACAGCATACGTGGCGTTAAGTCCGAGTTTGAACCACTCCTTGAGCTGCGCGTCAAGGTTGGAACGGAAGGAGATACGGTTGAAGCTGGAACCGATAATTGTTCCCTGCTGATCCATATAAGAACCTGACACGTAGTACTGGACCTTCTCGGTACCACCCTGGGCACTGACCTGATGCTGGTGCTGGAGAGCGGTACGGAAGACCTCATCCTGCCAATTGGTTCCCTTTCCGAGAATGGAAGGATCAGCGTACCATGAGTTGGCGTCGACAAGTCCGAGATCCACCATATCATTGTAGTACTCAGCGAATTGGCGGAGGTTCATCATATCGATGCGGCTGGTCTGCCTCGAGAGAGCGAACATTCCGTCATAAGAGAATTTCGCATCCCCGGCCTTACCGTGCTTGGTCGTGATGAGAACGACACCATTAGCGCCTTGCGCTCCATAGATAGCGGTCGCGGAAGCGTCCTTGAGGATTTCCATCGAGACGATATCGGCAGGGTTGATAGTGGCGAGCGGGGAGATCGTGGAGACCTTACCGTTACCAAGTGTTCCCAGACCGAAGTCCCAACCGGAGTTACCGCCACCCTGAACGATCACACCGTCGATAACGTAAAGAGGCTCAGCGTTGGCGTTGACAGTAGCCTGTCCACGAACGCGGATAGAAGATGAGGAACCAGGAGCTCCTGAAGTCTGAACCGCGGAAACTCCAGCGGCACGTCCCTGCAGGGACTGGTCGAGGTTCGTGATGATCGATCCCTTCAGATCCTCCTCCCTCATAGAGACGGAGGCGCCTGAGAGGTCGCTCCTTTTCATAGTACCGTATCCGACGACGACAACCTCGTCGAGGAATTCGGCATCTTCCTTAAGGAGAACGTCGATGACCGTTCGGCCTCCGACAGGAATCTCCTGAGTAGCGTAGCCGATGGAAGAGAACACGAGCGTAGCGCCTTGCTTCACCGTGATCACATAATTTCCATCAAGGTCTGTGACAGCACCGTTGGTGGTGCCTTTCTCCATGACACTGGCTCCGATCACCCCTTGTCCGGTATCGTCTTTGACGACACCTGTCACCTTGACCTGGGCGGTCAGGGCGACAGCAGAGGCGAATAGCGCCAGCATGAAGGTTAACAGCTTGTGTTTCATGCTATTCACTTTGTTTGTTAATATATTTGAGTTTGCTTGATAATGTCTATCGTGCTGTCAGTGATGTAAACCCCGTTGAGTCCCTGGGCCTCCTGGGCAGGGTCTCCGGTGTAGTCGTCATAGGGTTTCCACTGGGACCCGCTTGGATTGGCGTAACCGCTCCAACCCCAGAAATTCATTCCGTCAAGCTTGCCGGACGCAACCATCCCGAGCACATGGGAGTAATATTTGTCACGGCACGTTGTTGTGGCCTCGCGGCTGTCGGAGAAACCGTCCCTCGGGAAACCGAATTCTTCAAGAACAAGAGGAAGTCCCAGCCGGCCGGCAAGTTCCGCATGTTGCTGGACATACTCATCAGTCTTGGAAATAGCGTTGTCAAGATCCTCGGCAAGGCTCTCGGCCTTGGCCCAGCTCCAGTTGTAGGGCCAGATGTGGATGGTCATATAATCAATCCCGGGGATGGTGTTGACCCGCTCGAGCAATTCGGGATCGCTCTCACATCCCATAAGCCCCTCATTTCCTGTGGAAAGAAGATGGTTGGGATCTATTTCCTTAATAATACGCGCTGTCTCGGTCATCCAACCTATGAAACCGTCACGGATCTCAGGCTCATCCGAGAAACATCTGGGCTCGTTGCCTATCTGCCACGAGAAGATCGCCGGATCATCCTTGTAAGGTTTTCCGGTGATGGAATTGGTTCTGCCGACTATCGCGCGCACGTGATTATAGAAGAGTTCCTGGGCAGGAGCGGATGTCTGGAACTTCTTCATCTGCTGCATGAAAGGCCAATAGCCATCCACAAGGGGGATAAGCGCTTTCTCCCCGGTAGCCCACTCAAGATACTGTCCGTAGCCTCCGGACCATTCCCAAGTGTTATTGAGGAACAGGACAGCGGTCATATTCCTCTTGCCAAGCTCGACGAGGAACTTGTCAAGACCGACGAGGAGGGTGTCATTATACACTCCGGGAGCGGTCTGCAACGCGGGATCCACCCTGGAAAAGACGCCATCTGGACCATCACCCCCAACAAGGACGCGGAGATTATCCAATCCGAGTTCCTTCAAGGCGTCCAGTTCCTTGACAAGGCGGTCATAATTCCCTCCACGCCCTTCTGAGGCGAGGATAGGTCCGTACCAGAAATTAGTGCCGACAAAAGAATATGGCTTTCCGTCACGAAGGAAATGACCATCCTCCACACGGATAAAAGAGGCCTGCCGGGCGCAACCGGCGGCAAGAAAAAGAATGGCCGCGAAGGCGACCCGCTTGATTGTGAACTTCATGTTGGCCAAACAGTATAGTGTCGTTTGCAAAATTATATGTATTCGTCAGAGCCGACAAATACAAAATTAGCAAAAACCGATACTATTTTAACCCGCTACACAAAGACTCTCTTTTTCTTGAAGAGAGCGCGGAAATCCCTTGGGGTGTAACCCCTCTTGGCCTTGAATATCCTGTTGAAGTTGGAAAGGTTGTTGAAACCACAACTGTAGCATATCTCTGAGACATTCTGGGTGGTATCCACAAGAAGCCTGGCGGCATTGCCCAGCCGTATGTCGATAATATAATCGCTCAAGGTCCTGCCTGTCCTCATTTTGAAGAAACGGCTGAACGCCGGAGGCGTCATCCCGGCCAACGAGGCCAGGGATTCCAAGCGCAGATCCTCGGAGTAATGGTCGTTGACATATTGCTTGACCTTCATCACCCTGCGGCTCTCCTTATCCCTGGTAGCACGAGCGAAAGAACTGCTCGCCAGGATCCTGGCCTCCTCGTCCTGAGAGAGTTCGTACAGGATTTTCAAGAAATTGAGATACTGATTAAATGGCTCTGTCACAGAAGATAAGGAGTCAAGATAGGAATAAACACGCATTATTGTCCGGACAGAGAAATTCAGCCCATGGCTCGCCTTCGAAAGCATCTTGCTGATTGAGGAAAACTGGCTTTTATTCAAAAGATCAGGCGGGAAAATGTCAGGAGAGAACTGAATGGTGATCTCCCTCACGTCGCCCTCGACGCAACTTCCCTGCTCCCAGGCATGCTCCAGCTCGTTGCCCGCGACAAGTGTCAACTCGTAGGGGCCGATCTCCTCGACGCTGTCCCCTACGACTCGCCTTACTCCCTTTCCGTTCTCAATAAAGTTGAGCTCATATTCCCGATGCGAGTGAAGCGGGAATAGGAACTCCGACTTGTGACGTTCCACAATGTACAGGCAATCTTTGTCTGAAAGTGGGGTGATTTCTTTTAAAACTGAACTTGTGGCCATACGCGAATATAATATTTTTGATACTATTTTCACAAGTACAGCTTAAGTATCACAAGTATTCGTATATTCGCGACCGTATTTCGAACTTGACATGAATCATTTAGGAGAGATAATCTCACTGATCGTAGCTGTCTCCTGGACTTTCTCAGCATGGTTCGCGGACAAGGCGAGCCGAAGGATAGGGTCGATGGAGACGAACGTTATACGTCTCGTGCTGGCGACAGTGTTCCTTTCGCTACTCCTCTGGGTCACGGTAGGACGTCCATACCCAGTCCATGCGGATGGGAAAGCCTGGCTCTGGCTCGGTCTCTCAGCTCTCGTTGGATACGTCTTCGGAGACTACTGCCTGTTCAACAGCTACCTCGTCATAGGCCCCAGGCTCGGGCAGCTGATGATGACGATCGCTCCTCCTATGGCAGCAGTAGCGGGCTGGATAATGCTCGGAGAATCAATGTCTTGGAAATCGATCCTCGCCATGGTAGTCACGCTGTGCGGTATCGGCATGTCGATCCTCAGCCGTGGCGAGAAACACCAAATCAAACTGGATATTCCCTTTAAGGGCATCCTCCTTGGAATTGGCGCCGGGACAGGACAGGGTGTGGGCCTTGTCCTAAGCAAAATCGGTATGGAGCATTATGGAGCGGCGGTTCCAGCCGGAGCGGCGGGAGCCATGGAGGCCATGCTGCCCTTCGCCTCGACATTGATTAGAGCTATCGTCGGAGCCATCGGATTCATAATCCTGCTGAGTCTCAGCAAAGGTCTTGGCAGCCTGAAGACAGCCGTAAAGGACCCGAAAGGCATGAAATACGCCACTCTCCTGACCATTTTCGGTCCGGCTCTCGGAGTTTCACTGTCCCTTATGGCCGTCCGCTACGCCAACGCGGGGATCGCCTCGACACTAATGGCTCTCACTCCGGTGCTTATCATAGCCCCGGACGTGCTTATCAACAAGCATAAGATCAAAGTCAAGGAGATCCTGGGAGTCCTCGTCAGCGTCACCGGAGTGGCGTTGTTCTTCCTTCTTTAGATAATACTGTTCTCCTTCGTGAACTTCACAATCTCAGGCACATAGCCGAAAGCGAGGCCTGTGACCGAGTCGGCGCAGCCGTAATAGACGGCAAGGCGGCCCGTCTCGGGATCATGCAAGGCGGCACACGGGAATGTAACGTTGGGCACATCACCGGTACACTCGTAAATTTCCCTCGGGGAGATCAGATAGGGACCGCTTCTGGCAATGACCTTCCAGGGCTGCTCCAGATCCAGCAAGGCTGAGCCGAAAGCGTACACATAACCGTTGCACGAGCGGAGTACGCCATGGTAAAGCAGCAGCCAACCGTCCGGAGTCTCAATCGGGACAGGACCGGCACCGATCTTCATGCACTGCCACGCGCTGACCTCGAACGGAGCCGGAGACATAACATGACGATGGTGCCCCCAGTATTCAAGATCTGGAGATTCTGAATAGAATATATCCCCGAAAGCGGTATGGCCTGTGTCGCTCGGACGGGACAACATAGCGAATTTGCCTCCAATCTTTTTCGGGAACATCACTCCGTTCCTGTTATACGGGAGGAAGGCGTTCTCCAACTGGTGGAACACCTCAAAATCAGTCGTCCACGCGACACCGATCGTCGGACCATGGTAGCCGTTGCACCAGGTCACATAGTACTTGCCGTCAATGAAAGTCACCCTCGGGTCATATCCATAAACCCACTCAGCTACCTCAGGATCGGCTCCTGAGAACTTGACGTCCTCCTCATTGATGTCCCATTTTATGCCGTCAACGGAGAATCCGGCATGAAGCCGCATCCTGCGGTTGGTGTCGTCGCAACGGAACACCCCGGCGTAGTTGTATTCCCCTTTCTTGAAAGGGACCACCGCGGAATTGAAAATGGAATTCGAGGTGGAGAGAAGATCTCTCGGGATGATGGGGTTTTTTGAATAGCGCCACATGACCTCCTTTGAGTCAAAAGGGCGCTCTTCCCACGGGAAATTATTATTCATCAATACTTTATCAATTAATTAGTCAACAAAACGAATCGTGCCCCATTTGTCCGGGTGATGGATATCGACAATGCCTGTAGGGGACCATACCCAATTTTCTTCAGGCTTTGTGAGCCACTCGACACGGGAGAAGTTGGCCTTCCACTCCTTATTCTTGCGAGGGTCGTCACCTCCCCTCTTCAGTCCGTCGAACGGGATCATTATCTCCACTGACCAGCCCTTGTCGATGTCGTTGGAGCGGTTGAGAGTCCCCTGGACTTTCACGGCCGTCTTCAAGCCCGGAAAATCCCAGGTCATGATGAAGGTGCCACCCTTGCTGTAGGGCTTTTCCATGAGAAGATCCATCACCGTTCCGAGGGCGTTGATCTCAAACTCGTAGTAGAGCCTGCTGTCGGAATATGGATTGAGGAACACCTCGAAATCATTGTCATGATAGACTATGTCGTCCCTCTCGCTCACCTTCGCCTTGACATCCGGCTCCTCAAGGACAGCGCTGACATATAGATTATCGTCGTCCCACAGCATCCTCATGGTAGTGAGGTACTTGGGAGCGGCCCAACCGTCTCCCCTTATATCCCTGAAATCAGTACAAGGGACAGCGGCCGCCCACTCTTTCTCAGTGACCTTGCCGTCAATCTTGATTTTGCCCGTGGTTCTGTGGCAGTCATAAACAGGCTGGCCAGCCGCGGACAGCGGAATCAAGGCCAGAAGAAAAAACAATATCCGTTTCATTAGTGAAGTAGTTATACGCATGTGTATCCGCCGTCAACCGGTAGCGCCACTCCAGTGACATAAGAGGATGCCGGAGAAGCCAGGAACAGGGTCGCCGTGTCAAGCTCGCCCTCATTGCCATACCTTTCCATAGGAATGACCTGCTTGGCATACGCCTGGAAATAATCAGAGTTCAGAGTATCCACGGTAAGAGGCGTGTAGAAATAGCCCGGGCAAATGGAGTTGACAGTGATGCCATACTTGCCCCACTCGGCGGCGAGGGCCCTGGTCAGATTGACCACCCCACCCTTGGCGGCATGATAAGGAGATGCCGGAGCTATCTTGTTGCCCACCAGTCCATACATCGAAGCGATGTTGATAATACGGCCATACTTGGCGGGAATCATGGCCTTGGCGGCAACCGCCCTGGCGACCCTGAAGGATCCGAACAGGTCTATCTGCATCTCATTCTCAAACTGGGCGTCGGTGATCTCCTCCGCCGGAGCGACAGCGCCTGTGCCAGCGTTATTCACCAGAATATCAATCCTTCCAAAGCGTTCCATAGCCTTTGAGACCACCTCATCCACTTGCTCAGTCGAGGTGATGTCACAACGCAAAGGCAGAGCCTCAACTCCAAAATCATTCATAAGGGCAGCCGCGACTTCCTCAAGTTTTTCCAATCTCCTGGCAATCGGCACGATATTACATCCCACAGAGGCTAACGCCCTTGCCATCTGAACGCCCAAACCTCCCGAGCAACCGGTCACCAAGGCCACCTGGCCCTTTAAATTGAAATATTCATTCATGATCTGTTATTATTATGTTTATTGGTTATTATTTCTTGTTCCACACACCCTCAGCGAAATCCAGCATCCAAGTCCAGTCGATCGGGGTGATGCCATGATCCCCTGCCCGACGGACATATCCAAGATGAGGCCCGATGGCTGAAGTGTCGTAATCATCAGGCCACCCGACATTAGGCATTCCCTTCTTTCCCAAGAACTTCCAGACAGGACTCGCGGCCTTGACGGCAAGATATTCCCCCTTGGTATCGAACCAAGGGCTGTCGAAGCCTTCGACAAGAAGCGCCCTCGGCGCCACGCAGGCGAGCAGCATGTGCTGGTCGAACGGCAACGCGTCGGTATTGTCAGCATACTTGTCATAAGCCCTGCAGTACCAATGGCGGAAAGAGACAACTTCCGTGGCGACAGACTCGCCGAAATTCCTCTTTGCCAGAGGCACTCCCCCGCCGCCGGTCTGCACCGGGACAACCACAGGGAATCTCTCGTCGAACGCTCCGGCTATCAGGGCGGCCTTCGCCAGACGGGAGTATCCGGTAAGGATCACCTTGCTCTGGTCGAGGGTCGGATCCTGCTCTATCATGTCCATGGCTCTCATCAAGACCCAGGCCCAAGCCATCAGAGAGGTAGTGTTGTCATCCTTGGAAGGGTCTCTGGGGCCCCACAGGTCGAATATTCCCGTGTAGGCAAAACCATCCTGCATCTTGACCCCATCCTTCATCTGGACCGGACTAGGATCGGGAGAGACATCATTGTAGCATGCTGTGACAGTAGCATATCCCCTCGCGGCGAGAGTACCCACCGGATAGACTGTTTTCTCTCCGTCACGGTTGTACTTCCCCCTGTCGTCCGCCGAGGCTTTGTTGTCCTTCTCCCCGAAGAGTCCCTGAAACCAAGCGTCTGAAACGAGGATCTCCTCATCGGGAAGGATTGTGTGATTACCAGCGTAATTATACAGAAGCACCACTGGCACAGGGCCTTCCACGTTATTAGGGGTGACAATCAGCCAATCCACCTTTGGGCCGGTCTTGTCCGAACGGAACCACATCCTGACCTGCCTCCTTGTCCCCTGCCCATGAAGAGTAGAGCCCTCCTCTATAGTCTCAAGGAATATTCCTTCACCCTTTGGAGGGAGGACACCGTACATCTCATGCTGGAACATGTCCAGAATCTCTTTCCTACGCTCCTGCCACTGGTTCTTGCGGACTTTCTTCCCATCAGCGAAAACCAGCGGATCCTGAAGCTCATACGGGGCGACAGCCGCCTCGTCGTAATTTACTTGCTGGGCAGACAGGCTCAAAGACATTAAGACAAAGGCAACAATGGAGAACAGATATCTTGTGACAGGCATATTGATACTGAAATAGATTTTATTATCTTTGTAAAGATAACACTTTTTCCTGACCATGCGTAAAAACCATTTATTTTTATTCCTGTCCGCGATCTTCGCCGCGGCGCTTCTCTACAGTTGCGGCCCCAAGTATGAGTTCAATCTTGACGAGCATCTCGGGATTTGCGGAACCGGGTGGGCCGACGCGGCCAAAAAAGCCGGTCTGAACTATCTTGAGGCCAATGTGACCGGGTTCCTCATGCCCGAGAAAAGCGACGAGGAGTTCACCGCCAACAAAGCTCTCGCCGCCACGATGGACCCGCCTATCTATTCAGCGAATGGCTTCTTTCCCGGTGAGATAAAGATTGTCGGCCCCGAGGCGGACATCGAGCGGGCTGTCAAATATTCCCAAACAGCGATACGCCGGGCCTCCGAGACCGGAATAAAGATTCTCGTTCTTGGCAGCAGCGGCTCCAGGAGCATTCCGGAAGGGTTTGAGAGGGCAAAGGCGGAAGAGCAATTCACCGGTTTCCTCAAGAGAATAGCCCCGACGGCTGAGGAATACGGAGTCATCGTGGCGATCGAGCCTCTCCAGACCGCGGAGACGAATTTTATCAATACGGTCGCGGAAGGAGCCGAAATCGCGAGGAAAACCGGCAGCGGGAACATCTGCGTGATAGCTGACCTTTTCCATATGGCCAGAATGAAAGAGTCGCCCGAAGACATCATAACCTCAGCGGACAAACTTGTCCATTGCCACATCGCCGAGGTGGAGGGAAGGACCGCGCCCGGTGTCAAGGGGGACGATTTCACGCCGTACCTGAAGGCGCTGAAAAAGATCAAGTACACTGGCAGGATGTCCTTCGAGTGCTCCTGGCAGGATATTGACACCCAGTTGCCCAAGGCAATCGCAGTCATGAGAGAGCAAATATTATCAGTCAAATAATCTAAGGAATATGCAAAGCAGAAGAGATTTCATAAAGACGAGCCTCGCTGCCACAGGTGGCCTTATGCTCGGAGGAATATCACTTGACGCCAAGACCATCGCCAGGTCGAAAGGAGCGAACGGCAAAGTCAGGGTCGGAATAGTCGGTTTTTCAGACCGCTGCCGTAGTTCCCTGATACCCACTTTCATGGCGAGCGCTGATGAGTTGGGCTTCGAGATCGTCGCTGTCTCAGACATCTGGAACCGCCGTCGAGAGGAGGCCAGGGTCTTTTTCAAGGAGAAATATGACATCGATGTCAAGCTGTTCCGCAACAATGAGGAACTTTATGAGTCTGGCATGTGTGATGCCGTGATCATCTCCACCGCGGACTTCCAGCACGCCCTGCACCTTGTCGAGGCTGTCGAGGCTGGTTGTGACGCGTATTGCGAGAAGCCGTTCGCCGAGACAATGGCCGACGCGCGCAAGGCCCTGAAGATCGCCACCGGATCAGGCAGAATCATCCAGATCGGTTCCCAGAGGCGTTCTGCCCCGAACTACCAGGCTGCGTACGATTATATCAACTCCGGCAAGTTCGGCCAGATCACAATGGTCGAGATGACCTGGAATGTCAACCAGCCAGGGCGCTGGCGTCGTCCCGGACTCGTCGCCGAGTGCAGGGAGGCCGACACGGACTGGAAGAGATTCCTCTGCAACCGCCCGTTCGAGCCGTGGGATCCAAGGAAATACTTGGAATACAGGCTGTTCTGGCCATATTCATCCGGCATCCCCGGCCAGTGGATGTCACATCAGATCGATACGGTCCACTGGTTCACCGGCCTGAGTCACCCCAGGAGCGTCGCCGCGAACGGAGGCATTTATCTTTGGAAGGACGGACGCCGCAACTACGACACCCTGACCGCGGTGATGGATTACGGTCCTGAAGGAACCACTGACGGTTTCCAGGTGCTTTACACATCCAGGTTCACAAACGGCGCTGGTGGCACTAAAGAGCTTTATTTCTCCAATGGTGGCACCCTCAACCTCGACACCAATGAGGTAACCTCAGCTGGAGGCCTTGAGGAGTGGGCCGCTAAGGAGATGGGAATGAAAGCGAATTTGCTCGACACCTTCAAACTGCCTTCAATCAAGATCGAGACCGGAGCCAACACAGGCGGTGACGACATGACTTATCTCCACATGCGCAATTGGATGGAGTGCGTCAAGAGCCGCAAGGAGACCAACGCTCCGGTATTGGCCGGATATAACCACTCTATCGCCACGATGATGACCAACGCAGCCGTCCGCTCCGGTGAGAAAGTGACCTTCGACGAGGCCAAACAAGAGATCATGGCAGGCGGCAAACCGTTCAAGCCATTCAAATACATTTAGTCCTTGAATTACAGGAAAGACATTCACGGGGATGATCTATCCATCCTCGGATACGGCTGCATGCGTTTCAGCCGCAAAGGCGCTGGGGTTGACATTGAGAAGACCGAGCGCGAGCTGATGGCCGCCTACCGGGCAGGCGTGAACTATTTTGACACTGCATACATCTACCCCGGCAGCGAATCGGCCCTGGGCGAGATTCTCGAGCGCAACGGGATCAGGGACAAGGTCCGCATAGCGACCAAACTTCCCCAATACCTGGTGCGTAACAAAGCTTCGCTGGACAAGTATTTCGATGAGGAACTTTCCCGCCTTCGGACAGACAGGGTCGATTATTATCTAATGCACCACCTTACCGACATCGCCCAATGGGAACGTCTTAAGACAGTGGGAGTTATTGACTGGATCGCCGGGAAGAAGGCTTCTGGAGCCATCCGGAATATAGGTTTCTCTTACCACGGGAATACCGATAACTTCCTGAAGATCCTCGCCGACTATGACTGGGACTTTTGCCAGATCCAGTACAACTACATGGATGAGACGACCCAGGCTGGCGTCGCCGGGCTTAAGGCCGCCGCGGCACGAGGCATCCCTGTGGTTATCATGGAGCCGCTCCGAGGCGGCAAGCTCGTGAACAAGCTGCCCGAAGACGCGAAGAGACTCATGGCCGGTCATTCCCGAGGATGGAGCCCCGCCGACTGGGGTCTGCGCTGGCTTTGGGACCAGCCTGAGGTGACGGTGGTCCTCTCCGGAATGAATTCCCTTGAAATGGTGGAAGAGAACGTGAGGATCGCCTCGGAAGCGACCGCAGGGGCTTTCACGGATGATGACAGAGCTTTTCTTCGTCAGATCCTTGGCATCATCAGGGCGAAGGAGAAAGTCGGGTGCACGGGCTGCCGTTACTGCATGCCATGCCCAAAGGGAGTGGATATTCCGGGAATATTCGCGAGTTACAACACGATGTACACGGAGTCGAAGGTGTCCGGATGGGCGCAGTATTTCCAGGCTGTCGCCCTCGCCGGCGAGCCGTCATTCGCCTCCCAATGCGTTAAGTGCGGCAAATGTGAGCAGCATTGTCCGCAAGGCATCCCCATCCGGGAGAAACTCCCTGAAGCGGAACGGGCGCTACTCCCCTGGTACATAAAACCCCTCGTCAAACTCGGCCGGAAGTTTTTGCTGAGGAAAAAATAAACAGTAATAAACAACAGCGAGACAAGCACACAATCCTTACTTGTCTCGCCGTAAATCAGTATGTTAAGAGTATATCTCTACCTTAATATTCTTCCTCGTTAAAGATATTATTCTATGTTGATTATCAATCATATAAGAAGATATGAATAAGTTTTATACAAACAAATTCTAACCTTTAAGGATTTCAAATGAGCAGTTTGTTTGTATGCCTCATTCTCTTTCACCTACCAATATCAAAGTATCTCCCTATGATTGCGGCAGTATTCCTGACTCTACATTAGAATAGAAGCTACTATAATCGAACTCTTCATTCTTAGATTTAGAAGAAATACCTTTTTCGATAATTTGAATTATATAGTCTGTATTATCTTCATTATTCACGAATTGTACAAACTTTTCGTAGAACTCCTTATCATTAGTGTCAGCTTTCATCATTTGTAATAA
The DNA here is from genome assembly GCA_902785825.1 of uncultured Bacteroidia bacterium. Taxonomy (GTDB): domain Bacteria; phylum Bacteroidota; class Bacteroidia; order Bacteroidales; family UBA932; genus Cryptobacteroides. The sequence goes on from CACZZZ010000005.1 coordinate 144,781, forward strand.
CACATCCTCAAGAGGAACAGTTTTTATATTATCTTTTGTAGAATCATTTACCTCAGAAGCCCTGAGCTGCTTTTTTTTGATTGTATTAATCGCCCGAACTAGCTTACTGTTTCGATTATCTTTTTTCCCCAATAATGGGGCGATAATGTCTCGTAAACTTTTAATGCGTTTTGATAAGTCGTATTCTTTTTCAGCATATAAAAACACGTCATTTGTTATGGCGGATTGATCAATATTAAAATACTCTAATGCTATTCTATTGCTAAGTACTGCGGGGTTACAGATGTTAAAATAGTGAAAAGAATTAGCCTCATCATTTTTTATAAGTTCATCTCGTAAATTGAAAAGGGTTGAATCCCACGTTGATAAAAAGAGATCTTCATCATTTGCCTCAGCATCATCAGTCAACAAATATAGCATCTGACTAACATCATTTGCTATTGCATTAGGAGACTTTGTTCTCGTCAACTGCATCAATTGTTTTTCGTAGATGATTCTGCTTTCCTGAAAACAATCGGACTTAACAGTATCCTCAACAAGAATTCCATAGTCTTCAAGTATATCACTCAAATCTTTTACAGCATTTGGTACAAAATACACGCTATGGACATCCGTATCGTCAATTCCCATTGAATAAATCAAATCTTCAACAGAATTAATACTCTCATCAATTTCGAAATAGTCATTCCCCCTCATGAAATGATAATAATTATAGAAGTTGTTGGCGGTTTCTCCCAGCGCATCTGTAAAAGAGCATTCGTCAAGCCAAGATAGTTGGAGTGCCTTCTTGATTTCCCAAGCGACTTCATATAAATAGCTTCTGTAAACGCAAAGTTCAATTCTATCTTCATTCTGTTTCATCATCTCTGATAAACTGCACATGGATTTATAGTCAGGGTCATTCCAATCCTGGACGATTCTATCAGAGAACTTAGAAAGCAGTAAGTATACGATAGCAGGAGTATCAAGAAATATTATTCCTCAATTCCGCAAACTGCCAAGAGTTTTTGCGTAAAAGTGTGATTTCTTAGCCATTTTGCCTTTCGCATCGGTCGTCGGAGCGGCTTCTTGGAGTCC
>CACZZZ010000006.1 GCA_902785825.1 uncultured Bacteroidia bacterium
ACTGTAGCCGCCGCATATCGTATATTGCGGCGGCGGTGCCTTCTTCAAAAAAATATAAAAAAAGAGGATGTATTCCTTGGAAAAGTCTTAGAATACCGACAGGACCTGGTGCAGGATGGGTCGTAGGAAGCCCTACCTTCTCGTGGGAGCCATTGTGGCCGTGCTGGTCATGATATTCCTTCCCAACGCCGGGAGCCTTAGTTTCTCCTCGAGGCTGATCCTTGGGCTCAATGGAGCGATGTGGTTCGGGCTTTTCTCCCTGATATTCCTTGACACTTCGATCAATGTCGCGATGCAACCGTTCAAGATGATGGTCGGTGACATGGTTACCGAGAAGCAGAAGGCCCAGGCCTACTCGATCCAGTCCCTTCTGTGCAACGCCGGAAGCCTCGTTGGCTATCTTTTCCCTATCTTCTTTACCTGGATTGGAATCGCGAACATCGCTCCGAAGGGCCAGATCCCTCCGTCCGTGATATGGAGTTTCTATTGCGGGGCAGCGATCCTGATCATCTGCGTCATGTACACCTTCCTGAAGGTCAAGGAGATGAATCCTCAGGAATATGCTGAGTTCCACGGAATTGACCCTGCCAAAGCATCTGACGATACGGCAAATAAGGAAGGACTGTTTAAGCTCCTTCTCCACGCTCCCAAGACCTTCTGGACTGTAGGTCTCGTGCAGTTCTTCTGCTGGGCCGCTTTCATGTACATGTGGACATATTCCAACGGCACCATTGCCGCCAACTGCTGGAATGCCACCGACACAGCCTCCGAGGGCTATCAGGCCGCTGGCAACTGGGTTGGAGTAGTCTTCGCCATCCAGGCTGTAGGCTCCATCCTCTGGGCCATTGTGATTCCTAAATTCAAGTCGCTGAAGCTCGCGTACGTCGTGAGCCTGCTTCTGGGAGCGGTCGGGTTTGTGTCCGTTGCCTTTGTCCACAACCAGTACGTCCTCTTCCTGTCGTACTTCCTGATCGGAGCGGCCTGGGCGGCCATGCTCGCGCTTCCGTTCACCCTTCTGACGAACTCCCTCCATGGCGAGCACATGGGAAGCTACCTGGGCCTGTTCAACTGCACCATCTGCCTGCCGCAGATCGTGGCGGCCGCCCTTGGCGGAGTGGTCCTGAAGCTCTGTGGTGGGGTTCAGGCGAACATGATGATCATCGCCGGAGTCCTTCTGGTTCTTGGCGCCATCAGTGTCAGGTTTGTCTCAGAAAAGAAGGTAAATAGCTGACTTATATGACTATACACAACAATACACACAAAGTAATGAAAAGGATTATGACTGCCGTGGCGGTGATGCTGCTATGCCTCACCGGCACAACCGTATTCGCCCAGGGCGGATACCAGGTCAAGGGAGTCGTGGTCGATGCCTTGGGACCGGTCATCGGAGCCACTGTCATGGAGCAGGGCACGACGAACGGAACCTCCACAGGTCTCGACGGTGACTTCCTCCTGAATGTCAGTGGTCCGGACGCTACAGTTGTCATCAGCTGCATCGGCTACGCTACCCAGACATTCAAGGCTTCAGAGGTCCCTGCCAAGGTCACCCTCGCTGAGGATGGAGAATTCCTCGACGAGGTCGTGGTCATCGGTTACGGTACCGTGAAAAAGAGTGACATGACCGGATCGGTCTCGACCGTGAAGGCTGATGAGATCAACAAGGGTGTCATCACGACCCCGGCCGACCTCCTTAGAGGTAAGAGCGCGGGTGTCGTCGTGACTCAGGGCAGCGGTATGCCTGGTGCGGGTGCCACTATCCGTATCCGTGGTGGCTCCTCCATCAACGCTTCCAACGACCCTCTGATCGTCATCGACGGCCTGCCCGTCTCCAATGACCGGATCGAGGGTATGTCCGACCCTCTGTCTTCCATCAACCCCGAGGACATTGAGAGCTTCTCTGTCCTGAAGGACGCGTCCGCGACCGCCATCTACGGATCCAGGGCCTCCAACGGAGTTATCGTGATTACCACGAAGAAGGGTTCAAAGACCGCTTCCAAACTGCCCAATGTGGCCGTGGATTTCACGACTTCCATCAACACGATCGCCAAGTACAACGATCTTCTTGACGCTGACGGGATCCGTTCCCTCATCAGGGATTTCTATGGTCCTAACTCGGCCGCCGAGGCCGCTCTCGGCTCAGCCAACACTGACTGGCAGAAAGAAATCTACCACAACGCCCAGACCTACGACGGCAACATCAGCCTGAACGGCAAGATCGGAACCTTCCTTCCTTACCGCGTCTCCGGTGGCTATACGAGCCAAAACGGTACCCTCAAGGGATCCAAGATGGATCGTGGGACTCTGTCTCTCAACCTTTCTCCTACTTTCTTCGAGAACCACCTCACTGTCAACTTGAACGGAAAGGGAACATACGCCAAGAACGTCTATGCCAACCAGGAGGCTATCGGTGCGGCCAATCACTATGACCCCACCAAGCCGGTTTATGACAGCAACGGTCTTAACGGATACACCACCTGGTACGATGCGGCCGGTAACGTCAACACTATGGCGACGATGAACCCTGTGGGCCTGCTGGACGCCTTGATTGACAAGGCAGACTCCAAGCGCTTCATCGGCAACGCCCAGTTCGACTACAAGATCCATGGCTTCGAGGATTTGAGGCTCAACCTTAACCTTGGTATTGACTGGGCCTCCTCAGATGGAATAACTGAGAGGGCCAAGGGCTCTGAGAGGTCTATCCATGACACTTCTGAGGCCGGCGGTGGTCATCATGTGGATTATGACTACACCCGTCGCAACACCACCCTTGAGTTCTACGCCGACTACAACAAGACCTTCGCGAAGAAGCACAATGTGGATTTGATGGCCGGTTATTCCTGGCAGCATTTCTGGAGCAACAAACATAGCTACAAGTACAGGCTGGCTGACAATCTCGAGATGGCCAATACCGAAGGCAAGGGTGAGCTCTACCTGATTTCCTTCTTCGGCCGCGCAAATTACGGTTTCGCCGACAGGTATCTGTTGACCGCCACTCTCCGAGCTGACGGAACCTCACGTTTCCAGAACCACAAATGGGGTATATTCCCGTCCGTGGCCTTCGCTTGGAATATCAAAAACGAGCCTTTCATGAAGGGCGTTGAGAAACTTTCGACCGCTAAGCTTCGTCTTAGCTGGGGTGAGACTGGCCAGCAGGAGGTTGGAGGCTACTACGACACCTTCGCCCAGTTCCTCTCCATCAACACACCCGGCTCCTACTATTTCGTGAACGGCAGTAACTATTCCGCTCCTATCGTCGCCCTCGGTTACAGCGCCGATCTCAGGTGGGAGACCACCACGACTTACAACGCCGGTATCGATCTTGGTTTCTGGAATGACCGTCTGCGCCTGAGCGCCGATGTGTATCAGAGGGACACCCGCGACATCCTCAACTGGATACCTGTGCCTGGCCTCTCCAACCTGACGAACTATCTCAATACCAACATCGGAACTATGACCAACAAGGGATTCGAGATTGATCTGAACGGTATCCTCATCGAGACCAAGGACATGAGCTGGACAGCCGGAGTGAACATGGCTTACAATAATAACAAGGTCACCAAACTGACGGCTTCCGACGAGAATGCCGCTGGTATAGAGAAAGGTGGAATAGCCGGAGGTACCGGTAACAACGTCCAGTTGATCCAGGTTGGTTACCCGATGCTCTCTTACTATCTCTACCAGCAGGTTTATGACTCCGAGGGCAACCCTATCAACGGAGTATATGTGGACCGCAACAACGACGGCCAGATCACCGCTGATGACAAGTATCTGACCCACAAGCCGGATGCTGACTACACCTTCGGTTTCAACACCAATTTCACTTGGAAGAACTGGACCGCGGCCCTCTCTGGCCACGCCTCCATCGGTAACTGGGTGTACAACAACGTCGCTTCTGACACGGAGATGCTGGCCGACCTCTGGACCAACCAGTTTGTCAGCAACAGGGTCTCCTCGGCTCCCAAGTCGATGTTTACCCAGGCCCAGTATCTGTCTGACTACTATCTCCATGACGCTTCCTTCCTGAAGCTTGACAACTTCACACTCGGATACACCTTCCCGAAACTGTTCAAGATCAATGCTGACAGGAACGCGTCCCTCAATATCTTTGGAACCGTGCAGAACATCTGCACCTTCACGAAGTACTCCGGCATCGACCCTGAGGTTTACGGCGGAATTGACGGAACCGTCTATCCCCGTCCGAGAACCTATGTCTGCGGTTTGAAACTCAACTTCTAAAATGGGCAGGAATATGAAAAAGATAACTTATATCCTTGGAATTATCGCGGCCGCAGCCGCAATGGTTTCCTGCGTCGGTGACCTCGATGTTACCCCGATCGATCCTAACGCCAACACGGCTGACAAAGTTTTGATCAGCCAGCAGGCCATGGATTCCTATATCGCCGGTGTCTATCTCGGCTTCGCCACTTCAGGCTACTACGGCCCTGGCGGAGATCCTTCGATTTCCGGCCTTGATGGCGGAGCGTCACAGTACATCCGCGGTCTTTACCACCACAGCGAACTCACTACAGATGAGAGCGTCTGCGGTTGGAACGACCAGACCATCAAGAACTTCCACTATATGAACTGGACAACTGACGACACCTTCATCTATGCGTTTTATTCCCGTATTTTCATGCAGGTAGCCGCAGCCAACGAGTTCATCCGTGAGGTGAAGAACCTTGAAGGCTATGATACCGCCCGTTACATTGACGAGGCTCGTGTCCTCAGGGCAATAGCATATTTCCACGCTATTGACAACTTCGGCAATGTCCCGTTCGCTGACGAGAACGCTGTTGTGGGTGTCAATCCCGAGCAGATTTCCCGCGCTGACCTCTTCAACTGGCTTGAGACTGAGCTTAAGGACATTATCGCCAACGGTAAACTTCCTGAAAGGGGAAGTGTCGAATATGGCCATGCCGGAATGGGCGCCGCCAAGTTCCTCCTCGCCAAGCTATATCTCGGCGCTGAGGTTTACACAGGTACAGCGCGCTGGAACGATTGCGCCGCTGTCCTGAGTGACCTGATGGATGACGGATATTCCCTTCACACCACCTCCGCCGGCACTTTCAGCCCCTATCAGGAGCTTTTCCTCGCCGACAATGACAGGTGCACCGACGAGATCATCTTCGCTATTCAGCAGGACGGTCTTTATACCCAGAGCTATGGCGCGACCAATTACCTTGTGTTCGCTTCCACCGGTGGTACAATGAATGTCAATCACATCGGTATCTCTTCCGGTTGGGGCGGAATCCGCACCACCCCTGAGTTTGTGGATAAGTTCACGGCTGGCGACGCACGTTATCTTCTTTATGACACCGCCAAGTCCACCGCTGATGTTGACGCTATGCCCGAGACTCCTGAGCAGAGAGGTGACTCCGAGGAGAAGATCGCCCAGCTTAAGAAAGATGGCAAGTACGAGGACGAGTGCAAGTCCCTGCGCGAGGCTAAGGATGCCGCCCGTAAAGACAATATCCAGGAGAAGAGCATTGATGACATCGGCAACTTCAAGTACGGCTACGGCTTCCAGAAGTTCCGCAATGTCACTAGTGCCGGTGAGATTCCAAACCGGGTTTATGATCCTGATAATGACACTTGGAACAACCCTGGTTTCGTCAACACAGACTTCCCGATGATGCGCTACGCTGACGTCCTCCTGATGGCAGCCGAGTGCCAGGCTCGGGGAGCTTCCATCGACGGACTCTCAGCCTTCAACCAGGTCCGCGCCAGGGCAGGCATCCCTGCGGTATCATCTCTCAACCTCGACGAGATCCTTGACGAACGCGCCCGCGAGCTGTATCAGGAGTGCTGGCGTCGCAGTGACCTTATCCGTTTCGGCAAGTTCACTTCCGGCTACAACTGGCAGTGGAAGGGCGAGACCAAGGATGGCAAGGATGTCGATTCCTACAGGACTTTGTTCCCTATTCCGGATAGCGACCGTCTTGCCAACTCCAACCTTCAGCAGAACTCCGGTTATTAATAGGACATGACAATGAAAAAGTTATTATCAATACTTTCGGTAGGCCTGCTCGCCCTTGTGACCTTTTCCTGCGTGAGGGAAGAGATGGTCACCTTCGATGAGACGAAGGCCACTGCTCCCGTCGTCGGGAGCTATGAGCTCGGTGAGAAAGCACTCACCGTGGCTTTCACTCCGGGAGCGTTCAACGCGGGTTTCAACCAGAAGATGCCCGTGAACCATTCCCTTATCCTTGCCTCTGTTGATGGCAAGGCGGTGAACAAGGCAGTGACCGCCACTGTCAAGGAAAGCGAGATCTCAGCTTCGATCGCCAATCTCGCCAAGATGCTTGTGTCTCTCGGCTATGCCGAAGGCTCTGTGGTGTCGCTTGACATGTTCATCCGCGCTTCAATGCAGTCGCCCAGCCTTGACAACGGCCGCAACGGCCATGTCGACTCTCAAGGCCACATCACTATCAGCGGCTTCGAGGTTGTGATTCCTGTCGCCCAGGGCAATCCTTGGGTCGATTTCACCGAGAAGAGCCCTCTGGGAGTCATCGGATCCATCGCCAGCACCGGCAACGGTTGGAACGCTGACGAACCTATGTTCATGACTCAGGACGGGACAAAGCATGTCGCTAAGAACATCGTTCTGACTGCGGCGGACGAGTTTAAGGTTCGTACCGCAGGCTCTTGGGATGATGTTGACCTTGGCGGTCCTGGGGATGAGAAATACGTCGCTGAGATAGGCTCTTCATTTGAGGCTGTGGCCAAGGGTAAGAATATCGCTGTCCCCGCTGACGGAGCTTACGATATCCTCTATGACTCTAATGACGGAACCATCACAATCACAGAGGCTTACCAGACCTATCCGGGCTATGACCAGAAGAGTGATTGGGGTATTACCGGTTCTGTCGCCAGCCGCGGTCTCAATTGGGACAAGGATATTTCCATGATCACAGACGGTGAGTGGCATGTCGCTGAGGGCGTTGAGCTTACGACTGAGGACGCCTTCAAGTTCCGTACTCCCGGTACATGGAATGAGGGAGATTTCGGTGGCCCTGGTGATGAGAAATACATCGCCGCTATCGACGAGGAGATCACTGGCGCCGAGAAGGGCAAGGACATCGCTGTCGCTGAGGCCGGTGTCTATGACATCCTCTTCAATCCGACCGCTGGCCTGTTCAAGATCACTCCGACCCTCGGCGGCTTCAGCCCGCTCGTTGGCGAAGGTGGTGGCTCTGACGAGCCCGTAGAGGAAAAAGCTGAGGTTTGGTCCATCATCGGAGTCTTTGGCGGAAGCCATTGGGACAAAGATGTCGATATGACCAACACTGAGGGAGATGTCTGGGTCATTAGGAATCAGGCATTCGCCGCAGGCGATGAGTTTAAGATTCGTGCCGACCATGATTGGGATAGTAAATTCGGCAATTATGGTGGTCCGGAAGAGAACTCCACCAGTACCGCTGAGGAAGGAAATCCTTACGGGGTATATGCTCCTGAGCTTGGAACCGCTTTCGAGGCTGGATCCAAGAACATCCAGATCATTGAGGGTGGCAATTATGACATCACTTATGACTGTGCCGCTAAGACCATCAAGTTGGATGCTCACATTGCCGCTTATTCCCTCATCGGGACTATTAACGGTGATTCCTGGACAAAGGATGTCATCATGACTGAATCTGACGGTATCTGGACCAGCCCTGTCGTCAACATCACAGGTGGTTTCAAGATCCGTTACGATTTCTCCTGGGCCGATGAGAACACTTATGGAATTGAGTCAGGAGCGACTGTCGAGGTTGGCAAGCCCATCACTCTTGTCCAGCCTGGTTCTGATATCAACCTCCCTGAGGCAGGTGACTACAAGGTAACGTTCAATCCTGAGACCAAGGAGGCGACTGTGATCTCTGTCGCTTATCCGGAGCAGCTTTATATGATTGGCGCCGAGTTCGGCAGTTGGGATTGGAATTCTTCCGATGTTGTCGAGATGACGCCTGTGCTTCATCATCCCGATTGGGGCGCTGATGCTGAGGGACAGTTCTGGACAGTCCGCTATTTCACTGCTGGTCAGGGCTTCAAGTTCAATTCAAAGCGTGAATGGGGCGGAGACTTCTGGGGACTTACCACCAACGAGGGCTTCACCGAGAAAGACAATAACTGCGTTGTCGCCGAGAGTGGCCTGTACATGGTCCATGTCGATTTCAAACGTGAGATCGTCCATGTTGAGCCCGCCAGAATCTATGGTATAGGTGATTGCTTCGGTGCTTGGGACGAAGGCATGGAAGCCGCGCTCTACACTAATGATGGAAAGACCGCCAAACTCACAGTCCCTGCAGAAGGTAAGATGCGTATCTATGCGGCCTCTTCGATCTCCACTTCACCTTGGTGGACCCGTGAGTTCGATTTCGCCGATGGACAGATCATCTATCGCGGCGCTGGTGACGAGAGGCCTGGAGCCCCTGTCCTTAAGGGTCAAGAGATCACTCTTAACTTCAACGCTGGCACCGCCGGCACCGAAGGTGAGGGTGAGGCTTCCGAGCTTCCTGAGGCGATGTACATGATCGGTGAGGACTTCGGTTCCTGGAACTGGGATTCTGAGAGCGTTGTCGAGATGATCCCTGTCAACGGCAAGGCCGGACAGTTCTGGGCAATCAGGTACATCGAGGCCAAGCAGACTGATGATTCCGGAGACCATAACGGTTTCAAGTTCTGCGCCCAGAAGGCATGGAGCGGCGACTTCACGAACCTTGGCGAAGATACCGGTTACACTGTCTCCGGAGGCAATTGCTTCGTTGAGGAAAGTGGTGTCTATATGATCTATGTCAATACCGATGCGAAGAAGATCACCATCGAAAAGGCCAAAGTTTATGGCATCGGTGGTTGCTTCGGCGGTTGGGACGAGGCGATGGAGGGCGCTCTGTTCGCCGAGAAGGACGGGAAACTTACCGTGACCGTCCCGACGGCTGGGGAGATCCGCATGTATGCCGCTTCATCTGCCGCCACCTCTGACTGGTGGACTCGCGAGTTCGTCTTCTTCGACGGCAATATCGCCTATCGTGGCAACGGTGGAGATCAGGACAGAGTCACTGTTGAGGCAGGCAAGACCGTCACCCTTGACTTCAATGCCGGCACGGCCGTGGTTGAATAACCCTTTTTACGGGCCGGAGCCCCTGACCGGGCTCCGGCTTGCCAATTATGCTGATAACCATGAGGAAAGCCATATTCCCTTTGGCTTGTGTGCTCGCTGTAGCCCTGCAAGCCTTCTCGTGCAAGGAAAAAGAACCCGAGATCGTCCAGCAAACCCTGACGGTCTCGCCGTCCAGCCTGTCATTTGAGCCGGAGGACGCCTCTGCCAAATTGCTGAATGTCTCCTCCAACTCGAATTGGGGTGTCGCCCCCTCGGCGGACTGGATCATCGTGGACAAGGGATCTGGCGACGGAAACGGCTCGGTCACTGTGAAAGTCAAAGCCAACACCGGCGAGGATCGCACGGGAACTATCATCATAAAAGGGATGAACTCGGCGAACGTGAAGGCCGCCTCTGACGTGACCGTGCAGGTGAGCCAGAGGGGAAAGAACATAGTAGAGGTTGTCCCCGTTCCAGCCAAATTTGATGGAAATAAAAGGGCTTCAACTACTTATCAGCTTCTGATATATTCATTCGCCGACAGCGATGGCGATGGGATAGGGGACTTTAAGGGCATTCAGTCCAAACTGGATTACCTCGACGCGTTGGGCGTGACGGCTCTATGGCTCTCGCCGGCCCATCCGACTTCCTCATACCACGGCTACGACGTGGATGACTATTCGACAGTCAATCCGAAGTTCGGTACCGAGGCTGATTTCAAGAACCTCATAGACGCTGCCCATGCAAAAGGAATAAAGATCTACATGGACTACGTCCTGAACCATTCCGGGGCAAACAACGCCTGGTTCAAGAGCGTCAAGGCCAATCCTTCCGGGAGCGAGTTCAAGGACTATTATGTGCTTTCAAAGAGCCCGGACGCTGACGTGGCCGCGAAGGCGATTGACAATTACGCCGGCGCTTCCTCGCCTGGAATGGGTGCCTGGCATTCACTTGGTGACGGGAATATCGGCTATAAAGGACGCCTCCATTTCAAGGTTGACTGGAGCAAAGCGACTAAGACAGTCACTGTAACTGAGACCGATGAAGCTGCCCAATCCTCCAATGCTTCGGCGACCAAGTGGCTCTACATCGGCAGCGCCGGAAATGTGGGTCTTTATGAGACTTCCACCAATATATTCGAGATAACCCTCAATGTGGACACTTCCTGGGGCTTCCTTGTGAGGACATCCAAGGATGATTCCTGGCCCGCCGGGACAAAGTATGGGGCCAAGGCTGGTAAGAACGTCATAACCTTCGGCGAGCCTCTTGAGCTGGACAACTCCACCGCTGCCGACATCACATTCGGCCAGACGACATATTATTTTGCCAGTTTCGACGCCTCGATGCCTGACCTTAATTACGGGCCGTATGAGAACGCTTCGGAATCCCCGTTGTTCAAGGCGATAGCCGCCACCGCCGATAAGTGGATCAAGGATTTCGGCGTGGATGGATTCCGTCTGGACGCCGTGGTCTGGGTCTATCAGGCGGTGATAAAGGCCAACCAAAGCTTCTTGTCCCAGTGGTATGATCACTGCAACGCGACCTACAAGGCAGCCGGTCACTCCGACGACATATTCATGGTAGGGGAGGCCTGGTACGGGAACCATTCCTCAGATGAGCAGTATTACTACAAGGGGCTTCCGTCCAATTTTGAGTTCGATTATTTCGGTCTTGTGAACGCTACACTGGGCGGAAACGCGACAGGTTATGTCAAGGCTGTCGAGACGTACCTCAATGACCATAAGGCTCAGAGAGCGGATGCTATCACCTCGATATTCCTGACTAACCATGACCAGGACCGCGCGGCGGAGGCTTTCGGGAAGAGCCTCGCGAAGGAGAAACAGGCTGCTGCCCTGCTGCTGACCACTCCTGGCAAGCCTTTCATCTACCAGGGTGAGGAACTCGGCTACTGGGGCACCAAGGCAGGTGGTGATGAATATGTCCGGACTCCGATCCTCTGGGACAAGGCTGGAAAGGACTGTGCCAAGAAGGGTGTGAACAACAAAGTGGATGCTTCCATGCTGACTTCCTCGATATCTGTCGAGGCTCAAGAAGCGAACAGCGCCTCTTTGCTGAACACGTACAAGACCTTCTCTCAGCTCCGTAACACTTATCCCGCTCTCGCGGATGGTGAGGTTACGAACGCGAACCTTTCCGGCGCCGCGATAGCCTCGTGGTACATGACTTCTTCTGATGGTCAGAAACTTCTGGTTATCCATAATGTGGCTGGCGCTTCCCGGACAACCACCGTCTCTGACGATATGTCCAAGCCCATAGCTCTGCTCGGAACAGCTTCCTACGAAGGCTCTAACTTGACCCTCGGAGCCAATTCTTCCGTCATTTTCCAATTGAAATGATGCTCTGCGGCATGACACTTCATCCCCGAACCGCCTCGCTCCGCTCGGCCCCACCGCTCGCTTCGCAAAGCGAAGCTCCGGTCCCCCCTCTTACAGTGCCGAGGGTGGCATGGGTTCGGGCGACGAAGTGTCTTGCCGCAATGGATAATTGAATCGAATAATCGTAAGATATGAAAAGAATAGTATTGTTATTGGCGATTGTCGCGGCAGCGGTGGCGTGCGGTGATAAGAGCAAGAAGGCCACGGTCGAGGCAGGTGACTGGACCGAGGATGCCGTCATCTATGAGCTGAACATCCGTCAAGCCACAGCGGAAGGTACCCTAAAGGCCGCGGAGGCTAAACTGCCTGAGCTGAAGGAACTTGGCGCTGATGTCGTGTGGCTTATGCCGCTATATCCGATCGGTGTCGAGGGCCGTAAAGGCACTCTCGGCTCATATTACGCAATCAAGGACTACTGCGACGTGAACCCGGAATTCGGAACGCTGGCGGACTTTGATCATTTTTTGGAAGCCGCACATAACCAAGGACTTAAGGTTATTATCGACTGGGTCGCCAACCACACATCTCCGGACCATCCCTGGGTCACCGGAAAGGATCCTTCATGGTACGTTCGTGATGCCGAAGGGAAAACTATCGTGGAATACGACTGGACCGATATCGCCAAACTCAACTACGCCAATAAGGACATGCGCTCCGAGATGGAAAAAAGCATGCGATTCTGGCTTGACCGTGGGATCGACGGATTTCGCTGCGATGTTGCCTTCCAGGTGCCTCAGGACTTCTGGGCTGACGTCTTCACCAAGTTCAGGAATGAATATTCCAGGAGACTGTTCTTCCTTGCGGAAGGAGAGGAGGCCTGGCTTCATGAGGCCGGGTTTGACTGCACCTACGCCTGGAAGCTGCACCATCTGCTGAACGACATCGCCCAGGGCAAGGCTAATGCCGACAGCCTTGTGAAATATGTCGAGTGGAACGCCCAGGAGTATGGGGTCGCTGAGCGGAGTCGAAGCGCCCACCGCCTGATGTTCATCACAAACCATGATGAGAATTCCTGGAACGGGACTGAGTTCGAGAGGATGGGAGACGCTTGGAAGTCGATGGCGGTCCTGTGCTGGACCCTGCCAAATGCCCAGCCGCTGATCTACACCGGTCAGGAAGTTGGTTATAATCACCGCTTTGAGTTCTTCGAGAAGGACCCGATGCCGGACTGGCACCACAACGCCGCTACTGATTTCTATGCGGGTTTGAACGCCCTGAGGCATGCTCATCCGGCTCTATGGAGCGACAATTCGGAATTCCAGGTCCTTGCGGCGACCGATTCCAGCATTTGCTTCAAGAGGACTGCGGAAGGAGATGAGGTGACTGTCAATGTGCTTCTGAAGGCTCCTTGGACCTGGTCTGTCGAGACTGCGGACTCAAAGGTGGCAAGGGTTGAGCCTCCGTGCTGGTGGACCGGGATGAAGACCGACCTGCAGCTTATGATTTATGGAAAAGACATCTCCCAGTGGGACGTCTCTATCGCCGGGAACGGATTGAAAGTCACTGATATTCATAAAGCCGACAGCCCGAATTATCTTTTTGTGGATGTGGCGGTTAGCCCTTCAGCGAAGCCTGGGACTTACGACCTTGTGTTCACAAAGGGCGACGAGTCTTTCAAAAAGCCCTATGTCATTGGTGAGAGGGAGCCTGGTTCCGCCGAAAGGACGAGTTTCACGACCTCCGACTTCATTTATCTTATCAATCCGGATCGTTTCGCCAATGCCGATCCCGGAAATGACAACACTGACGACACCTTTGAGATCGCCAACCGTAAGGAGCCTTTCGGTCGCCATGGCGGTGACCTTCAGGGAATTATCGACCATCTTGATTATATCGCCGACCTCGGGGCCACAGCCATTTGGTGCACCCCGCTCCTTATGGACAACCAGCACTGGGAGTCCTACCACGGCTACGCTTGCGGAGACTACTATCGCATTGATCCCCGTTTCGGCAGCAACGCCCAGTACAAGGAATATGTCGCCAAAGCCCACGAGAAGGGGCTGAAGGTCATTATGGACATCGTCACCAACCACTGCGGCACAGACCACTGGTGGATGAGTGACCTTCCTTTCAAGGACTGGGTCCACCAGTTCCCTGAATATACCAACACGAACTACATATTCCCGTCGGCAATGGATCCGAACGCCTCGGAGTACGACAGGAATCTTCTCGTGAGCGGATGGTTCGTCCCTATGATGCCAGATATGAATCTGGATAATCCCTTCATGCTGAAATACTTCCAGCAGTGGGCGATCTGGTGGACGGAGTATTCCGGCCAGGACGGTCTCCGAGTGGACACATATCCCTACAACGAGAAAGTCCCGATGAGCAAATGGTGCGAGGCCGTTTTAAATGAATATCCGAACCTGAATATCGTAGGGGAGTGCTGGGACTCCAACTTCGACCAACTGGCCTACTGGCAGGGCGGCAACGCCAATGCTGACGGCTTCGATTCCCACCTTCCTTCCATCATGGATTTCCCTCTCCAGGAGGCCATCAACGCTGCTTTGGCAGAGGTGGATCCTGGCTGGAACCAGGGAATGTTCAGGGTTTATCACGCGCTTGCCCATGATGCCACTTACCACGATCTCTCCAAGATGATGATATTCCTTTCCAACCACGATCATTACCGTATTGCCGATGCTTGGAAACTGGATCCTGACAAGATGAAGATCGGCTACACCCTTCTGGCGACGGTCAGGGGCATTCCGCAGCTGTTCTATGGCGATGAGATGATGTTCGCCACAGGGAAGAACTACAAGAGCGACGGCGAGTTACGCATGGACTTCCCGGGCGGCTGGGCTGGAGATCAGGTCAATTTGTTCTCCGCTGAAGGTAGAACCGGGGTTGAGGCTGAGCTTCACGATTATGTCAAGACGCTCTTCCAGTGGCGTAAGGGTAAGGATGTGATCCATAACGGCAAGACCGTACACTTCATGTCGAGGGACAACACTTACGCCTTCTTCAGGTACAACGACACAGACAAAGTGTTTGTCTATATCAACAACTCTCCTGAGGAGAAGACCATTCCTTGGTCGCATTACGCTGAGATCGCCTCTGGCCTCGGCGCCGGAACCAATGTCCTCACCGGCGAGAAGGTCACCATCACCGACAAGACGATTGTCCCTCCCTGCACCGCCCTGGTCGTCGAATACTGACATCACTAGCTGAAGGAACCTGTCACCACCGAGAACCGCCGCTTTGCGGCCCCACCGCTCGCGTCGTAAGCGACGCTCCGGTCCCCCCTCTTAACGTGCCGAGGGTGGCAGTGGTTCCTGGTGGTGACAGGTTCCTTCAGCTATGGGATTATTACTTCGTGCGGCCGATGAGCTTGTCGGCGAAGCGGCGGAGACGCTCGTAGCGGACGCCTTTGCAAGCCTTAGCGGCGGCCTCAAGAGCCTTAGCGTTCAGTTCAAGAATAGTGCTCTGGGCATCCTCAGCGACACCGAGCTCGGAATAGATTTCCTTGACAGCGGCTATTTTGGCGACTTTTTCCTGGTCCGTCCCGGCAGGCATGGACATGGCTTTCTTGAGCCTTTCCGCCTGCTCCGGTGAAGCCTTCTCGTAAGCCCGGATAGTCAGCCAACTCTTCTTGGAGTTGACGATGTCACCTCCGATAGGTTTCCCGAAGACCTTCTCGTCTCCGAAAGCGTCGAGATAGTCATCAGCGACCTGGAATGCAAGCCCGAGGTTGAATCCATAACCGTAGAGCAGGTCGCAGTCCCTCTTCGGAGCCCCGCCGATCTGTGCACCCATTTTCGCCGCACACGCTATCAGGACTCCAGTCTTGAGACCGATCATATTCATGTACTCCTCCATGGTCACGTCATCTCTCGTCTCAAACTCCATGTCGTACTGCTGTCCTTCACACACCTGGGCGGCGGTTCTGGAGAAAAGGGTCAGGACTTCTCCCTGGACCTTCCTGGGAGCTTTCATGATCCTGGAATAGCTGTCGATGCACATCACGTCGCCGGAAAGGATGGCGGTGTCGGAGTTCCACTTCTTCCAAACAGTGTCCACGCCCCTGCGAAGAGGCGAGCGGTCCATGATGTCGTCATGAATGAGCGTGAAGCTGTGGAACACCTCGAGTCCGGCGGCCGGCTCAAGAATGCCGGCGCCAATCCTGTCCTTGTAAAGGGAATATGTCGTCAGGCAAAGCCTGGGTCTCAGGCGTTTCCCGCCGATCTCAATCATGTATCTAAGTGGATCGTAAAGCCCTTTCGGCTCATTTGTGAAATTGATATTCTCGAACAGGGTCTTGATGGCCTCGTCTATGGTGCTCTGTCTTATCATATTAGTGGAATTGCTTTGTGTGTCCCTTATATTTCGCGTAAAGTTAGTCAAAAACCCCGGAATTAGCTATTTTTGCAGCCGTATGAGCCTATATTCATATTTCAGGATTTCCAAACCGCCACTGGAGAAAGTGCCATCGGATGAGGTTCAGGGGGAGTATCGCCGCCTGAGAAACCGCACTTTCTGGGGTGTGACCGCTGCCTATGCGCTTTATTACGTCTGCCGTATGGCTATGGCTGTCGTTAAGCAGCCCCTCATCGACGGGAATATACTGAGCGCAGCGCAGTTGGGAATTATCGGCTCCGCTTTCTATTTCGTCTATGCCGCCGGCAAGTTCGCCAATGGCTTCATAGCCGACTATTGCAATATCCGCCGTTTCATGGCGACAGGGCTTCTTGTCTCCACCGTCGTGAACCTTCTTATGGGGGTTCTGGGTCTGGCTCATGGCTGGTGGGGCTTCTCCTCGGCCCTGTTGTTCATAGTCTTCGCCATTGTCTGGGGAATCAATGGATATTGCCAGTCAATGGGAGCGCCTCCGGGAGTGATAAGCCTTTCACGGTGGTTCCCGCTCAACCGCAGGGGAACCTTTTACAGCATCCTCAGCGCCACTCCTTATCTTGGCAAATCCATCTCGGTCTTCGCCCTCGGCCTGGTTGTGGCCTGGATCGGATGGGAATATGGCTTCATTTTCTCCGCCATCGCGGGTGTCATCGGATCAGTAATAATCTTCGTCTTTGTCTCGGATACTCCTGAAAGTAAGGGACTTCCGTCGGTGCAGGAGTTGTCTGGAGAAGAAGTTCTGAAGACAGATACCCTTCCCACCAAAGAGCTTCAGAAAATGGTGGTCCGCCACCCTGGAATCTGGATAATCGCCCTTTCGAGCGCCTTCGTGTATATCACCCAACACGCGGTCAGCGAGTGGGGAGTCCTCTTCCTTCAGAAAGGAAAGGAATATTCCCTTGTCTCGGCGACCGAGATAATCGCTTTCTCCGAGGCTTTCGGAATAGCCGGCACCGTCCTGGCGGGATGGTTGTCCGACAGGGTGTTCAAGGGCAACCGTCTCATTCCGGTCCTTTTGTCCGGAGTCGTCTGCCTGCTGTCGTTGGGAGCTTTCCTTTTCAGTAAGGGTAGTTATGTTTTGAATATCGTCTATGTCGCTGTTTTCAGCCTTTCCATAGGTGTCGTCTATTGCACTGTGGCTGGTCTGATGGCTTTGGACATCGTTCCCCGGAAGGCCACCGGCTCAGCCCTCGGCATGGTGGGACTGGCGAGCTACGGGGCCGCCGGTATCCAGAATGTCGTCAGCGGTTTCATGATCGGCGCCGGGGGAGATTTCAATTTCTTGCCGGTCTCGATGTTCTGGATGGCCGCCTGCCTGCTGTCGTTCCTGATCCCCGTATTGACATGGCGACTTCTTAAAATTCAATCAATCAGATAGTAAGATGCGTGGTTTTTGGACTGTCCTGATGCTTGTCTTCTCAAATGTCTTCATGACATTCGCTTGGTATGGTCACCTCAAATTAAGCGAGATGAAAATCTCCACCGGCTGGCCTTTGATCCTGGTCATCCTTTTCTCCTGGGGAATAGCGTTCTTCGAGTACTGCCTGACGGTCCCCGCCAACAGGATAGGCTTCCAGGCCAATGGAGGCCCTTTCAACCTCCTTCAGCTGAAAGTCATCCAGGAAGTGATCTCGCTGACGATATTCACGATCATAGTCATGTTCGTTTTCAAGGGTCAGACGATACAATGGAACCACATCGTCGCCTTCATCTGCCTTGTCCTCGCCGTGTTTTTCGTGTTCCTCAAGTAGGTTTTTCCAAATTAATGCCTATATTTGGGAAACACTTGATACACAATTTTATACCATGGGACTATTCAAAGATCTTCTTAAAGGTGTCGCAGGTGACCTTGTAGCCAAGGTCCAGCAGGCAGCCACAGCGGCCATGTCCAATGCCTCCACTCCTGAGCAACCTCATTCCGGCGGAAGGGGATCGTCATTCACCGCTCCTTCCGGAAACGCTCCAGCGAGGAGCGAGGCCGAGAGTGTGAGCTACTTCTCCGGAATCCTGGCCTCACGTTTCCCTCAGTACACAGTCCGGCGTAATGTGCCGGTCACTGAGCTTGCAGGGAACGCCACGGATTCTTTCCAGCTCTACTCGACCCGTCCCACTCAGGCTTATAAGGCGGAATGGGGAGAGCCTTACACCTTCGTCCTTTCCGAGGGCGGAGTTCCGAAAGGGATTGTCATGCTTGGCTCCGGACATAGCCATGACGCTAAAGTGAAGTACTTGATCTCCAGGATGTACGCCAAGAAGCTCGGGCTTCCGTACATCAATTTCTACACGCAGATGCCCAACGAGGAAGAGTACGTCGTCGGCCGCATCGGCAAGTTCATGGGGAACATCTGATCTTGGGAAGAGGGGATGCGGCTTGGAGCCGCACCCGTGGAGGATCCAGCATCGCCCATTTTGAGGCGGCATTACGGGTTGCCGGGCGTTGTACGGTCTCGTGATCAGCAATTTTGCTGATTCAAAATCATCCCCCTTTTCCCTTTTATCGGATGGAAAGCATTATGAGACAGATCATGAGTCAGGGAGTCTGGGACGACTTCCTGGCTCATCGTCTGCGTAAGGGACGCTTCACCTGGCATTCTTTCGAGGAAGCGGACGACTTCGTGGACTCGGAGTCGTATCTGCCGGTAGTCTCACGCCTTTCTGTCGGGGAGGAACTTGGAATTCCATTCAAGACCGTCATCAACAAGATGGGGACAGGGAAAAAGAGGGTTGTCTATCATTTCGGCGATCCCGAGATGACAGTCCTCAAACTCATCTCCCACCTCCTTTACCGCTACGACGGTCTTTTCGCCTCAAATTGCTATGCTTTCCGTAGGGGGAAGAGAGCCTCTGACGCCATATTCAAGTTGAAAAGGGAAATGAAGGACAGGAAGTTGTGGGCATATAAGGTGGACATCCACGACTATTTCAACTCAATATCCATCCCCGTCCTTCTTCCCATCCTTTCCGGAATATTCAAGGATGACCCCCAACTGTATTCTTTTTTTGAGAGACTTCTCTCGGATGACAGGGTTATGTCGGGTGGCCAGGTGATCCGGGAGCGGAGAGGAGTGATGGCCGGAACCCCTACGGCACCATTCCTCGCTAATGTCTATCTGATGGAGGTGGACCATCATTTCGAGAAGGAAGGAGTCGTCTATGCCAGATATTCGGACGACATACTGATACTCTCTGATTCTGAAGAAGAACTGGCGGCAAGAAAGGACGAGCTGTCGGACTTTTTCAAGAAATATTATCTCACGGTCAACCCGGCGAAAGAACATGTTTACGCCCCAGGGGAAGCTATTGATTTTCTGGGCTTTAGCCTTGACGGATCCAGAATTGATGTCTCGAAGGCGACCTTGATGAAGATGAAGGGCAAGATCCGCCGCAAGGCCCGTTCCCTCCACAGGTGGGTTTCCAAGACGGGCAAAGATCCGGTCCTGGCTATGAAGGCTCTGATCAATACTTTCAACCGGAAGTTCTTTGAGGAGGGAGACCCCGACACGCTCTCATGGTCGAGATGGTTTTTCCCGGTGATCAACTCGGCGGAAGGCCTCAGAGAAATAGACCATTATCTTCAGGACAACATTCGTTTCCTATCGACCGGGAAGCATAACAAAGCCAACTACCGGGCCAGTTACGAGGATCTCAAGTCTCTCGGCTACCGTAGCCTTGTCCATGAATATCACAAGTTTCGTCAAAAATAGAGTATATTCGCGCCTGTTATTTGAGAAGGCGGATGATACGTTTGATTATACTTGATTTCGACGGTACCCTTGGCGACACCAGGAACAATATCGTCCTGACGATGCGCCAGACGATGGAGAAGATGGGGTATACGGTCGCCAGCGAGGAGTCTATCGCCGCGACGATAGGTCTCCCTCTTGAGGAAGGTTTCCGTCAGTTGATCCCCGGGATCTCTGAAGAGGAGACCCTCCGTTGCGCCGCCGCCTATAGGGAAATATTCGAGATTAACCGTAAAAATCTGGTTCCCAAACTGTTCCCGGGTGTGAAAGATACTTTGGCGGCCCTCGTCAAGAAAGGTTATGTCCTGACTGTCGCGTCTTCAAGGCACTTCGCCTCCTTGAGCGGCTTCCTTACCGACATGGGAATATCCGGTCTTATCTCCTATGTCCTTGGCGCTGACGGAGTCACGAACGCCAAACCCCATCCTGAACCTGTGTTGAAGACTCTGTCCGCCCTTGGATTCTCTCCGGAGGAGGCAATTGTCGTCGGTGACATGCCGGTTGATATACTTATGGGCAAAGGTGCGGGGACGAGAACTTGCGGGGTGACCTACGGAAACTCCTGCCGTGAAGATTTATCCGCAGCGGGTGCGGATATGATTATTGACATTTTTTCCGAGCTGCTAAATGAGCTATCCTGACAAATTGGGCGGCCATCTGGCCATAGCCGGAGCCTATACGATATTCGGGCTCAACATAGTCTTTTGCAAGGATATAGCCAATGCCCAAGCTGTCTCCCCGATAGTTCTTTTCACTCTTAGGGCGATAGGAGCCTCGCTTCTGTTCTGGCTCATATCTTTATTCATGCCCAAGGAAAAAGTGGACAAGAGGGATTTCCCGAAGATATTCCTGGCCTCCTGTGTGGGGCTTTTCGTTCCTCAGTTCACCTTCCTTAAGGCGATTACCATGTCAACCTCGATTGACACGGCCATCCTGAGCACGCTGGGACCTATATTCACCATGTTTTTCGCTTTCTTTTTCCTCGGTGAACCGATCACCGGCAAGAAGGCGGGAGGTGTGGCCTTGAGTTTCGCTGGAGTCATATTCCTGATATTCAATTCCGTCCATCAGGGGGGAGCATCTAATACCACTCCGTTCGGAATAGTCCTTCTTCTGATAAACAGTCTGAGTTTCGCCCTGTACCTCGGAGCTTTCCGCCCGTTGATCTCGAAGTACAATGTCGTCACATTCATGAAGTGGATGTTCCTTTTCTCCCTTCTGATCTCACTGCCATTTTCCATGAAAGGCCTCCTGACGACGGATTTCGCGGCCGTACCTGTGGACGTTCGTTGGGAGATAGGTTATCTGATAGTATTCGCCACGTTCGTGGCATATTTCCTTATCCCGTTGGGACAGAAGCGTTTGAGACCGACCCTTGTCAGTATGTACACCTATCTGCAACCGGTTATCGCCGCCGTGGTGAGCATATTCTCAGGTCTCGATGTTCTCACATGGCAGAAGCTTCTGGCCACCATCCTTATTGTGGGAGGCGTGGTTTTGGTGAGCCGCAGCCGCGCCGCTTCAGCGGCCTAAAGTTTCCCGATATTCGTTATCTTCGCGTATCATGAGGATTTTTAAGTTCGTTCCGGCCATCATTCTGGCCATTGTTTCCGTATCATGCGGTGATAAAGAGAAATCTCCTGCGGATTATGTCAATCCTTTTATCGGCGCCAGCACCAACACCGATGTCGCCGGGGTAGCCCATGGTCTTGGAAAGACTTTTCCAGGCGCGACTACTCCTTTCGGGATGGTTCAGGTCAGCCCCAACACTATTACGGGAGGTGACAACGGCCCCGGCTACAGCTATGAGATGAAGACCATCGAAGGCTTCGCCATGACCCAGATGAGCGGAATCGGCTGGTACGGGGACCTCGGGAATTTCCTCGTGATGCCGACAACGGGACCTCTAAAAAAGATCTCAGGTAAGGAAGACGGCAGCCTCGACGGATGGCGTTCTCTTTACGATAAGGCCACTGAGACCGCTTCGCCCGGCTACTATTCTGTCAATCTGACAAACTATGACATCAAGGTGGAGTGTTCCGCCACGCCACGTTGCGGAATCCTGCGCTTCACATGGCCGGAGAGCGACCAATCCAGGATCCAGGTTGACCTCGCCCGCAGGGTGGGCGGCACCTCGGAGGAACAATATGTCAAGATAATAGACGATCGCGCCATCGAGGGATGGATGCGTTGCACTCCCCAGACCGGTGGCTGGGGGAATGGATCCGGGCAGGCCTTCTATACTGTTTATTTTCACGCCGAATTTGACAAACCTCTGAAAAACAGTGGTTTCTGGAGCGCCGACATCCCCGATGACTGGCCTCGCAAGAACTGGGATGTGACGAGCAAAGATTATCTTGAGCGTGTCGCCCAGGCTCCTGTCATCAAGGATGTCAAGGAGATTCAGGGCAAGCACATCGGGTTCTTCACTGAGTTCCCGACCAAGGCAGGGGAGAGTTCGACCCTTAAGGTTGGTATCTCATTCGTCGATATTGAAGGCGCGAGGAAAAACTTCGAGGCTGAGATCTCCGGTAAAAGTTTTGACAAGGTCCATCGTCAGGCGGTCGATTCTTGGAACCGGGAACTGTCCAAGATCTCTGTCAAAGGTGGCACTGAGGCCGACAAGGTCGTGTTCTATACCTCTTTGTACCACACTATGATCGATCCCAGGCTCTTCGCCGATGTTGGCGGCCGGTATTACGGCGGAGACCATAAGCCCCACAGCTCCGGAGGGAAGTTCGACAAGAGGACCATATTCAGCGGTTGGGATGTTTTCCGTAGCCAGATGCCTCTCCAGACGCTGATCAATCCAAAGGTCGTGGATGATATGATGTCCTCCTTGGTGACACTGGCCCAGGAGAGCGGCAAGGAATATCTTGAGCGCTGGGAGTTTCTCAACGCCTATTCCGGCTGCATGCTCGGCAATCCCGCCGCATCGGTCGCCGCTGACGCTTTCGTCAAGGGAATCAGGGGATTCGATGCCGAAAAAGCACTGGAATATTCGATCAACTCTTCAGCCCGTTTCGGCAATTACCCTCTCGGATGGAACTCTAATGGGGCTTCTGTTTCCGAGACCCTTGAGCACGCGTATTCCGACTGGTGCATCGCCGTCCTGGCTGATGGAATAGGTGACAAGGCAACCGCGGAGGAGTATTATACCCGTTCACAGGCCTACAAGAACGTGTTTGACCCTGAGGTCGGATGGTTCAGACCTAGGAACGCTGACGGCACCTGGTGGGAATGGCCTGAGAAGGGAAGACTGAAGGACGACTTCGGATGCGTCGAAAGCAACCCTTACCAGCAGGGCTGGTTCGTGCCGCATGATGTGGATGGGATGGTAGAGCTGATGGGTGGCCGGGAGAAAGTCCTCGCTGACCTTGAGAACTTCTTCGAGAACGCTCCGGACAACCTCATGTGGAACAGCTATTACAACCACGCCAATGAGCCTGTTCACCATATTCCTTTCCTTTTCAATGCTTTAGGCCAGCCTTGGGAAACACAGAAGTGGACTCGTTTCATTTGCTCCCACGCATATTCCGACGACCCGATGACCGGCCTTGTCGGAAATGATGATGTCGGTCAGATGTCGGCCTGGTATGTTCTTGCCGCGTCTGGTATTCATCCTCTTTGCCCTGGTGATGGCAAGATGCAGCTGACAAGTCCGGTGTTCGACGAGATAGTTATCCACACGGACCCTACTTACGCTTCCGGGAAACCATTCATTATCAAAGCAATTGACAATAGCCCCCAGAATATTTACATCCAGTCCGCCACGTTGGACGGGAAACCCGTGGATGAGCCATATCTTCTTTTCAGCCAGATAGCCTCCGGGGGAACATTGGTACTTAAGATGGGAGCGGAACCTAACAGGCATGATAACTAAACCAGATAATATAGAGATTAGGGGCGCCAGAGCCCATAATCTCAAGAATATTGACGTTGACATCCCTCTTGGGAAAATTGTGGGAATTGCGGGAGTTTCCGGTTCCGGAAAGTCTTCACTGGCTTTGGGTGTCCTTTACGCTGAAGGATCCAGGCGTTATCTTGAGTCTCTCTCCACATATACCCGCAGGCGGATGACACAAGCCTCAAGGGCCATGGTCGATGAGGTCCGTTATGTCCCTGCCGCGCTCGCGCTGCACCAGAGACCTGGTGTGCCTGGAATAAGAAGTACCTTTGGCACTATGTCGGAACTTCTTAACAGTCTGAGACTTATGTTTTCCCGTTTGGCTTCTCATCGCTGTCCGAACGGCCACTATCTTGAGCCGACACTGGATGTCGCCGCGGAGCGTCCGCTGCGGTGCCCGGTCTGCGGGGAGACGTTCTATGCTCCAGGTGCGGAACAACTCGCATTCAACAGCGAGGGGGCCTGTCGCAGATGCGGTGGTACCGGAACGATCCGGACAGTCGATGAATCCACCTTGGTCCCTGATGACACCCTGACTATCGATCAGGGGGCCGTGGCTCCTTGGGGATCTTTGATGTGGTCCTTGATGAAGGATATAGCCCGGGAGATGGGTGTCCGTACAGATGTGCCTTTCAAGGATTTGACGCCGGATGAGAAGGAAATCGTCTATCATGGACCGGCCGAGAAAAAGCACATCCTTTACCACAACGAGAAGACCAATAATTTCGCGGAGATGGACTTCACATATTACAATGCGGTTTACTCGGTTGAGAATGCGTTGGCGAAGGTGAAGGATGAGACCGGCATGAAGAGGGTCGAGAAGTTCCTTAAAGAGGAACCTTGCCCGGACTGTTGCGGCACGAGACTCTCTGATGAGGCCAGGGCCCCTTTACTTAGGGGAATCAATCTGGCGGAAGCGTGCAAGATGACCCTCTCTGAGCTGATTGATTGGGTGGCTGGAGTCCCTGCCTCACTACCTGAGCCTATGAGACCTATGGCGGAGAGAATTTGTGAGTCCTTTAATGACACGGCCCGCAGGCTTGTGGATCTCGGATTGTCTTACTTGTCTCTGGATCGCGCCGCCTCCACCCTTTCGACAGGGGAGAGGCAGAGGGTACAGTTGGCCCGCTCTGTACGCAACCGCACCACGGGTGTGCTGTATGTCCTGGATGAGCCGTCAATAGGCCTGCATCCTTCTAATCTTGAAGGACTTACTGGAGTTATGGACGATCTTGTGGCTGACGGGAACACGGTGGTTCTGGTAGATCATGACACTCAGGTCCTGGCTCATTCGGACTGGATCATAGAGCTTGGCCCTGAGGCTGGGGCGAAGGGAGGTAATGTCATAGCGCAGGGAACTGTCCAGGAGATAGAAGACTCTCCTTCTTCCCGGATCGGGGCTTTCCTCAAAGATTCTCCGGGTGCCGCGGAAAGGAAGCCGGATCTCTTCGACCTTGGGCATATTAATATGACCACAAGCCAGATCCACACGGTAAAGCCGCTGTCCGTGGAGTTCCCCAAAGGAAGGCTTTCCGTTGTGACAGGAGTCTCCGGCTCCGGCAAGACAACGCTGATACTGGAGAGTTTGATTCCCGGTCTGAAAGCGTCGATAGAAGGGCGGCGTCTGCCGGCTCATGTGATCTCCGCCGAAGCCGAAGGAATACGTCAGGTCAAGCTGATTGACGCCACTCCAATTGGCATAAACGTCCGTTCGACCGTGGCGACATACGCCAATATCCATGACGAGTTGAGAAAGGTCTTCGCCAAGACTGAGACCGCCAAGGCGGGAGGCTGGAAGGCCGGAGATTTCTCCTACAACACGGGACGTCTCCGCTGCCCTGTCTGTGACGGAACCGGTAGCATAAGCCTGGACGTGCAGTTCCTGCCGGACGTGGATATCCCATGCCCTGATTGCCATGGTTCAAGGTATGCCCGGATCGCCCATGAGATCAAGCGTAAGGATGGATTCTCGCTGCCTGAGATTATGGCTATGAGTGTGGATGAAGCACTTCAGGTTTGCGCCGATATCTCATTGGTGAAGAGTAGGTTGCAAGTGCTACATGACCTCGGTCTCGGGTATTTGACCTTGGGCGAGGCCACTCCAAGTCTCTCAGGCGGTGAGGCCCAGAGGTTGAAACTCGCGAGTGAGATGGGCCGTGGGCAGGGAGATTCCCTTTTTGTCTTTGATGAGCCGACTATCGGACTCCATCCGCTGGATGTGAAAACCCTTATGGGCGTGTTCCGCCATCTGATTGGGAACGGGGCTACAGTGATTGTGATAGAGCACGACCTGGATGTGATCAGGAACGCTGATTATGTGGTTGACATGGGGCCTGGTGGAGGTCTTGATGGTGGCCGGGTCGTCGCTTGCGGCGCTCCCGCGGAGATATCCCGTTCAGCCGATAGCCTTACCGGCCGGTATCTTTAGTGGTTACGGAAGCCCCTGTCATCCTGAGCGTCAGCGAAGGATCTTCCAGTGCGGGCCGAAGCGCTCGAAGGCGGTGCGGTCAAGGGCTTCCCGGTCGTCCGGATGAGCGATTGAGATCAGCAGCTTCGCACGCTCCTGGAGCGACTTGCCGCGAAGATCCACGGCACCATATTCAGTGACAACCCAGTGAACATCAGCCCTTGGCGTGACCACACCAGCGCCGGGATGGAGAGTCGGGACTATTTTGGACATTCCCTTGTTGGTCCTGGACGCGAGGGCGATCATCGAGACTCCTCCCTCACTCATCGCCGCGCCTCTGACAAAGTCGAGCTGCCCGCCGGTGCCGGAGAATATCCTCGTGCCGATGGAGTCGGCGCAGACTTGGCCTGTGAGGTCGATCTCGGTCGCCGAGTTGATGGAAGTCACTTTGGGGTTGCGTGAAATCGTCCATGGGTCATTCACGTAGCCTATTTCCTTCATCAGCACGTCAGGATTACGGTCGATGAATGAATATACTTCCTTGGAACCCAGGAGGAAAGACGCGACTATCTTCCCTTGGTCTATCTTCTTGTTCCGGCCAGTGATAACCCCTCGCTTAATGAGTCCTAGTACTCCGTCGGCGAACATCTCGGTGTGTATTCCAAGATCCTTATGATCGCCAAGCTGAGCGGCGAGTGCGTTAGGCAGACTCCCTATACCCATCTGCAGGCAAGCTCCGTCGGAGACGAGCTCAGCGCATTTTTTCCCGATAAGTATGTCAGTCTGAGTTGGTTCCGTATATTCCTTCGTGAAAAGGGGAGTATCGTCACTGACAAGGTAGTCGAAGGAGTCCAGGGGGATCAGGTCACCATAAGCGAAAGGCACGTTCGGATTCACGACGGCGATTTTTACCCTTGCCGTCTCTATAGCGGCAGGGGAGCAGTCAACCGAGGTCCCGAGTGAGACCATGCCGTTCCCGTCCGGAAGGGACACTTGGACGAAAGCCGCTCCGAGCTTGATCGCTCCGTTCCGGTAAAGCCTTTGTGTGTCAAATAGATGGACTGGCAGATAGTCAGCATAGCCGGCATTGACGTTGGCCCTGACGTTGGGACCCACGAAAAAGCCCTGCTCGAAGAATATTCCCGAATACTTGGGGTCTGAATACGGAGCCGCTCCTTCGGTGTGGAAATGGTGGAAATGAAGGTCTTCCAACTCACCGGCATCGGCCCTTCTGACCAGCGCGTCAATCAGGATGTGAGGTACGCTCGCCACACTCCCGAGGTGAATATGGTCCCCGGACCTGACGGCCTTTACCGCCTCATCCGCCGATACGTAATGGATCTCTTTCATTTATCTCCTTTGCCAGTTCGTTCAATCCCACAAATATAATTAAAAATTCCTACCTTTGCGTCATGTTGAACAAAGAGAAGAAACTGGAAGCGTTTGAGCGCACTTTGGATGTGATGGACAGGCTGCGCTCGGACTGTCCTTGGAACCACGCGCAGACGATCGACACCCTCCGTCCGATGACGATAGAGGAGGTGTACGAGCTTAGCGACGCTATTCTGAAGAAAGATGAGAAAGCTCTTGAGAAAGAGCTGGGGGACGTTTTCCTACATGTCATTTTTTACGCCAAGATAGCCGAGGAAGAGGGACGCTACGACATAGCCGATGTGATGAACAAACTCTGCGAGAAGATGATCTACCGTCACCCTCATGTGTTCTCTACAACCAAAGTCGCGGATGCGGAGGAGGTCTCCACAAACTGGGAGATGCTTAAGGCCAAGGAGAAAGGTGGCAACAAAAGGATCCTGTCAGGAATCCCGGATTCTCTTCCTCCCATTTTAAAGGCATATTCAATGCAAGACAAGGCCAGGGGAGTCGGTTTCGACTGGGAAGAAAAGAGCCAGGTCTGGGATAAGGTCAAGGAGGAGCAGGGAGAACTTCAGGCGGAGTTCGAGGCCATGGATGCGGCTGTCTCTGAGGATGACAAAAAAGCCGCTTACGAGCGTGCCGAGGAGGAACTCGGAGACTTTATGTTCGCCACTGTCAACGCCGCCAGGTTGTACGGTATTGACCCTGACACGGCGCTGAACAAGGCTTGTGACAAATTCAGGAGGCGTTTCACCTACCTTGAGGAGCACACAATCCGTCAGGGACGCGACCTCCATGACATGACTCTCGCCGAAATGGACGAGATCTGGGACGAGGGAAAGGCGAAAGGTTTGTAAAAGTGGCGGATAGTTTTTAAATTCGCGGAATGCCACAATATAAAGTAGTTGAGGTTTTGGGTAAAAGGGACTTGAAGAAGTTTATCAAGTTCCCGGATCAGTTGTATAAAGACTGCCCCCAATATGTTCCGGCGCTCCACTCAGACCAGGTTAAATCCTTGACCAAGGTTTCCACCCTGTCATATTGCAGGCACAAGATGTGGATGGTCCTCGACGGGGACAAGGTCGTCGGCAGGATCTGTGGGATGATCAATCCGCGTTACAACGCGTTATACGATAAGAAAAGAGCTCGCTTCGGTTGGTTCGACACAATCAACGACCTCGAGGTCGCCCGTCTTCTGATCGAGACCGCTGAGGCTTGGGCTAAGGAGAACGGTATGACCGAGATCCATGGTCCGCTCTATTACAACACCCTTGGAAAGCAGGGAATGCTCATTGAGGGGTTCCAGAATATTCCTCCTTTCAACTGCATTTATAATTACCCGTACTATGTGGATTTCATGAACGCTCTCGGCTTCGTGAAAGAGTGCGATTGGGTGCAGTACAAGGTTCCGGCGGATCAGCCTCCGCAGGAAAAGATCGTCAGGATTGCCAATCTGCTGAAAGAGAGGTACAACCTCCATGAGGGCAGTCTGAACGAGTTGAAAAAGGACAAGGCGATGGTACGGTATTTCTTCGACGTTTACAACGAGAGTTTCGCCAAGTCTGTGTACAATTTCATCCCCTTCACCAAAGAGGAGATCGATGAGGAGGCGTCAGAGGTGCTGCGCTTTGTCACTGACAAGACCAGCAGCATAATATTTGATGAGAACGAGGAACTGGTGGGATTCGGAATTACATTCCCGAGCATATCGAAGGCTTTGCAAAAGGCTAAAGGTCACCTGTTTCCGTTCGGATGGTACTATCTCCTGCGTGCGCTTCACAAGAACGACACGGTCGATCTGATGATCAATGGAGCGGTGCCGAAATGGCAGAACACCGGTGTCTCGTCGATTTACCACTGCACGATGTCGGAGAAATATTGCGTGTCAGGTACGAAATGGGCGATTACCAATCCTCAGATCGAGTCCAACGGCGCCGCGAATGTGTGGGGGAAATATGATAGCGAGCTGTTCATGAGGCGTAGATGCTTCGTGAAAGAACTGTAAGAAAAGAATATGGCGGAGAACACTCTGATAGACAAGATTCTGGCTCTTCAGGATAAATACAACTCACTGCAGGCCCAACTTTCGGATCCCGCGGTGATAGCTGACATGAAAAAATATGTTCAGCTCAACAAGGATTACAAGCAGCTTGAGCCAATCGTGAAGACTGGGCTCGACTATAAGCGCAAGGTTGAGGAACTGGCTGATGCGAAGGATATCCTGATTAATGAGAAGGACGAGGACCTTCGTGAGATGGCTCGAGCGGAAGTGGCTGAGATAGAGCCGCTTCTCCCTCAGCTTGAGGAGCAGATAAAAATCTTGCTCATCCCGGCTGACCCCGATGACGGGAAGAATGCCATCGTGGAGATCCGTGGCGGCACAGGCGGTGACGAGGCGGCCATCTTTGCCGGAGACCTTTTCAGGATGTATTCCAAATTCGCTGAGAAGAAGGGTTGGAAACTCGAGGTCAATGACTCTACTCCAGGCACTTCCGGCGGATTCAAGATGATCGTTTTCAAGCTCTCCTCCAACGACGAGGGAGTTTATGGCATAATGAAATATGAGTCCGGTGTCCACCGTGTCCAGCGTGTCCCGCAGACTGAGACCCAAGGCAGGATCCAGACATCAGCGGCTTCCGTGGCCGTATTCCCCGAGGCCGGTGAATTCGATGTTGACCTCAAGTGGGAAGATATACGCCTGGATCTTTTCTGCGCGTCCGGTCCTGGCGGCCAGGGTGTCAACACGACATATTCCGCCGTCCGTCTGACCCACCTTCCTACCGGACTTGTGGTCCAGTGCCAGGAGGAGCGCTCCCAGCTTAAGAATAAGGACAGGGCTTTTGAGGAGCTCAGGACCCGTCTTTATAACCTCGAGCACCAGAAGTATCTTGACGAGATCGGTGCCAAGCGTAAGACCATGGTCTCCACGGGTGATCGCTCGGCTAAGATCCGTACCTATAATTATCCCCAGGGCCGTGTCACAGATCACAGGATCAACTGGTCCATGTATAACCTGCCTGTATTTATGGATGGGGACATACAGGAGTGCATAAACCAACTTCAGATCGCTGAGAACGCCGAGCGTCTCAAAGAAGCCGGCGATTGATATTCATAACAGTGTACTAGGAAACCACTTAAAAAACTAGAAATGCGTAAAACAACTTTTTCACCAGCCTTTGTGCTGATGGCCGTGCTTTTCACGGTCTGCCTTATCACGTCTAATCTCTTTGCCGCGAAAATCTTCTCCATCGGGAAGATAGCCCTGCCTTGCGCTGTGCTGATATTCCCTGTGTCCTACATCCTCAATGATTGTTTCACCGAGGTCTGGGGATATCGGAAAGCCCGCCTGGTGATCTGGATAGGGTTCGCCATGAACCTTTTTGTCGCGCTTATGGCCATGGTGGCTGTGGCGCTTCCGGCGGCTCCTTTCTGGACCGGAGGAGAGCATTTCGACTTCGTCTTCAAGATGGCTCCGAGGGTGCTGCTGGCTTCTCTGCTGGCCTTCCTCGCCGGTTCCACCTTCAACGCATACGTGTTGAGTAAGATGAAGGTCGCCCAAGGCGGCAAGGGCTTCTCACTCAGGGCGATAGTCTCATCTCTCGCCGGAGAATGCCTGGACTCACTGATATTCATTCCGATAGCGTTCTGGGGTACTCCTTTGAAGAACTTGGCTTGGATGATGCTCTGCCAGGTCACCTTCAAGGTTCTATATGAGATTTTGATTCTTCCGGTGACGAACACCGTAGTACGCAAGTTGAAGGCTGAGGAAGGGGAAGATGCCTTCGATACGGACGTGCGATACAACCCCTTCAAGATTTTGGATTTTTAAGAATATATGGAAGACAGGAAGAAAGAAGGTCTGTCGGCCCTTGGCCATGAGACCCGCTACAAGATGGATTACGCTCCGGAGGTCCTTGAAACCTTCGAGAACATGCATCCAGGGAGGGATTATTGGGTGAAGTTCAACTGCCCGGAGTTCACGACCCTTTGCCCGATCACAGGGCAGCCCGATTTCGCGGAGATAAGGATCAGTTATATTCCCGACATCAGGATGGTGGAGAGCAAGAGCCTGAAGCTCTACCTCTTCAGTTTCCGCAACCATGGCGGTTTCCATGAGGATTGCGTGAATATTATCCTCAATGACCTGGTCAAGCTGATGGATCCCAAGTACATCGAGGTTCTCGGACTTTTCACCCCCAGAGGTGGCATATCCATCCATCCTTATGCCAATTACGGTCGCCCCGGGACTGACTATGAGGCACTCGCCAAGCAGCGTTTCAACGCCCACGTGTGACAATTTGTCAGCCTTCTGCTCTTGGCACAACATTCGTTATTCTTTTTCCGACTTTTTGAAAACAATAAAAGGAGAAAAAGAATATGGGAAAAATCATCGGAATCGACCTTGGAACCACGAATTCGTGCGTTTCGGTCATGGAAGGCAACCAGCCTACCGTCATAATCAACAACGAGGGTGAGAGGACAACCCCTTCCGTCGTGGCTTTCACGGACGGCGGTGAGCGCAAGATCGGTAATCCGGCTAAGCGTCAGGCTATCACTAACCCTCAGAATACAGTCTTCTCCATTAAGAGATTCATGGGTGAGACATACGACCAGGTCACCAAGGAGGTCAGCAGGGTTCCTTATAAAGTCGTAAGGGGTGACAACAACACTCCCCGAGTGGACATCAACGGCAAGCTTTACTCGCCGCAGGAGATCTCCGCGATGATCCTTCAGAAGATGAAGAAGACCGCTGAGGACTATCTCCGTCAGGATGTCACCGAGGCTGTCATCACTGTCCCGGCTTACTTCTCTGACTCACAGCGTCAGGCCACCAAGGAGGCTGGCAAGATCGCCGGTCTTGATGTCAAGAGGATCATCAACGAGCCTACGGCCGCCGCTTTGGCATACGGCCTTGACAAGAAGAACAAGGACATGAAGGTCGCTGTCTATGACCTTGGCGGTGGTACCTTCGATATCTCCATCCTTGAGTTGGGTGGCGGTGTGTTCGAGGTCAAGTCCACCAATGGTGACACCCACCTCGGTGGTGATGACTTCGACCAGGAGATCATCAACTGGCTGGCCGCTGAGTTCGCCGCCGAGAACGGCGGGATCGACCTCAAGAAGGATCCTATGGCGCTTCAGAGACTGAAAGAGGCCGCTGAGAAGGCTAAGATCGAGCTCTCCAACCAGACCTCGACCGAGATCAACCTTCCTTACATCATGCCTGTGGACGGTATTCCCAAGCACCTTGTTAAGACCCTCACCAGGGCCAAGTTCGAACAGATCTGCGACAACCTCTTCCAGAGGTCCATCGAGCCTTGCCGCATCGCTCTTCGTGACGCAGGATTGCAGGCTTCCGACATTGACGAAGTCCTTCTCGTGGGTGGTTCCACCCGTATCCCGAAGGTCCAGCAGCTTGTCAAGGAGTTCTTCGGCAAGGAGCCTAACAAGAGCGTCAATCCTGACGAGGTCGTGGCTATCGGCGCCTCCATCCAGGGCGGTGTCCTCGCCGGTGATGTGAAGGATGTCCTTCTTCTGGATGTCACTCCGCTTTCACTCGGTATCGAGACCCTCGGCGGTGTCATGACAAAGCTTATCGACGCCAACACGACTATCCCTACCCACAAGAGCCAGGTGTTCTCCACGGCCGCTGACAACCAGCCTTCAGTTGAGATCCATGTGCTTCAGGGTGAGCGTCCTATGGCAAAGGACAACAAGGAGCTCGGTCTCTTCCATCTGGATGGCATTGCTCCCGCTCCTAGGGGTATCCCTCAGATTGAGGTGACCTTCGACATCGACGCCAACGGTATTCTCAATGTGTCCGCGAAGGATAAGGCTACCGGCAAGGAGCAGAACATCAGAATCGAGGCTTCCTCAGGTCTTTCCGACGCTGAGATCCAGAGGATGAGGGATGAGGCCAAGGCCAACGAGGCCGCTGACCAGGCCGCCAAGGAAAGGGTTGACAAGATCAACAACGCTGATGCCCTTTGCTTCCAGGCTGAGAAGTTCCTCAAGGACAATGGCGATAAGGTCCCCGCTGACGTTAAGTCCGAGGTCGAGACAAATGTCGCCTCCCTTAAGGAGGCTGTCAAGAGCCAGAATCTCGCTGACATCGACAGGTATTCCGAGGCCCTCAACAAGGCTTTTGAGAAGATGTACCAGGCTGGCCAGGCTGCCGGTCAGAATCCTTACGGACCGCAGGGTGGCCCTCAGGGTCCTCAGCCCGGTCCTCAGGATCAGGGACCTGACGAGCAGTAGAGCTATCTGCTACAGTCGAACATTAAAAGGGTGGCACGGAAGTGTCACCCTTTTTTTAGTGTTAAGGTCTTGGCTTCCTCGACTATGGAACATGTGGCTACAAGGCGGCGTCTGTCGTCGCTTTGACGAACTCTTCCGAGGTGAAGACAGGCAGGGGAATGCCTTTGAAATGCTTCCTGTCGTTCGTGATAATAAGGTCGCAACCGGCGGCACTCGCGCAAGCGACCTGCAAAGAGTCCTCAAAATCCGGCCCGTCCAATTTGATGGCGCGATAAACCTGTTGGTCTCCCATTGATAGGATAGAGACGCTGTCAAACATAGTCTTGAGTGTGTCGAGGGTCTCTTTGTGAGTAAGGTATTTCCTTAGAACATAAGCGATATTAGCGAAACTCAGGATGGATGTGCAGTTCCTTATCTGAGATTCCATTCCGAACTGGAGAATCTGTTTGGCATATCCCGCCCCTTCTCTACCGAGAATGAGGTCAATAATCACATTGGTGTCAAGGAATACTTTCTTCATTTGTTCAGGATATATGCCAGCCTCTCGTCTTTATCCAGATCTTGTCTGGTTATCTTTCCTGCCAGGATGCCTGACAGTCCGTTGACTTTTGGAGAATAAACTCCGGAGATGGAAAGCTTCGGCAGACTCTCCCTCCGGTTGATCTCCGTTTGAAGGATAGCCTCGACATAAGAATTCAAGCTTTTATCTTCCATTTTGGCATAGTATTTAAGTTTGGCGATAAAACTATCTTCAAACCGAAATATCGCTTGTGTCTTTTTTCTGGTGGTCGCGGTTTCCATCGGTGTTTCTATAAAGCTCCCAAAAATATGAATAAACATTGTGATATCAAAATTTAAAAATGATAGCATATTGCGCTGAACGACTTTTTTGCATATATTTGTGAATATGAGAACAAGTTTCAACGTCGATCTCTGCGGCATGAACACTTTCAGGATGAAGGTGAAGTGCCGCTGTCTTGTTGAATATGATAGTGTTGACGAACTGCGGGAGGCCGTGAGTGATCCGTCGCTGCCCCGCCCGCTGTTTCCGATAGGGGGTGGAAGCAACCTGCTCTTTACCAAGGATTACCCCGGAACAATCCTGCGTTGCGGGATGAAAAAGATCCAACTGTTAAGCCCTGACAGAGTTCATGCTGACGCTGGAGTCGTGTTCGATGATCTTTGCGCCTGGTGCGCGGACAACAATCTCTGGGGACCGGAGAACCTTTCCTATATTCCCGGAGAAGTAGGGGCCTCGGCCGTCCAGAACATAGGGGCGTATGGCATGGAAGCTTGCGAGCTGATCGAATCGGTCGAGTGCGTGGACACGAGGGATGCCTCCGTGATAATTATCCCAAAGTCTGAATGTGAATATGCCTACCGCGACTCCCGTTTCAAGCATGACTGGAAGTGGAGTTACATTGTGACCGGAGTCATATTCAGAGTATCCCAGACCCCTTCGCCGGTTTTGGATTACGGTCATGTCAGAGAGGCGGTCAAGGAAAGATTCGGGACTGATGACCCGGCGGAGTTAACTCCCTTAATGATAAGGGAGACAGTCACTTCCATCCGCAAGACAAAGCTTCCTGAAGTCGAGGAGTTTGGCAGCGCCGGGAGTTTCTTCAGGAATCCTTGCGTCGCTAAAGATGTTTACACCAAGGTCTGCGAGACCGCCCAAAATGAGTCGCTTGGAGCGGTCCCTCATTTCGATCTGGAGGATGGCTCTGTTAAGATTCCCGCCGCATGGCTTATTGACAAGTGTGGCTGGAAAGGAAAGTCAAATGGGGGAGCGGCGGTATTCCAGAAACAACCTCTTGTGATCGTGAACCAGACCGGGGAAGCGTCTTCCGATGATGTAGTTGCCCTGGCGAAAGCGATCCAGGATTCTGTGAAAGAGAGGTTCGGAATAGACCTGAACCGTGAAGTTGAATATGTCTAAAAACTGATAACCATGAGTTCATTCATTATCGAAGGCGGCCATAAGCTAAGTGGTGCCATAGTTCCTCAGGGAGCTAAGAACGAGGCTCTTGAGGTCATTAGCGCCGTCCTTCTTACAACAGAGGAAATCCAGATGTCCAATGTCCCGGAAATCCTTGATGTTAAGAACCTTATCTCACTTCTTCAGATGATGGGAGTCGAGGTTTGCCGCAAGTCGGAAGGGGAGTACACCTTCAAGTCGGCTAAGCTCAATGTCGATTTCATTGAGAGCGCTGAGTTTGTGAGGATGTGTTCGACACTCAGGGGCTCCGTGATGGTGGCCGGCCCGCTGCTTGCCCGCCTGGGACATGTCTGGTTCCCGAAACCGGGTGGAGACAAGATCGGCCGTAGAAGGGTGGACACTCACATCTCCGGACTCATGGGACTTGGGGCTGAGCTCACGTACGACACGGACAAACGGGCATATAAATTGAGCCTCCCGGAGGGGAAACACTTGACTGGTAAGTACATGCTTCTGGACGAGGCCTCCGTCACCGGTACGGCGAATATTCTTATGGCAGCATGTTTGGCCGAAGGAAAGACCGTGATCTACAACGCCGCTTGCGAGCCATATATCCAGCAACTTTCCAAGATGCTCTCAGCGATGGGGGCGAAGATTGATGGAATAGGTTCCAACCTCTTGACTATCACTGGAGTATCGAGCCTTCACAGTGCCTCCCACAAGATCCTCCCGGACATGATTGAGGTCGGCAGTTTTATCGGAATGGCGGCGCTTTGCCAAAGCAGTCTTATGATAAAGGACACGTCATACACGAATCTCGGAATCATCCCTGAGAGTTTCCGCCGACTAGGTGTTAAACTTGAGCAGAGGGGGGACGACATCTTTGTTCCCGAGCAAGAGAGCTATATTATCGAGTCCTTCATGGACGGGTCGATCATGACCATCGCCGACGCCCCGTGGCCTGGCCTCACACCCGACCTTCTTAGTGTTATCCTGGTTGTGGCCACCCAGTGCCGTGGTAGCGTGCTTATCCACCAGAAGATGTTCGAGAGCAGGCTGTTCTTCGTTGACCGCCTGATCGACATGGGAGCCCAGATCATCCTCTGCGACCCTCACAGGGCTGTCGTGATCGGTCACGACCACAAGTTCCAGCTCAGGAGCGGCCGTATGCTTTCCCCGGACATCAGGGCCGGTATCGCTTTGCTGCTCGCCGCTATGAGCGCCAAGGGTACCAGCGAGATCGGGAATATCGAACAGATCGACAGGGGTTACCAGGACATCGAGAACCGTCTCAACGCCCTCGGGGCCCGCATTGTCCGAAAAGGGTAGATTCTTCGCTTCGCTCAGAATGACATGAAGCGTATAGCTCCATGAAGCGTAATTGCTTCATGAGGCGTTATCGCTTCAGGCGGAGGGAATTGGTGACGACGCAAACGGAACTGAGAGCCATACAGGCTGCGGCGATCATCGGATTCAGTAGGAAACCGTTAATGGGATATAAAATGCCGGCCGCAATCGGAACAGCGAGAATGTTGTAGAAAAAGGCCCAGAACAGGTTTTCCTTGATTATCTTCGAGGTCCTTCTGGACATCTTTATCAGCTCCGGCACGCTTCGCAAGTCGGAATTCACGATTGTAGCCATCGACGCGTTCATGGCGATGTCAGTCCCGTTCCCCATAGCGACGCTAAGGTCGGCAGCGGCCAGGGCAGGGCTATCGTTGATTCCGTCTCCGACCATGGCTACCTTCTTGCCCTTAGCTTGTAAGTCCTTGATATGCTCATGCTTCCTGTCCGGAAGTACTCCGGAGATCACGTTGTCGATCCCGACTTTCGCGGCGACTTTACCTGCTCTCTCAGGGTTGTCTCCGGAAAGCATGTAAACGTCAAGCCCCATCTTTTTCAGTTCCCTGACAGCCTCGGCTGAAGTCTCTTTGACCTCGTCAACGAAATCCATTTCAGCGGAAGGAATGATCCCTGGCTGGAGTTCTTTCGTTATGGTGCCGGTCTTGTCAAAAACGATAGTGTCTATGTCTTTGGCTATCTGGAGTGAATCAGCGTCTTTGATCAATATTCCCTTACGGGCGCAGTTCCCGATTCCGGCGGTCAACGCTGTCGGGGTCGCGAGCCCAAGGGAACAGGGGCATGCGATGACCAG
Organism: uncultured Bacteroidia bacterium; assembly: GCA_902785825.1. GTDB lineage: Bacteria > Bacteroidota > Bacteroidia > Bacteroidales > UBA932 > Cryptobacteroides. Next base: position 37,612 of record CACZZZ010000006.1, read on the forward strand.
TACTGTCACCATGGAGATCAGCCCCATTGTCACCCCGTTTTCTGACGGATCCAGGAACATCCAGCACAGAAGCGTAAGAAAGGATATTCCTATTATCACAGGCACGAAGATCGAGGCAACCTTGTCCACGGTACGCTGGATCCTCGCCTTGCTGCCCTGGGCGTCCCTCACCATCTTGATGATGGAGGATAGCATCGTGTCCTTGCCGACTTTCTCGGCTCTCATGACAAAGGAGCCGCGCTGGTTCATGGTCCCGGTAAAGACCTTGGCTCCAGCCTTTTTGGAAACGGCCACAGGTTCCCCTGTGAGCATGCTCTCATCCACGAAAGACTCTCCGCTAACGACCTCACCGTCAGCGGGAATCCTCTCACCAGGGTTCACGGTGTAGGTGTCTCCAGGAGCGAGTCTCACGGTTTTGGGCTGCAGACCCGCTAGGCCTCTTATGGCGGAGCCTGTGCTGTGCTTGGCTTTTTCCTCCAGTACACGGCCTATCAGGATGAAGGCCACGATCATTGTGGAGGATTCGAAATAAAGATGCGGCTTCAGACCTCTGCTCGTCCATATCTCCGGGAACAAAAGGTTCACGATGCTGAATATGTACGAGATGAGTATGGATAGGGCGACGAGGGTGTCCATGCTTGTCGTTCCATGCCTAAATTGCTTCCAGGCGGTGGTGATGAATCTCCTGCCGCACCAGAATACGACTGGGGTAGCCAATGCCCACAGGACAAACCCTTTCCCAGGGAAATCGTTGAATCCCATGCCCAGCAACATCACGACGAGGGACAGGATCAGGGCGAGCCACATGTCCCTTTTCAAGGATTTCAGATAATCCTCTTGATATCGCTGGGCTTCCGATTCGGCTTCTTCGTCGGAGTCTTCGGAATCTTCCTCATTGACCACGATGAGGTCGTAGCCGGCGTCTTGAACAGCTTTCTTTATGTCAGCCGCCGTAATAGTGCCTGGATCATAATCGACCTGCGCTGAATTGGAAGCCAGGGAGACGTTGCATTCGCTGACTCCGTTAAGGTTCTTTATCGTGCCTTGTACTCTGGCCACGCATGCCGCGCAGCCCATTCCCGTGACCGGGAAATTTTTTCTCACTGTTTTTGCCATAACTAATTGAATATCACATCATCCACTCCGACATGTCCCGTCCTTCAGCTATTCCTTCCCGGATTTGTGTCGATGAGATATCGACTATCGGAGCTTCCAAAATCTCAATGTTGTAAGTGTCCCTTAAGGTCTCCTCCAGGCTTCTGCGACCTTCCTCGGCATATTCGTTAGAGTCAAGAACATAGGGGGCCGGAAGGTGACGGCACTCTTCGATAAGCTTGCTCTTGATCTCCGCGAGGTCGTACCCTTTTCGGGGATAGACCGCGACCCCGTAATCCGCCAATATCCTCTGAAAATCCCTCCAGCGGTGGATGTTCTCGAGGTTGTCAGCCCCTACCACCAAGGTGAAGTCGTTCTCAGGCTCCCTCTGCCTCAAGGTGTCGAGGGTTTTGATGGTGTATTGCGGGGGCTCCATGTTGAGCTCGATGTCGTCCACCCACACGTGCAGGTCTGGATGGCGCTTGACGGCGGCTACGGCGGCCTCGTAGCGGTCCCTGGCTGTCTCGGCCTTTATTGTGGTCTTAATCGGATTCTTTGGGGACACGACCAGATAGACCCAGTCGTATTCCTCCTCTTTGGTGAGGTATTCCATGATGGCCTGATGGCCTATGTGCAGGGGGTTGAATGAACCCGGGTACACCGCTATCCTCATCAGATGAAGGTTGAGTAGTTGAGCCTGCCGTCGTCGAGAAAGTCCTCAACCACTTTCTCGGACTCAGCGTAGGCGGTGTTAAGGTCGTCATTGACGAGCACGTAGTCGAACTTCGGGGCGTAGGTCATCTCCTCCTCGGCTTTGGCGACCCTCTCCTCGATAGCTTCGGGGGAGTCGGTGCCTCGTTTTACAAGCCTTTCCCTCAGAACCTCCACGGACGGAGCCTTGATGAATATGGATAACGCCTTATCTCCGAAATATTTCTTGAGGTTCACCCCTCCTTTGACGTCCACGTCGAAGATGATGACATGGCCTGCTGCCCAGATCCGCTCGCATTCTGACTTGAGTGTGCCGTAGAATCTTCCCTCATAGACTTCCTCGAACTCAACGAACTTGTCTTCCTTGACCGCTTTACGGAACTCGTCGGTCGAGAGGAAATAGTATTCCCGTCCATGTTTCTCTTCTCCTCTGGGCGGTCTGGATGTGGCTGACACAGAGAACTCCATGGAGCCAGGGTATAGCCCGAGAATATGGTTCACGATAGTGCTTTTTCCTGATCCGGATGGCGCGGAGAAAATCAATACCTTATTATCCATGTGGTTAAACGCTTTATTATTCCACAAAAATAACTATTTTTGTGATAATCAGTCAATGATTGTCCTAACACTTCAAGTCTTGGCACGAAAGAAAAAGCATGTCCCGGCAGTAGATCCGGACATTTTCCAGAAGAGCAGGGAGGCGCTTCGTAGGCGTCACCGTCAGGTTATCTATTTGAATGATAGCGAACTGGCCGCTGTCAAGGAGTATTGCGACCGTTTCGGGATCAAGGCCCGTTCCGCGATATTCCGGGAGGCGACCATGGAAATGGTACTTTCCCAGCTCTCCGACAGCCACCCGACCCTCTTTTAACGACGGTTAGCCATCGAGAGGTAATAGAGCAGGGTCGCGAGCGAACCGATCGCCGCGACAACGTATGTTAACGCTGCCCATTTCAGGGCATCGACTGTCATGGGTTTCGTCTCATAATTCGTGATCCCGGCGCTCTCCAGCCATGCCACAGCTCTACTGCTGGCGTTGAACTCAACAGGAAGAGTGACGAAACTGAACAGAGTCGTCATGGCGAAAAGGGCTATTCCAAACCAAAGCAATGAAGGGGTGATCTCTATGAGAAGCACTCCGGCCAGCAACACCCACTGAACCCATTTGCTCGCGAAACTGACCACCGGCACAAGCGCGGAGCGCAACTTCAGGGGAGCGTAACCTTTCGCGTGCTGGAGCACGTGGCCGCACTCGTGGGCAGCCACAGCCGCCGCGGCGACGCTCCTTTGCCCATAGACGGACTCGCTGAGGTTCACAGTCTTCGTCTGGGGATTGTAATGGTCGGTCAGTTTCCCGGGAACACATGTGACTTGCACATCTGTGATTCCATTGTCCGCCAGCATTTTCCTCGCGACATCGGCTCCTGTCATCCCGTTTGATGTGGGGACTTGGGAATATTCATCAAAACGGCTGTTGAGCCGGGCTTGCACGATGTAGCTCAAAATCATCACAAGGCCTGTAATAAGCCATATCATTCCGTAACTCATATTCTCTTCTTTTATTCCTTTTCAAATATAACCATTTTCGTACCATTTTTGGATGAAAAGCAGTAAATTTGCCTTAATATTCCCAAAAGGAAGATGTCAAACAAGGAGACAGATTTCTCAAGGCTGGAGCTGAACCTCCCGAATTGCCTTGATAACTATAGATACTTCAGGTCGAAGCTTATGCGTTCGACCAAGATGCTTGTGCTGGTTAAAGCCAACGCATACGGTCATGGCGCTGTCGAATTCGCCCTCATGATGCAGAATGCCGGAGCGGATTATCTTGCTGTCGCCCTTCCTGTCGAGGGAATAGAGCTCCGCCAGTCCGGTATCAGCCTTCCTATCCTTGTCCTTACCGCCGGTACGGATTTCTTCGATGAGATTATCGACAATCGCCTCGAGCCCGGTATTCCTAACCTCTTTACTCTTAAAGCTTTGGTGAATACTCTCCAGTCCCGGGGGATTGAAGGATATCCGATTCACCTGAAGCTGGATACCGGAATGCACCGTCTCGGTTTCATGACCAGCGAGCTTGGAGACTTGATGGATTATCTTGAGGTTTGCAAGGAAGTCAAAGTCAAATCCATATATTCTCATCTATGTGTCGCCGAGGATCCTTCAATGGACGAGTTCACCCTCGGACAGGCGAGGCTTTTCGAGCGGAACGCCTCCCTGATAGAGGACACGATCGGTTACCATCCGATGTATCATCTTCTGAACTCCGCCGGAATTGAGAGGTTCCCGCAGTTCCAGCATGACATGGTTCGCCTTGGTGTGGGAATATACGGGATCAGCGCTCTTCGTGACGTCAAACTTAAGCCGGTTGCCTCTTTGAAGGTTAAGATACTACAGATCAAGGAATTAAAGCCTGAGGATGGCGCTATAGGATATGGCCAGCATGGGCATATCGCTCCCACCGGGACGAGAATCGCCACTATCCCTGTCGGATATGCCGACGGAATCGACCGTCATCTCGGTTGTGGTCACGCGAGTTTCAGTCTGAACGGCCATAGGGTTCCGACCATTGGGAATATATGCATGGACATGTGCATGATCGATGTCACCGGGGTCGATTGCGAGGTGGGGGACACCGTGACCATATTCGGTGAGGATCCTACTGTCACCGAACTTGCCGATATTCTTGGTACAATTCCTTATGAGATAATGACTTCCGTGCCGAGAAGGATCGAACGGGTCATTGTCCGCCGTTAGACAAGCAGACCGTCTTCTACTTGGTCGGCGATTTCCTCTCCCTTTAGTTTCCTGACTATCTCAAGCGCGAAGCGCACAGCGCATCCGGGGCCTCTTCCAGTGATGAGATTACCGTCTGTCACCGCAGGTTCACCAGTGTACTCTCCGCCTTTGTCCATCGGTGCCTCCTCGAAACCATCGTAGCAGGTGAAACATTTCCCTTCGAGAGTCGGGAGTTGGGAGACCACCAGTCCCGGAGCGGCGCAGATAGCCGCGACCACGCCTCCGTCCTCATAATGGCGGATCATCTGTCCCATGAGCTCGGTGTCCTTGGCGAGATTCTTGGTGCCGGGCATTCCGCCAGGGAAAATCATGACATCCTCCGGGCCGGACCCGGGGATCTGGCATCCGTCGAACTCGTCACGGTTCCAGTCAGCGACCACCGGAATCCCGTGGGCGCCTTTCACGGTCCTGTCGTGGGTGATAGATACTGTCTTGACATCTATCCCGGCTCTCCTGAGAACATCCACTGTGGCAAGGGCCTCTATCTCCTCGAAGCCCTCAGCGAGAAATAGGTGTATTCCTTTCATTGCGCTTGTTGTCTTTAGATTTGCTAATTTAGTAAAATTACGATAAATTCGCGAATCGAATTGAGGTATGGTGTAATGGTAGCACTAGGGATTTTGGTTCCCTCAGTAGAGGTTCGAACCCTCTTACCTCAACTTTCCCACATAATTTTCAGCCATGGAACCTGGCAAACGACTTCTGTCACTGGACACCCTGAGAGGGTTCGACATGATTTTCATCATGGGTTTCGCCTCCATAATCAGCCTAATTTGTTGCCTTTTCCCGGGAGGAGATTCCTGTTGGCTCGAATCCCAGATGCATCATGCGTCATGGGACGGGCTTCGTCACCACGACACGATTTTCCCCTTGTTCCTTTTCATAGCGGGAATATCGTATCCCTTCTCTTACGCCAAGCAGCTTTCCAAAGGGGCTTCCCGGGGAAGCGTCTATGCGAAGATATTCCGGAGGGGCATCGTTCTCTTCCTTATCGGATTGGTTTACAATGGCTTCTTCAGGCTTGATTTTGCCAATCTGAGGTTTTACAGTGTCCTTGCCAGGATCGGCTTCGCATGGATGTTTGCCGCCTTGTTGTTCATCAATTTCAAGCCTAAATCCAGAGCTGTCATCGCCGTCTGCCTGCTTGTCGGCTACTGGCTCCTTCTGAAGTTTGTCCCGGCCCCCGACGCTCCAGCAGGCGCCGGACCGTTTTCGATGGAAGGCAATTTCGTCGGTTACATTGATAGGATCCTTATTCCCAAACATATCTATATTCAAGGCAAATTTGACCCCGAGGGACTGTTGAGCCTTCTTCCTGCCATAGTGACCGCTATGCTCGGAATGTTCACTGGGGAGTTCGTCCGGATTGACGACAGCAAGATTTCCGGTGGTAGAAAGTCCCTGTACATGGCCCTTGCAGCCGTTGCCATGCTGATTGTCGGGCTTATCTGGAGCCTTGATTTCCCGATCAACAAGATGCTGTGGTCCAGCACCTTCGTACTTGTGGTCGGGGCATATTCGCTTGGCCTTTTCGCCTTGTTCTATTATTTGATCGATGTGAAGGGATGGAAGGGTTGGACGAAGTTCTTCGAGGTCGTGGGGCTCAACTCGATCACCATCTACATGGCCCAGCGGATTATTCCTTTCCGAAACGTCAGCGACTTTTTCCTCGGCGGCCTCGCCGGCCTCTGCCCCGAGCCCGTCGGAAAACTCATCCTCGCCATAGGCTACTTCGCCGTCTCCTGGCTCTTCCTCTGGTTCCTCTACAAGAAGAAGGTTTTCCTGAAGGTGTGATATAGTTTTCTACGGTAATATCGTCAATAAATGAAGCCGAACATCCAGATGGGAATGGAGTGACCGGCGGCGAATTCAAGATCGTCTTTCACAAGGTATCCGACTTCCGCTTCCTTTATTTGTTTTCCTTTTTTGTTCTTTCCTCCGACTTCGAAGGTGATGCCGTCAATCTCGAAATCGGAAATCTTGGAAGATGTGACTTTATGGGTCTGTGAAGTCCAAGCCAGAAAGTTGGTTTCACGCATATTGCCGGAGTCGATGAAGCCGTCTTCGGAAAGAGCGAGAGCGATGTTACTGTTGCCGAGATAGAGTTTTTCTACCTTGGAGAGTAGGTTATCGCTATGCCCTGGCTCGTGGAGCGAGTTGAAAAGCCCTGATTTGGTGAGGTACTCAATATAGTCGGGTACATTATTGCGGCTGATGCCTAGATCGCGGCCTAGCTTGTCGTTGCTGGGCTTGTAAGGGACGCTTTTGGAAAGGATATACATCAGTTTCTTCAGCTTAACAGCAGAGGCAACTGTCATTTCCGCATAAGCGGGGATGTCATTTTCGACAGTGCTGAGGACGGCATTTTCCAAACGGATGGGGGCGTCACTCTCCTGAAAATAAGGATAAAAACCGGTCTTGCAGTAGTCTTTGTAGTAAACAAGTGGCCGCTGCTCCCCGTAAGGGAAGTCGATGCGTCCATGTAGGATGTCGTCCAGCGAGGAGGGTTTTAAGAACCAGCCGTTACGGATGTTGAGGTACTCGCGGAAGGACAGACCAGGCATCGTGTACGGGATTGCCCGGCGGCTTAGGTCGGCCTTGTTCCCTTTCTGAAGAGCTAGGAGTGAGCTGCCGGAATAGACTACCTGCAGGAGTGGGATGTCGTCGTATATGTTCTTTATTTCCGTTGACCAGGGCTTGTATTTGTGGATTTCATCGATATAGAGCCGCTTTCCTCCCGTTCTGAAAAAAGACTGCGCCAGATCGTAGAGTGTGTGGCCGGAGAAGTAAATGTTATCGGCCGTTACATAGAGGGTTTCCTCCAGGTTGTCGAACTGCTTGATGTGTTGGAGGATCAAGGTGGATTTGCCAACGCCCTTCTCTCCCATTATGCAAATGAGGCGGTTGGACCAGTTTATTTTGTCGTGGAATTCCCTGACGTATCCCATCGGAGTCAGGGAGAGCTTAAGACGGAAGGTATTGTATAGCTGTTCCATGCGGGTCATATTTTGGGACAAATATAGTAATTTGCACTGAAAATTGTGCAGAATTTTTTAAAAAATGCACTATTTTTAGTGCAGTCTCCACCGGGCGTCATTCAAGCCCCTTTGTCATTCTGGGCATTACCTTGTCATTCTGGGCATTCCCTTGTCATCCTTTGCATTCCCTTTGTCACCCTGGTCATTCCCTTGTCATCCTGAACGAAGTGAAGGATCTTTTATTGGCACTTTACAAATCATCACAATCCAGACCCTATGATTTGTCCGCCATTTTTGTTACATTTGGTAGCATGCAAGCCGGATGTATATTCGGGAAGTATGAGTGGAGACTTTAAAACACCGATAACAAAATTATATGACACTGCTTGAAGCCATTGAGTTGCGCCACTCCGTGCGCAGATATAAAGATGATCCAATTCCCGAAGATATTCTGACGCAGTTGCGGGAAAGGATTCGGGAGATCAACCAAGAAACTGGTCTTAACATCCAGCTGGTGACCGGCGAGCCCAAGGCTTTCAGCGGCCTGATGGCTTATGGATCATTCTCCGGCGTGAAGAACTATTTGGTGATGGCCGGAAAAAAGGATGGAGAATTGGACGAGAAGATCGGCTACTACGGCGAGCAGCTTGTCCTGCTGGCCCAGACTCTTGGCCTGAACTCCTGCTGGGCGGGACTCACCTACAGCAAGATTCCCGGGACATATCAGTTGGCCGAAGGAGAGAAGATCAGCTGCTACATCGCCCTGGGATATGGGACGACGCAAGGAAGCGGCCATAAGGTAAAGAATATCAAAGATGTAAGCAACGCCAGCGACCTCACTCCGGAATGGTTCAACAAAGGCGTCGAAGCTGCCCTTCTTGCCCCCACGGCCGTCAACCAGCAGAAGTTTTTTCTGGAATATTTAGGGAACCGTGAGAACGGAGACCTCCCCATGGTCGCCGCCAAGCCCCTTTTCTCCATGATCGGCTACAGCAAAATCGACCTCGGCATCGTCAAGTACCACTTTGAGGTCGCTGCCGGGAAGGGAAATTTCGGGTGGGATCTATAGGATAAAAGATAAGAATTTATATTATCTTTGCGCTTGCATCAAGAGCGCTCCTATGAGGAGCCGCCAACCGAGCAGCCAGAAGCCACGGTGGCAAAGCGATGCGGATTGTTCAACATCAAAAAAAGTATGGTACCATGGAAAAGCATCGCTTGTACAGGGCAATAGTTGCCTTGGGCTTTCGGGCAAGGTCTAATTATAGGGTGGGGACCATGCCCGGGGAGGTGGGCTTTGAGGGCATTCTGAGGCCGAATATGTGGGCAAGGTCGAGGGCATCAAGTTAGACCTTGCCCGGCCGGTATGGAAAACAAAAGCACCGGAAAATCCGGTGCTTTTTTCGAGTGAGGACTGGCAGATTTGAACTGCCGACCTCTTGCCTGTCAAGCAAGCGCTCTAAACCAACTGAGCTAAGCCCTCGTTTGAGATTGCAAAGATAGGAATCTTTTTCGATAATACAAGTTTTTTCTTGCTTAAAATGGTTCGAAACTATCTTTTTGACTTGAAAAAGTCCGTCATCAGTGCGCCGCACTCCTCAGCCAGGACACCAGCGCTGACCTCTGTCTTTGGATGAAGCAGGGAAGGGGAGAACATCGAGTAGCCCCTCCTTGGATCGAGAGCCCCATAGACAATCCGACCTATCTGAGCCCAGTTCAGTCCTCCGGCACACATCGGACACGGCTCGACAGTGACGTATAAAGTGCAGTCATTCAGGTATTTCCCACCCATGGCCTCTGTGGCTGCCGTGATGGCGATCATCTCGGCGTGAGCGGTAGGGTCATGCAGCCTCTCTGTCATGTTATGCCCCTTGCCGATGATTCTCCCTTTGAGCACCACAACGGCTCCGATCGGGATCTCACCCTCGTCCAGTGCCGCCAAAGCCTCACGGAGAGCCTCGCGCATGTATTTCTCGTCAATATCCATTCTTCTTGATACAAAAAAAGCAGGCCTTGAAGGACCTGCCGTAAGAGTCACCTGACGATTACCACCTGTCCTCAGATGATACCGTAAGCTTCTTGCGACCGTGACGGCGGCGGGAAGCGAGGACGCGGCGACCGTTAGGGGTGGACATTCTCTCACGGAATCCGTGCTTGTTCACGCGCTTGCGCCTTGAGGGTTGAAATGTTCTTTTCATATCTACTTTATTTTATATATTCCAAAAAGGGAGTGCAAATTTAAGCCTTTTACTTAAAATTACAAAATATTTATCACGAATTTACCCTCGAAATAATTGTCTTGCAGCCATGAAGTGACCGGCCAGGTCGAGACCGAGCCTTTTCTCATCTTGAAGCGCATCATCATCTCGCTGATCTCCTCGTTGATCTCTCCTCCCTTGAGGTACAGGATCCCTTTCGTGTATTTCCCCTTCACCCATGGGTAGAAATCCGACAGCGACGCGACGGCCCTGGAGACCACATAGTCAAACTTGCCGGGCAAGGATTCGGCCCTGGCGTTAGCCACCTCGACGTTCTGGAGTCCGAGACTCTTCGCGACCTCAGAGGCGACAGTCGTCTTTTTCCGGATAGAGTCGCAAAGGAGAAACCTGGTTTCCGGTAATAAGATCGCGAGCGGAATCCCAGGGAAACCGCCTCCAGTTCCGAGATCCAAGATCCTTACACCGCCATCAGGTGCTGTCAGGGATGAATATTCCTCTGGCTTACGTATCTTGAGAAAATACGCTATAGCGAGTGAATGAAGCACGTGATGGTCATAGATGCCATCCATGTCTTTGCGTGAGATGACATTGATCTTGCTGTTCCAGTCTTTGTACAATTCTTCCAGCTGGCGATACTTCTCCACCTGATCATCAGTTACTTCCGGAAAAGCTTCCTTGAGTATGGCCTCGAAAACGCTGAATTCTATCATATCTCATCATCCTCCTCGTCTGCCCTGAGCGCGTCAATTATCTGCTTGGCTCGCCTTATGCGTGTCTTTACTGTGTTTAGTTCCAGCCCCATGTTCTCCGCTATCTCATCGTACTTCATCCCATCTATAAGCCTTTTGCGGGCGACCTCCCTGTAGAGTTCTGGAAGGCGGTCGATATACTTGATCCTTTCTTCCTCTGACTCTGTCTTTATCAGCGAGTGAAGAGCGTCCTCACTCTGATCGGGGATCCCTTCCAAACCTGAGGACTGGGTCTCGTCGTCGAGATATACTATCTGGTTTTTCGGGTGGATTCTTTTTTCCTTCTCGAGAGTGTCGAGAGTCGTGTTCCTAGCTATCGTGCATAACCAAGTCAGGAACTGGCTCTTGGTGTCGTCGTAGTTGTGGATCTGCCGGAACGCCTTTTCGAAACTCCGTGAGCAGATGTCATCGACGTCATAGTCGTCGATATTCTTGAAACGGGTCTTGATGTATGACCGCAGCTGATCTATATGGCGATCCCATAAAGCGGTGAAAGCCAGACCATTGCCATTCTTCGCCAGGATCACGAGCTCATCAATGGGCCTCAAGCCAGTTGTCGCCATAATTACACTCGACTGTGAGCGGGACGCTCAGTTTAACAACATTCTCCATATTCTCCACCACGATGTCCTTCAAGGTTTCGACTTCTTCTGGGATTGTGTCGAACACGAGCTCATCATGGATCTGCAAGACCATCTTTGAGCTCAGCCCTTTAGCGGAAATCTCCCTGTCAACGGCTATCATGGCCAACTTGATAATGTCCGCGGAAGTGCCCTGGATCGGCGCGTTGACGGCGTTCCTCTCCGCCAAAGACCTTATGGTGGCATTCTTCGAATTAATATCCGGAAGATATCTTCTTCTGCCGAAAATGGTTTCTACGTAACCGGTCTCCCTCGCAGCCGCCTTTGTGTCCTCGATGAATGAGAGGATGGAAGGGAAGCCGGCGAAATAGTCATCAATGATTTTCTGGGCCTCTTTCCGGCCAATCCGCAGTCTTTGGGCAAGGCCGAAGGCTGAGATGCCGTACATGATTCCGAAGTTGGCGGTCTTCGCGATCCTTCTCTGATCAGCTGTGACCTCTTCGTGAGGTATCCCGAATATCTTAGCCGCGGTCGCCGCATGGACATCGATTCCTTGCTTGAAAGCTCCGATGAGATGCTGGTCGCAGCTTAGGTGGGCCATGATCCTTAGCTCGATCTGGGAATAGTCCGCCGACAGGATCAACCCTCCCGGGACGCTTGGAACGAAAGCTTTGCGGATCTCACGTCCCCTGTCAGTGCGGATGGGAATATTCTGGAGGTTCGGGTTTGAGGAACTGAGCCGTCCAGTGGCGGTAAGCGCCTGGTTGAAAGTGGTGTGTACCTTGCCGTCAGACGGGTCTATGTACGTGGGGAAGGGCTCGATGTAGGTGGACAGGAGTTTTTTCACGGCCCTGAACTCAAGAATCTCGTCCACGATGGGGTGCTTGTCTGCGATGTCCAACAAGGTGGTCTCGTCAGTGGAGTAGGTGCCGTTGGCGTTTTTCTTGGGTTTGCCGGACAGCTTGAGTTTCTCGAATAGAATCTCTCCTATCTGTTTTGGGGATGAGACGTTAAGGCTCGGTTCGCCGGCCAGTTCCCTGACTTTCGTCTCTCGGAGGATCATCTCTTCCCTAAGCCCCCTGGTGAAGTCCTTCAGTGAACTGAGATCCACCCTCACCCCGTTTCTCTCCATTTTCGAGAGTACCCTCAGCAGGGGCTCCTCCATTGATGAATATAGCTCCGTCAACCCCTTGGAATCCAATTCTTTCCCGAGTTTCTCGCCAAGGAGGAGAATGATAGCGGCCTCTTTGGAGCGATCGGCCATGGGGGTCTCCTCCGGAGTCTCGTCGAAAAGGGATCCAGTGGCGGCTTCCGTATCGGCGGTCCCGGATTCAATAGACATGCCGAGATAACTCTGGGCGAGGACCTCGATTTTATGGCTCTTTTCCGGGTCAATGAGATAATGCGTCAAGCCTATGTCGCGGAGTTCCCCCCTCAAATCGATGCCGGCGGCACTGAGAAGGTTCATCTGCCTCTTTAGGTCGTCTCCCACTTTGGCGACGGACTCGTCCTCCATCAAGAGACGGAATTCCTCCGGCCCGCCTTCGGCGACCAAATATGCGCTCGGAATGACAGAGGTGGCGGCGATGACCCTTTGGGGTTTGGAGAATATTCCTCCGCCGGCCCCTTCGGTGATGACGGAAATGACTTTACCGTCACTCACGGCTTGACCGGAGGCCCCATTAAGGGCGGCTATAAACTCCTTGGGAGTTACTTTGTTGATTTCCAGCTGTTTCTGCTCTTTTACAGGGGCGGCGACATGGCCGAGGAACCTCTGGAGGGAATTGAACTCGTACTTCTCGAAAAGATCTGCCAGAACCGGTCCGTAGGCCTTGTCCACCAACATGTCGGCGGTGGCCACATCCACGTCGATATCCGTCTTGATGGTCACGAGCTCCCTGCTTAAAGCGATATGGTCCCTGGCCTCCTCGAACATCGTTTTCTGCCTCGGGGAGAGTTCGTCCAGATGGTCGTAAATGCCTTGTACTGAGCCATATTTGGCGACAAGTTTCCCGGCTCCGACCTCACCGACACCTTTTACTCCCGGCACATTGTCGGCGGTGTCTCCACAGATGGTCAGCATGTCTATGACCTGGGCGGGGGACTGGATTCCGTACTTGTCGCAGATCTCTTTTACGCCGATTACCTCATTGTCCCCGCCTGATTTTCCGGGCTTATATTGCCAGATGTGGTCCTCGATGAGCTGGCCGTAGTCCTTGTCCGGGGTGACCATGTACACGTCGAGGCCTTCCCTGGAGCATCTTTTCGCCATAGAGCCGATCACGTCGTCAGCCTCATATCCCATGATCATAAGTGTCGGGATATTCATGGCCTCGCAGAGACCTTGGAGGGGCTCCAGTGCGTCGATGACCAGCTGCGGGGTCTCCGCCCTGTTCGCCTTGTACTCCGGGTACATCTTGTTCCGGAAGGTCCCTCCTGGAGGGTCAAAGGCCACTGCCAGATAGTCAGGCTCCTCTCTCTCAATTAGTTCCAGGATATATTTTGTGAATCCGTACAGGATTGACATGTCCGCCCCCTTGGAATTGACCATGGGCCTTCGCAGGAAGGCGTAATACATCTTGAACACTAAGGCGTGTCCATCTATGAAGAATATTTTACGAGGCATCCGGGTAGTGGGATTCTATTCTTCCGGCATGAACATGGGATCCCATGCGGGAAGGAGGATAGGTTTCTGCGAGAGCTGGGCTTTCAGGCTCTCGGGGACGTATTTTTTCTCGACGACAAGGCGGAACATATATTCATTGAACCACTCGTCGGTCATGATAAGGTTGCCCTTGTAGCCGCTGGCGGCTCCCCAGCTGTTCTCGACCATCCACTTGACTGGTTTGCCGTCCTTGATATCGACTGCGATAAGGGTCATCGCATGGGAAGAACCGCTGGCATGGGTCATGATCCTCTGCTTCTTGTCCATCGGGAAGGTGGTCCCGAAGAGGGAGCCGTAATCGAAATTGGCGAGGTCGAGGGTGCCTTTCTTGCGGTCGCTGAACTTGCCCACATCGCATGAGAAATACATCGCCGTGTTGTCCTTGATCGAGGCTATGGCGATCTCCTTGATCGTCTCGATGGGGACGTTGAGGTAAACCCAGTTCTGCCCGTCATAGACATGGCGGTCATAGGCGATCTCATAGACTTTGCCATATTCCCTTGAAGGATCGTTCATCAGCATGACATAGCTGTTGTTGAGGTCGGTACCGACCCACTCGTTGTAGAATGAGAGGGGAGTGTAGGTCTTGGTGCTGATGACCTTGTCCTTGGAGTCGCGCATGGTGTACTCGAACTCCTGCGGCGGCTCTCCGAGGCAGAGAACCAGCATGCGGTAGATCTCCTTGAGCATCTGGGTCTTCATCGCCTGGCAATCCTTGGGCTTGGCATCCCTGAGCTTCAGACCGTCCTCGCGCAGCTTGGTGGCGATCTGGGTTCTCATGGCTGATGTGCTGTTGGCGTTCAGGGTCTCGGGCATCACGTCGGAGGGAACCACACCGTATTTCATGATAAGGTTGGCTACACCTGTGAACTGTCCTCCGTCCCCGATCGGGTTGCTGAAGAGCCAGTCAACCTCGCGGTCGTCGAACCCCTTGTCTTTCGTGTCAATGACACCTTGGAGGAACAGGTTGGCCTTCTCGAGCTGGTCGTAGAAGAAGCAGTAGTTCTGGGAGAAGGTGAAAGCACCCAGGTCGTATTTGTCAATCATCCTGGCTCTCAAGACGTTGAGTCCGGAGAATAGCCAGCAACGGCCGGAGGACTTCTGGTCGGTTATGCCCTTGGTCTTTACCATGTCGGAGAAATGGGTGTCTATCATGGCGATATTCTCCGAGTTGGCGGCCAGAACGCTTATTGATGTGGAGTTGAGAGCGTTTTTAATGGCTTTGTCAGCGGCTGTGCCCTCGTATCCCTTGCGGATCTCCTTTAGCATCTCAGTAGAGATTCCTCCCTTTGGGTCAGCCTTCTGTTGCGCAGAAGCTATGCCGCTGGAAATTAATGTGATAGCGGCAGCGAGAATGATAGATGATTTTTTCATGACGGTTCGTTTGATTTCGGTAAAAATAGCGATAAAAAGCCGGATAACCAAACAAAAACCGTCTCATCCCTTAAGTTTCAGGATTATGTCGTCGAGCATATTGAATAAAACCGGGACAGTCTCCGGAGTGACGCTCTGGCAGATGACCGCTGCTCCGACCTTGTCCGGGACGCAGGACAGCTTGTTTTTGAGATCCTTACCTTTGGGGGTAAGTCTCACTATCATCTGCCTGGCATCCTCGCTTCCCTTGCTCCTTGAGACCAGACCGTCCGATTCCATCCTTTTCAGGAGGGGTGTCACGGTGTTGGTCTCCAGTACAAGTCGCTTGGCAATGTCATTCACCGGCATTGCGTCCTTCTCCCACAAGACCAGCAGCACCAGATACTGGGGGTACGTAAGACCGTATTCCGACAGCAGCGGGAAGTAGGCTTGTGTGAGAAGGCGCGAGGCGGTGTACAACCTGAAGCAAAGTTGGTTGTCCAGTTTGAACTTGTCTTCCATCAAAGCATTTCCTGGATGTCCTTCTCGAAAGACTCAGGATCAGCGGTCGGGGGGAAGCGCTTTACGACGGTCCCATCCCTGGAGACGAGGAACTTGGTGAAGTTCCAAAGTATGTCGCTGTCCTTCTGGGCGCTCTTGCTCAAACCTTTGAGCATGGTGTGGGTCGCCTTTGCCTTGAGTCCCTTGTATTCCTCGGTGGGGGCCACTGACTTTAGGTAGGTGTACACAGGGCTCTCACCAGGGCCGTTGACCTCTATCTTTGACATGAGAGGGAAAGTGACGCCGTGGTTGAGGCGGCAGAACTCAGCGATTTCCTCATCGGAACCGGGCTCCTGATGGGCGAACTGGTCGCAGGGGAATCCGATGATAACCAATCCCTGGTCCTTGTATTTCTGGTACAAGGCCTCAAGTCCATCGTACTGGGGGGTGAAACCGCACTTTGATGCGGTGTTGACAATCAGGAGCACCTTGCCCTCATACTGGGCGAAGTCCACTTCCTGGCCTTTGTTCGAAAGGGCTTTAAGATCGTAAATCTTTTCCATGACTAGAGTTGCTTTGTGAGCCAATTGGCGAGTCCTATCTTCTCGATGAGCTCGAGCTGTCCCTGGCTCCAGTACATATCCTCCTCCTCGTCAAGGGCATAGTCCCTGAGGATGTCATAGGTCTTGAAGTCGTCGGAAAGGGAAGTGGTGAGCTCCATGAGGGCAGGAACCTCCTTGACGGAGACTTCCAGATCAGCCTTTATGTAGGCCACGGGATCGTCGCAGACTGGCATTGCCGGGGCGGCCTCAACCTTGGGGGAGCCACCGAGGTCGATAATGCGCTCGATGAACTTATCGACCCATTCCATCTCCTCTTGGGCGTGCTCGGCATATTTCTCGCCAAGTTTGGAGAGTCCCTGAGCGGAGAAGATCTTGCTTTCAACTTTGTGCTGGAACGACTGGGCGGCGAGGCCGGTCGCGTAGGTCTGAAGGACCTGGATTGATTTCTGTTTGTCCATATTTGAAAATTTTTAATGTTTTGTATCGTTTACGATGCAAATATAAGAATAATAAATTATATCGCAAGCGATATTTTATAAAAAGTTTAAAAAAAAATAATTTAAGGTCTAATATCAGTCATTTTGAGTAAATTCGCGGCCGATATGTTGAAGTTGTTTACGCAGGGGGGCACAGCAGGTGCCATTTTGATTCTGGCGCTTGTGATAGCGTCAGGTTTGTATCTGGGTCGTTTCAAGTTTAAAGGTATATCCCTTGGGACGACGTGGATTCTTTTCATGGGTATATTGCTCGGCCATTTCGGCATGAGGGTCAATCCCACGATGTTGTCTTTCATAAAGGATTTCGGACTCATTCTTTTTGTGTTTGCGATAGGCCTTCAGGTCGGTCCTGGATTCTTCCACTCTTTCAAGAAAGATGGCTTGCCCATGAACCTTCTGGCTGTCGGGCTTGTTTTGCTGGCAGTCGCTACCACTTATATTATTCATCTGATAACTGGTGAGGATCTCGGTACCATGACCGGTATCATGTCCGCGGCCGTCACGAATACTCCGGGACTTGGAGCCGCCCAGCAGACACTTGTTGACGCCACTATCGCCACTGGAGGATCTCCCGAGAGAGCGGCTGCAGCCTCAGCGGGAATAGCCTCGGCTTATGCGGTCGCTTATCCTCTCGGTGTGCTTGGCGCTATCGCCGTAGTCATTCTCAGCAAGGCGATATTCAAAATCGACCTTGACAAGGAGAAGGCGAAGTCAGAGAGTGGTGAGAATACAGAGTCAAACGCTTTCCGACTCGCTTGCAAGGTTGAGAATCCGGCCGTGTTCGGGAAGTCTCTCCACGACATCATTGGATGCGAGAATAGTGACCATTTGGTGATAAGCAGGATGATGAGGGATGGAAAAGTCTCTGTCCCGGATTTGAATATGCCTCTTAAAGAGGGCGATAAGTTGCTGATTGTCACGGATGTGCATCATAAGGAAAAGGCTCCTATCGTTTTCGGGGAACAGTGCCCTGTGGATATGAATGAGTGGATCACTCCGGATTCGACACTTGTGAACCGCCGTCTTTCCATCACCAAATCAGCGATCACTGGTTATAGCCTCCGCAAGCTTGACATCCGTCATAAATATGGTGTCACGGTGACCAGGATCCTGCGATCCGGAGTCCAGCTCCAGGCCGACCCTGACATTATTCTCCAGGTTGGCGACAGCATACAGGTCGTCGGAACCGAGGATGCCATCAAACAGCTCGCGACTCTTGTCGGAAATCAGCCGGAGACGCTTCAGAAGCCGAATCTCGTGCCTATCTTCTTCGGGATCGCTATCGGCGTGCTTGTCGGTATGATTCCGATCCGCTTCCCCTGGATGCCGCAGCCTCTCAAACTCGGTCTTGCCGGGGGGCCGCTGATCGTGGCCATATTGCTCGGCCATTTCGGCCCGAAACTGAAGATCACCACCTACACCGCCCTGAGTGCCAACCTGATGATCCGTGAGATTGGCATCTCGCTATTCATGGCTGCCGTCGGTCTTGGAGCTGGTGAGACATTTGTCTCCAGTCTGACCGGAGGAGGATATATATGGATCCTGTACGGCTTGATAATAACCCTTGTCCCGATGTCGATAATCGCCATAGTCGCGAGGGTATTCCTGAAAATGGATTTCTTCAAGATGTGCGGTCTCTTGTCTGGAGGTACCACCGATCCGGCTCTGCTATCTTTCTCCGAGCAGCTCTATGGCGGGAAGATCGCGGTCAACTATGCCACGGTTTACCCTCTGACTATGTTCCTTAGGGTTGTCGCAGCCCAGATATTGATTATGATAATGTTATAAAACCAAAGATATGAAAAGGAATCTGATATTTATCTTTGTCGCTATCCTTCTCGCGACCGCTTGCGGACAGGGCTCCAAATCTCCCTTCGCGAGGAAGGTGTCTGAATATGCCCTCGTGACTATACCAGCCCCTAATCTCAACGGTATCACGGACAATGGCAAGGAGGTCCTTAACCTTTATCGCTTCGCCGCTGACGAGGTCGATGCCATTTACTGGAAACAGTATTTTGGGGATAAGGCCGCTTTCCTGGGTGGATTGGACGATCCCATGCAGAAAGAGTTCGCCGCAATCAATTACGGCCCTTGGGACCGTGTTGACGGACGTTCTTTCGTAGAGGGTTATAAAGACAGGCTTCCCGGAGCTGGTTTCTATCCTGCCGACATGACTCCTGAGGAGTTCGAGGCGCTCGAGGACTCCGCTAAGTTAAGCCCTTACACAATGATCCGCCGTGGCGAAGACGGTTCCCTTAAGGCTGTCTGGTATCATGACGCTTATAAGGATCATATCGACAAGATAGCCAATTATCTTCAGGCGGCGGCAGATATCACCATCAAGCCCAGTGTCAAGGAATATCTTCTCCGTAAGGCGGAAGCCCTCAAGACTGACAATTATTTTGACAGCGGAAAGGCTTGGCTTGAGATGGAGGACAGCAAGATGGATCTCGTGATCGGCCCTAATGAGACCGCTGACGACCAGCTGTTGGGTATCAAGCGCTCTTATGAGGCTTTCGTGCTTCTTAAGAATGAGGCCAGGACCGAGCAGCTTATGAAATATGTCTCCAGTCTCGAGGAATTCCAGCGCATGCTTCCTGTTGAGGATATGTACAAGGCATTCCAGCCCGGGGCCCGTTCGGACATATTCTCCTGCGACGCCATCTATTATGCCGGTAAGGCTAACGCCGGAATCAAGGTTATCGCCCTGAACCTCCCGTACGACGCTGATATTCAGGAGACTCTTGGCACCCGTACGATCCTTCTGGAGAACGTCATCCGCCAGAAGTTCAATTACGTGATCAATCCCACCGGAGAGGTTCTCCTGAACCAGGCCGCGAAAGCCCATCTCTCCCAGGACGCTTTCTTCTGGAATATCGTTTTCCGTGAGGTCGCTCATGGCCTTGGTGTCAAGGAGACAATCAACGGCAAGGGCACTGTTGAGGAGGCTCTTGGAAGCTCTGCTCTCACCTTTGAGGAGATGAAGGGCAACGCCGTTGGTATGTACCTGGTCTGCAAACTCCAGAGCCACATCGCGATGGATCGCCTGTTCACCACGGAGGACGCCCTCACGACCTTCTTCACCTCTCTTGTCCGCTCAGAGCGTTTCGGAGAGGGATCCGCTCTTGGAAGGGCGAATACCATGGTGTTCAACTATCTGAAAGAAAAAGGCGCTTTTGAGCGCCATCCGGATGGCCGTTACAGCATCGACTATCAAAAGATGGAAACCGCTCTTGGGCAGCTCTCAGCCTTGATCCTCAGGACTCAGGCCACAGGAGACATCGAGTTCGCGGCTTCCTTCGAAGAGAAGTATTCCCACCGTGATCAAGACTTTCAGACCGACCTGATGAACCTCAACCTTGAGAAGGTTCCGATGGACATCCGCTTCAAATTCAAGAAGTAAGTTCGCCGGGGTTTCTCCGAACACATGGGTTACGCCCGTGGTTCGGAACTTGTTGATATTGAACGTATTAAATAAAGTCATACCCCCTATTTTGAGGGTAGGACTTTGCGTTTCTTATTGATTCAGAACGACTTCCGCATCACGCTGTTTGTGTCATTCCAGTTGCCTGCGGGAGATTTCCCGATTAAGCTTGGCGATTCCAGACATTTGCTTGTGAAGATAAGAATTACGGATTCAACTCTTCATCGCTAGTTCCTTCGCTTTCTCCAGGATTAGGATTATTGTTTGTGGCTGCCACTGCAACTGAGCAGGTTGCGGTTTTTGATCCGTCGGTTGTCTTTACCGTAATCGTCGCTGACCCAGCTGATTTTGCGGTAATGACTCCGGATGAGGACACAGTCGCAACCGAAGTGTTGCTTGAGGACCAAGTCACGTTCTTGTTCGTCGCGTTCGAAGGAGAAACTGTGGCAGTCAAAGTCTGGGACTCTCCCACTTTCATCGACAACGATGTCTTGTTCAGGCTGACTCCCGTCACGGCGACTGTCGCGGCCTTCACTGTCACAGAACAGGTGGCTTGTGCGCTTCCATTCTTATCTTTTACAGTGATCACCGAGGTGCCTGGAGAGAGAGCGTTCACTTTGAAGGTGGGCGTTCCATCAACCGTGACAGACGCTACTGTGGTATTGCTTGACCAGACATTAATCTCTCCGGAACAATTTGCTGGAGAGACAGCTATTGATATATCAGACGATTGTCCGACGACCAACCCCAAAGAGGATTTGCTTAAAGTGATACTTTTTATCCCAACGACAGGTGAAGATACCGTGACCGAACATGTCGCTGTCTTTGAGCCGTCGGTTGTCTTTACCGTTATCGTTGCCGATCCAGCTGATTTTGCGGTAACGACTCCGGATGAGGACACAGTCGCAACTGAAGTGTTGCTTGAGGACCAAGTCACGTTCTTGTTCGTCGCATTCGAAGGTGAGACAGTGGCTGTCAAAGTCTGGGTCTCTCCCTCCGTCATCGACAGCGATGTCTTGTTCAGGCTGACTCCTGTTACGGAGACTGTCGCGGCCTTCACTGTCACGGTGCAGGTGGCTTTGGCACTTCCATTCTTATCTTTTACCGTGATTACGGAGGTGCCTGGAGAGAGAGCGTTCACTTTGAAGGTTGGCGTTCCGTCGACCGTGACGGACGCTACTGAGGTATTGCTTGAGCCAATACCGATCTCTCCGGACCAATTTGTTGGAGAGGCGGTTATGGATATCTCTGACGATTGCCCGACGACTAACTCCAGGGAAGATTTGCTTAAACTGATACTCTTTATCCCAACGGCAGGTGAAGATACCGTGACCGAACAGGTCGCTGTCTTAGAACCATCCAGGGTCTTGACAGTTATGATAGCTGTCCCGGCGCCCTTCGCCGTGACGACGCCGCTGGAACTGACTGTGGCGACCGATGTGTTGCTTGAGGACCAAGTCACGTTCTTGTTCGTCGCATTCGAAGGTGAGACAGAGGCTGTCAAAGTCTGGGTCTCTCCCTCCGTCATCGACAGCGATGTCTTGTTCAGGCTCACTCCTGTAGTTTGGATCTTGGAAGTCACTGTTACCCAACACCCTGCTGATTGATTACCAGCATCGCACGATATATAGGCTGTTCCGGCTTTAATCGCAGTAATAATCCCTTCTTCACTTATTGTCGCGACAGAGGGAGCCGATGAGTGCCAGTGGGGAGATTTATAGGTCGTATTATTTGGTGAAATGGTTGCGACCAGTGTGTCAGTCTGACCGACTAATAGCGTAATATTCTTCTTGTTAAGACGGATATCTGTAACTGGGATTATCTTATCAATCACGCTCAACTCGCTTGTGGCCGTGACTCCTCCACTGACGGTCTTGACACTGATGGTCGCCTTGCCAGGAGCTATAGCCTTAGCATAGGTTGTTATATTCCCATAGATATCTGTTTGATACACAATCTCTACCACTTCTGGATTACTCGACGACCATTGGACACCCCTGTTAGCTGCTCCATCAGGAAGCAAGGAATACATCAAAAGCCAAGTATTCCCGACTTCCATTATATCCGGCTTCTCACTTTCTATTATCTTCACCGACTTAGCCGCAGGCTTGACTCCTATGAGACAATCTGCCATTTTACCTCCCGTCACAGGGATAGCACTTATCGTTGCGGTTCCTTCTTTTTTCCCTGTAATCGCTCCATTTTGGACGGAAGCGACACCATCGTCATTGGATTCCCAAATAAAGGAAGCATCAGCATAATTTGGATCCGGAACTGCTTTAATTGTAATCGTTTCTCCGACTCCAATATAAATATAAGGCCTTTCCCCGTTGTATGCTTTTCCGTCCCATTCAAAATAGCACCCGGAGGGAACTACTTTACCGTTGCAGGAGAAAACAACCCCATCACCATACGACCAGTAGTTTACAGGGACCTTCACGCAATTGATCCTTACGGTCAGACCTTCCTTCCCAAAAGCGAGGGCGTCAATCAGGTTGTTATGCGAGATATCCAATTCAGTCACATTGGTATGACTAAGGTAAAGTGTTGTCAGATTCGGGCATTTCGAGACATCTATCCTGCTGATATCCAAATGTTCCGCATCAAGTTCTATTAGCTCTGCATTTTTGGAGACATCCAATTGAGTGATATTCGTCTCCCACACATACAACTCCTTGAGTGCCGTGCATTTGGATGTGTTGATTGAACTTATTCTGGTGCCTCCCAGAGCGATGATCTCTAGTTTTGTGTTCCTCGTTACATCAATGGCTAATAGGCTTGTTTTGGTGCAGTCAAGTTCGACGAGATTTGTGAAATACTCCAAACCTTTCAGAGATTTCAATTCAGCGAATGGCCCTGAATAATCATTGCTATACATATCAATCTTAGTCACCGCTTCCGCCTCGCTCTTCGAGACCTTCCCGTCATGATTGACATCGAAGTTGTCATAGCAATACTTCATAAACACCAGGTCGTCCATCATTGTACACACATCGTCCACCTCAGGAAGAGGTTCTTCCTTGGGGGTACAGGCGGTGACTATGCTAAAAGCCCAAAAAAGTGTCAGAAAGCATTGTTTCATAAGTTAAATAGCCCTTTGTGATTGTTTATCAACTCTTTTAATTGCTCACGCTCGGATTGCAGCCAACGACAAGCGCTATAGTACATGTTGGTGTAATAAGAAGGGTTTCTCTTGTATTTTTCGATCTTTTCATTCATTTCTGGCACATCAAAGGGTTTACCTTTTTGAACGGCATCACGTTGCCCAATGAGAAAACGGGTCATCTCGTCAATGCTTGATTTAAACCCCTCCAGACACTCACAGTACTTTTGGTTAAAGTCTTTAGCCTCATTACTTGTTTCATGATCATGGCAAATGCCCCAAATGTCTGCATAGGTAGAAACTTTGGAATATAAAGAATTCATCCTATCTATTTCTCTCTGTATTTCTTGCTCAGAGATATGGCTTAGACTCTTAAGAGATATCTGATATAACTGTGGGAAATCGAATTGTTCGATACAAGAGGTGATCTTGTTCTCAATTTCTCTTATGGATTTCTCTTTAATTTGGATCATCAGACTGCCATGATTCTGCTTCGTGGTTGAATACAGAACAATAAAGCTAATTATCGATGCCAGGATCCCACCCAGATACGCACCCCAGAAGGTCAGCCAATCAGTAGGCTGGCCGACCACCGGAGTATCGAAAGGGGCTGGAGATCGTAGAATCCAGTTTAATACTGGAGGAACTACTAGCAATGCGATTGCTGTTCCGATCCAAATAAGTTTACGAGCTTTCATCAGAGAATGTCTGTGTCACTTTATCTATCTCCACAAGCAGGAGATCTCCTGTCTTAAGAGGTTGGACTATGTTCTGCCTATTGTCCCATACGCTTTCAAGATATGTCCCAGGGCCATCGGATGAATCATCTAGAATATCCCCTTCTCTCTTTATCTCTTTTGAAGGAAGGCCTTCTGCTTGTACTGGACTATTGTACTCGTTAGCAATTTCACCCGGAATCATGCCAACAATACTTATCGCTTGATTATTCTGATCATTAAAGGAGATAGAGAGATTTTTACTTAGCGTTGCTTTGGTATCAGGTTTCTCTCTCAATGAGTCCTTAAGAATGAGTTTGTAGACCTGGTCGTTTTCGTCCTCAACGAGGACCTCGTATGCCTTAATAATTCTCATGGTCTCTTGAGTTTGCTTACGGGTTCAACTCTTCATCACCGGTGCCTTCGTTGGTGCCGCCGTCTTGCTTCACGACAATCTCGGTTTCAGCTGGTATGTTGTCAACTTTCCTGTCAACAGTGACACTCGGGATCTCTTGACCTTGATAGATATATAGAGTAGTTAAAGTACTCATTGGCGAGCAGTCTAGCCATGTCAATGCAGTATTCTTCGAGACATCCAGTCTTATCAAGAGATTAGAAGCGCAGTCTAAATCTTCCAGGGCCTTATTATTTGACACGTCCAGACTTGGCAGATGGTTGGAGGAGCAATCAAGACATATTAGAGCCGAGTTATTGGTCACATCCAATATTTCCAGCTTATTTGAATCACAATATAAATCAGTGAGAACAGTATTATCGGAAACATCAAGGTTGGTCAGTTGATTCGAAGAACAGCGAAGGCGTTCCAATACCGTATTATTAGTTACGTCAAGACTAGTCAACTTATTAGAGTCGCAGTATAAACGTATCAGTTCCGTATTATATGAGACATTCAGACTGGTTAGTTGGTTGGAGCTACAGTATAGGAACTTTAGTAATAGTTGCCTAGACACATCCAGGTTAGAGATATGGTTGTTGGAACAGCTAAGAGATTCCAACTCTAAGTTCTTTGACACATCAAGTCTTGACAATTGGTTTGATGCGCAAGATAGATTCTTAAGCTCCAAGTTATTCGAAACGTCAAGATCGGTCATAAGATTTTGATAACAAGCTAAGGATTCCAATGCTGTGTTCTTGGAGATGTCGAGAGTTGTCAGCTGATTGTCGAAGCAATATAGATGAGTCAATGTCGTGTTTTGGGATACATCCAGGTTAGTCAGCTGATTGTTGTTGCACTCTAGATAAGTCAATGTCGTGTTTTGGGATACATCCAAATTAGTCAGCTGGTTATAATCGCAGATCAATGATGTCAAAGCGGTATTGTTGTACAGGTTCAAACTGGTTATTCGATTGTATATGCAACGCAGGTTTGTCAGCGCCGGGTTATTCGACGCGTCCAAGCTCGTAAGCTTACCAGATGAAATAGACATCTCTGATTCTGACGACCGTTGCGCTGATGAACCTGAACAACCCAAGATCCGCAAAGCAGGCATAAACTCAATTCCCTGAACGGACTCAATATTATCAGTGTTTACACTGACAGTAGTTATCTCAGATGCCTCCGCAAAGCTGATCTCCCCGTCGCCGTCCGTGTCGAAGTTCTCGACCAGGTATGCCTTGAAGTTGGCGTCCTCGACAGGGATGTTACCGGTCTTTGTGGAATAAGGGGTTGTGAGGTAATTGTCCAACTTGGTGATGCCAGAGAACTTGGAACGGGAGATCGTCGTCTTTGCGGTGCGGTTGTATACCCCTTCCTCCGTGTAGGTCTCGAAAGTCATCGTGAATCCGGAGTTGAACACCGTCGGGAGCATAACCATATAGTAGTTCTCACCGACCTCAAAGTATTCACCTCTCGGGCACTCGAGGACGACCTCATCGGAGCCGTCGATGATCTCCTTGATCTCCGGGATCCCAGAGTCGCTAAGGCCGACCTTGACCTTACCGGTGATCAACTCTCCGCCATTGCTTTTCAATGTCACCTTGCGGACGCCCTCTTTGGTGACTGAGAATCTCCATCCACCGCAGATGTTGTAGAAACCCATGATAAGGCCCTGGGAACGTCCCAACGAAGGGAATGCTCCCGGCGCGAAAGTTCCTGCGACGGCGGTCTGTTCGGTTGGCAAGGTCATAGTTATGCTTGCCCCGTCGCAGGACACGTCCTCACCGTAAGGATAAACACCCCAGAAATAGGTGTCATCGACGGTCAACTCTCCACCTCCGGTGATGGCCGTGATGGTCCCTGTGAAGTTAGTCACGGCGGACGTTCCTGATTCCAATGTTGAGGTGAATTTGCTCCCGCCGTTCGTACCGCTGCCGTAGAACAGGCTGATGGCGTCGCCCGGAGTCCACAGGACGTCCCCATTTTCGTCCCTGACAGTTCTTGTCTCCGGGTTGCCCTCCCGGAAAGCCTTGATTGTTATCTCTTTACCGGAGTTTACTGATTCGTTGGAGAGTTTCTCTTCCATTGAGCAACCGGCTGCGATGGAGAGCGCGGACAGCATAAGAAGGTATATTCTTGTTTTCATGGTGTATGTTTTTTGCGTGAATAATTAGGGGTTAAGTTCCTCATCCTCGGTTTTTTCATTATGACCGGGGTCTACTGGTGAACTGCTCATTATTGCCTCTATCCCAAGGTCAATGACCTCCGCTTCAGGACTACTGTACGCTACGGTTGAAGTATCTTTCTTCATGATTAGTTTATTGTCCGCCCTGCTCCTGGGCGGCAACATTACATAGAAAGTGTGGAGCATTCCGTCTATCTGCTGGAGGTTCTGGTAAACCTTGCTCAAATAAACAATACTCCACACCCGTATGGTAAGATGCTAAGAATTAGCATGGTATGCCATACAAGGTGATGATTGCTTGCCTATCCCTGAGCTTTTGAAAATTTACCAGATTTCCAGCAAGGATAAAAGCGAAAACACTTTCATCTAAATATGTCTGTCGGGCACAAAAGACTCGACGAAGCAAAGATAGCGAAAGTTTCTTTATTATTTACGGGTGTGGAGCATTTTCAATTTTTCCTTAAATATGTAATGTTTATTCCCGGTAGCCTCTGGAGCGATCCAAGTTGCCGGGTTTCGTATTATATAAAAGCGCACCGCGACATAGGCACGATCTCCTATATCGCGGTGCAGACTCTCACGTACTGCGGCAAACAGTATTCTTGTGTAAAGATAAGATTAATCCGATTATTTGCAAAGCCCGGAGCAGATATAAATCGGAACGAATATATCCATATTCCGGCAAGGTCTAAAGGCAGACTTAAGGATGACAGCGGAAGCACCCCATTATTCAGGGAGCGTTCTGCGGTAGTACGGTCGGAAAGGGTCGTCAACTGTGACGCTTGCGGAGACGACGGGACAGGCGGCGAAATAACCGGCCACGTTCCCGTCGCCTCCTTTTATATTGGTCGGGCAGTTGGCCGGCTGGGGGGAGAATAACGGGATAGCTGACACGGCCCCGTTAAGCAGGACAGCCATCAGGTAGTCAAAGAAATCCTTGCTCAAGGTCATTGCCTCCAGGGTCACGACATCTCCTGTCTCGAGGTATTTGGCGCAATCGCCGTAGAGTTTCCTCATCATGGAATATTGCATCAGAGTGGCGATAGGGAAGCCGTTGATCACATTTCCGCTGAAGTAGATGTCGTCTGTCACCTCAGCCATCTCGAAAGGGTAGAAATTATTGTTCACACCGGCTGTGACATAATAATAATCAGTTGTTTCCAGATCCTGCCCCCAGACGGCCAAAGTCCACAGGCTGTCGAGCCCCATGGTCTTGTTCCCGGCAAAGGCGTAGTCCACCTCGTCAATGCGGAAACCGCTGTGGGGCATCGTGGCGTCCGCACTGTAAATGTCCCCTTCGGGAAGCGATATAGTCAGATGATAATTACCTCCTGGCTCGCCATGGTATCCGGCGGGAGCCTCGTAAACTCCGGTCTCTTTTTCACTGAAGCGGACCTCCTCATTCCCGTCGCTGATTGTCACAATAGCGCCGGAAACGCCCTTGGATGACGCTTCCTCAAAATAGGGGACTGACTTGGAAAGAAGAACCTGTTGAGGCCGGTCCGCCCTGTCAGTGATGATGGCCTCAACGGAGATGAACTCCTGATGCTCGCCGCTCGATCGCAAATCTGTCTCTTCAGAGCAAGCTGCCACAGAAAGAATGGCCCAAAGAATTATGAATATACGGAAACTCTTCATTTTTAGAATTTTATGTTGTAAGACACCGAGGGAATGATTGTGAACAAATAGACCTTTATGGCTCTGGCGGTGTTCTTCTCACGGTCATAGTTGAAAGCGATGCTCCAGGCATTGTGGCGGGAATAAGCGTTATAGAATGAGAGATTCCACTCTCCGCTCCATCGCTTCCCGGCGGCCCTTCCCGCTGTCCGATAAGTCAAAGATAGATCCATTCTGTGGTAGTCAGGCAGACGGTCAGAGTTCCTCTCAGAATAGACAGGGACCCAAGTCCCCATGAATGAATACCTTCCGACAGGATAGGTGGTGGGAGATCCGCTGTAGAAGACCCATTCAGTCGCGGCTGACAGCCTTTTGTTGAAATCGTATGTCAAGACGAAGTTCACCGCGTGCTCATGGTTGAGAGGGGAGCGGTAACTCTTTCCTCCATTAAGCTCCGGGATGTAGTAGAGAGCTCGTGACCAAGTGTATGAGATCCAGCCGTTCCATTTGTCGAAATCGTATTTGAGCATGGCCTCAACCCCGTATGAGGTGGAGCTTCCGGTCCTCAGCAGACCCTCCCGATCCACATTGTCAATGACTATTCCCGGGTTCTCGACGAAGTCGATAACGTTTTTCCCTTTCTTGTGGAATCCTTCGAGAGAAGCCTCCAGGGCCTCGTCGGCGAATAAGGCGTTGAGGCCTATGGAAAACTGATCCGAGCGCTGGGGCTTGGTGTTGGGCGAGGCTGTGAACCAGGTGTCAATAGGGCTTCCGGTTATGCTTATTCTGGCCTGTTGGAGATACTGGAATGAACGGGAATATGCCCCTTTGACAGACCAGTCTTTACCGAGAGGCATAGATGCGGATATTCTCGGCTCAAGACCGTTGTACGTCTTGATTCTCTCGCCTTTGGGAATGTCATTGACCGCCGTAAGTTCATGTGTCACAGGGTCGAAGTACCTTTGGGTCGTACCTCCCAGAGTCGTGAAGGACGAGAAACGCAGGCCGTAGCGGACTGTCAATGGGCCTAACTTGCTCTCGTTCTGCAAGTAAGCGAATGGTTGGGCTGCGAATGTCGATGGCATCACCACTTTATTCACCACGGTACTGCCATCGCGCGGAGAGCATTCTCCAGGCGCTATTGAATAATACGCCAGCCCGGCTCCAGCCTGCATCGTGTTCGCTGGATTTATGAACCAAGTCCATCCTGCCTTGATGCCCGTCTCACGGATGCTCTGGAGATAATCGAACTTGGCTTCGCTCATGTCCCCGGCCAGAGTGTTACGGTAGATGGAGTTGTAGAGAGTCACATCTGAGGTAAGTTTATGGCCATAGACGTGGTTCCACCTCAGGGATTGGG
The DNA here is from genome assembly GCA_902785825.1 of uncultured Bacteroidia bacterium. GTDB lineage: Bacteria > Bacteroidota > Bacteroidia > Bacteroidales > UBA932 > Cryptobacteroides. Next base: position 67,125 of record CACZZZ010000006.1, read on the forward strand.
TGTGATTGGCGAAGCCGAAATCCATATTCCCCATGTCGAACTCTTCCATGCTGAGACCGAAAACGTCTTTCCCGTCAAAGGCACCGAGATACAATCTGTCATTCTTCCCGGCTATCCAAGTCAATTTGGCGTTGAGGTCGTAGAAAAACATCTTCGTGTGGTCCGGCAGGTTGTCTCCAAGCAGGGGGAAAAAGAGGTCGAGATAAGTCCTCCTGCCAGCTGCCATGAACGAGAGCTTTTCAGGAATGATAGGTCCTTCGACGAATACTTTTGAGGTGATCAGGCCGATTGAGGCGTTCCCGCCGAACTCCCTGTTGTTGCCGTCCTTGCCGCTGATGTCAAGAATCGAGGATATCCGGCCGCCGTACATGGCAGGGAAATCGCCTTTGTATAGTTCCGCGCTCCGGATGGCATCGCTGTTGAACATGGAAAGAAACCCAAGGAAATGGCCGCAATTATAGACCGGCGCCCCGTCCATAAGAATAAGATTCTGGTCCACGCCACCACCCCTGACACTGAACCCTGTGGCTCCCTCGCTCGGAGTTTGTACTCCAGGCATCATCTGGATGACCCTGATGATGTCGTTCTCACCCATAAGGGCAGGCAGGCTTTTCACCAGGGCCGCATCCACTCTCTGTTTGCCTAGTTGCGGGATCTTAAGCTCATCCCTCTTTGTCTTTGAGAAAACCGTAGCAGCTTCAAGGGTCTCGTTGTCAAGTTCCATCTCGAAGTCTTCGGTTTTGGAAGATGTGACCGAAAGTGTCCTTTCTATTGTCTTGTAGCCGGTGAAAGAGCAGAGGAGTGTCACCTCTCCTTTCCGCACGGCAAGGGAATAATAGCCTGAGTTGTCTGCGGAAACTCCTGATGTCTTGTCTTTTGTGAATATTACCGCTCCGGTGAGGGGCTCTCCGCTCTTCGCATCCCGGACATGGCCGGAGACCGAAGCTTTCCCGCCTTGGGCATCGAGTCTGATTCCCGGCAGGAAAACTGTCAAGACAAACAAGGCGATTATGTATGGTGTTCTCATTCTATCCTTTTTTTCTATCCGCGAAGTTACAACAGATGAATCGCAATCAGGTTGCATTCTCGGGGATAATACCTATATTTGACAATCATTTTCCCTCTTTGTTTAGTGATGAGGAACAGTTATCCGGCAGTAGTGTTATCTTTGGTTCTGGTTGTCATGATCTTGGTGGCGGCCGATCTGTTATGTGGAGGAGCCGGGTTTGGCGCTCCGGACCGGGTGATTTTCCTTAAATTGCGATTCCCAAGGATGTTGACTGCCATTCTTGCCGGAGCCTCCCTGGCCTTGGCCGGGCTGCAGATGCAGACCATATTCCGTAATCCTTTGGCTGATCCCCATATCATGGGGGTTAGCGCCGGGGCAGGTACCGGGGCTGCGGTTGCGACCTTGCTTATCGGGACTTCGTTGCCGGCGGCATTGTCCGGGCTGACGGTGGTCTCGGCCGCTTTCCTTGGGGCCTTGCTGACCTCTGCCCTGGTTGTCCTGGTAGCCTCGAAAATCCGCGGAGCCACAACACTTTTGGTTTTCGGAGTGATGCTTGGTTTCGTGTTCAGCGCCGTGACCTCTATCCTTGAATATTCAGCCAATGCCGAGAGTCTCAAAGTTTTTTACAGCTGGTCGGCCGGCAGTTTCATCGGGGGCGGCTTTGAAGGCATAGCTATTATGGCAATTGCCCTTATGGCCGGTTTGTTGCTGTCGCTGGTCAATAACCGCCGCCTTGATGTGGCTCTTTTCGGGGAGGACTACGCTTCAATGACGGGAGTCAGTCCAGTTCGTACCAGAAATATCTCAATGATAGGGAGTTGCCTCATGGCTGGAGCGGTCACCGCATTCTGCGGCCCGTTGGGTTTCGTCGGGATTGTGGCTCCACACGTCGCGAGAGCTTTGGCCGGATCGTCCCTACATATAAAGACTATTCCAGTGACGCTTTTGACTGGTGCTGGTCTTTCCGTAGTGGCGGATATCCTCTCACAGGTTTTCAGCCGTCCACTTCCGGTCGGCAGCACTATGGCGATAATCGGCGCCCCGATAATCATCTATATTCTTTTACGGAGATGATAAAGGCTTCTGACATGGTGGTTGGCTACTATAATAAAGTCGCCGGGCCTCTGTCCTTTGAATATGCGGACGGGGAGTGCGTCATGCTGCGCGGCAGGAACGGAAGCGGCAAGACCACCTTGATGAAGACCATAGCCGGGATCCTGCCGCCATTGTCCGGAACCCTAGAAACCGGCGGCTCAGCGGTCCTTGTTCCGACCCGTATCCCAAAAGTCAAAGGATTCACAGTCAGTGATTTCGTTCGGACTGGAATGCTGGCTGAGTCCGGGGCTTTCAGAAAGCTTGACAGGGGAGCGGAGAGCCGAGTCGAGGAAGCCATCCGGATGATGGAGTTGAACCAGTTGGCGGATAAGGATTTAAGCCGGATCAGCGATGGCGAGTTCCAGAAAGCTTGTGTCGCCGCGGCGCTGACCCGCAGGGCGAACGTCCTGATGCTTGACGAGCCCACAGCCTTTCTTGACGTGGAGAACAGGGTGATGGTCCTTCAGACCCTTCAGCGCATAGCTCACGAGACCGGGACCACCATCATCTTCTCCACCCACGACATCCACGACGGCGCCCTCTACTCGGACACTGTCCTTGCGCTGTAATGGACCGTTTTTCGTAACAGCTTGATAATCAGGAATAAGGCAAAAAATGCGTAGCTAATTAAACTACGCATTTTTCTGTAAAATATTGATTATTAGATACTTCTCAAAAACGCTCAAGTTGCCCATGGCGAAACCACTCATTTGTAGCCTCTCTCGCCACCCAAAACGTCGCCTCAGGCACCCTTCTGGCATGTCCTCAAGGCCTAGGTTTGTAAACTTTGGCTTTATCTCCTAGCCCCCCATTCAGCGCTTGAAGACTCTAGTCTCCGATTCTCAGCCTGATGCTGGCGATGACCATGTTGCTGAAAGATGATGTTTCAGCTGCAGGATTCCTGTCAATCAATCCTCGAACATACCCGATCGAGAAGTCAAAGGATCCCATCTCCGCGACGATCGAGGTACTCAAGCCCGCATCCCAATTATTCAATGAATAACCTCCCCAGCCTCCTGCCCTGACTCTCCAGTCAAACGGATATGTCCTGCCGAGAATGAGTTCCGCATCGACCGGCAGCCTAAGTCTGAATTCCTTCTTGGGGAGACAGTCCAATGCGGGACCCGCGCATAGGAACAATCTGGTTCCTTTAATATGCTGCCTGAAAGACATGCCGGCGGTCATCGCGAAACCAGAACGGTTTTCCACGGCATCCCCGGAAAGGAAAGCGTAGCCTCCGCCAACTTGAAAATCATAAAATCTTCCGGCGGCGATCATATTATTATACCGTTCTGTTTTCTTGATCTTCTTGCGCCACTTCTTATAAAGATTCTCCATCGACTCCTTGGAATAAGGCTCTGAACTCAGTGTGTCCAATTTGCTGAAAAAACTCATGAGTTCCTCGGGATCGACGAATCCGGTAAGGTTAGCGAGGTAGTCTCCTGACTGGTTCAGGGCGATGAAACAAGGGAAAGCCCGTGCGACTGGAAGATACGTGGCGAATTCTCCGGGATTGTCAGGATCGACTGTCTCGAGATTGTATGTGGTCGCCGCTGTCTTCAGAACTTCCGATGTGTCAATGGCTTCCTTAAAATCCACGAACATGATGTGGCTGGAATTTCCAAAGCACAGGACTTTAAGGTTCCTGGGATTGGACACCTGGCCTGAAGCGAGATTGCAGATCAATGCCGCCGCTAATGCGATAACCAGTTTCCTTCCAATCATTTCTCCTCTTCAGCCTTTGACAAGAACGCGAGGAACTCCTTCTGCTTGACGGAGCCGAGCAATGTGTCAATTACTTTTCCGGACTTGTCCAGAATGGCGAAATAGGGGATAGAGCCTTTGTAACCCACAGGGATGAACCTCTCTGAAAATACTTTACCGTCATTCTGATCGACATCAAGAAGCAGTACGTTGAATCCATCAAGAACCTTTTTCACATTCGATTCCTTCATGATGGACTCCTTCATGTACTTGCATGGCCCGCACCAGGATGCGGTGAACATGACCAATGTCGGCTTCTCCTTGTCCTGAATGTACTTCAGCGGGATAAGCCTTTCCTGTGCTTGAGCGGCGATCATGAGGAAAGCCGCAATGATTATCGCTAAAACCTTTCTCATAGAGTGGGATTATTTCTTCAGCAGTTCCTCGATGTGCTCGGCGTAGTCGAGGGTGGTGTCGAGATAATAGACGATCTCGGGAACTATCCGAAGCTGGCGGCCGATCTGGCGGCCGAGAGCCCCGCGGATCTCTCCCATGTTGTCATTGAGGGTCTTCATCGCCTCTTCCTGCTTGGAAGAAGGGAATATGCTGACGTAAGTCTTCGCGATCGAGAGGTCTGGGCTGACCCGTACCTCACTGACCGTCACCATGGCTCCTCCGAAGAAGGCCATGCCTTTGCTCCGTATGATCTCGGCAAGATCCTTCTGGATCTCCCGGGCGACCTTGAGCTGTCTTGTCGTGGCCTGTCTTTCCATAATTATATAATATTGATTATGAAGTAGTTCTTCTTACCTTTCTGGGCAAGGATATATTTCCCGTCCACAATGTCAGCCTCGGAGATCTGATATGCGGGATCAGTGACCTTGTCCTTGTTGATCGACACGCCGTTCCCGACGGTCATCTTCCTGGCCTCACCCTTTGAAGGGAAAACCTGGGTCTTGACGGCGAGGAAGTCGAGGATGTCGCAAGGCAGTTCAGAGCGGGGGACATCGAACGTCGGAACACCGGCGAAAACCGCCAGGAAAGTCTTCTCGTCAAGCTTGCGGAGCTCGTCGGAAGTGGAGTTGCCGAAGAGCATCTTGGAAGCGGAGACGGCGTTCTCATATTCAGCGGCCCCGTGAATTGTCGTGGTGATCTCCTTCGCCAGGAGCTGCTGGAGGGTCCTGCGGCCAGGATCAGCGCGATGCTCGGCGATAGCGGTGTCAATGGTCTCCTTATCCAGCATAGTGAATATCTTGATGTACCTCTCGGCGTCCTCGTCGCTGACATTGAGCCAGAACTGGTAGAACTCGTAGGGGGAGGTCTTCTCCGGGTCGAGCCAGATGTTACCCTTCTCTGTCTTTCCGAACTTTGTGCCGTCGGCCTTCTTCACGAGAGGGCAGGTGAGGGCGAAAGCGTCGGTTTTGCCAAGGATCCTGCGGATCAGCTCGGTACCGGTGGTGATATTGCCCCACTGGTCGCTTCCACCAAGCTGGAGGCGGCAGCCCTTGTGCTCATAGAGCCAGAGATAGTCATATCCCTGAAGGAGCTGGTAGCTGAACTCGGTGAAGGACATGCCCTCGCGTGACTCGTCGGAAAGGCGCTTCTTGACGGAATCCTTCGCCATCATGTAGTTGACGGTGATATGCTTGCCGATGTCGCGGATGAAATTGAGGAAGGAATATCCCTTCATCCACTCATAGTTGTTGACAAGCTCGGCCTTGTTCGGGGCGTCGGAATCGAAGTCCAGGATCTTGGAGAGCTGGGCACGGATTCCCTCGATGTTGTGCTTCAAAGTTTCCTCGTCGAGAAGCTTTCTCTCCTGGGACTTCATCGACGGGTCGCCAATCATGCCCGTGGCACCACCAATGAGGGCGATCGGCTTGTGACCGCACTGCTGGAAGTGCTTCAAAATCATTATGCTGACAAGGTGTCCGATGTGCAGGGAGTCCGCTGTCGGGTCAATCCCGACATAAGCCGCCTGCGGGCCTTCCATGAGTTTCTCCTCAGTCCCGGGCATGATGTCCTGGATCATGCCTCTCCACTTAAGTTCCTCTACGAAATTTTTCATCTTCTTATAGTATGTTTTCTTTTTGTTCTTTAAATCTCGCGAATTTAGGCAAAAATAAGTTAAATTTGCAGGCTGTTACGAAATTAACAATCTAAAGAATATCAAAGAACATGAGAAAGAAAATCGTCGCCGGTAACTGGAAGATGAACACCAACCTCCAGGAAGGCATTGAACTCGCCAAGGCTGTTGCCGCCAAATCAGTTGAGACTCCCGAGAATGTGGGACTTATCGTCGCCGCTCCTTTCACCCACCTCTGCGCTGTCGCCGAGGCTGTCAAGGGCTCCAAGGTTGAGGTCTCCGCGCAGAACTGCGCTGACCATGAGAAGGGCGCTTACACTGGTGAGGTCTCAGTCGGCATGCTGACTTCCGTCGGTTGCCAGTGGACCATTCTCGGACACTCCGAGAGAAGGCAGTACTATGGTGAGACAGACGAGAAACTTGTCGAGAAGGTAAAGCTTGCCCTTGGCGCTGGTCTTGGTGTCATCCTTTGCGTCGGTGAGAACCTCGATGAGAGGGAGGCCGGTAAGCATTTCGAGGTCGTCACCAGCCAGATCGAGAACGTCCTGTTCCAGTTCACCGCTGAGGACATGGCTAAGATCGTCGTCGCCTACGAGCCCGTCTGGGCCATCGGTACCGGAAAGACCGCCACAGCCGAGCAGGCTGAGGAAATCCACGCTTGCATCCGCAAGGTCCTCGCCGGCAAATTCGGTGAGACTGTCGCTGAGGACACCACCATCCTCTACGGCGGAAGCTGCAAGCCTTCCAACGCCAAGGAGCTCTTCGCCCAGAAGGACATCGACGGTGGACTGATCGGTGGCGCCGCCCTCAAGGCCGACGACTTCATCGCCATCGCCCAGAGCTATTAATCCATTTCGGAAATATTTGATAGTTAAGCAAATATGAAAAACGCGTAGTCTTTTTGACTACGCGTTTTTTGTTAAGTGTTAACTACCAATAAGTTATGGTTTACTTTAGAATACGTACCGTGACACCTACGGGGCTCTTTTTGTCTCCGCACCAGAGCCAGTAGGTGTCGCCCTGGGCTTTGGCGACCTCGAACTTGCCCTTTGTTGACTGTGTGGAACTGCCTGAGGACCAGGTCACTGTGGCTTCCAATTTCTGTCCTGTAGAGGAAGGGATGGCCGAGCAGGTGACGGTGTAGTAATTTTTCATCGGGTCGTCGAAAACCCTGAACTCTTTCCTTGAGGGATTGTAACCGAGCTGCCAGGATGCAGGGTCGTATTTATGAATCACGTTACCTGCCACGGTCAGCTCGATGTTGGAGCTCCCGACAAATGTGCTGTCCGGCTCCAGGGTCCTGTTGCACGAGGTGGCCAGAACCATCGCCAGGATAACTGGGATTATGGAGAGAGCGATGTTTTTCATTGAATGATAATCTCTTTATATAGAATATCTTGCGAACCGTCAGAATGGTAAACTACGGCTTTGAGGATTCCAGATTTTGTGGGGTGGAAGTACCCGCTGTCGTCAGTCTGGATCGTGGTTCCGTCATAGCTCCAGCTGATTTTTTCCCCGACAGCGTTATAAACTCTGAGCGGTAGTCCTGTCCCCGCGGGGAATACACCTCCGCTTCTTATTCCTGAAAGATATTCCAGATAGATGAAAGGTTTGCCATCTGATTGCAGGGCTTTAGTGAGGAAATCGCTTGTGACTGTGTCTCCGATCACTTCATTTCTCTCGAAAGAGATATTGACAGTGTAGGCGGTGGTAGGGGAGAGTCCCTCCAATGTGATTGAATATTTCCCTTTCTCATATGGGCTGACCTTGACGGAAGTCATGCTCCCGGACGTCTTTCCCCAGGAGACAGTGGCGTCCCCGGTATAATCCTCCACGTCGGATCCCCAAGAAAGGATCGCGGCGTCTTGGTACACTTCGGTAAGAAGAGCCGTGGCTTTAGGGACGACATCGGAGCTGTTATAAACAATGAAACTGACATTCTCACCGGTCACCTTGATGCCCGAGATGGCTAAAGGTGAGGGGGTCCCGTCATTGAACTTGAAAGCCGGGGAGGAATTCTGGTTGAAAGAGGTTATTGTCTTGTAGGGGAAAAAGGCCTGTCTCACATCCATGGCCGAGGAGGAGGTCTCGATCATGTCGGCACACTCAAAGGAGGGATTACAGTTGATCTCGTTGTTCTCCCAACGGTAATTGGCTGTCACGACTTTCCCGGCATCATCAGAGTACCCGGCCTCGTTCTGGCTCATGTCCACATGATAGATGGCCAGACCGGCTCCTCCAATGAAGGCATCCCATCCTTTATTTGTCCTGCATTCGAATATGAAGAATTCCTCCGGGTTCGAGGGATTCTCCAGTATAAGATAGCGCCCGTTACGGTTTACCGGCTCAAGAGTCACGGATCCGAGTTTCATCTCCTCTGGCCTTCCAATCCCGAGAATATGCCTGTCAAGGGCGTTCAGGTACGGGGGAGTGGCCCCGTTGTCGTTGAAGTTGCCCCCGTCCATAAGGGCTGTGGAGTCCCACATCCCTTTGGAAATACCCCCGCTTCCTTCCTCGTCGGTGTCGTAGTAGTCCTCCAGGCCGAGGATGTGGGCATATTCATGGCAGAACGGTCCGATTGAGCAAAGACCCCAGACAAGTTGTCCGGAACTGTTCTGGCTCTTGACAGTCAGTTCCGTGGACAGGGCATATGAGCGAATTCTTTTCCCGTCCAGGTTAAGGTTCGGAACGTACCATTGGTGAGGCCACATGCAATCCGAGTCCGCTCCCTCAGCCTCGCTTTTCCCCGCCACTATCACGAAGACATTGTCAACAACACCGTCTCCGTCATCATCATATCGGGAGAAATCGACCTCTGAATCAGACAGGGTGCAGGCCTCCCGTACAAGTTCCTGGGGGTTGGAATCCTGACCGGCCTTGTCGTCCTCGTTCTTCCCGTAGTAATCATGATTCCTTGAAACTGTCACGATAGGGCCGATATCGAATTCGAACTCGTATTGACCTTGGAACTGATCCTTGAAATAGTCCAGGACGCTGTTTGCCCCTTCCTTATTTATGATTGTCTCAAAGTCCGAGCGTCTTGACTCCCCACCTATGAAACTGATGTCGGGGAATTGCGCAAGGATGACTATGCAGTGCTTTTGGGAAGAGTCGGCTCTTGTCCCAGGCTGCGACCTCAAGGCATACCGCCTGTCCATCCGCAGTCGTGACGCATTGCTCCTGAGGGCTCTCCAAGGGATGGCCCGGCTAGCGTCGAGAGCGGAGGAAGGAGCGTCGCTTCCGACCTTGTGACCTGAACTCACACGTGATCCGTCAGGCAGGAAAGAAGCGTAATAGTAATATCCGTCAGTTCCTTTGGTTACGGCATATCCGTCGGAAGTGGTCAGGACCTTCATGAACTCGTCGCCATGGAGCCTTGCCATAAAGGACGTTCCGTCAGGCTGGAGCATGAGGAAAGTACCCTTCCTGGGATTTGACCCGGCGGCGTGGGCATAGGCGAGAACCGACAATAATGTTATCAGAAATACCCGTCTCATCAACAAAAAACGGCCCCCTGGACGGCGGCCGCTTGTAAGAGTTTGGCAGTGAATTACTTCTTAGCTTCGGCGACGGAAACTTTCCTGAACTCCTTGAGATCCTTCATGAGATCAAGAGCGGCCTTGCGGGCACGGGCGCCAGCAGCCTTGTTACCCTTTTCAACCTGAGCGTCAGCATTCACGACGAAAGCCTCAATCTCGGCCTTGATTTGTGCGACAAGCTTTTCCATTTCTTATAAAATTTAGTGAATAATTGATATATAATGTTTTGTACTTACTTCACCAATAATTTCTTCCGCCTTGCAATTTATGTAAAAAAACGGAATAAACAAATAAAAAACGCAAAAAAGCTAATTATCAGCTTACTTCTGCCTCGCGTTGAGAAGGTTCATCGCCCTGTCGGGACCTATGGTCGAATAGTTCTTTATCCCCTCGATCACCTTCGCGCAAATCTCAGGGATGGCGGCTTTCTGCTCGTCTGAGAACTGGCCCAGAACGTAGTCCACTTGACTCCCGGGATGGAAATCATTCCCGACCCCGATCCTGATCCTGGTCCATGCGTTGGTCTCAAGCCTGTACTCGATGTCTCTCAAGCCGTTGTGCCCGCCGTCACTTCCGCTCTTGCGCATCCGGATAGTGCCGAACGGCAGGTTGATGTCGTCACATACCACGACAAGGTTCTCAAGAGGCAGCTTGAGTTTGTCCACCCAGTAACGTACGGCATTTCCGCTGAGATTCATGTATGTGGACGGCTTCAGGAGATAGAACTTCCGCCCCTTGAAGCTGACCTCGGCTATGTCTCCGTATCTCTGGGTGCTGAAAACGGCATTGGATGCCTCGGACCAGGCATCCAATACCATAAAACCCATGTTATGTCTGGTTGAAGCATACTCGGCGCCAATGTTACCAAGGCCGGCGACAAGATAGTTCATACCAGGGTCAACTTCAGGCTGTTTTTTGCAAAACAGCTTACTCAGCGCTCTCAGCACCTTCATCAGCGACCTGGGCTGACATGTTGCGGGTGGCCTTGACGGTGCAGATGATGGTGTCCTTAGGGGAGACCACGCTGACGCCCTCAAGCTTGATGTCACCGGCGACAATCCTCTTCTCGATGTCGAGAGAAGTCACATCGACGTCAAGAGTGTCGGGAAGATCCTTCATCAGGGCGCAGATCTTGATGAACCTGGACACGAGAACGAATTTTCCACCTTTCTGGACACCCACGGGATGGCCGCTGACCACCACGGGAACCTTGATCGCGATAGGCTTGTCCTCAGAGACGGCGAGGAAATCGACATGGAGGCAGTTGTCCTTGACGGGATGGAACTGGAGCTCATGGACGACGGCGGTGTAGGCCTTGCCGTTATCAAGCTTGATGTCGATAATGAAGGAGTTGGGGGTGTTGGTGATACCCTGGAGGTCCTTGTCTGTGACAGTGAAAAGGACATTCTCAATACCCTGGCCATAGAGGTTGCAAGGGACAAAACCCTGCTTGCGGATGGCCTTGATGACGGCTTTGTTGCCGACCTCACGGACTTTGCCGTTAAGCTCAAAATGCTTCATTGTAATATAATTAAAATGTGTTACTCAACCCCGGATGGCCGGGGCCCCATCGCACCAAAAGCGCTTCGCGCGCTTTTAAAGCGGCCGCAAATATATGAATTAATTATTTAACGCGCAATTATTTTACTAGTCCGACAGCCTTGTTCCAAGCTTCTTCTTTATAATAGGAGTCAAGCAGGGGAGTGCCGGCGCAGGGAAGGTACATGCTCAGCCCTGAATAGTTCGTGATATTAAAGGCACTGATAAAGGACGGCGTGGCAGCCTTGTAAACAATGCAATTCTCCAAAGCGCCACGTAAAGGGGCCATATCATCGTCCGTGACACCGCTTTTGGCGAAAATGTCCTCGAGGTCGAAGAAATAGTGACGGTTCTGCCTATAGTAGATCTGAATCTTTGAGACAGGGGCGTTGGCGATAGCGTCAGAATATTTCGTGATGAGTCGTCCGCACGCTTTTGCGACCTCGTCCAGTCCGTTCGTGCGGAGAAGGGTGATGGTGCAGGAACGGTAATCTCCGGTCTGTTTGTCATAATAGTCGAATGACTCTTTGTACAGCCCTTCAAGGTCTGGAGTGGGATTCTTGATAAGGTAATCTGTTATGGTGGAATAGTCGAAAGTTCCTTGGGCAAGCACTTCAGTCGGGGAAATACCGATATAATCCGCCTTGTCTTTCAGGCTATAGACCACTTCAATCCCGCCGCTGAAGCACATGTCAAACAGCAGATAGTCCAGCTTGAAAGGAATTCCGTCAGTGAACTCTGACACGCTCATCTCCACGTCTCCGGAGCTCATTTTATCCTGACCGATACTCCTGACCATCCCAGCGTACGGGTCATCTTCCTCCATGCTGTCCTGAGGAATATCCAATAGCCTGCGGGCGCTTGAGAGTTTCCTGCCGCTGCTCTGGTGGGAACTCTCAAAGGAAAGGGGTTTGTTGTAATATCCTGCCGGAAGCCAGCCTGACCCATGGGATGAGTACACCATTGAATAACCCTTCGCCGGAAAAGCGGACTTGACCAGGTTGAGGACTTCCCGCATGGTAGCGCCGGAAGTGGCCACAGTTGATTCTGGGAAAACCTTCAAGGTGTCTGAAACGACATTGCCGGCGTCGTCTTTGTAGAGTCTCCTAAGATAGGAAGGGACGTCCTTGTATCTTTCGTTGAGAGCCAGTTTGGAGAAGACCAGCAGGACATTGTCATGCCGTCCGCCTTTAGGAATATATCCCTCGGGAAGTTCATCCTCCATGTCGCCCTTCAGGTCGTAGCATAAGGAGTTGAAACCGCACTCATAGAAAAGAAGCACCTTTCTCGTTTCCTCCAACGCTTTGCGGTTCCCATGTGGATTGTTATGGATGCCTTCCTCGGCGCCATCGATCCCCAGATCGGGATCTTTCATGTCGCAGGAGGACAGAGCGAGAGTGGCCCAAAAGAAGATCGAGGCCAGTCCCAGTATCGAGTGAAATATGTTTTTGACGCGCATTTCTATTATCTCTCAAGATTACAAATATATAAATAATTCAATGATATCGCGTATCTTTACATCATGAAAACACTGATTGACGAGTTCGCTGACATCAAGATAATGCGTTTCGAAGTTCCTGGTTGGGAAAACCTCGAATTAAGACAGAAGCAATTCGCATACCATCTCGCGGAAGCCGCCAAAATCGGGCGGGACATAACGTGGGACCAGTACTGCTCTTGGAACCTTCCGGTAAGGCACCTGATTGAGGCTATTCTCGAAAAATATGACGGAGACCGGAACTGCCAGGAATTCAATGATTTCCTGGTTTATGCGAAGCGTCTTTTCTTCTCCAGTGGAATGCACCACCATTATGCGGAGGACAAGTTTTTCCCCACTTGTCCCAAAGAATATTTCCGGTCTCTGGCGGAGGCCTCCGGATGTCAGGAGGGAATTGACCAACTGCTGGATGTGATATATTCCCCGGACATTTTCCCTGTCCGCCGCTCCGGTTCGAAGGAAGGTGACATCGTAGCCCTATCTTCCGTGAATTTCTACGATGGTGTCACGAGGGCCGAAGTCGAGGAATACTACAAGGCATTGGAGATTCCGGAAGACCCGCGTCCTGTGTCGCATGGGCTGAATACCAAGGTGGTAAAGGAAGGCGGCAAGGTCGTGGAGAAGCCTTGGAAGTCCGGCGGCATCTACGGAGAGGCTATAGACAGGATAGTCGAGGAGTTGGAAAAGGCGGTGGAATCCGCTGAGAATGAGACTCAAAGGAAGGCTTTAAGGCTGCTTATTGACTATTACAAGACCGGAGATCTGAAGAAATGGGATGATTTCAATGTCGTCTGGACAGGGGAGACCTCCGGGAAGGTGGATTACATTAACGGTTTCATCGAGGACTATGACGATCCTCTCGGCCGAAAGGCTACTTGGGAGGGATATGTCAACATCAAAGACGAGGAGGCATCCGCGAGGACGGAAAAGTTGAGCGCAAACGCCCAATGGTTCGAGGACCATTCCCCGATTGATCCGAGATTCAGAAAACCCCATGTCAAGGGGGTAAGCGCCAAGGTCGTGACCGCGGTGACCCTTGGCGGGGCGACATATCCCTCGACGCCTATCGGGATAAATCTCCCGAACGCCGATTGGATAAGAAGAGAGTTCGGCTCGAAGTCGGTGACGATCTCAAATATAACCAAAGCCTACGACAAAGCGGCTTTGGAGACTCCCAGAAGCGCTTTGAAGGAGTTCGCTTTCAGCCAGGAGGAAGTCGATGCTTACAAGAAGTATGGCAGCATTGTCGATGAGGTCCACACAGACCTCCACGAATGCTTGGGGCATGGCTCCGGCCAGATCCTTCCCGGCGTCTCTCCGAATGCTCTCGGGGAGTACCAAAGCACTTTGGAGGAAGCCAGGGCGGATCTCTTCGGGCTTTACTATATAGCTGATCCAAAGCTTGTTGAACTCGGCATATTACCTGACCATGAGGCTTGGAAGTGCTCGTATTCGGGCTACATCAGAAACGGGCTTCTGACTCAGTTGGCGAGAATAGAGCCTGGCAAAAAAGTCACTGAGGCCCACATGCAAAACCGCAAGCTTATCGCCCAGTGGTGCTACGAGAAAGGCCGGGCCTCGAATGTGATTGAGAGGAAGGTGGTCGATGGGAAGACCTTTTTCACCGTCAATGACTTCCAGGCGCTTAGAGATCTTTTCGCCGCGCTTTTGGCGGAAGTCCAGCGGATAAAGTCGGAGGGCGATTACGCCGCCGGGAAGAGCCTTGTCGAGGACTATGGTGTCGAGATCGATCCTCAGCTCCATGCCGAAGTACGGGAGCGCTACTACTCCCTCGGACTCAAGCCTTATGGAGGATTTGTCAATCCGGATATTGTTCCTGTTGTTGAAGACGGGGAAATCGTTGACTATAAAATAGTTCCGGTTGATGATTATCTTGCCCAGCAACTTGAGTACGGGAAAAAATACAGGACACTATAATGGACTTGACGCATAAGATTCTATCCGATTACTCTTATTATTTGAGGATCGAGCGGGCATTGTCCCCGAATACTGTCGAGGCATATACCTCCGACATGGAGAGCTTTTTCTCCCAAGTGGCCGTCGAGCCGGCTCATGTGTCCACCCAGGACATCCTTGACTATCTTGCGGCGAATGAGAGGCTCTCAAAAAGATCTCAATCCAGGCTCCTGAGCTCTTTCCGTTCTTTCTTTGACTGGCTGGTTATGGAAGGGGACAGGAAAGACAATCCTTGCGACCCGATTGATTCCCCAAAGTTGGGACGTTATCTTCCCGAGGTTCTGTCTGTCGAAGAGGTGACATCTATCATCAATTCCGTGGATATTTCCAAATGGAATGGAAAAAGGGACCGGGCAGTGCTGGAGATCCTATATGGCTGTGGGCTCAGGGTCTCGGAGGCTGTCGGACTCAAGATTTCCAACGTCTATCTGGAAGAAGGTTTCGTGCGCGTGGTAGGGAAGGGGGACAAGGAGAGGATCGTACCGATGGGGGAGATGGCGGCCGAGGCTGTTAAGGAATATATGGCGGCCAGGCCTGAACCTGCCTCACCTCAATATGATGATATCCTTTTCCTCAACCGTTTCGGGAAAGCTATCAGCCGTGTGGCGCTATTTAGCATGGTTAAGCGACAGGCCATGGCGGCTGGAGTTAACAAGGAAATATCCCCTCATACCTTCCGTCATAGCTTCGCGACCCATCTGATTGAGAATGGGGCGGACTTGAGGGTCGTCCAGGAAATGCTTGGCCATGAGAGCATTCTCACGACAGAGATCTATACCCATATTGACAGCTCAACCTGGCAGCGAGCCATCCTTGAGCATCATCCCAGGCGGTGAGCGGCCTCTTCGGCCATCACTTTATTGTAGCAGTCGCGGCAGAGTGGCTCATAGGCGTCTTTTTCTCCGAGGACGACCAGTTCCATACTGTTGGAAAGCCTGTGGGAATGGTTGGCGAGGTTGCCGCAGCGGACACAGATAGCGTGGACTTTGCGGACTTCCTCAGCGACGGCCATCAGGTAGGGCATCGGGCCGAACGGCTTGCCGAGGTAGTCTGTGTCCAGGCCGGCGATTATAACCCTCTTGCCCCTGTTGGCCAGCTCCTGGGCCACTTCGACAAGGGACATGTCGTAGAACTGGGCCTCGTCGATGCCGATCACCTGAACATCATCCGCCACATTGAGCATCTCTTTGGGGTCCTTCACGGCATGACAGGGAATCTTGTGAAAGTCGTGGGAGACGACATCGTCTTCGGAATATCGGGTGTCGATGGTGGGCTTGAATATCTCAATCTTGAGGTTGGCGAATTTGGCCCTGCGGATTCTGCGGATGAGTTCCTCGGTCTTTCCCGAGAACATTGAGCCGCAGATGACCTCGATCTCTCCGGCTTTTTTTATGTTTTCTGAAAACATTTCGTTAGCTTTGTAAGGATTTCACTTGCATTACAAAGATAGCAAAAGATAAGTTTTATGAGCAATATTGACGAGAAAACAATCGCTGGCCTCCTGGGTAGGATCGATGCCATCAAGAACGAACTCACACAGCTTGAGGAAACCATCCGCTCCCTGAGCGAAGTCGAAGGGCCGGCTGCTGCGGCAGGGGCCAGTCTGGATGGCGAGACCCATGCCACCCTAGGCACTGTAAGAGGGGGGACCGGAGCGGAGCGTAGCGAAGCGAGCGGTGGGGCCGAGCGCAGCGAGGCGGTCGAGCCGCCAGAGCTGGCCCCTGCCGTCCCTGAGCCTGCGGAGGAACCGGAAGAGGAACCTATAGACATCGCTCCGGTCGATGACACCCCTATCGACATCTCGATCTCAGATGTCGAGGATCTCCCTGCCGAGACCGGAGAGCCGTTCGAGCCCAGTGGTTCGGCTCCGCTCACCAACCATGGTTCGGCTCCGCTTTATAGCCGGTCCCTGAGCGAAGTCGAAGGGCCGGCCCTTGAACCGAAAAAAGCCATTCTGGACACTGCGAAGGCGGATACCGCGGTAATGGATGTGATGGCGGAGAAACAGGCATGGCGGACGGATCGCCCCGGAATGCCGGTAAAGAATATTATCAGCGCCATATCATTGAACGACAGAGTGTTCCTGATCAATACCCTCTTCGGAGAGGATCCGATGCTTTTCCAAGAGACAATCTCCAAATTCAACGCTATGGGCTCACTGTCCGAGGCTCTCGCATACATAGGTGAGAAACATCCGGACTGGGACATGAACTCTGATGCCGTCTATAGGCTGATGATGGCCGTGCGCCGCAAATTGAGCTAATATCTGATGGCTGGTGTCCTGTATATAGTTCCGACTCCTGTCGGCAATCTTGAAGACATGACTTTCAGGGCTGTCAAGGTCCTGAAAGAAGCCGACGTGATCTTGGCGGAGGACACAAGGACCAGCTCTGTGTTGCTCCAGCATTATGATATTCATGGGAAATTATGGTCCCATCATAAGTTCAACGAGCACCAGACTGTCGAGCTGATAAAAGAGAGAATTCTTGGAGGACTGAATGTCGCCTTGATCAGTGATGCCGGAACTCCCGGAATCTCGGATCCCGGTTTTCTCCTGGTCCGGACTTGTGCGGCGGAAGGGATTGAGGTCCAGACACTTCCTGGCGCTACGGCCTGTATCCCGGCCATAGTCTCATCTGGACTTCCGTGTGACCGGTTTTGTTTCGAAGGCTTTCTCCCGGTGAAGAAGGGGAGGCAGACCTTGTTGACGGAGCTGGCCACTGAGACCAGGACCATGGTTTTCTACGAGTCTCCTTATAGGCTTGTGAAGACGCTGGACCAGTTCGCGGAGTTTTTCGGAGCGGAGCGTCGATGCTCAGTGGCGAGGGAGATCTCCAAGATCCATGAGGAGCACAGAAGGGGAACCCTAGCGGAGGTCGCCGGATGGTTTAGGGAGCATGAACCGAAAGGGGAGATCGTGATTGTTGTGGAGGGATGTCCTCAGCAGCGGAAGCATCTTAAAGATAATCAATTAGACCAATAATTCAAAATGTGACTTAATCTTTTTCGGACATGAAAGACTTCAAAAAGCGGGGCGGTAAACCGTCCGCATCGTTCGTTGTGGGCTCTGTTGCCCTTCTGTTCCTTATCATCGGCTATCAGGCAGCGCTTTTCATCTCCAAAGCCTCTGTCGCCCGGATTGTCGCCAACCACGACCATCCCGACACCGTCTTCGTCTATCTTGACCCTCTCGACTCGGACACTTGCGCTGTCAGCTCTGGCGGCTCGGCTGCAACGTTGCGATCGGAGGCAGGCTCTGGCAGTCCAGACTCCTCGCTTCGCTCGGCCCCTCCCACTCGCTCTGCGAGCGGGCCCCTCCCTCTTACCAGCCGAGGGTGGCTAGGGCCTGGACTTGCCAGACCTGCCTCCTCCGCTCCCTTAAACGACTCGGTGAGGCAGGACTTGTCTGCAGATGCCGGAGTTGCTGTCGAGCTTAGGCCGTACTCAGCCGCAGCGAAGCGAGGATGGACTCGGCCGGGCTCGAGCGGCACTCCGGCCAATGGCAGTCTGTCAGAGCTGGCACCGGCCGGACATTCGATGGTCAGGAAGTATGATAAAGCGGCGAGGGATATCTGGCGGGCGAATAAGAAGAGGCGGTACGAGAGCTTCAGGTTCGATCCGAACACCGTGAGCGTGGACGACTTGATGCGTCTCGGGTTCAGCCAAAAGCAGGCGGAATCAATTGATAATTACCGCAAAAAAGGCGGCCGTTTCAGACGAAAGAGCGATTTCGCCAAGTCTTATGTGGTCGAGGATTCAGTGTATCGTCGGCTTGAGAAATATATCGATATTCCGAAAATCGACATCAATCGAGCGGACTCGGCGGCGTTTGAGACCCTCCCCGGGATCGGCAAGTTCTTCGCCGCCAAGATGGTAAGCTACCGTCGGGAATTGGGAGGATATTCCTATCCGGAACAGCTGATGGACATCTGGCACTTCGACCAGGAGAAATACGACGGCCTGAAAGACTTCATCAAGGTCGGGCCGTCGGAGCCTTACCATCTCTGGACACTTCCTGAAAACGAGCTTGCCAGGCATCCCTACATCGACAAAAGAGCCGCCCACGGGATAATCATATTCAGGGAAAACTCCCCGGTAGCTGAATGGACAGTCGGGAATATAATCAAGGCCGGGATCCTTGACCCCGGCCTTGGAGAAAAACTTGCCAGATGCAAGATCGCCCCGGCGCCTAGTCCTTGACGTTCTTGAGAGCCTCGCGGAGCTTGGCCTCGATCTCGTCGCAGAGCTCCGGATTGTCCTTGAGGAGCTGCTTGACGGCCTCGCGGCCCTGGGCGAGCTTCTGGTCGTTGTAGCTGAACCAGGAGCCGCTCTTGCCGATAACTCCATATTCCACACCGAGGTCAATGATTTCCCCGACTCTGGAAATGCCTTCGCCGAACACGATGTCGAACTCGGCCTTCTTGAAAGGCGGAGCCATCTTGTTCTTGACGACCTTGACCCTTGTCCTGTTTCCGAGAGCCTCCTCTCCATCCTTGAGCTGGGTGGTCCTGCGAACGTCGATACGTACAGAAGCATAGAACTTCAGCGCGTTACCGCCAGTCGTGGTCTCGGGGTTGCCGAACATGATGCCGATCTTCTCCCTGAGCTGGTTGATGAAGATGCAGCAGGTGTTGGTCTTGGCGATGTTGGCCGTCAGTTTTCTAAGAGCCTGGCTCATCAGCCTGGCCTGGAGGCCGACCTTGTTGTCGCCCATCTCACCCTCGATCTCAGCTTTCGGGGTCAAAGCCGCCACCGAGTCGATGACGACTATGTCGATCGCACCGGAGCGGATCAGGTTGTCGGCGATCTCAAGAGCCTGCTCGCCGTTGTCAGGCTGGGAAATCAGGAGTGTCTCCAGATTGACTCCCAAGGCCTTGGCGTAAGTCCTGTCAAACGCGTGCTCCGCATCGATCATCGCCGCGATTCCGCCGGCCTTCTGAGCCTGCGCTATCGCGTGGATGGCGAGCGTCGTCTTTCCACTGGACTCCGGACCATAGATCTCGACGATCCTGCCCCGGGGGTAACCTCCGATCCCGAGAGCGTGGTCAAGCGCTACGGAACCGCTTGGAATGACCTGCACGTCCCATTGTGGCTGCTCTCCCAGCTTCATGATCGTCCCCTTCCCATAATCTTTCTCAATCTTGTCGATCGTGGCCTGCAGCGCCTTGAGTTTCGCGGCGTTGATGTCTGCGGCCTTTACTTCTACCTCTTTTGCCATAATGTGATATAGTTAAAATGTATGTTTAACAAAGATATTAAAAAAGCCTCAAATCTGACATTATTTTTCACTAAATTTGTACTCTGTATAAAATGTCCTCTATATGCGTGAGTCTCTGCTCGGAAAGACACCCGATGAATTGAGGGAGGTGGCAATTAAGGTTGGCCTTCCGGCTTTCGCCGGCAAGCAGCTGGCGGGGTGGCTCTATGGCCGCAGGGTCCGTTCTTTTGATGAGATGACGAATATCTCAAAAGCCGGCAGGGAGCGGCTCAAAGAGGAATATGACCTGGGCGTCACCATGCCCTCCACGTGCCAAGTTTCCAAGGACGGGACAAAGAAGTACTTGTTTCCCATGAACGAGGGCGACGCGGTTGAGGCTGTGATGATTCCGGACGACGATAGGAAGACCCTTTGTGTTTCCTCACAGGCCGGTTGCCGAATGGGGTGCAAGTTTTGCATGACCGGGCGGCAGGGTTTCCATGGCAACCTCTCCGTCGCTATGATCCTGTCGCAGTTCATAGCCATCGATGAGGCCGTGGATCTCACCAACGCCGTCTTCATGGGCATGGGGGAACCACTTGATAATTACGTCAATGTGAAAAGGGCTATTGATGTCCTTACGGCCGACTGGGGATTCGGTTGGAGCCCCAAACGGATCACCCTTTCCACTATCGGAGTCCTACCTAATCTCAGACGCTACCTTGACGAGACCCGTTGCCATTTGGCTGTAAGTCTCCATAATCCTTTCCCTGAGGAGAGGGCTTCGATAATGCCGGTCCAGAAGGCATGGCCCGTTGAGGATGTGGTAAATCTGATCCGTGAATATGACTTCACCGGCCAGCGCCGGGTGAGTTTCGAATACACCATGTTCGCCGGTTTGAACGACACAAAGCGCCATGCCGACGCGTTGATAAGACTCCTTAAAGGTTTGGAATGTCGGGTGAACCTTATCCGCTTCCATAAGATCCCGGACGCTCCGTATGAGACTTCACCGCAGATTGTTATGGAGAGTTTCAGGGATCGTCTCTCAAATCATGGAATCACCTGTACGATAAGGGCTTCCAGGGGGGAGGACATAATGGCGGCCTGCGGGATGCTGGCCGGCGAGCACAGAAAAAAGACAGAAAATCCAGACCTATGAGACCAATGAGACATTTATCCGGTTTCTTTTTATTGATGGCGCTGGCCTTTCTGTCAGTGCCGAATCCGGCGTTTGCCCAGCGGAGTCACGCCGCTCTCGATGCCGCATCGGAGGCCAGGGACTTGAGAGTCAAGGTCATAAAGCATCGCCTGGACTCGATCAGGATTGTCGAGCATCGTCCGACAGTAGCCCTTGTCCTCGCCGGAGGTGGGGCAAAGGGAGCAGCCCATGTCGGTGTCATCTCCTATCTCGAGTCCATCGGGATGCCTGTAGATGTGATTTTGGGCACGAGTATGGGAGGTCTGGTGGGTGGAATTTATTCTCTTGGCTATGACGCGCCGCACCTTGACTCACTCATAAGGAGCATAAATTGGGATATGGCCTTGTCTGACAAGGTGCCCAGGGATTACCTCTCATATTCCACAATCAAATATAAGGAGAAGTACGTCCTATCTTTCCCGTTCTATTACGATAGGAAGGAGTTCCTCAAACAGAAGTCGGATGAGTTGCAATACCCTCACAGGAGCGACGAGATCCATTTCGGTGCAGGTGGGGATGACGCCTCCGGCCTTGTCAGGTCCAATCTTATGGGTAGCCTTCCGTCCGGAATGGTCTATGGACAGAATGTGAATAACCTCTTCAGCTCTCTGTCCGTAGGTTATCAGGACGAGATAGATTTCTACAAGGACCTGCCGATTCCTTTCATCTGCGTGGCTACCGATCTGGTCACGGGTACGGCGAAAATATGGAGCCAAGGCAAGCTTAACACGGCGCTTCGTTCAACGATGTCTATTCCCGGCCTGTTCACGCCTGTCAAAACCCAGGGAATGGTACTGGTGGACGGCGGCATGAGGAATAATTATCCGACGGACCTCGCAAAGAAGTGCGGGGCGGATATCGTCATCGGAGTCAATCTCTCAAGCGGCTACAAGTCATATTCGGAAATAAACAATCTTGGAGATATCCTGGATACCGGTATCGACATGATGGGACGCTCGTCCTTCGAGAACAATATTGACATCCCGGACGTGACGATCAAGCCTGATCTGCACGAATATTCGATGATGAGCTTTGACTCGGAGAGCATCGACGTCATCATCGGTAGGGGATATGAGGCTGCCGTGGCCGTGGCCGACCAGCTTGATTCCCTCAAGCGGATCATAGGTCCGGAGACAAAGTCCATCAACAATCCGGTCGCCGACGACATCAGGCTCGGAAAGGTAATGATCTCCGGTGTCGAGATCACAGGGGTAAGTGACAAGGAGAGCGCTTATCTTCAGAACAAGATCGCTGTCAAGGCGGGAACCAAGGTCGGAAGTGCCGAGATCGAGGACGCTGTGGCGACCATTTTTGCCACCAATTCTTTTGACTATGTCAACTACGAGCTTCTTGGGGAAGACCAGCCTTACCGACTGAAATTCAATTGCAAGAAGGGGCCGATCAACAAAGTGGGTGTCGGGGCGAGATTTGACACCGAGGAAGTTGTGGCGGTGATAGTCAATGTCGGCCTGGGAGTGCAGAAGCTTCGCGGCGCCTCATGGGATTTCACGGGGAAGGTCGGAGCCAACCCCTACGTCGGGGCGGTGTACTCCTATGTGGCCCAGAGGGGAATGACTGTTAATGCGGCCGCCAGCCTTCGCTACACGGACCGCAACACCTTCACCTTGGGAAACAACAATTTCAGGATCAACAACACCAATCTCAGGCAAGAGGTTTATCTTTCCAATATCAAGTGGTCGAAGTTTTATTTGAAGGAGGGCTTCCGCAACGATTACTACAACATCAGCTCGATTCTCTCAGAGCGCGCGATCTGGGATTATAACTCGGAGCAGCTGAAAAACAGCTACCTGTCTTTCTTCCTGGACGGAAGGAATGATTCCCTGGACGACGGATACGTCCCAACCAAGGGCCAATCGGTCGGAATCTCGTACAGATGGGTTTTTGGTGGTTTCCCGCACAGATTCAATAAGTTCCATGCTGTACAGTTCGACGCATTGAAGGTTTATGGCGGAGACTCATTCGCCTTTATTCCCTCAATCAATGCGAGGGTCCTGTTCGGAAAGGAGGTCCCTATCCAGTTTGCCAACACGATGGGCGGTAGCATGGCTGGAAGGTACCTGGAGCAGCAGATGCCTTTCATCGGGATCAACAATGCGGCCTCAATGTCCAAGATGCTGGGAATCGCGAGGGCTGACTTCCGTGTTAAACTCTACCGTAACAACTATCTGACAGGCATTTACAATTATGCCGTGTCTGTTGACGAGATAAGTGATTTCAATAACTGGGGATCCAAGGTCTATGACTACCATGGCTTCGGTCTCCAATACACTTATGATTCTATCGTTGGACCTATAAGCGCCAATATCCATTGGTCGGACTACACCAATAGGGCAGGCGCCTATGTCAGCATCGGATTTGATTTTTAGTCTATGGAAGAATATTCGAAAGTTCTGGATCGCCTTCAGGCGCAATGCTCGAAGAGAGAGTACTGCTCTTCGGATATATTCCGCAAGGCGATGAAGGCTTTCGATGGGGATAGGGAATTGTCGGAGCGGATCCTTCAGTCCCTTCGGGATGACAAATACGTGGATGATCTTCGTTACGCGTCGGCGTTCGCCAGGGAAAAGTCCAGATTGGCTGGATGGGGTCCCGCGAAGATCACTTATACTCTTGTGGGTAAAGGAATTCCAAGGACCATCGTCACGGAAGCTTTGGGTGAGGTTGACCAGAATGAGGCTGACCGCAGAATGCGGTCTGTGCTTGAGACCAAACTGAAAACCTTGATTGGTGATCCTCAGATTAAGTTCAAGTTGCTGAAGTTCGGACTCACGAGAGGGTATGAGTACGACCAGGTCGCCCCTGTGGTGGACGGATTACTTAAGGAAATTGATTTAAATAATATAGATTCATGAAAGCTATTGTGGAAACGGGGTTCAACCTCCCTGGACAGGTTGGAAAGTATGTTGGTAAGGTTCGTGACGTGTATGATATTGACGGAGAATATCTTGCTATGGTTGTGACCGACAGGATATCCGCTTTTGACGTTGTCCTTCCCGAGGGAATCCCGTACAAGGGGCAGGTGCTTAACCGCATCGCCGCCAAGTTTCTTGACGCGACCTCTGACATCCTTCCTAATTGGAAGGTGGCAGTTCCTGATCCGGCTGTGACCGTGGGCTATAAGTGTGAGCCTTTCAAGGTCGAGATGGTGATCCGCGGTTATCTCGCCGGTCACGCCTGGAGAGAGTATAAGGCCGGAAAAAGAACTCTCTGCGGAGTCCCTTTCCCGGACGGAATGGTCGAGAACCAGAAGTTCCCGGAGCCGATCATTACTCCTACAACCAAGGCCGCCGAGGGCCACGATGAGGACATATCCAAGGAAGATATCATAGCGAGCGGACTTGTCAACCGCGAGGATTACGAGAGGCTTGAGGAATATACCAGGGCCATTTTCCAGCGCGGCACCGAGATCGCGGCGAAGCAGGGACTCATCTTGGTTGACACCAAATATGAGTTCGGAAAGAGGAACGGGGAAATCTATCTTATGGACGAGGTTCACACTCCGGATTCATCAAGATATTTCTATGCGGAAGGCTATGAGGAGAGGCTCGCTAAGGGAGAGCGCCAGAAACAGCTTTCAAAGGAGTTTGTCCGTGAGTGGCTGATGGCTAACGGTTTCCAAGGACAGGAAGGTCAGAAAGTTCCCGAGATGACTCCCGAGGTCGTGGCCGGGATCACTGACCGCTACATCGAGCTTTACGAGCACATTACCGGCGAGAAGTTCGAGAAAGTGGAGTACTCCGGAGCTTCCATTGAGGCTAATGTGAGGGCTTGGATTGACAGTCTGAAATAGCCTGCGGATGAAGATTCTGGTAACAGGAGCGGCAGGTTTCATCGGATCCAACCTGGCGGTCAAGCTTGCCGGCAGGGGAGACGAGGTCGTTGGTCTTGACAATATCAACGACTATTATGACGTTCGTCTGAAACTCGCTCGGCTTGAGGAGAATGGTTTTGTCGGACCTTATCCGGAGTGGGAGATCACGACCAGCAAACGCTGGACTTCTTTCCGCTTCGTGAAAGGTGATATATGCGACAAGGAGTCTCTTGACCGGCTGTTCTCGGCAGAGGAGTTCGATGTGGTCGTCAACCTGGCTGCGCAAGCGGGAGTCAGATATTCGATCACAAATCCGTATTCCTATCTCCATAGCAATCTGGAAGGTTTTCTGAATATCCTTGAGGCTTGCCGGCATAATCCGGTAAAGCATCTTGTGTTCGCTTCTTCAAGCTCTGTTTATGGTTTGAACGCGAAGGTACCGTTCAGCGAGGAGGACAAAGCTGACAGCCAGGTGAGTCTCTATGGCGCCACCAAGAAGGCTAACGAGCTGATGGCCCATTCATATTCAAAGCTTTATGGGATTCCGGCTTCGGGACTGCGTTTCTTTACCGTTTATGGTCCCTGGGGCCGTCCGGACATGTCTCCGATGCTTTTCGCCACGGCGATCTCGCAGGGGAAACCTATCAAGGTTTTCAACGGTGGCGACATGATTCGTGACTTCACCTACGTTGACGACATTGTCGAAGGCACAATACGTGTCATCGACGCCCCACCAACCACCACTGTCCCCTTCGAAGTCTATAATATCGGCTGCTCGAACCCAATCAAGTTGATGGACTTCATCTCCGAGATCGAGGCGGCTATTGGCAAAGAGGCTGTGAAAGAATACCTTCCGATGCAGCCCGGTGATGTCTATCAGACCTATGCCGACTGCACAAAGCTCGAGACCCGTCTCGGGTATCACCCTACGACCACTCTCCATGACGGCATCGCAGCCTTCGCCCAGTGGTTCAAGTCAGACAAAAATCCCTTGCGATAGTCTCCTACTATGCCGAAGATCTCCGTATTGATTCCAGCCTATAATGTCGAAAAGTACATCGCCCGGTGCCTTGATTCGGTCATCGGCCAGACGTTCACTGACATTGAGATCATTATAGTGAATGATGGCTCAACGGACGGAACCGCCTCGATAATAGATGAATACGCGACTCGTGATTCCAGAATACGGGTAATCGTCCATCCGGAGAATTGTGGTTTGATGTGGGTCAGGAAAACCTGCATCGAGGCTTCAACAGGTGATTATCTGATGATTGTGGATTCAGATGACAGAATCAAGCTAGACGCTTGTGAGTTATTGTATTCTGCCGCTGTCAATTCTGGAGCTGATTTAGTAGTCGCGGGATATGAGGTTTGTTATAGTGACGGTCGGAAAGTCTATAAAGCGAATAAACTTGAATATGGCAATGACACCCGTGGAGTTGTTAGGGCTATGTTGGAAGATGAGTTGAAACGCTACGAATGGGCGAAATTATATGCGCGGAGACTACTTGTGGATAATCCACCGGAGTATCTCAAGCATTTTAATCTTTGTGAGGACGAGATCATCTCGTACAACATGGCCTTTAATGTGAGAAAAGCTGTCAGTATCAGCGACGTGGTGTATGAATACAACCAGATTGATGGATCTCTTACTCATAATGATAATCCAAAGTTGTTTAGGGACATGATGTTCGCCAAGTCTGTAGTAAGAAATCTATGCTACCGCATTGATGAGGAGATTGGTGAGTTGGCGGATGTGAATATCTTGAAAAGTATTCATTGGATGATTAAAAGCCGGGGAGGCTCGAACAGGAGAGTTATGGTTCGCAGTGTAGATGATTTTGGTTTTTCATCAATTCTCTCCTTCCCTGCATTGGTGCGTCTCCTTGGCTTTAAGAAAGGTTTGAACTATTATCTTGTGACGCACTTCAAGTTCGGATCCTGGCTTGTTAATCTATACGATAATGCCTAAGATTTCCATATTAATCCCAGCCTATAATGTCGAAAACTACATCGCCCGGTGCCTTGAATCAGTTCTGGGTCAGACATTTGAGGATATAGAGGTCATTGTCGTGAATGATTGTTCGACGGATGGGACCAGGGGAGTTGTCAAGGAATTCATATCCCGTGATCCTAGGGTCAAGCTGATTGATCACGAGGAGAATTATGGCGTTTGCTGGGCCAGAAAGACTCTTGTCGAAGCCTCTGAGGGTGAGTATCTGATGTTCGTGGATTCCGATGACACGATAAAACCGAATGCGTGTGAGCGGCTTTATTCGGAAGCCATTGAGAATGACGCGGACCTTGTGATCGCTTGTTATGAGCTTTGTTTCAGTGATGGCAGAAGAGTCGCTGAGACAAATAAGCTAAATCATGGCAATGATACCCGTGGAATTGTAAAGGCGATGCTTATGGATGAGTTGAAACGCTACCTCTGGGCTAAACTATACATGCGAAGACTACTCGTAGATAATCCTCCGGAGTATCTCAAGCATTTTAATCTTTGTGAGGACGAGATCATCTCATTTACCGCTGCGTTGAATGTACAGAAAGCCGTGTGTATTCCTGACGTGGTTTATGAGTACTATCAGTTTGGGAAATCCCTTACCCATAATACGAATCTCAAACTCTTTGGGAACATGATGCGGGCAAGGGCTGTTGTCAAGGATGTGTGTTTCTCAGTTGATGAGGAGTTGGGCAAAATGGCTGAGGTCTATGCTCTTAAAGGCATCCATTTCCATATTAAAGCCGGAAAAGACAGGAAGGAGGTGTTGGAAATCGCTCGGAAGAATGGCTTCTCCGGTTTACTTTCTTTCCATTCACTTGTGAGTCATCTCGGATTGCGGAAGGGGATAACTTATTTCCTGGTCATGAGATTCAGCTTTGTGTCCAGGCTATTATATGGTAAACAATGGGAGGTAACCAAATGAGACTAAGCGGTACGACAATCGGATTCATGGCTTCGAATCCTTTGGAGGACAAGAGGGCTTACAGTGGCACGATGTATTCCATGGCCAAGGCGTTGGAAGGCACCGGAGCGAAGGTTGTACGCATCCCTGTCGATTCTTCATCATTGCTCCGGAAGCTTTATCTAAAGGCTGTCAAAGAGGTTGAAAGGTTTATCCCACCGTTGAAGGGTCGATTGAGCAAGCGCCTTGTGTGGAAATCCAGGATCGCAGCCCGGAAGTTGGACATGAGCATTATCGAAAAGTGCGATGTCATCTTCGCACCCATGCATTCCGGGACGTTGTTTTCCCTGAAAACCAGCAAGCCTATCGTCTATCTCTCTGACGCGACCTTTCATGCGATGATCGATTACTATTGGTTCGATTTCCCAAAACGAGACATAGAGGAGGGTGAGATGATCGAGAAAACGGCGATAGAAAAAGCCGCGGCATTGATCTATCCTTGCCGTTGGGCGGCGGAGAGCGCGGTAAGCGATTATGGGCAGTCCAGAGAGAAGATCACGCTGGCTTATTTCGGCCCCAATCTGGACGTCAGCAAGATTTCTCCCCATGTGTTCAGTTTCGACGGCCACCTTGATCTGCTCTTTGTCGGGGTTGACTGGAAACGGAAAGGAGGTGACATCGCCGTGGGCGCATGCAAGTGGCTGAATGAAAATGGTGTTGATGCGACGCTTCATGTAGTCGGTATTAAGTCATTGGATCCCAGTATTTCCTCCTTGCCTTATGTCGCGAATCACGGCTTTCTCAACAAGAACAATCCCGAGGAGTATTCAAAGATCATGTCTTTGTATAATCAGGCGGATTGTTTCCTTCTTCCGACTTTGGCCGAGTGTACTGGAATCTCGTTCTGCGAAGCCAGTACCTATGGTCTTCCTTGCTTTACCCATGACACAGGCGGGGTGAGCGATTATGTGCTGGAAGGGGAGAGTGGACGCCTTTTGCCGCTAGGTTCCACTGGCGAGGATTTCGGCAGGGTGATAAAGAATAGCGTTGAAAGCGGTGAAATGGAACAGTTTTCGAAGGGTGCCCGTCGGGTTGTCGCCGAACGTCTGTCGTGGGATCTTTGGGCTGAGACAGTCGCCGGCGTCATTGAGAAACTGATATAGTGGAAAGAGTGTCTGGAGGAGCATCAAACTACGAGAAAAACAAGAGGATAGCAAGCAACACTGTCTTCTTGTTCGCCCGTATGCTCCTGATGATGTTCATCGGGCTTTTCACCTCCAGAATCATCCTCTCAACTCTCGGCCAGGAGGATTACGGTACTTTTAACGCTGTCGGCGGGGTCGTGGCTTTCTGCGCCATCCTGACTGGGTCGGTGTCGGCGGCGATTACCCGGTTCCTGACTTTCTCCCTCGGGGAAGGAGACCCGGAAAAGACTCACCGGGTGTTTTCGGCGAGCTTAATCATCCAGGTTTTCATGTGCTTGATTGTCGGTATTATTGTCGAGACTGCCGGTCTGTGGTGGCTCAGCGGTCACATGAATATTCCCGCAGGTCGCATGGGGGCCGCCCATTGGGTCTTGCACTGCTCCCTCGGCACTCTTTTCCTGAGCATGCTCAGTACTCCCTACAACTCGATGATTCTCGCTCACGAGAAGATGTCGGCCTATGCTTACATCAGTATCCTTGAGGCCCTCCTGAAACTCGCTGTGGCTATCCTGCTGATGAAGTCCTCTTTCGACAAGCTCAAGACCTATTCCGTCCTGATGCTGGCGGTGGCCGCGATAGTGCGTGTCACCTACGGCCTGTATTGTCGGAGACATTTCGCGGAGAGCAGAGGGAAATTGGTCATTGACAAGGGTATAGTCAAGGAGATGTCCGGATTTGTGGGGTGGAATTTTTTCAGCTCCGGTACCGGAGTCCTTTCCGGCAGCGGTATCAACTTGCTGGCCAACAAGTATTTCGGAGTACTGGTCAACGCTGCCCGAGGAGTCTCTGGCCAAGTTGAGGGAACGTTGAGACCTTTTGGCTCCAATTTCCTTAATGCCCTCAATCCGCAGCTCACCAAGTCATATGCTGAAGGGAATAAGCTTTACACTTTCGACCTTGTCGGAAAAGGTGTGAAGATTGCCTTCCTGCTTTTGTTTATCCTTGGTCTGCCTCTTGTCCTGGAGTGCGATTATCTTCTTGACCTCTGGCTGAAAGAAGTCCCCGAATATGCTCCCTTGTTCGTCAGGGTCGCTGTCTGCACGATCCTCGTGGATCTGGGAATCAATTCTCCCAGGCAGCTGATAATTTCCTCGGGCAAGATCAAATGGTTCTGCATCATGGTGGGAACTCTCAACATACTGGCATTCTTCGTCACTTGGTTGGCGTTCTCAATGGGGGCTTCCCCGGTTGCTTCATATTTGGTCTTATTCTGCATGCAGTTCACGATCGATGTGATGTGCCTTCTTATGTGCAAGTGGCAGGAAGGCTTCCCGCTGGGACGTTTCTGCAAGGAAGTCCTTTTAAAGTTGTTGGTCGTGGTCATCGTCTCCGCGATTCCGGCTTATCTGGTGAGAAACGCCTTGCCACAGGGCTTCATGAGGCTGGTCCTTGTCACCGCTACCAGTTCACTGATAATAATTCCCGTCTCCTATGCTTTCGTGTTTACCAAGGGGGAAAGGGACTACGTGGTTGAGGTTTTCTCTAAAATCCTGAAGAGGGATAAGTGATATTCAGCCTTTTCGGGGAAGAATGCACTGGTCTCCGAGTTCTTTAAGGTATTCCTGGGTGTAAAAGTCCATTTTCCCATTGAGACTGGCGAAAGTCATCTCCCCGAAAAATAATTTGCCACTAACTTCGTAGAAATCAACCCTGACTTCCGGAAAACCTTCTGACAGTTTTCCGGCAGCGTCAAGCATTTCGTCCAGACAGGCGGGACGCGGAACTCGACCACCTCCGTCCCGGTAATGGTCAGTGAATATTGAGACCTCAGGGTGAACATTCCAGTCTAAGTCATAAGTGTTGACATAGACACTGTCAGATGTGCGGTCGCTGCATGCCCAGACCGAGTATGGCTTCCCGTCGAAACACCATATCTTGTAATCCACCGGAGACGCGGAGATGGAGGGATCATCAGGTTCCAGATATTTCTCTGCGAGAATCAGGGGCTTGATCCTGTTGTAGTACAATTCCGAACGCTCGAATCCGTATTTTACCCTAAGGTGACGGTCAAGGGTAGCCCGGATCTCATCCGGGTTGAAGCCATTGCTCTTGTCCACGATGATAGTCGAGCCGCTGTCGTGGTTGCATTTCAAGACAAATTTGTCCGGAAGCGACTCGAAATCAATGTCTCCGGCTTTCTTCCACACTCCAAGCAGGGGAATGAGAATACCATCCAATCCTTTTGAGGCGACATATTCCCGAACCTTGTACTTGTCGGCTAGTTCAGACCACTTGGTGGTGTCCGAGCGGTACATCAGCCACTGGATCTTCTCATTGATGTCTCGGGGATTCTCCCAGTCGATGCCGTAGCCCTTCCATTTCCGCCAGTCTCTGTCCGCGATTTTCTCTGGGCAGAGGCGAAGCATCAAGGTGCGGAGTTGTCGGTATAGTGCTTTACGGAGACGCATGTCGCGAAGGTACTCAGTTCGCATGTCTTTTCAAAGGATTAGCTGTTGCTCTTTTGCCTCAAAATCCCTAATTTTGTTAAATGATACTAATACTCACCAGTGAAACTTTCCCGGACGGTATGGCCGCGACCCACCGCATCCGCTGTTACGCAAGGGCACTTGTCTCGGCGGGGCATGATTGCGAAGTGGCGGTTTTCCGCCCTTGGGAACAGTTACCTGAAGGGTCTAGCAATCAAGGAATATACGAAGGAGTGCCGTATCGGACTGTCCTTGACGCTGAAGAATACGTCAGACAGACCCTTGGGAAAGGTGATGTGTTGTTCCTATATATGGGCAAGCCCTTGGATCTGATGCTTCGGCTGATACGTGCCGCCAAGGATCGCGGGGCTTTCGCCGTGAGGGATCTCTGCGAGTTGCCTTACGGGACCGGAAAAGAGTCATGGAAGACCTGTATCTCAAGGAAATGCCTGCTTTTCAGGCAGTTCCCTAAGCTGGACGGGATCGTGTGCATCTCCGATGCGCTTATGGATCTTGCCAGGAGGTATTCGGGTCGTCACACCAAACTGATAAAGGTCCCGATCCTGGTCGATTTTGATAGTTACCGCATTAACTCTTTCCAAGAGGCCGTTCCTCCCTATATTTTCCATTCTGGGACTTTCCTTGAACGGAAGGACGGAATACTGGGCATGATAGAGGCCTTCGGCCTTGCGGTTCCCAGACTAGCCCCGGGGGTCAGGTACGTCATGGCTGGTGATCTTGACTCGTCTCCTCAGAAAGAGGCTGTGTGTCAATTGATCTCGGAATACAATCTGGGAGACAGGGTAACCTTCACAGGGAGACTTGGTGATTCCGAGGTGCGTTCCTTTCTCATGGAAGCCTCTCTGACTATTCTCAACAAACATCCCAATTCGCAGAACATGTACGGCTTCTCAACTAAACTGGGAGAGTATCTCGCTTCAGCGAGGCCGGTTTTGATGACAGATGTCGGCGAGGCGATGAATTGGCTTGAAGACGGGAAGTCCGCCTACATCGTCAGGCACGGTGATGTCCAGGCGCTATCGGACGGGATCGTTAAGGCTTTTTCGAATGAAGAGGAAAGAAGAAGGATCGCGCTTAACGGAAGGGAAGTGGCGGCCCGGAATTTTGATTACAAAGTTTGGGGCAGACCGTTGGCGGAATTCTTGAGTAGTTTAGGCAAGTGATTGATTTTTAGGTATATGAGATTATTGGTAGCAGGAGATTTTTGCCCTGTTGGCAGGGTGGCCGGACTCTTTGGAAAAGGAGACTTCCAGGCCGTGCTCTCAGGTGTGGCGGGTGTTATTGGCGATGCTGACTATTCAATCGTCAATCTTGAGTGTCCTGTCGCCGGAACTGAGCCCGTGCCCAAGGTCGGTCCGTCGCTACAGTGTGGTGAAGAGGCCCTGAAGGCTCTTAAATACGCCGGATTCTCCTGCGTCACTCTCGCCAATAACCATATAAATGATTTCGGCCCGGAAGGGGTTGTCGGCACGATATCCAAGTTAGATGAATATTCAATTGACCATGTCGGGGCGGGGAAAGATATTACCGAAGCGTCAAGGGTATTTTTCAAGACCATAGGGGAGGAGACGGTCGCCATCGTGAATTGCTGCGAGAGGGAATTCTCGATAGCAGGGCCGGATTCTCCGGGAGCCTGTCCCCTTGATCCGGTCCTCCGTTTCCAGGACATAAGAAAAGCCCGGGAGGAGGCTGACCATCTGGTGGTCATTCTCCACGGAGGCTATGAGAGGTGTCCGTTTCCGTCGCCTCGGATGGTAAACTATTGCAGGTTTTTCATCGATGCCGGTGCGGATGCTGTCATCTGCCATCACCAGCATTGTGCCTCGGGCTATGAAATCTATTCTGGGAAGCCGATTTTCTACGGCTTAGGTAACTTCTGCTTTGATTCAGATGGCAAAGAGGAATGCGCATGGAATGAGGGACTTATGGTCGAGCTGACTTTGAGCGAAAAGAGTGAGGAATCTTCGTTCAGGCTCATTCCATTCACCCAATGCGCGATCGAACCTTCCGTTAAATTGATGGAAGAGGCGGAGGCACAGGCTTTCAAGGAGAAGCTTGCGTCAATAAATGATGTTCTAGCTGATCCGGAGGCTCTCCGTAAGGCTTACGAGGCTTTCCTGGACCGTCATGCCGCCACATACGCCCGGGTGTTCGCCTCCAATGGGAAAATCGCGCGGTTTCTCTCAGGGATAGGGTTGTTGAAGCCTTTCCTGTCCCAGCGGAAACGCTTGCTGCTCAAGGACTATATTGACTGCGAGTCGCATCGCGAGGGCTTTTCACGCTTTCTTGATGGTTCGGTATGAGAAAGGTCATTTATACAAGCATAGTAGGGGGATATGATTCCTTACGCCAGCCGGAGGTCATCGATCCTTCGTTTGACTATGTGTGCTTCAGCGATGATTTCAAGGAGCTTCAGGTCGGGGTCTGGGAGATCCGCCCGATCCCTTGCGACCTGACGGATCCGACGAGGCGCTCCCGCTATGCCAAGATTCTCCCTCATAGGGTTTTTCCGGAATATGAGATAAGCCTCTGGATGGACGCCAACATCACTGTCGTGGACAAGGCTTTTTATGACGCGGTCGAAAGCAAGATAGCTTCAGGGGCAGTGATAGCCCAGGTGCCGCATCCGTACAGGCAATGTGTCTATGAGGAAATCGCCCAATGTTATAAGGACACTCGTATAGGCCTTCTCGTCGCCATGCGTCAGCTCCGCCACCTTGAGTCGGAAGGTTTCCCGAGACAATTCGGCTTGTTTGAGAACAATCTGATACTCAGGCGCCACAACGATCCCTCCGTGGTCAAGGTCTCAGAAGGCTGGTGGAGCGAATATATGTCATATTCAACGAGGGACCAGCTCTCGCTGATGCCGGTGTATTGGAAGGAGGGTATATTCCCGGAACTTCTTCTTGGCCAGGGAGTAAACTCAAGAAATACTCCTTTGCTAGACGTGCGCAAGCACCCTGGTACTTTGAGGGTTACAGGCACAAAAGGGGTTCGCAGGCTTCCGTTAAAGGCCAGGTGGTCTTTCAGGAAACTGCTCTCCAGCATATTCTTAAGATAAGGCAGGATGGTCGGAATAATCGTCATAAACTACCGAAGCGAGGACAAGACAATCGAGTTCGTCAAAAAAGAGTTGTCCAAGGTCTCTTGCGATAACGCTGTCGTGATTGTGGATAACGGAAGCACCGAAGAAAGCCGTGACACCCTCCTTGAGGCTTTCAAAGGATGGCCACTGCAACATGTCTTCGTGGTTCCGTCGAAAGAGAACCTTGGCTTTGCGAAGGGTAATAATCTTGGGGCGGAAGTCGCTATCAATCAATTTGATCCTGACGTGCTTCTCTTCGCCAACAATGACATTTCATTGTCTTCTGACGACGTTGTTGACAAAATGGCGGCCAAGCTTTTGTCACTTACGGAAGCCGGGGCCTTAGGCCCGAAGGTCGTAGGGTTGGATGGCCGGCTTCAGAGTCCAGAGCCATTCATCCCATTCTGGAAGCGCCACGTCTCCCTCTACTGGTCGAATCTGTTCATGTCCAAACGGGGCAAGGCTGCGGCATTTGATGAGGACTATGCCGAAAAGGCCGCCGAAGGCTATCACTACCGCGTCTCGGGCTCCTTCTTCATGGTCAAGACAGAAGACTGGAAGGCATGCGGCGGGATGGATCCCAACACATTCCTGTATTCGGAGGAAATGATACTCTCCGAGCGGTTGAAGAAAGTTGGCAAGGGAGTTTATTATTATCCGGAAGTCGCTGTGGTTCATGAACATGGCACTACTACCCGGAAGTACTACGATAAGTACAGGATCCGGATGATGAAGTTCCGGAGCGAGTGCTACTACTACCGGACCTACATCGGCACTCCATCTTGGCAGATAGCGGTGGCAAGGT
Source organism: uncultured Bacteroidia bacterium (assembly GCA_902785825.1). GTDB lineage: Bacteria > Bacteroidota > Bacteroidia > Bacteroidales > UBA932 > Cryptobacteroides. Next base: position 102,253 of record CACZZZ010000006.1, read on the forward strand.
TCACCTACTTCCTTAAAAGACTCTTCAGGAGATGAGAAAGAACAGGATTTACGTCGCCCCTTCGGCTAATCGCAAGGATGGCTATTCCAACCGGTATTTCCCGATTATCAAAAAAGAGTTGTCGGCTTATTTCGATGTTCTGGAGGCCGATAACAAACCATGCTTGGCTCAGGGATTGGCTCTGTTGCGTAATTCCCTGAAGGCTGATGTTTTCCTGCTCAGTTTTGTTGAGACAGTAGCATTCCAGAAATTGGCTTTCGCCCAGTATCTTCTCGCTATGCTGGCATTGCGGATAATGAGGCTTAGGGGTAAGGAGATCATATTCATTTTCCATAATCCCAAGCCACACAAGGGGGAGAATTGGATGTCAAAGTCCCTTACCGGCGCGCAGTTGATGATCTCTAAGGCTGTGATCTCGCATTCCGCTGAGGCGGCGGCTTTGGCTCGGGAGATCGTCGCGGCGAAGGGCGGCGACCCCGGCAAGGTTTCCTATGTCTGTCACCCGGTGGTTGTCCCTGAACACTCGCTGGAACATCCTGTCCATAAAGAAGATAACGTCCTGATCTGGGGGAATATCCTTCCGTATAAAGGAGTTTTGGAGTTCGTGTCCTCGACGGCTGTCAGGGACGCCGGACTGGATGTCAGGATCGTGGGGAAGTGCAAGGATCCCGAGCTTGCCTCCAGGATCAAGTCCGCCATCTCGGAACCCTCAGCGACACGTTTTGTCTTCGAGAATCGCGTCGCCGGGTTCGATGAGCTTGCGGATCTGGTGTCCGCAAGCCGCAGGGTAGTGTTCCCGTATCTGCCAGGAAGCGTCTCCAGCTCAGGTGTCCTTATTGACACTGTGGCTATGGGAGGGGATCCGGTCGGTCCGGCCGTCGGCGCTTTCCTGGATCTGGCGGAAGAGGGGGTCTGTTCGGTTTATCAGTCAGAGACGGAGATGGTCTCTCTTTTAAAGGAGGATGGGAATATCTCTCCTGAGGCGAGGGCTAAGTTTATCGAATCACATTCCTGGCCGGCCTTTGCCGCGATGATCAATGATCTTTCTTTGGCTTGATTTTGGAAGAGAATACGGTTGCTACTGTTTTATGCGAATCATAATCTATTAAAAATTAATAAGATGAAAAGATTGTTAAGTACGATGTTCGTGGCTGCGGCTATCCTTTTCGGGACCAATTCAAACGCTCAGAACATCAATGTTGAGGCCGGATTCGGCATGAGCTCAACCAGGTTTGACTACACTCTTGGCCATGTTTCGGCTGATCTGTTCGGCGGTACCCTCGGCGTATCTTACGCTATTCCTGTTATCGAGCAGACCCTAGACTTCGCTCCCGGTATCCAGTTCGGTTATTTCACCAAAGGTAATGTTGACATCTATGGTTATGACGACATTTCCCTGACCGAGACCTATCTTGCCGTACCTCTGGATTTCAACCTTAAGTTCCCCATGAGCGACGACATGAAACTGATGATTGTCGCCGGGCCCACCCTTGACCTGGGACTTACCTCCAGGATCAAGGAGAAGAACACCAGCATTGAATATGATATCTACAGCGGGGAACTCAAAGACTACACCAAGTACGGACGTTTCGATGTGCTCATCGGTGGTGGTGTCGCTTTCGACGTGATGGACGCTGTCCGGTTCTCTGTCAGGTATGACTATGGCCTTCTGAACCGCAACGGTGGCAACCTCACAAGCGGAGTGCTCAAGATCCACCGCAGCCAGCTTAAGCTCGGCGTCGGGTTCCTGTTCTAGTTCCTTCGCTTTCGCTCAGGATGACAGGGGAGCACTTAAGGTGACAAAATGTCATTCTGAACGCCAGTGAAGAATCTGGTATTGTTATTGTCTCTGATTATCGCTATATTTGTAGGATAATCAGAGATAATTATTTTATGGCTGTATCAGGCATATTAAGAAAAATATTCGGCTCCAAGTCCGATCGTGACATGAAGTTGATAAGACCTGTCCTGGACAAGGTCCTGGCGGCTTATCCCGCGATAGACGCCCTGTCTAACGACGAGTTGAGGGCAAAGTCCCAGGCGCTGAGGGAGAAACTCCGCGAGTGCGAGGCCCCTTTTGAGAAAAGGATAGAGGAAATCAAGGTTAAGCTCGGGGAAGATATTCCTGTCTCCGAGAAGGAACAGCTCGCCACCGAATCCGACAAGCTGGTCAAGGAAGAGGATGAGGAGATCGAGAAGACTTTGGAAGAGATTCTTCCTGAGGCCTTCGCTATCATGAAGTCCACCGCCCGCAGGTTCAAGGAGAACGAGACCATAGTGGTCGAGGCTACCCAGTTCGACAAGGATCTCAGTATCAACCACGACTTCGTCACGATCGAGGGCGACAAGGCTATTTATCAAAACCACTGGATGGCAGGAGGAAACGAGATCACCTGGGACATGGTCCACTATGACGTCCAGCTGATCGGAGGTATCGTCCTGAACGGAAGGGTTAAGTCCAACAAGGATCAGATGGGCTGCATCGCCGAGATGGCCACCGGTGAGGGAAAGACCCTCGTGGCGACTCTCCCGGTGTTCCTGAACGCCCTGGCAGGCAAGGGAGTCCACGTCGTGACTGTCAACGACTACCTCTCCAAGCGAGACTCCGAGTGGATGGGTCCCCTGTACATGTTCCATGGCCTGTCCGTGGACTGCATCGACAAGCACGAGCCCAACAGTGACGCCCGTAAGAGAGCTTACAACTGCGACATCACCTTCGGTACCAACAATGAGTTCGGTTTCGATTACCTTAGGGACAATATGGCCGTCAATATGAACGACCTCGTGCAGCGGAAGCACCATTACGCCATCGTCGATGAGGTTGACTCCGTGTTGATCGACGACGCCCGTACCCCTTTGATCATATCCGGACCTGTTGCCAAGGCCGAGGATGACGAGCAGTACATCGAGTACAGACCTTATGTCGAGAGCCTGTACCAGAAGCAGCGCGTCCTTGTTAACCAGGTTCTCAACGACGCCAAGAAAGCTATCGCCGCCGGCAAGATGGATGAGGGAGGAATGCTCTTGTTCCGCGCGTACAAGGGTTTGCCTAAGTATCAGCCACTCATCAAGTTCCTTAGCGAGCAGGGAATGAAGGCCCTCATGCAGAAAGCGGAGAACTTCTACCTCCAGGACAATGAGAGCCAGATGCACATCGTGACCGACGAGCTTTATTTCGTTATCAGCGAGCAGCAGCACTCGGTCGATATGACCGATAAGGGTCACGACGCCCTGGCGAATTCGGTCTCTGATCCGGATTTCTTCGTCCTTCCCGACATGGGCAGCAAGATCGCCGACATCAAGAAGGATGAGAGCCTGACTCCGGAGCAGAAGCAGGAGGCCCAGGACAAGCTCATGGAGGAGTATTCCCTCAAGAGCGAGAGGGTCCATGCCATGATCCAGCTCCTGAAGGCTTACGCCATGTTCCAGAAGGATGTTGACTATGTCGTCATCGACAACAAGGTCAAGATCGTTGATGAGCAGACAGGCCGTATCATGGAGGGACGCCGCTGGAGCGACGGTCTCCACCAGGCTGTCGAGGCCAAGGAAAACGTGAAGGTCGAGGCCGCGACGCAGACCTTCGCCACCATCACTCTCCAGAACTACTTCAGGATGTACCACAAGCTGGCCGGTATGACCGGTACGGCTGAGACGGAGGCCGGAGAGTTCTGGTCCATCTACAAGCTGGACGTGGTTGTGATTCCGACCAACCGCCCTGTCATCAGGGACGATCAGGATGATCTCATCTACAAGACCAAGAAAGCCAAGTACCAGGCTGTCATCAATAAGATCCAGGAGCTGACTGAGAAGGGGAGACCAGTCCTCGTAGGTACGACGGACGTGGAGACTTCAGAGCTCCTCAGCCGTATGCTCCGTATCCGCGGAATCAAGCATAACGTCCTGAACGCGAAGGAGCACGCCAGGGAGGCGGAGATTGTCGCCCAGGCCGGTCAGAAGGGCAATGTCACCATCGCCACCAACATGGCTGGCCGTGGAACCGACATCAAGCTGGCTCCTGAGGTCAAGGAAGCAGGTGGTCTCGCCATCATCGGTACAGAACGCCACGACAGCCGCCGAGTGGATCGTCAGCTGCGAGGCCGCGCGGGCCGTCAGGGAGATCCGGGATCTTCTGAGTTCTACATCTCTCTTGAGGATAAGCTCATGCGCCTGTTCGGGTCTGAGAGGATCGCTGGAGTGGTTGATAAGCTCGGCATGGCGGACGATGAGGCCCTTGTCAACGGGATGCTCTCCAAGTCTATCGAGAATGCCCAGAAGAAGGTCGAGGAGAACAACTTCGGAATCCGTAAGAGACTCCTTGAATATGACGACGTGATGAACTACCAGAGGGAGGCGGTTTATGCCCGCAGGCGCAACGCGCTCTCCGGTGAGAGGATCGAGATCGATGTCCAGAACATGATGATCGACTCATCCGACTTGATCGCCGGTCGTTCCGAGGGCATGTCTTATCAGGCTTTTGAGGAATATGTGATGGGCCAGATGTCCATCGATCTCGGTTTCGACGAGGCGTTCTACTCCGGGGCCAAGCAGGAAGACATCGCGGACGCCCTCTGTAAGCACATGCAGGAGGTGTATGACCGTAGGATGAATACCCTGGCTGAAAAGGTCTATCCTTTCATCAAGCAGATATTCGAGAAGCAGGGGAGCATGTACCAGAACATCGCCATCCCGATCTCGGACGGCCGGAAGATGTTGACCCTCAGCGTCAATCTTGAGAAAGCGTACAACACCCAGGGCAAGGAGATCGCGAAGGCGCTCAGCCGCACCATAATCCTCTATCAGATCGATGAGCATTGGAAGCAGCATCTGAGGGAGATGGATGATCTCCGTACCAGTGTCCAGAACGCCGCTTACGAGCAGAAGGATCCTCTTGTGGTCTATAAACTCGAGAGCTACAACCTCTTCGCCTCCATGCTGGAGGATCTTAACAAGGATGTGCTTTCATTCCTCCTGAGGGCTTTCGTGCCTCTAAGGGATGAGAATGAGGCTCGTCCGGCCCAGGCCCCGAGGCGCAGAACCGACATGAGCCAGATGCAGACTCGCCGCAATGATCTCGTGACGAACGGTGAGCAGAAGGCCAACGCTCCGGTGCATGTTGAGAAGAAGGTAGGAAGGAATGATCCTTGCCCTTGCGGCTCAGGGAAAAAGTACAAGAACTGCCATGGCGCCGGTCTTGTATAGAATGTTTATGAATATTAATAATTAAATGATAAATAAAGATATGGCATCGAATTACGACAGGTCCGGCGACTCGGTTGGAGTCAACGACGTGAGCCGAATCTCCGCGGGCTCGACAATCAAAGGAGAGATCACTTCTCCGAACGACATCAGGATAGACGGTAGTTTCGAGGGTAAGATAGTCTCGCAGGCCAAGGTTGTGGTCGGCGAGAAGGCCGTTATCAAAGGCGATATCGTCTGCTCAAGCTGCGATTTCTGGGGCAAGATAGAGGGCAATTTCTATGTGAAGGACACTCTCAGCCTCAAGGACACTTGCGTGGTAACTGGCGACCTTCATATCAGGAGGCTCCAGGTTGATCTTGACGCTACTTTCAATGGCAATTGCAAGATGATCACTGAAAGTGAGTTCAATCAGCTGACCACAGGGGAGCGCCCTTCAATGTATGACATCCCCGAGCCTGAGGAAGAGGATGACACTTATAAGGTTGTCTCATCCAATCCTTCTCCGTTCTCAGTTCCTGCCGGAAACGATATTCCTGAGGCTTAAGATATATCTTAAGGATATTATTCTATCCCTCCGCCCAAAGCCTGGTACAAGGCTATCTTGGCGGAGGTTATTGATTGCAGGTCACTGATTATTCCTAACTCAGCGTTCAGCTGGGGCTTGGGCCGTCTCCTTTTGGTTTCTCATCCTGGTCCAAAAGCAGCCTATCGACGGCCATGTTAAGGGGAAATGTGGAGTATTAACAAAAATGTTATAATATAAAACATTTTTGTTTTATTTATTATTAGGAAGCCAATTTTGTTGGTAGTGGTTTCGGGATGTGTAGCACTGTAAGGCATCTGGACAAGCTTTACCCCGACTTTGGGGCTGATGTCAATAGACCCTCCAGTAATCTTTTTGCAAGTATCTGATTACTAATCGATTACGCAGGACGTTCTGGAAGGCCGGCCGCTATTTCTCCGGGTCTTCCGTCTAATTTAATGGAAATGTCTGACTGTCAGTTTGTTACAATACGAATTATGGAAGGCCTTTTGTATCGTCCTGAAAGCATGCTTACCCAAAACTCAATGTTTTGTTTAGGCACAACAATGCTCGTTTGAGCCCCTCCTTTATCTTGAGTTTTTGGGTGGAGTGAAGGAGGTGACCGGACAGCCTTCGCTGATGTTGCCCAGGATAAGAGCCACAGTCTTTAAAATGGATAATGCGATGATGTTTTACAAACCAAGGGCAGGGTTAAATGCCTTGCATGGCGTTACATGGGCGATTCGGTTGCGTAGACCCCTGTTTCGAAGCGGGGGTTCGCGGGAGAATGTGGCTTCCAGGGGACTGGATGACACTTTGCTCTGCCCTTGGTTTGCAGATTCTTCGCTTCGCTCAGAATGCAGATTATCCACATACTGTGGACTTGGTCGGTATAAACGCTGCGGAAGTATTCCGCAAGCAAAAAATCCAGCCACTATGGCTGGATTTTTCTGCGAGCGGAATACGAGATTCGAGCCCGAGGCTGCGCCTCGGCCAAACTTGCGCCTTCAACGTTACCCCCGCCGCCTGGAAGGCGGCTGCCCCTCGGGGGCTATGAGGGTCGCTCGGCCGAACCATCGTACCGCTCTATGTAAACCAAAAGATAGCCGAATTTCGGCTATCTTTTAGTTTCCGAGCGGAATACGAGATTCGAACTCGCGACCCTCAGCTTGGGAAGCTGATGCTCTACCAACTGAGCTAATTCCGCAAAGTAGTGATCCCCACAGGATTCAAACCTGTAACCTTCTGATCCGTAGTCAGATGCTCTATTCAGTTGAGCTAGGGGACCAATCTTTCTATTCGGCAGCGGCCTCTTTCTTTACGGCGTTGAACTTGCGCTCCTTGATCCTGGCCTTCTTACCGGACAGGTTGCGGAGGTAGAAGATTCTAGCCCTGCGGACCTTACCGACCTTGTTCAGCTCGATGTTCTCGATGAACGGTGACTGGAAGGGGAAAATCCTCTCGACACCGATGCCACCGGAAACCTTGCGTACGGTGAACGTCCTTGTGGTAGGGGTAGCGCCCCTCTCCTGGATGACAACGCCCCTGAAGTTCTGGAGCCTTTCCTTGTCACCTTCCTTGATCCTATAAGTGACGGTGATAGTGTCACCGGCCTTGAACTTAGGATAGGTAGCAACTTTCTCGTTAGCGAAAGATTGCTCAACAATTTTCATTAAATCCATCTCTCAATACTTTTATCGCAACATTACGCACATCTGATAACGACCCGCAAGAGGTTGCCTTAATTTTCGGACTGCAAAAGTACTAATATTTTCGCAATCACAAAACTTTTTTCACCAAATCTTTAAAAAATATCCTTGATCTTGTCAAAAACGGCTTTGTCTTCCCTGGACGGATCCGGCGTGAACGACCTGCTGGCCCTCATGTTCTGCAGGGCGGCCTGCTCATCTCTTGAGAGTTTCTTAGGTATCCACACCAGGATTTTGACGTACATGTCACCGGTACCGCTCCCGTAACCGCTTACAGCCGGGAGACCCTTGCCCCTCAGCCTAACGACGGCCCCGGACTGTGTGCCGGGATCGACTTTCACCTTATATGATCCGTCGAGGCAGGGGACCGTGATCTCGGTACCCAGGATAGCGTCCGTTACTGAGATCATTGTGGTATAGAACAGGTTGTTGCCATCACGTTTGAGGTTGGAGTGGGCGACTTCCTCGATTATCACGAGAAGATCTCCGTTGACTCCGTTGTGGGGAGCCGCATGACCCTCTCCGCGGATAGTGAGCTGCATGCCGTCCTCAACTCCCGCCGGGATCTTGACTTTGACGGTCTCTTTCTTACGCACCAGACCGGTTCCGCCGCAAGTACGGCAAGGATTAGTGACGATTTTCCCCTCACCACCGCACTGGGGGCAGGTTGAATATGTCATGGTCCTCCCGAACAGGGTGCTTGTCACATGTTGGACCTGTCCTGCGCCCTTGCAGGTGGGGCAGGTCTTTATGTCGGACTGGTTCTTGGTTCCTCGCCCGCCACAGTCGGGGCAGGGACGATTACGCTCGATGGTGATCTCTTTCTCAACACCTTTGGCTATTTCCTCGAGGGTAAGGCGGACTCTCGTGCGGATGTCCCGTCCTTTATAAACACGGGTCTGAGTGCGGCCTGAGCCGGATCCACCGAAGCCGCTGAATCCTCCGAAACCTCCTCCAAAGCCGCCGAAGCCGCCTCCGAACAGGTCTCTCAAAATGTCCTCAAGGTTGCCGAAACCGCCGCTGAAATCAGGTCCCGCCTGTCCGTCAACCCCGGCGAAGCCGAACTGGTCGTACCTGGCCTTCTTGTCGGGATCGCTGAGCACTGAATATGCCTCGGAGGCCTCCTTGAATTTCTCCTCGGCGGTCTTTTTCTCGGCGTCAGTGCCTTCAACCCAACGGTCGGGATGCCATTTCATGGCAGCCTTCCTGTAGGCCAGCTTTATCTCGTCGGCAGTGGCGTTCTTGCCGATTCCGAGTACCTCGTAGTAATCTCTTTTATCTGCCATATTCTCTTAATCTCCTATATTCCGACCACGACCTTGGCGTAGCGGATCACTTTCCCGGACAGGGTGTAGCCGGTCTGGACCACGTCGAACACCTTGCCCTTCTTATCCTCCTCGGCTACAGGCATCTGGGCCACGGCCTCGTGGAAGTCCGTGTCGAACTTCTCGTCCTTGGCCTTGATTATCTCAAGCCCCTTTGTCTTCAGGAAGGACATAAGTTTGTTGTATATCAGCTCGGTACCTTCAACGGCGACTTTGTCGTCGGCGTCGTTGAGCATTTTCATGGCTCTCTCGCAGTCATCCAGAACCGGAAGAAGTCCTTTGATAATGTCGGCGGAAGCGGTACTGACAAGTTCAAGTTTGGCCTCGGCGGAATGCCTGCGGAAGTTCTCGAAATCCGCCATCAGACGGATGTAGTCGTCTTTCTCCTTGGCAACGCTCGCCTTCAGTTCCTCGTTCTCTTTCTTCAGTTTCTCCAGAACCTCCTCATCCTGAGGGACTTCCTTCTTGACTTCCTTCTTGACTTCCTTCTTGACTTCCTTCTCTACTTTCTTTTCGGTTTTCTCTTCCTTTATTTCTGTGTTTTTCTTCTTGCTCATAGCCATTATCCTTAAAAACGACTGCAAAGATATCAAATAATCTGCCAACGACGAATCGCTGACAGAATGTCAGAAGATTCCTCGTCGGCTTCGCCAGAGATTCTTCGTCGGCTACGCCTCCTCAGAATGACATGATTGTCATTCTGAACGAAGTGAAGAATCTATTCTTTTTTTGTGAGGTATTGCTCTGCCCTGTAGGTGAGTCCCATCAGGAGGATAGAGATGACGCAGGCGGAGATGAACATGATGAACACCGTGTCGAGGCCTCCGCTCTTCATGACGAATCCCACGAGGATATTGGCCAGCACCGCTGTTCCAAGCACGTAACCAAGGAAACCTGTCAGTCCGGCCGCTGTCCCGGCAGCGTTCTTCGGGGCGAGATCCAGGGCCTGGACCCCGATCAGCATGACGGGACCGTAGATGAAGAAACCGATCGCGATAAGGCACGCGATGATGACCGTCAGGTTGTCAAGGTTTTGCCAATAAATGAATATAGCCACCGCCACCAATGCCATGAACAGCATCGTGGGGAGAGCCCTGCGCCCACCGAAAACCTTGTCGCTGAGCCAGCCGCAGAACAGGGTGCCAGGGATCGCGGCAAACTCGTAGGCGAAGTACGCCCATCCCGTGCTGGTGATGTCTATTCCTTTGTCTGTCAATATTTTGGGAGCCCAGTCCAGGCAACCGTAACGAACCATATAGACAAACGCGTTCGCGAAGGCGATGTACCATAGGAGTTTATTTGAGAGGACGGTCTTGAATATCTCCTTGACAGGAATCACTTCCTCGCTCTTCTCGGAGTAGTGCTTGGCCGCATGGCCTGACCACTTCTCGATAGAAGGCAGTCCGAGGGACTGCGGCGTGTCACGGATCATGCAATAAGCGATAATCGCTATCAGGATCGCCACCGCCGCTGGGAAGACGAATGATCCTATCAGGAAATAATGGTCGGAATGGGCCCCGTAGAACCAGGATCCGAACCAGACCGCGCCGTAGGTGGCCATGGGCCCCACAAGGGCGCCACCGACATTGTGGGCGCAGTTCCAGACCGACATCCAAGTGCCTCTCTCCTTGATCGAGAACCAATGGGTCATAACCCTGCCGCAAGGGGGCCAACCCATCCCGTTGAACCAGCCGACCAGGAAGTTCAGAGCTGACATCAGGGCGATAGCCCAGCCTTTCCGTTCGACTCCGAGCCATTGGACGGGAACAATCATGAAAGCCATCGAGAGGGCTGCCATGACAAGACCCAGGGGCAGGAATTTGCGGGCGTCACTCCTGTCGGAAATGCTGGCCATCAAGAACTTGGAGAATCCATAAGCGATGGCGTTCATTGACAGGACGATAGCCAGCTCCTCGGTGTTGAAGCCAAGAGCCTCCAGTCCTGGAATCGCCATGGAGAAATTTTTCCGGACGATATAGAATCCGGCGTAGCCTATGAATATGCCCAAAAAGACCTGCAAGCGTTTCCTCTTGTAGATCGAATCGACCTCTGGGCCGGTCATTATCTCCTTGTGCGGAGGGGGTGCGAGAAAGGAACTCATATACGCGAATATAATCATTCCGCATGATTTTTACTATATTTACGGTCGCTATGCAAGTATTGGATAATTACGACAAATACCGGAAGTACTTCTCCGACGACCAGTTCTGGGGAAAACTCAAGAAACTCGCCCGCAAAGCGGGAATCAAGATCGTGTACGCTGCCCTGCTGCTGTACTATGTCCTTCGCAACCCGGCGACCCCAAGGGCTGACAGGACAAAGATCATCGGTGCCCTGGGTTACCTTATCCTCCCGGCGGACTTGATCCCGGACTTCCTTCCTGCCGTGGGTTATACCGATGACCTCGCCGCGTTGATGTGGGCCTTGTATTCCGTGGCCAGGAACGTCACTCCGGAGTTGAAGATCATGGCCAGGCAGAAGCTCGGGGAGTGGTTTGAGGATTATGACAACACTGACCTGTAGCTGATGCCCAGTTATCTCCAGATAGAGAATATCTCTAAATCATACGGCCCGAAGGTCCTCTTCGAGCATATCGGTTTCAATGTCAACGAAGGGGACAAGATCGCCCTGATAGCCCCGAATGGCACCGGAAAGACGAGCCTCCTGCGGATTCTCGCCGGGAAGGACAGTTCCGATTCTGGCGGCCGCATCCTGTTTTTGAAGGACATCCGTATCGCCTTCCTGGAGCAGGAATACGATTACGATCCCGAGGCCACCGTCTGGGACCAGATCATGAAAGACAGCTCCAAGTGGATGGAACATCTTGATCCTGAGCACGTGGCTGATTATGAGCAGCGTGTCAGGCAGTTGCTCTCCTCGTTCGGAATGCCCGACTCGCAAAGGAGGATGGGGGATTTGTCCGGGGGAGAGGTCAAGAGAGTCGCCATCATCGTGATGCTCGCCAGCGAGGCGGATTTCTACATCATGGACGAGCCGACCAACCATCTTGACATCGATGCCATAGAGTTCCTTGAGAACTACCTTTCCCACGCCAGGTGCACGCTTCTGATGGTCACCCACGACCGGTATTTCCTTGACAGTGTGGCCAATATTGTCATGGAGATCGACAAGGGACAGGTATTCATTTACAAGGGCGACTATGAGAACTATCTTGAGAAACGGCAGGAACGTATAGACAACTACAACGCCGAGACGGACAAGGTTCGGAATATCCTAAGGCGCGAGTTGGAATGGATGCATGCCAGCCCTTGCGCCAGAACCGGTAAGGCCAAGTCCAGAAAGAACGCTTTCTACGAGCTCAAAGACCGTGCGGGGCAGGTCTATAGGACAAACCAGCTGAATCTCGATGAGATCGGCCAGGCCACCAGACTGGGCACGAAAATAATCAACTGCGCCGACCTGGGAATATCCCTTAACGGCAAGACCCTGCTGAAAGGATTCACATATAACTTCCAACGTTACGAGAGGGTCGGGATCGTCGGCGGCAATGGTGCCGGCAAGACGACCTTTATCAACCTGCTCACCGGCGAAATGGGAGCCTCATTCCCTTTCGAGATCATGGGGACCATCTCCAGAGGGGAGTCACTGAATATCGGATACTATCGCCAAGACGGGATGTCGTTCGATGAGGATCAGACTGTTTTAGAGACCGTTAACGACACTCATCTGCTGGGACGCTTCATGTTCCCGCACGACATGCTCAACAACAAGATCCGCAAACTCTCAGGTGGCGAGAAGCGGCGCCTTTACCTTCTCACTATCCTGATGCGCCAGCCGAACCTGCTGGTGATGGATGAGCCGACCAACGACTTGGACATAGTGACCCTGAATGTTCTGGAGGAATATCTCCGTGATTATAAAGGCACTCTGATCATAGTGTCTCATGACCGTCATTTCCTCGACAGGCTGGTCGAGCACATTTTCGTGTTCCAGCCGGATGGGACGATCAAGGACTTTGTCGGCAGCTATAGCCAGTACCGAGAGTCCGAGCGCTCCGCAAGAAAGGCTAAAGTGGCCGACGGAGGTGCCACCGGGGCTCCCTTCGCTTCGCGCCCTATCCGGGTAAATGTCCGCCCTGATGACACCTCCGTCGGCTCTCAAAACCAGGCCAATGGCGAAGGCAAGCCACGTAAGCTGACCTACAAGGAGCAAAGGGAATTGGAGACCTTGGAGAAGGACATCGAAGCCTTGACGGAGGAGAAGGCTGACTTGGAATCCAAGCTCCAGGGCGGACTTACGGATGTCGCCGAACTGCAGGCGGTAAGTGCCCGTTTCTCTGAAGTTTCAGAGAAACTTGACACATTGGAAACCAGATGGTTGGAGCTTTCTATTTAAAGAATTTGTCAACTTCTTTCACGGCGTGCGGCAAGGCAAACACCACGACCCTGTCGTAAGGCTCAATCTTGGTTGAGCCAACCGCGATCAACGATTCGCTGCCTCTTATGACTCCACCGATGACAGAATCTTTAGGGAAGGTGAGGTCTTTGAGCTGACCTTTCGTTATGGCGCTGCCAGCTGGCACGGTGAACTCCAGCACCTCAGCGTCTGTGCCGCTCATGTATTTGACCAGCCGCGCTTTCCCGCTCAAAGTGAATTTGAACAGTCTTCCGGCGGTGATGAGTTTCTTGTTGATCACCGAATCGACCCCCATCTCCTCGGCGAGGTGGATATATTCGATGTTCTCGACCTCAGCGATGGTCCTCTCGATCCCGAATTTCTTGGCTGAGACGCACGCCAGCACGTTAGCCTCATCCTTGCCGGTGAGGGCGAGGAACGCGTCAAAGTCCTTAATGCCTTCTTCGACAAGAAGTTCCGAGTTGCGGCCGTCGCCGACAACAACAATCACATTGTCCGGAAGCTTCTCTGAGAGGTACATCGCTCTCTCCCTGTCTTTCTCCAGGATCTTGACCATGCTGATCTTCCTGCTGAGTTGCTCCGCGGCCAGCTCGGCGATCTTGGAGCCGCCCAGGATCAGCACTTTGTCTGTCTCCACGTTGCTCTTTCCGAGGAACTTCATCAGGAACTTCATGCCCTCCCTTGTGGCGATGATGAAAACAAGGTCGTGGTAGAGGAGCTTTGTGTCGAATTTCGGCATAATGGTCTTGCCGTTCCTGGATATTGCGATGACACGGAACTGGAGCTCATCCTTCGAGGCGATGGCGGCGAACTCAGCGATCTTCATGTCCAGCAGGGGGGAGTCCTCCTCCAGTTTGAAAACCTCCACCTGGAGCTTGCCTCTGGCGAAATCCATGGAGTCGGATGAGGAAGAGTGCTTCAGCAGCTCGAAGATCTCGTCGGCCGCCAGTTTCTCGGGACAGAACATCAACTCTATTCCCATCTGCTTGAACAAGAGCTTGTTCTCGGGAGACAGGAAATCGGGGTCATCAATCCTGGCCGTGACTTTTTTCGCTCCCAGGTTCTTCGCCAGCAGGGCGCTCACGATGTTGACGTCCTGAGGCACGAAGGGCACGACTGATATGAACAGATCGGCGTCCTGGACCTGCGCCTCCCGCATAATGCGCAGGGAGGAAGGCTGTCCTTCTATGGCGATCACGTCCGCGATGGCGGTGATGTTGTGGAGTCTTTGAGGGTTGTCGTCAATGATTGTGATGTCATTGGCCTCCTTGCTCAGCATCTTCGCGAGGTGTGACCCGATCTCGCCGGCTCCTTGGATGACGATCTTCATATTCGTTTTCTTAAATATTCAAATATACCATTTCCTTTCGTCATCGCCAAAAACACTATCCATCCCGGGAATAGCGATGGCGGTGTGATACCTTTGTGTGATTCGAAATATTGCTGTATATCAGCTATTTCCGTGCCAGATTTCATCTGCCGGTACTCCTTGTGAGCCTCGACAACCGCCTTGAACTTGTCCAGACTTCCGGTCAGGAGATAAACCAGGGCTGAACACCCGTCAAGGCATTTTCTCAGGAATATCGTATGGCGGGCTTTCCTGACGGCCTTCTGAGGCGGCATGGTCAGGGAGTATGTCCTGGCGAGGTTATTACTGAGCATCAGGAGATTGTTGCGATAGTTGAGCTTAAGCTTCCAGGGGGAGTCGTTTGACAGGGTGCCGCCGCCGACATGGTAAACCACTGACTCGGGAACGACCCATACCGACCTGCCTTCGAGCTGCAGCCTCCAGCAAAGGTCAATCTCCTCCATGTGGGCGAAAAACCTCTCGTCAAGGCCTCCCATTCTCTCGTAATCTGATTTCCTGACCATTAAGCACGCTCCCGTGCCCCAGAAAACCTTGGTGGGGGAGTCGTACTGACCAGAGTCTTTCTCAAGGCGCTTAAGGACCCTTCCTCTGCAGAAGGGATAGCCGAACCTGTCGAGAAGGCCTCCCGCTGCTCCGGCATATTCGAAACTCTCCTTGTCCTGCCAGGCATGGAGTTTCGGGGCGCAGGCGGCGCAGTCCGGATGGGAATCCATCCAGCCAACGAGTGGCTCAAGCCAGCCTTCAGGAACCTCAATGTCGGAATTGATCAGGACAAAATACTCCAGCTCGCCGGCTTCCGGCATCCCTGTAAGAGCTTTGAAAGCTCGATTGTACCCTCCGGTGAACCCGTAGTTTTTATCGAGGCGTAAGAGCTTGATATCATGGAATTTTTCAGCCATCACCTCAACTGATCCGTCAGTTGATCCATTGTCTGCCACGACAACCTCCGCACCTTCCGGCATGCTTGCGGCTAGGCCCGGAAGGAACCTCGCCAGGAAGTCCTTGGTGTTCCAGTTCAGTATTACAACCGCGGTTCTCATCTGTCGCGAAAATATGAAAAAAACTATGAAAAAAAACTTGAAATTAGTTATATTCGCAATAGAGCGGACTATACTAATAACCGACAAGCAATAACCAATCTTTTTCGCTAACATGAGTATAAGACCACTATCACGGCTTATTATAGCCATTGTTATGCTTACGTCAATGTCCTTGGGCAGCGCGTATGCTAAGAAAGATAAGCTTCCACCGTTCAAGCCTCAGTTCGGCCCATGGGTCACTAATGTCACCGAGACTTCTTTTACCGTCTTATGGACCACTGAATATGATGCCCTTGTCAGCCTTGAGGTGGCTCCTGGGGATGACGGGAGCGAGTTCGAATCCGCTGAGAGGGCGAGTTTCGTCGAGTCCGTGGCCGGCCGCAGGATCACCGGCCGTTACCACAGGGTCACCGCCACCGGTCTTGAGCCTGGACGCACATACAGGTACCGCCTGGTCGGCCAGAATGTCGAGGATGACTCGAACGCTTACGGGACGACATACGGGGTCAAGAAGACCATCCAGGCCAAACTCTTCATTGTCAGTACTATAGATGTCAATAAAGACACCTGTCGCTTCTCTATGGTTAACGACATGCATCACAATTTGACGAAATTCTCGACGTTGATGAAAGATGTCAACCGTGAGAACTGTGATTTTGTCGTCTTGAACGGAGACATCACAAGCACCTCGACTTCCCTGGACACGACCATCCGCCATACTTTCGAGCCGATCGCTACCCAGTGCGCCTCCATTCCGGTCGTATATTCCAGGGGAAACCATGAGGGCCGCGGCCGCGAGTTCCACCGCCTGCCGTGGATGTGTCCCACACCCACCGGAGAGTTCTATTACCTGTTCCGTCAGGGACCCGTCGCCGCCATAGTGCTCGACGCCGGGGAAGATAAGCCGGATTCCTCGTCGGAATATTCCGGAACAGCTGTCTATGACGAATACCGGCAGGTGCAGCTGGAGTGGCTGAAAGAGATAGTCAAGGATCCCGCTTTCAAGTCCGCCCCCGTCAAGATCTGCATCATGCATATTCCCACGATCAACGACAGGAACAGCTGGTATTCCCAGAAATGGGCGAACAAGTATTTCCTCCCCATCCTTAACGAGGCGGGAATCATGGCGATGTTCAGCGGTCACCACCACAAACATTTCGTCCGCGAGAAGGGGGATTGCGGGAACAATTTCCCTATCGTGGTAAACAGCAATAATGAGCGGATGGACTTTGCCACGGACAAGTCCGGACGCATAAATCTGAAATTTTACGATGTCAATGGCACATTGACCCATGAATATAACTATTGATTTATAGAAATATGAGAAAGCTCCTTTTAGCGCTGGCGGCGTGCGTTTTACTCACTTTTGCCGCTGAAGGGCAGGATATCAAATCCTTAGCCTGGTCGTACAAGCCTTATCCGGATGTGGAGACTCCTTGGACTAAGGCTCCGGCAGGTTACAAGCCTGTCTATCTGGCTAATTTCGCCCGTCATGGGAGCCGTTACCTTATCTCCGGCGACACCTACACCAAGCCTTTGGAGGTCCTTGAGGCCGCCGGCAGGGCAGGATCTTTAACCGAGACTGGCAAAGCCTTGCTGGAAGACGTGCGGAAGATAGCCGCTGACGCTGATGGCAATCTTGGCATGCTTCTTCCGAGAGGCGGACGCGAGCATCGGCATATCATGGAGAGAACTATAGCCAGATATCCCGAAATCTTCTCGGGAAATGATTGCAAGATAGATGTTTACACATCCACGATCCAGAGATGTATCATGAGTATGGCGTATAGTCTTGACGCTATCACGGCAAAGAATCCAAAGGTCAGGTACGACCGCCATTGCGGCACGAAGATCCAAGCCGAGGTGTTCAATTCATATCCTGTCTCGGCTGCCTCCCATGAATACGGCCGGATTCTCAGCGACAAGCTTATTGATGAGGAAGCCGGCGAGGCCTTGATCGACAAGATATTCACTTACAGAGGGGCGGACAAGAACAAGTATCTTGATCCGGTGACTCGGAAACGGATGGTGAGATGGCTTTGGGAGCTCACTATCGATAACGCCCTGAATGACGAACTGGGGGTTGACTTATACAAGTATTTCACCTACAATGATTTCTATAGCACTTGGAAGGCGAATAACCTCAGGGAGTACTTCTCCATAGGTCCTTCCGAGGAATTTGAGGATATCGTCCGCAACGAGGCGTCCGTGATTCTTAGGCACATGATAGAACACGCTGACAAGGCTCTCGCGGGGGGAGAGTACAAGGCCACGTTGAGGTATGGCCATGATACGCAGATCGCCCCGTTGGCGGTTGAGATGGACATAGAGGGCTGCTGCTCTCCTGTGGCTGACACGGATAACCTCGAGTCACATTGGATGCTGGAGAACGCCTGCCCCATGGGCGCTAATATCCAGATGGTCTTTTTCAAGAAAAAGGGCTCCAAGGACATCCTGGTCAAGGTCCTTCTTAATGAGAACGAATGCCGGATAGCAGGAGTGAATACTGATAGGTGGCCGTTCTATCACTGGTCCGACCTTCGCACCCATTATCTGGAATCAATAGATAGACGCCCTGACTTCAACAGGGGAGGATGGCAGGTTGAGAATGTCCAAGAAGGTCTTGTGTATAAGCGTTACAGCGGAGTGGAACCGATCTCTGGCGTCCATCAGCTTGTCTATGCGGTGGATGTGGATATGAACAACCCCCGCTACTCAGTCAAGTTCGGTCTTGAAGAAGGCAGGATGGCAACCTCTGACGCTTTCAAGAAGGCCGGAGCCGTCGCCACAATCAACGCCACTTATGAGAGAGTGTCGTCATTTATTAAAGTCGAGGGCAAGACTTACAACAACATCGACAGCGATGTCGTTCCAGTTATCGGGACTCCTCCTCAGTGGAAGACCGACTGCTCGATCAGCACTGACGGAAGGAATGTCAAGATAGAGTACACGGGCAAGGATATGACCCTGCAGGAGCGCAGGGAGGCTTTCTCGAATCTCACTTATCCGAATATCTTCGGATGCTCACCGATGCTCATTGACGGATATATCCCGGTCGGGAAATACTTCGCTGCCACAAGTCTCTCAGATGAGCAGGTCGGCAAACTCAATTATGAGGATCCTATCCGCCACCAGGGTGTGCGTCATCCCAGGACGGCGGTCGCCACGACAGAAGATAATCACCTCATTCTGATAGTCGTGGACGGACGCAGGCCCGGAATCGCTGAAGGTATGAACGCCTTTGAGCTTACATCCTTTATAGAGAATCACTTCCATCCCCAGCAGGCTATGAATCTTGATGGCGGTGGCTCGACCACGATGTGTGTTAAGGGCCAAGGATCTAGGGAGACAAATGTTGTGAATTATCCTTCCGGGTCAAATACTTTCAAGCATGACAAGGAGAGGAAGGTCGTGACCCACATCCATGTCTTGGACAACGCCGGCAAATAGTTTTTCCCACATATATAATCCTATTTTCAACTAAAACCATTACTATCATGAAATTTCTGAGAATTTGCGCGACATTGCTCCTATTGTCTGTCATGCAGATTGGAGTCCTCGCCCAGACCAGGACAGTTTCAGGAAGGATTCTCGATTCCGGCAACCAGCCGGTGATCGGGGCCGCGGTTATCCAGGCTGGCACCACGAACGGTGTCACGACCGGTGCCGCCGGTGAGTTCTCCCTAAAAGTCCCCGGAGGAGATGTCACGCTCGAGGTCAGTTGTCTCGGTTATGAGACACAGAGAATCACGGTCCCAGCCCGCCAGGGGAGTGTCAATGTTGTTCTGGCGGAAGACTCGATGAGCATCAGCGAGACTGTTGTCGTCGGTTATGGTACCCAGAAAAAGGTTAACTTGACCGGTGCCATCTCCGTTGTCGAGTCATCCTCTTTGGAGAACAGGACGGCTTCCACCCTTGGGCACATGCTCCAAGGTAGTGTTCCCGGACTTAACATCACCACGTCATCCGGCTACCCCGGCTCCAGCCCGAGCATCAACATCCGTGGTACCAACTCAATCAACGGAGGTTCCCCTCTGGTGCTGATTGACGGTGTCGAGGGAGATATGGCAAGGGTCAACCCGAACGATGTCGAGTCCATTTCCGTCATCAAGGACGCGTCTTCCGCCGCGATCTACGGAGCCCGCGCTTCCTTCGGTGTCATCCTTATCACGACCAAGAACGGATCCTCTGCAGACGGCAATGCGACCGTCCGTTACAGCGGCCGTCTCGGATGGCAGGCCAATACCACGTCAAGGGATTATGAGACAACTGGTTACTGGTCAGTCTATGTCAACAACTTCTTCTGGGAGAGGTACAATCCCGGTACTCTTTACATCAATTACAACGATGAGGATATGGCCGAGCTGAAGGCTCGTATCAATGACAAGGTTGAGAATCCTGCTCGTCCATGGGTCGTGGAGAAGATGCGTAACGGTAGGAATACTTACCTTTACTACGCCAACCACGACTGGTACCATACCCTCTATCGTGACAGCCATCCTGTGCAGCAGCATAATATCTCCATGAGCGGAGGGACCAAAAACATCCATTACTTCCTGTCCGGAAAATATGATCGGGAGCAGGGTGTTTTGAACCTGAATCCTGATATTTTGAACAAGTACACCCTCCGCTCCAAGATCGATTTCAAGTTGACTGACTGGGCTACATTCAGCAACAACTTCAGTTTCTATGGAAAGAACTATGTGTATTCTGGAAACTCTGGAGTGAACGGGTCATTCAACAACTTCAACAACCACGCTTTGGCGTGCTTCCCTCTGACGCACCCTGACGGAACTTATGTCTATAAGACCAGGGTAACTTCCTACAACATCGCAAACGGTTACCATCTGGCTTTGGCAGGTAATGCCACGAACCAAGACAGGCTTACTAACTTCTCAAATACCAGTGAGTTGACTCTGAATCCGTTCAAGGCTTTCACCGTCAAGGCCAACTTCACGTATGCCTACACTCAGAACAGGACATGGAACCGTCAGACCAACGCGACTTATTCAAGGGATCCTGGTACCACTGTCACTGAGTCTACCGGAATGTTCCTTGATAGGTTGAACTCGGGCTACACCACGACTCAGTACTATGCCACCAACGTCTACGGTACCTATGACAACACCTTCGGTCAGCATCATTTCACCGCTACCGCCGGTTTCAACTTCGAGACCAGCAGGGTTGAGGCTGTCTCGCTGTCCGGACAGAACCTGATGAGCGAGCAACTCAATAACTACGCTTTGCTCGGAACCTCAGCTGACGGCACTGTCGTTACCACCTTGGGCGGCTCCGATAACTCTTACGCCATAGAGGGTATATTCGGCCGTCTGAACTACGACTACGCCGGTAAGTACCTCTTCGAGGTCAGTGGCCGTTATGATGGTACCTCCCGTTTCGCCAGGGGACACCGTTGGGGCTTCTTCCCTTCAGCCTCAATCGGTTGGAGAGTCTCTGAGGAGCCTTTCTTCGAGTCTCTGAAGCCTGCTTTTGAGAACCTGAAGATCAGGGCTTCATACGGAACCCTCGGTAACCAGCAGGTTGGATACTATGACTATATCAGGACAATCTCCATCAGCAACCTCAGCTATCTTTTCGGAAACCAGAGCGCTGTCTCCAAGCAGGCGACTATATCCAACCCTACCGCAGGAAACCTCACTTGGGAGACCGCCGAGCAGAAGAACCTTGGTATTGATGCCGCGTGGCTGAACAACAGGCTGACTTTCACCGGTGAGTTCTACATCCGTGACACAAAGGATATGCTCACCGCTGGTTATGCCCTTCCTGAGGCTTATGGAGCGTCTTCTCCTAAGATGAACACCGCCGACATGAGAACTAAGGGATATGAGTTGTCCCTTGGTTGGAGGGATGGCTTCCAGCTCGCCGGAAAACCGTTCAACTATAATGTGACGGCGATCTTCAGCGACTACTACTCAACCATCACCAAATACAACAACCCGACCAAGTCCTTCTCCGAGAGCTATTACGAGGGGATGAGAATCGGTGAGATCTGGGGTTACCATATTGATGGTTTCTTTATGAGTGACGAGGAGGCTGCCGCCTACACCGTGAACCAGACAAGTGTCAATAACCTCATGCCTGGCGGCCTCAAGGCCGGTGACCTCAAGTACGCTGACCTCGACGGTGACGGAAAGATCGGAATCGGCGCCAACACGGTTGACGATCCTGGAGACCGTAAGATAATCGGTAACAGCCAGCCCAGGTTCAATTACGGTCTTACCGTGGGATTCAACTGGATGAATTTCGACGTGAGCGTCTTCTTCCAGGGTGTCGGCAAGATCCAGTGGTACCCGCCGACCAACGCTGTGGCCTTCTGGGGTCCTTTCTCAAGGCCTTACGTGACCTGCCTCCCCAAGAACTTCATGGAGAAGTGTTGGAATGAGGAGACCAACACTCCCTCTTACTTCCCGAGGGCCAGAGGTTATGTCGCTCTCGGCACCAACCGCGAGTTGGGAGCCGTCAATGACAAGTACCTCCAGAATATCGCCTACACCCGTTTCAAGAACCTCACTGTAGGTTACACTGTCCCTCAGAAGATCACGAAGAAGGCCGGAATCGAAGGTCTGAGGGTTTACTTCTCCGGTGAGAACCTGGCCTACTGGTCACCTTTCAAGAAGATCTGCGACTACATCGATCCTGAGGAGGCTCGGGTGAACGTTAACACTGTTTACCAGTATCCTTGGCAGAAGACCATGATGTTTGGAGTTGATATCACTTTCTAGTCAATGGTTGGATTCTTAAATGAAAATGAATATGAAAAAATATTTTTTCTTGCTTGTCGCCGCGGTAATGACCCTTACCGCTTGCGAGGACTGGCTTGACAAGACTCCACAGTCTCAGCTCACTCCCGACACGTTCTTCAAGACCGAAGGTGAGCTTCAGCTTTTCGCTAACCAGTTCTATTCTTCAGCATTCGGAACCACCGTGTTCAATGCCATGCAGACTGACACCCACATCCAGGACCAGCCTTCCAGCGAGTTGCGTGGCGGAAATAACCGTTCCGTCACCGCTACTTCAAGCTACTGGAACTTCTCGCTTATCAGAAAGTGCTACATACTGATAGGATATGCGGACAACTGCCCTGATGAGGCTGCCAGGGAGAAATACAAGGCTATCGCCAAGTTCTTCATCGTCCAGGATTACTACGATAAGGTCCGTCGTTTCGGTGACGTGCCTTGGATTGATCATGAGCTCGCTTCTGACGAGGAGGAAGCCCTTTATGGCGGACGCGTCTCAAGGGATGAGATTATGGAGCACATGATCAAAATGATAGATGAGGCTATAGCGGTCCTCCCTGCGGCTAAGAGTCCTTTCACTGTGAACAAGTGGACTGCCCTTGCCCTCAAATCTAGGTTCTGCCTTTTCGAGGGAACATGGAGGAAATATCACAATGTCAGCGGTTTACCTCACGATGCTAATTATTACCTCAACCTTTGCGCGGAGGCATCCCAGACATTTATCACCTCTAGCCCTTACAAGATTTACTCTACCGGTAAGCCAATGGAGGACTATGTCAATATGTTCGCCGCGGCTGATGCCAACTCGGACGAGTTCATCCTTTCCCATAAGTATGACAAGGGCCTCAACCTGAAGCATAACGCCACATGGTACGGTATCGGTCAGTCGGTCGGACGCGCCGGCATGACGAAGAAGATGGTTGACAGCTACCTTATGGCTGACGGAACACGCTTCACTGATAAGGAAGGCTGGGATAAGATGCAGTTCGCTGAGGAGACTTCAGGCAGGGATCCTCGTCTCGGCCAGTCCATCAGGGTACCTGGTTATAAGAGAATCAATGGCACTCAGACTCTGACCCCCGAGTATTCTTGCTCCATCACTGGTTTCCAGATTGCCAAGTTCGTTCAGGCCGCTGATGCCGGAACCGATGCCTATGGCGAGTCATTCAATGACCTGTGCTTCTATCGAGCCGCTGAGGTTTATCTTAACTATGCGGAGGCTAAGGCTGAGCTCGGTACCCTTACACAGGCGGACATCGATATGTCGATCAAGCCTCTGAGGGACAGGGTAGGTATGCCTAACCTTGATATGGCGGCGGCTAACGCCAATCCTGACTGGTATCTTTCATCCAAGGAATACGGCTACCAAAATGTCACTGGTGCCAATAAGGGCGTGATTCTCGAGATTCGCCGTGAAAGGGCGGTTGAGCTTGCCCAGGAAGGCGACACCAGATGGTTCGACCTAATGAGGTGGAAGGAAGGCAATTGCATCAACCAGAATTTCTACGGTCCTTACTTCCCGGGACCCGGCGAGTATGACCTTGATGGCGACGGGGACACCGACCTCATTCTCTATCCCGTGGGCGAGGCCGCTCCCGCCGGTGGAGAAGGTATCGAAGTCCGTTCCATAGGAGATTCCAGTAAAGCGGATGTGATGCTGACAAATGGTGTGAATGGTGGGTATGTTGATCCTTACAAGCTCCTTTCACACGAGTTCAACGAGAGCAGGGACTATCTCTATCCTATCCCGATCAACGACAGGTCAGTTTACCATTCCCATGGTTATAACCTGCCGCAGAATCCGGGCTGGAATGATGGCCTTGATTTCTGATCTTCTTTGATTTATACGAGGTGGTGGCAGAAATGTCACCACCTTTTTTTATATTTGTTCCACTATGATGAGGCATTTTGTTATCGGCATAATCACGGCTTCCGTTTTCCTGTCCTTGACTTCCTCTTGCTCAGGGGAAAAGGACAACACGGAGGAATTCCCGGAACTGTCCGACGCTTATAAAAATACTGATCCTCAGCGGTATCCCAAAGGCGAAGGTGTCACTAGAATTGTTTCATATAACGTCGGGACTTTCAATAAATATACAGCCAATAGCGTCCCGGAGGTGGCGGAGATAATAAAGGAGCTGAAGGCCGACGCTGTGATAATGAATGAGGTGGACAGCTGCACTGTCAGGAACCCGTTGTACCAGGTTAAAGTCCTCGCCGAGACTCTCGGGAACTGGAATTATGTTTTTGGTCCGGCGTTGCGCCGATCGGGTGGTGCCTATGGCAACGCTATAGTCACTTCTCCAGCGCACAAGGTGCTGAAAGACACCACTTTGCTTCTCGGTCGTCACAACGGGGCGGAGGAGAGGGGACTGGTGGTCGCCGAATGTGAGCGGTTCGTCATAATGGGAACCCATCTCGATCACACTCAGGAATATGCCAGGATCCAGCAGGCGAAGGCCATAAACTCCTATGTCGAGAAAAACTACAAAGGGGACAGTCGCCCTGTGTTCCTGCTCGGTGACATGAACTGTGAGCCCAATGACGCCCCACTGAAGGAGTTAAAGAGCATTTGGACCATGGTCTCAAAAAATACCCCGACTTATCCTACTACAAACCTTAAGAAGTGTATTGATTTCGTCATGCTCTATACCGGGGCCGGGAAGGCGACAGTAACAATGTCAGAAGCCACCCGTTATCTCTTCAATGGAGATCCCGGAATGGCTTCCGACCATATCCCTATTTTCGTGGATTACAAGTAGCTTATTCGGCGTCTTTGTGGCAGTCGCCGTCATGGCAGCACTCGCCGTCACCTTCATGTTTGTGGCAGCAGTCGCCGTCGCCATGGTGCTTGCAGGGGTGTCCCTTCTGGAGTTCCTTCTCGGTCGCGTCGCGGACATCGATAACCTTACCGGTGAAGTTGAGGGTCTTTCCAGCCATGGGGTGGTTGAAATTCATGGTGACTTTGCTGTCGGTGACCTCGTGGACTATGCCATTGACCACCTGGCCCGCATCATTCATCATAGGAATCATCTTTCCGACAACCAGGAGGTCGTCCCTGACTTTGCCGTCAATCATGAAGGCCTCCTTCGGGAGAGCGACAAGCATCCTCTCATCGAAGGTGCCGTAACCCTCCTCGGGAGTAAGGGTGAAGGCGAATTCCTCGCCGGGCTCTTTGCCCTCGACCTCGCTCTCGAACTTGGGGAGAAGCATTCCGGTGCCATGGATGTAATCAAGGGGACGTGTCTCGTCGGCCTTGTCAGCCAGGGCTCCGTCCACGATCAGCTCGTAGGTCAGGCTGACAACTTTGTTCTTTTCTGCTTTCATAAAATATTTATCTCAGTATTAATAGATTCTTCGCTTCGCTCAGAATGACATTCCTCAGGCGCTGAAATCGACATCCTTGAACGCGATCGTCGGGATGATCTTCGACTTGCAGAGACGGGCGTCGTCTCCCGCTGCCAGCAGGTTGTTCCACAGGGTCTTGAGGTTGCCGGTGATGAGGGTTTCCCTGACCGGATGGACAATCTTTCCGTCCTTGAACAAAAATCCTTCCACACCGAAAGAAAAGTCGCCTGTGGCGGAGTTGCTGTTGCCTCCGTTGAACCCTGTTACTAAGATTCCTTCGCCCACGAGGGCCATGATCCCGTCCCTGTCCAGCTTCGATGGCTTCTCAAGTCCAGGCGCCACGCACGGTTCAAGAGCGGGCCTTATGACATCCTCGATGGTCGGGGCGATTCCCATCTTCCTGGACATGTAGGTGTTGACGAAATATTCCTTGACGACACCGTTCAAGATGACGGGCGTCTCTTTCACCGCGACTCCTTCAGAGTCGAAAAGCCTCGAGCCTGTCTGCCCCTTGGCCAATGGCTTGTCTATAAGAGTCATCCATTCAGGGAAAACCTTTTCCCCGAGAGTGTCCAGGAGGAAAGAGTTTTTCTGCTGCAGGGCGAACGCTCCCAGGGCTGACGTGAGGGGAGTGATGAGCCTTGAGGAGTTCTCGCTGTCCACGACCATGTTATATTTCCCTGAGGGAATCCTCTTCGGGCCAATCTGCGCCATGGCTCGCTTGTACGCTGTCTCGGCGCAAGTGGCGATCTGGAGGTCGGAGAGTCTCGGTTTGGAATCCCACCAATAACCGCTGAAGCGGTTGCCTTCAGAGTCCTTTATGGTGGACTCGACCCCATATTCGAAGGAAGTCTCGGTGTGACGGCAGCGTAGGCCGTTTGAGTCAAGGGTCAGAGTGTCGAAGATCGAGTCTGAATATTCCCCCTCCTCGGAGATCAGTCCTTCGCCTTTATGTCTCTCGAACACAGATGCTTCCATCGTCATCTTTAGTCTCTGGGAAGAGGTGAGGGAAGGGTAGGATGGATCATACAGCCCGAGTTCCTTTCCGGTCTTGGCGTCCTTGGCGGTCCTTTCCGGGTCTGGGAGATCCCTGCAGGGATCCTCGGCGAGCATTCTGACGGTGGCTATGGATTTGGCCAGGAAATCGTTCAACTCACTTTCAACCAATCGGTTCGTGGAGAAAGAACCGTACTTCCCGTCAGCGAAAAGGCAGACGCTCATCGAGCGGTCCAGGCAGTGGCTCACCTTGTCCAGAACCCCGTCGAGGGTCCCGAACAGTTCCATAAGGCTCTTGTTCAGAGTCACCCTGACTTTGGACGCTCCAAGGGCAAGCGCTTTCTCGACACATTTGTCAGCTATCCTTATCTCCTCAGCCGACAACATTCCGGTTATATTCTCTTCCATACCTATTCTCCTCCTACAGTCAGATTGTTCACGAGCACGGTCGGAATCCCGCATGAGACCGGGCAGCTCTGCCCTTTCCCGCAAGTCCAAGCCCCGTCGTCCACCTTCGGATCGTTCCCGACCGCCGTTATGTCGGCCAAGGCCTGGGGACCGTTGCCTATTATATTAATATCCTTGACAGGCATCGTCAGGCGACCGTCCTCGATCAGGAAGCCGCTCTTGACAAAGAAGGTGAAGTCGCCCTCTCCGATCTGGACCTGCCCGTTGCTGAACTGGTCAACGTATATTCCTTTCTTCACGGAAGCGATGATGTCTTCTTTGGTGGACTTGCCTCCGAGCATGTAAGTGGCTCTCATTCTTGGAATTGGGGCGTACCGGAAGCTCTCCCTGCGGCCGTTTCCGGTGGGCGCGACCCCAAAATGGGCGGCGCTAATACGGTCATGGAGATATGACTCCAACACTCCATTCCTGACCATGAATGTGTTCTGCCCGGGAACTCCTTCGTCATCGAAATTGACGGCGCCCCTGTTGCCGGGGATGGTTCCGTCATCGACAATCGAGATCTCCTCGCGGCAGACTTTCTCCCCGATCCTTCCGCTGAATATGGACTGGCCCTTCCGGTTGAAATCAGCCTCGAAAGCATGTCCCATGGCTTCGTGAAGGAGAATTCCGGAGGCTCCAGCACCCATGACGACGGGCATTTTCCCGCCTTTGGGCCTCTTCGCGGCGAAGCGCTCGTCTATGCCTTTGACCGCCTCCGACGCGATTTCTTCGAGAAGCCCTTCTGTCAGCATCTCCGCTCCTGTACGGAAACTCCTGGAGACGGTTTTGTTCTCGACTTTCCCGTCCTGGCCGAATACGACTGAGACTGCTATAGTGCCCATCGGGCGGGTGTCGAAGGTGAGCTCGCCGAGGGAGTTGTACATCATGATGTCGCTGACTTGGTCTGACAGGGAGACGATGACTTTCAGTACCCTTTGGTCGGAGGCGCTGATCTTCCTCTGCAGCTTCTCCATGTAAGGGACGAACCCACTTGACTCCGCTGCCCTCCAATCCCGCTCGAACGGATAGTAGTCGTTAGGTGTGGCCGGACCGACCTCTGACCCCGGCCGCGTCCATTCTCGCTTCGCTTCGCTCGCTGCGGCTGAGTACGGCCGGTGGCCAAGGTCGGCTCCGGCAGGCCTACATCTTCCTCCTTGAGCGATCATTGAAGCCGCTTTGACGGCATCCCGCATGGAGCGGGCATCCGTGCTCTCGGAGTAGGCGTAGCCGGTCCGGTCGCCTTTAAGGACCCGTATTCCGACTCCATAATCGATATGGAAGCCGCCTGAGGAGACGATCCCGTCCCTCAGCAGCAGCTCATGGTAAGTGGTATTCTCAAAAAACAGGTCGCAGTAACTGCCTCCCTCCTTGATTCCCAAACCCGTCAGCTCCTCAAGCGTCCCGGGCGTGACCTGGAACAAGTCCAGGTAGTAACTTTCTGGATTAAACATTCCTCTTCTTTCCTTCTTCTCTCAATTCTTTCTCGTACTCGTAATTCACCGACTTTATCTTTCCGAAAGTCTCCGGATTCCTCACGGTGATGCCAGCCTCTGAACTCTCTGCCACTATCTCGAGCCTGTCCTCGGAGTTGTCGCACAGGATCCACCTGTCGCACAGGGGCATGAAGTCCCTGAACAGGTAATGGAGCCCCACGCTGTAACGTCTGCGGATGGTCTCCTCCTTGATGTTGTGCCCTCCGGCCGCCACCCTTGCCTTGACTCTCGCTACGGCGAGGTCAGGGGAGTTGAGCCAAAGGTATAGGATAGTCACGAAATAACCGGCCTCCTGGGCGTCCTTTATCATCTTCAGCATTGACCTTGTGGCCAGGGTTGTCTCTATGGCAAAATCGGCCCGCCTCTCCAGAAGGCGCCTCATTTTAAGGAGCATGTACCGGCTGGCACCGACTGATGCCTTCTCCGGACTGAACGGTGAGAGGCTTTTCGCGAACTCGTCAGAATTGACAAACTCGCTGCAGCCGAGCAGCTCTGGCAGCACAGCGTAAGAAGCTGTCGTCTTACCTGAGCCGTTGCAGCCGGATATGATGAAAAGCCGTGGCATTGTCCTGCAAAAATACTAAATTCGCGTCAATAGGCAGCTATTCAATGAATAATTCCCGGACAGTAACCCTCGCCGATGCCGTGAAAGAGTCGCGGCCGGTCGCCTTCTCCACCATGGTGAAGCCGGCCGGATCGGCATGCAACCTCGATTGCTCCTATTGCTACTACCTCGACAAAGCCATTCAGTATGGCGGGAAGGAGGCTGTGATGAGCGACGAATTGCTCCGGGAATATATCCGGCAATATATCACCGCCAACGCCGCTCCGGAAGTCACTTTCTGCTGGCATGGAGGTGAGCCCCTTATGCTCGGGCTCGATTTCTACAAGAAAGCCATGGCCTGGCAGAGGGAATATTCATACGGCAAAAAGATTGTCAACACGATCCAGACAAACGCCACTCTTATTGATGACAGGTGGGCTGAGTTCTTCAGGATGAATAACTTCCTTGTCGGAGTGTCTCTCGACGGACCGGAGGATATCCACGACGGATTCCGCCGGGACAAGATGGGGAGGCCGACCTGGGAGAGGGTGATGATCTCCGTAGATATGCTCCGCCGTCTCGGAGTCGAGTTCAACACCTTGAGTGTCGTCAGTTCCCTTTGCGAGGGTAGGGGAAAGGAGATTTATTCCTTCTTCAAGTCTATAGGAAGCCATTACATGCAGTTCCTTCCGGCGGTTGAGCATGTCGTCGACAGGCTTGATTTCAAGCGTCCGGTGATAGTCTCTCCGGAGACTGAAGGCGCCCGTCTGGCTCCATGGTGCGTCAGCGCAGAGGGATACGGGAAGTTCCTGAATGACATCTTCGACGAGTGGGTCTTGAGCGATGTGGGAGAGTACTATGTGCAGATGTTCGACGCCACCCTGGCGCAGTACTGCCATGTCCAGCCGGGAGTCTGCTCGATGTGCGAGACTTGCGGGGACTGCCTGGTGGTGGAACATAATGGCGACGTCTATAACTGCGACCATTTCGTTTATCCTGATTATCTTCTCGGGAATATCCTTGAGCGTCCTTTGGCTGAGATTTACCAGGATCCCAAACGTTTCCGCTTCGGCGTCGCCAAAAGGGAAAGCCTGCCTCCGGAGTGCAAGAAATGCCGTTTTTATTTCGCTTGCCGGGGAGAGTGTCCCAAGCACCGGTTTGACCGGCTCTTCGACTCCGCTCCCTTCGGCTCCGCTCAGGGACCGGTTGGTGAGAGGAATCGAACCACCGGCAAGAACTCTCTATGCCTGGGGCTGAAAGCGTATTTCAGGCACACCCAGCCATATTTCGAGAAAATGAGGGATCTGCTCCTCCTTAAAAAAGCCCCGGCGAAGGTAATGCCCTGGGCCCGTAAACAAATGTCTGACAATGGATAAGAATACAAGAGACCTGCTCGTCCTCTGGGCTGAGACATATAATGATCCAAAATATTTCGAAGAAGATCCGATCACGTTCCCCAAGAGATTCGCCGAGTTGGAACGCTCCGGTAAGGCCTCCGTCAAGGATGTCGAGGTGGCCGCCGTTTTCGCCGCGCATTTCGCCTGGGGCAGAAGGGCGATGATCGTCCGGGACTGCGGGAGGCTTTTTGACGAGATGGCCTGGAAGCCCTACGACTATGTGATGAGAGGGGAGTGGCGGTGCGACGACTGCAGTGCCCACCGTACTGTCAAGTGGAGTGAGGTGGCTGCAATATGCGCCCGCCTCAAGGCTGTGTATGAGGAACTTCCGAGCCTTGAATCCTTATCTCAAGAGGCAATACGTGTCCGCGTTTACGGCCAGAAACCCGACCTCAAGGCTCCCAACAAGAAGATCAACATGATGCGCCGCTGGATGGTCCGCAGGGACGGCAAGGTCGATCTCGGCCTTTGGAAAGACACCGATCCGGCTTCTCTTCTGATCCCCCTGGATGTCCATGTTTACGACGAGGCCGTGGCTCTCGGACTGACCTGCCGCAAGCCCAAGGACATCGTGACAGTAAAAGAAATCACCGGGGTGTTCGATGACATATTCCCCGGTGATCCATGTAAAGGTGATTATTCCCTTTTCGGATATGGTGTCACCCATCCTAAAGGGGCTAAAGTCTAATCTTTCGTGGCTGCCTCGAGTTTCTTCATCATAGAGAACATCACCAGACCGGAGATAACGCACAATGCGAGGAGCAGTCCCCAGACGCCCCATAGCGGAACCTTGTTCCACAGAAGGCCAGGGATTGAAACCCCATAGGGCTCAGGAGCAACTCGGCGAAGGTCAGCACCAGATAGGTCGAGATCAGCCAACCGGGTGACACGAGGTCAGGGGATACGGTTCCACCAAGTTCTTTCGGGGATGCCAGCCCGCGGGATGCCAGAATCAGAACGAGGAAGCCAAGGGATGCGACGAACATTCCGATTCCGATCTTCCTGGGGGCTGAAGGCTCCTTGCCTTTATTCGCCAGAGCGCTGAACAAAGCCATGGAAACCGGTGTCAAGGCGACCACATAGAAGGGGTTGAATTGCTGGAAGTCTGAAGGCTGGATGGCCACAGTAGCGGGCATACTCTTATAGAGAGCGAACGCTCCACACCAAAGGCCGAGGGTCACAAGTCCGTTTATCATCTTTCCTTTGCTGTTCTCGGACTGGAAGAAGCCGAACAAGGTGTAGATCGAAACAGCTATCAGGGCTAAGGCCCAGATATTGAAACCGATACGCAGGCCGCCGGTGACTGAAGCCTGGGTGTAGTCGCGGGCGAAGAGGGTCATCGTGGCGCCGTTCTGATGGAAGGCCATCCAGAAGAAGATAACCACGGCGAAGACGAACATGAGCGCTGTGACGCGGCTCTTGGTCTGTTGGGGAGTGAGCTCAACCACGGGAGCGTCGCTCTTTGCGGCCGCCTGCTTGGCGTTCACGTCAGCGTGCTTGAACCAAGACTTACAGGAGAAGTAAATGATGACCGAGAGGATCAGCGACACGCATGCCACGGCGAAGCCATAGTTGTAGGCGCCGGAGAGTTTCTCGATGTAGAGGTTGCAGAAATCAGCGAGGTTGCCACCGGCCATAGCGGGCATATTGGTGGCGATGGCATTGGTGAGGGTTTCCTGGTTGGCGGGGGTGATGGTTCCGTTGAGGAACTGGTGCGCCAGCGCGGGAATCTCTTTCACATAGACAAGCCCTGCCTTGCCGAGGAAGTGGTTGGTGACGGCCTTGGCCATTGAAGGAGCGAACATGGCGCCGATATTAATGGCCATATAGAAAAGGCTGAACGCGGAATCCCTCTTGGCGGCGTATTTGGGATCGTCGTAGAGGTTTCCGACCATCACCTGGAGGTTGCCCTTGAAGAGACCGGTTCCGATGGCGATGAGAGCCAAAGCTCCGAACATCAAGACCTTACCGGCAGTGTCGGGGGCTGTGGGGATGGCGAGGCAGAGATAGCCGGTGAACATCACGGCTATACCGATAGTCACGCATTTGCCGTAGCCGATCTTGTCAGCGAGAATACCTCCCAGGAGCGGCATGAAATAAACGCCGGCTAGGAAAATTGAATAGATCTGGGTGGCGGTAGCCGCCGAGAAGCCGAACTTCGCCTGTATGAACAGGAGGAAGATGGCCAGCATGGTGTAGTAGCCGAAGCGCTCGCCGGTGTTGGCGAGGGCCAGGGCAAACAGGCCTTTTGGTTGTCCTTTGAACATATTGTAAATAAATATTGGTTTGATTCCAAAACGGATTCACTAAATTACGAAATAGCCGCCGATTCTCCAAATTTATGATATTTGAAGGGCTTTTATTATATTTGTAGAATTGGTATTAGGACGGTATGTTGATAGGAACAATCATAATGCTTGGACTCATGAGGGCTCTTTCGGCCCTTCCGTTGAAGGTCCATTACGCCTTCGCCCGGTTCCTGTCATGGTTCCTGAAAAATGTGATGCGCTACCGCAGGGACGTGGTGATGACTAATCTGTCACGCTCTTTCCCTGACAAGAAGTACCACGAGATCAGCGCTATAGCGGACGAGTTCTACAAGCATTTCGGCCGCCTTGTCGCCGAGGCGGTCTGGTTCAGCGGATGCCGGAATCCTGAGCGTCTCCGTCGGAAGAGGATTGTGGAATATTCCAACATCGAGGTTTTCGAGAAGGCATATTCAGAAAGCCCCGGCGTGGCGGTCCTGACCTCGCATTTCGGTAACTGGGAGCTCCTCGGAGGCTGCCTTAACTACGATTACCGCCCGGACGGCAAGATAATTGATGGCCTTGTCCCGGACGATTTGATATTCGTTTACAAGCCCCTGAAGAGCCGCGTGTGGGACAAGATCATGGGAGACAGCCGCTGCGCTCCGGTGAAGCGTATTGATTATAAAGGGTATATCTCAACTGAGAGTATCCTGCGCCATGTCCTGGAGAACAAAGACAGGAAGCTGGTAGTCAACATGCTCTCGGACCAGTGCCCTTACAGGGACTCCGTTGCGGACATCCCGGTAGAGTTCCTCCATCAGGAGACTAAGACGATGTTCGGGGGAGCGTCCCTTGCCCGGAAGTTCGGCTGGAGCGTCTTGTACGCCAGCCTGTTCCCGACAGGGAAGGGGCATTACGAATGGCGGTTCACGCGGATCTGCCCTGACGCGTCGAAGCTTTCGGTGAAAGAGATCATGGATGAATATTACGCCCTGCTCCAGAAAGACATCGAGGCCGTGCCTTGGTGCTACCTCTGGACGCATAAAAGATGGAAAAAGTAATAATTATAAATCTGTTAAAAATATGAGACTGAACGCTAAACTATCATTCATCCTGGCCGCGGCGCTGCTGCCTGCGATGGCTGCCATGGCTCAGGATCCCATGGGGACCGTCTCTTACGCCCTTCCTCAGACGACCATCACTTTTGAGGTGGAGGCGACTCTCGAGAGTTTCCATGCCGGTCCTTATGCCAAGTTCGCCCAGAAGTACCTGGGTGTCAACGCCCGTCAGGAAGACCAGCGGACCTGCACCCTTAGTTCTGTCAAAATGACTCCTCAGATCGAGGCTGACCAGAACTACAGGTATTTCATTACTCCCGAGAAGGGTGCGATGTCATTCCTCTCCCTCACCTCACAGGGACTCGTGGCCGTCAACGACGGATCTTTCGGAAACGGTTCGGAGTGGAGGTTCGCTTCCCAGGCCGACGCCGATTTCTCCGATAAGGGAGTGAGCTCGAACCTGACTTCTGAGGCGACCACTTTGATCCGTGGTGTTGATGGCAACCGAGTCGCTGTCCAGCAGAGCATGGTTGTCCAGAAGCCGTTGGAGCAGAGGGCTAAAGAGGCTGCCGAGATGATCTTCGATCTCAGGAAGAAGAGAGTCCAGATCGTTACCGGCGACACAGACGCCACCTACAGCGGTGAGGCGATGGGTGCGGCATTGGCGGAGATCGCTGCCTTGGAGAAGGAATATATGTCCATGTTCATCGGTTACAGCGACTTCCAGACCCAGAAGATGAAATGCGACGTGGTCCCTCAGAAAGACCGCAAGGCCCAGACTTACGTGGCATTCAGGCTTTCTGACACTGACGGGATCGTCTCCGCGGACAATGTATCCGGAAAGCCTTATCTTCTTGAGCTGACTCCGCAGCCTGTTTCCCCGGCTTCCGGCAAAGCCGCCGCGGCTAAGGGTGCTGTCGCCGTCTATAGGATTCCCGCGATCTGCGCCGTAAAACTCACCGACGGGGTTAACCCGATCCTTCAGGACAGGGTCGCCGTCTATCAGCTCGGCGTCGAGAGCTATTTCCCGATTTCAACCAAATAATTAATATAACATTATGACAATTAGAGATTTAGAGCCAAAGGCCGTTTGGGAGAATTTCTATGGCCTGACAAGGATTCCCCGTCCGTCAAAGCACGAAGAGAAAGTCCAGGAATATTTGCTCGAATGGGGCAAGAAACACGGCGTTGACGTCAAGCGTGACGACACCGGCAACATCATATTCACCGCTCCGGCCACCCCTGGCTATGAGAACCTTAAGGGCGTCATCATGCAGGCCCACATGGATATGGTTCCTCAGAAGACAGCCGAGACAAAACATGACTTCCTCACAGATCCGATCGAGACCGAGATCAAAGGGGAGTGGGTTGCAGCTAAGGGAACGACCCTTGGCGCTGACAATGGTATCGGAGTTGCCCTGGCGCTTTCCGTCCTTCAGGACAAGACCCTGAAACACGGACCCCTGGAGGCCCTTATCACTTATGACGAGGAGACCGGCATGACAGGAGCCAGCTCCCTGAAGCCTGGCGTATTAAAAGGCGACATATTGCTGAACCTTGATTCCGAGGAAGAGGGTGAGCTTTGCACCGGTTGCGCCGGCGGAATCGACGGTACCGCCGATTTCTCCTACAGGACTTACAAGACTCCCGAGGGATATGTCTCCTATATGATTACTATAAAGGGCCTTAAGGGAGGACATTCTGGAATGGACATTTCCCTCTTCAGAGGAAATGCCAATAAGGCGATATGCCGTATCCTCAAGGCTGTCACCGGCAAGTTCGCGGAGGTCAAGGTCGCCGGAATCTCCGGAGGATCCCTTCGCAACGCCATCCCGTTCGAGGCCCAGGCGGTCATCGTCCTTCCTTCTGAGCTGATGGGGAAGGTCAAAGAAGTTGTCGAGTGCACCTTTGAGGAGTGCAGGTTCGAGTTCCAGTATTCCGATCCCGACATGGTCATGTATGTGGAGAGTATGGATAAGGTTCCTGCCCGTTACATCAGCCCCAAGGTCATTGACAGGGCCCTGAAGGCCATCATCGCCTGCCCTCACGGGGTGCGCAGGATGAGCGACACCATCCCTGGACTGACGGAGACTTCGACCAATATGGCCATTATCCGCACGGCCAAGGGCCACTTGACTGTCCATTCCCTGACGAGAAGCTCCATCGATTCCGCGAAGATGTACCTCGCTGACTCGATCCGCTATGTCTTCGAGCTCGCTGGTGCCAAGTATTCAACATCAGGAGCTTACAGCGGCTGGACCCCTAAGCTGGGAACCCCGATGATCAAGGTCCTTGAGGACACGTACAAGAATCTCTTCGGCAAGGAGCTCAAGATCACAGCTACCCACGGAGGTCTCGAGTGCGCCATCATGGGAGCCAAGTATCCCAACTGGGAGATGGTCTCGATAGGACCCACCATCGTGCATCCTCATTCTCCGGATGAGAGGGTGAAGATCGACACGGTCGCCCAGACCTGGAAGTTCCTCACCACCGTGCTGGAGAATATTCCCGCTAAGTAAGTGTCATTCTGAGCGAAGCGAAGAATCTTTTTTGCGGATTCGGAAATAATCACTATATTTGCAGTCCTTTTGGGTTGGCATACGTTCCCAAAAGGGCTGTATTATATTAATTATCAAAACTTTACAACAAAATGTTAAAACAGTACGAGACCGTTTTCATCGCTACTCCCGTTTTGTCTGAACAACAGATGAAGGAAGCGGTTGCTAAGTACACCAAGCTCATCGCTGACAACGGTGGTGAGGTCGTGTACGAGGAAGACTGGGGCCTCCGTCAGCTGGCTTATCCGATCCAGCACAAGACCTCTGGCTTCTATTATCTTATTCAGTTCCAGGCCGATCCTTCTTTCGTGGAGACTCTGGAGACCCAGTATTTCCGTGATGAGAGGATCATCAGGTTCTTGACTGTCGCCCTTGATAAGGACGCCGTTGAGTACGCTGAGCGCCGCCGTCAGAACAGGGCTAAGGCCGCTGCCGCTCCTAAGGTTGAGGAGCCCAAGGCTGAGGAGCCTGTCGTCGCCCCCGAGGAGCCTGAGGTTCCCGTCGAGGACGAAGAGTCAAACGAAGAGAACAACGCTTAATTAATAGGAGGATATCAATATGGCACAGAATGACGCTCAGAACGCTGGAATCCGCTATCTGAACCCTCCGACAGTCGAGGTCAGGAAGAAGAAATACTGCCGCTTCAAGAAAGCCGGTATCAAGTATGTCGATTACAAGGACCCCGAGTTCCTTAAGAAGTTCCTCAACGAGCAGGGTAAGATCCTTCCCCGCCGTATCACCGGTACTTCCCTGAAGTTCCAGAGGAAGGTCGCGAAGGCCGTTAAAAGGGCCCGCTCCCTCGCTCTGCTTCCGTATGTCACTGACCTTCTTAAATAATAGGAGACCGAGATTATGAAGATTATACTTAAGAAAGAAGTTGCCAATCTCGGCGAGGCCGGTGATGTGGTCGAGGTCAAGGGTGGTTACGGACTGAACTACCTGATTCCTCAGGGATTCGCTACTGTCGCTACTCCTTCCGCTCTCAAGCAGCTCGAGGAGACCAAGCGCCAGAGGGCTCACAAAGAGGCTAAGCTCGTTGCTGACGCCGAGGCTCTTGCCGCTAAGATCGAGGCCGCTACTGCCAAGGTCGCCGTCAAGGTCAGCGAAACCGGTAAGATCTACGGTTCTGTCACTACAGCCCAGATCGAGGAAGCCCTCAAGGCTCTCGGTATCGAGGTTGATAAGAAGAACATCACCATCCCCGAGGACATCAAGGCCCTTGGAGAGTACGAGGGAACCGTCAAGGTTTACAAGGCTGTCAAGGCCGCTGTCAAGTTCGTCGTCGAGGCCGAGGCCTAATTGCGGACAGAAGTTATACGCTGGCGGCACCGGAGTTTCCTGGTGCCGCTTTTTTCTTTTCGGGCAAGGTCGAAAAAAGAGCGGGGGATCTTGTCTGCTGAATCGGCCTCCCAGGGCCCTCTGGAGTATTTCCCGCGGGCAAGATCCAAAGCCTAAAATTCGACCTTGCCCAAAAGAAGGGTGTCTTAATGTCGAATTATAGGACAAGCAGCCCAGCGAGGAGCAAGACAGCCGAGGCAAGGGCTATGATGATCCAGCGGGTAAGGCTCTTGCTGCTGCGGTGAGAGTTCTTGTGGAAGTCAGAATGGGTTATCACACGGAACTCATCGTCTTGGATATCGTTCTTATAATCAGTCATTTCTTGTGGATGCTTCGATGTATGCCTTAAGTTGTGCCAGAACCTCTCGGGAGGCGGTGAGTTCGTGCCGGCAGCTGACGCAATCCGAAAGGATGAGTTGCTGTCTGGCAGTGTCTATGTAATGGACATAGTCCATATTAA
This sequence comes from uncultured Bacteroidia bacterium, assembly GCA_902785825.1. GTDB lineage: Bacteria > Bacteroidota > Bacteroidia > Bacteroidales > UBA932 > Cryptobacteroides. Next base: position 140,444 of record CACZZZ010000006.1, read on the forward strand.
CTATCAGTTTTCTCCCAAGTCGGATGAAATCGAATCCTGTGTCGCCAAGCTGCTCAGAGATGATGTCTTCAAGCTGGCCGAGCTGATACGATAAAAGAATTGACCTTCCGTCTTGGGTCACAGCGTTGGAGTAATTACCGTCGGATGATATATACACCAACCTCCGGGCAGGGATCATGAATAATTCTGTTCCCTTAGATATGACTATGCGCTTCTCCATAATGGGATGTCATAGCAAAAATAGTGAATATTCCTGAGTCAATGTCTATCATTTACGAGAATGTATGAACTATGCCTCACAATGTATGAAATACATCCCAGAATACTCTCTCATACACGATGTGTCCCGGTTCGTACAGCACCCCTCAAAATCCTTGCTAGACTCATCTGAAACCCCGATTTTTGCCGTCGAAACAGAAATAACAGTCAGCAAAATGAAGCACATTTTCACTATTATCCAGGTTATCGCGATCGCAAAGATCAGCGGTAATCTATAGATTTCAGTTTTATTACTTAAAAGGTTCAATACCCTGCAAGTTATTGTCTTAAAATGATTATATTTGTACAGACCGCAAGTTTCGGTCAAGACATAACTGATGAAAGTGTTTGCTTTTTATCCTCTGTTGGAAATCTGGTAAATTTCTCTAAGAGCGGGGATAGACAAGCCTTCCATCACCTTTGTATCGCTGTGTACGGTGGTTTCTACCCCTTTCACGCATACACGGGTGTGGGGTATTGTTTTCATTCGCTCAAAGGTTTTACCAGAACCTCCAACAGGATGAATTAAGAATGCTCCACACTTTCTTATTTGGTATGTTGTGAGAAGGAAGGAATAATAAACACTAAAATAACGAGCGATATGAGATGTAACAACTGTGGCTGGGAGAATCCGGATGGAGCCCAGCGTTGTGAGAAATGCAACAGCCCTCTTGGTGGAGGCAATGTCTATGAGCCTAAAGCGGAAGAGCCTCAATCACCGATGAATTCCACAGTCCGTGAACCGATGGACACATTTGAGCGGAAGGAGAGCGGTCACAATTGTCCTGAGTGTGGTTTCCCGCTGAGGGAGGGTGCCCAGAGCTGTCCTAATTGCGGCAAGCAGTTCGGCGCTCCCGCTGCAGGACCTACCGGAGCACCATTCGTGGCTCCCGCCGCCGCGGCAGGGTTTGCCGCAAAGTACGGGGCCACAGTCAACCCATGGAGCAACCCTAACGCTGGGAAAGTTTTTAAACTCCAGCCTATCGCTTGGGATAACGAACCAGGGGAGCTTCCCGCAATGACCTACACAGGTACCGTAGTTGGACTCAATAGGGAGAACACTGACCCCACAAACAACAGCATTACCTCCAAGACCCAGGCCGAGATCATCAATGAGAACGGCAAATGGTTCATCGAGGACAAGAGCGCCCAGCAGAGTACCTTCGTCCATGCCGGTAGGAAGATAGAACTCGCTGACGGCGACGTGATTATCCTAGGCAATAGAAGATTCGTTTTCAAGGCTTAGAAGGAATATGGCCGTACCGCAAAGATGTGATTTCGGTGTCGGGGATGTCATTGGCTCCGGTTTCAAGGTAAAGAAAGTCCTGGGGAACGGAGCCTTTGGAATCGTGTACAAAGTCAAGGGACAGGACTCCCGGGACTATGCGATCAAGCTTCTGAAACTCTGGGAAGTGTCACCCACGTCCTATGAGAACCTGAAAGCTCGCTTCCTTATGGAATACAACACAGGCCTTATCGACAGTCCGAACCTTGTCCATTCCTTCTCTTATGGGGAGGAGAGCGGCAATCCCTACATCCAGATGGAGTTCTGCGACCTTGGTGACCTGAGGAGTTATTCAAGGACCCATAAAGTCGATTATGTTGTAATCGCAAGGGATATCCTCAAAGGACTTGCCGCGCTCCATGCCCGTGGGAAGGTCCATCGTGACCTGAAGCCGGAAAATGTCCTTTTGAGGAAGGACGGGACCGCTGTCCTTACTGATTTCGGAATATCCGGAGACCAGAACAAGAGGATGACCGAACGCAGCATCATGGGCAGGCCCCAGCAGCAGTTCGGCACTTATCCATACATGCCTCCGGAGCAGGTAAATCCTCCCAGAGGTGGCCAGGCCACAGTGCTTCCGACTACAGACATCTTCTCGTTCGGGGCCATGATGTACGAACTCATCGTAGGGCGGCTTCCATTCGGGGAACTGAGTGAGAACACCTTGGCGATATATTTAAAGAATGGAAAAGAGGGTCGATGGGACAGGGAAGCCCTGGCTCAAGCGGATCCTTCAGGAATATGGACTCCGATTATAGAGGGATCCTTACGACCGGATTTCCATCACCGTTTCCAGTCCGTCTCGGAGATTCTTGACATGCTTCCCAAAGGTGTCGCCCCGAAGGAGGAGGAAAAGAGAATGGATTCGTTCCATCCTGTTGTCAACGGTACCCTTTTGAAGATCATGCAGGGCGAGGACTATGGTATGGTCTATTACCTGGATAAACTTCTGGGCGGGAAGTGCACCCTCACGATGGGCCGGGACGATGAGCTTACCCATAACCAGGTTCCAATCCGTGAAGATACCAGCAAATACATTTCCCGCCATCACTGCACCCTGGAGAAAGATCCGACTACGGGACAATGGTATATCCATGATGGACAGCTTCTTGGAGGCCGCTGGAGGGATTCGCTTAACGGAACTTACGTCAATTCCCGGGAGGCGGACAAATATGGAATCGCATTCAAACCAGGCGACATTATCTCGATCGGAGATGTTAAAATGAGAGTGGAAGGATATTAATGGTTAAAAGATAAATAATTATGTCACAGGAAACAGTTAAGTACAACAGATCCTTCGCCGGTTCTATCGGAGCGGGAATTAAATCCGTCTTCGCCGGTAAAGGACGCCGTTACTATGAGTTGGTCCACAAGACCAGAAGTAAGTACCACCAAGAAGGTGCTGTCCAGAAGATCATTATCGACAACATCGAGATTGGACGTGACCCCAAGTGCCAGGTACGGTTCGACGAGTCTTTCACTACGGTCAGCCGTCGCCACGCTGCGATCGTCAAGGAAGGAGAGGGCTGGAAACTCGTCCAGTTGTCCAAGACTAACTCCACTTATCTGAACGGGAATAAGGTCTCAGACAGCTGGTACCTCCAGAGCGGTGATGAGATCCAGCTTTCGACAGGAGGGCCGAAGATGGGCTTCGTCGTTCCGCAGGGCGATGCCGGACTGGTCAAAAGCATAGGCTTGACCAACAGGCTGAACCTGTTCAGACAGCAGGCGTTAAGGCCTTGGAAGACTTTATCATGGAGTTTGCTTGGTGGTCTGGTCGCCGCTTGTCTTGTTGGGGGATATTTCTTGTTCGATCTGAACAAGAAGAATGTCGATTTGACAAAGAAGTATGATAATGTCGTCGCGGAAGCCGCGCAGCGTGACAGCCTGAACCAGGTCAAGATGCAGAATGTTGTTGATAGCTTGTCCAAGGTCAAACTTGGTCTGGAGCAGCAGGTTGACGATATGCGTAAAAAGCTGAAATCCAATTCAGCCGCCATTAGCGGACTCAAACAGCAGGTCACTCCCGCAAGTGGTTCAAACCAGGGAACTAAGCCAGGGGCTTCAAGTGCGCAGGGAATGAAGAGCATCGAACAATGCTTTCCATTTGTCTATTACATCCAGACAGAGGCCTTTGAAATTACCTATCCTGATGGCAAGGTCGAACAGTATAAATGTGGTGAGAATGATGCTCCTGGTTGGTCGGGAACAGGATTCCTTCTCAATGATGGTCGGTTTGTCACAGCTAGGCATGTTATTGAAGGATGGCAGTTCTGGAAGTCCTCTGAAGGAGAAGATCCTGATATGCTTTACATGAATACCATCGTCAATAATGGCGGAAAGGTTAGGTACTTCTTTAATTGCTTTTCTCCTTCAGGGGCAAACTTCAGTTGCTGTAGTGAGGATTTTAAGGTCAACAGGTCTCAGGATCAAGGCGGCATTACTGAGGATGGTATCAGGTTCACTCACGGAGTGGTCGCGACTGATTTTGCATATATTAGAACAGGCTTGAGCGGAGGATTGGCGTTTGACGATGTTAAATGCGATCAACTTAAAATTAAAACTGAGCTAACTGTTCTGGGATTTCCTCTTGGAGAGGGCGTGAACTCAATTAATGACATCAAGCCGATTTACGGGAATGCCACTGTCGCTTCAGAGGGACTTCAGAGAGGAAGAATCCTCACGACCAACACGAACACTGAACATGGAAACAGCGGTGGTCCAGTCTTTTACAATGACGAGAAAGGAGACTTTGTCGTAGTCGGAATAGTATCCGGCGGTCGAGGGACTAATCTCGGTAATATTATTCCAATGTCAAGAGTAAGATGACTATTATGAAACGATTGATAATCACTATAGCTGCTTTATTCGCGGCGCTTACTTTCACTTCTGCTCAGGGCTTCTTCAGCAGGGGAGGAAGTCCCAATCAGATTTTTGTCGAGGAGGCTTTATCTGATGCGTTCCGTGTGGTCCGGGTCGAGTTCCAACTCGAGGACACGGTCTCCCATGAGAGGTTCAACCTTGAGGGCAAAAGTTTCTTTGGCTTTACGGAGGGACTTTGCGTCAAGACAGAGAAAGGCTGGATTGCTCCGGCCGGAGTCGTGACTCCTTGGAAAGACAATCAGGAAGTCAAGCAGTTCCCTGACTATAAGCCGGCTCTTTCGACTGTCTCCGCCATTTCCGTGGCGGACACCGTGTGGAAACCCTTCTCAATGTATTCTGTCGATAAGGTTGAGGATGTCCCCGGGACTTCATATTCATGTGTCCCGGACACAGCGCCTTTCGGCCCCGGACTGGTCTGCTCCGGTCTGGACGGGAAAACGGAAGGTTGGATCGTCTGGGTTTCCCGCAAAGGCGACAAACTCTCCGTCACTACTTATAGTCACAGTGTCAACCCTGCGGACTCTGTTACCTTCGGCATCGGCCGCAAGGTTGTCCCAGAGGGAGTTGTCGGAGGGTTCTATGTCAAGCCGGTTTATCCCTCAGTCGGAGTTATCCGCTTTGAACTGGCCGGAGTGATGGACAAAGGCCAGAACGGTTGGAAAGTGGATCCTTTCGCCATTGAACCGAAGGCTGGGAAACCATCAAGCACTCCTTCTACAAGGCCATCCATAGCTCCTGACAAGCCTATAATCGTCCCGGCAAATGGGGATAAGGCTGAGGATAAGGAGGCCGCTCCTGCTAAGAACAAGAAGAACAAGAAAAACAAGAAATAATGACGCAAGTCAAGTTCAGGGTGGCCGCCTACACCGATGCGGCCGGAAGGTTTAACCCCGAGGCTCCGAGGAACGGCAATGAGGACAACATGTTCGTCAATGCCGACCTCGGCGCTCCCGAGGGCTCGCCTTTCTTCGAGTCCGACAAAGAGATGGTCTTGACCGACTACGGTTGCCTTCTCGTCGTCGCGGACGGGATGGGGGGCATGAATGCCGGTGAAGTCGCATCCGAGATTGCGGTCAATGTTGTGAAGGGCGCTTTCTCGAAGGAGACGGTTCCCCATTCCGCAATGGAGGATTCCGCAGGCAGGGAGAAGTATTTGAAGAAGGTGGTCGTCATGGCGGACGAGGCTGTCAAGAGCCACGCCAACGACCATCCTGAGTGTGAAGGGATGGGCAGTACGCTCGTCATGGCCTGGCTTTATGACGAGGAGGCTTCGATCGCATGGCTGGGCGACAGCCGGATCTATCTTTTCCGTGAGCCAGAGGGCCTCACTCAGGTATCAAAGGATCATTCTTACGTCCAGGAGCTTGTCGATCAGGGCAAGATCACCGAGGAGGAAGCCTTTACCCATCCCTACAACAACGTCATCACCCGCAGCCTTGGTGACATGAGCAAAAAGGCTGTGGCGGACTCATTGACTATCAAGTTGTTTAAGAGAGACATTCTCCTCCTTAACAGCGACGGTCTGAGCGGGGTTCTTCACGATGACGAGATAGGACAGATCATCCGTGCCAATCGTGAGACGATGAGCGCTTGCAGGACCGAACTCTGGAAAGCCGCCGAGACCGCCGGATGGCACGACAATGTCACCGCCGTCCTTTGCGAGATCACTGAAGGGGAGGAATATGTCGTCGAGCCTGCTCGTCCGACTGAGGATCCGGACGAGAAAAAGGAGTCGGACCTGGATAAAACGAAGATCAATCCTGAAGCCGTTCCCCCTATTGCGCAAACAGTTGGTTCCGTTCGTCCTTTTATCAAATTGCTACCCTTTATTTTGATTGCCTTGGCGGTGATTGTTATTATTGGTTGTTTCTATTGGCGTTTTAACATCCAGGAAAGGCCGTCTGTGCCTGACGAAGTGGTTGATACTACAATAGTTCCATCTGATTCGACTCCGCAAGTAAGTGTACCTGTACCTGAAGTTAGAGAGAATAATGCGCCAGCGAAGCAGGAAAAACAAGATGAAAAGAAGAGCAGTGTTTGGAAGAAGATCCTCGGGAACTCAGTGGAGAGTGCTGTTGACACTCCTTCTAAAGTAACGCCTGATACACTAAAATTAGACAAAGCTCGCCCTGGGATAGAAATCGATAAAAAAGGCACTGATACGGGTCAGTCAAATACTCCTGCGGCATCCGAGAAAGCTGAAAAGGAGGGAGAAGTAAAAGAAAACCAAGGGGTTGAGTGATGGATTTTCAAGTTGGTGATATCATAGATGGCCGCTACCGTTTGGTTTCCGAGCGAGGAAGGGGAACTTTCGGAGAGGTCTGGCAGGCTTGGGACGAGACTCTAGACATGGAGGTCGCCATCAAGATCTACATAGCCCTCGACAGCAAGGGAATCGACGAGTTCAAGTCGGAGTTCAGAACTACGTATTCCCTTACTCATCCCAACCTTCTCCACGCTAACCATTTCGAAGTCGTGGAGAAGCGTCCTTATCTGGTCATGCCATATTGCCCCGAATCCGCCGACGAACTTGTAGGCAAGATTACCGAAGAGGAAGCATGGCATTTCATTAAGGACGTCTGTTCGGGTCTGGCATATCTGCATTCCAAGAACATCATCCATCGGGACATCAAGCCCGATAATATTCTCCGGGATGGCGAGGGAAACTTCCTTATCTCTGATTTCGGGGTTAGTGTCAAGATGCGAAGCACACTCAGAAAGAATTCAGTAAGAGACCTTTCCGAGAGCACAACCCAGGGCACGATCGGCTACATGGGCCCCGAAATGTTCACCGCCAACCCCTCGGCCGTGAAAGCGACTGACATCTGGGCTCTTGGAGCCAGTCTATGGGAACTGTTAGTTGGCGAGTTGCCATTCTTTGGCCAAGGAGGCGGTATGCTTATGTCAGGCGCTGAAATTCCTGTTTTGAAAGGACAGTGGTCTGAATCTCTCAAAGTAGTAGTCGAATCATGCCTTGCGAAAGATCCTTGGGCGCGTCCAAAGGCAGATCAACTTGCCTCTTATGCGCAGACTGTAATTGACGATCCTACATCCGTCCATGTCTTGGCGGTTAGTTTGTCTGATCATGCCCTATCTTTAACGGAAGGGGAGACAAGCCATTTGTCAGCGACTGTTACTCCGGTTAATTCAAAAGAAAAAGGCTTGACTTGGAAATCGAGCAATCCTTCGGTAGCGTCGGTGAATCAAAATGGAGTTGTTGAAGCCAAGACCGTAGGAACTGCCGATATTTCAGTCATTTCTAAAGACCAGCAGAGGACTGATACATGCCAAGTGACCGTGAAAGAACTGATTATCCCCGTAGAAGCAATTGTGTTGAATCATGATACCCTGGTGTTGACAGAAGAAGAGTCTTTCTCCCTTAGAGCTGAAATCAGACCTTTCAATGCGACCAACAAAGAAGTCGAATGGGTGTCTGACAATGCGGATGTGGCCTCAGTTGCCGGTGATGGAACTGTTGTTGCCCTGACGCCTGGAACCACCGTTATTACAGCCTATTCCGCAGATAGAAAAGTTGGGGGCAAGTGTCGTTTGACAGTCAAGCCCAAACCGGTTCCTGTGTCGTCCGTCTCGTTATCCCAGCAAGCGGTGTCATTGGTTGAAGGGGAGAGTCTTAAACTTGAGTGTTTAGTCGAACCGTCAAACGCCACTAACCAGGCCGTCAAATGGTCTTCTGACAACAATGCTGTCGCCACTGTCAAAGCAGATGGCACTGTTCTGGCCAAATCCCCAGGTGTCGCCACTGTCTCCGTGGTTTCTGAAGACCAAGGTAAAACAGCCAAATGCCGGGTAGAAGTCAAGGAAAAAATCTATCCGGTAGAGTCCGTCTCATTGCCTTTTAACACATTGACCTTGACTGAAGGGGACTCTTCTAAGTTGGTCGTCAGGATCAGTCCGAAGAACGCGACGAATAAGGATGTCTCATGGACCTCTGATAACGGTTCTGTGGCGACTGTGGATCCTGATGGATCAGTCTCGGCGGTTTCACCAGGAACGGCAATGATTATAGTACGTTCGGCCGATCGAGACTTGACAGATGTTTGTCAAGTGACTGTACATGAGAAGATTATCCCTGTCCGTTTCGTGTCATTATCAGAGGCGGAGTTATTGCTGGTAGAAGGTGAAAGCGCTACTTTAAGAGCTTCTATCCTACCGGAAGATGCCACAAATCAGGAGGTTAGATGGTCTTCCGGCGATCCGGAAATCGCGTCTGTTGATTCAGAAGGTCATGTTTTGGCCAAATCCAAAGGAAAGACAAAGATTATTGTGCAGTCCGCTGGTGGTGAAGATAGATCCAAATGCACTGTGGTGGTCAAGGCGAAGCCTAAACCAAAACCGGTGCCTAAGCCATCACCGATAGCGACTCCTTTAGCGCAAGATAACCCAGTAACCCCGGCGGAGCATAAGAAGAGCAAAGGTTGGCTATGGGTCCTGGCTGTTGCGGCTGCTGCTGGAGTTTTCATTTGGTCTCCTTGGAAGGATAATGTGTCAAATACAGGATCTGATCCAGCGGTGATACAGGAAGACCCCACTACAGTAGGTTCGACTCCCGGTGCTACTATAGAGGATGAGGTAGAAGATGAGGCTCTGGCTGTGCCGGACTCTGTAAATAAACTGGAACTCGTGGAAGCACAGGAACCTGCTAAGAAAGAATCGGTTAGCGTGACAGGTGTGACTTTGAACAGGTCTGAGGTGTCGATTGAAGAAGGAAAAGGAGCACAACTGTCGGCCACTATTCATCCGGTCGGAGCGGACAACAAGTCAGTCACCTGGAAATCGGATGCCCCTTCAATTGCGACTGTTACTCCCAAAGGGTATGTGTCAGCCAAGAAAGCCGGTTCAGCGACTATCACAGTGACTACTGTGGATGGAGGAAAGACCGCGACTTGCTTGGTGACCGTCAAAGAAAAAGCCCCTGTTATCGAGTCAGCTAATCCAGCGCCTGCCCAGCAGTCCAAGGCCAATGAGTTGTATGAGCTTATAAAAAAGGCCGATGCGGGAGATGCTGACGCTTGTGCTAAGTTCGCTAGCATCAGTTATGATATGGGCAATTATGACAATGCCCATAAATACGCCCAAAAAGCCGGAAAAACTAAAGGCACATCAGTTATCGTGAAGTTAAGGAAGGATGGCTACTATGATGAAGGCGTAGCCGATCCGGGTTGGAAATAATTATTGATCATGAAGTTAGTTAGGAGAATTGTTTTGGCTCTGGCGCTTGTCGCCTGTCAGAATGTCGTTTTCGCCCAGAACGATGGGCATGATCTTCTTAAGAGCGCGAGGCGTGGTGATGAGAAAGCGATGTATGATCTCGGAATGTCGCTGTTGCGCCAAGGAGGAGATGAGAACGTCAAAGATGCATATTCCTGGATTAAGAAGTCCGCGGAAAAAGAATATGCCCCGTCGCAGGCAGTGATGGCGTATTTTCTGAGGAATGGGGTCGGGACAGACAGGGACTTGAACCAGGCCTGGTACAATGGAAATAAAGCGGCTGGTAAAGGTGATGGCCTTGCTTCTTGGGTCTTGGCTCAGCTCAGTAAGGATCGAGGGTATGAACAGAGCATGATTAATGATCACCTGAAGCAGGCTTTAGGTCAGGAGTTTCCCATCGCTAAACTATTCTATGCCAAGGGATATTCCGAGGGAAGTCAGACCTTTGGAATAGGAAAGGATGAGACGAAGTCCCGCCTGTTCCTTCAGGATCTTGACAAAGCTGGAATTGCCGATGCCTCCGCATTGCTTGGCATTCAGGCAATCGATTCTCCGCAGATCGCATTCGTTTATCTTAAGAAGGCCGCCGACGCTGGAATCGCTGGTGCGGCTTCGCTGGTCGGGAACATGTATTATCATGGCGAAGGAATCGGCAAGAATCCCGCCGAGGCTTTCAAGTATCTTGAGAAAGCCGCTGAATTGAAAGATCCCGCCGGAATGGAAGGTCTTGCTGACTGCTATAGGACAGGAGTTGGCACTGGCGTGTTTCAGGAAAGGGCCTTCAACCTTTATGCGGAACTGAAAGATCCCAGCCCGAGGGTGATGTATATCCTTGGCTGCTATTACAACGAGGGCATCAGTACTGCTAAGGATCCCAAGAAGGCCGCTGAATTGTTCGAGAAGGCTGCCGAGAGAGGTAATGTCTTCGCTCAGGCGATGTTGGGAATTGCCCATTATGAAGGCTCGGCTCCTTTTGAGGAAAAAGATTTCGACAAGGCATATTCTTACCTGACGAAGGCTCTTGGGAATGAGGCTTTTGGCCAGGTGACTGAGGATATTGCTTCCAAAGTCTATGAATGTGCGGCCAGGTGCGTCCGTTTCGGTCGTGGCGGCGCTGTCAAGAGTAAGGAAGAAGCCGACAAACTGCAAGAAAAGGCTGATGCTTTGAGCGAGAGCGCCTCCTCAAAGTCGTTCCCCTTCGGCTCCATCGGCTTGGCCACCTTCAAGGAGAGTGTAGCGGCTTGTGACATTTCATGGGCTTCCCTGAAATATGAGGACATCCTCGAGAGGGTCACCTTCGATTATCCGAAGGATTATCTAAATAAGACACCGGAACCGGTTGAGGCAGAGCAGCCCAAGCCTGTTGTTGAGGAAAAGCCGCAGCAGGTCGCTCCTGTAACACCAGCGGTTGTACCCCCGGCCGCCCCTAAGGCTCCTAAAGTCGCGAAGTCTGGTCGTCTTGCCATCATGATTGAGGCATCGCCTTATTGCTTTGCGCCGACTTCCGTGGTTTCTTCCAGAGACAATAATACTTACTGGTTAAAGGGTTCAGCGATAGATCTTTCCGCTGCAGTTGGTTGGCTTTCGGATTCCGGACTCTTCATCGGAGGCGGTGCTGGATTTGAGAGTTTTAGCGGCGGGCGCATGTCCGTGATCCAGGGCTTTGTGGACGCAAGGTACTTCATGGGTGGTTCCGGCAGCGGGCTGTTCTTAGGTGCCAGGGGAGGAGTCGGAATGGGCTCTCCTGAATATGGCATCGGAATCACAGCCGCCGGCATGCTCGGCTACAAGATCGCCCTTGGCGGCAACACCGGCCTCACCCTTGGCCTCAAAGCCGGAATCAACTCATTCACAGACGACAGCAAGACCATGGGCAATGTGGTAGGGCCGTTTGTGGGGATAAGTTTCTAAATAGTTCTGATTATGAGTAGTAGAGTTTGGCCTCTTATATTGCTAAGTGTTTTATCATTGACTGGATTAACTGGTTGCAAGTGGCTGCCGGAGGTGGGGAATGTGAGGTTGAGTGATTCAGCTATTTCTATAACAGTTGGAACTCAGAGGACAATAACTGCGAGAGTGGAACCCGATGTTGCTGATTATGATGGAATTGTTTGGACAAGTTCTAACCCCAAAGTGGCAAGTGTCGTCGATGGGACAATAACTGGAGTAAGAGATGGAGTTACTCAAATAACGGCAACCGCTGCAGGCGTGACAAGTTCGCCGTGTTCGGTTACCGTAAAGTCAATAAGAGTGTCAAGTGTCTCGATAAGTAAGACTAGTACAGAATTGACAGCCGGTCAGGCGATCAAGCTCGAAGCTTCAATCATTCCGTCAGATGCTACCAATCAGACATTATTTTGGGCGACAAGTGACAGCTATGTAGCGACTGTAACATCTGCCGGTCTGGTAGTAGCAAAGAATCCCGGTATAGCGACCATTACTGTGAGGTCAGATGATGGCGATCATACCGCTACCTGCCAGGTGACAGTCAAGCCCATAGTTATTGATGTAACAGGGATAACACTCTCCCAATCAAGTGTTTCTGTAAAAGAGGAAGCAATCATGCAATTAAAAGCGACGGTCAATCCTTCGAATGCGACGAATCAAGAGGTCTCTTGGTCAAGTGGAGACGAGGGAATAGCTACTGTTGCTTCTGACGGAACTGTCACTGGTGTAACAGAAGGCACAACTACAATAACTGCCAAGTCCGCCGACGGTAAAGTCACTGCAACTTGCAAAGTGGCTGTGACTGCTGAATATGTTGATATCCCCGACCCTAATTTCAGAAAGTATATCATTGAGAACTTCGACCTGAATCGAAATGGGAAATTGAGCCTTACTGAGGCGGCAGTAATTACTCGAATTGAAGTAGTCACTGATAACATCAAGTCCCTGCAAGGGATTGAATATATGTCGGCGTTAACATATCTTTTTGCAGGCCCAAGTGCCCATGGCTCTGGACAAGGTCAACTAACCTCACTCAATCTGTCTAATAATAAAGCTTTGAAATATCTGGATTGTAGAAGTAATCAGCTGAATAGTTTAAATGTGACCCACAATTCTAATTTAAAGGAATTTAAATGTTGGAATAACAAACTGGAGGTTCTGGATGTTTCAGCAAATACTGCTCTAGAGATTCTTGAATGTGATTCTAACTTGTTATCAAATTTAGATGTAAGTCATAATACACAACTTAAAGAGCTGAGATGTTCGAATAATCAGATATCTTCCCTTATTCTTTCAAATGCTAAATTAACTAATCTTGGTTGTAGTAGTAATCCTCTAACTTCATTATTGATAATAGACTGTCCTTCTTTAGAAGAGTTATGGTGTGAGAATACGCCATTAGCAACCATTAATGTTTCGAGCAATAGTCGCTTAAAATGGTTGTCGGTTCAAGAAAGTCGAATAACAAAGCTTGACATTTCTAATAATCTTGAATTGGAGTATTTATGGGTTACCTATAATATGTTGTCTAAGTTAGATGTTTCAAATAATACGAAACTACGATCTTTGAATTGCTATTCGAATGGTCTAACAGTGCTGGATTTGTCGAATAACGCTGCTCTTGAACAATTAAGTTGTGGATCTAATCGGCTGACAGTCTTGGATGTTTCGAAGAATAAATCTCTAACAGATCTTAATTGTTCTCCGATGTCGACATTGAAAACTCTCTATGTGTCATCGGGGCAAAGTATTGAAGGTGTAACGGTTAATAGAAGTACTAATAGGGTACCTTCAGGGACATCAATTAAGACTAAATGATGATGAATAGAAAATATGGATATGAGGAGAAATAATTGCGGAACATTTGTTTATGTACTGATTATAGTCACTTTGTACTTTTTATCCTCCTGCCAATGGTTGCCGGAAGTTGAGAGTGTACGGTTGAGCGAGAGTGCAGTGACGATGCAGGTCGGCAGTGCGAGGCAGTTGTCTGCGACAGTGGAGCCGGCAGCTGCGGAGTATGATGGTATAGGCTGGTCGAGCAACAATCCTTCGGTTGTGAGCGTGTCCAATGGTACTCTTGTGGCTCACAATGTCGGTTCGGCATCAATTACTGCCACAGCAGCGGGAGTGACCAGCAGCCCTTGCGAGGTTACAGTCCGGTTTATTCCAGTGAACTACGTCACTCTTGATAAAACGAGTCTTTCAATAATAGAAGGTGAGTCAACGGCTCTCGTAGCAACAATCTCACCATCAAATGCGACAGATAAGTCATTGTCATGGTCGAGCTCAAATCCGAGTGTCGCTAGGGTCGATGCTTATGGGACGGTCATTGCCGTCAGCCCTGGTACTGCCACAATTACTGTACGAGCGCATTCAAATGTCTATGCCACATGCCAGGTGACAGTAAAGTCCAGAACCATTTCCGTGACGGGAGTGTCTCTTAACCGTTCATCTCTGACTATTAACAAGGGAGAGACTTCTCAACTCACCGCTACCGTCAGCCCTTCGAATGCCACGAATAAAGATGTTACATGGACATCTAATAATCCTGATGTCGCTTCTGTCGCCTCGGACGGGACTATTACTGCCAACAAAGTCGGCTCAGCTACGATAACTGTCAAAACTGCCGACGGTGGCAAGACGGCCACATGCTCAATCACGGTGAAGTCTGTCCCAGTCACGAGCGTGACACTTTCCCCCTCAAGCCTTTCCATGACGGAGGGTGAAACCTCGTGGTTGACCGCCACTGTCAGCCCTTCCAATGCGTCCAACAAGGATGTGACATGGTCATCAAACAATACCTCTGTGGCAACGGTGTCCTCTGATGGGGAAGTTACTGCTAAGAAGGCGGGAACCGCCACGATCACGGCTAAGACTGCCGACGGAGGCAAGACTGCCACCTGCTCAGTCACGGTGAAAGCCTCAACTGTCTCAGTGACAGGAGTATCCCTGAATACTTCTTCATTAACCCTCCAGGTCGGCAAGACCGCATCTTTGGTTGCCACGGTTTCCCCGTCGAATGCCACCAACAAGGGGGTCATCTGGACTGTTGGTAATACGTCCGTAGCTTCAGTCACCTCAAGCGGACTTGTGACCGCAAATAAAGTCGGCACGACCGTGGTGACCGTTAAGACGTCTGATGGCGGTAAGACAGCTACTTGCACGGTGACAGTAAAGTCCTCAACTGTCTCTGTGACGGGTGTTGCCATATCGCCGACATCATTGTCGTTGACTGCTGGTGATACATATGATCTAACACCGACTGTTTCTCCGAGCAATGCCACTAACAAGGCGGTTACATGGTCGTCCAGCAATACCTCTGTCGCGACAGTCTCCTCTGACGGTACTGTCACCGCTAAATCCGCAGGATCGGCGACGATAACATGTACTACATCCGATGGCGGTAAGACGGCTACTTGCTCAGTGACGGTCAAGGCTGGAACGGTTTCGGTGACAGGAGTTTCCCTGAATAGGACGAGTATGTCCTTGACTGCCGGAACCACTGGCACTCTAACGGCTACGGTCTCGCCGTCCAACGCCACCAACAAGGCCGTTACATGGTCGTCCAATAATACAACCGTGGCGACAGTCTCGTCGAGCGGAGTTGTTACGGCGAAAGCCGCTGGTTCCGCGACGATAACGGTCCGGACGGATGATGGCGGCAAGACCGCGACTTGTACGGTGACGGTGACTAGCGCCACTGTTGCGGTAACAGGTGTTTCCGTGTCGCCGACATCATTGTCGTTGACTGCTGGAGAGACATACCGCCTGACTCCGACGGTCTCTCCGAGCAATGCCACTAACACCGGTGTCACATGGACTTCCAGTAACACATCCGTTGCTACGGTGGGATCTGACGGCACTGTCACCGCCAAGGCCGCAGGATCGGCCACGATCACCTGCACCACCGAGGATGGCGCGAAGAAAGCGACCTGTTCTGTTACTGTCAAGAATGCGACGGTTTCTGTTTCGAGTGTGTCTCTTGACAGAACCTCAATGGGTCTTGTAGTTGGATCAACAGGAACGCTAAAGGCTACTATTAATCCTTCAAATGCCACCAACCAGGGAGTGACTTGGTCATCGAACAATACATCCGTGGCGACTGTTTCGTCAGGCGGTGTTGTTACTGCGAAAGCCGCTGGTTCCGCAACGATAACGGTACGGACAGACGATGGCGGCAAGACCGCGACTTGTACGGTCACCGTGTCAAATGCTACCGTTGCCGTGACCGGAGTTTCCGTCTCTCCTACATCTCTGTCGTTAACGGCAGGGGAGACCTATCGCCTGACCCCGACTGTCTCGCCGAGCAATGCCACAAACGCTTCAGTCTCATGGACTTCCAGTAACACATCCGTTGCTACGGTGGGATCTGACGGTACTGTGACGGCCAAGGTGGCAGGTTCGGTGACGATTACCTGCACCACGCAGGACGGGAATAAGACGGCTTCTTGTTCTGTGACTGTTACGGACCCCAGCCCCACCCTTAGCTTTCAGCCCCAGGTGTTCATAAATGGCATGAAGGGCTTCAAGGCTAATTCCTATGTTTATCAACCACTTGATCCTAGTGCTGCAGAAAAGCTTGACAGTAAAAATGAGTCTTGGGTAGTGCGCCGTGACAGTTACTCGGAATCTAATGCGGTACTTACATATAATGTGTCTCCCTCTTCCTTCAGATTCGATAATTCATACGATTATTATTCCGCTTGGCTTGATGTTTCGACGAGGATTCATCAATCCGAGGACTTTGGGATTCAGCTGTATTTCAATTCGTATGAAGATGGCCTATTGAGAGTTGAAGCGGATATTGTCGGGAAGGAGGCATACGACGGCCACATGACGACTTTCGCCCTTAAGGTCTCGAAAAATGGAGTCACTTATACTTCTGATTATGCTGCAGTGTCTACTATCAGATGGCAACCTTTTATCTCAGGACTCCCAAACTCAATAAGTTCCGTTTGGACAAATGAGATTGACCAATCATCCTCCAACATAACGGTTGATTATACCAGTACAGTTGACTTAAAGACAAAGACTGTGGTTAAAATGGTTGATGATTCAGGCAATGCACTAACTATGGGTACAAATGAGTTGGAATCTGCCGGATTGAGTCTCGAATATGAGGTAGTGAAGAATTATATGGTTGGTTCGCCTGTTGAAGATCAGGGCAACTTTGTCACATTGAGTGGCAGTGTGCTATATCCAAGGTATTCAGGCAGTGTCCCCAATGGAGGCCGGACTCCTATCGTTAGAGTCAAGTTGATGCATAATGGAGACGTGATTGATGTTGCCTACCATAAAGTTTACATTAGTTTCCCTTCTTCGGTTTCTGTGACGGGAGTGTCGTTGGATAAGACTTCATTGAGTCTCGAGGAAGGCAACACTGCGACCCTTACGGCAACGGTCTCGCCTTCCAACGCCACCAACAAGGCCGTGACCTGGTCTTCCAGCAATACATCCGTCGCGACCGTCTCCACCTCCGGAGTCGTCACCGCCAAATCCGCCGGCTCCGCCACCATCACATGCACCACCGAGGATGGCTCAAAGAAAGCCACATGTGCGGTGACGGTGACAGGTGCAACAACAGGAACCGAGAACGGCCATGCATGGGTAGATCTTGGCTTACCTTCTGGAATAAAATGGGCTACATGCAATGTTGGTGCATCCAGACCAGAAGATTATGGAAAGTATTATGCGTGGGGCGAGGTAACAACAAAGGACAATTATGATTGGGATTCATACAAATGGGGGAAAAGCGAGTCAACGATAACAAAATATAAAAATGCATATGATACTTTGAGTTCTACGGATGATGTGGCTCGTAATAATTGGAAAGGAGGATGGAGAATTCCTCGTGATAATGATTTCCAAGAATT
This sequence comes from uncultured Bacteroidia bacterium, assembly GCA_902785825.1. Taxonomy (GTDB): domain Bacteria; phylum Bacteroidota; class Bacteroidia; order Bacteroidales; family UBA932; genus Cryptobacteroides. The sequence goes on from CACZZZ010000006.1 coordinate 157,922, forward strand.
ACTAGATTATTGTACTTGGGAGTGGTCTGATATCAATAATATTAAGGGGTATCTAATTACTAGTAAAGCTAATGGTAAGTCTATATTCTTACCAGCATGTGGTGGAATATTTGGAACAACGGTCAATATTGGGAGTGGTAGTTATGTTCATGGTAGCTATTGGACCTCTGTCAGTTATAGTTCTGCAGAGCCATTCCGGGCATATGGTTTTATGTTCGGCTATTATTTAATAATCGGCCAATATGAGTTTTATAAACCCGCATTGACTGCATATTATAAAACTAATGGATTAACCGTCCGCCCTGTGCTTGATTAGGGGTTTGCCAAGTTTAAATAGCAATTATAAACAATTATAAATATGGAAATAAAAGATTATAAATCATTTAGGGTAGGCAATCCTGTATTGGTTGATGATAAAGTATCTTTTATCAAAGAGGTGCCAAGCAAAGAACAAGGGGCAATTAAAGGGTACTATGTGTACGGCGATCCTTTCGTAAAGCAACTGAAGGATCTTAAACCAGTCCCGATTAGCAAAAACTTTCTTAAGCATTATAAAGAATATATAGAATACAACGAGGGACGACCTTTTTATGCCTTCATAGGAAATGGGCATGTCGTTGAGTATTTCCACGAAACTGGCGAGTGCTCGATTGATGCGGGTGAAGGTATTCATGTTGATGGTGTTCACGAACTTATAAACATGGTTAAGGATAATTGCGGATTACAGTTCGCTCGTTATTATGTGCCTGGAAGAGAGTACGAAGGTGATATAATCTGATTGTGATATGAATACAAAACTTAGAAGATTAATCCCGTAGTTGGATGAGTGGCTAAAGATGATATGGTTTCATCTTTCATAGTTGGCATTACCGAGGATGTAGATGCGAGGGGAGAGTCATATAGTAATTATCAATTATTTCTGATTGCGGAAGGTGATCAACGGTCCATCGTACAAGCCGAGTGTGATCTAATAGATTACTATGTTTCCCATACTAGTCTGAAAGATAAATGTAAAAATGAACGCTCCGCTGCCGGAAAGGGTCAGGTTCAGGATGTGAAGCAACTCTATATTGCTGTTCGATACAATAAAGCTATCATTGGAGCTAGTTTTATGATGTTTAGTGATATTGAACTACCTATAAGTCTATGAATCAGGTAAATAAAGCTATTGCAAACATCAAAGAGATGATGAATGCTAAAAGACTTGATTATTTACTTCTTGATCAAGTCGTTCGTACAAACTGGCCTGGTGACGACAGGCCGTACAACATACGAGAGATTGAATTCGATCGGGAAAAGGACATTCTCTATGCGCACCAGCGTTGGGATCAAGAACAAACCTGTTTCCAGGTTGATCATTTTGATGACGAGGTGGTCGCTCAAATTGAGAAAGAAGTTGAGCGATCTATGAGTATGCTCAAGTGGTTTAGGGTTCATTATGAGGGGACAGCATTGGTGCAGGCGACGAACCCTTCTAATGTGTCGAAAACGGTGAAGTATCACTACCCCGATCTCTGCAACAGTTCAATCACGATAAAAGGTAATCCAGAGGAAGTCGATAATTAGTATATGGTCGAATCTTAAATATTAATAATCAAATTATTAACACACTATGTTACAACGTTCACTAGAAGATCTCATAAGCATTTATTTGAATAAAGGAAAACCCGCTTTAGAAAAGAAGTTGGTAAAACTCCGTGATAAGGCTATCACGTCAGAGGATCTTTTAAAATTCTATGTGCGAAAAGAAGCTGTTAATGAATTCCTTCAAAAAGAACAAGGAATCCTGCCCAAATTGTCGCAATGTTCGACTATCGAAGATTTGTCTGATTTGGCGTTTAATGAGTTTATCCATATTCGAGGTGTTGGTGAGGCATCAATTAATGCTTGGGTGCTACATCAAGCTTATTTACGAGATATTGACCCAGAAGCCAATTGTTTCTTTTGTTTAAGCAGACATAGCAAATCATGTCTTAATAAACACAAAATACCAGAGAAGAGTATAGTTAAATATGTGAAATCGCTGCATAAAGATCTGCATCCTTTAAACAACATTGAGATAGTTGATTTCATTAACTATGTTGATAAGAATAAGAGGCTTGAAGATATTCTTCCGTAATTATTTGGCTTCGTGAGTGTTAACTTCTGACAACAAATAGTCCAGTGTTGATATCTTCCGTTTCTTGCTACTGCAATGTTTGGTGAAATAATCGATTGCTTCTGCGCAAGATGTATTTTCATCCCTGGTACCTTTTGCGGGAATATGGACTCGAGTGGGTTCGGGTGTTCAAGGTCTGGGACATGTTTTCCCATCTCGCGCGAGGGATGAGAGAGGTAGGAATGTTTGGTGGAAATTGTCGATATTGAAACAAGTATATGAAACTGGAAACTGGTGAGATAATCCAATCTCGGTATAGACTGGTGTCGCTGAAGGGCAGGGGGTCTTTCGGTGTGGTTTGGCTGGCGAAGGATGAGCAGACGGATCTGGATGTGGCTGTCAAGGTGTATATTGCCTTGGATGACAAGGGATTGGAGGAGTTCAAGGCGGAGTACAAGAACTCATATTCCCTTAACCATCCGAACCTTCTGCACGCCTATTACTTCGATGTGGTGGACCGGCAGCCGTTCCTGGTGATGCCGTATTGTCCGGACTCGGCGGAGTCGCTGGTCGGGAATACCGATGAAAAGACGCTGCTTCGGTTCATCCGGGATGTCGCCTCCGGCTTGGAATACCTTCATGCCAGGGATATTATCCACCGTGACATCAAACCCGACAACATCCTTGTGAACCAGGAGGGAAACTTCGTGGTGACTGACTTCGGGGTCAGTTCGAAGATGAAGAGCACTCTGCGGCGCAACTCTACCCGTGCGATGGCTGGGGCTGATGTGGCCGGGACGATCGGGTACATGGGGCCGGAACTCTTTTCCCGCAATCCTGATGCTGTAAAGGCCACGGACATCTGGGCGCTCGGCGCGACGGTATTTGAGATGGCTTCCGGGGAGATGCCGTTCTTCGGTCAGGGAGGAGCTATGCTCCTGCGGGGAGCGGATATTCCCGAATTGAGAGGGGAGTGGTCGGAAGGCTTCCGGAATATCGTCGATGCCTGCCTCGCCCGTGACACTTGGGACAGGCCGACAGCGTCGAGACTGGTGGAAATGGCTGATAGTCTACTGAATGGGAGGCCGGTGGCAGAGTCTTCCACACTTCCCGTGAAAAAAGAGCCGGAGCCAGAAGTACAACCAGTGTATCACCCTGTCCAAGAGGCCCCGAAGAAACACTCTTTACTGAAGTATTTGCTGGTTGCAGTTATTGTCGCTGGATCAGGCGGCCTGCTTAAAGTGGCTATGACTCCGAGAAATACCGATAAGCAAGAGCAGAAAGAATCCAGCCAGTTGGCATTGCCTTCAGGGAGTCAGCTGTATCACGGTGAAGTGACTATGGCTAGCGGGAAGGCTTTGAAAATTAAACGCTTGGAGCTAAATTATGATACCTTCAAGGGAAAGAGCTATTATAGTGACACTCCGTTGGACCTTGATTTCGATCTAACTCGGGTTGGTACACTTGTACAATTGGAGATAACGGAGACCAATCCCAATATGACTCGTCAGTCCGTTTTGGGCGGTAAGGTAACGACCATTTATGATGGAACTTATCACAGTAACGGGACAATTAGCGGCAAAGGCCGTAATTGGCATGGGGATGAGTTCACTTTTACCTTTTCTCCGGGTAAAGCCCCTTGGACAGAGGAAGAAACAACCCAAAAGATTGAGTCTTCAACAGAGAAGAAGGACGCTTCGCCTGTAAAAGAAGAAGTTATAACAGCGATAGTCCAGGAAAGGAGAAAAGCCGAAACAGTTACTCCTAAACCAAATACAACAGTAATAACTTCTTCAGCTAAGATCAGCCGCACTTCGATAGAAATAAAGGTCGGAGAAACATACCAACTTGCTGTTTCCGGTGGTTCTGGTTCTGCTGATTGGGTCTCTGAAGGTGAGACGATAGCTACGGTCAGCGACAATGGACTTGTCACAGGAATTAAAGCTGGCTCGACTAAAGTCTCAGTGATGTATGATGGGATAATTCTCTCCTGTTCCGTGGTGGTCAAGCATGGGGCTAATATAGTTCCTTCGCCTTCATCTTCCAGCACCGATCGAACTATCTACTCGAAAGAAGCTACAATTAAAGTTGGAGAGAGAGTTTCGGCCCAGCTTTCAGAGGGGAAAGTTGATGAATGGGAAGTTAATCAAAATATATCTCAATATGTATCAGCAACTTCAGATGGTACCTTGACAGCGCTCAAAGCTGGTAGAGTGGGTATTTGGGGATATATAGGCGGATCACCTAAATTGTTCAAATTGACAATTGTCGGGGGTGGAACTTATGTGCCCCAAGACCGCGCTCCTTATCAAGTTTCATCTAAGGATTTCATAATGTATGTTGGAGATGTGATTACTGCTAAGATTGTTGATGGTGATATTACGAGTTGGGAAATAACAGATATAGACAAAACTTATGTAGTAGCCGAAGGCAATAGATTGCGTGCTAAGAAAGCTGGTAGCGTCATGGTGTGGGGCTATGTCGGGAGTTCTCCAAAGCGCTTTAATATTACCATTAAATCGAGATAGCTTATCCACTGCCAGGGAGCTGTCCATACTAGCCATAAATGAAGCATATCGGGCAAGGTCTGATTTTAGGCTTTAGACCTTGCCTTGTGAAAATGCCCCACAGGGCTCTGGGAGGCCGATTCGGCAGACAAGGTCCCCAGCTCCTTTTTAGACCTTGCCCGAAATTGGCCATTTTCCGGCACGGGAAGGCGTTTTGGGGGCTGCCGTGCCCGTTAAGGCCACAATTTCGGCACGGGCAATGATACATCGAATTCAGGGCTGGTAGATCCTTCGCTGCGCTCAGGATGACAGGGCTTCGCTCAGGATGACAGCGAAGTGAATAAAAAACAGAAATATTTCATAAAGAAACAGAAAAACCTCCTTCTTAACTCTTGTGCGGAAGGAGGTTTTCCCATACTTTTGCGGAAAGTTCAAATCCATTTTAACTATGAATACTTCGTAAGCATCCGACGAAGTACGTGTAAGTGACACGGAGTTATATGCAAGTAGCAGCAACTTTTCCGAAGTTACGGTAAGCTGCTGCTACTTTCGCTTAG
>CACZZZ010000007.1 GCA_902785825.1 uncultured Bacteroidia bacterium
ACTCCAAGAAGCCGCTCCGACGACCGATGCGAAAGGCAAAATGGCTAAGAAATCACACTTTTACGCAAAAACTCTTGGCAGTTTGCGGAATTGAGGATATCATTGAATTGCTTTTCAAAGGAGTCGTCACCTACGAGCCATTGCCCAAGCACCTTGTTATTTGAATCAAGGAAATAGCTGGTCTGGAGGATTTTCCCGATGCCATTGTCCTTCTTGAACTCATCGTTTTCACTGATGACAATATAAGCGCCGCAATTGTACTTTTCGAGCAAGCTTCGCAAGTCAAGGCTGTCGGCTAAGCTGCCTTTGTAATAGATAATGAATTCCCAGTCCGGGTTTTCCTTGAATACCGAATCTGCGGACGATGTCCATAACTCCGATAAACATGGTTTCATCAAACCCTTCTGGCTGAAGTATAGAATGAATTTGTTTTTGGATTTATCCGGTTTGAAATCATCTGATCTCCCATCTTTGGTATAGACATGGGAATAATCATCCGGAAGAATGATCTTGTGGCCGGACTCGCAACAGCAGAGAATGACGGCTAAAATGCAGGTTATGATTGGCTTCAATCTCATTTCAAAGTGATTTCCGCAATGAGGCAATTTAAAGAATCGGGATCTTGGATAGCCGAGTGGCTCTCTATGAACGGCCTGAAGAACTCTTGCGCTTCTGGTGCCTTGTCTGGAGCAATCAATGCGATCAACTTCTTGCCTTCAAGGATTCTTGGTGAATCTTCGAAGAAATTGTTACCCAGATCCTTGCCTTCTCCGAACCAAATCCATTTACCTCCGATATCCATTCCATAGACCAGAAACGCCTTGGGCCTCTCCTGTACGACTACTTCAATCAGACGGACAGCATCGCTCTCTATGTATCTCAGCGGATAGGCGAAGGATGATCCCAAGAGAATCTTGGCACCTTCCTCCGGTGTGGGCGCATTATAATAATCACTGGCTAAAGCATATTCCCCGAAGTCAATAGAAAGATAGGGAATCAAGTCGCCACCATCAAAGCTGTATATAGTATTATTGAAGGAATCAATTAGAAAAGCTCTATTACCATGGCGACTCATCAAAGGAATTGAGCTTAGAAGCGGGAGGGCTTTATGCTGGGAGGGAAGGAAGTTTTTGACTTCGCCATCTTTGAGGAAACTTAACCGATGACCAGGTGCTCTCGTGTAGCCATAATATGCCAGTACACCTCCATTGTGGATCGTGGATTGCAATCCGGGTTCTATGATTTTGGATTTCCTCAATAACGATCCCTCCGCGTTGAGGTAAAAAACGCTACCATCTCCTGTAATGACAACGACAGAATCGTTTACGGCCTGGACTGTAGCGTCCGCTAAAGATATGACGTTTTCCGGATCATTCCTTCTTTCCGCGATTGTGTTTAGGAATATGCCACATGTGTCATAACGGGAAATGATTGAATTTTCCATGTCGCAGAGTATGTAGTCACCTGAAAGATGGATCAATTCAAGCCTTGAGCCAAGCATGGGACCTTGCCCGCATCTGATAGGGATCAGTTTTACTGAAGAGATCGCTTCTGAGAAACTCTTCATAGATGTAGCAGCCTTGAATGGTATTGGATCAAGCGATTCTGGGCAGCGGGCCTGTTGGCACCTTGTTATGCTCGTTAACAGGATCGCTATCCAAATTATTAGGCTGTTACGCATCTTGTTGATAATTAGAGTTTTTAGTGGTTTTAACGGTGCGATTTTCGAGACTGTTAAATTGCGGAAATTATTGAATGTTAAGTGCTTATGTACCAGCCATGAGTCAACTCTCTCCACTGCGCTGGCGGACAGCCTCGAAGAGGAGGATGGCGGCGGAGACCGAGACATTGAGGGAGTCCAAGGCACCGAGCATCGGGATGCGGATGTGCTTGTCAGCGGCCTCACGCCAGATGTCGGTCAGTCCGGTGGATTCGGTTCCCATAACGATAGCTGTGGGGCCGGTCATGGGGGTGTCGTAGTAGAGCGAAGAGTCTTGAAGCTGGGCTGTAAGTATCTGAATATTATTCTTTTTTAGCCAGGCGATGGTCTCTTCTGAGGAAGCTGCTGCAACCTGTCTGGAGAATATGGCTCCGATGCTGGCCCGGATGAGATTGGGGTTATAGAGGTCGGTCAAAGGGTCGCAGATGATGACGGCGTCGGCTCCCGCGGCGTCGGCGCTGCGCAGGACGGCTCCGAGGTTGCCGGGCTTCTCGACGCTTTCAAGGACAATGACCAGCGGGTTCTCGCTCAGTTTGATGTCCTCCAGTCTCCTTTCCCTATACTTCATCTCGGCGATTATGCCCTCGGTCCCTTCCCTGTACGCTATCTTCTCATAGACGTTCCTACTGACCTGAAAGACCTTGGCTTCTTCCGGAATCGGCAAACCCGCAGGGGAGGGTGTACCCCCTGAAGGACGTGCCACCCGCGGCACGGTAGCGGGGGGACCGGAGACGGAGGAAGAGGAAAGGGAACTTGTTCCCTTGACGGTTTCGACGGCTCTGGTGGGGTCGGACGCAGTCCGACTCCTGAAGGGGGTACAGCCCTCACCGGAGGGAAAATAGATCTCCGGGCAGATGAAGATGGTGTCGGGGACGAAGCCGGCGGCGATGCAGTGGTCCAGCTCACGCTGGCCCTCAACGACGAACAGGCCCTTTTCCCGCCTTGCCCTGGATTTCTCCTGAAGCTCAAGAAGCGCCTTGATTTTCGGGTTCTGCCCTGAGGTGATAATTTCCGGAACCATCATTAAATCAACGGGATATTGTTTTGGGAGCAAATAGAACGCATCTCCTCCGGCCATACGGACGCTTGTATTTCCCCGATGTGGGCCTTCCTGAGGAAGAACATGCAAAGCCGGGACTGGCCTATTCCGCCTCCGATGCTTTGCGGAAGTTCCCCATTAATAAGCTTCTGATGGAAATACAGAGAGGCCTTATGTCCTTCTCCGGCGATAGCGAGCTGGCGGAGCAGGGCCTCACGATCTACCCTGATGCCCATTGAGGAGAGCTCGAAACTATGCTCCAGAACGGGATTCCAGACAAGGATGTCTCCATTGAGTCCAGGAAAAGTCTCGCCATCATATTCGCCGGGTGAGCTCCAGTCGTCATAGTCAGCGGAACGGCCATCATGTTTGCTTCCGTCTCCCAGCGCACAACCGATGCCGATCACGAACACCGCTCCGAACTCCTTGCAAACCGCATCCTCGCGCTCTTTGGGACTCAAATCAGGGAAGCGGCGGCGAAGCTGCTCAGCATGTATGAAATGGATTTCATCTGGAAGGACCGGCTTGATGGAAGGATACTTCTCACAGACCATGTATTCGGTCCTGAGAAGAGTGGAATAGATCCGGCGGACAATATCTTTCAGGAATGCAGGAGTGCGTTGGCCTTCATCCATGACCCTTTCCCAGTCCCATTGGTCCACATACAGGGAGTGGATGTTGTCCAGCTCCTCATCGGCCCGGATAGCGTTCATGTCCGTGTAGATTCCGTAGCCAGGCTCGATATGGTACTCGGCAAGAGTGAGGCGCTTCCACTTCGCCAGGGAGTGAACTATCTCACAGACAGTTCCTTCCATGTCCTTGACCGGGAAACGCACTGCTCTCTCAACACCGTTGAGGTCGTCATTAATGCCGGTGCCCTGTTTGACGAAAAGGGGAGCGGTGACACGACGGAGCCTGAGTTCCGAAGCCAGGTCCATCTGGAAGAAATCCTTGATCTCCTTGATGGCCCCTTCTGTCTGGCGGGGATTCAGCAAAGGCTTGTAGCCCGGCGGAACGAAGAGTCTCATACCATCTTCTCGGGACGCATCTGAGGGAAGAAGAGGACGTCCTGGATGGTGGTCTGGCCGGTCATGAACATGGTGAGACGGTCGATTCCCATTCCGAGACCGGAGGTCGGCGGCATGCCATATTCAAGGGCGCGCACGAAGTCGTAGTCGATGAACATCGCCTCGTCGTCACCATGGCTCTTGAGGGCGGCCTGCTCCTCGAACCTCTCCAGCTGGTCGATAGGGTCGTTCAGCTCTGAATATGCGTTGGCAAGCTCCTTGCCGCAGACGAACAGCTCGAAACGCTCGGTGAGATCCGGGTTGTTCCTGTGCCTCTTGGTCAGAGGAGACATCGAGACCGGATAGTCGATGATGAAGGTCGGCTGGATAAGGTGCTCCTCAACGTATGCTCCGAATATGGCGTCAATCAGTTTGCCCTCGCCCATGGAAGGCTCGAACTCGACATTCAGCTTCTTGCAGGTCTCTCGCAGCTCGTCCACGCCCATCCCGGCGAGGTCCACTCCAGCATATTCCTTGATCGCCTCGAGGATAGGGAGACGACGGTAACCGGCCTTGAAATCAACCTCGTTCTCGCCGATCTTGACTTTTGTGGTGTCGTGGAGCTTCATGGCTATCTTCTCGAGCATCTTCTCCACGAACTCCATCATCCAGATGTAGTCCTTGTAGGCCACGTAGATCTCCATGCAGGTGAACTCCGGGTTGTGGGTCTTGTCCATTCCCTCGTTGCGGAAGTCCTTGGCGAACTCATAGACACCGCTGTAGCCTCCGACAATCAATCTCTTGAGATACAGCTCGTTGGCAATCCTCATGTAGAGGTCGATGTCCAGGGCGTTGTGGTGGGTGATGAACGGGCGGGCAGTCGCTCCTCCGGGGATTGACTGGAGGATCGGAGTCTCTACCTCAAGGCAGCCGGCCTCGTTGAAATATTCCCTCATGGTAGCCACTATCTGTGCCCTCTGGACGAACACGTCACGGACCTGGGGGTTGACGATGAGATCGACGTATCTCTGGCGGTACCTGAGCTCAGGATCCGAGAACCCGTCATAGACCTTGCCGTCCGCGTCTGTCTTCACGATAGGAAGAACCCTCAGCGACTTGCTGAGCACGGTGAGCTCTTTGACATGGACGCTGAGTTGTCCGGTCTGGGTGATGAAAGCGAATCCTTTGACTCCGACGATGTCACCGATGTCCAGGAGTTTCTTCCAGACCGTGTTGTACATCGTCTTGTCCTCTCCGGGGCAGATCTCGTCTCTCTTGACATAGACCTGGATCCTGCCGGTTGAGTCCTGCAGCTCTCCGAAAGAAGCCGCTCCCATGATCCTGCGGGACATGATCCTGCCAGCGAGGCATACTTCCTGGAAGTTGCCCTTCTCGGGATCGAAGCCGGCCTCGATTTCCTTCGCGGTCGTGTTGACCGGGTACAAAGGTGCCGGATAAGGATTAATGCCCAACTCCCTCAATTTCGCAAGAGACTCCCTGCGGATGACTTCCTGCTCGCTCAATTCAATGTTCGCCATATTCTTTATATCATTATCTTACAAAAATACGACAATTAATCTATAAACCGAAATTGTTATTCTTTATTAAAATCATTATCTTTGTCTAATATGGCGAAAGAGCGCAAGTGGATAATCAAAGATCCGGCGGATCCGGAGAAGGTGGGGAGACTCTCCGCCGAGCTCGGTATTGACCGTGTCCTCTCCGAACTGCTTGTCAAAAGGGGTGTCGAGACCTTCGAACAGGCCCGTTCTTTCTTCCGTCCCAGCCTTGACAATCTCCATGACCCGTTCCTGATGAAGGACATGGACGCCGCTGTCGAGAGGGTACGGAGAGCCATCACTTCCGAGGAGAAAATCCTTGTCTATGGTGACTATGACGTGGACGGCACAACCGCGGTAGCCCTTGTGTACTCATTCCTGAGGCGGTATTCCCAGAAGGTCGATTTCTACATTCCTGACCGTTATGATGAGGGTTATGGCCTCTCTTACAAGGGAATAGACTGGGCGAGTGACGGCGGTTTCGGGCTTATCATAACCCTGGATTGCGGCATAAAAGCGAACGAGAAAGTTGACTATGCCAAGACCAAGGGGATTGACGTGATCATCTGTGACCATCACCTCCCTGAAGACAAACTTCCCGCCGCAGTTGCTGTGTTGGATCCCAAGAGGGAGGATGACACCTATCCCTTCGACGATCTTTCCGGTTGCGGGGTGGGTTTCAAACTCGTCCAGGCATATTCAAAGAAATATGGCATCCCGTTCGAGACCCTGATTCCACTTTTGGATCTGCTGGTCGTGAGCATCGCCGCTGATCTTGTCACGATGGTCGGGGAGAACAGGATCCTGGCCCATTTCGGCCTAAAGCAGCTCAATGAAAATCCCCGCAAGGGACTTTTGGCGATGGCCACTCTTTCTAAGCTTGAGCCGGGTCACCTAACGATAGATGACATCGTGTTCAAGATCGGTCCCAGGATCAACGCTGCGGGCCGTATGGAGACCGGAAGGCTTGCCGTTGAGCTCTTGACCGCCGCTGACGACCATGTCGCGAACATTGTCGGCGAGCGCATCAACGACAACAACAATGAGCGTAAGGGGATTGACCGGGAGATCACGCAGGAGGCCCTGGAGATGGTCCAGAACGGCACTGCCCTGTCAACCGGTGCGGCGACAATCGTGTATAACCCCACATGGAACAAGGGGGTGGTAGGTATCGTGGCCTCCCGTCTTGTGGAGGCTTTCTACAAGCCGACGATTGTCCTGACCAAGTCCAACGGATTCATCACCGGCTCCGCCAGAAGTGTCGCCGGTTTCGACCTGTATGAGTCCATAGAGAGCTGCGCTGATCTTCTTGAGAACTTCGGCGGTCATGTTTACGCTGCTGGCCTGACGATGAAGGAGGGCAACCTGGATGAGTTTGTCCGCAGGATAGACAAGTTTATCGCCGAAAAGATCACCGATGAGATGCTCACACCTGTGACCGACATCGACGCCAAATTGGAGTTCAGCCAGATAACCCCCAAATTCTTCAGGCTCCTGAAGCAGTTCCAGCCCTTCGGCCCGGGCAATAACAATCCGGTTTTCCTAACGGAGAATGTCTCAGATGGCGGCAACGGTCGCAAGGTGGGTGCCGGGGGAGTCCACATGAAACTGGATCTCATCGACGAGAAGCAGCCTTTCCACCAGATTCCGGCTATTGCCTTCAACATGGCGGATTACTTTGATTATATCAAGGCAGGCAACCCCTTCGACATCTGCTACTCGATCGTGGAGAACTACTACCGCGGCAACTCCACCCTCCAGCTCCGTATCAAGGACATCAAGGAGCGGGAGGAATTCATCTAATTTTCCGGGATTATTTCGAAAGTGCCTCGAGGATCTCGTGGCGGGCGGATCTGAAGTGGTCTGTGGACATGTCGTAGGTTGTCCAGTCATAGACCGTCTGGCGGCAGATCTCCTTGGATTTGGCCTCATCCTTTCTCGCTAGCATCTGGAGCAAGGTGTAGTCGGCGATGCCGTCCCTCATGGCTTCGAAGCGAATGGATCCGTATAGCCTCTTGTCTCCAGGATAAACTATCCAGCTGTCTCCGCCCGGAAGAATATTCCCGCCTTCGGTGTTGATGAATGTGGATTCATACCATGGATCATCTTCTCTCCAGACATTGAAGCCCCAGTGGAGGTAGCCTGTAGCCCCGTAACGGAAGTTGATCCAATGGAGGAGCCTGGTCTTAAGGAGAGGCTGCTCGAGGAAGCGGTTGGCATAGTTGCCCTGGGGAGCGAGGCAGGTGTAGAACCAGACCTCGTCTCCTGCTTTCTGCCTGTCCTGATAGAAGGAAAGCCCGTCGGCGTAGAAGTTCAGTTGCGGAACCCAGATGTCCACGATGTCGGCAAGGTCATGGGAATGGCAGGCCTCTATGATCTTTACCTCAGGAGCGTATTTCTTGAAAAGACGCGCTATAGCGACGTAAGAGTCGTAGTTGTCGGCCGCTGGCTCGTCGGCGATGTGCTGGCAATATATTGAGTACCATCCTTTGTCCTTAATATGGGAGACAAGAGCGGGAATGAACTCCGAGCAGTAATCTTGGGCCTCTGGATTATCAAGAGGAATATTCCCCTCCATTCCGGGAACCCTCACCCCAAAAGGACTGTTCCACAGACCTATGCGGCCACCGATATGCCCGACTTCGAGGCATTTGAGGACACCGGCTTCCTGGAATATCCCGACCATCTTGTCGAAATTGGTGAAATCGAAAGACCAGGAGTCGCCGTCTTTCTTCGAATCAATGATTGTGGTGGGAATCAGGACTGTGTTCTGGTAACATTCCTTCATTTTCAGGGCTATCGCTTTGATATATTCCCAATAGCTCTCGGAATACATCTCCCCCTGTCGATCAAAATGACGGAAGGTCCTCTCAGTGCAATTGAACCAGTTCGTGACCCATAGCGTGGGATCATCAAGAACCACCGGATAAACCTTTACGGCGATCTCGCCTTCCACGTCAAGACCTTTTCCGCCGACCCTGACCTTGCCTTTGTATTCTCCGGGAGCGGCATCCTTCGGTACATTCACGCTGACCCAGATCGGCTGTGTCTTTCCGAAGGCTATATCCCTGGTTTTCCCATCATCCACGATCGGATCGGGATACAACCCGGATGCTGACCGGATAGCGTCCCGGCCCTGGGTCGGAGTGGTCCTGCCTACATGGACAAAATCCACGAAACCTATCGTGACGTCCTCGAGAACATGCCCTTGCCCGTCTTTAAGCGGCTCGGCCGAGAGGCTCACTTCTTTCAACTGGTCAGCTCCCCTCAAAGCGAATTGGAAGGTGGCATGCTCTCCGGCGGCGACTTCCTCAACTTGGGTGTACGGCCGGTCTATGACTGTCTCAGGAAGCAGTTTCTCAAACGGATCAACCCTGGTGAGGGTAACGCTGGCATTCTGGCAAGAGACGGATGCCAATATCACTGCCGCGCTTGCGATAAGATGAAGGGCAATATTTCTCATATCAGTGTTATTAATGCCTTAAATATAGCAAAACAACCAATCATTTTGACTATATTTATAAAAGTATAATAGGTTTTATAATGAGACGTCTCTTCATTTCTTTATTATTGTGTGTTATTTCGTGTGTCGCCGCTAACGGTAAGGATTGGTTACTGGACAAGAGTGGCTTTGAGGCTTCTGTCGGGAAATCGGCCGACGGGAAGTCGCTCATCATGACTAACGGCCTTGTGACGAGGACGTTCCGTCTCGATCCTGCTCTGGCCACCACCAACATAGTCAATGAGATGACAGGCGAGAGCATGCTCCGGACCGCCTGTACGGAAGGTACCTTGACAATTAACGGAGTGGATTATCCGCTCGGAGGCCTCAGTGGTGTTGAGGAGAGGGGATACATGCTACCGGAATGGATTGAGGAGATGACTCCTCTTGAGAATTCTTTCCTGGTGACAAACTGGACTGTAACTGAGCTCAAACCCCGGATGGAATGGAACCGGAAGCGTTGGGCCCTGGTCAAGGAATGGAATCCCAAAGGGAAGGAGTTGACGATCAATCTCGAGGGCCCCGGAGAGATGAAGGGAGTCAAGGTCGAGCTGCATTATGAGATTTACGATGGCGCTCCGATAATAGGGAAGTGGCTGATAGTCAAGAATGAGACTGGTGCTGAAATAAAGCTTGACAAGTTCACCCTCGAGGAGCTTGCTTTCGTGGAATACGAGTCGGATGTGGATCATGATCCGGCCACTTCCGCCAATTCTGTCCATGTGGAGAGCGACTGGGCGCAGGTCTCTTGCGGCACCACATTCTGGGGGACTGATCCAAAATACACCTCACAGGTGAATTATGGCTTGCAAACAGTGTGCTTCCTTACTGTCAAGCTCCCCAATAACGGTCCAGCGGCATCTATTCCGGCAGGTGGACGTTTTGAGAGTTTCCGCAACTGGATCATGCCTTTTGATAGTCAGGATAGAGAACGGAAGGGATTGTTTATCAGACACTTCAAACGGATGTTGGCCCCATGGACGACCGAAAATCCAATATTCATGCATCTCACTTCGACCAAGCCCGAGGATGTCAAGACGGCTATAGACCAGTGCGTCGAGACTGGCTATGAGATGATCATCCTGAGCTTCGGCTCCGGTCTTGACATGGAGGATGAGTCTGCAGAGAATATCGCCAAGTTCAAGGAATATGTTGATCTGGCCCATTCCAAAGGGATCGAGATCGGAGGCTATTCCCTTCTCGCGAGCCGCTGGATTAGCGACGACGTGGACGTCATCAATCCAAAGACAGGTAAACGCGGAGGAATGACTTTCGGTAGTTCCCCGTGCCTTTCCAGCGAGTGGGGTCATGAGTATTTCCGCAAGATCCGCTCTTTCTTCGAGAAGACGGGAATGGACGTCTTTGAGCACGACGGCTCGTATTCCGGAGACCCTTGCGCATCGACCTCCCACGCATTCCATGCTGGTCTGGAGGATTCGCAGTGGACCCAGAGGGCAATGCTGGAGGACCTTTACAAATGGATGAGGGCTACGGGAATATACATGAATGTTCCTGACATGGGTACAATGATGATCGGCTCGAGCAAGTGCGGGATCGGTTACAGGGAGGTCAACTGGTCGCTTCCGAGAGCGAGGCAGATTATTCTTGGTCGCCAGAATATTTATGATGGCACATGGAAAAGGAATTCGGCGGACGGTTGGACCTTCACCCCTCTTGTGCAGTATCATGGTGGCGGTGCCGCGGCCACCCTTGAACCTCTCGACGAGCATCTGGACTCGTATAAGGCGCACATGATTCAGAATTATGGGTCCGGAGTCCAATCATGCTACCGCGGTTTCCGTCTGTACGACACCGAGCGGACCAAAGAGGCGGTTAAAGAGATAATCTCCTGGTACAAGGAGCATAGGGATATTCTCAACAGCGACATTATCCATCTCCGTCGTCCCGATGGAAAGGACTGGGACGGAATTATGCATGTGAATCCTGATCTGGAGGAAAAGGGGTTCGTGATGTTATATAATCCTACAGATAAGGATATTACCAGAACCGTTAAGCTTCCGCTTTACTACACCGGACTCACCAGGAAGGCCAGGATCAGCCAGGATGGCGGCAAGGCCCGCAAATATCGTCTTGACCGTGACTACAGCGTGGAAGTCAAAGTCACCATCCCCGCCTTCGGGCACTCATGCTTGATTATCAAGTAGTTTTTGCCGCATTGTGCCCGAAATAAGGCTTTTTCGGCACGGCAAGAAGGAATACGCCGTATCAGTCCAGCGGATTCATTCCTTTTTTGGTGAATTATTTATTCTTTTGGATTAACCTGGGGTAAACACCCATTTAAAACGTTATATTTGCGATAATATTGGGACAAGTCAACTGAATTGATTATTCTTAATAATATTATTCTGCGGCATGCAAGATATCATGTTTTTTGGATTTTATTTATAATAGTTATTGAAATCCTGTTGGTTTGTCTTGTATTGGATTATTAAGTTACAATGATTATGAGAAACGGAAAACTTTTACCTATTATCATCACAGCTTTGTCCGTGACTTTTTTCTTGTCCTCTTGCGACAAGAAAGGGCCGGTCTCGGATGGCGGTGAGGAACAGCCAGAGGCAGAGGTTAATAATATAGCAAATAGCGTGACGCTCCCGGAGACCCGTTTGTCGTTGACGGAGGAGCAGTTGAAAAACGTCTCCCCAGGGAACGAGTTCTCTTTCCGCTTGTTCAAAACGGTCCATGATAAAGCGGAATCTGGCATCGTGCTCAGCCCCCTTAGTGTCGAGTTCGCGCTCGGGATGGTCTGCAATTATGTGGACTGCGGTGAGGAGCTGTGCCAGATGCTCGGTCTTGAGGGAAAGGATATCAGTGTAGTCAACAACTATTTCCAAACCCTGATCGGGGATTTGACGGGGGAGAAGATCGCCGGCCTGAGGCTTGCTAACGCCGTGATGAAGGACATCAGAGGGTTTCCCTTTAAGGAGGACTTCATCGGGACTCTGAAGGATTACTACAACGCTGAGTATCAAACCATCGAGGCCTTGCCATTGGCTGATCTTCCCGTCGGGGAGAGGCCTGAGGACTTATGGGTCAAGGAGAAGACTGACGGGATGATCGACTCCGCTCCATGGCCGATCCTGCCAGCAGAGGCGTCCATTTTCAATGCCATCTGCTTCAACGGAGAATGGGTACACAAGTTTTTGGAGGATGCTACTGGTGATTATGAATTCATCAAGGATGATAAGACGGTCATTCCTGTCAAGATGATGTGGCAGACATGTGACTCCACCTACTTCTATAAAGGGCAGGGCTTCACATCGATCAGTCTCCCGATGAGCGACGGGGCTTATCTGTTGAGCATCTTGCTGCCTGACGAGGGCAAGGATATCAACACTGTGCTGTCAGGACTCAATTCGGAGTCCTGGGAGGAATTGAGAAGCGGGATGTCCTATAAGAAAGTCACGATGGGCATTCCAAGATTCAGGGCCGTCTACTCCGAGGAGGAGCTATTCAACCTCCTCGACGAGAACTTCAGGAAAGCGTTCATCGAAGAGAATTCCCGGATGCTGAAGAATGATCCTGAGACTTACGTGATTAATAGCATCGCCCAAAAGGCCGCAATTGAGATCGATGAGAACGGGGCGAAGGCGGCGGCTGTTACCCAAGTGATAATGGTTGGCTCACCACTCCATAATGATCCAGATAAGATAGAGGTCTTTGTCGCCAACCATCCTTTCGTGTACACCATCTCCGAAACCGGCTCGGGGCTGGTCTTGTTCCTCGGTACCTTCGAGGGATAATATCACATGAGCGTGACGATGTCCACGGCGGCGGCGAGGTAATCGTCGCCGTCGACGTTAATTATGTGGTGGGCGGTCTTCTCGTAGATGGGGCTCCGGGTGGCCATCAGTTCCTCGACCCTTGAGCGCAGGCTCTTGCCTCCCTTCAGCATGGGGCGGTCACCCGGCCAGGTTTCTAGGTTGTGTACGAGAGTTCCAATGGAGGCCTTAAGGTAGAAACAGGTCGTGTTTCGTCTGACGAGCCGCTTGCAGGCCTCGGTTGTGACGGTGCCTCCTCCGAGAGAAAGGATGTACGAGGCCCCGGTCAAATCGCCTGTCATGAATATGTCCTCAAGGGCGGAGCGTTCCATCTGGCGGAATGCCTCTTCTCCTTCAGTGTCAAATATTTCCGGGATAGTTCGATCGCTCATGGCCTCGATGTAGGAATCGAGGTCGATCAGCTCCATTGAGGGAAGCAGTTTCGCCAGCTCTTTGCCGACGCTGCTTTTCCCGCTTCCCATGAAGCCTATGAG
Source organism: uncultured Bacteroidia bacterium (assembly GCA_902785825.1). Lineage (GTDB taxonomy): Bacteria > Bacteroidota > Bacteroidia > Bacteroidales > UBA932 > Cryptobacteroides. The sequence goes on from CACZZZ010000007.1 coordinate 13,104, forward strand.
GGATATGTGTCCCATGCGCGCTTAGAATAACGTGGGCTCGAAGAACTCGCCTTCGTCGGGAAGGTCGTCGATGTCGGGAAGTTTGCCTGAAGGCTCTTCCGGCATGATGTCGATCGGCTCATCGCTGGCTTCAGCGGAGCGAGGATGGACTTGGCCGGGCCCGGACGGCTCGACGGCCTCATCAGCGTCAGAAACACTCTCGGGTTCAACAGGGTCAGGTTTGTCCAGCGGCTCGATGAAGCGGACCTTCTTGAGGTCGTACTGGTGGCACTTCTTGCCCTTGGCGGTGTAACCCTTCTTGGCGATGAACTCCTCCGCGTCGATGTTCTCCGGATCCCTGTGCTCGTACTTCTTCCCGAAGATGACCTGGAACTGCGGATGCTTGTCGTCGGTGATCTCAACCAGGTACGACTTGGCTCCCGGAGCGATGAAAGACTGAGGAGTGTTGTCGCTTAGCACAAAGCTGAACCTCTTGACATAGAAGGCTTTGGCCGCGGCATCCCAATAAAGGGCTGTGTATGTTTTGCCCGGGTCGAACTTCTCTATCTTCAGTATCTGGCCCTGGTAACGGTTCGACACGTCGAAGGAAGTGGTGTAGAAAGTACCGTCCTTGAATATTGCCAGAACCTTGTCCTCCGGACCGAACTCGCCGAGATATAATCCCCTCTGCTCATCGTTGAGCTTCTGGATGTCGGCGTCGAACCAGATGTCCTTGCCTCCGATGGTCGAGACACCCTTGCTCTTGAGCTGGATCTTCGATATCGCGAACTTAGAGACGAGGTTGCCCCGGGAGGTCTTTCCCTTGATAGCGAGGGTCGAGAAGTCATATTCCATCTGCGTCTTCTTGAGCTTCGGGCGCGGGCGGAGATATATTCTCACGCTCTCAGCCTCGCCGTTGGTGTTGACAGTGAACCAGAGGATTCTCGACCCCTCCTTGCCGGTCGTGATGTCGTAGTCCTTGTCCCTTGTCACGCTGGTGATGGAGAACCTCTTCGCGTAGGAGACGGAGGTCTTGCCGTCCCGGTAGATCACGTTGTAGATCGTCCTCTCATCGCCTCTGTTGAACACACCGACATAGAGCAGGTCCTTCCAGAAGAAAGCCTTGTCGGTCACTTTCGTGATGCGGTATTTTCCGTCCTTGGAGATGACGAGGATCTCAGAGAGGTCGGAGCAGTCGCTGACATACACTCCATTGTCGTCTTTCTTGAGATTCAGGCCGACAAAGCCCTCCTCGTAGTTGGCGTACAGTTTCGCATTGTTGCTGACGACCTTGGTGACGGCGATGGTCTCGAAAGCCGAAATCTCGGTCAGGCGCTTGAAAGGCTTGCCATATTTGGCCTTAAGTCCCTTGAACCAAGCGATTGTGTATTCGGTAATATGCTCGATGTTGTCCCTTACCTTCTCCATCTCAGCCTCGATCGAAGCGATCTTCTCGTCCATGGCCTTGGTGTCGAACTTGGAGATCTTGCGGACAGGCTTCTCGACGAGCTTGTGGATGTCATCCATGATGATCTCCCTGCGGAGGAGGTCCTGATAGTTCCTCATCTCGGTGAAGACGTCATCAAGCTGCTGCTCCCAGCTCTTCTGGTCCTGCTCGAGGATCTTGTACACCCTGTTCTCGAAGAATATGCGCTCAAGGGAATCGTAGTGCCACTCGTCCTCCAGCTCACCGAGACGGATATTGAGCTGCCACTCGAGAATGTCCCTTGTGTGGAGCGTGTCGTAGATGAGTATGTCCTTGACAGAGAGGAACTGAGGCTTGTTGTCCACGATCACGCAGGCGTTCGGGGCAATGTTGCACTCGCAGTCGGTGAAGGCGTAAAGGGCGTCGATCGTCTTGTCCGGGGACACGTCGTTGGGAAGGTGGATTATGATCTCCACCTTGTCAGTGGTCATGTCCTCAATCTTCTTGATCTTGATCTTGCCCTTCTCCTTGGCCTTGACTATCGAGTCCTTGATGACCTCGGAGGTCTTGCCGTAGGGAATCTCGGTGATCGCTATGGTGTTTTTGTCGATCTTCTCGATCTTCGCGCGGACCTTGACGCTTCCGCCGCGGGCTCCGTCCTTGTAATTGCTGCAGTCCGCGCTGCCGCCTGTGGGGAAATCGGGATAGATGGTGAAATCCTTGCCTTCGAGGATGTCAACTGAAGCGTCGAGAAGCTCGTTGAAGTTATGAGGCAGAATCTTTGAGGCCATTCCGACAGCGATACCCTCGGTTCCCTGTGCCAGCAGGAGAGGGAAGCGCACGGGCAGTTCCGTGGGTTCCTGGTTACGTCCGTCGTAGGATGTCATCCAGTGGGTGACTTTGGGATCGAACACAACCTCCTTGGCGAACTTGGAAAGACGAGCCTCGATGTACCTTGGGGCGGCGTTGCTGTCGCCGGTGAGGATGTTCCCCCAGTTACCCTGGCAGTCGATCAGCAGGCCTTTCTGGCCCAACTGGACGAGGGCTCCGAGGATGGAAGCGTCTCCATGCGGGTGGTACTGCATGGCCTGACCGACGATGTTGGCCACCTTGGTGTAGCTCCCGTCGTCCATCCTGTACATGGCGTGCAGCACGCGCCTTTGCACGGGCTTCAATCCATCCACGATGTGGGGAACGGCCCTCTGGAGAATCACGTAGGAGGAATAGTCCAGGAACCAGTCCTTGAACATTCCGGACAGCTTGAACTTACGGCTGTCCGAACTGAGCAACTTGTCGTACTTGCCCGTCGAGGGAGCGGCGGTTTCTTCTTCCTCTACCTGCTCCTCTCCTTCGCTCTCCTCAGGATCCTGGATCTCATCCCAGTTCTGGTCATCCTTCGACATATTCCTTCTCCTTATTATTAATATTATTCCTCGTAACCAAACTTGCGCAGTTCCTTGCGGCTTTCCCTCCAGTCTGGATCAACTTTGACGAACAGCTGAAGGAAGACCTTTTTCTGGAAGAAATCCTCCATCTCGATCCTGGCCTCCGTGCCGGTCTTCTTGAGAGCGGCTCCTCCCTTTCCGATGATGATGCCTTTCTGGGAGTCCCTGGCGACAAGGATGACAGCGCTGATCTCGTATCTTTCCTTGCCTTCCTTAAAGGCTTCCACCATCACCTCGCAGCTATAGGGAATCTCCTGGCTGTAATTCTCGAGAATTTTCTCCCGGATGATCTCAGAAGCGAAGAAACGAAGGTTCCGGTCTGTGAACTGGTCTTTGTCGAACCATGGCGGAGAGACCGGGAGCTTGCTGACGACTGCTTCGAAAACACTCTCAAGGTTGAATCTCTCCCTTGCCGAGACGGGGATGATCTCCGCCTTGGGCAGGGTCTCCTTCCACCAGCCCATCAGTTCGAGCACCCTCTGCTGGTCGCTGATGTCGATCTTGTTGATCACGACCACCACGGGGCATTCGACCTTCTGGAGCTTGTCGATATATTCCTTGTTCTTGTCGCTCTTCTCCACCACGTCGGTGACATAGAGAATAATGTCGGCGTCGCCGATAGCGGCGTCCACAAACTTCATCATGTCCTCCTGAAGCCGGTAGTTTGGCTTGAGCATACCGGGGGTGTCCGAATACACGATCTGGTACTCGTCGGTGTTGACTATCCCCATGATCCGGTGGCGGGTTGTCTGCGCCTTTGCCGTGACGATGGAGAGCTTTTCCCCCACAAGGGCATTCATGAGCGTGGATTTGCCCACATTCGGGTTACCGATGATGTTGACAAATCCAGCCCTGTGCTCCATGTTTTTTCCTTCTTTAGACATAGGCCCCCATCCTGAGGACGTTGACCTCGCCCTCGCTGAGGTATCTCCACTCGCCCTTCTTGAGCCCCTTCTTGGTGAGGCCGGCGAAGTAAACCCTGTCAAGGGCTTTGACGGTGTAGCCGAGGCTCTCGAATATCCTGCGGACTATGCGGTTCTTACCGGAGTGGATCTCAATACCGAGCTTGCGGTGGTCGCCAGCGTCGATGTATTCGAGCTCATCAGCTTTGATCACGCCGTCGTTGAGCTCAAGACCCTCGACCAATATTTTCTCCTTGTCAGCCTCGTCCAAAGCCTTGTCGAGGATGACCTGGTAGATCTTTTTCTTGTTGAAAGAGGGGTGAGTCAGCTGCTCGGCGATCTCGCCGTCGTTTGTGAACATAAGCACACCGGTGGTGTTCTTGTCCAGCCTTCCGACAGGGAATACCCTTGATGAGCAACCTTTTATGAGATCCATGACGGTCTTGTCGGCGTGAGGGTCGCTGGCGCTGGTCACGAAGCCCTTGGGCTTATTCATGACGATGTACACCTTCTCCTCTCCCTTGAGTCTCTCTCCGTTGAAACGGATGTCGTCTTTCAAGACATTGACTTTAGTTCCGAGCTCGGTGACGACCTCTCCGTTGACGGTGACGACACCGGCCTGGATGAGTGTGTCGGCCTCGCGGCGGGAGCACACACCAGAGTTGGCTATGAACTTGTTGAGGCGGATCTCCTCCTTGATCGGAGTGGGAACAGTGTCGTTGTCTGAGAAAGCATGATTGTCAATCTGTGGCTTCCTGGAAAGCATCTGGTTGATTCCGGCCTCGTCAGTATTGGTGAAATGAGGGCCACTCTTGCGGGCGGGTTTCCTGGGAGCGGGCTTAAAGCGTTGAGGCCTGCCTTCGCTGAATCTGGGCCTGTCCTCTCCAAACTTGGGGCGGTTCTCGCTCCTCTGAGGACGGTCATTATTGTAGCGGGGACGGTCGCTGCCAAAGCGGGGCCTGTCATTGTTGTAGCGGGGACGTTCGCCGTCGTAGTGGGGTCTGTCCTCACCGTACCTGGGGCTTCCCTCGCTCCTTTGAGGACGGTCATTATTGTAGCGGGGACGGTCGCTGCCGTAACGCGGGCGGTCGCTGCCGTAACGTGGACGGTCACTGCCAAAGCGGGGCCTGTCCTCGCCGTACCTGGGCCTGTCCTCGCCAGATCTGGGCCTATCCTCACCATATCTGGGACGGCTCTGGCCATAAGAACGTCTTTCTCCACCCTGGCCATAGGCTGGGCGTCCGGTCCTGTTAGAGTTGCCTTCAGAATAATTCCTGTGATTGTTCTCGCTGTACGATCCTACTTTTCTCCTCGGCCTTAGTCTGCGGCCTTCGGCTGAATAGTTGCTTGTGGATCCTTCATTCCTCGCGTAATCCCTACGCTCCTCGTGGTTCTCTTGACCACCGTTAAATTTTTCTTCCATGATTTGATGTGGCGTCACGCCACTTTTTTAAAAAATAAAATAGGTTTATTTGAGTTTGAAAATATAAGTGATTGTTCCTTGCTGAAGCGCCGGCGCGTCAGCGCTCTGATTAAAGTGGGCCTTCATGGCGGCGGATCTCGCCGCGGCCCATAAGGTCTGGTTATTCACGGTAGTGCCCTGGCCTCCAGCCACGGCTTTGGTGACGTTTCCATAGTTGTCCACCCAGATGTCCACGACCACCTTGCCCTCATCCTGAACGGCGTAATCGGGCCTCGGAAGGGCTCCAAGCACGCTACGTCCTTTCACATGGGCGTTCGGGGTACCGTCGGACTTGCCAACCTGGGTATTGCCCTTCGGATGGCCGGCCTTGAACTCGGCTGAAGGGTTCGTGGCCCCATGAGGGGCGAGGGAGGAGTCTTTCTTGCTCATCCCGGGGAACAGGGCGTTCTTGTTGATCTCCTCTTTCGGAGTCGGAACTTCCACGTCCCCGAAATCATCGGGCTTCGCCTCGGCGGTCTTGTTGGTCCTTTCAGACTTTATGGGAGACTCGCTTCTCTGGATAAGCTCGACGGGTTTGGTCCTGTCCACATCCTCGGCCTGAGGCTGCCGGCCAAGCCTCTGCCTTCTGATCTGCTGAGGCTCTTCCTCCTCGAAATCAATCAGGAAGGTCTGCTCCTCGGGTGGAGGATAGATGTATTTCAGACCCGTGAAAGCGCAGGAGAGCAAGACGACCATATGGACGGCGACCGTAAGGACGATCCCCGTCGTTGTGGAGACTTTCGCCTCCTTCTCTCTTTCGCGAAGGTACTGTTTCATCATTCAGGCTGTGTGGCCAATATTACCTTGTAGTGGTTCCGTTTGGCGATATTCATGACTGAGACAACCTCCCTGACGGGGACTGACTCGTCCGTGTAGATCGAGAAGGTGGGATCCTCCTCACCCTGGAGCAGGCCCACAAGCCCGTCTTCCAGCTCGGTGAATTGAACCGGGGTCTCATCTCCGTTGAGGTGGTAGGTGTAAGTCTCCCCACCCCAGTCTTTTATTGATACGCTGACGGTCGGCTTGGCGCTCACCTGGCCCGTGCTCTTGGGGAGCAGGAGCTTCAGGGCGTTCGGATTGACCAGTGTTGAGGTGACCAGGAAAAAGATCAGCAGCAGGAACACCAGGTCAGTCATGGAGGACATGGCCAAGTCCGACATCACTTTTGTGGATCTCTTGAAAGCCATGAGCTAGTTCTCCTCTTCGTTGTCAGCGGGTTCGTGCAGAAGGTCCATGAAGTCGATGGTCGCTGACTCCATCTTGAACATAAGGTCGGAGATCTGGGCCGTGAGGTAGTTGTAACCGAAGTAGGCGAGGATACCGACGATAAGACCGCCGACGGTTGTGATCATGGCGGTGTAGATACCACTGGAAAGCAGGGTGATGTCGATGTTGTTCCCCGCGTTGGCCATATTGAAGAAAGCCTGCACCATACCGAGGACGGTTCCGAGGAATCCGATCATAGGGGCACCTCCGGAGATCGTGGCGAGGGTGGGAAGACCCTTCTCGAGCCTGGCGATCTCGACGTTACCCATGTTCTCAACCGCTGTCTGGATGTCATTCAAAGGCCTTCCGATCCTCTCGATTCCTTTCTCAACAAGACGGGCGACAGGGGAGTCGTACTTCTCGCAGAGCGACAAGGCGCTTTTGACCTTGCCTTCATGGATGTAGTCGCGGATGTCCCTCATGAAGTTCTTGTCAACCTGCTGGGCCTTGTGAATCATCCACCACTTCTTTCCGAAAATGTAAATGGCTATCACGGAGAGGATAGCGAGGACAATCATTAGCCATCCGCCCTTGGCGGCCATCTGGATCAAAGAATAACTCTGCTCGACTTGCTGCGGGGCGGCCTGGGAGGCCATGGCCGCGGTTTCGGCCATTTCCGTCGCGGCGGAGTCCAGGCCTACCTGTAAGAGATGGAACAACATAATTATAACGTACGTTTTATTGATTATCTTTTAAACAACATGGCGTGGACTGCACATATCACGCCACCAACCTGCAAAGATAGTGAAAAAATACGACTTTTCCTTAATATTCTACCTTGCAGAGGAATAATGCGTGACCCGGAACGGATTCGCCGGCATCGCTTCGGGATCCGCCCTTCACCAAAGTGTCCATCCACTCCTCTTCCCGTCGTCCCCTGCCGATGTCCAGAAGGGAACCGACAACTGCCCGGACCATATTCCTCAAGAACCTGTCGGCGCTGATGGTGAAGACAAGGTAGTCGTCCTCCGCGGCGGGGTAGCCCATCATCCTTACGTGGTCGGGAGTGTAAACCTCCCAAACGGCCTTTGTCACTGTGCAGATGGAGGTCTTGTTGTCTGTGCCGACCTTCTCGAAACAGCTGAAATAATGTTTTCCAAGCAGTTTGGTGGCCGCCCTGTTCATCTTGTCCACGTCCAGCGGGAAGGTGAAAAGGTAGGAGTAATGGCTGATGAAAGGGTCTTTTTTCCTGTGGATGAAATATTTGTATTCCCTCTGCCTCGCATCGAACCTCGAGTGGAAGTCTGGAGGTGCCGGCGTGATGTCGTGAACCTTGATTCCATGGGGCAGGATGGCATTTATTTTGTAGCCGACAAGCCCGGCGTCAAGGTCCTCGGCTGAGGTGTCAAAGTGAGCGACATAACCGACCGCATTGACCGTGGAATCAGTCCTGCCGGCGCCTGTGACGGAGATTCGCTCTCGAAGGAGAGTGGACAGGGCATCCTCGAGACACTCTTGGATGGTTTTATCGTGGCTCTGCGTCTGCCATCCATGAAAACCGGAGCCGTCGTAGGAAAGGTGGATCTTGTAGCGCATGGAAGAGGCTGTTGTTGATACGCGAAAATATAAAAAAGAACATAAGATGGAAAGCGTTAACATCAAAGAATTGAATGACCGTATCCAAAGGGAGAGCGCGTTTGTGGACATGCTGTCCCTCGAGATGGGGAAGGTCATCGTGGGCCAGAAACAGCTGGTGGAGAACCTGCTCATCGGACTCCTCGCTAACGGGCATATCCTTCTGGAAGGTGTTCCGGGACTTGCCAAGACTTTGGCGATCAGCACCTTGTCGCAGGCGATCGATGCCAAGTTCAGCCGCATCCAGTTCACTCCTGACCTGCTTCCGGCGGACCTTGTGGGTACGATGATATATTCCCAGAAAGACGAGAGATTCGAGGTCCACAAAGGCCCTGTCTTCGCCAATTTCGTGCTGGCTGATGAGATCAACCGTTCTCCGGCAAAGGTCCAGTCGGCCCTTCTCGAGGCCATGCAGGAGCGTCAGGTCACTATCGGGGACGAGACTTTCAAACTTCCCGAGCCTTTCCTCGTGATGGCTACCCAGAACCCTATTGAGCAGGAAGGAACCTATCCTCTTCCCGAGGCGCAGGTTGACCGTTTCATGCTCAAGGTGGTCGTGAGCTATCCCAAGAAAGAGGAGGAGAAGCTCATCATCCGTATGAACAACTCCGGCGAGTTCCCGAAAGCCTCTCCGGTGATCAAGCCCGAGGACATAGTCCGGGCCCGCGAGGTCGTCAGGGACGTTTACATGGACGAGAAGATCGAAAGATACATAGTTGACATAGTTTACGCCACCAGGACTCCTGAGGAATATGGCCTCGGGAAGCTTAAGGACCTGATTTCCTTCGGAGGCTCGCCTCGAGCCAGCATCTCCCTCGCCATGGCCGCCAAGGCTTTCGCGTTCATCAGGCGCAGGGGATATGTGATTCCTGAGGATGTCAGGGCTGTCTGCAACGAGGTCCTGCGCCACAGGATCGGCCTGACCTACGAGGCTGAGGCTGAGAATGTGACGACTGAGCAGATAATAGCCGAGGTCATAAACGCCGTCCAGGTTCCTTAATGATAGTTTGAGAAGATGCCTTCGAATCCTTCAGCCAACGAACTCCTGAAGAAGGTCCGCAAGATTGAGATCCGCACCCGGGCTCTGTCTCACCAGATCTTCGCCGGGGAGTACCACAGCGCCTTCAAGGGACGTGGAATGGCTTTCAGCGAGGTGCGTGAGTACCAATATGGGGACGATCCCCGTTCCATGGACTGGAACGTGACGGCTCGCCTTAGGGCTCCGTACGTCAAGGTCTATGAGGAGGAGAGGGAGATGACGGTCGTGTTGCTGATTGATATCAGCCGTTCCGGGCTTTTCGGCACAGTTGACAAGACAAAAAGGGATCTTATCGCCGAGATCGCGGCCGTGTTGAGTTTCTCCGCGGTGATCAACAACGACAAGGTCGGGGCGTTGTTCTTCAGCGACCGGGTGGAGAAGTTCATCCCGCCCAAGAAAGGCCGCGGACATTTGCTTCATATTATTAGGGAAATAATTGAGCTTAAGCCTGTTTCTGATGGCACCGACGTCGGTGAGGCCCTGAGGTTCCTAACAAACGCCATCAAGAAGAAATGTACCGCTTTCGTCCTTTCCGACATGCTCGACGTGACTCCCGACGGGGCTCCCCGCTACGAGGATGCCCTGAAGGTGGCCCGCAATCGCCATGACATATCGGTGATAAAGGTATATGATCCTCGTGAGAAGACCATCCCGTCGGTGGGACTTGTCCATGTCAAGGATTCCGAGACAGGGGAGTCGGCCTGGGTCAATACCTCCAGCCGCAAGACCCGTTCGGAATATGCCAAGTGGTTCGGAAGGGTGGATGAGAATGAGCGGAAGCTCTTTAACCGTTACCAGATAGACTCTGTCGATATCGCCACGAATGATGACTACGTCAAGGGTCTGATGGGATTCTTCGGGAGGAGATGAGAATGAGGAAGTTATTGAATATTATAGTATTGGCCTTCGTCTCTGGCGTCTCGGCTCTCGGGCAGGGAAAGCTGGTCCAGTCTGAGGATTCCTTTCTTGAGAAACTCCAGGAGAGGGATTCTGTCCTTATAGGAGACCAGCTCCGCTACGGGTTCCGCCTCAAAGACGTTCCGGCCGGAACGGGGCTCATGCTTCCGGATTTCTCGAAAGGCTTCTACAGAGGGGACAGCGTCGAGATAGCCCGTCCATGGGAGGCGGACACCTCCGCGGTCCGTGGAAGCAAGAAGGCTCCCAAGGCTTACGACATTGTTTTTTCGGTCATCATCACCTCTTTCGAGGAAGGAAAATACCTGCTTCCTCCTCTCTCCGTTGTTAAAGAGACCTCAGCCGGAAAACCGGACACGATAGTGTTCAAGCCCCATGAACTGGAGGTTTTCACCATCCCGGTGGACACCGCCACTTATAAGATTCACGACATAAAGGGCCAGATCAAATATCCTGTCACTTTCTCCGAGGTCCTGCCATACATCCTCGCTGTCCTTTTGGCCGCGTTGTTGGCATTCGCCATCAGGGCGCTTGTCATCGCGAGGAGGAAAAAAGCTTTCCCGGAGGCCGTTTCCAATGATCCTCCTTACCTGATCGCTCTCAGGAAGCTCGAGAAGTTCCGCGGAGACAAGTATTGGGCAAAAGACAAGCAGAAGGTTTTCTATTCCGGAATCACTGATGCGTTGAGGGAATATATCGACTCCCGTTACGGGATCGACGCCCCCGAGATGACGACCGCTGAGATATTCGACAGCCTCGGCCATACCGATGTGCCGGCCGACCTCTTCGTGGAGATGAGACGGTTGTTCGAGACCGCTGACATGGTCAAGTTCGCCAAGGCTTTCGCGACCGATGAGGAGAATGCCGCCGCCGTGCCACTTGCCGTGAGATTTGTGACCTCGACCTACCAGGTCGATAACAAAGCTAATGAGGGAGGGACTGAGTGATGTTTTTCGAGTATCCAAAACTCCTGTGGCTCCTTCTGGTTCCGTTCCTGCTGGTCCTGAGGTACTTGTATATTGAGCTCAAGGATCGCCGGCCCCATTTCCGTGTGTCCAGGGCGACCCCTTGGAAGGCCGGAGGTCGTTCAGTCCTGTCATTTGTCCGCCATATTCCATTCATCCTGAGGACAGCCGCTTTGTGCTTGATAGTGGTGGCGATCGCTCGTCCCCGTTCCTCGACCAAGGTTGACAGGGTGGACACCGAGGGAATAGACATAGTCCTGGCGATGGATGTCTCGACGAGTATGCTCGCGAGGGATTTCACTCCCGACAGGATCAGCGCGGCTAAAGACATAGCGATAGAGTTCATATCCCAGCGCCCTACTGACCGCATGGGAATCGTTGTCTTCGCCGGGGAAAGCTACACTCAGTGCCCACTCACCACTGACCGGGCTACCCTGATCAACTTGATGAAGGAGATTTCCACGGACCTTATCGAAGACGGCACCGCGATCGGAAACGGCCTCGCGACAGCTGTGGCCAGGATCAAGGATTCGGATGCCAAGAGTCGGGTCGTGATTCTCCTCACCGACGGAGTCAACAATAGTGGCGAGGTGGCCCCTGAGACCGCCGCTGAGATCGCCAAGACTTATGGGATAAGGGTTTACACAATCGGCGTTGGAGCTAATGGCGAGGCGCCTTATCCGGTGATGACCCCTTGGGGCGTCCAGGTCCAGAACATGAAGGTCGAGATCGATGAGAAACTTCTCTCGAACATAGCGGCCACAACCGGGGGACGTTATTTCAGGGCCACCGACAACACCAAGCTTTCGGAGATATATTCAGAGATCAACAAGATGGAGAAGGCCAAGGTGAGTGTGGACAGTTTCCCCGTTTACAAGGAACTTTTTGGAGGATATGCCCTCGCGGCGCTGATTTGCCTGCTCCTTGAGATCCTGATCAAAACTTTAGTATTGAGGAGGTTGCCATGATCATATTCGCTCATTCGGAATACCTTCTGCTCCTGCTTCTGATCCCGTTCTTCTTCCTTGGCATGGCCTTGTGGATGGGAGCGCGGCGCCGTCGTCTCCGGGCGATCGGAGATGAGGAACTGGTGAACCAGCTGATGCCTTCTTGGTCCCGCTCGAAAAGATGGGTGAGGACTATAATATATTCCCTCGCGTTTTTCTTCTTCGTCATAGGTCTTTCCAGGCCTCAGATCGGAGCCAAACTCAAGGAATATAAGGTCAAGGGCGCTGAGATCATGGTCGTCCTGGATGTCTCCAACTCCATGCTCGCGAAGGATTATTCCCCGAACAGGCTTGAGAGGGCGAAACTCGCCATCTCGAGGATAACCGACAAGCTCCAGGGGGACAGGATTGGTCTGATAATCTTCGCCGGCAGCTCGTTCGTTCAGCTCCCGATCACCACTGACTACGTGAGTGCCAAGATGTTCCTGAACAACATCTCCACAGAGTCGATACCCATTCAGGGAACCGCTATAGGTGATGCGATCAACACCGCCGTCAGGAGTTTCAGCGCCCAAAGCGAGAACAGCCGGGCAATAATTGTCATCACTGACGGAGAGAACCATGAGGACGATGCCGTGGCGGCGGCTTCCCAGGCCGCGGAGGCCGGAGTGAAGGTATATACGATTGGCGTGGGATCCGCTGAGGGACAGCCGATTCCGATGGGTGGCAGCCTTCTGAAAGATAAGGAGGGGAATATAGTTGTGACTAAACTCGATGAGGAGACCCTTAAAGAGATCGCTTCGGCGGGCGGTGGAGCTTATGTCCATGCCGGAAATGACGAGTTTGGACTTACCCCCATCGTGAATGACATAAGGAAAATGCAGGAAGAGGAGTACAGCTCAGTGGTCTTTGAGGAATATGACGAGCAGTTCATGTATTTCCTCGCGATCGCGCTGGCTCTGTTCGTCCTTGAGATGTTGATCGGGGAGAGGCGCTCCCGCAGGCATTTGTTTGACAAAAGATGATAAGAGTATTCAAATACATTCTCTCTTTATCCGTCTTTCTACTGGCCAGCATGGAAATTGGTGCCCAGGTTGACAGGAGGGAGGTCCGTTCCGGTAACCGCCAGTTCTCCAAAGGCAACTGGCAGAGAAGTGAGATTGATTACAGGAAGGCCCTGGTCAAGGACACCGCCTCCTTCGCGGCTTCCTACAACCTTGCTGGAGCCTTGTATCGGCAAGATAATTTTGAGGAGGCAGGAAAGTCTCTGGAAAAATTGAAAGAGGTGGCTCCTGAGAATGCCTATGCCGCTGATTATTACTACAATCTGGGTAATGTGGCCGTTCAGAAGAAAGATTGGGCAGGAGCGGTGGACGCTTATAAGCAGTCTCTCCTGAGGAGGCCGGATGACATGGACGCCAAGGAGAATTATGCCTATGCCAAGCAGATGCTCCAGAAGAATGGCGGCGGCGGTGGCGGAGACAACCAGAACCAGGACCAGAATCAGAATCAGGATAACCAGAACCAGGATAATCAGGATCAGAATAATCAGGATAATCAGAATAACCAGGACAACCAGGACCAGAATAAGGACCAGAACCAGGGGCAAGGTCAGGGTGATGCCAAGATATCGCCCCAGCAGGCCCAGCAGATGTTGAATGCCATCCAGGCCCGGGAGAAAGAGACTCAGGACAAGGTCAACAAGGAAAAAGCCGCGGTTCTCAAATCCCGCCAGAAGGACAAGAATTGGTAATGATGAAGAGGTTTTTATGCATATTCGCCCTCGTGGCCATGTCGCTTCCCGTTCTCGCGCAGAACGCCATCAAGGTGGAAGCCCCTAATGTTGTCGCGGCTGATGAGCGCTTCAATGTGACTTTCATTATTGAGGGGGAAAAGAACCCTACAGACTTCTCCTGGTCGCAAGGCGATGATTTCCAATTGGTTTGGGGACCTCAGAAAGGATCTTCCACAAGCATCCAGATCATCAATGGAAAGAGAACATCCTCGCATCAGACCACTTTTACCTACATCCTTCTGCCCAAAGCTACCGGTACTTTCCAGATTCCGGCGGCCTCGGCCAAACTCGCCGGTGAGACTATCCATTCATCTCAGGTCTCGATTCAGGTCGTGACGGATGCCAGTTCCTCTTCAGGCGGTCAGGGATCGCAGGCTCCCTCCCAAGGCTCTTCCCAGGGTGGCTCAACCGAGTCACGCCAGCGCGCGGCCTCCGGAGAGATCCCGTCCGAGGACCTTTTCATGAGACTCTCCCTTAACCGTTCGGAAGTCTATCTCGGAGAGCCGGTCACGGCGACATTGAAGCTCTACCAGAGGGTCAATATCGCGGGTTTTGAAAATGCCAAGTTCCCTTCTTTCAATGGGTTCTGGAGTCAGGAGACATATTCACCAAGCAATATCGAGTTCAAGCGCGAGAGCTTCGACGACAAGATTTACAACACGGCGGTTCTGAGGTCGTATGTGCTGATCCCTCAGCAGTCCGGGACCGTCACCATCGATCCGGCGGAACTGGTTTGCCTTGTCAATGTGAGGGTCAACACCGGGACTTCGAACAGCATTTTCGACAGTTTCTTCCAAGATGACACCCGCACGATCAGGAAGAGGGTGACCACGTCTCCCCTTAAAGTCAAAGTCAAGCCCCTTCCTTCCGGACAACCCGCCTCTTTCGGCGGTGGAGTTGGAAGTTTCGGAATATCCGCCCGGCTCTCTTCGAACGAATTGAAGACGCATGACGCCGGATCGCTAGTCATTACTATCTCAGGTCGCGGCAACGTGTCCCTTCTTGAAGAACCGAAGGTCAGTTTCCCTCCTGATTTCGAGGTCTATGACACCAAGTCCACTGAAAACACGGACAAGAGCAATGGGGGAACTTCCGGAAGCAAGTCCTTCGAGTTCCCGTTCATTCCCCGCAGCGCCGGTGATTTCACCATTCCTCCCGTGGAATATTCCTACTTCGACATCAATTCCGGGAAATACGTGACTCTCAAGACCGCCCCTCTCCAGATCAAGGTGAACAAAGGGAAGGGCTCGGAGTCTTCCGGCCCCGTCACGGTCACCCCTGGAGTGGAAAGGAGGGATGTCAAGAGCCTCGCTGACGACATCCGTTTCATAACGACCAAGAAGCCGTCTTTCTCAAAGGAAGGTACTTTCTTCCTTGGATCCACCTTGTTCATGATTCTTCTGGGACTGATTGTTCTCGGAGCTGTTGCGTTGTGGCTCGCGATGCGGAAAGCCGCTGCGATGAGAGCGGATGTCGCCATGACCAAGAACCGCAGGGCTACCAAGATGGCTAAGGCCAGGCTCAAGCAGGCCGGTGATTTCCTCGAGAAGAATCTCTATACCGCTTTCTATGAGGAGCTTCACAAGGCTTTGATCGGTTTCATCTCAGACAAGCTTAACATGGATATGACTGACATCAGCGGAGAAAATATCGCCTCAGCTCTGCTTGAGGGAGGGGTTTCACAGGAAGACACGGATGCTTTCACAGGCCTTCTTGAGGCATGTGAGTTCGCCAGATACTCTCCTGACGCCGGCCATGAGGCCATGAACGCCCATTACGACACCGCGGTCAGGGTCATCACCGCCATCGATTCCAGCCTGAAGTCAGGCAAGTCCAAGTCCAAGGTGGCCGCTTCGGCTATCGCGATCTTGCTTTCTCTGGGAATATCCTTCAATGGATCCGCGCAGGATATGGTCGTGGCTTCAGCTGATACCGTTGCCACAAAGGCGGCAGGCGGTGATCTTTGGCAGGAAGGTGTCTCGGCATATTCGGATAACCGTTTCAAGGACGCCGCTGATTCTTGGGAGGCGATCATCGCCTCGGGAGTCGCCTCACCGGAGCTTTATTGCAACATCGGTGACGCCTATTTCAAACAAGGTAATTATCCGAAAGCCATATTGAACTATGAGAGGGCTCTCAAGTTGGATCCATCCTTCACGGATGCCCGTTACAATCTGGATTTCGCCCAAAGCTTCACACAGGACAAAATCGAGGCGGTTCCTGAGTTCATTCTCGAAAGTGTCGGCCGGAAGATTTGCTATGTCTTGGGATCCGACACCTGGGCTGTCCTGTTCCTCGTTTTCTTGGCTCTGACAGCGGCATGTGTATTGGTTTTCCTGCTTGGAGCCTCGCCGGTGAAGCGTAAGGTCGGATTCTATTGCGGGATAGTGTTACTGCTTCTGTCGCTGCTCTGCCTTGACTTCTCGGCATGGCAGAAGAGGGATTACGCCAAGAAAGACAGCGCCATTGTCATGCTCCCTGTGTCTTCTGTAAAGAGCTCTCCCTCAGGAGGAAAGGATCTATTCGTGATTCATGAGGGCACTAAGGTGAAGATTCTCGACAATGTCGGGGACTGGCAAAACATATCCCTGGCGGATGGCCGCCAGGGATGGATTGAGGCTTCAGCGATCGAGGTCATATAGACCCCTTCAGGCTAAGCCGGTATTACTCCCATTCGATTGTCGCGACGGGTTTGTCGGAGAAATCCCAAAGAACCCTGTTGATGCCGGGCACTTCAGCGATTATCCTGTCACGGATTGTGCAAAGCGTCGTCCAAGGAATCTCAACGGATTTGGCTGTGACGGCGTCTTTTGTCTGGACGGCACGTATCACCGCGGCCCATCCCATGTAACGCTTTCCGTCCTTGATTCCGGTGGATTTCACGTCGGGAATGGCCACGAAATACTGCCAAGGAGTGGGATCCATCTTGTCAATTTCCTCACGGAATATGGCGTCAGCCTCGCGTACCGCCTCAAGGCGGTCACGGGTGATGGCTCCGGTGCACCTCACACCAAGTCCGGGGCCGGGGAACGGCTGGCGATAAACCATGTTGTCGGGAAGGCCGAGAGCCTTGCCCACCACACGAACCTCGTCCTTGTAGAGAAGCTTGATAGGCTCAACCAGTTCGAAATCAAGACCTTCCGGAAGACCTCCCACATTGTGGTGAGCCTTGATACCGTCCTTGGACTCGAGGATGTCAGGGTAGATGGTTCCCTGTCCGAGGAACTTGATTCCTTCCAGTTTGGAGGCCTCCTCGGCGAAAACATCTATAAACTCCTTGCCGATGATCTTCCTCTTGGTCTCAGGATCAGCCACTCCGGCGAGTTTGCCCAGGAACCTGTCCACAGCGTCCACGTAGATAAGGTTGGCGCCTAACTCTTCCTTGAAAACACGGATCACTTGCTCCGGCTCTCCCTTGCGGAGGAGTCCATGGTTGACATGCACGCAGACCAATTGATCGCCTATCGCCTTGATCAGCAAGGCGGCGACAACAGAAGAGTCAACACCTCCCGAGAGGGCGAGCAGCACTTTCTTGTCTCCAACCTGTTTCCTGACTGCGGCGATCTGCTCGTCGATAAAAGCCTGGGCTAATTCCGGAGAGGTGATTCTCTCCATTGTTTCCGGTCTCACATTAGGGTCCATTTTCTTTCTTGTATTAATTGTTGAATATTATTGGTCAAAGAGTCTGTCCACCGATAAACTCCCGTAGGATGGAGGTGGGAGGGATGGCGGCGATCTCCGAGGGTTGGAGAGCGACGATGTAGTCCAGGAACTTCAGAAGCCTGACAGCCTCGGTGTAAGCCGGGGAACTCGGAGATATTCTCCGCAGCAGGGGCTCCGCATAGTATTTCAGGAGCGGAAGCTCGAAAATGACTCCGGAGTTGAACAGGAAGTCGGCGTTCTCCTGATAAGGGAAGATGTTGCGCATCTCACCGCGGCGCACGCTGTTCCACCTTAGAAGAGTCTCTTCCGGAGTGGTGTTCCTTGTGCGGTTGTCTCGGACCATCCTTCTGAGCAACCTGTTGTCTGATGTGGAAAGGTTGCTGTTCTCGTCAAGGTTTAGGGAGGTCATGGCGGACACATATACCCGGAATATCCTTGAGTTGTCAACCGCTGAGGTCATCTCTGGATTGAGGGCGTGGATGCCTTCCATGATGAGGATATCCTTCTCCTCAAGGTGAAGTTTGTTGCCGACATATACCCTTTTCCCTTGGGTGAAATCGTATTTGGGAATCTCGACTTCCTTTCCTTCAAGTAGGTCATTTAGCTGGCTGTTAAGTAGTTCCAGATCCATTGCATGGAGCGACTCGAAGTCCAGCTTCCCATCCTCGTCGAGCGGGGTCTTGTCCCGGTCCACGAAATAGTTGTCCAGCTCGATAACTTTGGGTTTAAGCCCAAGTACTTTACATTGAAGGGCTATCCTGAGGGAAGAGGATGTCTTTCCGCTTGAGGAAGGACCGGCTATCATGACGATACGCTTCTCGGCGCGGTTCTCATAGATTTTGTCGGCCACGCGGGCATAGTTCCTCTCGTGGAGAGCCTCGGCGAGATTGATGATCTCAACCGATCTCCCGGCCTTGATGGCGGAGTTGAGAGTACCGACGCTCTCTATCCCGATGATCGAGCACCAGTCTGTATATTCATTTAAGGTCGCGGTGATCTTCGCATGCCTTTTCATCGGCATAACCTTCGTGAAATCAGTCATGTTCGGGCCTTGCAGGCAGAAACCGTCCCCGATGCCTGTGATGTCGAAAGTCTTGAGAAGACCTGTCGATGGGATCAGCGGTCCATGGAAGGAGTCGGCGTTGCCGTCGAGGTAATATACGCTGCAAGTGAACGTGCCAAGGCTCTTCTGGAGGCTGGCCTTGTGGGGCTGGTTATTCTTCAGGAATATTTCCTGGGCCTCCTCGGAGAACATCTTGACTTTTTTGTACGGGAGGTCCTTGGAGATGATTTCCTTCATCTTGGCCTTGATGTCATCGATCTCCTCATCGGTGACATAGTGGACTTTGGCTCTCCCGTCCTCCTGTTTCCCGAGCTCGTGGAGCTCACAGTACAGTCCGCTCGGCAGTGAGTGGTCCACCACAAGGACCTTGTCCGGGGACAAGGCTCTCACAGCGTTTTGTAACACGAAACAAAGAGATCTGAGGTAACATCTCCTGCCATCCGGGTGATTGAAACCGATGAATTCGACCTGGTGGAAAAGCATTGGCCTGTAATCCAGCTCTTTGAGCTTATTGTCCACGAGAGCCGCTATCACATCTAGCTTCTGGCCTGTCTTGGGGTCTGTGACGGTCCTGCACCATTTCTTGGACAAATCCTCCAAAGTGCCACCCATCTCAATCCTGTGGTTTTTCCCGTCGTTTTTGCAGAAAACTGTAATTTCCTTGTTGCCCATAATGCGTAGTCTATTCTTACAAATATACTCAAATCCGCAATCTTTTTGTATTTTTATGGGAGATAAATTCACAGTCATGAGACGTTTATTATTTTTCATCACTCTAGCGATCATTTCTTTATCGCCTCTTCGGGCCCAGCAGACCGAAACTACCTATACCAGGCCGGTGGTGGACATGACCGGGTACACCTTTTCTGACCAGCATTTCACTAGCCTTTACGCCTCCGCTGACGCTAAATACGCGTGGCGGAACTGGAAAGGAAGCTTCAAGAAGTGGCAGAAGAATTTCAGGGCCGATCTGAGTGAGACCCTTGGGGTTACACGGATTTCAGAGGACCTTAAGGATTTCAAACCTGAAGCCCGGCAGATAGACAGCGAGGACATGGGTGACTACACCCGCGAGCGCTGGGAGATAATGACCGAGCCGGATGTCTCCCTCCCGGTTGTCATCCTGCGCCCTAAGAACCTTCAAGGCAAGACCGGGCTTATGATAACGCCCCACGGCCATTCCCTGAACACGGAATTGTACGCCGGAATCTACTGGAGCGAGAGTGACAGGTCACTTGCCGAGGACGGTGAGAGGAATATAGCCCTGCAGGCTGTAAAGGAGGGCTTGATAGCCATCGCTCCGACCACCAGGGCCTTCGGGAAGACCCGTATGAAGGTTGACATCGACGCTGACGCCACTTCCTCATGCCACCTGTTCCTTCTCCACGACCTGATGGTCGGCCGGACTCCGATAGGGGACAGGGTGTGGGACATAATGAAGATCATAGACTGGTCTTTGGAGACTCTCCCGGTTGATCCTGACAAAGTTATGGTCTCCGGCCATTCAGGAGGCGGAACCGCCACCATCTATGCAGGCGCCCTGGACACCAGGATCAAGTACTGCCTTCCTTCCGGCTCGTTCAGCTCCTATGAGAAGAGCATCCTCGCGATGCCTCATTGCGAGTGCAACTATGTGCCGGGAATGCTGAATCTGGGCAATATGGGCGACCTTGCCGGTCTTGTGGCCGGACGTTACCTGTGTGTGATCCAGGGGAATGGCGATCCGATTTTCCCGATTGATGGAGCGAGAGAGGAATTCGCGAAGACGGAGGAGATTTTCAAAGCGGCAGGAAAGGGCAAGTGCGCGCTTGGGGTCGGAGAAGGCGGCCACAGGTATTATAAGACTCCCGCTTGGAACTTCATCCATGAGTGCATGGCGGGGAAGTAGGCTATAAAAAACATAAATTTTTGTTTTCACCGGAGGGTTTTTCTGTTTTTTAAACAGATTGCCGTCCGGGTTTCTTATATTCGCCCCAAGACTATAAACTCGAACTATGCTTATTAACATTATGGCCGCCAAATGCATTGGAATAGAGGCGGTTCCGGTCACAGTAGAGGTGGACATCACCTCGGGGATAGGGGTCCATCTGGTAGGACTTGCGGACGTCGCGGTCAAGGAAAGCCTTCTCAGGACAATCACCGCGTTGCAGTCGCTCGGTTTCCATATTCCCGGAAAGAAGATAGTAATCAATCTGGCTCCAGCGGACATGCACAAAAACGGAGGCGGCTATGACCTGCCGATCGCTCTGGGCATCATAGCCGCTTCGGGGCAGAAAGAGTTGCCTGGATTGGGGAAATACATAGTGATGGGCGAGTTAGGCCTGGACGGCTCGCTCCGTGAGATCCAAGGATCCCTGCCGATAGCCGACTTGGCCTCTTCTTTGGGTAAGAAGGGATGTATTCTGCCTCTGGAGTCAGCCTTGGAGGCTACGGAATGCTCGGGAATAGACATTTTCGGAGTCAGGAACCTTCTGGATGTGCTGAGGATTCTCGATGAGGTTGACGATCCCAGCGACCTTCTGGTCTGGAATACTGATCTGTACAGGGAACGCTCATCGGCGCCTGCGAGGCCCCAGGCTGCTTCCGGCATTATGGATTTCTCGGATATTATCGGGCAGGAAAGCGCCAAGCGCGGAGCCGAGATAGCCGTAAGTGGAGGACATAATCTTATAATGCTCGGTCCGCCTGGAAGCGGGAAGAGTTCCTTGGCCAAGGCTCTGGTCGGGATTCTCCCTCCGATGACGAAGGAGGAGTCGATAGTGACCAGCAAGATATATTCAGTCTATGGGATCAAAGGTTCCGGGATCGGGTTGATCCATGAGAGACCTTTCAGGGCGCCTCACTACAGCGCCTCGCTGCCAGCCATAATCGGAGGTGGGGCGGGACAGGACATCCGTCCCGGAGAGGTGACGCTGGCGCATAATGGCATTCTCTTCATTGATGAATATGGCCAAATGCCAAAATCGGTGCTGGAGGCTCTCAGGGGTCCGATGGAAGACCGGAAGGTGACTATTTCGAGGCTTCGCTCCAAACTTGAGTACCCGGCTTCTTTCATGCTTGTTGCGGCGTCAAATCCTTGTCCTTGCGGATATTATGGGGAAGGGGACAGGTGCAGGTGCACACCCGGGCAGCGGGTGGGGTATCTTTCCAAGCTATCCGGGCCGATAATGGACCGGATAGACATCCAGCTCTGGCTCCATCCTGTCCAGACAAGGAAGCTTGTGGGCCGAAAGAAAGGCGAGCCAAGCTCTGCTGTGGCGGCAAGAGTCTTGGGTGCCAGAAATATCCAGAAAGAGCGTTTCGCGGGAGAGGGGATATTCACGAACGCTGAGATGAGCGGGCGGATGCTTGAGAGATATTGCCATCTCGACCCCGAGTGTTCGGAAGTGATGGGGAAAATAATAGACAAGATTGGCTTGTCCGCGAGGGCATATTCCCGTATTCTCAAGGTTGCCAGGACAATAGCCGACCTGGAAGGCTCCGGGAATATCAGACCGGAGTTCCTCGCCGAAGCGGCTTCCTACCGCTTTCTGGACAGGATAGACGGCTTATGATGGCTCAATATTAAAAATAAAGGCTATATTTGTATAACTAAACATTTGTAGCAATGAAAAAATTACTGTTTGCTTTGATCGCTTTCGTGGCGATCTCGACTGTGGCTTCGGCTGCTCCTTACAAAATTGATGACGCCGCTGTTGACAATGCGATCG
The DNA here is from genome assembly GCA_902785825.1 of uncultured Bacteroidia bacterium. Classification (GTDB taxonomy): domain Bacteria; phylum Bacteroidota; class Bacteroidia; order Bacteroidales; family UBA932; genus Cryptobacteroides. Next base: position 35,256 of record CACZZZ010000007.1, read on the forward strand.
AAAGCGCCGTGGAGGTTTCTCCCGTCTCTTTCCTGAGCGAGGTTCCCGCCCAGCTTCGCGCCGGAATGCCTGCTTCAGCTTCCGTTTCCGCTGGTAAGAGCCCTGTTGGCGCTATCCTTCTCACCTTCTTCCTCGGTGGATTCGGCGTTCATCGCCACTATATGGGTACTCGTCCCTGGATGTGGGCTATCTATACCTTCACTGTTGGAGGCATTTTCGGTGTCGTCCCGTTCGTGGATTTCATCGTAGAGATAGTGGCCGCGGTTGAGGACAACTCAGTCGCGCGCTATTGCGGCAACACCTCATTCTTCATGTGGGGTTAATGCTTAGAAAGCTGCTCATAACAGCATTGATTATCATCTCCATCCCGGCCGCCGCACAGAGGCGGGTCTCGGCCGCGATGGAGGTGAAAACTTTATATGGTGGCAAGGTCACTACCGTCGGCAGCAAGGTGTTCTGCGCCTCTTCCGGCCGGCTGGTCCAGGTCTTTGATTCACCATATCTTTACTACACTGTCACTAATCCTGACGGTGAGTTCAAAATCTATATTCCCGGATCGAATGAGGTCTATTCAGAGCGCAAGGAGGACTACAGCGACCGGGACAACCTTCTTTACTTGTTCTTGTCCGGCCATGGCGATGACCTTGGACTCGGATACTATGGCTATAAGCTTTCCTCGACGACCCGGGAGGAAGGCGGCTTGCTGAGACGGACCTACCTTCCTTCGGTCCCCGGAAAGGGAGTGGCCAAGGTGGAACTGGTCCTGGAAAATTATCTGCCTATTTATCTGGCATATTACAATGACAAGGGAGCGGTGGTGAGCAGGACTTACTTGTCCTCCTACAACCGTTTCTCCAATCTTATGCTCCCTTTGCGGGTGACTTCCGTCCAATATACCTCAAAGAAGGACTCCACGCTTGTGAGAACCATCTATTCCGATGTCGTGGTGGATGGACAAGACCCGATGTTTGATTTCAAGGTGCCTTCTGATGCCAAGCCCTTGAAGAATCTTCCCAAGACTAGGAAGTGACATCGTGATGCCCCGCGGCCTTCTCATCATTCTATTATGTCTTTTGCCTGTCGGTTCGTCCGGGCAGGTCAGGGGAATACTTGGGTTTCCTGACAGGGTGATGTCATCGTCGAGGATTGGCCTGGCATCATCGAGACAGATCTCCCTAATGCCTGTTCCGGACACTTCCACCGTCATATTCCCGCAGTCCGGAACCAAGGCGGTGTCGGAAGAATACGCTTTCTTCAATCATTTGATAGATAACAATTTGAGGCAGGACGCGAGGACTCTGTCGCTCTCCGCTTTCGCTCCCTCCGACACGGTTGATTACCTTAGGGCCATAATCCTTTTCTCGGATCGTAAGTTCTCTCAGGCCTCCGGTCTTTTCGCTAAAGTGCCGATTGAATCGCCCTTCGGGGCAGAGTCTTTTTTTTACCGGACACTCTCGTTGGCTAGTCTTGGGGATTATGATGGGGCTTCGGCCCTTCTATCATCCCCGGCGCTTCCCGCGACTTTCTCTGAAGGTGGTCCCTACGCTGAGCTGACCGCTCTTCAGTCCGCCGGACTGGCTTTGCTTAAAGGTGATAAAAACAATTGGAACAGAGAGAGTTCCGCTTTCACTTTTGACAATTATGCCTTGGCGGAAAGCGAGAGGATCCTGTCTGAGATCGCCGTGGGCCGTTTTGACACTGGAGGGAAGAAGGCTGGCTTGGCAGCTTTGGCCTCGGCGGTTATACCCGGGGCAGGTAAAGTCTATGCGGGTCGTCTGGGAGAAGGCGTCGCCGCTTTTATGACCGTCGGCTCGCTTGGTGCTATCACGGCGGAGAATTGGAAAAAGCATGGATTAAAAGACTGGCGGACAATACTTGCCGGATCCTTGTGCGCCACTTTTTATCTCGGAAATATCTATGGCAGCTATATGTCTGTCAGCATAGAGAAAGAACAAAGAACAGCTAATGAGAACGCGACTATTGTTTATCATCTCCATCTGCCTCTTCGTTCCGTTTTCCGCTAAGGGACAAGAGGTTCCGGAAGGTAATCCGCTGGAGGAAGCCCTCCGGTGGGAGAGGGTCGTGTTCTCGTCGGATGATCCTGAATCCGCGAATATGGCCTTGATAAAGAAGGCCGATTGTTATTATCAGGCTTCCATGCCGGATGAGGCACTCAGGACTCTTGAACGCGTTAAAATGTATTTCCTTGACCCGGAGACCGCCACTGATGTCCTGGTACTCAAGTCGCGTTACAGTGAGGCCGCTGGTGATTTTGGGGCCGCTTTAGGTTTTCTTGAGGAAAGTGGTAAAGCGGGAGAGTCTCCGGAGATGTATGCGGTGCTTCTAGCCTCAGCCTGGAGACTTGCGGAGTCCCGTGAGCAAGCGTTGAGACTCGCTACTTCCGAGGGAGAAAAAGATGCCGTGGTGAAGCTGTTCAAGAAGGCTCCCCGGCTCCGCAAAGAGAATACGGCCGCTGTCCTGTCGTTCATTCCTCCAGCAGGACAAATATACCTTGGACGCCCCTGGGAGGGGATTTTGTCTATGATCCTGAACGCTGGAGCCGCCGGGTTGACAGCGTATGAGCTTGTCGGACACGACTGGATAAGCGGTTTCCTCGGGGGAGGATTGCTTCTGAACGAGACATTCTTTAAAGCCAATATCGAGAGAAACATCTCATCTGTCGATGAGTTCAACAAACGCTCGATAAAAGAGTTCTGTGTCTCTTTGGAAAACCTGCTCGGAGAGATCAGGGAAAAGGGGCTTTAATCCTCCCAGCTGATAGTCCTGGACTCGTCAGGATTGACTTTTATGCTGACCTTCAAGGTTTCTTCAGGAAGGATCTCCTCGATGTTCTCAGGCCATTCGATCACGCATAGGAAGCCACTGTCCACATAGTCGTAAAAGCCGATGTCGAAGGCTTCCTCGATCTTATTAAGGCGGTAAAAATCAAAATGGTACATTGGCTCTCCATCGCCTGTCCTGTATTCATTCACGATGGCGAAAGTCGGGGAACTGACAGCGTCTTCCCGGACACCCAGACTGCGGCAGAGGGCTGTTGTGAAAGTGGTCTTGCCGGCGCCCATGGGAGCGTAGAAGGCGATGATTTTCCTGTCTCCTATTTCAGACAGAAATTCCCCTGCGGCCCTGTCCAAGTCATTCAGGTTCTGGATATTGATCTCGTGTCTCATGGTTACCTTGGCCTTAACCAAATCTCGGGGTTCTGAGGAGTCTTTCCGGACCAGATCTGGAAATGGAGCTGTGTCTCACCTCCGATGGTGTCAACCGTTCCGAGGGACTGGCCCGTCTTGACCTTGTCGCCTTTCTTCACGCTGACATTATCCATCTTGCAATAGAATGAGAAGAAATTGCCATGCTGGACGAGAACGCATTTGTTGTAACCAGGCATCACGACAATCTGCTTGACTTCTCCGTCAAATACTGCCTTGATGGTTGATCCTTGCCCGAGGGCGATGGAAACACCGTTGTTGAAAGGCAACTTAAGTTTAGGATACAGAGGGTCATAGCGCTGGCCGTAATGCTCCACCACCGCGCCTTCAGCCGGCCAGGGCAGTTTGCCTTTATTCGCTTCGAACTTCTTCGCTAGAGTGTAATCGATAGGTTTCGGAGGCTCTTTCTTGGCCGTGGACTTGCCGGATCCCTTGGAACCACTCTTGTCGTCGAGGGCCTGGCTGATTATCCTCTGGATCTCCCTGTTGAGAGCCTCAACCTCCTTCTGTTTCTTAGACAGGTCCTGCTGGTATTTCTTCTTGTCCCGTTTCAGCTGGTTGACCAGTTTCTGCGAGTCGTTTTGTTCCGCCTGAAGCTTTCCCATGTCGGCCACCCTCTGTCCCCTGAGGACCTCAGCTTCCTTACGCAAAGCGGCCAGAGCCTCGCGTTGCTTCTCGAGCGAGTCTTTGGCGGCGATTATATTGCTGGCCTGGGTGTTCATCTGTTTTGACAGGTCTCTAAGGTACCCATACCTGCGGAAAGCCTGTCCCACATTGTCGCTGGCCAGAATATACATGTACCAGACCTTCGGATTGCGGTTCTTGTAGGCACCACGGACGAGTTTCTCGTAGTAGTCCGACAGGGTGTCAAGCTTGGCCTGCATGGCCTTGATGTCATTCTCTTTCGAGGATATCGCTCCGCTCAACCCGGCGATCTCACGGTCACTCTCAGCGACCAGCTCCTTCCTGGCGTCCACTTTTTTGCGGATAAGAGACAGGTGGTTGACTGCGTTCGCGCTCTTGGTGGCGATAGCCTTTATCTGGCTGTCGAGGATGGCGATCTCCTTCTGCAACCGGGCCCTTTTACTCTCCTGCGCTTTCGTGTCTTGAGCGTATAGCCCCAAGGATCCCGCCACAAGGGAGAGGATCACGCTCAAAATGAATATTCGCAGGCTTTGTCTCATTCCTTACCCTCTGATCGCTTATTGGCGGCTTGGGTCCTGTAAACCTTTGCCAAGTCATTTTCTCCCAGAGCCTCAAGTACTTCCGCATAATGATCCATGCATGTGGCGCTTTCCTTCCCGCCATAGATCATCGCTCTCTTGAACACCGCCTTCGCTTCCTGGTCCTTCCCAAGAAGATGCAGGATCCAACCGTAGGTGTCCAGGTAGGTGGAGTTGTCCGGCTCTTTATCTATAGTCTTCTTGCTCATGGCGCAGGCCTTCTTCAGGCTCTTGCCTTTGAGTGAGAGGTAGTAGGCAAAGTTGTTCAGGGTGGGGGAATAATCCGGATTGGCTTTCAGGACTTTCTTGTAGCAGTCAAAAGCCTCTTTCTCCATCCCCATCTCATGGTACATGTCACCGATATTGGCGAGGGCAGGAATGGTCACCGACGTGTCATTCGGCGCGATCTCTATGATTTTGAGACTGTTGTTGATTATTCCCTGCCAGTCCTTCTTGTTATAGAGGGCGACATTCTTCATCTCGTATAAACCCGGCTCTTTAGGGAACCTGGCCAAGGCACTGTCAACGGCCGGGATAAGGGCGTCCCAATCGCTTTGGTATCCGAGCAACTGGATGTAGGTGGCGGCAGCGTCAAGACTACCAGGGTTCTTCACCATGTTCTGACGGATAAGCGCCTTCCCTTTTTCAGTCCTCTCCGTGGCGTAGTAATACATGCCGGCCGGCTTAAGGACATTGCTGTCCGCCGGATGGTGAAGCGTCAAGTAGTCGTACAGGGAGTCAATGCTGGACTGGTAGTTCTGGATGAACCTCGGCTCTGATCTCTGGAGCAGCATTCCAAGGTACTGAGTCTTGGCATTGGAGTCGGTCTGGTCGTCCTCGATGAACCGGCGCAGTGACTTGAAATAGCCACCGTAGTTCCTGCGGATGCGCCACACTTCAGCCTCGCCTAATATAGCGGGGATATAATCTCCTTGAAGCTCAACGGCTTCCCTGTAGTAGGCGAGGGCGGCTGTGTCCTTGTATTCAGCCAGACTGTGGTCTCCGAGCTTGGCCAGTACGTAGGGGGAGGAATATTCCTTGTTGTAATTCTCAAGGACTTTCAACGCCTCCGCCGGTTTGTTCTGGCGGAGAAGAATGTCATATTTGGTGACAGTGACGTTCTCGTTTTGCCCGAAGGCGGCCTCGATCTGGTCCATCGCCGCGATGGCTTTGTCAAACTGGTTCTGCTTCAGGTACAAGTTGACCAGGGTGAAGTAGATGTCGTTTTTCTTTGGATATTCCTTCAGCAGCTCCTCGTAAGTCGCGATCGTGAGGTCGTCCTCTCCGGTCATCGAATACGCCATCGCGAGCCTGTCCTTGTACCAGTAGTTTGAAGGATCAAGCGAGGACGCTTTCTTGAATGCGTCTTGGGCTCCTTTCACGTCCCTGCTGTAAAGACCGCACATGCCGAGGTAATACCATGCGGCGTCATTATTTGGGTCGGCTTTCAGGATCTCCTCGAGAAGCTTTCCGGCTTTGCCTATTTGTCCGTCACCAATGTACCCGACCGCGTCGACAAGCTTGCCGTCTTCCTTCCATGAGGCGCTCTCCTTGTTCTGGGAGAGGGCCAGTCCGGTTGAAAGGCAGCAAAGCGCCAGCAGCGAAGCGATTATTCTTGTAGCTAGTCTCATAACTATTCAGACCATCATACAAAAATAATGCTTTTCCTCGAAAATAGAGTATTTATTAACGGCAAAGACTTCCTTTATCTGCCTCCGGAGTGACCTCCGCCGGAGAAGCCGCCGCCACCGCCGAAGGAAGTGTGGCCTCCTCCTCCGAGAGACGAGCTCCTGCTGGCGGCGTAGGTGGTGGCCGCGCGGTTGAAGTAGCGCGTCGAATCGTTGAATGTGCTCCACATCACCGTAGGAGTCACATTCTGGAACTGCTCCATGGTCTTTGAGAGGGTGAAATATTCAGGACAGACCTTCTTGAAGTCCTTATAGACCTGCTCCGCTATCCCATAGAGCGAGGCGAACACAAGATAATTGTTCCACAGTCCGACCTCGACAGCGCCCCTGTCCTGGATGAGGGTGAAGTCTTTCAGGAACTTCTTGAGACCGAACACCTCACGTACCTCCCTGGCTTTCAGGGTCCTCAAGGTCATAGAAGAATCCTTGATCTTGTTTTGCCAATTGTAGATCCGCTTACCGTTCTTGTTGGCCCATCTTCTCAACTCCTTTTTCTGAAGAATCGAGTCTTCTCCGGCGGCCTCCTTGAAGAAATTGTAGATGTCCAGCTCCAGGTTGAGGTCCGGACCGGAGGCATCGTCGTCGGTGAGGGCCAGCTCATTGATCTTGAACGCCGGATCCCCGTCCAACTGAGGAACCAGCTGGAAGGCTCCGCGGTAGAAAAGGCGCATCATGTAAGCCGCTATCAGCTTGTCGCTTCCGTTCAGGCTGCTCCTCGAAACGGTCTGCGGGGAGATAAGCTTCATTATATTAAGAGACTTTCTCAGGTCTCCGTCCACAGGAACTCCCCTGAACCAATCGACATCGCTTTCCTTGCCGCCAAGGAGCTCTTTCCTGCGCTTCCGGTTGCTGATCTCCACCCAGATGAGGCCTCCTACAATGCCGAGGCTGATAAGTCCGAGCAGTGCGAAAAGCAGGATTTCGACCAGAGCCTCGAAGAAGTCTTTTCCTCCCTTGTAAGAGCTGCCCTTCAGAGCCTTATCCTTGACTTTCTCGAAAGTCTTGTCCTCGGTGATCGCGGGATTGAATATTCCTTTCTCGAAACCGAGCATAGCAATGAGCCTGCTACTGCCTGAGAAAGGCTCGGTGGACCAGAACTTGGCCGCCCCATCGACAACCTCAGCCTCACCGTGGAAGCCGAAACCCCAGATCAGGGTGTTCTCGGGAGTGAGGATGGTCCCGTTTTTACGGATAGTCAGGGACACGTCATTTATCCCGCTGTCGGTCGTGGTGATGAACATGTGGTTGAACCCATCCTTGTCGGAATAGCCCTTCACCAGGCCGGTGAGGGTGTACGAGACCGTGTAGGTGTGCGGCCCGTTACTGCCCACGCCCCAGCATAGCTCATAGCCTTCTGACTTCCTGACAAGGCCGCACCGGAAGGCCTTCTTCTCACGGGAACGGTCTATGTCCCAGCCGGTTCCTTCACTCGTGTAGGTGGTTCCGGACTCGTCTGAGACACTGAGGTTGCTGATGTCCATCTTGCCGAGGTTCTCCTTGCCGAGATACCATTCGGTGATGTTTCCGGCAACATCGATTTCCCAGACTTCCCTGACGAGCGCCGAGCCGTCGTCCTGTAATTCAACATCTATCCGCACCGACTCGACTTGGCTTTGCCCAAGTGAGGGAACGGATAGACTCAGAAGGACGACGCCCAGGATAATCCCAAGCCGCCGCATAGCTTTTTATTTGTTGAATATGTCGGAGACGGAAGGAGCCTCAGACTTCGCCACATCCTCAGGCAGGAGGTCATGGGTTGTGAAGCCGAACATCGAGGCGACCAGGTTGGAAGGGAACTGGCGTACCATCATGTTCAGTTTGGTGACGGAGTCGTTATACACCATCCTGGAGAGACGCACGTTCTCCTCGTACTGGCGGATGCTGGCCATGGTGTCGGCGAACATAGTGTTGGCCTTGAGGTCAGGGTAGGCCTCGGCCACGGCGGAGAGGCGGGTCAGGACGCTTGTGATGGCGTTCTCCTGGTCGGCGACCTGGTCCGGGGTGACGTTGGTGGCCCTGCGCGAGGCGATGACATCCGTGAGGGTGTCATGCTCGTGGACAGTGTACTGCTTTGTCATCTCAACGAGGTTGGTCAGAGCGTCCCACCTGGACTTGAGCTGGACGTTGATCTGTCCGAAGGCGTTCTTCATCTTCTCCTCCAGGGCGACAAACGCGCGCTGGGTCCTGATGATGTAAAGGCCGAGAAGTACGACCAGGGCGATGATGATTATTGTCGTTAACATTTTCTTATAGGTTTTTTTGGTTAATTGTCATGTGTCTCTGCGATTGTGTTATTTGCTAACCTACCACCCACACCAGCACGTGGTTGTCAAAGGTGATATACTCCAGTTCGAAGTCCTCCTCGTAGCCGTCCTTGTGGATGAAGGTGGCATCGAGCTCACCCTCGCCGCGGGGACGGAACCTCTCGACCTCGATCTGCTCGGCGAAGTCCACATGGTAGGCGGATATGAGTTTGAATATCGCTTCCTTGGCGCACCAGTAGATGGCGAGCTGCTCGTTGCGCTTCTCGTCGTCCAGGTCATCGATCTCCTCCTCAGAGAGGGCCTTCTTCTCGACAGCTGAGAAGTCCCTGGCCAGGGACTCGATGTCGATGCCCACGTCGTCGTTGTCGTTGAGGATCACGGCGACATACTTGGCGGTGTGGGTGATGCTGATGTTCGTCACGCTGTTCTCCAGGTACGGCTTGCCGTTATCGTGGTGGCTCAAGTAAACCTTTTCCCCGAAAAGCTCGCAGAGAAGGGCCCTGACGGCCAGCCTCTGCTTGCGGAGCGACTCGCTGCCGATAAATGATATCTCCTCCTCCTCGTCACTGGGCAAAGAGGCTAGTTTCCGAAGTTCCTCCTCGGTCTCGGTTATCTGCCAGACGCCGATAAGCGACCGGCTTTCTTCCAATTCTTTCTTAAGATATAATGCCATGGTTAAATGCTCCCCGAAAAACTCCGGGAAGTGATTTGTTAATATTCAAATGGGAGTACGACAACGGGTCGTCGGACCGTTGGTCCGCCTTGGAAGGGTCAGTCAATACACAACTGGGAGGCTCCATATAATTGTTGTCGCTAATATATCACCACAAATATAATGATTTTTTGAAATACAAAGAAAAAAGCCCCGAAAGTTCAGGAAACTTTCGGGGTCGTATTTCAAATTTGAAGGCGATTATTTCTTGCCCTTCTTTATTCCGATGAATTCGATGTCGGAACTTGCGCTGACATACACATTCTTTTCCACTTCTCCGGCGAACATGAGTGTGCTGATTTGCCCATTATACTTCACTGGATCTATGTAATTGTCGCCTATCGACTGTGACCAATCGCCAGAATACTTTGTCCTAACGCTACATTTTATGTTTCCGTCTATGTATTCGTTAGGCTCGAGTTCAACGGTGCGGGTCCATGTGGTGTAACACTTCATTTCCGGCTCAATCGGACTATGCTCAATACCCCTCTGCAAAATCTTCCCTGTGTTAGGATCTATCTTCAAAGTTTTATAATAGAACTTTGGTTTCACCCTCGCGACAGCGGGATTACCCCTGTGATCGACTTTCGCATGAACCTTGAAATACAAGGAGTTGACACATTTGCGGTATTCAGCGGTTTTGTAATTCCCGGTGGTTGAGCGCTGGCAGGTTTGCTGAGATCCAAGGTATGTTGTTTTGTAGGACATCGAGATTCCCTGGTTTGCCTGGTTCATTGAAAGGGCTGAGTTGGATCCGTCATTCTTCTCATATTTAGCCATCACGGTTTCGACAGTGGCTTTGTTCTTGATCAACCCGGATCCGAGGCTGGGATCGCCACCCCTTAAATAAACCGTCACATTACTTGCCTCGGAATTCCTGGTGATATTGGATGTCGATGTGAAAGATGCTCCGGAATAAGAAGCCGAGACGGAGGCATCCAGCTTGAAATCGCTGGCATTGTACTCGGAGAATTTGTAGAGCCTGCGACCGTAAGACATCTGGCTGATAAAAACGAACGGACAATTATGGTATCTTTCCTTGACAGCTTTCTTGATGTCATCGACGGTGACTTCCGGGCCGAACAGGTTGGAGTAGTCATTGTCCGCCGGAGTCACGACCACATTGTAGTACACCTGGGACAGGTCGTCAAGATGGGTGATCGTGGTATGAGACTGATTGGTGGACACGGAACCGCTGAATTGCGCGGCGAACTTAAGGTCGCATCCTGCCTTTATGGCGATTTCTTCTTTGCTGGTATAGTCCCCTGTAATAGATTTGATCCTAGCTGGTTGCCTGTAGCCGTTTGAGTTATACATCTGACGTACAAGGGTCTGGACAGCTTCCTGGATCTTCCCGAAAGTTATTGGGACATCCTCCACTACGAACTTGTTACCTCCGGTGTCTATGTCAAGGGACACATCAACCTTTCCTGTTCCCAGGCCGGCCACGGGAATCGGGTTGCCATCCGCGAGGTTCTTGTCGGCTACTAACAGTCTGCCCGGGAAATAATCGTTGTTGTCCTCGGTGAAAATGTCCCCATCTTTCTCATTGACATCATGCGGGATTTCCCTCAGTTCGTAAAGGATTCCTCCTTCCACTACAGTTTGAGGCAGGCTGGCTCCTTTGATATCCCTGATGAGATTCTTGGGGTTCTCCAGTTTGAACATCTCGTTCAAGAGATAGTCGTTGATAGCCTTGCGACGAGCCTTGTCCTTCTCGGCTGCGGACTGGTCGGAAGACGTTTGGTTGGTGGCTGTCTGACCGATGACATTAACGACAGGTCTACGATCCTGCCCAGCCTTCTTTATGGCTTCTTTCTGTTGTTCAGTGATAGTCCCTTGTTTGACAACCGTGCCTTTTTTTACGGTGCCACGTTGCTGGTTGGTGCCGCGTTGAACGGCACGTTGCACTTGAGTCTGGGCGAAAGCGCCTGAGGCGATGGTGAGGGCCGCTATGGCTGAGAGTAGAAGTTTGTGATTCATGGCAATAATATTTTAGGATTATTCTTTTTTTCCGATAGCAATTTTAGTTCTTTTTTTGAGAATACTTTGAGTATTTTTACTCATTCTCACTTAATTTGGGGGAAATTGCTATCTTTGTGTGCCCAATATGGAAAGTATTTATAAAACATTTTATAGAAATGGCTTTTTTGACAAATGACAAACTGGTCATCGTCGGCGCCGCCGGCATGATCGGATCGAACATGGCCCAGACTGCCGCCATGCTTAAGCTTACCCCTAACATCTGCCTTTATGACATCTTCGAGCCCGGTCTGAAGGGTGTCCTCGCCGAGATGGACCATTGCGCTTTCCCTGGCGTTAACATCACGGCCACCATCGACCCTAAAGAGGCTTTCACAGACGCCAAATACATCATCTCCTCCGGTGGAGCACCCCGTAAGGAGGGAATGACACGCGAGGATCTCCTCAAGGGCAACTGCAAGATCGCCGCTGAGTTCGGAGAGAACATCGAGAAATACTGCCCCGATGTGAAGTTCGTCGTCGTGATCTTCAACCCGGCCGATGTCACCGCTCTTACAGCCCTCATCCGTTCCGGACTGAAGCCTGAGAAGCTCACCTCCCTCGCCGCTCTTGACAGCACCCGTCTTCAGGAGGCTCTTGCCCAGGAGTTCGGTGTCCAGCAGTGCAAGGTTACCGGAGCCCACACTTACGGTGGTCACGGTGAGGCCATGGCGGTTTTCGCCTCCCAGGTCAAGATCGACGGCAAGCCTCTTGCTGAGATGGGTCTTTCCGAGGAGCGTTTCGCCGAGATCAAGCACAACACCATCCAGGGTGGTAGCAACATCATCAAGCTCCGTGGCCGCAGCTCCTTCCAGAGCCCCGCTTACTGCGCTGTCAAGATGATCGAGGCCGCTATGGGCGGAGAGGTCTTCACTTGGCCGGCCGGAACTTATGTGAACAATGAGAAGTACCAGAATGTCATGATGGCCATGCCGACCGTTATCGACGCCACTGGCTGCCACTTCACCAACCCTGAGGGCACCGCTGAGGAGATGGCCGCTCTCGACGCCTCTTACGAGCACCTCTGCAAGATGAGGGACGAGATCATCAGCCTCGGCATCATCCCCGCCGTGGCCGACTGGGCTACCGAAAACCCCAACCTGTAGTTTTTGAGTTTTGAAAAGATATCTTATTCTTTGGCTAGCAGTTTCCCTGCTAGCCATTTCTTGTTCCGACAGGATCGGAGAGGCTGAAGTCATCCTGTCCCGGCAGACTGTCCGTTTCACTGAGCCTCCGTCCAGGATTCCGGCGCCATATTCAGTTGACGCTCCGTTGATGGGCAACGGTTTCACAGGAGTGGCCATCGGCGGGAATCCGGACCATCTTGTGTTCTATGTCTCCCGCAACGATTTCTGGCGGCTGAAGTCGGCCCATGACGAGACTTATCCACTTGTCCTGAGTCGGATCGCCCTTGAGTTCCCTTCTCTCGAGGGGGCCTCTTATCAGGTGGATCAGAGGCTATATGACGCCACCACGACTGGCCTGTTCGAAAAAGGAGACCGGAGATTGTCCATGGAGACCTTCCTTGCCGCGACAGAGGATGTCCTGGTCGTGAACTTGAAGTCTGAGGGCAAGGAACCAGTTGAGGGAAAGGTGGTTCTGAACCAAGCCGAGCCGGACGTCCGCTTTAGGGACACTAGGGAAGAAGGAACCACGCCGGAAGGAATAAGATACCTTTCACGGGAGTACAACGACACTTCCGTGGAGATCCCGACCAAGGCCGCCGCCGCGATGTGGGCCAAGGTCGCTGAAGATGGATCCTTCACCTTGGAGCCAGGCAAGAGCCTTACGGTCATAGCCGCCTTCTCCAGCGACTTCAAGTCCGACGACTGCCTGCGGACAGCCATTAATAAATCCAAATCAGTTGTACTGAATAAGTTGAGAAAGGCTCACGAGGACTGGTGGAAGGAATATTGGGAGAAGTCGTATGTGAGTATTCCCGATCCGGACATAGAGCGTCAGTACTATGTCTCGCTGTACGGCATGGCTTGCTGCAGCCGCGACCCGGACTTCCCGCCGCCTCTTTTCGGCACCTGGATCACCCAGGAGCCGCCTTGGTGGATGGCTGACTACCACCTGAACTACAACTTCATGGCCCCGTTCTACGGCCTGTATTCAGCGAACCGTCTTGAGCAGGCTGACACCTACGACGCCCCGATTCTTGCCTCCATTCCGATAGGGGAGTTTTACTCGGACAAGGTCTGCGGGATTCCGGGCGGCATCATGCTCCCTGTCGGGATAGGCCCTCTCGGGATCGAGACCACCCGCTGGTCGGACTATATGGAAAAGAATCATGGGGATTGGAGGGAAAACGGCAACATAGAGGCTGGGGGCATGTTCTGGGGCCAGAAAAGCAATTCAGCCTATGCTGTCGTGAACCTTTCGATGAGATTCTATCACTCCTGGGACAAGGATTACGCGGCCAAGGTATATCCCTTCGTCAAAGGTGTGGCTACTTTCTGGGAGAATTACCTGACCAAAGAAGGCGACCGCTATGTGATCTACAACGACGCCATCCATGAGGGTACCGTCGGGACAATGAACCCGATAGCGTCCCTGGGGCTTGTCAGGATGGTCTTTGACACGGCTTCTGACATGAGTGAGCTACTTGGAGTCGATGAGGACAAGAGGTCTGTCTGGAAGGAAAGGCGAAGCCATCTGGCGGAGTTCCCCCTGCAGGAGCGTGACGGCAAGACGGTTTTCCGCTACACCGAGAGGGGAGTGGACTGGTGGCCTGACAACACCCTTGGCCTCCAGCAGGTCTATCCTGCCGGACAGGTCGGCCTGGCGAGCGATCCTGAACTTCTTCAAGTGGCTTGGAACACGGTTGACGTGATGCGTCGTTGGAAAGACTTCAACGGAACCAACAGTTTCTTCCCCGCCGCGGTCAGGATAGGTTATCCTGCCGACAGCATCTACACTCATCTTAAGGAATATTCCCTCCACACCTACGGGAATGGTTTCCAGAAAGATAACCCTCATGGTGACGAGAACTGGAGTACGGTTCCCAACACCATCAACGAGATGATGTGCATGGGACATCAGGGTATCGTCCGCCTGTTCCAGGGATGGCCGAAGGATAAAGACGCTTCCTTCCACCGTATCAGGGTCGAAGGCGCTTTTCTGGTGTCATCCGCTATTAAAGGCGGGACAATTGGTGAGGTGACTCTTTTAAGCGAGAAAGGACGTGACCTGACCATGCTGAATCCATGGCCCGGACGAAGCGTCATAATAGCAACCCCGGACAGAGGAACTATCTCTGCCCAGGGTGACACTATCCGGATTAAAACCGTTCCTGGCGGGACTTACCGTTTCAATTGAGCATCTTATTCTTTAACGGACATGCAGTGAGGGGCCAATGACTTATTTGTGGTGTAGAATGGCTCGCCGTTTTTCCAAATATAGTATTTGGCCTCGCTACCGGCACCTGTATGTCCAACGCAATACACATCGCCCTTGGAAGTGACGGCGATGTCGCCTGCGACGGTATCGCCCTCCTCTTCACCTTTAATGGTATGGATCACATTCTTATTCTTATAGACCTTGATAGCCTCAATATTACTACCAATATTCTCACAGATTGACATATAGACGTCACTACCGATCACGGCGATATCGCATTTCTGTGAATAACTCCTGCTATTGAGCTCGGTCACCTGGTATTGCTTCTTCCCGTTTTTGTAGAGGTTTATCTTATAGTAGCCGCCCTTCCCGAAATTACCTTCGTAAACAAGGCAGAAAACATCACCATTCTTGTTCACCGCCACTGCATCGACAGCCGGGCCGATCTTTATTGTTCCGGTTCCATCGGAATATGAGGTGGTTGTGACCTTATCACTGGAATCTAGTTTCCAGAGGGTCGCGATGTCCACATCGTCTTCCCTTGTTATATTTCCGGCCAGGTAAAGGTTACCTTTGGAGTCTGCCGTCATATCATAGACCCAGATCTCATTCTTTCTTGAGCCTTTGTAAACGCTTAATTTCTTGGAGGTTCTCTTCTTCGGATCGAGTTTATAGACCGAGATTTCGGAATTATTGTCATTAATATCCAAGACGAAGAAATAACCTCCTCCAGCCGAGGTATAATCCCGACTCGATCTAATGCTATATTGGTACGAAGGAACGCCGTTCACGTAGATGTTGTCGTCGGAGTAATAATAGACATTGCCATCCAAGTCAATACTGACAGTGACAGGAGTTTTGATGCCCAAATTT
This sequence comes from uncultured Bacteroidia bacterium, assembly GCA_902785825.1. Classification (GTDB taxonomy): domain Bacteria; phylum Bacteroidota; class Bacteroidia; order Bacteroidales; family UBA932; genus Cryptobacteroides. Next base: position 50,607 of record CACZZZ010000007.1, read on the forward strand.
TTCCCATCCCTGAATATGAGATCCTCTTGTGTCCAATAAACACCTGCCTTGGTGATGGCGGAGACTTTGACAGTACAGGTGGCTTTTAATTCTCCTTCCTCGGAAGTCGCTGTGATAGTGGCTGTTCCTTCCTTGATACCATCGACAACACCGCTACTCGAAACTTTAGCGATGGTCTCGTCAGAGCTCTTCCACGTAACCTTCTTGTTCGAGGCGTTCTTTGGTGTGTACTCTACAGTGAGCGTCGAAGGAGTTCCAATGGTGACTTCTGTTTCGGCGGGGGAGATCGCGATCCCGCTCAGGGGCACATGTTTGGCGGTGACGGTCACTGAGCAGTTTGCAGTCTTGCCTCCATCCACGGTGGCGACAGTGATGGTGGCTGAACCGGCCATAACAGCGGTCACTTTACCACTGCCGTCAACTGTCGCTATACTTGAGTTCGAGGAACTCCATTTCACGTTCTTGTTCGTGGCGTCAGCCGGGGATACGCTGGATGTCAATGTCTCTGAATCTCCCTCCACGAGACTCAAGGAGGTTTTGCTGATTGATACTCCAGTCACAGGGACGCCCTTATCAGCGGGCTGTTCCTCATGTCCGCAACTGACGAGAGTCGCTGATGATAACACGACGGCAACAATCGCGGCCGCGACTTTAGAAATAGTTCTTTTCATATACAAAACAATTTATTCCAGGATGACAAGGCTATTATTGGTAATGCTATTTGGAGTGTAGAGGACTTTCCCGTTCTTCCAGATATAATACTTGGTTTTACCGTCTTTTTGGAATCCGGAGCAATAGACGTCCCCTTTGGAGGTGACAGCTATGTCCATGGAACACACACCCACTCCTTGCTTCAGATCGTACAGGACATTTTTATTCTTGTACACTCGATCCTTCGTGGTTATCTCATTCGAGACGTTTATGTCGTTGAACTCATTCACGAGTATATAAACATCGTTGCCAAGGACGGCAAGGTCACAACACTTTGAGTTAGACCTGTCGCATTTGCTTGTGACGAGATATTGCTTCTTGCCGTTCTTGTAAAGGTGAAGGTAATAGAATCCATCGTAGCCATAAGACCCGTCCCACACAAGGCAGAACACGTCACCATTCTGGTTAACCGCCACGGCATCAACACTTTCCTCGTTCTTTGTGGTGCCACTCGAGAGGGATGTCTTTGTGACATTATCGTTCGAATCGATTTTCCAGAGCGTCGCGGTGTAATATCCGTCGCTGTTCTTGATATATCCCGCGATATAGAGGTTGCCCTTCGAATCGGCTGTTATGTCATTGTGCCAGAAAGAATGGGCTTGTCCGCTATACACCAGTATATCCTTGGCGCTACCGGTTTTCGGATTTATCTTCCATGTCCGCAAGACAGAATGGTCAGCATTGGGACTGGGAATGAAGTAATACCCTCCGCCGGCGGTTGAATAAGGCCAGCTGCATTCCTCGTCGAATTTGAGATAAGGCACTCCGTTCAGGAATATATGGAAGGTGTTGCTCACATTAGTCCTATGCAAGGAGCAATAATACATATCTCCGGCAGGGTCAATGCTGACACCGAACGCCACTGGGGTGTTGAGATCAGTATTATCACGATAGAGTTGGCGATCTTGCACCCAATATACGCCAGGCTGTAAGGCGGCAAGCACCTTGACTTTGCATGTGGCCTTGAATCCGCCTTCCTCCGATGTGGCCGTAATAGTCACCTCGCCAACATCCAGTCCCAATACCTCGCCTTTGGAAGACACTGTCGCGATGGCATTGTCGGAGCTTTCCCAGGAGACGTTCTTGTTCTCCGCATCAGCCGGATCGAACACGACACTAAGTTTTTCCGTTTTGCCCATCGTAACCTCCAACACGCTCTTTGAGAGGGTTATTCCCTTGAGCCTCAAGTCTTTATTGACATGAATAAGGCATGATGTCGTGACCCCGTTCCCGGCCTTCACATCAATATACGTGATGCCATCCATTATACCGGTGACCACTCCTTTGTTGTCCACGGTCGCTATACGAGGACTGCGGCTTTCCCAGGTGACGCTTTTGTCAGACGCGTCCTCAGGAGATACTGTGGCCGAAAGCGTGACTGTCTCACCCTCAAAGATCACCGCCATCTCCGGGGTGACCGAGACACTTGTCACCGGGATTATCTTGGCGGAGACCTTCACCTCACAGGTGGCGGTCTTGGAACCATCTGATGTGGTGACGGTTATGGTTGCTGAGCCTGCCTTGACGGCGGTTACATTGCCGTTCCCATCGACGGTCGCTACCCCAGTGGCGGACGATTTCCAATTAACGGCCTTATTCGTGGCATTTGAAGGGGATACGGTCGCGACAAGTGATTCCGAACCTCCCTCCTCCAGACTGAGCGTGCTCTTGTTAAGAGACACTCCCGTCACGGCGATTGTGGATGGAGTCACAGGTCCGTTATTGTTCACACCTCCTCCGTTATTGCCGCTGGGCTGTTCATCAGGTCCGCAACTAAATATGATCGCCGAAGACAACACGGCAACCGCAATGGTTGTAGCCACTTTAGAAATAGTTTTTCTCATAATTAGGTATTTCCTCGTTTGAACGATAAATATATGAAGTTATTCCTTCATTTCCAAATGGGATACTTCCTGAAAGCGTGTCAGTTGGCAGCGAAATTACGGATGAAGCAGCCTGAGCGGTCGCCTTTCAGGACCTTGAGTTTGATGACATGGCGGCCCGGCTCAAGGTCATTGGCCAGAATATGGAGCCAGGGGATGTGCAAGCCTTCGCTCCACGGTGTGAAGGTGTCGAGGATCGGATATTCCTTGCCATCAATGGAGTAGGAGAGTTTGCCGGCGTTCGGACCGCAGGTGCAGTAGAGCCCGATAGCCTTTCCCTCGAACTCGAGAGTCAGCGAACCGCCCGACTCGCAGACCAGGGTAGGGACGTGGACATATTGCGCTCTCGTACCGGCTCCGTCGGAAGGCACCCAGTCCTCCTCAAGACGGAAGCCCTTGGTTTTCAGTGCCGCTGTGGGAGAAAGCAGTCGTCCGTTCTCGTAACAATCCTCCTCCAGGCTCTTACCTGGAACCGCATGCGGAGTCCTGACATACTCCCCGGCAGGTTTGGTCGATTCCTCCAGGACCCGCCCTATGGCAGCGGCGTAGAATTTATGGCCGAAAGGAGCGGGGTGGGTGCCGCCGAACCTATTCCAGTCAAACTGACCGTCCCTCATCCTCGCGGCGATCTCGGAGGCGAGATCGATGGAAGTGAGATGGTAATGGTTGGCGACTCTCTCATGGTTCATTATGACATCCGGGATCTCGCCGCCGTCCAGCAGAGGGATGAAGGGATCATAGATGAAGTGCAGGGATATGATATCCATGAAAGGATTGGCTCTCAACGCGTGACGGACTATTCCCTCGAGGCCGAGAACCTGTTCCCTTGGGCCGAAGAAATTTGTGTCGTCATTGACGGCCGCCTCGACGAACAGAAGGTCCGGAATGCCATGGGAGAGGATGTCTTCCCCGAAGCGGAAGGCATGGGGAGTCGAGCCGAGAGAGGATATTCCGGCGTCGATGAACTTGAACCTGGTGTCCGGGAACCTTCTTGCGAGGTCTTCCTTGATCATGTCCTTCCACCCGGTCATCTCCGTGATCGAACCTCCGAAGAAAGCCACCGTGGCCTTCTTCCTGACCGTCATCGCATACAGGGAGTTGTCCAGGTTTCCTCTTTTATGAATATGTTGATATTCAGTATATTCAGCCCTGTGGCTATTGAGAAAATCCACGACCGGAGCGGGATCCTCCAGGCTGTGGGGATGGTGGTCGCAGTCGGGTTTCACAATGACCTCGACCGTCCCGCCCATCTTCCGGTAGGCTTCCTGAACTATCCGCATATTCTCGTCGTAAGGAACAACCTTGTCCGCGCCTCCGCAGACCGCGATGATCGGGATTCTGGCCTCCGCTATCCTTTGGAGATGATTTACAGCGTTGCCCTTGAAATCGCCGTCAACCTCATTATCTTTCACGCCCCATTCCTCGAGGAAGTCCTCCCATAGGTCCGCTCTCTTACGTCCGGGCCATGAGGTGATGTCGCACACGGGGGCATCGACATACAGGCTGGAGACCGTCTCGGGATAGGCGTCTGCCCATGCGAAAGCCATATATCCTCCCCGGCTGAAACCTTCGACAACAACCTTGTCCGAGAGACCGAACTCCTTGACTGTGAAATCATAGAATTTCTTCGACAATTCAACCGCCCGTGGGCTGCCGTAGAGATGGGTCACGTCGTAATAGGCCAGGTGCCACCCCTCTTTCAGGAGAGCCTTGTCCACTGAAGGGAAGGCCCCGAAGAATGCCGGGCGCCAGATCCAGGGATTTCCCGGAGCGGCTTCTTGGGGGATAACCACGAGGGCGTCCCTTCCTTCGACCTTGAAATCATACCTGTCACATCCTTCCCATTCTGATTTGGTACCAGGGAAGTCCTTCGCTCCAAGAGCGAGCGGCAGCAGAAGCGCCAACGTCAAAAGCAGATTCTTCATACCTCAAAAATACGAATATTAATTATTATCTTTGTTTCTATGAGACTGAAATTATTCATATTGTTGTCCTTGGCTGCTGTTTCTGCCAGCATTAACGCCCAGCAGGTCACGACCTTTGAGGCGAGATATTTCTCGAAAGACCCCAAAGCTGATGGAGTGACCGACCTCCATGGGAAGACGGAAATATTTGATAATGAGCAGCGTGTGGCTTTTCTGAACTCCTACGCTTCTTATGCGTCCAGGTTCTGGGGTAATCCCGGTTTTGACAAACCCTTGTTTTCTGACGCTGACGTCTCGGCGAGGCTGGCAACAATAAAGCTCCAGCCTTCAACTTCGGTCAGGCGGACGTTGAGGCTCGAGGACTGGAGGGCGTATGGCTACAAGAAGGGCAAAGAGATCGAAGTCGCTTCCAGGTGGAAAGAGTGGACGGCTTCCGGGGCCAGGGTCAAAGACGGTTGTCTTGTCTTGGACGGAACCACGGCCTCGATGAAGATAAATCCTCTTGACTGGCGTTTCAGGATGAGGGCCACCCTTTCTGAGGTTCCAGAAAACCTCCATGTCATTCTGAGTGGTTCGGCTCCGCTCACCAACCGGTCCCTGAGCGGAGTCGAAGGGCCCGTCATCGACATCCCCGTCGGCCCCCACAAGGACTTTGAGATCTACGGCGACCTGGTGAATGGAGTCATATTCCTGTCCTCCGGAGGAAAGACGATCAAGGAGATTCCGGTCGAAAGCCTGTCCCTGAGCGGAGTCGAAGGGTTCGCCCTTTCGGCGGTCGGAGGCAAGGCTTCCGTCGAGAGCATCTCGCTTTACAACTTTGTAAACCATCAGGAGGACGACCCCAGGACACCCTACTGGACTGAGATGATCTTTGACGAGGATTTCGAGCCTGTTCCGTCCATGCATGACTGGCAGTCAACCACTTACGAAGACTCTTCCTGGGAAATTGTCCGCCTTCCCTCATCGCATGGAGGCTTTAAGGGAGCGGGGGAGAGCTACTATTTGAGGACTCAAGTGAAGGTTGGAGATTTCAGGAAAGCGACCTTGAGGATGGAGACCCTGGATCCGGGCGGAGAGGTCTGGGTCAATGGTGAGGTGGCGGCTGTGCTCAATGGGCGTCTCCCCAGAGAAGTGGATGTGACTGAATATCTTATCCCGGACAAGGAGAATACGATAGCCGTCAGGGTGAAACCCTATTACACGGACGCCACTGTATTCCACTGCCCCAACGACCACAACATCGGCTGGTTCCTTGGAAGGACAGAACTGGTTCTGACTGATGAGATTGGATATATTTCCGAAGGCCTAGTTCACACCTTGTCCCTGGACGGTCCTGACGCCGTTCAGCACCACAAGGTCACTTTGAGAAATGATTCCACCATTCCTTGGAAGGGCAGCCTCACTGTCAATTATTATCCTTGGTTCCCTTCAGAGGGCGCTCTCGTAGCGAGTGTCTCAAAGGACGTCGAGCTTCGCCCCCAGGTTGACAACCCTATCGGAATTGATGTCCGGGTGGAATCCCCTGACCTCTGGTCTGTCGGTGACCCTCATCTTTACAAAGTTGAGATGATACTGAAAGACGCTGATGGCGAGCCGGTTGATGATTATGTGACCACTACGGGAATACGTCTCATCGAGCAAAAGGAAGGAGTTCTGTACATCAACGGCAGGCCCGAGATCTTGGGTGGCGGACAGATATTCGGTTACCGCCTTCCTCTTGAGACTGTTGCGAAGACGATTCGTTGCGCCAATCCTGAGCAGATCATGGGCGAGCTTATGATGGTGAAAGAACTTGGCAACCTGCTCCGGATCCATGTCCACGCCGAGAATGAGGCGCCTAGCGGCATCAATGACCCCAGGTTCGCTGAATATGCCGATCAGATGGGACTGTATCTGATCTGGCAGACTTCCAGCTGGATCAGGGAGGGGGAGGTCTGGAATGTGGACATCGCCAACTACCCGGTCTATATGCGGCAGGTCTTCAATCATCCATCGATTGTTATGTGGGAGGCGAGTAACCATCCTAACAAGTTCAGGCAGCATGATTTCAAGGACTCTGAAGACTACATCAACTCTATAGTTCCAGCGATTGTCGGGACTGACAGCAGCCGCCTCGTCTCACCGACCTCCTTCTGGCAGCACCTACATTACGCCAACTATGACGGCACTCTGGACGTCAATGGTGGGGTCCACCCTCGTAATCCCTGGCTGATGCACCGGATGATGACCCGGGGCAGCCAGGACTGCTACACGGGCTATGAGACGGATTGGAGCATGGTAAGGAACCACCCTAGGGATTTCGCTAAGTCCTGTCTGGAAGCAAAGGACTTGTGCTATTTCAATTTCGAGCATGAGGAGTCAATCGCCCAGCCCAACTGGGAACTGGCGAGGAAGGAGCCTTGGTACAAGATCCAGTCTTACGAGAAAGATTACGACACCGGGAATATCGGCCGTCCCCTCCGGGATGACGAATGGCGTGTAGGCCAGGGTTATCAGGCTTTCGGGGCGTGGGAGTCGATGAAGGTGCAGACCCTTGCCGGAGTCAGTGGTTTCTCATGGTGTTCCTTGGAGAGCGGCCCGAATATGTTTACGTATCAGAAACCCATAGTGGATCCGTTCCGAGTCCCTAAACTCGCTTTTTATGCCAACCAGATGGTTTTTGGAAGGTTATGGGCAGCTTCTGAAGATGTCGATGTCGCCTACGGTCCCGGGGATATGGTCCGTCCGGTGATATTCAACCTCGACGGGGAGTGCTCGGTCAATCTCACAGTGGAGCTTCAGAATGAGAGAGGAAGAGTCCTTGAACGGAAAGTTTTCAAGAATATTCCTGTACAGGATGGTCGCTCAGTGACTCGTTTGGAGCCTTTCCGGTTCAGGAACAGCTCCGAGGGCCAAAAGTTTATTGTGTATAGACTTAATAGATTATAAATCATGAGATTAAGTAGTGTTTTGGCGGCCATTGCCGTCAGTCTATCTCTCTTTTCAGGCTGCGCTTCCAAGTCTTCCTGTCCTCAAGTCCCGGCTTCGGAACCCGAGGGGGTCTGGCAGAATCGCCTTGATGGGATGCTGCCTCTTCTGGGCCACCGCAACTGGATAGTGATCACCGACATGGCCTATCCTCTCCAGTCGGGGCAGGGGATCACGACCATCTATGCCGACCAGCCTTATCTGGAAGTCTTGAAGGCAGTCACAGAAAAGGTCAAGGCGGCTCCCCATGTATTCGCCCATGTCTATAACGACAAGGAACTGGAATTCATTACCGAAGAGATGGTTCCGGGAATAGGGGAACTGAGGTCGGGAATACGATCGATTTGTGGCCCCGAGGCTAAGAGTGTCATGCATGAGGAACTGATCTCCCGTCTTGACGAGGCCGGGAAGTTGTTCAGTGTCTTGATTATAAAGACTCCCCAGACAATTCCTTACACCACGACCTTCTTCGAGCTCGACTGCGCCTACTGGGACTCCGCCAGGCAGGCGGCCCTGGACGCTCTTGTGCGTTGAGATTCTTCTCTGACGCTCAGAATGACATTGTTATCCCCGGCTTCGACCGGGGATCTTTTCTTCTTGGTTTTGTCGCAAAATAAGCCTATATTTGCGACAAAACCGTTTAAAGATGGACAGTGTAGAGAAAAAGATAACCAGGATTCTCGAGGAAAGAGGTAGGGGAAAGGTGTATTTCCCCTCGGACTTTTTTGAGTGCGGCTCCGACAAAGCCGTGTCCAAAGCTTTGCAGCGTCTTGTCCAGAGCGATGTGCTGATGAGAATGGAGCGTGGGCTATATTGCTATCCCGAAATCGACACATTGTGGGGCATGGGACGCTTGCCCGCAAGCTCCGATGTAGTTCTTGAGGCCATATCTCAGAGGGAAGGCTTCAAAGTGGGACCTTGCCCTGGAGAGGCTCAGAATGCCCTCGGACTTTCCGAGCAGGTGGTGATGAACCCGGTTTACAGTACCGATGGCCCTACTCGCAGGATCCACTTCTACAAAGGCTTCCGCCCGATTGTCCTGTACCATGTCTCCCCGAAAGTATTCACCTACAAGTCCAGGATCATCATGCTGGCTGTTATCGCCCTTAATGATATTGGCAAGAAAGACTTGTGGCAGTTCGATGTGGAGGCCATGAAAGAAGTGTTCTCGAGGGTCCCCTATGATGAGATCAGGGATGATCTCCGTAGCACCCCGACTTGGATCAGAAACCTTATACTTGGATTTTATGAAAACGATAGAGCAGCAAATTAATTTCTGGGAAGTACCTGATGACCAGAAAGTCAAGTTATTCGAAAGAATAAAGAAAAACATGAACGTCAGCCCAAAGGCGGCTGAGAAAGACTGGTGGGTCTGCCATGTCATCCAGGCCCTTTTCCAACTGAGATGTGCCGAGGCTCTCACTTTCAAGGGAGGCACCTCGCTGAGCAAGGCATGGGGCATCACCGAGCGCTTCTCCGAGGATATCGATGTCGCTTTCGACAAGTCCTTCTTCGGACTTACGGGAGAAACTCGTTCGGCCAGGGACCGGATACGCAAAGTCACCAGAAAGTACATCCGCAACGAGATGATGGAGGAGCTTCTGGTTACTTTGAGGGTGTTCGGTGCCGTAGAGTGCGACGTGGCGTATATTCCCAGGAACGATTCGGATGCGGATCCCACTGTCCTGCGGGTTGAGTACCGGAGTGTCCTGCCCAAGGATCCGTATATCAAAGAATATGTGAAGCTGGAATTCAGCAGCCGGAGTGCTCGGGAGCCCAGGGAGGTGAGGGAAATTGAGCCGTTCGCCTCGCAACTGTCTCCTTTGATTATTTTCAATCATACCGCTGTCCCGACTGTCACCCCGGTCCGGACCTTTCTGGAAAAGGTATTCCTTCTCCATGAGGAGTTCCAGAAGAATTATCCGCGCCACAAGCGGATGTCCAGGCACCTTTATGACCTTTACATGATGGATAAGGCCGGATTTACTGAGAAGGCGCTGTCTGACAGGGAGTTGTATTCTTCTTTGGTTGAGCACCGAAGCGTTTTCAACGCGATAAGGGGGATAGACTATTCCGGGCATGAGCGGGGTAACCTGTCGATTGTTCCCTCGGATGAAGTCCTTCCCCTTTGGGAGGAGGACTACCGTTTCATGAAGGACCAGTTCATCTATGGGGAGTCACCTGATTTCGCCGAACTCATCTCCACCATCCGCTCCATCCAGGACCGATTCAGGGGGGAGTTGTAGATTTCTTTTTTTATATTTGCGTGAGTAAGGATTATAAATGAGGAAACTATTTACAATACTATTCGCACTGGTCGTATTCCTTTTCTGGATGTTCGTGTTGCCTTATCACGTGCTTTACCAGGAAGAAATACAGATTTTCCCGTACACGTGGCAGCACCTGAGGCAGTGTCTCGCGTTCCCCGGAGGAGTGGCTTCATATTTGGGCGAGTTCTTTGTCCAGTTCTTCCATGTCTCATGGCTGGGAGCGCTTTTGCTGGCTGTCTTGACCGCTTTGGCGCAGGTCCAGAGCTGGCGTTTGGTGAAATCTTACCCTCTCAGTTTCATTCCTGCGGTCTGTTTTTGGGCATTCCTTTGCGATGCCGGCAACCTCGTAAGCGCTCTGGTGGCTTATTTGCTCATCTGTGAGACTGCCGTGATTGTACGTAAGACCAGGCGAGAGTTATTATGGCTGCCAGCTATCGCCTTGATGTATTATATTGCGGGACCGATGGCCTTCATCCTGGTCGTGGTCGCTCTTGCGGATGTCTTTACCTCAAAATCCTTAAAAAAGAATTCCAAGTTGCTGTACGCCGCCTTGATAGTCCTTACGAGTGTCTTGGTGGCTGGAGCGTCCATAAGCGTTTTCAGACAGTATCCGGTGAAGAGTTTGCTGTTTGGCGTTGAATACAGCCATATTCCAGGGCAGTATATGCCTAGCTTCTGGACGGCTGTCTTCTCGCTTCCAGCGATCTTGCTCGTCTCAATGTTAGTTGGAAGAATATCCTTGAAAGACAAAGCGAGGGTTCCCATCTTGGTCGCCGTTTACGCGGTCATAGCCATCGCCTCATTCGCATATGTGAAGGGCCATTGCTCCAAGGACATGGAAAGCATATACGCATACGATTATCTCGCCACTAACAGGCAGTGGGACAAGATTCTGGAGATGGCGGAAAAGAAGACCCCGCGGACTCCTTCCGAGGTAATATGCCTTAACCTTGCCCTGGTCATGAAAGGGGAGAGCGGCGACAGGTTGTTCGAGTTTTTCCAATCCGGTATTCCTGGCTTGTTCCCTAATTACGACACCTACGTGTTCCTTAAATTCACCGGCTCGGAGGCCCTGTATCAGGCCGGTCTCCTGAATATGGCCCTGCATTATTCGTTTGAGGCATACCAGACCTTCCCGGGAGGAAGGGAGAGCGCCCGCCACCTTAAACGGATGGCGGAAGTGAACATGATAAAGGGAGTCGAGGATGTCGCGGAAAAGTATCTGAAGGTCCTCTCCCATACCCTTTTCTATGGGAAATGGGCGAAGAAATACCTTCAGGACCAGTCGCTTATCATGGAAGACACCGAGTACTCACGTCTCGCTGGCTGCCTCAACAGCGACCCTGATATCTTTGATGACATGTATGACTTCCCCAAGCAGGCCATCCTCAGGAGCCAGGTGGCGAAGTCCGGGAAGGCGGATGAGTCCTACCATTACCTTCTCGCGTATGACTTGTTGGACAGGGATCCGGAGTCTCTGGCAAGTGATATCAGGCTGGCGAAGATCGAGGGACCAGTCCCGGAGCTATACCAGGAAGCCCTTCTCGTCCCGTGGATCACTGCCGGGGGCAAGGCGGATTATGATAAGGATCTCGTCTCGGACAAAGTCCTGGAAAAGGCTCAGGCGTTCTTGAACGACCTCCAGACGGGACGCACGATCCCTTATATGAGGGCTCGCTACGGCAAGACATTCTGGTTCTATTATTCAAGCAAATAAACCGCTCGGACATGAAGGCATATGGATTAATACTTTTGGCAATCGCGTTAGCGCCGGTCATCTCATGCTCCGCTCCGGGCGCTGACAAGTCTGTTGACAGCTATCCTCCCATCTGGCCGGACTATGTGGGAGTCACGGTGCCGCCAACCATCGCCCCTTTGAATTTTTCCGTTGCGGAAGGTCTTGGGAGCGAAGGCGTTGCGGTGTCGGTAAGTGATGAAAGCGGTGCGGAGCTGATCCGCATATCTGACAAGGAGACTATAAAGTTCCCGATAAGGAAGTGGCACAAGGTGCTTAGGTCCAACAAGGGGAGAACTCTCTCATTTGCTGTCAATATAAAGCAGGATGGCGCATGGACCGCTTACAAGCCATTCAGCGTGGAAATCAGCGCGGACGCTATCGATTATGGCCTGACTTACAGGCTGATCAAGGCCGGTTACCAGTCCTTCGGGCACATGGGCATCTTTGAGAGGAACCTCTCTAATTTTCGGCAGAAAACCATTCTTGACAATAAGATGTTCGATGCCGGATGCCTGAATTGCCATACCTCAAACAGGACTGATCCATCATCTTATAGCCTGCACATCAGGGGTGACCATTCCGCGACCTTGCTCACCCGTGATGGTCAGACCGAGTGTCTGAACACTATCACAGATGAGACTGGGGGCTTCTTCGTCTATCCTTCATGGCATCCAAGCGGGGATTATATTGCGTATTCAGTCAATAAGACCAGGCTCTCATTCTATACTCACACCGACAGGAAACTTGAGGTATATGACCAGGCTTCTGACCTTATCGTGTATAAGCCGGAGACCCACGAGGTGATCCTGAGCGACCTTGTCCGTAGAAAGGACCGGTTCGAGAACTATCCTTCTTTCTCCGCTGACGGAAGCGAGATTTATTTCGTCTCTTCCAAGGCGGGGGAGCTTCCGAAGGAGATGAGTGGGAACCAGTATAGCCTCTGTAAGATAGCCTTTGACGCGGAAGCCGGACAATTCGGCGACAAGGTTGACACCTTGGTGAATGGTCCTGCTTTAGGGATGAGTATAAATACCCCCAGGCCTTCCTATGACGGACGTTTCGTGATGGTGGCTACTATGGATTACGGAACCTTCCCAATCTGGCATCCCGAGTCCGACTTGTGGCTTTATGATATAAAAACAGGAGATTTCCGCCCGATAGAGGAGATAAACAGTGATGGCCCAGACAGTTTCCACAATTGGAGCTCAAACTCGCGTTGGGTAGTATTCACGACCAGGCGTGACAATAGCCTTTATACTTTGCTGTATATAGCCCACATGGATGAAAACGGGCATTTCGGACGCCCGTTCCTCCTTCCCCAGAGGAATCCGCGCAAGTATTATGACCAGTTGATGTATTCTTTCAACACACCTGATTTTACGTCAGCGTCGGTTGACTTGAACCCGCGTGCCGCCAGAAAGATGCTTCTTTCCACCGATAGAACTCGTGTGCACGTACGTTGAGGTTCTTTTTAATTTGTCGGGGTACCGTGACTCGAACACGGGACCCTCTGCTCCCAAAGCAGATGCGCTAGCCAACTGCGCCACACCCCGATAAGGATTGCAAAGGTATTCCTTTTTTCGGAAAATCCCAAAAAAGAAGTATCTTTGGAATATGATTATAGAAGCCAAAGGTATAGAAAAGAGTTTCGGGTCCCTGAAGGTCCTGAAAGGAATAGATTTTCAGGTGGGGAAGTCGGAGGTGGTCTCGATCATGGGCGCCTCAGGTGCCGGCAAGTCAACTTTGCTGCAGATTCTAGGTACCCTTTCCACGCCTGACGCCGGTTCGCTGACAATTGACGGCACGGATGTGCTACATCTCGGTGGCAAGGAGTTGTCCGCTTTCCGGAACCGCAGGATCGGCTTCGTGTTCCAGTTCCATCATCTCCTTCCCGAGTTCAACGCGCTTGAGAACGTCATGATTCCAGCCTTCATCGCCGGTCGTTCCGATCGGGACGCTAAGGCGGCCGCCACGGCCCTCCTAAAGGAAATGGGACTCGGCGAGCGAATGGATCATAAACCTTCGGAACTCTCTGGTGGTGAACAGCAAAGGGTTGCCATCGCCAGGGCTCTTGTCAATGATCCCGCTATACTTTTCGCTGATGAGCCCTCCGGGAATCTCGACTCGAAGACCAAGTCCGAGATCCACCAGCTTTTCTTCGACCTTCGGGAACGCCATGGCCAGACCATAGTGATTGTCACGCATGACCCGGAGCTGGCTGCCATGTGTGACCGTTCCCTTTTCATGCGTGACGGCCTTTTCGTTGAGGAATAGGGCTACCAGCCAGCGATAGGGAACAGAACTGTGGGCAGCAGCAGTACCAGCCCCAGGATCAATAAGACCAGTACCATTTTCCATATCCATTTGACCCATTCCGTGTAAGGGATTCGGGCCATAGCCAGGGCGGCCACAAGCACGCCTGAGGTGGGCGTGATCATATTCGTGAACCCGTCTCCGAATTGGAACGCGAGCACCATCGCCTGGCGGGATACTCCGACCATGTCCGAGAAAGGAGCCATTATCGGGATGGTGATGGCAGCCTTTGCCGTGGCGCTCGGGATCACGAAGTTGATCAGGGCTTGTATTCCGTACATGGCCGACAGGGAGCCGACCTCCCCGGAGCCATTGAGGCCTTCCTGCATCGAGTGGAGGACGCTGTCTATTATCTTTCCATCCTGTAATATGACTATTATTCCGGAGGCGAAACCCACAACCAGCGCCGCGGACAGGATGTCTTTCGCTCCGGTCATTAGCTCGGTGACTATCCTGTCGGAATGGAAACCGGCGATTATGCCGCAGATTATTCCCATGGCGAGGAACAATCCGGTGATCTCAGGCATGTACCAGTCCAGGCAGGTCACTCCGACGATCAGGATCACGACCGTCAAGGCAAGAGTTATGAGGACCCAGGACTGCCTCTTCGTGAGAGGCTCAGTCTCAATGGCTTCCGCATTGGAAGGCTCCTTTCTGACCTTATGGGCGTAGAAGATGACGAACACCACCAGAAGCGTCGTGAGAATCCCCCAGCAAAAGAGCCTGTAGCCCATTCCTGAGAACAGGGGCAGGTCCGCCATTCCTTGCGCTATCCCGACCGTGAAAGGGTTCAGGAAGGCGCTGGAAAAGCCGACATTGGAAGCCACATACACCACAAGCATCCCCATGAAGGCGTCATATCCCATCGAAACGGCCAGCGGGACCACGATCCCCACAAAAGGTATTGTCTCCTCGCTCATCCCGAATACGGCTCCCGCCAGAGAGAACAGGATGGTGAGGGCGGCAAGAACGATCTTGTCCCTGTTCCCGATCTTTGAGATGAATCTCTTGATCCCGGCCTCAATCGCTCCTGTGGCGTTAAGCAGCCAGAAAGCTCCGCCGACGACGAGAATGAAAATGATGATTCCCGCCTGTTTGACGAAGCCATGGTAAATGGCCGTGAATATCTGCCAGGTCTGCGGGACTGAGTCCACGGACTCGTAGGAGAGTGACCCGTCTTCGGCCTTGACATATTGCCCGCCTGGTACAAACCATGTCACCACCGCGCACAACAGGATGATGGCGGCGATGATGACATAGGTGTTCGGAGCCTTCAGCTTACGCATCCCGAAGGCTTACATGGCGTAGTGGAATCCATCCACCTTATTCCAGTCTCCTCTTGTGAAGTCGGGGAAACGGACCGGCATGGAGTTGTTTTCGAGTGAGATCCTGCTGAGCTCCTGGACGGCGGACCATTCGGCCGCGTCATACACGTCCTGATCCAGCGGAAGACCGTTGCGCAGGCAGTAGATCAACCTGTAATCCATAATGTAGTCCATGCCGCCGTGGCCTCCGACCGCTTTGGCTTTCTCCTCGATAGCCTTGGCGAAATCCGGCCTGTACGCTGTCAGGAGGGAGTCCATGACTTCTTTGGACACGAAGTTGTGGCCGTTGATTCCCTTGACGGAAATCCCCTGGGTGGGGTACTTGTTGGCGAAACCTTCCGTTCCGGTCAACTGGTACATCCTGGAATAGGGACGGTAGGCATAGACGTTGTGCTGGACCTCGATAAGTTTTTTCTTCTCGGTCTGGATCAGGCTGATGGTGTGGTCGCCATCCTTGCAGTAATCCTTGTCGCGGAACATCTTGGCTGACACCTTTCCGTTGTAGGAAGGGGTGTCCATCGCGACGAGATAGTCCATCTTGTCTCCCCTGTGGATGTTAAGGGCCTGGGCGATGGGACCGAGCCCGTGCGTGGGATAATTGTCCCCGCGGTTCTCCATGTTGTAGTCCAGCCTCCAGGTCTCGCTCCTGTCCCAACCGGGGGAAAGGAGGTGAATATAAGCGCCTTCCGCATGATAGACCTCTCCGAAGAGACCCTGCTGGGCCATGTTCAGGGCGGACATCTCGAAGAAGTCGTAGCAGCAGTTCTCGAGCATCATGCAATGCTTGCGTGTTCTCTCGCAGGCGTCAACAAGTTTCCAGCAATCGTCGATGGTCATCGCCATAGGCACCTCGCAAGCGACATGGTGGCCATGCTCAAGGGCATAGAGTGATATCGGGACATGGACCACCCAGTCTGTGGCTATGTACACCAGGTCGATGTCGTCGCGATCGCAAAGCTCCTTGTAGGCCTCCGGCCCGACATAAGTGTCAGCTTCCGGCAGGCCGGCTTTCTTGAGGATGTCATTGCAGATGTCAACCCTCTCTTGTTTGAGGTCGCAGAAAGCCATAATCTTGACTCCATCGATCTGGGTGTATCTGCTGACCGCCGAGGTACCCCTGCCTCCGACTCCCACGAAAGCGATCCGGACTGTCTCGATGGGGTCGCACTTCAGTCCGAGGGCGCTCTGCTGCCCGGCCGAGCGCTCGGGAGCCTTCAGCTCTATCATGCCGTTTTTGATAACAGCCGGCACGGAGGCCGGAACCTTCTTCACACATGATGAGAAGGCCAGCAAGCAGATGACTGCCGCGAATAAGATCTTTCTCATATTGGCCGTTTTATATTGGTTTCCTCAAATATAGCAAAAAAATGAAGGCGTACCTCACGGCACGCCTTTTCTTTCGACAGACTACTAGTTTTAGTGTGAACTGTCACTTTTTGTCGTTTTTGCTATTGTCGTTTCTATTGAGTTTGTGAATTTGCTGTCTGCGGAAATTCTCCTCGCCGATGTAAAGCCGGGCGATTTTGTCATTCGAGAGAATCTTCCTGTACTCGGTCGTGTACTTGCGCTCAATGCCATCACCGGCCTCCTGGGCATCAAGGTATTTGTCAAGGAGGTCTTTGATCTCCTTGTCGTCCTTGCCGGACTCGATGCTGGCCTCAAGGGCCCTGTACGCTTCCATGACCAGTTTCCAACAGGCCCTGGTCTCAGCCTCGGCCCTGTTATAGACGGGCCAAAACCTCTCCGCCTCAGCAGAGGTGAGGTCCATGGCGTCGGTCAGGTATGCGATCTTCTCCGCCTTGATCCTGTCCTGCCAATCGTTTTTCTTGCTTCTTCCCTGCCCTGCGGCGCTCCATGTGAACGCCAGGGTCATGATGATGATTAATAGGGATTTTGTGATCTTTTCCATAGCCTCCTGTTAATTGTTGTCGCCGGCGTAGGCCAGATGCTCTGTCCTCACTCCGGATTCGATAAGATAATTGATGATGTCCTCATCCGAGAGTTCCTCCATGTCGAATTCGGATTCGTTGTAGAGGATCTCGGGGTTTGTGATGGAGATTATGTCGGCATAAGAGTCCTCGCTGGAGAACGGGTCGTAGGAAGGGCTCTTCACGGTGTCCCTGAGGACAGCGTTGCCGATGAGCACAATGGCGGCAAAGGAGGCGGCCAGGGCAAGATATGGCCTGACATTGCTCCAAAGCCCGGAATGTGCGGCAGACTCGCCCGGAATGGAATTGAGGCGGGCCTTGAGGTCACTGAAATAACCTTCCGGCACGCTTGGGCGATCCTTTCCGATGTTTTCGAATATGTCTTTTCCTGTCAGCATTTCCGATTATTTGACAAAGTATTGACAATAAGGTTTAAAATCATTTTAAATAATTCTCAATCTCCGCCCTTATTTTTTCCTGGGCGAAGTGGTAAGAGGCTTTCAAGGCACCCACCGAGGTCCCGAGTATCTCGGAAATATCCTCGTAGGAGAGGTCGTCGAACCATCTCATGATAAAAACAGTCTTCTGCTTCGAGGGAAGGCGGCTCACGGCTTTCATCAACGCTTTCTGCGCCTCGTTGCCGTCCACACCGGTGTCCTCGTCGATCTTGTCGTCCAACTTGGATGTGATGTCCTCGAACCGCAGGGCGGCCCTGATCTTCTGCTTTTGGAGGAAGTTCAGGGACTCGTTTGTGGCGATTCGGTAGATCCAAGTGTAGAGTTGGGACTCGCCCCTGAAAGAGGAAAGAGATGACCAGACTTTGATGAATATCTCCTGAAGAAGATCGTCGGTGTCCTCATGGGAGCATAGGAAACGCCGGACATGCCAATAGAGCCTCTCGGAGTAAGATTCCACGATCTCCGAGAACGCCCTTTCCCGCTGTCCCGCCTTGTACAGTTCTATGATCTCCTTATCAGTCATCAAGTCCCAGCATGTAATCTTTCAAATGTACGACAATTTGATTATTTTTGCAATTATGAAGAATATACGCAATTTCTGCATCATAGCGCATATCGACCATGGCAAGAGCACGTTGGCGGACAGGCTGCTGGAACTGACCCAGACGCTGTCTTCCAGGGACATGGAAGCTCAGGTGCTGGACGACATGGATCTTGAGAAAGAGAAAGGCATCACGATTAAGAGCCACGCCATACAGATGGAATATGCCTACAAAGGCGAGAAGTACATCCTCAACCTGATCGACACTCCCGGTCATGTGGATTTCTCTTATGAGGTCTCCCGTTCGATCGCGTCCTGCGAGGGCGCTCTTCTGGTCGTGGACGCCTCTCAAGGCATCCAGGCCCAGACGATCTCGAACCTTTACTTGGCGGTGGATCATGGCCTTGAGATCATCCCTGTGCTGAATAAGATAGACATGGAGTCCGCCCAGGTGGAAGTGGTCTCGGACCAGATTGTCGATCTGCTGGGTTGTGACCCTGAGGATATTTATAAAGTCTCCGCGAGGACAGGTGAGGGTATTCCTCCGATCCTGGACGCTATCGTGGAGAAGATTCCGGCCCCGAAGGGGGATCCTGACGCTCCCTTGCAGGCGTTGATATTCGATTCCGTATTCAATCAGTTCAGGGGAATCATAGCGTATTTCAAAGTCTTGAACGGCTCTATCCGTAAAGGAGAAAAGGTCAAGTTCGTGGCGACCGGGATGGAATACGAAGCCGAGGAGGTGGGTGTCCTGAAGATGAAGCTTTGCCCGACGGATAAAGTCTCTACCGGAGACGTGGGTTACATCATATCCGGCATAAAGAAAGCCGTTGAGGTCAAAGTCGGTGATACCATAACACACGCCGATCTTCCTTGCCAGAGCGCCATCGCCGGTTTCGAGGAGGTCAAGCCGATGGTTTTCGCCGGAATGTATCCGGTCCAGGCGGACAAGTTCGAGGAGTTGAGGGCAACTCTTGAGAAATTCCAGCTCAACGACGCGTCTTTCGTCTATGAGCCTGAGTCTTCCCTGGCTCTGGGATTTGGTTTCAGGTGCGGTTTCCTTGGCTTGCTACATTTGGAGATTGTCCAGGAGAGGCTGTTCCGGGAGTTCAACATGGATGTCATCACGACAGTCCCGAACGTTTCCTATAAAGTCTATACCACCCAGGGTGAGGTTATCGACGTCCACAATCCTTCCGGCCTTCCCGCACCGACCCTTATCGATCACATCGAGGAGCCTTACATCAGGGCTCAGATCATCTCGAAAACAGACTTCTACGGCCCTATAATGAAGCTTTGCATGGACAAGAGGGGAACTCTTATCGGCGAGCATTACATCACTTCGGACAGGGTCGAGCTCACTTATGACATGCCTCTTTCGGAGATAGTGTTTGATTTCTATGACAAACTCAAGTCCATCTCCAAAGGTTACGCCTCGTTTGACTATCATGTCATAGATTTCCGTCCGGCCAGGCTGGTCAAACTTGACATCCTCCTGAACGGGGATCCGGCCGACGCCTTATCGTCCTTGATCCATGAGGACCACGCCTACGATTTCGGGCGCAAGATGTGCGTCAAGCTTAAGGAACTGATTCCACGTCAGCAGTTTGACATTGCCGTACAGGCCGCTATCGGAGCTAAGATCATCGCCCGCGAGACAGTTCGTCAGGTCCGGAAAGATGTCACCGCCAAGTGTTATGGAGGTGACGTGACCCGTAAACGCAAACTGCTCGAGAAGCAGAAGGAGGGCAAAAAGAGGATGCGCCAGATCGGTACGGTGCAAGTGCCGCAGAGCGCTTTTATGGCAGTGTTGAAACTTGACAGTTGATCACCTGGATGCCTAATGTCGCTATAATCATCTCGATCATGGAGGGTGACGGCGGCTCTGCCGGTTGCCTTGAGGAATGCCAGCGCCAGGTTGATGCCGTGGCCGCCGGGGGGAAATATTCCTTTTTTATTATCCTTAATGACGCTGGCGAGGAAGGGTATGTCGCCTCATGGGAAAAGGCCACAAAGGCAGGCGCGGATTTTTTCTTGTGGATCGACCATGATCTGATCCTTTCGGAAGGAGCTGTGGCTTGTCTTCTCGAGAACTCGGAATTCCTTCGGCATAAAGCTGTTATCACCGGTACGGTCTCTCGCGCCGACAAGAGTCTGGTCTTCGGCGGAAGGACCCGACGGGGACGTCTGCTGGAGCCGGATCCCGTGATACCGATCCCATGCCATCTTTTTGACATGGCCGTGGCCCTGGTTCCCGGTTATGCTTTCTCCAGTCTTGAGAATCCGGTGGATTTCTTCCGTAAAAGCCTTTTGAACTACGGTTATGGCAATAAAACGGTCAAGGCGGGCGTCGCGAGGATGGTGGCTCCCGGAGTCCTTGGCGTGACAGGAAGGAACGCTGAGATTCCGGCTTGGAAAAATCCCGAGAGCACGATGAGAGAAAAAACAGCGTGGCTGCTGCGGTCCATATTCAAATAAAATGACTATATTTATAGTCTGGAAAAAGTTTAATAACAGTTTAAAAACACCACATAAATTATGAAGCATCCTAAAATCGGTATCCGCCCGACCATTGATGGCCGTCAGGGCGGTGTTCGTGAAAGTCTGGAAGAGAAAACAATGACTCTCGCCGCTAATGTGGCCGAGCTGATTTCCTCAAATCTTAAGTACACGGATGGTACTCCCGTCCAGTGCGTCATAGCTGACAGCACTATAGGCCGTGTGGCTGAAAGTGCGGCTTGCGCTGAGAAATTCGAGCGTGAGGGTGTTTGGGGGACCATCTCTGTGACATCTTGCTGGTGCTACGGTTCAGAGACTATGGACATGAATCCTCTTTGGCCCAAGGCCGTCTGGGGTTTCAACGGTACGGAGCGTCCCGGCGCCGTTTATCTCGCCGCCGTGCTCGCCGCCCACGCGCAGAAGGGACTTCCCGCTTTTGGAATATATGGCCATGATGTTCAGGACATTGAGGATAACTCAATTCCTTGCGATGTCGCGGAGAAGATCTTGAGGTTCGCCAAGGCGGCTGTCGCTGTCGGTGAGATGAGGGGCGAGTCTTATCTTTCCATCGGAAGCGTGACCATGGGTATCGCCGGGTCGATCGTGGACTGCGATTTCTTCCAGAAGTATCTGGGAATGAGGAATGAGAGCGTCGATGAGGTTGAGATCCTCCGCCGTATGGACCTTGGTATCTATGACCATGAGGAATATGAGAAGGCCAAGGCTTGGGTTGAGAAATATTGCATGCCTCAGGAGGGATGGGACAAGAACCGTCCTGAGAAGCAGAAGACCCGTGAGGAGAAGGACAAGGACTGGGATTTCGTGACCAAGATGACTCTTATCGTCATGGATCTCATGCATGGCAATCCCAAACTCAAGGAGATGGGATTCAAGGAGGAGGCCCTTGGCCACAACGCTATCGCCGGAGGTTTCCAGGGCCAGCGCCAGTGGACAGACTGGATGCCTAACGGAGACTTCACCGAGACTCTCCTCAACACCAACTTCGACTGGAACGGCCGTCGTGAGCCTACCATCCTCGCTACCGAGAACGACTCGCTTAACGGTACCGCAATGCTGCTTGGCCATCTTCTGACCAACCGTCCCCAGATATTCTCCGATGTGCGTACATATTGGAGCCCCGAGGCTGTCAAGAGAGTCACCGGAAAGGAACTCACCGGCAAGGCGGCCCCCGGAATCATCCATCTGATCAATTCCGGAGCGACCACGATGGACGGCTGCGGCCAGAGCACCGACGCCCAGGGCAATCCTGTGATGAAGACCTTCTGGGAGATGACTGACGAGGATCAGAAGAAGTGCCTCGAGAACTCCTGGTGGATGCCGGCTGACCGCGACTACTTCCGCGGCGGCGGATTCAGCATCCATTTCGTCTCTCAGGGTGATTTCCCTGCCACGATGATGAGAATCAATATCGTTGACGGCCTTGGTCCCGTCCTCCAGATCGCTGAAGGCTGGGTTGTGGGTATCCCGACCGAGATCCACGATGTCCTCGACAAGCGCACAGACCCGACCTGGCCGACCACTTGGTTCACTCCTCGCCTGGATCCCACCAAGGACGCTTTCAAGGATGTCTATAGCGTGATGAACAACTGGGGAGCCAACCACGGAGCCATCTCCTACGGTCACATCGGCGCCGACATGATCACCCTGGCCTCCATGTTGAGGATTCCTGTGTGCATGCACAATGTGGATGATGCCAAGATCTTCCGTCCCGCGGCTTGGAACGCTTTCGGAATGGACAAGGAGGGAGCTGACTTCCGCGCCTGCGCTAACTTCGGGCCTATCTACAAATAGTCTATGGCTAAGGAAAAACTGGTGGAGAGCAAGTATCTCTTCATCTTTATCCTGATCACATCGCTCTTCGCCCTCTGGGGGTTCGCCAACGACATCACCAATCCGATGGTGGCGGCCTTCCAGACGGTGATGGAGCTGAGTGCGGCGAAGGCCTCGCTGGTACAGTTCGCCTTTTACGGCGGCTATGCCACTATGGCCATCCCGGCTGCCCTTTTCATCCGTAAGCATAGCTACAAGAGTGGTATCCTGCTCGGACTGACGCTGTACGCTATAGGCGCTTTCCTGTTTATTCCCGCGGCCCAGTTCCAGCAGTTCTCGTTTTTCTGCATATCCCTGTATGTGCTGACTTTCGGACTGGCTTTCCTTGAGACCACGGCGAATCCTTTCATCCTTTCACTTGGATCGAAGACCAACGCCACACGTCGTCTCAACCTTTCCCAGTCATTCAACCCGATGGGTTCTCTGATGGGTATGAGCGTGGCTTCCTTCGTCGTGCTGCCTCAACTTCTCTCGGACAAGAGGGACGCCGTGGGCAACATCATATTCCCGACCCTTTCCGAGGCTGAGAAGGCTAGCATCAGGCTTCATGACCTGGCCGTGATCCGTAATCCCTATGTGATCATCGGCCTTGTCGTTCTGGCCGTGCTCATCATCATCGCCCTCACAAAGGTCCCGAAGACTGACATCCAGCCTGAGAAAACCAACAGCACTGGTAAGACACTCTCCAACCTGTGGCATAACAAGATATACAGGGAAGGTGTTCTGACCCAGATGTTTTATGTGGCCGCCCAGATCATGACGTGGACCTTTATCATCCAGTACGCCGACAACCTGGGTATCAACAAGGCTACCGCACAGACGTACAACATCATCGCGATGGCCCTCTTCCTCTGCGGAAGGTTCGTGGCCACGGCGCTGATGAAATATGTCAATTCCAGTCGCCTTCTGGCCATTTTCGCTACGGGAGCCGCCTTGTGTGCCATAGGCGCCATCACCATAGTCGGAATGGGTGGGCTTTATTGCCTGATGGGGATCAGCGCGTTCATGTCGCTGATGTTCCCGACCATCTATGGCATTGCCCTCGAGAATGTTGACAACCAGGATGCCAGCCTTGGCGCGGCCTTCCTTGTGGAGGCTATCGTCGGTGGAGCGATCATGCCGCCTCTCCAGGGAATGATCATCGACCAGAAGGTCATCTTCGGTCATCCCGCGGTCAATGTGTCCTTCGTCCTTCCTCTTATTTGCTTCATCATAGTGTTCATCTATGGCGTGAGGTCTTATAAGGCAAGGCATCAGGTTACAGCGAGCTGATTATCCTGAGGCAGTCCACAAGCAGTTGGACAACCTTATCGTTAAGTAATACAATTATTTCCGGGCATATCCCGAAACTTGTCAACGCGGTCGTGGTCACAGAGAGGACCATGACCGCGCTTGTCAATGGCAAGGCGGTAAGGTTGGTGATGATAAAGAACTTAGGGAAAGTGTGGAACCGGTACCAGACAAGAGGGGCCGTGAACACCTGGCATGAGATTGACAGGACCGCTCCTTCCCAGATCCTCCTCATAGGATCCATTCTCCCTCGTATTCCTTTAGCAGCCGGGTATATTCCCGCGAGGGGATGGTATAATAACGCTATCCCGGCGATGGCGAGGTAAGAGAGCTGGAATCCGAGAGATCCGATCACTTCAGGATTCAGGGCCAGTTGGATGGTTAGCGCGGCCAGGAGTGTCCCTGTAGTGGAATGGCTTCTGTCTAGCAACCTCGCCGTCTCACCAATGCTGATGAATAAGAAGGCCCGTACGATCGATGGTGACGCTCCTGTCATCAAGGCGTAGAAACCGGCGGCGCAAATGTTCATCAGAAACCTTATTCGCCTGGCTCTGGGACTGTTTCCCATCGGAGCGGTGACATTTGAGAGGATAAGATATAGTATTCCCAAATGGAGCCCGGAGAGAGCCAGGATGTGGGAGGCGCCGCTGTCTCTGAATATATCCCGGATGTCTTTTCCGAGTCCGCTCCTGTCTCCTGTAAGCAATGCTTTAACAAGGGGACCGGTACTATCGCAAGGGTAGGGGATCGAGTCGATCAGTCGCTTGAGTTTCTCGCCTTCCGTCAAGGCCAGGCTGCTCAGCGGCCCCTTTGGAAGGGATATTCCGGAGGTGATTGAAGCGTTGATTGAGCAGAAAACGCCGGTCAGGAGAAACAGAGCGGCGAAAGCGCCTCTTTTCGGATGGCGACTGTCGGCTTTCAGATACGTGATTGTCAATAAGAGCGGGATGATAATCCCCAGAAATAAGGGTAGTTGGACCGGAATATGACTCATGAACGCCGCCAGGAAAGCCCCTGCGGCGACTCCGGCCGCGAAAGGAATACCCGTCCCCGCGATATCTCCCGAGTCCTTCATAGCCAAGTCCCTAATTTTTGTAAAAATACTCATTAATTTCGTATCTTCGCGCTTGCTGACTTTATATTTTTTAGGATAATGATCATTCTTGTTATCAATTGCGGAAGCTCCTCGATCAAGTACCAGTTGCTTGACATGAGAAGCGATGACGTCTATGACCTGATGGCCAAGGGTATAGTGGAGAAAATCGGACTTGAGTCTGGCCGGCTGCAGCACACTCCCGCAGGGAAAGATAAGGTTGTGAAAGACATGCCTATTCCTGATCACACGGTGGGAATGCAGCTTGTGCTTGACGCCCTTGTGGATAAGGATTACGGTGTGCTGAAGTCATTCGAGGACATCGAGGCTGTGGGCCACAGGATCGTCCAGGGTGCGGACTTCTTCTCAGGAAGCGCCATTGTGGATGAGGACGTCCTGTCGAAGATCGATTTCTGCTGCGATTTCGCTCCGCTTCACAATCCCGCCCATCTGCTTGGTATCAGGGCTTGTCAGGAAGTTCTTCCCAACGTCCCTCAGGTCGTCACATTTGACACCGCCTTCCATCAGACCATGCCGCCGCATGCCTATATGTACGGTCTTCCGTACGAATATTACGAGAAGTATCACATCCGCCGTTACGGAGCCCACGGAACGAGCCACCAGTTTGTGGCCCAGAAGGGCGCCAAGATGGTCGGATTGGATATCAATGACTCCAGGATCATAACCTGCCACATAGGAAACGGCAGCTCTATCACCGCCATCCATAATGGCAAGTCCATCGACACATCCATGGGACTCACTCCTCTTGAGGGTCTTATTATGGGAACCCGTTGCGGAGATGTGGATCCCAACGCCATCCTTTACATCATGAAGAAGGAGAACCTCTCTCCGGACGAGATGTACACCCTGGTCAACAAGAAGAGCGGTTTCCTGGGAGTTTCCCAGAAGACCTCCGATGCCCGCGAGATGGACGAGCTCGCCAACTCAGGAGACTTTAAGGCCAAGCTTACTTTGAAGATGCTGAGCTTCCAGATGATCAAGTACATCGGCGCGTTTACCGCTGAGATGAACGGAGTGGACGCTATCTTCTTCACAGGAGGTATCGGCGAGCACAACAGCCGTCTGCGCCGCAGGGTGTGCGAGAACTTCACCTACCTTGGTCTTGCCTTTGATTATGAGGCCAACACCGCTTGGGGAGTCGATACTGTCATCTCCTTGCCTGAGTCAAAGGTCAAGGTCGCCCTGGTGACAACCGATGAGGAACTGGTGATCGCGAGAGACACCATGCACCTTGTCCAAAGCATTGAGGAGTAATCTAATAACCATACAATCATGATAACAAAATTCGCTGATTTGTTCGCGGAGCTCAAAGAGAAGGGCATCTGCAAGAAAATGGTCGCGGCTTGGGCCGTGGACGAGCATACTATCGAGGCTTGCGCCAAAGCTTCCGAGATGGGCTTCGTGAAGGTCACTCTCGTGGGAGACAAGAATCTTATCGCCGCCACTTGCGAGAAGCTTGGGATTGACATCGAGGTGTTTGACATCGTCAATGAGCCTGTGGAGCTGAAGGCTGTCGCCAAGGCGGTCCAGATGGTTCACGACGGTGACGGTGATGTCCTGATGAAAGGCCTTTGCTCCACCGACAAGTTCCTGCGCGCCATCCTTAACAAGGAGACCGGACTTCTCCCTCCCAAGGGCGTCCTGAGCCACGTTGGTGTCATCGAGAACCCGAACTACCACAAGCTCATGTTCCTTTCCGACATGGCCGTCATTCCTCTTCCGGACTTCCGCCAGAAGGTCAAGATCGCCGGTTATCTCGTGGGTGTCGCGAAGTCTTTCGGAATCGAGAAACCGAAGCTCGCTTTCATCGCCGCTTCCGAGCAGATGCTTGACTCCATGCCCGCTTGCGTGGAGGCCGCTCAGCTCGCGAAAATGTGCGATCGCGGACAGATCAAGGGATGCGTGGCCGATGGCCCTCTCGCCCTGGATGTCGCTATCGATCAGGAGTCTGTCCAGATCAAGAAACTTGTCAGCCCTGTCGCCGGTGACGCTGACTGCCTCCAGTTCCCGAACATCGAGTCCGCCAATGTGTTCTGGAAGACCAACTCAAAGCTCGCGAACGGTGTCCGTCAGGCTGGTATGCTCGTCGGAACAACAGCGCCTTGCGTTCTCGCCAGCCGCGCCGACAGTGTCGATACCAAACTGAACTCCATTGCCGAGGCGGTGATGTTCGTAGGCAAGTAATCTATTCCGCATAGAAAAGGTTCCTCTTCGGGAACTTATCTGAATATGAAGCCCGGAGCTTCTCAAAAAGTTCGGTAGTGAACTTGGCGAGGCCCGGGCCTTTATATGTGCTGGTGTTGGATATGAAGACCCAGCACTCCCCGTCGGGAAAGTACTTCACGAGGGCGCTGGTGCCAGCGAAAGTCCCGGTACGGGTCCATTCCCCGGTAGGCTTGGTGTCATTCCAGCCAAGGGAATATGTGTCCGGGTCGAAATATTCGGTCATCGCCGCCACGCTCTCTTTGCTGATGATGTCCGGCACTTCCGGCTTCCCGTCTATCGAGGCCACCAACAGGGCAAGCTCCGGCGTGGATCCGACCCATGCCCCGGCTCCGAGAAGACCTGTGACATTGTTGCCGCCATAACAGCGCGGAACCTTCCTGCCGCTGTTGTTAAACTCCTCAGCGGGTTCGTCATCTTTCTGGACGTAGTAGCGGACTTCCCCCGGATGCTTGTCAGCGTAGTAATTGCCGGCTATCTTGAAACTCACGCATCCGGCGGGGATGAGGACGTTCTCCTGCATGAAATCCTCGTAGGACATGCCGCTCAACTTCTCGATCACCATAGAAAGGGCCAAGTAGCCGTAGTTGGAATATTCCTGCCATGTCCCTGGCTCGAACTTGAGAGGCCTGCTTAACTGAACCTTCGTCAGTTGCTCCTTGGTCGGAACCTCCTTCCAATGGTTCTGCATCATTATCCATCTGGTCGAGAACATCGGATCCCCTCCTTTCTTGGAGAAACCTCCCTTGTGGCGAAGAAGATCCTCGACAGTTATCTTCGTGTAGAGGGTGTCGGCGATCACGGCGTTGTAAAGCGAGTCGTCCAGAATCCCTCCGGGACCGAATACCTGATCCTTCAGCGTGAGTTGCCCCCTTTCCTGCAGGATCATGATCCCGACGGCTGTGATCAGTTTGGAAACGGATGCCATTCTCAGGATGTGGCTCGGTTCCATAGGCTCCTTGTCATCGGCCCAACCATAGCCTTTTGAATAGAGCAGGGAGTCGTTGCGCATGACCGAGAGCGAGACGCCCTTGAGACCCCAAGCTGTCATATAGTCCTTTACCTGGCGGTCGAATCCTCTCAGGACAGCGGTGTCGGAGACCTCGTTGGTCAAGGTCTCGTTGAGGTTGACCGGAAGCCTCCGAGTGGCCGGTTCCTTGCTACCGAAGCTGGAAGTCATGGCGATGGTCGCCATAATCAGCGCGGAAAGAGCTACGGCGACGATTATTCTCGTTTTCTTAGTCATCCTCATGTTTTTTTGAATTGTCAGAAAATCACCCCGGCTTTTTTCCCGAAATCGATGATCAGTTCAGCGGTACCTTCGATACCCAGGATGGATGAATCCACGCACAGGTCATAATCGGAGGCGGCTCCCCAATTTCCGAAAGTGAAAAAATTGTAGTAGGTCTGCCTCGTGCGGTCCTGTCTCTCTATACGGGTCTTGGCCTCATCTTCCTCTACATTAAGTCTTTCCATCACCCTTTTCACCCTTGCCTCAAGAGGGGCTGACACGAACGCGTCCAGGCATGCCTTGTCCCTTAGGATGTAGTTCGAGCATCTCCCGACGAAGATAGCCGGACCTTTTTCGGCTATTCCCCGGATCACATCGCTCTGGATCTTGAAAAGCTCGTTGTTCCCGACATAGTTTCTCGTGCTTCCGAAGCGATCCGTCCCGAAGAACGAGAACAAGCTGAACACGCTCCTTTTCTCATCGCTGCGCTCCAGGAGTTCCCGGCTGAAGCCACTCTCCTCGGCTGCCTTGGAGATAAGCTCGTTGTCATAGACTTCTATTCCCAGGGAGGCTCCGATTTTCTCGGCGACTTCCTTGCCTCCGCTTCCGAACTGGCGTCCGATGTTGATTATGGTGTGTTTCCGTTCCATCGCTCTTTATTGTTTTATCTGGCTGCCAAGGATTGTCGGCTCGTCTCCATCGCGCAGCCGGGAGAATTTGCGGAACAAACTGTGTATTAAGAAGAAAGTGGTAATGCAGGCAAGCAGGTCGGAGGCCGGGAAAGAGAAGAAGACGCCCCGAACCTCATAGAACAGCGGCAGCACATAGATCAGTGGCACAAGGAAGAGTAACTGTCTGCTTAGAGACAGGAAAATAGACTTCCCGACCATCCCAAGGCTCTGAAAGAAATTCGTGGAGACCATCTGCCAACCGACTAGGATCACCACGGGATTCATCGCCCTGAGTCCCTTGTCCGCGAGGTCCTTCAACTGCGGGTCATTAGTGAATATTCCGACCATAAGGCTCGGGAAAAACTCGGATGCGATGAACCAAAATACGCATACCCCTGTAGCCCACAAGGCTGTCAGGGTGAAGACTTTCTTTACCCTGGAATACTGCCTGGCCCCGAAATTATAGCCGGCGATAGGTTGCATTCCTTGGTTCATCCCCATCACGATCATCACGAACATGAAATTGATCCTGTTCACGATTCCATAGGCTCCGATAGCCAGGTCACCGCCGTACTTGAGGAGCTGCTGGTTGATGAACATGGTGACTATGCACGAGGCGGAGTTCATCAGGAAAGGTCCCATGCCTATAGCGAGGGAGTCCTTCGCTATCCTCCAGTTCAGCTCGAAGATGCGCTTGGGAAGCCTCATGACATTATCCTTGCGGGTGAAATAGCGCAGGGAATATGAGAGAGCCAAGGCCTGGCACAAGACCGTCGCGATGGCCGCGCCGCGGATTCCCAGCCCAAGGACGAAGATGAATATCGGATCGAGGATAGTGTTTGAGATGACAGTGAACAAGGTCAATCCCATCGCTAGTTTGGGATTGCCCGAGGATCTGATCAACGCGTTCAGGCCGAAGTAGAGATGTGTGATCACATTGCCGATCAGGATGATCTCCATGTATTCCCGGGCGAACGGAAGCGTGTTGGGACTTGCTCCGAAGAAGGTCAGGATAGGATCCAGGAAGCACAGGCACAGAGCGGCGAAAATCACACCCGTTATGCAGTTGAGGCTGATGTCATTGGCGAGCACCTTGTTGGCGGCCTCATAGTTGCGCTGCCCAAGCAGTACCGAGACCAGGGTGGCCGCGCCGACCCCCACCAGAGTGCCTAAGGCGGAGCTGAGGTTCATTAGCGGGAAGGTCACCGCGAGTCCCGACAGCGCTAACGGGCCATCACCGGGAATATGCCCGATGAATATGCTGTCCACCATATTATACAAGGAAGACGCGGTCATGGCGATGATGCCAGGGACCGCGTATCTCTTCAAGAGGCCGCCTATTTTCTCAGTTCCTAATTCTGTAGGTGCCAGGTGGGTGTTAGTCATTTTCGGAAGGCTTCTCGACAACTTCTATCTCAAAAACTATCGGGGCGAATTTCGGTATAGATGATCCGCTGCCGCTATAGCCGTATCCGAGTTCGGAATAAAAGGCGCAGACCACTTTCTCGAAGGGCCTTAGTTTGGACAGGCAGTAGGCGAATCCATCGACCAAGGTGGATCCTTCAGAAGTCTCGCTGGTCGAAAGGGTTATCTTGGTGTAGTCATCATCTCCGGGCAGTTTGATCACCATGGGAGCATAAGACCTGCCGGAAGAATACAATCCGTAAACTTTTGCCGTGTCTTCGATAGTGGTGTCAAACACCTGGCCGTTGAGAAGACGACCGGTGTAGTTGATGTAGAAAGATGTGTCCGAAGGGAAGGTCGCGCCGCTTGCCGGTTCCTTCAAAGTCTTGCAATAGTAACCGAACATCGTCGAGTCGGTGCCGGGCATGTGGATCGCGACATATTTGGCGAGAGTGTCCGCCTCCCAGGCTTTGATGTCGGAAGTTTTGTCCTTGACCTTGATGGTGTAAATGGAATTGGATCCGGATTTTTTATTATTGTAGTCCGCCAATCCGACATTGAGCCAGCCGGGAACTACCCCGACTCTCGTGCCACCGACTCTCATCCCGTCGATCAAGTCGAGCACACCAACTTGGGTATAAGCCTCGTCTAATATTATTATATTGTCTCCATAATAGTTGGAGGTCTTATAAGTGCCGATCTGCTGGGCCAACTTCTTTGAGGTCGTGGAGCTGATGTTGCCCTCGAGATCCGTCTCGGTGTATTCGAGGAAAAGGTAGAGGTCGTCATCACTGATCGCGGCTCCTGTTCCAGGCACATCCTCAAGGATGTAGATTCCGCGTCCTGTCGCGGGCACGCCTGGGTGATTCGCGTTCATCCATGCCTCCATATACTCCTTCTCCATGCCAGTCGTGTCCACCGAGCTTTCCTTGGCGCAGCCGGACAGGATGGCCAGAACGGCCGCCGCGGTCCCGCCGATGAGAGATAATCTTTTGCTCAATATATTCATAGACAATTTATTCAATCATTTTTAATCGCTGACGCTCTTTATCCACAAATGCCAGGCCAGAGCCGCATTGGAGGGAACATTCGCTATTTTCTTCTTTCCGAAGCCTCGCTTGCCGTTGAAAAGGATGTAGCACTCGTCTCCACCTTTGACACCAGGCAAGCCCTTTTTGAGCCCCTCCACGAGGTCGCTCTCGTCAAGCCTAATCGTCCTGATCTGGAAGGCGGTGGTGTCGGAAATCGACCATCTCGCCGAATTGGCCAGTTCCTCGTAGTTGGTGACGAAGAGGGTGGAGTTGTCGATCCGGCTGCTGGAAAGGTAATATCCGGCATAGTAGAATGCCACGGCTCCGTTTTCAGCCAAGGTGGCCCCATCTCCGTGAGCCACGGTTATCCTGACTATGCCATCCTCATGCGTCAACGTAGCGTCCGGGTAGGTGCTCATAAGGTTTTCGGTTATAGCCTCGATGTAGCTCTCCTGCTTGTCGTATATAGACTCCAGCTGCTTCTTGTCGCAAGAAGCGGCGAGAAACAGGGCGGTGACGGACAATATTATCAGTGGTAACCTTCTCATCTGGTCAAAAACTCCCTTGTCACTTTCAATATGTATGCCTTCGCTTCAGAAG
Source organism: uncultured Bacteroidia bacterium (assembly GCA_902785825.1). Lineage (GTDB taxonomy): Bacteria > Bacteroidota > Bacteroidia > Bacteroidales > UBA932 > Cryptobacteroides. The sequence continues at coordinate 82,580 of CACZZZ010000007.1, forward strand.
GGGAGGGAATATCCTCGGGAAAGTTCAGTTTCCCTCCGGCGGCCATCTCATGGCCTCCTCCATGGAAATAACTCATGGCCAATCTGTTGGCGGATATGCCACGCTTTGATCTGACCGACACCCTGAACTTCCCTTCCTCCTCTGTGAGGAATATGCTGATCTTCACATTGGCCACGGAGAGAGGCAGGTTCACAAATCCCTCGCTCTCACCCTGTCTGAAATCGAAGCGTTCCTGGCATTCCTTGTCGAGGACCATGACCGCGGCGCCCTCCGGGGATATTACCAGATTCTCCGAAAGCAGGTATCCCATAAGCCTTAACCTGTTCTCCCTGTAGTTATGGTAAAGGTCGGAGAGAATCAGGTCCCTGTCAACCCCGGCAGCGATCAGCTCGGAAGCCATCCTCATGGTGCCCGGAAAGACAGAGTTCGCGAAATTATTGGTGTCGGTGGTCATCCCCGTCATCAGTGCTCCGAGAACACTCCCGGGGAGCTTCTTGAGATCTCCGTCCACGTCGGGCATCCGCTTTAGAATGAGGAACAGAAGCTCGCATGTGGAAGATACCTCTGTCTCGGAAAACACCAGGGAGAAAGCCCCGGCGTCGGGATTCAGATGGTGATCTATGAGGACTTTGGGTGATGCGGAAGCGGAAAGCGGAGCCTCCATCTCCGGATTGGTGCGGGAGAAAGACGGGCAGTCAAGGCAGAAGATAAGGTCGCTGGAGCGTATCCTTTCCGTGGCTAGGACGGGATCCTCAGCATAGGGGATGACAGCGTCCTCCCTGAAGTTCCGGAGAATAAAGCGAAGGGACTCCGGCACGCTGTCTGGGATGACAAGAGCGGCATCCTTCCCGCGGCATTCCGTAAGGTAGCCGACAAGGGCGAGACCGCTTCCGAGAGCGTCCCCGTCAGGATGAGTGTGAGCCGTGACGCAGATTCGCGACGATGCGCTCACGAGGGAGTCCAATTCGTTGATTCTATCCATTCGCGGGAGCAAAATTACGAATAATATTACAAATATTATATTGCATTTCATAAATCAATTTTCTAACTTTGTCCAGAATTGGCGGATTGTCGGTTCATGGAAAGCAAATCATAAATTTTTTTTTATAATGAACAAGGCTCTAAAAACGATTCTCAGTATCGTGCTCGCGCTTCTCTGCGTGTTCCTCGTGTACAAGATCTATGAAGGTGTCATGGAACCCGTAAGGTTCGAGAAGGATGTCAATGCCAGGAAGAAGGTCGCCATCCAGCAGCTCAAGGATATCCGTGACCTGCAGGTGGCGTACAAGAGTGTCAATGACCGTTTCACGGCTTCTTTCGACACCCTCAAGCAGTTCTACAAGAATGGTGAGATGGTCGTTCTCATGCAGATTGGTTCCAAGGATGATTCCCTTGCCATGGCTCACACCAATGACATAAAGAAGGCCAGAAGAGGCAAGATCACTGACGCCGATCTTTACAAACTCTATCAGGAAGGAGACAAGAATCTTGTGTTCTCGATCCAGAACAAGATTGCCGTCAAGGATACCTTGTTCAAGAGCAGGCCTGATTTCGACATCGAGAAGATCGACAAGATTCCGTTCGCTGTCGGCGAGTACGGTGCCGCTGAGATTAAGGATGTCGCCATGGAGGCTATCGTCAAGAAGGTCTCCGGTGTGGACGTTCCTCTCTTCGAGGCCAAGATGCCTTATAAGTCTCTCCTCAATGGCCTGAACCACCAGCTTGTCGTCAACCTCGTCGCTGAGCGCGAGGATCTCGGACAGTATGAGGGGCTCCAGGTGGGAAGCATCACTGCCCCGAACAACAACGCGGGTAACTGGGAGTAGAATCGTGCATGTCACGCCACTCCCTTAAAGTCGCGCTTGTACCGTCCGCGTTTTTTGACCGGACTCAATTGAAGGATATTCTTTCAAAGACGGTCAGGCTCGATCAAGAAGACGAAGTGGAATACATCAGTTTGCCGGAGTTCTCCGCCGAACTGGTGTATTCTCTTTCTCAGGACCTTCCGGAACTGTACTATCTTCTGAAGAAACTCCCGGAGATCAAGGAATATAACAAAATCGCCGCTTCCTATGGCGACGGGGTCTTGTCCCTTGCGATTGCCCAGGGAGATAACCTCTTGTTGGCCAATGTGTTTGAGGCGGCTGATTTCACCACTGCCGAGTATTTCCTTTTCATGGCGGTTAAAAAGCTCCAGCTCAATCCGGAGCAGTCATCGCTTCATTTCATGACAGATCTTTCGGGCGAAGAAGAAATGTCCCTATACCGTTATTTCAAGTCAGTCGAAAGGATATGAGAATCATTGGCGGCCGCCTGAAAGGCAAGACCATCAACCCTCCCGCGGGTTACAACGCCCGTCCCACGACTGATTTCGCCAGGGAAGGCCTTTTCAATGTTCTTAACAATGAATATGAGTTCGAGGACCTGAAGGTTCTCGATCTTTTCGGAGGCACCGGCGCAGTGGCTTTCGAATTCGCCTCCAGAGGCGCCGCCAAGGTATATTCAGTCGAGATGTCAAGGGAGAACGCCACTTTCATCAAGAGGGAGGCCCAGCGGCTTGGACTTGACAACGTGGTTATGGTCAGGGACAATGTCTTCGATTTCCTTCCCATTTGCCATGAGAAGTTCGACATTATCTTCGCGGATCCTCCTTATGCCCTTGAAGGCTTGGAGACCATTCCGGACAAGGTTTTCGCCCAAGACATCCTCCATCCGGAATGCTATCTTATCCTTGAACACGGAGACGAGCACTCCTTCACCGACCATCCGCGTTTCAAAAAAGAGAAGCGCTACGGCCGTGTGCACTTCTCTTTCTTTGAATAGACTTATTTGGAGAGATAGCCTTTTTCGAAGGCGCTCGGATATAAGAACTTGGATTCCCGGTCGGGAAACTTGACAATCAAATATTTATCATCTATTGACATAACTACGCCTGGTCCGAGGCTCTTGTGGATGACCGTGTCACCGACTTTGATTACTTCGACGAGCTTAGCGGCCTCAGTAGATCCTTCGCTTCGCTCAGGATGACATTGCGGGTCCAACCCAGGGTCTTTGTTGTCATCCTGAGCCGAAGGCACTGAGACGAAGGATCTACAGCCACCGTCATGCCCGGCTTGACCGGGCGTCTCAACCGCCGTATCCCAAAGGCCTATGACAGTGCCGGTGTGTTTGTCAATACCGGTGTATTCCAAAGAAGAGTCCTCGTAGCGCTTGAACTTATAGACAGCATCATTCATCAGTTCGCTGTTGAAGATTCCCAGACTCACCAGTAAACTGAAATCCTTGAGAGTCAGACCGGTAACCTTCCGGAACAAATCCGGCTCCAGCTGTTCGATTACATCTTTCAGGCAATATTCCCGGTAATCTGTCAGGTACATGAACACAGGAATGCGGGTGGCGAATTTGATTAACTTATCCTGGATTTCCTTGCGTTTGCTCTTGAACTCTTTCTCTTCATCGGTAAGCTCTTTTTTCTCCTTTTGCGTCAGGTCGTCTCCTTTCTCTTTTTTGGTCTTCTTAACGTGTTCGGACTTGTTGATGATGGTCTCGATGTCGGAGTTGAGGTTGCGGAACCCCTCTATGTTCATTAGGGCCTTCATTGCTTCCGGATTGTTCATCAGGCGCAGCAGGGTGGCGTTGTCCACGTTCACTAGCACAGCGCTCTCCCATCGACGGGCAAGGAGTGTCGCAGTGGTTCCGCTCATGGCCATATCCAGCACTCCGGCCGCATCGATTTCCTTCATTGAGGATCCGTCGAAAGCCAGTATGGGCAAGAACTTGATGAACTGCTCAACTTTCTTTTCCGGATTGGATTCCTCTACGTTGAGTTGGCAACTGTATTCCTCAACCTGCCTGAGGGCCCGATTTGGAGCGAAGTCGAAGACATAGCAGAACGGTTTGAGAATCACCTCGTTCCCATATTCATCCTTAGTGGTCCATGGAGACTGGACACGGAACGCAGCTTGGAAGTAGGTTTCCGGGGAAGTTGTGTTGCGGAGCATCAAGATGCCGGTCCAAGGCTTGACAGTGACGCCGGTCGAAAGCTTGCCGCACGACAGGGTGATAGTCTTCGTCTGCTGGGGGTCTTCCATGGCGTTGTAAACCGGTTCCACGGCCCTGGCTCCCATTCCGGCTTCATTCCCGGCCGCGACGATAATCTTGTATTCATCATAAAAGCGGTTGGAGCGCTTGCGCAAGAGTTTTGCCATGGCCCGGCAAGCGGCAACCGATGGCAGGAACCAGTAAGTGTGCTGGAGATAGCTCAGCAGTCGGGTGTCCGAAAAAGGCATAGGTGGCTTCTCGGCGCCAAGTTTAAGTTCTGATACGATGTTTTCCGTGTAGGCACCCCGAATAAGATCCAGCCATTTTTGGACATATTCTTCATGTAGGAAATAGTCATCTTCAGCACGGAAGAACTCGTTGAGGTCGAACTCGTCGAATTCGCCCTGGGCCGCAATCTCCCGGATGCTGTCCGGTAGCTGGTATGTCAGCATCACCATCTTGGGGAGTTGGGCGTAGGGGTTGCCGGGGCCTTGCCAGGCTTCCTTGGCTGCCTGCTCGTCGGAATATGTCCAGTTATATATTTGTTCCTCAATGAATTCTCCTGTGGAGATGGCGCGGAAGGGCGTACCGGAGAGGTAGAGATAAGCGCCGGTGCGGAGCGGCATCAAGCCTTCGTCATACATCTCTCTAGCCTCCAGTTCACGGACGTTATCCGCGTCTTCCGTGATGATCTCACCGACCTCTTCCGCCCTCCTCAAGGCCGGGTCTTTCTTGTCGTAGAAGTTTTTGGCGTTCTTGCCCCAGGCGCCGTAGTGGTATTCGTCCAGCACTATGCAGTCCCAGTCCACGGTCTGGATCCACTCGTTCGTCGCCTTGATGCCGCCCACTGCGTTCTTCCCCAGCACATCCTGAAAGGAAGCGAAGCAGACAAACGGCTTGCGCTCGTTGACGTAGTTGAACTCGCGGTCTTCCTGCTTCTGGCAGAACTGCCAGCCTGTGAAGTCTTTGTGTGTGAGGAGGTCTTCTTCCCAGGCGGTCTTTACGGCCGGTTTGAATGTCAGCACCAGCACTTTCTTCCAGCCCATCTTTAGAGCGAGCTGATAGGTGGTGAAAGTCTTGCCGAAGCGCATCTTCGCATTCCAGAGAAAGTGTGGCGTGAGCCCCCTGTTGGATGGGTCTTTCTTGAAAGCATCAAAGTAGGCCGAGGTCTTCTCCACGGCCCGCTTCTGCTCCGGGCGCATCGGGAAGTCGTAGATGCGGTCGATCATCTTGTCCTTCCCGGCCACGGCCGTGGCGATGGCCTGCTGGACCTTCCCGATGTCGCACACGAACCATTCGCCCTCCGGATTGCGGATGTGGTCCTTTCGGAGGATGCGGTGGACCAGCTTGTCGGTGAAGGAGGAGCCGTCCTTGCGCATTGCCGGGCGTTTGAGAACGATCCGGTAACGGATGTTCCCGGTGAGGTTCTGCTCCTTTACGCGAGTCTCTACGTCACGCGTACTATAGCCGACCTTAAGCCAGCCCTTGTGAACCGGATAGTCAATGTGCTCATAGGCGTAGATGGTCGGAGTCTGCTCGACTTTATTCCGGAGTAGGTCTTGTGCTGCCATAAATGGTAATTTGTGCTCGGTGAAATATTCACGAGAAAACCTATTGCTTTTGGGATAAATTTTATAACTTTGCTTCGGAAGGGGAGAGAGTGTATGAGTTCGCCCCATTCTCCCTCCTAAAACCTTCCCAGATTGACCGCCCCTCGATCGGGGCGGCTTTTTTATTCCAAATGGCTACTATTTCATTGTTGCAGATCGTAATGATTTGATTGAGAGTCCTTTCTTTGCTGAGTCTCGGGTTAGCCATATACTTGCCTATACCGTCCTCAACTCTAGCTGTGGAATAGAGTTTCTTCTCAGGGAAATACAATATTATACAACGTGCGTGTTGCTTCTCGGCCATAAGCAGTTTCGTGCATATTGCCCAAGTCCCAATCCCCTCGACTGCTTTGATTTCCATTGGGACATCATCTAGATAGCCATCGCAGGTTTTAACTCCAGGGGAGTTGCTTTCTGGTTCAAGAACAATTAGGCAGCCATGGTTTCTTAATATCGAAACGACCGCAAGTTCATAATCGCCGTGTCGCATCACATAGGCTCCTTGCATCTTGGCAAATTTGTGCAATCTATGTACAGCACTTACACCGCCCGATTGCTCATCGTACGTAACATCTGTATAATCAGCATTTTGTTTTAGTCGAAGATACTCTTCGTAGTTCTCTTCGCGTCGATAATCCAGAACCCTCATCTCGCGTCTCTGTTCCTTTCATCACATCTCTGGCACAATTCCTCCAAAAAGGAGGAGAGAATCATTGCGAAGATAGGTTTTCTTGCCAATATTTCAAAGAGCGGTTATTGTTGTTTTGTATATTAACCTTTTCTGTATATTATCTTTCAGCGAGGCTGTATGTCATTCTGAGCGAAGCGAAGAATCTATTCCATCGGTCGTATCATTGACTCGATAAAAGCGATTTCCTCCTCCGTCAAATTGTATTTCTTGTAAAGCATCTCGTCAGTCCACGGGTGCGAGAAGTCCTGCATGGGAACGAAATCATAAACTCCTTTTGCCGCATTTTGCGAACTCTTACGTAAAAGAACAAGGAATCTGAAAAGCTTTGTCTGAATATATGTGACAACATTTCGGCATTCGACTTCTGATCTCCAAGGTCCAATAGTAAGATAGGTCTCTGTACAGGCAGAATGCTTTTGGGCAATAAACGGCTTATTAATAACCTGATGAGGATATGTATCTCCGGCATTATATGCTTTTGATATCAAAACTTTGTATGAATCAATTAGTTCATGATTACGCTTTATATCGGAATAACTGCAAAACGATGTACCACCCCTCTGATATAAAAGAATATCGCAGCTTTCGTCTTTCTTTCTATTAGGAAGGGTGGAAAACCCAAAAGGTTGTCGTGTACTTATCATTTCTGAAAACAAAGGCTCTTTTTTGACCTTCACTTTTTTGAATATAGGCACGGCTTCATTGTATCGGATAAAAATGTCACAACCGTTTTCTTTGAATGGTCTGATTGCTTTAGAAATAATATGACCGCTCTTGTGTGTAGTTATTTCGCATAAGCCAGGTTCATCTCTATTCCAAAGGAAATAACATACACCACCCTTGATCTCAACCCCCGGGAAACAATCTGCGGCATCCATATAATCATGAAGTATGCGTATTTTAGCGTCGCTAATCATATTATCGCGAAACTCATCAAGGCCTTTCCCACCAGCATACCACCGTGAGGGAATAATCATTGATATGTACCTTGGCTTTAATCTTTTAGCTTGAGTTATAAACCGATCATATATGGGAGTCGCACTTGAGCCACCTAAGCCACCACCATCATTGAGTTGATAGGGTGGATTTCCTACTATTACATCAAATGTCATATTAAATAGACTTTTTGGATTGTCGGTGTGGATGAACATGTAGGCGTACTGCTCTGCCTCGCTCCCGCGGTCATAGACAGATTGGGATGCGCCGCAGTACTTGCACTTACCACCGATCCATGTATGGAAATGATTGGCGTAGAGGATGTTGCCATATTCGGAAGGAAAGTGTGAGATGCTGTATTTCCCATTCGCCCTCTTGCTGCAATACACCGAACGCCTGGCAAGGAGGGAGGTCAACTCCGTTATGGCTATGCCGAAGACCTGGTTATGGAGGATGTGGTCGATCCTTGTTTGCCTGTCTGGAATAACTGACTCTAAACCTCGGTCCAGGCGCTTGACGATCTCCCGGAGGAAGACCCCGCTCTTTGTGAACGGATCCAGGAACTTCGTGTCAGGGCTCTTGAACAAGTCCTGTGGGAGCAGGTCGAGAACTTTGTTGGCCAACTCGGGCGGAGTGAAAACCTCGTCGTTGCTCAGGTTGGCGATACAGTTGAGGACATCCGGGTTGTAGGAACTATTCACCATAGGCGGAAGCATTTATCTTGAGGAAATGTATGGGAGCGAAAGTCTGGGCCGGAAGGTCTGAGAAGAGCCCGTCGCTTTCGTATTCTCCGACGAGATAGGAGAATTCATAGTCTCGGCGGTTGACCATGCCTTTGCCTATAAATCCCCACTCGCTGATGTGTATCCACTCGTCGGGGTGGTCCACCCGTTTATAGGTGAGGGCGTCTCCGTGAATGATGTTTTTGGAAAGGATATAGCTTGCCGACTCGATACAGGCGGCTTTGCATTTTGACTTAAATAGGCGAGTGTATTGCTCAGTGAAATACCCGAGAAGCCGCTCACGGCAGGCTTTGGCATTATCTTCCAGAAGTTCTATGCCGTAGATGCTGGAGATGGCCCAGATGGCGTCGTGCTCGTATTGAAGCTGGGTATATTTCTTGGCCTTGACCCTGTCCTCGCAGACGGCGAGTTTGCGCCGGAGAATCTCGATAAGGAAGTTTCCGTCGCCGCATGCCGGCTCAAGGAAACGGGAGTCTATCCGCTCCGTTTCCGCCTTCACAAGGTCCAGCATGGCATTCACCTCACGGGGATTGGTAAACACCTCACCGTGAGCGGCCACCCTGTCCTTGGACTTGATCTGGGTGTCCATTCCGCGCTTTCATTGCGCGCTTGGAACTTATCCGGGAAACGGGCTGCCAGGGGCGCAAAAAAAGGCGCAGACTCTTCGAATCTACGCCCCGAGGCCCTAGGAAGCCCGTAACACTAGATAGGTCAAGTCTACGCCAAAGCGCAGACATTCACTGACTTATCCGGTGTGTTGCTTTGAAAATTCCTAGGTTTCAGGGGCAACCGAATAAATAGCAAACGCTGATTTATAATATGTCTCGCAAATTGTCTTGCTTCACAAATGTAGCAAAAAGTTTACAAAGACCAAACGAATGTGTGTTTTGGAAGTTATTGATTATGAGTATCTAAAGAAAAAGTCTCTGGTCATTTTTTACCAGAGACTTTTGCTTAATTTATTGGTAATTAGTTATTTACAAATCACGCTGGGGCGAATTACTTCCCGAGGTTGCCGAGGATTGAGCGGGTGATCTCGCGGGTGATGGTCCTGGTGGCGGCGCTGGTCGCGTTCTTGACGACCTTGCCGGCTTTGTCTTTAGTCGTGCCCTTGGACTTCTTGCCTGTCACCTTGTTGGAGACCTCGTTGCCGATGGCGGTCGCGGCGGTGGCGGTCACCGCGGTGATCACGGCCTTTAGAACCTTGCTCATGATCCCGCCCTTCTTGCTGGCGGGAACCTTGGCGGCTTTCGTTGACTTGCCCTTCGGCTCCTCAGCCTCTTCCTGGGCTTCCTTGAGTTGCTTTTCCTTTTCCGCCATCAGGACTTCGAAGGCGCTGTCCCTCTCAACAAGCTTGTCGTATTTGCCGTAGATCTTGGATCTCTTGATAATCTGATCCCTCTCACTCTCGCTGATAGCGCCGATCTGGCTCAGCGGGAACAGTATCTTGGCCTTCTCCACGACGCTGGGGGCACCTTTCTCGTCGAGGAAGGAGACAAGAGCCTCTCCGGTGGCGAGATTTGTGATGGCCTCGTAGGTGTTGAACGTGGGATTCGTCCTGAATGTGTCAGCGGCGACCTGGACCGCCTTCTGGTCCCTGGGGGTAAAAGCTCTCAAGGCGTGTTGCACGCGGTTTCCGAGCTGTCCAAGGATCGTGTCAGGAATGTCGGTGGGACTCTGGGTCACGAAATACACGCCCACGCCCTTGCTTCGGATAAGACGCACAACCTGCTCGATCTTGTCAACGAGGGCCTTTGAGGTGCCGTCGAAGAGCATGTGGGCCTCGTCGAAGAAGAAGATGAGCTTGGGAAGATCCATGTCGCCGACCTCGGGCAGGGTCACGTACAGCTCTGAGAGCAGCCAAAGCAGGAAGGTTGAGTAAAGCTTCGGCTTGAGCATGAGCCTGTCAGCGGCCAGAACGCTCATGACACCCTTGCCACCCTCGGTGGCGAGGAGGTCATAGATGTCGAAAGAAGGCTGGCCGAAGAACTTGTCCGCCCCTTCGTTCTCAAGGGTCAGGAGGGCTCTTTGGATGGCACCGACTGATGCGGGAGCGATATTCCCGTACATCTGGGAATATTCAGAGGCATGCTCCGAGATGAAGTTCAGACATGATCTCAGATCCTTTATGTCGTCAAGGAGAAGGCCTCGCTCGTCCGCTATCCGGAACAGGATGTTGAGAACCCCTTCCTGGGTGTCGTTGAGCCCAAGGATGCGGGTCAGGAGCTGGGGACCCATCTGGGAGATGGTGCACCTCATCGGATGGCCCTGCTCTCCGAACACGTCGTAGAACCTCACCGGGCAGCTCTGGAACTGGGGATTCTCGATTCCGAACTCAGGCATTCTCTTCTCGATGAAGCCGCTTGTCTTTCCGACCTGGGATATTCCCGAGAGGTCGCCCTTCATGTCCGCCATGAAGCAAGGGACACCGGCCTGGCAGAAACTTTCGGCCATGACCTGCAAGGTGACGGTCTTTCCGGTACCGGTTGCTCCGGCCACAAGTCCGTGTCTGTTGGCCATCTTCCCGACAATCGAGAGAGGTCCGTTTTCACAATGGGCTATCCAAAGCCCGCGGGTGGAGTCGTACATATCCTGTAATGTTTATTTGTTGTCTTTCAGTTTGTTGTCATGTCTCATCTTGAGGCCGGAGATCACGGCGGCGGAGACGGCAAAGGTCGCTAGCCCGATCCATGGCGCTGTCGCGGCGTTGATCCCGAAGCCAACCTTATCCACCAGGATGAAGGTGACGCTGACCGCAGTCATGAAGGCGGCTGGAATCCCGCTGATGAGGTAGCTCATGCCCTTCTTGGAGGAGATGAGATAGACTGTCGCTGCCCAGAGAGTGAACACGGCGAGGGTCTGGTTGGCCCAGCCGAAATATCTCCAGATCGTATTGAATCCGTTGCTGTCGGCGATATTGAACCAGAGCAGGAGACCAGTGACTATGAACAGGGGGATGCTGATATAGAGCCTTTTCCCAATAGGCTTCTGGTCCATCTTCAGGAAGTCGGCGATGATAAGCCGTGAGCTCCTCAAAGCGGTGTCTCCACTGGTGATAGGAGCCGCCACAACTCCGAGGATGGCTAATATTCCTCCAAACACACCTAACCAGGATTTCGATACCGCGGTCACGACGGCCGGAGCGGCGGCGGTGAGGTCAGATCCGCACTCGGCGGCTCCTCCGTCGAAGAAGAAATAAGAAGAGACCGCCGCCCAAACGAGGGCGACAAGCCCTTCGGTGATCATCGAGCCGTAGAACACGGGCCTGCCAAGTTTCTCATCCTTCAGGCATCTGGCCATGAGGGGACTCTGGGTCGCGTGGAATCCGCTGATCGCGCCGCAGGCGATGGTGATGAACAGGCACGGGAATATGGGCTGTCCCTTCACGCCGACGGAAGGTCCCATATTGGCGAGCCCGTCCCAAAGCTCAGGGATTGAGGGCCATTTGACAAAGAGACCGATCAGAAGGGCTATTGCCATGAATATCAATGCGAAAGCGAACAGGGGATATATCTTCCCGATGATTCTGTCAATCGGGAGCATGGTCGCTATGAAGTAATATGCGAAGATGATGAAAACCCAGATCAGGATGGCGGAGGTTGACCCGTCTCCCGCCATACCTCCGAGGATAATGGCTGGGCTATAGACAAATACGGCGGCGACAAGAATCAGAAGCAGTACGGTGAATACCAGGGCCACTTTCTTGATCCCATTGCCAAGGTAAATGCCGATGATCTCCGGGAGGCCTACTCCTCCGTGCCTGATGGATAGCATGCCGGTGAGATAGTCGTGGACGGCTCCGGCGAAAATGCAGCCGAACACTATCCAGAGATATGCAGACGGACCGAACTTGGCGCCCATGATGGCGCCGAAGATGGGGCCGGTTCCGGCGATGTTCAGGAACTGTATCATGAACACCTTCCAGGTGGGCATGACCACGAAATCAACTCCGTCTGCTTTTGAGACAGCTGGGGTGGGACGTGAGCTGTCGGGTCCGAAAACTCTCTCCACGAACTTTCCGTAGAGGAGGTAGCCCAGGACCAGGGCTGCGATGCTGAGGATCAGAGAAATCATATCATACAAATTTAATAAATATTCGCTTTAATTGAGTATATTTGTAAATAGTGTGTGAATATAATTTAATAACCATATCTGAATAATGAGTAGAAGATTCATCACTACGCTCGCGGCGATTCTCGCCGTCGCCGGGACACTTTCAGCCCAGGGCTGGGCTCCCGCCGGAAACAGGATCAAAACAAAGTGGGCTGAGGAAGTCTCTCCCACAAACGCTCATCCCGAGTATCCCAGGCCGCAGATGCTCAGGCCTGAGTGGAAGTCGCTCAACGGTTTGTGGGATTATGCCGTGACCCCGAAGTCGGAGGCTCGTCCCAAGACTTTTGACGGAAAGATCCTCGTGCCTTTCGCCATTGAGTCATCTCTCTCGGGAGTCGGGAAAGCCCTGACCCCGGATGACGCCCTTTGGTACAGCACCTCTTTCTCTGTTCCTTCCAACTGGAAGGGAAAGCGCCTGATCCTCAACTTCGATGCGGTCGATTGGAAGGCGGAAGTCTTTGTCAATGACATCAAGGTCGGTTCTCACACCGGCGGTTACACCCGTTTCTCCCTGGATGTGACTCCGTATGTCAAGAACGGATCCAACTCCTTGGTTGTCAGGGTTGAGGACGCTTCCGACAATGATTTCCAGCCTCGCGGCAAACAGGTGAAGGATCCAAGGGGAATCTGGTACACTTCCGTTTCCGGAATCTGGCAGAGCGTGTGGATCGAGCCTGTGGCTCCCGCGCATATCACTGACTACAATGTCGTGTCGAGCGTGGCTGACAAGGCTATCAATGTCACCGTGGACGCGGCTGGTGTCCAGGAGGGTGACGTCGTCAAGGTTTTCCTTCTCGACGGAGGCATAGGGTATTCGACAGAGACCGCCAACGCAGCCAAGCCCGCCGCTGACGGAATGTATTCCGTCCTGGCTTCAGGAATGGCTGTGCCTGGCGGTACAGTGACCCTCAACGTGAGGAATCCCAAACTCTGGTCTCCCGAGTCTCCTTATATTTATGGGCTTGACATCCAGATCCTTCGCGCCGGAAAGGTGATCGACCGTGTGGCTGCATACGCCCCGATGAGGGAGGTTTCCGCTTACAGGAAGAACGGCAACACCCTTCTGATGGGTTTGAATGGGGAAGGCCTGTTCCAGCTCGGACCCCTCGACCAGGGTTGGTGGCCTGACGGACTTTACACGGCTCCGACAGACGAGGCTCTCAAGTTTGATATTCAGAAGACCAAGGATTTCGGTTTCAACATGATCCGCAAGCATGTCAAGGTTGAGCCTGACCGCTGGTACTATTACTGCGACCAGCTCGGAATGATCGTGTGGCAGGACATGCCTTCCTTCGCCGTTAGCAAGAAATGGGGCATGTATTATTATGGGGAAGGAGAGGACTGGCCTGCGTCCCCTGAGGCTAAGGCCAACTATTACAAGGAGTGGGGAGAGATCCTGAACCAGTTCAAGAAGTTCCAGTGCATCGCCGTCTGGGTGCCGTTCAACGAGGCTTGGAGCCAGTTTGACACCAAGGATGTCGTGGCCTTCACAAAGAGGACCGATCCCACCCGTCTTGTCAACCAGTCTTCCGGAGGAAGCTGGGAGGAAGGAGTCGGTGACATCCTGGACAACCACCATTATCCTTATCCCGCTTTCAGGATGTGGGACAAGAATATGATCAATGTGCTGGGAGAGTACGGAGGCATCGGCTTCCCTGTCCAGGGCCATCTCTGGCAGGCCGACAAGAACTGGGGATATGTCCAGTACAAGAGCGGCGACGAGGTTTTGGCCGAATACGCTGACTTCGCCGAACAGCTCAAGCAGCTCATCAAGCAGGGATGTTCCGCCGCGGTCTATACCCAGACCACGGACGTCGAGATCGAGGTCAACGGCCTGATGACCTATGACCGCAAGGTCATCAAGATGGACGAGAATAAACTCCGTGCCGTCAATGAGGGCATCATCAAGTCCATGCCTACGAAGTAGTTCTCCTGGACAAGTTCCAGTCGCTTCCGTTGCAGCTGAAGGAGAGGGAATTGTCCCTCTCCTTTACTTTATGGTCGAAGCTGCGGCCGTCCGCTCCGGTCAATGTCCAGGTTCCCGGCTTCAGACCGGTGACGAGCACTTTCAAGTTGTTCCCCTGCGAGGGGAAAGAAATGTCCCCGTCGAATTCATCATTGTCTTTCCTGATGCAGACAAGCCTGTCCGCTATCGTGATAAGGATCCATCCATCCTTCTCGCTGCATGAGTAAGGAAGGGGCGGCTCGTTGCCGGTTGTAATCTGTATGAGGTTCAGGAATTGCGGTGCGTCGCTTTCTTCCTTAAGGCTTTCCACGACCTGGTAAGCATCAGCTTCGATCCTTGGGTACCTAATCTGAAACTGCTTGCCAAGGATGCTGGAAGAGTCCCTTATTGAAGAGAGTTCCGTCACGATATTGTCCTTTCGCGGCAGCAGGGGAATGATATAGGCATGTCCCGTCGTGTCTCCGTAGCTGCTCAGGCGGATGCCTTCGGTCGTGTATTCGGGCTTGACCAGGGTGTTGACCTTCCAGAATGATGGACAAGCTTTCCTTGTCTTCAGGTTGTCGTACACCACGACGGCTGCCGGAACTCCTTCCTCTTCAAGATCCATGAAGCAGTAACTTCTGGAATACTCGCGGATCTTGTTTGAATATGCGCTTGCCAGGTCGGCCTTGAAGAAACTGAAGCATGGGGCCGCACTGTCAGGTGAAAATGACACCGAGACGACCTTCCCGTAGTTGAAGCGGGCCCTCTCCAAAGCATCTTCCGGAGAGAGGGGAGTCATTTGGTTAAACCTGCTTCCTCCGTCATTCTGTCTCGTCCTTTCCTCCAGAGGTTCTTCAGGATCCTTGACAAGGACGGTGTTGTGGGCAATTGAACGCTTGTAGTAGTTGAAATCATAGGGAGTCCCATAAGCCATGTAAACACCGGCGTTCGTTATTATCCTCCCTTTATGGAATATTTGGAATGATCCTGCATCGCTGTGCTGGTGGTTCCCGAAATGATACCCTCCTCCGCGGATGTCGGAGAAAACGTCATTGCTGGAACTGTCCAGGTCCCATCCTGTCCGTGAGGACATTCCTCCGAGGATGTCCCCGTAGTCCAGCGAATGCGGCAAGGCGGAAAGATCCTTGGCGGCATTCAGGGACGGATCGTTCAGCAGCAGGAACAGTACCGGGTTCTGTTCCATGGCCTTCATCCCTCCTTCCCTGATGAATTCCCTTTTCAGGGTCGTGTCGCCGGAGTAAGCGTAGTCGAGAAGCAGGGTCTCGGTGGCCCGGTCATGTTCCCGTGAAGGGAACCTGTCCCCGTCAGCGAACCTGTCCCCTCCCGGCAGCCGCATGTACAGCCAGTATTTGGCAAGGCCTGAAATGTTGTCATCGAATATTTTCCTCCCTGACATCCTCCTTAGCATCCAGGCTGCGCGCATCTCCCATCCGTGCCGGTAGTTTCCGTAGTCATATCCCTGGCTGTGGCGCGGGGACTGGTATTCGAAGGCCCTCATCCGGATTATCTTTTCCATCTGGTAGGAGACATAACGGTATGGCTTCCTGTCCAAGTCATGGAAAGAGATAGCCATCGCCAGTAGGTCCCTGTTGACCTGAGCCTCGCTGGCGTGCCCGCTGACTATGTTGTCCTTGAAAGGAGGCCACCCGATCTCCATTATTCGCGCGAGATCCATCATGCGGTCATGCAGGAAAACCTTGTCCCGGCGGCCAATCAGGTCATTGCACCAGTCATAGACCAAGGCCGCGGTGTAGATGGTGTTCCCTATGTTACGGGTGATGTCTCCGCGCCTGACATTGCCATATTCAAGAACTCCCAGATAATCCTTCGCGATCCTGACGCATGATTTTCCTACCTTTTGATCCTTTGTCATCAGGTAATAGAAAGCCTTTGTGACAAGCAAGTCCTCAAGTTCCGGATTGAAGAACTCCTCGATATCCTGGTTGACATGATAAGGGTATTCTGCTACCGCCTTCCGGCACACAATGTCCCAGTAGGGGGCGTTCTCTCCCAGTAGGAGACAGCTTCTTATCATTTCCAGGCTTCCGGGAGTCACCCAGAGCCTGGGATGTGTCCTCGGAGGAACTACGTAAGGCTTCCATGTCCGGAGTTCTTCTGGGACGGGTTCGTCGTGATAGGGTTCCATGCGGAGAGAGTCGAACCTGACCATTTCGGGCAGCCACAAATCGAGCGTGTTCGATTTTTTCAGATTGAAAATGCCGAGGCAGTGGCCGGTGTAATGGTCCAGGTCTGAAATGATTCTCCGGGTTTTACGACCACCGTTTATCCTGAGCGTAACGTACCTGGTGGGAATCATGACCCCGGGTTTGATGTCATCCATGTCCAGCCTTCCGACTTCTCCATAGATCCTGTAAAGACCTTTCCGTGGAAGCCGGAAAACCAATGTCGTGTCGGGACTTTCCTCCCGAAGCTCCTTGTCGGGGATGGAGACCAGGACTCCTTGAGGATTGTTCTGGGTCAGGTTTTTGAAAGTGCAGTCATAAACCGGCGCAAGTTTTTCTATCGTTGCCCTGGCCTTGTTCGACGTTATCCCGTCAAGCGTTACATGATGGACATTCCCGGGCTTGAAACCCTTCCCGTATTGCCCGTTTCCGTAGAAGCGGATGATGACATTCTTGCCGCCTTCAAGGCCGTCGCTTATGTTTTCGCAGCGGATATTGTAGATCTGCGGCCTTGACGGAAGGAAAATCACTTCATGATACTTCCCTGACACGTGGACGTTGCGGATAGTGACATCATGTATGTCCGCACCGTAGGAGTAGTCGGAGTATCTTACGGGCAGCAGTGGGAAAATGTACTTCGGATTGCTCCACCGAGTCTCGTCGAAGGCCGCCAGCACTATCGCGTCGTCGGATGTCGAACCTGAAACATTCTCTATCAGGATGTCGGACCCGCCTTGGATGATGCTGATTCCGTCACCGTTTTTCACCGTTGTATGCAGTGAAATGTCTGACACGCGACCGTTCCTGCAGCCATTCGTGAACACTATTCCCCAGCTATGGGTCTTACGGAGCGTAATCCCGGAGACAGAGAAGCCGTCGACGAACGAAAACAGGATTGAGAAATTCCTCCATCCCCAGAAGTCTCCCAACCATTTCTCAGTCTGTCCGCTCTTGGGATTCACCCCTTCGTAGAAATCATCCGCGCCCTCGACCACGGCATTGCCCTTCCCGGTGATCTTTATGTTCCTGGCGGCTGCAAGGCTTGAGACATATTCATTGGGATGGTCGCTGTCGATAATGAGATTCCCCGACCGGATGATGTTGTCAAACACGTGGTCCGACAGCTTGATCATGCAATCATCTATGATCATCTCGGTGTCGGAAGGAAGTTCGATCGCCTTGTCGATGAGGTAGACGGGAGTATCCTTGAACAATATGCTCCCGCCTCCGTTCTCCCTTATTGATTCCAGGGCCTTGGCTATCTTTTCAGACATGCTCCGGCCGGCGAAGTCTTCCGGTTTGACCACAGTGTTCCTTGCCATGCAGTACTGTAACCCGGCCAGAAGCAGCGACAGTATTGTCAAGTATGTGCGGGTCGTCTTCATAGCTTGATTCCAAATCCTGGAGCATATTCCCTGCTCCATAGTTTCATCGCCTTCCTGTCCCCTATGATGTGCCCGTTGCGAGGATCTGTCGAGAGGGTTCTTCCGACCCTTTGTGAAATCATTCCGAGCTGCATCAGGAGGGTGCTTTTATGCCCTTCGGAGGCGCCGATGCTGACTCTTGTGCCGAGCCTTATCGCATCCAGGAAGTTATTGATGTGGAGTGCGTCGAGTTTGTCGGAAGGATTGACCGTGTTCCGAGGGTCAATGGGAATGCTGCTGTACTTCTGGCTGACGACCTTGCTGTCGTTGTCAAAAAACCTGTAACCATTGCTCCCTGTGATCAACGCACTGCCCTTGTCTCCGTGGAACATGACCCCCACCGAGTTGCTTTCCAAGGTCTTGGGATTGCAGCTCCGGCCTTCGTAGGATATGAACCGCCCGTCCTTGAAGGTAAGGTTTATCACCTGGGTGTCAGGAGTTTCCTGATCGTCGTCGAAGAAGTAACGTCCTCCCATGGAATTCACGCTGACTGGGAAATCCAGTTCCATTCCCCACCTGAGTATGTCCACCATGTGGGTGCCGTTGTTGGTGGCTTCTCCAGAACCCCAATGCCAGAACCAGTGCCAATTATAGTGGATGTAGTTGTCTTTGTAGGGAACCCTTGGAGCAGGTCCCTGCCAGAGATCCCAGTCCAGCCAATCGGGTACGGGGGAGACGTTGCCCCTTCCTATCGAAGGCCTGTTGTTCGTGTACCAAGCCTTGCCGAAGTGGACCTTGCCGATAGCCCCTTCCTTGATCAATCCTATCGCCTCTATGACATTCGGCCAGGACCGGCGTTGCAGTCCGACTTCCAGGATCCTCCTGTATTTGCGTACCGCATCCTGAAGGATCTCCCCTTCTTCGGGACAATAGCTCACAGGTTTTTCGCAGTAAACATGCTTCCCGGCCTGCATGGCGAGGACTGATGCCGGGACATGCCAGTGGTCCGGGGTGGCGATCATGACTGCGTCCACATCCCTGTCATCCAATACTCTCCTGAAATCAGAGGCTCTTTCCGGAGATATCCCTTGAACATCCTGTAACTCTTTGGAACAGTTGTCCATCGCCCTGCGATCGACGTCGCACACATGGGATATCTCGCAACCAGCCTGCCTGGCGAATGTGGAAGCCACCGCCTTTCCCCTTGAGTTCACACCGATAGCCGCAACCCGTATCCTGTCGTTGGCTCCAAGTATTCTCCTGCCGCTGCTTGTCCTGGGTATGCCTGCCCCTTGAATATTGCCCTGCAGCCCTCCCATAGAGAGGGCTGCGGCTCCAATTATGCTGTTTTTTATGAAATCCCTTCGTGACTGCATGATTAATACTGGCTAGTTGTTCCAGCCCGGATTTTGTTCCAATGCCGGGTTCAGGTCAATCTCCGCTTGTGGAATGGGCCAAAGATAAAAATTATCCGGGAATCCGCGTTGTCTGATATTCACTCCCGTGAAGGTTTTCATCCAGACCTTGTCCACCACGTCCTTTGCGATTTTCCATCTTCTGATGTCGGAATACCTTATACCTTCCCCGCATAGTTCAACCATCCTTTCATGGCGGATCTTTTCCCTCATCTGGTCCTTTGAGAGTCCTTCCTTCAGATCCGCTATGCCGGCCCTGCGCCTTACTGCGTTGACAGCGTCGTAAACGGACTGGTCGGGTGAGATAGCCTCATTCTGGGCTTCGGCGTACATGAGCATTACATCAGCGAGCCTGATTAGGGGGAAATTCTGGGGGGCGTTCGCGTAGAGGGCATGGGCCGATCCGGTAGGAACGAATTTTCTCCAAACATAAGATCCGTTCGTCCAGGTAAGTTTGATCTGGTCCGCCTCAGTGTTCACTATCGGCCATCTGTAAAGATAGGTTGTGTTATTCTTCCCTACGTATGTTGACCATGGCACCATGATCGAGGCATCAAGCCTGGGATCCCTGTCCGCGAAGATTGCTCTCACGGAAGCCTCGTCGTTCCAGTCGTTGGCATTATCGGGATTGAAAGTCTCTCCTTGAGCGTTCTTGAAATTGCTGAAGGAGAATTCGGTCCCGTCTTTCATCTCAAAAGCGTTCACCAGCTCGTTGGTAGGGCGGCATCTCTGTTGTCCGGAAATCGCTCCGGAAGGTATTCCCCAATATAAGTTGGTGCCGAGGCCATGACCGGATTGCTCGATGTATTGTATGTCGAAGATTATTTCCGTGCAGTTGTTGCCTTCAATCTGGAAGACTGTGTAATAGTCAGGATTGAGAGTCCTTCCGCTTTCATCCATCACCTTCTTGAAATCTCCCGCCGCAAGGGCATATTCCTTTGCCCAGAGATGAGATTTCCCCCTCATGGAGAGTGCCGCCCATTTCGTGGCCCTTCCGGTGTCCGTGCCACTATATGACGCGGGAAGCAGGGAGAAGGCGTTCGTTAAATCCTCGACTATGAAATCATAGACCTCCTTTTCGGAGTTCCTGGGCTTCATCGCTTCCGAGGCTGTCATGGGCTCGTCATAAACAGGCACTCCTCCGAAAAGGTCCCACAGCTTGAAATAGAAGTAACCCCTGAAGAAGTACGCTTCACCGAGGCACCTGTTCTTGATGTCCTGGTTGATCTCCATGTCCGGGAGCTTTTTCAGGGCTATGTTGGCCCGGTAGATTCCCTTGTAGAAGGTAGTCCAAGCATTGGCGAACAGCGCGGCGTTGGTAGGATATGATCCGGTGGTCATTCCGTTGGCCCAAGACTGGTAGGAACAGTCAGTGAAATCGTCCAGGAATCCGTAATAAACTATGCTGTTGTAGAATTCCCTGTTTGCATGGTACAGTGCGTTGACCGCCTGGACAGCGTCATCTTCCGTCTTCCAAAGATTCTCTTCGGAAATATCCTCGAGTGACGCCCTGTCCAGGAAGGACGAGTCACAGGAGACTAGGGCGAGACAGAATATCGTTACCCAGATGCAGGATAATATCTTTTTCATTTCATCTTGTTTTATAATGTAACGTTGACACCGATTACCCATTGCTTCATGAGCGGGTAGGACATGGAGGGATTCTCGGGATTGTAACCTTCGAAGTCCGTGAAGGTGAAGTAGTTCTCCAGATTGGTGTAGATACGGAGCCTCTTGACGGAGAATCGCTGTGTGAACCTTTCCGGCAGGGTGTAGCCCAGCTGGACGGACTTGATCCTGAAGAATGACGTGTTGTACAGCCAGTAGTCGCTGTTGACCGTGTTCAGGGTGGCTGCACTTGTGAGCAGGCGAGGATACTTCGTCGAGTGGTTCTCTTCCGTCCAATGATCGAGTATGACTTTCCTTTGGAGGAAGCCTTCGTTGATGTTGAAGGTGTTGAAGCCATCGTTCCCCCAGTAGCCGTGCGCTCCTCCTGTCCCCTGGCCGACGATGCTGAGGTCGATGCCTTTGTACGCCGCATTCAGGCTGATTCCGTAAGTCAAGCCAGGCAGAGTCGAGAAGTCCCTGACAGTCCTGTCTTCCAGGTTGAAGATCTTGTCTCCGTTCGCGTCCTTGTAAAGGAAGTCTCCCGGTGAGGGCTCTCCTCCGATATCCTTGGCGAATGTGTATCCTTCAGCCTTGAGCCGGTCTATTTCGGACTGGTCCTGGATTATATGGTCGAATTCCAAGAGATAGAAGCTTTGGTAGGGTTTCCCTTCCTCGATCATGTACAGGCCACTTGCCTCGCTTTCCCCGAACTTCAGCACCCTGTTCTTGGCGGTCGAGATGTTCCCGCTTATGCCGTAGAAGAAATCCCTTCCGATGTTGCCATCATACGAGGCTTCCAACTCTATGCCCCGGTTGCGCATCTTCGCGATGTTCTGCCATGATGGTATGTTGAATCCCATGGTTAGGGGGATAGGCTTCTTTGCCAGGATGTCATCCGTGGTCTTGTCGTACCAGTCGGCACTCACGTGGAGACGGTTCCGGAACATGGCGAAATCCACTCCGATGTTGGTGAGAGTCGTGGTTTCCCATTTGACTTTGTTGTTCGCGAGAAGGCTTGGAGCCACACTCTGTTGCAACTGACCTCCCATAGGGTAGAGAAGGAGTCCGTACACGGATTGCCATGTGTAGTCTCCGATGCTGTTGTTTCCGAGTTGTCCCCAGGAGGCCCTGAACTTGAAGTCGTCAAAGACGGATTTCAGGGGCTTTGCCCAGGGTTCTTCGGTTATTCTCCATCCTGCTGAGAAAGAGGGGAAGAAACCCCATCTGTTGTCACGGGAGAATCTTGACGATCCGTCGTACCGGGCGTCGGCCTCGAACAGGTATTTGCCGCGGAAGTCGTAGTTCAGCCTTCCGAACCATGACATGAGCGCATCGTCGGTTGCCGTCCCCTTTATCGAAACCATGTCGGTGCCTGCGTCCATGACGTACACTTTGTCATCTCCCAGTATGTCATTCTTGGTTCCGTTGAAATTATCCATCCTGTCGTACTGCTGGTCATATCCGGCCAAGGCTGCGATGTGATGGTCTTTCCCGAGGGTGATGTTGAAACGTACCAGGGTGTTGAAGACGGTGGTGTAATATCTGATGGATGAATTCAGGAGCTGGTCGACTGAGGATGAGGGAGGCGTTTCCACCTCCGTCTGGAAATTCCAGATCGAGAATGGCCTGCTGTATTCCCAGTTCCTCCTGTTGTCAAACTGGAAGCCGAAACTGGTTTCCCATTGGAAGTACTTGAGGAAGTCCACCTTGGAAAATATCTTGAGACCGAGTTTCTGGCGCTCGTAATTGCCTCTGATGTTATCTACATATCCCCTTGGGTTGGTGACCTGGGCCATGTCCGGGAACATGTTACCGCCATAACGTCCGTCTTCTGACTTTGGCAGTACTCCGGGAACGGTATTCCTGATGCTTGAAAAGAATGTGGAGACATTGATGGGATCGCGGTCGGACCAGAACCCATACACATTGCCACCGAGGGACAGCCAGTCTGTTATCTTGGTGTCGGCATTCATACGGAATGAATACTTCTTGAATCCGGAGTTGTCGATGATTCCCTTGTTGTCAAGATATCCAAGGGACATGGCCACGTTTGCCCTCTGGGATCCTCCCCGGACAGAGAGAGTGTGTTCTTGTACGACTGAAGTGTTGAGCATCTCGTCATACCAGTCTGTGTTCGGATACAGTGAATTGCCACTTGCTGATTCTGTCCTCCATTGTTCTATTATGGACTGGGGATACTTTTCACGGCCTTCGGACAGGTTAACCATCTCCATGTGAGTCGCCATGTCGTTTATGAACTCAATTTCCTTGGAAGCACTTTCCCAGCCCATGTAACCATTGTAATTGACTTCAAAGCGCCCTCCCTCGCCCCTCCTGGTCGTGACAAGGATGACACCGTTGGCCGCGCGGCTTCCGTATATCGCGGATGAAGCGGCATCCTTCAGAACGGATACGCTCTCCACATCCGCAGGATTGACTTCATTGATTGCCCCGGGGATCCCGTCGATCAACACAAGGGGAGAGGAGTCATTCATGGTTCCCTGTCCGCGTACAAGGAGCGAGAAACCTTCGTTGCCCGGAGTGGCGGAAGTCTGGGAGATGCTCAGGCCGGCATTCAGTCCGGTCAGGGCTGACGCGAGGTTCATCGTCGGCCGGCTCGTGATTTTTTCATCGAATTTCACGGCACTGACAGCACCGGTCAGGTTGGCCTTTTTCGCTGTTCCAAAGCCGATGACGACCACGTCTTCAAGATATTCAGCATCCTCAACAAGAACTATATGGTACGTATCTGACGCACCGACCGTAAATTCCTTGCTGATGAAGCCCATGTAGGAGATGACGAGTACAGAACCAGGGTTGGCATACAGTTCGAATTCTCCATCGTTCCCTGTTATGGCACCGTCGGACGAGCCCTTGACCATGATACTTGCTCCGATAAGAGGTTCGCCTTTGGAATCCCTGACGGTCCCCTTGACAACTTTCCTGACGGACTGAGGAGAGTCTCCGTATAGGCTGGCAGGAATCGTTGAAGCGGCGGGCAACATGCATGGCGCTGCCAAGATCAGTGTGCCGAGAAGCAACACTGAAGCAATTTTTTTGATTGATTCCATTAGTTGTATTATTACGTTATTATGGCATATAAAACGCTATATGATAAGAGGTTCCCATCCAGGTTCATAGTCCCTTCCCCAATAATTCTGGGCTTCGGGATCTCCGATGATATAACCTGTCTCAGGATTAATTTGGAGAGAGTGGCCGACTCTCATGGCAATATTGCCCAGCTGTACCAGTTGTGTGCTTTTGCAAGCTTCTTCCAGGGTGGAATTCAGTTTCTCACCGTTTCGGATCGCGTTGAACCAGTTCTGGAAATGGAAGCCGTCCAGCATCTCGGACGGGTTCTGGAGGTCTCCCTGCTTGTACGCGACATCACTTTTCACGTCCTTGATCACTTTGCCTCCAAGATCCACTATCTTGTAATCGTTCCCGCCACTGAGGAAAAGAGTGCCCTCCTCTCCGTAGTAGGCGACTCCGAAGCCATAGTTGTCAACAGGCACGCTGTTGCAGCTTCTGCCCTCCCAGGATCCTGCCGCCTTGTCTGAGAACTGGAATGTGATAAGCTGTGTGTCCGGAGCTTCCCAGTCGTCTTCGAACCTCCATCTGCCTCCCACTGAAGTCACCTGGGTGGGATACGAGACATCAAGCCCCCAACGGATCAGGTCCACGAAGTGGGTTCCGTTGTTGAGCGCCTCTCCTGTCCCCCAATGCCAGAACCAGTGCCAGTTGTAATGGACGATGTTGTCCTTGAAGTCCTTGACCCTTGGAGCGGGGCCCTGCCAAAGGTCCCAGTCCAGGTTTTGGGGGACCGGGACAATTTTGCCCTTCCCTATGGACGGACGGTTGGCGACATACCAGGACTTCGCGTAATGGACCTTCCCGATCGCTCCGGAATGAAGTTCCTGGATGGCTTCCCTTACCCTGGGCCAGGATCTCCTCTGGTTGCCTACGGTGATGACCAGTTCAGGATGCTTGCGTGAGACTCGCATGAGCATGCTGTTCTCGGCGGGATTGTGGGAAGTGGGTTTCTCGAGGTAAACATGTTTGCCGGCCTGCATGGCCATCATGGCCGCCGGGGCGTGCCAGTGGTCGGGCATGGCAATCACTACACCGTCTATGTCCTGGATCTCCAGGAGCTGGCGGATGTCCTTCACCCCGACTGGTGTCTTGCCCGTAATCTTGAACACTTCGCCCTGACATGATTCCAACGCCTTGGAATCGCAATCGCACAGGTGTGTCACCTCGCAGAGGGGCATCTTGGAGAAATTCTTGGCCAGCGCCTTTCCCCTGGAGTTGACTCCGATAACGGCCAGCCGTATAGTATCGTTGGCGCCTATTACTCTGGAGTTTGTCTTTTTCTTTTTCCTTTCGGAGCCGAAACTGTCGATTCCGCCGCCCATGGCCATGAAGGCTGAGGCTGCTGCCGAATGCTTGATGAAATCTCTTCTTGTGATCATTGGTCGTTATCTTTTTATCTTTTTTATTATCCGGATTACCAGGCATGCAAGGAGCCTTGCCGCCAGCAAGATGACATAGCAGAGCAAGGCTGTGACAATAACATAACCGATCATGCTCACCAGTTCTATGGCAGGCCTGGAATACTTGATTATAGCGAACACGTTCAACAGTTCCGCGAATATGAGGCACCCCAGCAGGATCCATAATTCACGCCTGACATTCTTCTCGCTGATTATTATATCTCTCATCTTTAAAAGCTCATATAGGGGATTTTGTATTCTTCAGGGAAGTCGATCGTCGCGCATTCTTCCATCGCCTTGTTCCCGAGCAGGCACAGGAGGGTCGAATAATAGGCCTCTTCCACGACATTCTCGGCTTTTTCTCCGGTTATGCATGACTGGCAGAACGCTGAAAGGATTTCGTCAGATCCGTCATGGTCGGAGGAGACCATGCTCTGGCCGGAGTTGACGCTTACGCTGCCTTTGATGACAGGGTGGGGGACGTAGTCGGATTTCAACTCAGGCCTCCAGCTGGGGCCGGCGGTAGGGACTGCGGCGAAAACACCGGTCTTCACCTGGTCCAAGAGCTGCCGCATCCCAGGGATCAGGTCGTCTTCTTCAAGGTAGTATACTCCCCTTGAAAGGTCCATGGTCCCCTTGTGGCCGAGAATCTGTTCCTCCATGCCGTTGTATTTGTTCGAGATGAGGGATTCATAACAGATCTTCCGGCCGTCGGAATAACGGTACGTCACATTTACGCTGTCGTAAACTTCCCTGCCGTCTTTCCAGAAGACAATGTCCCCCATTCCCATGATCTTTGAAGGAATCTTTCCGGCAGCCCAGTTGCAGACTTCCAACTGGTGCGAGCCGAGCTCAGTCATCAGACCTCCGGAATATTCCTTGTAGAGCCTCCAGTTGATCCATCTCTCGAGATCCGGGGTGGGGACATCCCTCCTCCAGTCGGCATTCCTGAACCAGTGGCAGCGCATGCCCACCACATCGCCGATAAGGCCGTCCTTTATCATTTTGATGCCGGTGATGTATTTCTGGTCGTACATCCTCTGCATGCAGTAGTAAAGGGCGCGGTCGCTTCTTACGTAGGAGTCATAGACCGACTTGCACTCATCCATCGTGCGGGCCATGGCTTTCTCGCAGAAGACATGCTTCCCGGCTAAGAGCGAGTCGAGGGTTATCTTTGCGTGAAGGTGCAGGGGAGTGGCTATTATCACACCGTCGATCGAAGGATCGTCGAGGACTTTCCGGTAGTCGTCCACGCCTTTTGCCGTGGGGCATATGGCAAGGGCCGCCTCCAGGTTCGTCTTGTAAGGGTCGCAGATGGTCACGAGTTCGGCGTGTGGTATGTCCAGCAGATTGTGGATATGGTACTGGCCGCGGGAGCCTGAACCGATCAAAGCTATCCTGGCTTTTTCCTTCTTGATCTCTTTAAGCTTTTCCTCGGTGCATGAGGTCAGCCACGGAGCCGTGCCGGCAAGGAAAGCGGCACCTCCTGTCATGTAAGCCAGGTTCTTGATGAAGCTTCTCAACCCGAGATCGACTTCTTGATTCTTATCGTTGTTCCTCATTGGATATTCAGGGGTTTATGGATTCACACTTCTTGAGTTATATATTTGGCACTTCCTTCGTCAAGGTAGAGGGTGGTACCATCATGAAGCCTGCAGATAGTGGCCGGGCAGTTCTCCGAGATCTCTCCATAAACCATGTTCTTGACGGCTTGGGCCTTGTATTCGGTAGGTACCACATTGAAGATCCTGTCCGCCTGCATGAGCGTAGGGATCGTGAGGGTGATCGCATGGGTCGGTACATCTTTGAAGGCCGGGAAACAGCCGTCATGGACTTGCTGCATCCTGCAGACGTCATCCAGTTCCACGATCTTGGCTTTCAGGGGGTCGTCGAAGCGGGCGAACTGGGGATCGTTGAACGCTATGTGGCCATTCTCCCCAACTCCCATGAAGACGATGTCGATGTGGACGTCGTCCAGTTTCCGAAGATAGTCGTCGCACATCTGTTCCGCCGGGCCGTTTTCATCAGCGATGTAGTGGACAGACTTGAAGGGCACGAGCCCGAAAATGTGCTTGTCCAGGTAGTGTCCGAAGGATTGCTCGTCGTCCTTTTTGAGTCCTACGTATTCATCCATGTGGTAAGCGTTTATCCTTTCCCATGGGATTTCCATCCGGGAAAGGGACGCGAGCAGGTCGTTCTGGGAAGGGGCTGCCGCGAAGACTACGTTGATTTCATCTTTGCGGGACAGGAGGTCCACTATGTACTCCCTGGCGTCGGAAGCCGCGGCATCCCCCATTTCTTCCCTGGTCTTGAACACCTCTATGTCCAGTTTGTCTTTTTTCAGCTTTATCATGTATCTCTCACACTTTATCTTCAAATACAAAATTATCTTCAGTGAATTATTAAATAGCGAAAAATCCGAAAATCAGTCATCAATTTGCGAAGAATCTTCGGCGGCGATGGTCACGGCCGATGTGGTGATACGGTATTTCGCCAGCATGTTGTCGTATTCCCATGCGGGTACGTTCCCTTTCTGCATCCCTTCGATGAAGGATTTCGCTACAAGGCCGAAATGTTCCTCATGCCCGCTTATACTTGAGACAGGGATGTCCACGGACCAGGTAGTCCCACCCTGACTTGAAAAACTGATGAATGGATAGTCTGCCTTCAGGCCGGTCTCTATCTTCCTGACAGCGTCTTCTTCCGCTGATACCATAAGCTTCCTGTTGAACCCTGTTTCCTTGTTCTGGACAAGCCTTATGGTTGCTTTAGATCCCTTGTACAATGATTCTGAGGTGTCTCCTGAGCCTGACGGTGCCTCGAAATCCCACCTCACGCTGATATCCACGGGGATCCCTCTCAGCTTGAAAGACAAGTCTCCGTTTGACATGACCTGCAGGATTCCGCCCTTCAAGTCCGGTTCGAGATAAGCCGGGAATGATTCCGCACCTGTGGATTTCCTGAATT
Organism: uncultured Bacteroidia bacterium; assembly: GCA_902785825.1. Classification (GTDB taxonomy): domain Bacteria; phylum Bacteroidota; class Bacteroidia; order Bacteroidales; family UBA932; genus Cryptobacteroides. Next base: position 110,713 of record CACZZZ010000007.1, read on the forward strand.
GTTCCAGGGTTACGGGAGTGGGGTAATGGTGTGCCTTGACATCGGAGATGTCATTTTCCGCAATGCTTTCTCCAGGATTGCATGACCAGAACGCCAGGTCTATGAGGTGGGTCGTCACGTCCGCTATTCCTTCGCCCTGCTGCCTGACATCGTAGTACCAGGATGGCCTTTTCAGCGGAACCCCCGCAACATTTTTGTAGAAATGATGGATGCTTGAGAAAGACAGGCTGTCAATTTCACCGAAGAATTCCTTGTCTTGAACCATCCTGCGAATCAATATGTTGTAGATGTCATGGCGTTCAGTCATCATGTCGAGTATTACAAGATGCTTCTTCCTCGCCTCGGAAATGGCGAACCGGAGAGCCTCAAAGTCCTCGTGTGTTATGGCCATTGGCTTGTCCGACAGGACATTGTACCCTTTCTCTATGGATAATCTTATATATTCTGTCTTATTCCTGTTGTTCCCGGCGAGCACGACGAAGTCCCCGTCGTCCGCTTCTGGTAGCATCTCGAGGAAATTGTCTCCGGTATGGACATCTTCAGTCCAGGATGTCGGACCATTGTCCCTGGAATTGAATGATTCTATCGTCGAGAGGTAGGTGTCCAGTTCCTCTCCTTCAGGGGCGAAGACCTTCACCGTGCCTGACACTCCGGGGACAGGATGTTTCTGGATGAGAGCGGCATGGAAGTGACCAGGATCAATGACCACCATCGTCCTTTCGTTTTCTCGGTTTCTGCATCCGCACGTCAGCGCGGCCAGGAAACTTATCGATATGAATGCCCTGAGAGTCACTTCCCGTATTTTTTCAGAAGCTTTCTGGAATCCTTAAGGCCGGCCTTCCAAGCCTTTTCCATGCTGACCGGTTTCCCGCCTTTCTCCAGGCTCATGTTGGAGGCTTTCATGAAGGTGAACAGTTCAAGGGTTTCTTCCTTGGGGAACGGAAGTTCATCGGTCTCGAAGAATTTGAGGATCTCGTCCAGCAGAACCTTGTAGCCGGTATATCCTCCTGTCGAGACAGCCTGCTTTTCGGATATTGCCGTGCCACCGTAGATGTAAGGACCTTTTGTTATCGCGCGGAACGTTCCTATCCGTTCTCCGTCCCATACGCCAACTACCACATCTCCTTGGTCAGTATGGGTCCTTGAGACGGACTTGCACCCGGTCCCCATGACAGTGAACAGCTCCTCGACTCCATGGATCCCGTAATAACCGAAATCCGGATGGGTCTTTTCGACGCTGTGAGGTGAATATACATCTGCCCCGAGGATATTCCCGAACTGTTTGACGCGTATGTTTACGTTCTTGACCGTGAACCGGACCGCCGAGGATGAAAAGAACCTGACTCCGTACCTGTCCGCCATTTCGTAGATGGCTATGGCCTGGCCCAGGGTCGCTCCAAGGGGCTTGTCGATATAGACTTTCTTGCCGGACTTGAAGACTTCTACAGCTTGCTCCAGATGCATGTTCCCGTCATTTGTCTCAAGGAAGACGCAGTCAACCTTGTCGAGAAGTTCAGAGACGGAGCCGGTTATGGACACGCCGTACTGCTGGATTTCCTCGATGTATTTGGGAATCCTGGAAGTGGCGGACTCGATGTTTGCAGTACCGTACGGGTATGCGGCGACGACTTCGAAAGCTTTTACGAAATGATCCTCGCTCTGTTTGTCATTGAGGACCTTGGTGAAAGCTATGGAATGGGAGGTGTCGAGCCCGATGATCCCTATCCGCATGGGCTCCCCGCCAAGAACCGGCAGGCAAGCAAGGAGCAGGGATGCCAAGAAGAACGTTTTTTTCATCATGATATAATATAGGAATATTAATTATCAAATCAATATACTCTTTTCCCGGACACGTAAGTCTGTCTTGCATACAGGTCCTTGTCGCAGACCACGATATCCGCATCGTAACCTTTCTGGATACGTCCTTTCCTGTCCCCCAGGCCCATCAGCTTGGCCGGGTTCTCGGTGAGCATCCTGACGGAGTCTGTGACAGGCTGTCCGGCCAGGAAGTGCATTGTCCTTACGAGCCTGTCCGTCGTGGCGACACTGCCTGCGAAACAAGTCCTGTCAGGCATTTTGGCCACTCCGTCTTCGATGATGACCTCCTGTCCCTTTTCCAAGCTCCCCAATATGCTTTTGGTTCCGTCCGGCATTCCGGCGCCTCTCATGGAGTCTGTGCACAGGACCACTTTGTCAGTCCCTTTTATCTTGATTATGAGCTGGAGAAGCTCCTTGGGGACATGGATTCCGTCACAGATGACTTCCAGAGTCATGCCGTCAATAAGGTATCCTGCTTCGATGCATCCTGCGTGGCGGTACGCGTTGCGTCTTGTGACGCCATTCATGCAGGAATAGAAATGGGTGATCAAGGAGAAACCGGATTCATAGGCCTCGATCACATCTTCGTACAATGCGCTCGTATGTGCTATTGACGGTAGTATTCCCTTGCTTTGCATGAGGCGTCCCAATTCAAGAGCCCCGGGCAGTTCCGGAGCGATGCTCCATCGTCTTATGTCACCGGAGGACTCGAGAACCGGAAGATAGTCTTTCGGGTCAGGGTTTTTCAGATACCTTGGATCCTGGGCTCCCCGGAATTCGTACGCAAAGTACGGGCCTTCCAGGTGAAGGCCTCCGAAGGCGGCCCCTTCAACACTGTCCTTGACATTCTCGTACACTTCCAGGAACCTGAACAACTCTTCGTTGTCAGAGGCCAGGGTGGTCGGGAACAGGAGGGTTGTGCCATGCTTTGCGTGTTCGGCGGAAATCGCGCGGCAGGCCTCCAGGCTGCAGTCCATGAAATCCGAACCTCCGGCTCCATGGGTGTGGATGTCTATGAATCCGGGCATCACATACAGGCCGCTCACGTCAATATCCTCAAAGTCAGATGTCTTGACCATCCCTTTCTCGACACCTGTGATCACCCCGTCTTCTATCAGGACGGTGCCGGAGCCAAGATTACGGTCAGGAGTGATGATTTCGCCGCCGGATAATTTAAACTTTCTCATTGTGTTTTCGATTTTTTCCAGTTTTCTATTTCGCAGCCTTTGACCGCGTAGAAAAACATATAAAGGAAGCAAGGTACAAGGATCCAGTATGCGGTCTTCAAACTCCCTGTCGTGTCGGCAAGCCATGCGTAGATCATGGGGATCACGGCATTGGCGCAGAGCCCCATCACCAGGATCGATGAACCCAGGGACGTGTGGCGCCCGAGATCGTGGATGGCAAGAGGCCATATTCCGGCGTAGATGAGGGAATTGGGAATCCCGAGAAGGACCAGGAACCAGATCGATACTTCTGTGTCCATCCCGTTTATGCACGCCCGTCCGTTTGTCAGGGTGACGAGAAGGGAGAGGATGAGCCCGCTGACGGTGCAGATTATCAGGGCCTTCCTTTGGGAAAGGTATTTGGGGATCAGGACCACTCCGACAAGATAGCCGAGCAGGATACACGCCAGGGAGAATGAGGGAAAGACTTTTGCCTGCAGCAAATCGATCCCCATGCCCTGAGCATATCCTATGATCGTGTTGATGGATACCGCCTGGGATCCGAGATGGCAGAACAGCGCGATGCTTCCCAGGACCAGGTAGGGATAGTCAAGGATGGACTTCTTTTCCCCCGAATTTTCCGGGGCCTTGTTCTCTTTGTCCGGATTGATGTCGGGTATCGATGACCGGTAGAACAATACTCCGAAGATGAAAAGGAAAACCGAGAGTACAAGATAGGGAGGAATCAGGTGTTTTACCATCTGGTCAAGCGCCAGATCTTTTGCCTGGCCGATCAGGGCGCCTGCTTCCACCTGATCCATAATGACCTTGTCCGAAGAGTGTATTACTACGGAAGCGAAGATTATCGGAGCCAGTATTCCCGCCAGTTTATTGCAAATTCCCATGATGCTGATCCTCTTGGCGGCACTCTCAAGCGGACCTATTATGGTTACGAAAGGATTAGCCGCGGTCTGGAGGATGGCCATTCCGGTGCCCATGGTGAACAGTCCCAAGAGGAACATGTTGTAAGAACGCCGGAGTGCGGCCGGAATGAACAGGAAGGCACCCAGCGCCAGGAACCACAGTCCGTACTCGACACCTCTCTTGAATCCGGCTTTCCGTAGAAGGAAGGACGCTGGAATCGTCATCACGAGGTAGGCTATGTAAAAGGCAAAGTTGGCGAGATACCCCTGGACCTCGCTGTGAAGTTCGCACGAGATCTTGAAATAAGGTACCAGGATCGAATTGACCCATGACACAAGGCCGAAGATGAAGAACAAGGTCCCGAGGATCGCAAGGGAAAAATAGTATCTTTTTTTGTCTTCCAAACTATCCATGATATAATTCCATAACTGATGCAAATATATGGTTAATTGGATGTGAAATAACGCATTTATCGAAAAAAGATCATCAAAATGCGAAACATTAATAGTTCTGCTCCTGTTTCTTCATCGCCCTGTATTCTTTTGGCGAACAACCGAAAACCCGCTTGAACACCCTCGAGATATTGGCGTAGTTCAGGGTACCGCACATCTCTGCGATCTCGAGCATTGAGTAGTCGGTGGTGGACAGGAGTTGGGCGAACCGATGCATTCTGCAGGTGTTCAGGTACTTATAGACAGTCATACCGTCCATCTCCTTCTTGAACCTTATCTCCAGGCTTCTCCTTGAGAGGGGAACAAGGGCGAACACCTGGTCCGTGGAGATGTACTGGTCGAAATTGCTGTCTATGAACTTCACTATCTTCTCGACGTAAGGATCCTTGATGTTGTGCTCCCTCGTGGAGTCCCTCTGGACGATTTCCCCGGGGCTGATTATTATGTTGAAAGACCATTTCTCCCCTATTTCGAACTGCCGGTCGAGCATCTCTCCCAGTTTGTACCCGCCCTGCTCGACATTCAGTTCTATGGATGAGATCTGAGGGTCGGATATCTGGCACAGCAATTCGTCATTGTCAACCCCGAGTAGTGCCAGCTGTCCAGGGATGGGGATGTTCTCCACTTTGCAGATCTCGGTAAGGAACAGGGCATACTCGTCATCGCAGGCGAACATTGCGACTGGTTTAGGAAGTGAATGCAACCATGCGACCACTTCGTTCCTTGACCTGTATGTGTCCGGAACCATCATGGTGTGCAGATTCCCTCCCTGGCGTCCGATCTCCTCCCGGTAGCCAAGAAGCCTTTCTTCGGACCACACCACGTCCTTGACTCCGAAATAAGCGAATTCCTTGTATCTCCTGTTGCAGAAAAACCTGGCCGCGAGGATTCCTGTGCCTATGTAGTCTCCGGTCAGATTGGAGAAACTGGTACTCCGGCAGACATAATTCTGCAGGACTATGGGGACGTTCAGGGTGGAAAGGAGATAGGTGTCATCCCATCTCCATCTGCCCACTATGGCATCGGCCTTCCATTTCTTCGCCCATTGGATCACCGCGCGGCCGCCGTCCATGCTGTTTATCAGGTGGGATGGCATGCGGTAGAAAATCCATGTTCCATGTTCCCTTGAATATCTGACCAGGCCTCTGAGGAGACGGCGGTCATATTCGCTTGCACAATCTATCAGAAGAATGATTTTTCTCATATACCTGTCCTCTTGGTTGCAATAATAGGAATTATTTTTGTGAATATTTTCGTTTTTTGAATCTTTTCGGACGATTTTCACTCTAAAAGTGAATTATATTATACTTATCTTTGTGTCGATGATAACGAACGAGACAGAATATTCACCGGAAGGGAAGTCTTTCCACGGATCCATCCCTCTGGTCATGGGGACGAGGCTTGAGATGCTGGTCGTAGGACATCCGAGGGACGAGGTCGTCCAGGTGTGGGACTGGCTTTGCGTCGAAGCCTCCCGACTGTCCGCTGCCCTCAACCGTTTCGACCCTGAAAGCGAACTTTCGAAAGCCAATGCGTCAGCCTCTGGCGGACGCCTGTCTCCAAGGCTGAAGATGCTGACGGACATCGCCGCTTCGTACAAGGAAAGGACCGGCGGCCTTTTCGACGTGACCAAGGGTGGTGCTGGGCTGGATTTTGGTGGCTTCGCCAAGGGATATGTCCTTAAAGAATTGAAGGATGTCCTCTTGCAGGCCGGCATAGGATGCGCGTTCGTGGATTTCGGTGGCAGTTCCATCATGGCCCTCGGCCATCATCCTTTCGGGGATTCCTGGAAGGTGGGTGTGAGGAACCCTTTCGGGAGCGGCGTCCTCTGGGAGGTGGAGTTGAAGGACCAGTCCATGTCGACCTCCGGCAACACCCCGGGTTACACCGGACACATCGTCAACCCAATGACAGGAGAGAGGGTGACTGGGCGGAAAGTGGTTACGGTGGTCGGGGAAGACCCTCTCGACGCGGAGATACTCAGCACGGCCTCCATGCTGGCAGGGGAAGATGCGTTCGGGGATCTGGAGGCCGCATTCCCCGGCATGAGGATCAACAGGATTATTTTGTAACAACATAGAAGTCTTATGAATATTGATTCAAGGAAAAACTGCCGTTACGCGATGCTGGTCCCTACCAGCATGGGGTTGCGTTTATGTCCGGATAGCGGGCAGCCTGTACATTCGAGCGACCTTTTCCGCCTGCAGGCCACCAGCGCTGAGACGAATGTCGCCAGTATATCATCCTATCTGGGACTGCCGGTCAAGGTCTTGACGGCCTTCGTCGAGGGTAGTCCTTTCGCCGCCTTCATAAAGTCCAACCTTCGCTCCCGTGGGATGGATTTCGAAGGACCTGAAGTCCCTCAGGGAGGCCCTTGGGGCTACCGCCATCAGATCAATGTGGCCGACAGCGGCTACGGCTCCCGTGGCCCGAGAGTGTGGAACGACCGTGCCGGGGAAGTTGGCAGGACGCTGAATGTGAAGGATTTCGACCTTGACAGGATTTTCGGGGAAGAAGGGGTTCAGATAGTCCATCTTTCCGGCCTGATCGGGGCCTTGAGCCCAGACACAAGCCGGTTCTGCCTTGAGATAGCGAGAAAGGCGAAGGAATATGGCACGATGATCAGTTTCGATCTGAACTACCGCTCCTCATTCTGGGCCGGCAGGGAAGAGGAGTTGAGAGCTGTTTTCAGCGAGATATGCTCCCTCTCGGACATCCTGATCGGCAATGAGGAGGACTTCCAGCTTTGCCTCGGCATTCAAGGCCCGGAGGATGGTGGCAAGGATATCACCTCGAAGATCGAAGGGTTCAAAGAGATGATCCGTTCCGTCAAGAAGGAATATCCCTCGGCCAAGGTCTTCGCCACAACCCTCAGACAGGTCAACAACACGAACAGCCACAACTGGGGCGCCATTATGCTTGAGGGGGAGACCTGGCATGTCGTCGAGCCCCGTCCTATTCATGTTCTTGACAGGATCGGAGGCGGTGATGGCTTCGTGGGCGGATTGCTTTACGCGATCTTGAAGGGTTGGGAACCAGAGAAATGGATCCAATTCGGTTGGGCCTGCGGGGCGCTCGCTACAACTTTCTTGACCGATTATGCCCAGCCGGCCGATGAGGAGCAGGTCTGGAGCGTTTGGAATGGCAACGCCCGTGTAAAGAGATAGGAATATGCTATATTTCGCCAGAGGTTCCAAGACAGATGTCATCACACCGGACCAGGTAAAGGCGGCGTTGGCGGAGGTGTTCGACGCGATGGGCCCCAGAAAAAGGGTCCTTGCCATACCTCCGGATTACACCAGGCTAAACTCCTATGCCGGGCCGATAACCTCCATGGTCAATGAGTATTTCGGCGACAGTCTAACGGACGTGATGCCTGCCCTGGGCACGCATTCTCCGATGACGGAGGAACAGATATCCTCTATGTATCAAGGGGTTCCGCTGGAAAAATTCCGAATCCATGATTGGAGGAACGATGTGGTCACGGTAGGGGAGGTCCCTGCCGCTTATGTGGAGGAAGTCTCCGAAGGCAAGGTCAGTTACACCTGGCCCGCCCAGGTCAACAAACTCCTCCTCGATCCTTCGTTCGATCTCATCCTCTCTATAGGACAGGTCGTCCCTCATGAGGTGATCGGGATGGCCAATTACACCAAGAACATCTTCGTGGGTGTAGGCGGCTCGGAGGGCATCAACAAGAGCCATTTTGTGGGCGCCTCTTATGGAATGGAGAGGATCATGGGCAGGGCAAAGACTCCGGTTAGGGATGTCCTTGAATATGCCAGGACCCATTTCATCCCTGATCTGCCGATTGTCTATGTATTGACAGTCAGGGCAAAAGATGATGAGACAGGGGAATTGGTGACGAGGGGACTTTTCATCGGAGATGATTTCGAGTGTTTCGAAAAGGCTTCCGCTCTCTCGCTGGAGACTAATTTCATAATGGTCGATCACGAGATCCGTAAATGTGTCGTGTATCTCGATCCGGCGGAGTTCAAGAGCACTTGGCTCGGCAACAAAGCGGTTTACAGGACGAGGATGGCTTTGGCGGACGGAGCGGAACTTGTGATCCTGGCTCCGGCTCTGAAGGAGTTCGGGGAGGATCCCACCATCGACACCCTTATCCGGAAATATGGCTACAAAGGCACCCCGCTCACTCTCGAGGCGACTCGGGCGAATAAAGACCTCCAGGACAATCTCGGGGCTTCGGCTCATCTGATCCACGGGTCTTCCGAGGGGAGGTTCAAAATCACATATTGCCCCGGTCCGGATATGACCAGGGAAGAGATAGAAAGTGTCGGATTCGCCTGGGGGGACCTTGAGGAGACCCTGCGGCGGTATCCGATTGACTCGATGACAGACGGGTGGAACAGGATGCCCGACGGCGAGGAGGTCTATTACATCTCCAATCCCGCCCTCGGACTCTGGGCATATCCTTCACGATTCATTGATTGATGGTATTTTATGATTTTCAATGGAATAGAAGTATCCCCTTCCGGCCTCTGCCACCCTCGGCACGATAAGAGGGGGGACCGAAATTGAGGAAGAGGAGAGACAACTGGTTGTCTCGACGAATTCCGAGATTTTGGTGGGGCCGAGCGAAGCGAGGCGGTCTAGGAAGGGGATACTTCTATTCCATGAACATAACAGAAAAAGATAATATGGCAAAAGAAATGAAAGCAGTATCAGACATTGGACTTGTGGGATTGGCGGTGATGGGCGAGAATCTGGCGTTGAACATGGAAAGCAAGGGCTTCCACGTCAGCGTCTATAACCGCACGGTCGAGAAAGTCGATCATTTCATGGAAGGACGAGGCAAAGGCCTTAATTTTTATGGCGCTCATAGTCTTGAGGACTTTATAGCGTCGTTGAAGAGCCCTCGCAAGGTGTTCCTGATGGTCAAGGCCGGCAAGCCGGTTGATGATTTCATCGAGAAGCTTATCCCGCTCTTGGACAAGGGCGACATCATTATCGACGGAGGAAACACTCATTTCCCGGACACGGCCAGAAGGACGGAATATGTTGAGAGCAAGGGACTTCTTTATATTGGAACCGGAGTTTCCGGTGGTGAGGAAGGCGCTCTCAAAGGGCCTTCCATGATGCCTGGCGGATCTCCTGCCGCATGGCCTTTCGTGAAGCCCATATTCCAGGGCATCAGCGCCAAGGTCGCTGACGGCACACCGTGCTGCGACTGGGTCGGGCAAGGTGGAGCCGGTCACTTCGTGAAGATGGTCCACAACGGGATCGAGTACGGGGACATCCAGCTGATCTGCGAGTGCTATCAGATAATGAAGGACTTCCTCGGCATGACCAACGAGGAAATGCACGAGACCTTCGCCGAATGGAACAGGGGAGACCTTGACAGCTATCTGATCGAGATCACCCGTGACATCCTCGCCAAGAAAGACGAGGAAGGACGTTATGTGCTTGACTATATTCTCGACACTGCGGGACAGAAAGGAACCGGCAAATGGACAGCCATCTCGGCCCTGGATCTCGGTGAGCCGCTTACCTTGATCAGCGAGTCGGTCTATGCCCGTTGCCTCTCAGCATTGAAAGAGGAGAGGACAGATGCCTCCAAGATTCTGGAAGGTCCTAAGCCAATGCGGTTTACGGGAGACAGGAAAGCTTTCCTTGAGGATCTTCGCAAAGCGCTGTTCGCTTCCAAAGTCGTGTCTTATGCCCAAGGTTATTCGCTTATGCGGGCTGCCGCCAAGGAATATGGCTGGGACCTGAACTATGGCGGGATAGCCCTGCTCTGGAGAGGGGGCTGCATAATCCGGAGCGTGTTCCTCGGTAAAATCAAGGAAGCCTTCGACAAGAACCCCGCATTGGCCAACATCCTGCTTGATCCTTATTTCAAGGAGAAACTTTCGGATGCCCAGCAAGGTTGGAGAAATGTCGTGGCGCAGGCTGTTGTGAACGGTGTTCCGGCCCCTTGCATGACCGCTGCACTTGAATATTACGACGGCTACCGTACCGAACGCCTTCCCGCCAATATGCTGCAGGCTCAGAGGGACTATTTCGGGGCCCACACATACGAGAGGACGGACCGTCCCCGCGGCGAGTTCTTCCACACCAACTGGACCGGCCACGGCGGTGACACTGTATCAGGAACTTATACCGTATAGCCATGAAATATTCATTCGATGACCTTAAAGGTCGCAATTGTGTGATAACAGGCGGTTTCGGAGTTATCGGCACCGCCTTGACAAGAGGACTGGCCCAGGCTGGGGTCAATATAGCCGTTATCAGTCGCTCAACTTCCAATCCGGAAAAAGGTGAAGCGATAGCTAAAGAATTCGGCGTCAAATGTCTTGGCATTTCCGCGAGCACCCTTGACAAGGCCGCCCTTGAGGCTGCCCTGGAGCAGATTCATGAGAAGCTCGGTAAGGTGGACATCCTTATCAACTGCGCTGGCGGCAACTCTCCCAAAGCTACCAGCAAAGTGGAGCAGATGAGTCCAGGGGATGACCTGACGGACACTTTCTACGGACTCGATCTGTCAGGTTTCGACCAGGTTTTCGACCTCAACTTCAAAGGAACTTTGCTGGCCACGATGGTATTCACCCGAGACATGCTGGAAACGGGTAAGGGGAATGTCCTGAATATATCCTCGATGAACTCGATACGCCCTCTGACTAAGATTCCCGCATATTCAGCGGCCAAGGGCGCCATCAATAATTTCACACAGTGGTATGCCGTACACGTTGCCCAGATGGGCATCCGTTGCAACGCTATCGCTCCAGGATTCTTCCTTACGGACCAGAACCGTTTCTTGCTTACCGATGAGGAGACCGGCGCATTGAAACCCAGAGGAAAGAAGATAATAGCGAACACTCCGACCCACAAGTTCGGTGAGCCGGAGGATCTGGTAGGTACAATGCTGTATCTTCTGAGTGACATCTCCTCTTTTGTCACCGGAGTTGTCATCCCGGTTGACGGAGGCTACAGCGCCTTCGGAGGAGTGTAAATCCGATCAGTTACTAATTGAGACAAGCAACTCCGAGCTCTCCAGGCTTCCGTCTGGGAGCAAGGAGTCGTGACGTACGAAGCCGTATCCGAGGCAGTACCAGGTCAAGGTGATGTTGTCCCTTTTCATCAGCGGGGCTTTCTCGACTTTCCTCTCTTGCACCACAATGCAGTCGAAAGTCCCGGCAGGAACGGTGATCGTCTCTCTCCTCAATACTTTCCGCTCGGTGTAGTCGATGGACAGCTTCATGCCGGCGCATTCGACTTTGCCATGAATTTCCTCAAGCGTGTCTCCTGGCTTGACCTTAGGGGACAAGTAAGACGAGCCTCCTGACGCTTTGAACTTGAAGGCGGAATATCTGTTCTTCGCCACAGTGGCGGCCGCTTGGGCGATGTTGATCTCCACGGTACCGTCCTTATGAACAAAGGCATTGGATGAGACCGAACCCTTTATCGGAGCCTTCACGTCGAAAGACTTGATCGTGCTGGTGAAACCTACCTTCAAGATCCCGTCCTCACCGAGAGCCGTTGAATCGATCTTGGTGACCTGGTTCCACCAATGCTTGCCATCCGGGGCATATCGCTCATAGTGGAGAACAGTCCCTTGTTTGGCGCAAAAATAACCGTTTTTTTGGATAGGAGTTTCCGCCCGGTTGATTCCGCAAGAGAGGGCGGAGAGAAGCAAAACACTAAGGAAATACCTCATTATTTGAGATTTACTTTTATGACATAGTCAGAGTCCTCAGGCAGTTCACCGGGGACTGTGACGAAGAGTTTCTCCCCGACTTTCTTTGTGGCAATCTTGCTCCCGTCAGCCAGGGATGTCACACTCAGCACCCTCGTCCTCTTGGAGACCGGAATCTCAATCACGGCGCCAGGAGACTTAAAAAGGTGGAGATAGAGAACCTTGTTGTTTCCGATTGGGGCTGTGCTGACACCCCAATCCTGCTCCCCGATAGGACCGGGACCGCAACCTCTGATAGACTCTGAGTTCACTCTCATCCATTCTCCCATGCCTTTGAGGCGCTCAAGAGCGGCGGCGGGAAGCTCACCATTCGCCTGGGGGCCTATGTTCATCAGCATGTTGCAGTTCATCGACACGCACTGCGCCAAGAGGCGGACAAGGGTGCCTACGCTCTTATAGTCCTGATCGGCAACGGAATATCCCCAGGAATGGTTCATCGTCTGGCACATCTCGATCGGGATGATGGTGCTGACTTCCTGTCCTGCGGAGTAACCGGCCTCATTCCTGCCCGGGAGATCCCTCTCGAAGGTCTGGTAGTCCTCACCCACGATCGGGGCGATGTGATGATTGTTGCAAATCAGGCAGTCAGGGTTGATGGAGTGGATATATTCATAAAACTCAGGCATCCTCCAGTCAAAGGGAACGGCGTCCTTGCGGTGATCCCAATACCCGTCAAACCAGAGAGCCCTGGTGTGGTATTGGGTGAGGAGTTCCTTGACCTGGGCTTTCATGAAAGCGAAGTAGCTGTCATAGTTCTGGGCGTCGCCTTTACGACCGGTAAACTTACCGGAGTCGCCCATAGGGTAATCCTCGCGGATCCAGTCGAGGAGAGAATAGTAAAACTGCAACTTGAGGCCTTCCTTCTGGCAGGCCTCGTCGAGATCCTTCATGACATCTTTACCGTAAGGAGTAGCCTTTACGATGTTGTAGTCGGAGGCTTTGGTGTCAAACATCGAGAATCCGTCGTGGTGACGGGAAGTGATTGTGACATAGCCGGCTCCGGCGTCTTTGAAGGCCTTCACCCACTGTTCCGCATTATAATTTACCGGATAAAAGGCACTGGCGGCCTTGGCATACTCGTCCTTGTTGAGCTTGCCGGTGTTGAGGTACCATTCGCCCTGGGCGTATGACGCATAAATTCCCCAGTGGAGGAATATTCCTAAACGTTCGTTCACGAAGTCTTTCCGGGCTTGCAGGTTGCCCTCTGAAGGGGTGTAGTCTTGGGCGTTTGAGCCAGCGGCAGAGACCAGAACCGCCAAGGCTGCGAGGATGGTTTTGATAGTCTTCATCTCGTTCTGCTTTTTCGATAGTTTCCAGTAATTTCCCCGAAGATAACAAAAAAAGCTGACCAGTCATAGGCCAGCCAGCTTTTTTCAATTATCATTTATTAGAAGTACTCCTCGGTTGTGTCGTTAGCGGGCTCGGGGCGCTCCTTCGGACCATTGTTGTGACCGAAGCTCTTGCGCTCGCCACCGCGACGCTCGTCACGTCCTCCGCGACGATCATTGCCACCGCGGCGCTCGCCACCATTGCCATGGCGGTCGTTGCCACCATTCCTGCGCTCACCGCCGTTGCCGTTACCGTTGCCGCGAGGGCGACGGGCAGGTTCGACATAGCCTTCCGGTTTGGGCTGGAGAGCCCTCATGGAGAGCCTCATCTTACCGGTCTTCTGGTCGATCTCAAGCAGTTTGACATCGACTTCCTGACCGACAGCGAGGACATCCTCGACATTCTCTGTCTTATTCCAAGCGATCTCGGAGACATGGAGAAGGCCTTCCTTTCCGGGGAGGATCTCAACGAAAGCGCCGAACTCAAGGATCGAGACGATCTTTCCGTGGTAGGTCTCACCAACCTCAGGAACAGCGCAGATGCCCATGATCCAGTCGTAAGCTTTCTGCATGGCTTCGGCGTCATTCGTGGCGATGTCAACGATACCCTTGCCGTCAACCTCATCGATATTGACGACAGCACCGGTCTCGGCCTGGATCTTCTGGATGGTCTCGCCACCCTTGCCGATAACAGCGCCGATAAACTCTTTGGCGATCTCGAAGGACTTGATTCTCGGAACGAATGGCTTGTAGTCCTCGCGGGGCTTGTCGATGCACTTCATCATCTCACCCATGATGTGCATCCTGCCTTCGTGGGCCTGCTTCAAAGCCTTTGCGAGCACGTCGTAGGAAAGTCCGTCAACCTTGATATCCATCTGGGTGGCGGTGATTCCGTCCTTTGTTCCGGCGACTTTGAAGTCCATGTCACCGAGGTGATCCTCGTCTCCGAGGATGTCGGTAAGGATGGCGTAACGGCCGTTAGGATCCTTCTCGTCGGTGATAAGACCCATGGCCACACCAGCGACGGGCTTGGTGATCTGGACACCGGCATCCATCAGGGCAAGGCAACCTCCGCAGATGGAAGCCTGTGAGGATGAACCGTTTGACTCAAGGATATCGGAAACCACGCGGACAGCGTAAGGGAACTCGGGAGCCTTAGGCATGACAGCCTTAAGGGCCCTGTAAGCCAGATTGCCGTGACCGATCTCGCGGCGTCCTACGCTCCTCTGAGGCTTGGCCTCACCAGTAGCGAAAGGAGGGAAATTGTAGTGGAGGATGAACTGCTGGTCGCCCTGGATGAGGACCTCGTCCATCTCCTTCATGTCAAGCTTGGTGCCGAGGGTGACGGAGGCGAGAGCCTGGGTCTCTCCACGGGTGAATATCGCTGAGCCGTGGGCGCAAGGCAGATAGTCAACCTCGCACCAGATAGGACGCACCTCGGTGGTGTGACGGCCGTCCACGCGCAGTCCCTCGTCGAGGACCAGGTTGCGGAGGGCCTCCCTCTGCTCATGTCCGAAGTAACGGTCAATCATCATCTTCTTCTCCTCGACCTCTTCCTCGGTTAGTCCGAGAGCCTCGATGGCCTCAGCCTTGATGGCCTCGAAACCGTCCTCGCGCTCGTGCTTGGGCTTTGCGGACTTGGCCAGGGCATAGCACTTGTCGTAAGCGAAGTCGTGGATCTTCTTCTTGATCTCCTCGTCCTCCTCGTCGTGAGGATAGTCGCGCTTGTTCACGTCGGTGCCGAGCTCATGCATGAGTTCTTTCTGCACACGGCAGTGGTTCTTAATCTCCTCGTGGGCGAACTTGATAGCCTCAAGCATCACATCCTCAGGAACTTCCTTCATCTCACCCTCAACCATCATGATGTTCTCCTCGGTGGCGGCGACCATCAGCTCGAGGTCGGCGTTCTCCATCTCGGAGAAGGTAGGGTTGATGACGAATTTGCCGTCGATGCGGCAGACCCTGACCTCAGACACAGGACCACCGAAAGGCAGGTCTGAGACTGCGAGGGCGCAAGAGGCGGCCAGACCGGCGAGAGCGTCAGGCTGGATGTCCTTCTCGGCGGAGATGAGGTTTACATTGACGAAAACCTCAAGGTGGAAATCATCCGGCCACAAAGGGCGGATGGGACGGTCAACCAGGCGAGAGACAAGCACCTCGTAGTCCGAGGGACGGCTCTCTCTCTTGAGGAAACCTCCGGGAAAACGTCCGGCGGAGTAATACTTCTCCCTGTAATCGACTGTGAGGGGCATGAAATCGGTACCCTCTTTCACTTCTTTGGCGCAGGTGACAGTGGCGAGGAGCATCGTGCCTCCCATCTTGATCACCGCTGAGCCGGCCGCCTGCTTGGCGAGTTTGCCGGTCTCGATCTCGATTATCCGACCGTCGGACAATTCGATCTTCTTTGTGATAACGTTCATTTAACTGCTTTTACCGCTTTGTTCAAAAAAAGAAAGGGTTGGCCGCTGAAAAGCGCGCCAATCCCTTTTCCTGTTCCTATCGTGAGATTATCGACGGAGACCGAGCTCCTTGATAATGCTTCTGTATCTCTCGATGTCCGTCTTCTGGAGATAATCCAGCATCTGACGTCTCTTACCCACGAGGCGAAGGAGGGAACGGCGTGTGACAACGTCCTTCTTGTTCTTCTTCACATGCTCAGTGAGGTGATTGATACGGTAGGAAAATAAAGCAACTTGACTCTCAGGTGAG
>CACZZZ010000008.1 GCA_902785825.1 uncultured Bacteroidia bacterium
CAAAAAGTAGTTCATCCGCACCATCCTTCTCACATCAAAAGCAAATATAAAAAGTACACCGCAACCTCCATATTGGAATCACGGTGCAAATCTAAAAGACCGAAAACGGTTACAATACGAACATGGCTTATAAGTCATTCAAGCCAACACTGAAAACAACTCAGAAAAATGTAATCTACCTTACCAAGGAGGAAATGGCCCGTGTCCGCAATCTTCAATTGTCAGGAGCCCAGGCATACCTGGATCCGATTCGTGACGTCTTCCTGTTCTGCTGCTTCTCCGGACTCCGTCACTCCGACGCCAATAATCTCCGCAGAAGCGACATAAAAAGCGGCCATATTGAGGTGATAGTATATCCATCGAACTTAACGACGTTACAAAGGCAATTCTGGAGAAATACAAGGATGCTCCCTTCAACGATAACAAGGCCCTGCCGAACTACACAAACCAGGCGATGAATCGCGATGTCAAGGAACTATGCCGACTCGCTGGTATCAATGAGGAAATACGCATTACAACCTACAAGGGTAACGTCCGAACCGACGAGATCCATCCCAAGTGGGAACTGGTCGGAACCCATACGGGGCGACGCACCTTTATCGTCAATGCTTTATCCCTGGGAATCCCGCCGAACATCGTAATGAAATGGACTGGCCATAGCGACTATTCTTCCATGAAACCCTATATCGACATCGTGGATGATATTAAAGCAGCCTCGATGACAAAATTCAATGGATTATTGTAAGTAGTATTTGTCAATAATGGCTGTTGGCATTCAATAATACTCGTCGGAATAACAGTTGTCTATGAAAGAGAATGTCTTTCTTCCCTGTTTTTGCCTCTAGGAAACATTGCGAATTCTGGGTTTTACTATGGAATGACAGAGCTCGAAACACATCCATTAATCAATATGAATCTATAAATAATTGCAAAAATTTGCTAGAATTTATAGATTTTTATATCTTCGCAAAAACTTAAAAAATGATTGAGTTACCTCCTAAGCAAGGCGATCGTATTACTATACAAACTCTTACTCTTTTAAAGAGTGAAGAAGTCCGAGAGATCATTGATAGTGCAAATGAAAAGTACTTGTATTGGTCCGAACTGAAATACAAGAAATGCCCTCAAGGGATAACCCATGAGAACCTATGGCAGGTTGTCAGTTTGTCTCGTGATATGCTTGTTAACTATGTCTGGCCAAAGTATCAAATACGGATACCTGTCACTAATTATATGCAGGGAATTTGCCATTATTTTGATATGAATTTCGGGGGATCATGGGGGAGTAATTCAATCTTGCCAGATAATGACAGAGAAAGGTTTCTGGTTTCATCAATAATGGAGGAGGCAATCTCTTCGAGTCAGTTGGAAGGAGCATCTTCGACTCGGAAGGTCGCCAAAGATATGCTCCGGCGAAACATAAAGCCTCGTAACAAATCGGAGCAAATGATTTTCAACAATTATCAAGCGATTAGATTCCTGACTGAGCATAAAGAGGATAATTTGTCATCTGGGTTGATTCTGCGCATTCATGAACTTATGACAAAGGACACGCTTGATGATCCTCGAGATGAAGGCGTTTTCCGTTCTACTGATGATGTAGTTGTTGCCAATCATGTAACAGGAGAAGTCGTTCATACGCCTCCTTCGTATGTAGAGATTCCTTCTTTTATTGATGAATTATGTGGATTCGCAAACAAACAGAATGATAATGTACGCTTTATTCACCCTATTATTAAAGCTATAGCCATTCATTTTATGGTTGCGTATATTCATCCGTTCGTTGATGGGAACGGACGAACCGCTCGTGCGCTGTTTTATTGGTATATGTTAAAAAGCGGATACTGGCTGACGGAATATTTATCTATCTCCCGAATCATTTATCGCTCTAAAGCATCTTACGAACGAGCATACTTGTATGCAGAGAACGATCGAAATGATATGGGATACTTCATCACATATCATCTTCGAACTTTAGAGATTGCTTTTAAGGAACTCAAGTCATATATTGAAAGAAAAATCACACAAAAACAAAGGGCTGTTGATTTCTTCCAGTTAGGAAACATAAATGAGAGGCAGGCCTCAATTCTTTCTATGGTAAGGGATGATCCAGGAATTGTCATGACAATCAAACAACTCTGTGGTAAATTCCAAGTCTCTCAACCGACAATCAAATCAGATATTGATAAACTAGTAGACCGCAGTCTACTATCACGGATTAAAGTCAATGGAAAACGCTACGACTACATAAAAGGGAGCAGTTTTGATAGTTGCCTTGAATCTATGATAAAAACCGAATAGCCCGCATTATAACCTGCACCATTATACTATCAACTCTTCAATCATTTACGAATGTTGTTTTTATAGAAATTGATTGTCCATCATCTGTTGTCAATTTCTGGCATATCATCTGGTCCTCTCCCGAAGACGGGAGAGGACTTTTTTGTCAATTGCGGAAATCTGAGTATCATTTCAGAGTACCATTTTGATACTCGCCGGTGAAAAAACGCGGGATTTCGCAAAAAAGTCATAATAGCGTTTGGTTTTTCAAGTACTCCTTCCTAACATGTGCTTGGGAAAAGGTCCAGCCAGACAGATGTTTGGCACATTCCCTTTCCCGTGTTTGGCACATTCCGGCAAAACGCGCGTAGGATACTTCCTGCCGGACTGTACTTGATAATACGTTAAACTTTGATCATCCCCGGCTCCACCTGGGCAGAAGGCACTCGGCGTTCATGCCCTTGCCGTAGAACTCGGGTGTTCCGACTCCACGGTCTATGCACTGATGCGCACGCCACGAGAAGAAGATGGCTCCTCCGAAGGAGGCGGGATATTGAAGCCTGCTATCGTCTCCCGGACCTGCGATTCGGCATTTAAAGTATTTAAATAAAAATTTATAACGTATAATTGTCCAATTAAAACAATTAGTTATATTTGCAAAAAAGCACACACCATGAAACGACTGACGAAGAAAGAAGAGATTATTATGAATCATTTCTGGGAGAAGGGACCATTATTCGTGAGAGAACTTCGTGAACTGTATCCAGAACCCAGGCCACATATTAGCACACTGAGTACACAGGTTCGGATACTCCAGGAGAAGGGATTCATCGACCATAAATCTTATGGCCCCACATATCAGTACTACGCTATAATTACGCGCGAAGAGTACAAACAGCATTCGCTTATTGGGCTGATTGACGAGTATTTCAACCATTCATATATCAACGTCGTTTCCGCGTTGGCGAAGGAAGAGAAAATAACGGTAGATGAATTGAAGGAAATCATCAAACTGCTTGAAAATGAACAATAAACGTGCTGTCCTTCCTGTTATATGAAAGTAAGGTAGCGCTGTCGCTACTGGTCTTGTACCTGCCCTTCCGCTTCTTTTTGAAGAAAGAGACCTTCCATAGGTTCAATCGTGCGGTTCTGGTCGGGACGGCGATCCTGTCTTTCCTGATACCGTTGTGCATTATTACCATTCATAAGCCAATGGTGGCTCCGCCGGTGGTAGAGCCAAGCATTATTCCTGCGCTACCCAATCAAGATTCGGCAGTGCTTGAACAGGCTTATGAACCATGGTGGCCGAAGGCTCTTGCTATGATATTCTTGACTGGCGCATCTTCCGTTCTGCTCAGATTACTTATCTCAACACTTTCCATCATCAAACTCATCCAACAAGGAGAATGTGTCAGAGAGGATGACGGCTTCAGAATTATAGTTTCTAACCGTGACATAGCCCCCCTAAGTTGGATGAATTGTATCGTTCTTTCTCGGGATGATTGGGAAACTTCAAACGAATACATCCTGACCCACGAGAAAGCGCATATCAGATTCAACCATTCCGTGGAACTGTTGCTGGTTGATATGATGTCAGTTCTCCAGTGGTTTAATCCTGTCATCTGGATGCTTCGGGTCGATTTGCAGGAAATCCATGAATATGAGGCAGACAACGCTGTCCTGCTGAGTGGTGCTAATCGCAATGAGTATCAGACTATTATCATGAGAAGAGCCGTTGGTAAGAAGGGCTATTCCGTGGCAAGCAGCTTTAATCACAGTATTCTAAGAAGCAGAATAACGATGATGCATCAATCCAAATCCCCCGTGATAAGGAAACTTCGAGTGCTTTATCTGCTCCCTCTTGTTTGCCTAGGAATAAGCTTGCAGGCAAGGACAGTCTATGTCCAATCAGGGAGAGAAGGTGTCTTTATAGAGGAAAAAAGCGAGGCGATTCTGCAAGAAATCGTCGTAGTCAGATATGACGAACGCTCCGCCAGTCATGAGGAGATCAGGCACGGAGCTAATCTCGAACCCGTCTTGGCCACTGATGCTCTTGATGTTGATACGATGCCTTACTGTACGGAATATTTTGCATTCTGGCTTAACGAGAGGTTGCTCTATCCGAAGGAATGTATGTACGAAGGAACTGTTTGGGTCCGGTTTACGGTAGGAACAGATGGTCAAGTTAGCGATATCAAGGTTATTCACAGTATTTGCGAGGAACTTGATGATATCGTAGTGAAACTCATATCCAAGTCCCCGACCTGGGTCCCGGCGAAAAAGGAAGGCAATCCCGTAGCAGTGCAATTGATCCAACCTATCGAATTCCATATCAGAACCATAGGATGAAAGCTAAATGTTTATTGACGATATCCCTTCTTTTTATGGTGATTAACCTCTGCCATGCACAGAGGGTTATGTCTGCGGAAGATGTGATCAGGTCTTCTGGAGGAAGGATATCTTTCTTTGAAGGGATTTACAGAGAAACCAGACCTCAATTCGTCAGTTGGAGGTTGTTCAATCCAGTTACACTGGATGAATCCAGGATTATCGTCAAATATGATGTTGACATAAAACTGGATTCTCTATCTGAACAGAGAGTGAAAGACCAGGTGCTTACACTCATCGGTCCCAAGATGATCCTTAGCTACGGACTTTGGAATTGGAGAGAGTCCGTATCTGCAACAGCGTATTACAGCAAGAAGGACGAAAAACCTTTTTTTGATTCATTGGCATCTGAATTTGGAGAACGGCCACACGGCTATGTTGAAATGATCAACTGGTTCGTTTACCGCGACCTAAAACAAAGGAATATACTGAACAAACATGCCCTTCCTTTGAGAAGGAATTCCATAGAGTACACCGAATCTCTGCCTAAAATGTCCTGGGAGATACATCAAGAGACGAAAAGCATCCTTGGTTACGACTGCCAGAAAGCGGAGGTTGATTTCAGAGGGCGGCATTGGACGGTCTGGTTTACGCCTGAGGTTCCGGTAGATTGTGGCTTGTGGAAGTTCTCTGGTCTACCGGGCCTCATCATGGAAGCCACTTCTGCGGATGGCTTCTATATCTTCACGGCCGTGAGTATTGAGAACAAGGTGATGAAGATCCAGTCATATCCGAAAGTGGAAACAAATCGACTGACGCGGGAAAAGTTCCGCGCAATGGAGAGGGCGGTTTACACCAACCCGATATCTGGAGGAGTTTTCGACCAGGAAAAAGGACAGGATTATATGATTGGTGCCCATATTACCGTCGGAGACCCGAAAGATACGGACACCAAGATCTTCACATCAAATACATACTTAGGCCTCTATTTTCCGATGGAACTTGAATAGCACAGGATGAATCTTCGTGTTGTCATACTCATCACTCTCCTGACGTTGCCTTTCCGCTCCAATGCCCAGGTATATCCCTTCTCACTGAAGGGAAGGGTTACCGATACATCTGGAAAAGGAGTCGATGGAGCCAACGTGATGCTCCGGAAGCCAGGAAGCACAGCCATGATTGGCTTTACCTTGAGCGAACCGGATGGGGCATATTCCATCTCTGTCAATACCGAAGCGGATACTCTTCAAGTACTTGTATCCGGTTTCAACATCTCGTCGCATAACAAGACAGTAACAAGAAGTACAGGGATAGCCAACTTTACGGTTTCCAACCAGCAACAGACAATTCGGGAGGCAAAAGTGGCCGCCGATCCGATAAAGAGGGGAGGCGATACGCTGACTTACTATGTCTCGCAGTTCAAGGAAGAAACGGACCGAAGCATCGGTGATGTACTGAAGAAGATGCCAGGAATTGAAGTGTCCTCAAGTGGAGGAATCAAGTACAACGGAAGGAGTATAAACAAGTTCTATATCGAGGGGCTGGACATGCTTGGGGGTAAGTACGGTATTGCCACCAACAATATCCAAGCCAGCGACATCGCCTCAGTGGAGATCTATGAGGGCCACCAGCCGATCCGCGTCCTTCAAGACTGGGTCAAGTCCGATGAAGCAGCCCTGAACCTCAAACTCAAGCAGGGGGCCAAGGGCACCTGGAACGGGATACTTGAGATAGGCGGCGGATATGCTCCGGCGATGTGGACCGGCAGTTTTACCCCGATGATGTTCAGCAAGAACGTCCAGACAATTCTGACTTACAAGACAAACAATACGGGCAATGATGTCGGGCAGGAACTGAAGTCGCAGTTCGGCGGTTTCGGTAGCATCCCGTCACTTGTCAGCTGTGTCTCTCCCCAAACTCCACCACTAGATGAAAGGTCGTGGCTGAGAAACAATATCCATGCAGTATCCGCAAACGGCATCCTGAAAATCAATGATGACTCAGACATTACCGTCAAGACACACTACATCCACGATACACAGAACTCATCAGGAAGCACGAGAACCGAGTACTTCGTCTCAGGGATGCCTTCCTTTACCGTAGAAGAGGCGACAGGACTGAAGGATAAGTCCGATGAACTTGAGTTGGAATTGCAGTATCGGCTTAACTCAAAGAAGAGATACCTCCTTGATGAAATGTCTGTCAAGACAGAGAGAACCGAAGATTACGGAACAGTGCTGAAAGGGGGAACCAGTATAGACCAAACGACCAGTCTCCCATTCTTCAATGCGTCGAACCGTTTTCAATATGTCAGGACATTCGGGAACACCCAGGTTACCGCCCGTTCGACAACGTCCTTCAGCAAGAGAGATTCATACCTGGACGTAACACCGAATCTTTATGGAGAAATACTGGGAACGCGGGAAATGGTAAGGCAGGATATAAGCTCGGAGAAGCTATATTCCACGAACAGCGTCTCGACTTCTTTCAGGACAGGGGGATTGATTATCGGACTGTCAGCGCAAGGAAACATTGACATAGAGTCTTTCAAATCTGAACTGGCTCCTGCGGATTCCATGCGTAACGATGCCCCTTGGAAGAGGTTTGACGCACGCCTTGGGTCCAGCTTGTCATATCAGGCTGGGAGGTTCGATTTTGACTTGTCCATTCCGGTCAGCTACATCGTAATCAATGGAGAGGGACGTCCTCTCTTCGACCCGAGCGTATCTGCACGTTACAGGCTGAACCAGAGCCTCACTTTCAGAGCGTCCGCGAGTCAATCATACTCATTTTCCGGCCTGTACGACAGTTATGGCGGATATGTAATGACCAACTACAGGAACATATCCTCCCGGGGCGGAAAACTCAACAAATCCTCCAACTCATCCGCCTCGTTCGAGACCTCCTACTCGAATGCGGTCCATGCATTCTTTGTCAATGGAAGAATCGCCTATTCAAAGACGGGAAATGAACTCACATATGGAACCGTCTACAACAGGGACTTCACGACCGTCAAACAGTATGACATGAGCAATGAAAGCGATGTTACGACCCTGTCCTTGAACGCAAGTAAACGTTTCCAGAGCATATCCACCACTGTAAAAGCGGGAGTGGATGCGTCAGAATCACATTACCAGTATCTCCTCCAGGACATACTTATGCCAGTGACGAGGAGGACGCTTTCTGCGAACTGGGGTATTGATTCACGTTTGTGGCAGTCGATGTTGATTTCATATATGGGAAGGTTTTCTGACGGCGAGATCCGGTTCGACGGCTCTTCCACGGCAAGCATCAAGACCATGAATCAATTGCTCTCTATGAGTTTTCTCTTGGGGCAGCATCTGATTGCGAAAGGATCTTTCCGCCACTACTATAATGACAGAAACGAGGGAGAGCAGAGGAATCTTTGCTTCGTTGATGCGGGGTTGAGCTATGTTTCAGGGCGTATGGAATACACCCTAAGTGCAAACAATCTTCTCAATACGAAGACCTACTCAACCACGACTTTCAACACGAATACAATCTATTCAACAGTATACGAATTAAGACCGGTATCAGTCCTTCTCTCTATTAAGTTCAGTTTGAGATGATGACAATCTGCACACAAAATAGACACGTGTAGAACTCTGTTTGGGGATAAAAATGGGACATTTTTGGGGCCACTATATGCAAAAAATCCCCCTCAGACCATTCTGAGAGGGATCTTTGTGGAGCATAGGAGAATCGAACTCCTGACCTTTTGAATGCCATTCAAACGCTCTACCAACTGAGCTAATACCCCGTTTCGGACTGCAAATATAGAAACATTCCCTGAAACCACAAAATTTTTAGCAAAAAAATAGTTTCGGAAATGGCGTTTCCGCAAATATCTGAAAATAAACAATATACAAAAATCGCGTGGCCAAATAGGCTACGCGATTTTCATAATTCATTAATATACAAATACTTCTAAGAAGCAATCTCGTCCTGGAACTTGAGAATAGGCTGCCTTGCGGCTGTCGTCTCGTCCGGACGGGTGATCGGAGCGTTGTGAGGAGCGCTCTTGAGGATGGCGGGATCTTCCGCGGCCTCCGCGGCTATCTTCCTCATAACCTCGATGAAAGCGTCCAGCGTCTCGATAGACTCCGTCTCGGTGGGCTCAATCATAATTGCCTGATGGAAGAGCAGCGGGAAGTAGATTGTCGGGGCATGGAAGCCGAAGTCCAGCAGCCTCTTGGCCACATCAAGGGTCGTAGCGCCTTCCCTCTCCATTGAGCCGTCAGCGGCTTTCTTGGAACCGTCATTGACAAGTCCGTCAAAGACGAACTCATGCTTGCAGACCGTAGGTATCGGAAGCTTGTAGCAATCCTTGAGGCTTTCCTTGATGTAGTTAGCCCCGAGGGTGGCGTATTTACCGACCAGTTTGACGTTCTGCTTGCCGAGCATGAGGATGTAGGCGTAAGCCCTCAGGATCACTCCGAAGTTGCCAAGGAAACCGGACACCTGGCCGGCGGACTTTTCATCAGAGCGGACCACATCGAACGAGCCATCCTCTTTCTTGACCACCTTGGGAACAGGCAGATAAGGCATAAGCCTTTCACAAACACCGACAGGGCCTGATCCGGGACCACCACCGCCATGAGGCGTCGAGAACGACTTGTGGAGATTCAGGTGGAGTACATCGAAGCCCATGTCTCCCGGGCGAACCATTCCGATCAGAGGATTCATGTTGGCTCCGTCATAGTACAGCAAGCCTCCGCACTCATGGACCAGGGCGGCGATCTCTTTGATCTCCTTCTCGAATAAGCCAAGAGTGTTCGGGTTAGTCATCATGATTCCAGCGATATCGTCCCCCAGAAGCGGCTTAAGATCAGCCACATCCACAAGACCGTCAGCGTTGGATTTCACAACCACAACCTCCAGTCCACAGACCGCGGCGCTGGCAGGATTGGTTCCATGGGCGCTGTCCGGGACAATGATCTTAGTCCTTTTCAAGTCACCACGCAGAAGATGGTACTGACGAATGATCATCAGTCCGGTCAACTCACCATGAGCGCCAGCGCACGGATTGAAAGTGAATCCGGCCATGCCAGTGATCGCGCCGAGAGCCTTCTCCATGTTATAGTAAACCTCAAGGGCACCTTGGACGGAGCAAGCCGGTTGCAGAGGGTGAAGTCCCTGGAATCCGGGCATATTAGCTATCTCCTCATTGATCTTGGGGTTATATTTCATGGTGCAGCTGCCCAGAGGATAGAAACCGGTGTCAACACCGAAGTTCATCTGGGAAAGATTGGTGTAGTGACGGACAACATCAACCTCGCTTACCTGCGGCAGCGCAGGAGCCTCAGCCCTGAACAGATTGGCAGGAATAGAACCGGACACCGCACTCAGGGACCGGCAAGGAAGTGAATAACCCGTACGTCCCTCTTTGGAGAGCTCGAATATAAGTTTATCGTAATATTTCATATTCCTAGGCCTCCTTCACCAATGCGACGAGAGCATCGATCTCAGCTTTCGTCCTTTTTTCAGTTGCACAGAAAGTGACATAGCCCTCCTCAGTGGGAAGCGCTCCAAAGAAACCGCCTTCAAGGAGCTTTGCCTGAAGTTTGTCCACGGGAACCAAAGGCTTAAGGGCGAACTCCTTCAGGAAAGGCTGCCCAGGGAAAGCCTCTTCGAACTTTCCAGTATTCAACAGCTCATCATGGAGATAATGGGCCGCGGCGCAGGAACGCTCGTTGACTTCTTTCAGCCCCTCAGGACCCATAAGCGACATATAGACAGTCACGAAGAGGGCCATCAGGCTCTCGTTCGAGCAAATGTTGGAAGTAGCCTTCTCGCGGCGGATGTGCTGCTCACGGGCCTGGAGCGTCAGGCAGAAGCACCTGCGTCCCTCGGTGTCGCGGGTCTCACCCACAATCCTGCCGGGGAGTTTACGGAGATATTCCTTCTTGCAAGCCATGAAGCCGACATAAGGACCGCCGAAGGTCATCGGGATGCCAAGGCTCTGGCCGTCTCCGACAGCGATGTCAGCCCCCCACTCAGCGGGAGTCTTCAAGACGCCAAGAGCTGAAGGGTCGCAATACTCAATGAATATTCCACCTTCCTCATGGATAGCGTCGGCGAATCCTGTCAGGTCCTCAACGATACCGAACCTATTGACTGAAGGGACGATAACGCCTGCGACATCACCCTTGGACAGCTCCGCCTTCATGTGATGAGGGCAGGTGTGCCCGTCCATCACGGGGAGATAATCCAGAGGAATCCCGTGGTACTTGGCGTAAGTCTCGATAGTCTTGATGACATTGGGAAGCAAAGTCTTGGAAACCAGTACCCTTGTCTTCTTTTTGGTGCACGAGGGAGCCATCTTGACAGCCTCAGCGGCGGCTGTAGGGCCGTCGTACATGGAAGCGTTGCTCACGTCCATGCCTGTCAAGGCGCAAATCATGCTCTGATACTCGAATATATACCTGAGCGTACCTTGAGAGATCTCAGCCTGATAAGGCGTGTAAGCGGTGAGGAACTCGGACCTGGAGATGATGTAAGGCACGACGGCCGGAGTGTAATGGTCATACGCTCCCTGGCCGGCGAACACCTTGAGCTTCACGTCCTTGGCGTCTAGACTTTGGAAAAAGTCCCTGACCTCCTGCTCCGACATGGAATCAGGAAGGTCGTACTCACCCTTGAAGATGTAGTCTTTCGGAACATCGGAATAGAGATCGTCCATCGATCCCACCCCGATGCGAGAGAGCATGGCCCTGACATCATCTTCAGTGTGAGGAAAATACTGGAATGTCGCCATCTCAGATCTTACTTCTCGGAAAAAGCCTGGTAAGCGGCGGCGTCCATAAGGCCCTCAACCTCAGAAGGATCACTCATCTCGACCTTGATGATCCAAGCCTCGTAAGCATCCTCGTTGATCTTCTCGGGAGCGTCCTCAAGATCGGGATTGACCTCGACGACCTTTCCGCCGACGGGGCAAAGAAGCTCGCTGGAAGCCTTGACACTCTCCAGAGCGCCAAACTCCTCGCCAGCCTCGAACTCGTCATCAACCTCAGGAAGATCGGCGTAAGTGATATCGCCAAGCTCCTTCTGGGCAAAATCGGAAATGCCGATTATGGCCACATTACCTTCAACTTTAACCCACTCGTGGTCCTCGCTATAACGGAGGCCTTCAATAACCTTGCTCATGATTGATTAATAAAATTAGTTGATTATCAATTATTTCTTATAATTTGTCTGATAAAATCTTTTCTTGACGACCTTGCCCGGGAAGACCTTCTTGCGGATACGGACATAAAGAGGAGTGTCAAGGGCAGCATATTCCTTATTGACAAGAGCGAAGCAGATGCTCTTCTCAAGGGAAATGCTATGGTAACCGGTAGTCACGACTCCGACTTCAGTTCCATCCTCAAGCTCGACAGGATAACCGGCGCGGGGAATGGCCTTGTCCTGAAGCTCGATTCCGACAAGCTTCTTGGTGATCGCCCCAGCCTTCTGGGCTATAATAGCCTCTTTTCCGACGAACTCTTCCTTGTCAAGCTTGCAGAACATGCTGAAGCCCGCCATGACAGGAGATATTTCCGGAGTCAACTCATCCCCGTAAAGAGGAAGACCGGCCTCGAAGCGAAGGGTGTCGCGGCAACCGAGTCCGCAAGGGACAACGCCGGCAGCCAGGAAAGCCTCCCAGTATTTGACGATAAGACCGGGAGCGGCATAGATTTCGAAACCGTCCTCGCCGGTGTAACCGGTACGGCTGACTATCACTCTCGAACTGCCATCCTTGAAATCATTGAAGGTGTAGAACGACAGTGAAGCGGCTTCGGCAGCGAAAGGAAGGACTTTGACGAGTGTCTCCTCGGCCAAAGGCCCCTGAAGGGCGATCTGGCCCCAATTATCGGACTGGTTGTCGATCTTCACATCGAAACCTTCGCTGTGATCCTTGATCCAGAGGTAGTCTTTCTCAATGTTGGCGGCGTTCACGACCAGCAGGAAATGATCCGCCTCGAACTCCTTGTAAACCAGAAGGTCATCAACAGTACCGCCGTCGGGGTAGAGCATCATCCCGTAAAGAATCTGGCCGGGAGCCATGGGACGGACATCGTTGGTGAACACGTGGTTCACGAATTTCTCGGCGTCAGGGCCACAGACGAAGATCTCACCCATGTGGGAGACATCGAACATTCCGACCTTGTTACGGACCGCCAGATGCTCCTCGGTGATGGAAGAATACTGGATCGGCATATCAAAGCCTGCAAAAGGGCTCATCTTGGCTCCTAGAGCCACATGGCTGTCATGAAGACAGGTAAGATTAAGAGTTGGTTCCATGATAAAGTATCTAATTTCTTAATAACTCATCTCTGATTCTCCAATCCTCGTACGGGTCTATCTCCGCCTCGGCCCTGTCCTGCGCCCTATCGTCAAGATTGTAGAAAAGGTCCATTCCAAGCTTGTTTTCCAATTCATCCACCGTCATCACGTAATGGGTAAGATTCCTCTCACAAGCCTTGTTCGGGAATATGAATCCGATGGCGGCATAACTGCCGTCCTTCCGCTTCGCGAGAAGAGCCTTGAAGAAAGAATCCGGAACGGCAACATTGTTCCTTCCTATACGTTTGGGATTGTTGAAGTCGAATATCGGTCCGCAGACGACCCACACTGATTTATAATAACGGGCCTCGTAACGGACTTGCTTTTCCAGGTCATTCCACGCGCCGGAATTGAGATTATGATTTTGCGGACAGACATTGCTGAGGTAAAAGCACTCTTTCATCGTCTGAGAGCTCCAGCGCATGTCGGCGGCGGGAGCCATGTGGCCCCTGTCATAACCCGATCCGACGTAATCGCGGTCGTATGCCTGCCTCCCTTTCACGAGAGGATCCGGCTCGAAAGAATCCTCGCGGCTGCGATATGCCGTGATCACCTCAGACTCAAGCAGTTCGTAGGCGACC
The DNA here is from genome assembly GCA_902785825.1 of uncultured Bacteroidia bacterium. Taxonomy (GTDB): domain Bacteria; phylum Bacteroidota; class Bacteroidia; order Bacteroidales; family UBA932; genus Cryptobacteroides. The sequence continues at coordinate 13,536 of CACZZZ010000008.1, forward strand.
CAATTAGGCACCCTGAAATCATTGTTGTACGACAGCGTGTAGCCCATGTGCTCGATGATCTCCGACTCGCTGTCCTCCAGGCGATACGGAATCTCAAGGCGGGACAGAGGATCAGTTGAAGCCGAAACGGGCTGTTCCACAAGCCCTTGAGTGTCAGCCGCCGAATCATCTTCTCCAGCCCATAAAAAGTGATAAGCGGTCCCGAGAGCCGCCAGGATTACCAATATGATTAACGAAGTCTTCCTATCCATATTCCTAAAGAGCCAGTCTCAAGCCGAAAGTTCCTTTGAAATTTTTGCCGGGCATGTATGATCGGTTGCTTATTCGGCAAGCGTCCCAGCGACTGGCGCAACTGCCGCCCCGTAGAATCCTTGTACCGCCTTCAATAGCGCCTGAAGGATTGACAGCAGGGTCGGCGGTGTACTCCGCGGCCCTGTCATAACACCATTCCCACACGTTCCCGCACATGTCGTAAAGGCCAAGCTCATTGGGTTTTCTGGTCTTCACCACGCGGGTTTTTGAGTCGGCGTTGTCAAGGAACCACATCACTGATTTCATGTCATTGCCACCGCTGAAACCATATCTTCTGGAGCGCTGCCCTCCCCTTGCCGCATATTCCCACTCGGCCTCGGTCGGAAGACGGAAGGTCCTGCCTGTCAAACTGTTAAGTTTACGAAGGAACACCTGGCAATCATACCAGGAGACGTTCCCTACCGGCTTTTCAGGCTCATTTATGTCATTAAGGTAAGGGAGAGATCCCATCACAGCGTACCATAGCCCGACTGTCACCTCTGACTCCCCTATCGCGAAATCATCCAGTGTCACCTGATGAGGGTTCTTCTCATTATCCGGGACAGTGAAATCCAGATACGGATTGTCGCGAGTGATATCAAATCCCATCACAAAGTTTCCACCCTCGACCTTAACCATCTTGAAGCTGGCGTCGCCGACAGTGAAAACTTCCGGCTCTCCATCAGTGGCATCTATCTTCTCCTTGACGATCTTGGTCCCGTCGAGGACCTCCAACATAGCCTCAGTCAGCACATTGTCCGTTGCCTGGACAAGACGGAAACCGACATGGGTCCTACGAGTGTGGGATTCAACCCCCATCCTTTCCAATGTCGTACGGACAACTTTCACGCTAGTCTCCTTGGGACCCTCGGGATTCACCATCAGGCTCATCGGGACGAAGTAATCGTCTTTCGTGGCATCCTCCGGAACCTCGTCATAGCTGTCCCGACACCATTCCCCCACAGCGGTGAAATTCTTGTCCCCCAGCTGTTTCTGGGCATATTCCCACTGCGCTTCTGTAGGGAGGAGATACGACTCACCGGTAATCTTTCCCAGTCTCTTGAGGAACTTTTGGACATCCACCCAGGAAACCATATCGACCGGGGCATCAAGGTCTTCAACCTGACTGGGATTCTTTCCCATCACCTTCACCCAGAGAGCCTGGGACACGGGAACTCGGCTGATCCGGAACCCGTCAAGGGCGACCGGCTGGGCGATTCCCCTGGTGACTTTACGCCGGTTGTCTGCGGATATGCCCATGGTGAAATTGCCAGCCTGAACCTCAACCATGTCGAGATCAGCTGCCGTCACCTGCTCTGAAGAACTTGAGCAGGAATAAGATAAAACCGCTATGCAAGCGAAAAGGAAGTAGGTTTTGATTTTGTTCATTACAGCTTCCGAGCTACAACCTACAAATATATGAAAAAAGTCGGGACTAGAAAGTCCCGACTAGAACAAAAAAACTCTTTCAAACAGCCATTAGTACTCTACCATAGGAGGGAGGACCTTGGCCTGGTCGATCATCTTCTGAACCATAACCTCAGTGGGGACGACCCTGGTGAGATTCTTCTCGGCGTTGACCTCGGTCATCTTGGCCACGAGGTTGGCGGCGACCCTGTGCTGGAGTTCCTTGACGGTGTCAACACCGGAGGCCTCGAGAAGCTCGGAGAACTGTGGACCGATACCCTTGATACGGAAAAGATCAGCATGGTTGACCCATGTGAGGATAAGCTTGCCGTTGATGCCGGTAGCCTCCTCGAGCTCTTTACGGCCCTTAGGGGTCTTTCCCTTAGCGAGAAGCTGGTCAACAGTCTCAATGCCGGCGGCGATGAGCTTTTCGGCGTAAACGGGGCCTATGCCCTGGATGTCGATAATCTTGTAAGTCATTGCAATGAAAATTAAGGTGTTGTTAACTAAGTGTAACTAGCCAAAATTAAATAAAAACTTTGACTTGACAAAATTTAAGGGAAAAAACGAAAGCTAGAAAGACTGGAAGAAAAGTATGTCTTTCTTCAACATGACCTTGGGCTCCATCAGATAGACTTTCTGGAAGAGTTTGAACTGGTTAACCTTTGAAAGGTAAACCTTGTCCTCATGCTTCCCTTTCCTCCACCATTTGTAGAATCCGATAGGGTCGTTCTCAAACGGAATCTTCGCGAGAATATCGGAGGAGAATCCAGGGAAATCGATTGTCACATTTAACCCCATATATTGCTTATAGTATTGAGGATCAGCTCTTCTGAGCTTGCTCATCAGGGGGTTATAAAGTTCAATCTGATCGACATGGAGGGTCTTCTCCCGGACTATCATTTTATGGATCCTGACAGGATCATAATTCAGCCACGCGCCAAGCCTCAAAGTCTTAGGACCCTCGGGTGTATCGAGGGTCAACTCATCCATGGAATAATATATTTTCTCAGGATCGAGAGGGTAAACAACTTCAGGTTCCGCCATGACGAAATGGTAACAGCGGACAAAGATAAACAAAAAAATGGTCTTGCACAAGCGTACAAGGCCATTTTTTTAATTATTTATTAGAGTAATAATCCGTAAGTGTTTTACCTGTGCGGGCAATAAAATCGGACAAAGACTTGCCTTTGAGCATACCATTTGAAAGCAAAGCAAGATCCGTGAGCTGTTTCAGGAGGTCATTCCCCTTAGCGAATTCCTCGACTTTATCAGAATTTTCTTTCAACTCTCCTACAAGCCTAGCCATCAATGGGTTCTGAAGATTGGCCGTGATATTGAAAGACTCCGGCATCTCGCCGTAGAAATTCATGCCGCCTCCCAAGGCGCTCATCTCGCGGTATCTTCTCATGAACTCATTCCTCGTTATAAGGATAGGTGCGGCGTCCTCACCAAGGTTGTCCGCCTCCACAAAATACTCATTTTCCGTGGGGAGAACCGCTTTGAACATTGTCTCGAGGTTCTTCTTGTCCTCCTCCGCCATCTCCGGCTTAACTTTCTCTTCCTTAGGGATAAGGTTATCCACTGAGTCGGAGTCAACCCTGGCGAACCTGGTGTCACCGATCTTCTGCTCCAAATAGTTCACGAAGTGGGCGTCCAACTCGCAGTCCATCAGAAGGACATCGTATCCCTTGTTCTTCGCCGCCTCGATGAAGGTGTATTGGGCATCGACATCGGTGGCGTACAGGTAAACGACCTTTTTGTCCTTGTCAGTCTGGGTGTCAGCGATCGCCTTGCGGTAGTCATCCAATGCGAAGAACTTCCCGTCGGTGTTCTTCAGCAACGCGAACTTCATGGCCCGCTCACCGAACTTCTCATCGGAAAGCATTCCATATTCGATGAAGAGCTTCAGGTTGTCCCATTTGCTCTCCCAGGCCGCCCTATCGTTCTTGAATATCTCCTCAAGCCTGTCAGCCACTTTCCTGGTGATATAAGTTGAGATCTTCTTGACATTCTCATCGGCCTGGAGATAGCTCCTCGAGACATTCAGAGGGATGTCAGGAGAGTCAATGACGCCATGGAGAAGTGTCAGGAAATCAGGCACGATGTTCTCGACATGGTCGGTCACGAACATCTGGTTGCAATAGAGCTGGATGTTGTTCTTCTCGATCGCCATCCTCTCTTTGATCTTCGGGAAATAGAGGATTCCGGTGAGATTGAAAGGATAGTCAACATTGAGATGAATATGGAAGAGCGGCTCCTCTTTCATCGGATAAAGATCCTTGTAGAACTTCACGTAATCCTCATCTTTCAGATCGGACGGTTTCTTAGTCCAGAGGGGCTCTATAGAGTTGACAACGTGATCCTTATCCGTATCAACATATTTATTGTCCTTCCATTCCTGCTCTTTTCCGAAAACGATCGGAACAGGCATGAACTTGCAGTATTTTCCGAGAAGCTGGCTGATCTTGCCCTTGTTGCCATAGTCTTTCGCGGACTCGTCGTCGAGGTACAACGTGACAATCGTTCCCCGCTCATCTTTCTTGCAGGGTTTCATCTCGAACTGAGGGTCTCCCTCGCAGCTCCAGATCACGGCCTCGGAGCCCTCTTTCCACGAAAGGGACTCGATCGTGACTTTCTCCGCCACCATGAAAGCGGAATAGAATCCCAGGCCGAAATGGCCTATTATATTCTGGTCTTTGTATTTCTCAAGGAACTCGCCGGCGGAGGAGAAGGCGATCTGGTTGATGTACTTGTCAACCTCTTCGGCCGTCATGCCGATTCCGTTGTCGATGATCTTGAGAGTCTTTTTCTTCTCGTCCAGCTCGACTCTGACTTTCAGGTCGCCGAGTTCGCCTTTGAATTCGCCGTTCGAGGCGAGGGTCTTCATCTTCTGGGTCGCGTCCACGGCGTTGGCCACAAGTTCCCTCAGGAAAATCTCGTGGTCCGAATACAAAAACTGCTTGATGACCGGGAATATGTTCTCTGTCGTCACCCCGATCTGTCCTGTCTGTGCTTTATTTGCCATATCTACTTTTATTGAATATACATCTCCGTGCGGTAAAGGTCCCCCTCCAGAACCACTGCCACCCTCGGCACGTTAAGAGGGAGGGGCCCTTTAGGGAGGGGTCGCGAAGCGACGGTTCGGGAGGGGGAGCCTTCGCCGCACGGAACGATAAGGTCAAATAACGTTCCAGAGGGACGATGACTGACAAATTGTCACTATTTGTACAGGAAGCGCTTGATGGACATCTTCGGCGTCTTCTCGAAAGGCGCCTCCTGGATCTCCACCTTGGTGAGTTGGCTGTAATTCGGCAATTTCTTGTTGGAATTGATCCTGATTCTCTCGGGAAGGTCGGCGACCGCCTCGGCATCCAGGCCATCACGCTTGATTGCGTCCGGATCGAGATAGACAAGAGCCACAAGCCTTGAGGAACGGTCCACTACCACCGACTCGCCCACATAAGGCTGGTCATTGATAATAGCCTCAACCTCCTCAGGATAAATATTCTGGCCGTTGGCGGACAGGATCATTGACTTGCTGCGTCCTTTAATGAATATATTCCCGTCCTTGTCCATAATGCCAAGGTCCCCGGTACGGAGATACCCATCTTCAGTGAAAGCGTTCGCGGACGCCTCCGGGTTCTTGTAGTAACCGATGCAGATATTGTCGCCCTTCGCCTGGATCTCACCAGCGATGTGCTCGGGATCCTCGGAGTCAATTCTCACATCAGCGCATGTCACGGGCTTACCGCACGATCCGGCCACATAATCCTTATATCCAATATAGGCCAGAAGAGGGGTCGCCTCGGTCATGCCATAACCCACCATATATGGCAACTCAATCAGTTTGAACCACTTCTCGACCTCAGGGCTTACCGGAGCGCCGCCCAGGATGAACTCCTGCACCTCTCCTCCGAAAGCGTCGATCATCTTGTCGTGGATCTTCTTGAAGATGATCTTATTGATTCCAGGCACCTTGCACAGGAACTTCACAGGCTGCTTGTCAACTATAGGTTTGATCTTTGACTTGAATATCTTTTCCATGACAAGCGGGACAGTGATCAGCTGGTAAGGTTTGACTTGCTGGAACGCCTTCATCAGCGTGGAAGGGGTCGGGGTCTTGCCCAACCAGTAAATCGAGGTCCCGTAGCATAGAGGATATATGAACTCCGTGACAAGACCATACATGTGCGCCATCGGCAGCATCGAGATCATCCGCTGGTGCTCATTGGTCGGGCGGTTGACCTGGCTGAACTCGATAGTGGCACAGAAATTCCTGTAGGTCAGCATGACACCCTTAGGGTTGCCAGTGGATCCTGATGTGTAATTGATCACGGCGAGATCGTCCCAGTTATCCGTCGGGTAAACGACATCTTCCGGGCCGAACCCGTTTGGATACTTCTCAGCGAAAAGGTTATCGATGTTGTTCCATATTCCCTTAATGCCGGGATCGGCGCAATACAGAACCTTCAGATTATCCACGTCGATAACGAACTTTATCGCCGGGTTCTTTTCGACATGGAGCTTGTTGAACTTGTCGGCATTGGTCATCAGGGCCACGCTGTCAGAATGGTCAAGCAGGAACTCGACATTCTCGGGCGTAAAATCAGCGAGGATGGGAACCACAACGGCCTCATACGTGTTGATGGCCAGATAGGACATTCCCCACCTGGCGCTGTTTCTGGCCCATAAGGCGATATGCTCGCCTTTCTTCACCCCGATGGTCTCGAAGAACAAGTGGAATTTGGCGATGAGGGTCGCCATCTGAGAGTAAGTGAAAGACTCGCCGTCGATAGTATTGAGAGCTGATTTGTCCCAGAATTTCCTGGTGGCCTGCTGAAGGAGATAAAGATAATGATCCATAGGAAAAAGTATATATAGCAAAAATAGTCATCCGGAATGAAAATTCAAATCCATTAATGTGTTATCTTTGCCGCTGGAAGGCCCAAATCCGTGAAAACGGCCTATTTGTGGCGAAATGACAGACCGGAAATGAGAAAAAAACCTATTGTAGCCCTTATTTACGATTTCGACGGCACCTTATCCCCCGGCAATATGCAGGAATTCGGCTTCATCCAGGCGGTCGGGAAAACCCCGCAGGAGTTCTGGACGATGAGCGACGGCCTGGCCGCCGGGCAGGACGCCAGCAACGTGCTTTCCTACATGAAGATGATGAAGGACGAGGCCGGAAAGCACAGCATTCCGCTCCGGAAGGAGAACCTGCGGAAGTTCGGCAAGGACATCGAGTTGTTCGAGGGTGTCAAGGAGTGGTTCTCCCTTGTCAATGAATATGGCAGGAGCAAGGGGGTGCGGATCGAGCACTATATCAACTCCTCCGGTCTCAAGGAGATAATCGAGGGCTCCCCCATCGCCTCGGAGTTCAAGTACATATTCGCCTGCAGTTATATTTATAATGAGGAAGGAGAGGCTGTCTGGCCCGGAATCGCCGTGGACTACACGGCTAAGACCCAGTTCCTTTTCAAGATCAGCAAGGGAATATTCAGCGCCCATGACAACAAGAAGGTCAACGAGAGTGTCGCTGACGACAAGAAGAGAATCCCCTACCCGCACATGATCTATTTTGGTGACGGTGAGACCGACATCCCGAGCATGAAGGTTGTCTCCATGTTCGGAGGGAATTCCATCGCGGTTTACAATCCGAAAATCCAGAAGAAGAAGGCGTTCGCTCTCAAGTTGTTACGTCAGGGCCGGGTGGGGTTCGCTGTTCCGGCGGACTACCGGAAGGAGAGCCGGACTTTCAAGGTTGTCTGCGCCATCATCGACAAGATCAAGGCCGACTACGACCTCCGCCAACTCGGCTAAGCCCTCATCGTTACCGTATAGCGCTCAGCGGGATGCGAGCGAGGTAGATAGCGGCTTTGCCGGGAACTGAGGCCGTGGAGTAATAGCTGACCCAAAGCTCTTTGCCGACCACCAGAAGGCCGGGATAGCTCGTGTCTCCGTCTGAGGGCAGCACAAAGACTTCCTCGAAGTCTCCCTCGATAGTACCACGCAAAATAACTGTCTTACAATGATTTCCGATCGCATAGGATCTGGTTCCGGCAAGGATTGTCCCGTCTTCAAGGATGATGAAGTCTTGTCCACCGATCTGGAGTGGCATCCTCTTAATGTCCCAATCAGTATAAGGAGGGTCAGCCACCCCCCACAAGCCTATTCTGTCTCCCTCATCCCTTCGGACCATCATCAGCATTTTGCCGTCCGGGGTGAAACGCAGCGTGGTCTCGTTCGGAAAGCCATCAAAATCAAAGGTTTTCAACTGGTCATAGTGTATTCCGTCACCAGTCTTGTACAAGATTAAGGTATAGCCGGCAGGGCCGAAACCATAGCTGACACCGTAGCCGGTGTTCCCGTTCCATGTCACCCTCCACATCCAATTCCGGTCATTGGCGGGATCCGGGTTGAGAGATATCTTTTCCGGTTCAGTAAAAGTCTTTCCGTCAGAGGAGAACATCACATACCCCTGTTGTCCCATCAGCATGCGGTTCCTGTACATGGAGCCGCCGAAAATAAGCATCAGTCTCCCGTCCGGTGTGACGCACAATTTGGGATCCCGACAATCGATCCCGTCTATTCCCTCATCAAGAACCGGTTTCCAAGACTTGCCGTTTTTCGACTCGAGGACGATTATCCGGCCTTCGGCATCACCATTCTCGTCGAAAATATGACTGAATCCTTCCCGGAATGAGCAATAGTACTTTCCCTTGAACTCGACCAAAGAAGTGAACGCGGCGTGCGTTCCCCTGTCCCAAATCTTCTGGACGGAATATGTGAACTTTCCTTCTTGCGCTTTAAGGGTTTGGCCACATACGAATAAAAGTGACAGTAAAGTCAGCCAGCAACAAACGAGTTTCTTCATGGTACAATCGTATTTTTCCCAAATTTAATGAATTCGCTTGAATATTTCCGAAAAAGAGTTATCTTTGCGGGCTTTTTACAGTGAAAGATTGTACAATTAATATCGTAAAGCAATGAAAAAAGGACTTCATCCCGAAACCTACCGCCTTGTAGCTTTCAAGGATATGTCAAACGAGACCGTGTTCATCACCCGTTCCTGCGCTGAGACCAAAGAGACTCTCATGGTGGACGGCGTCGAGTACCCGGTCGTGAAGGTTGAGATCTCCAACACCTCTCACCCCTTCTACACTGGCAAGGTCAAGCTCGTTGACACCGCCGGTCGCGTCGACAAATTCTACCAGAGATACAAGGACCGCAAGAAATAGTCTTGACGGAAAAGGTTCAAAAAAGTCGCGCCAATGCGCGACTTTTTTTTGGAACATAAAGATTTTTGTCTATCTTTGCAATCCCAAACAACGCTGGGTTCGTATAACGGTTAGTACTCAAGATTCTCAATCTTGCAATAGGAGTTCGATTCTCCTACCCAGTACAAGAAGGTGCCTGATTGGCACCTTTTTCTTTTTTATAGGTTTTCTCGCCAATTTTCGCTATTATAGCGGAGATATTCTAAAGTAGAGAAATATTATGGAACTAGTAATCGGACTTCTCATTATCGCCATCGGTGCGTTCTGCCAATCGTCAAGTTACGTACCTATCAACAAGATAAAGGATTGGAGCTGGGAAAGTTACTGGATCATTCAGGGCATTTTCGCATGGCTTCTCTTCCCGCTGATCGGCTCGCTGCTGTCGGTCTCAGGAACTGGCGGAAGCTTCGGCGACCTGCTCTCATTGATCAATTCCGACCCTAAGGCCGCCTGGCTGACAATCCTGTTCGGTGTTCTCTGGGGTGTCGGAGGATTGACCTTCGGTCTCTCGATGAGGTATCTGGGAGTCGCCCTCGGGCAGTCAATCGCCCTTGGAACTTGCTCAGGATTAGGCGCGATACTGGGACCGGTGTTCACAGGACACGCAAGTGACCTCACCACCGCGGTGATTGTCGGCGTGGTAGTCACCCTGATCGGCATCGCTATCATCGGAGTGGCCGGAGCGATGAAATCAGCCGCCCTCCCCGAGGAGGAGAAAAAGAAGGCTGTCAAGGACTTTAATTTCGGTAAAGGAATATTCGTCGCTCTTCTCGCAGGCTTCATGAGCGCTTGTTTCAACATCGGTTTGAGCTTCGGAAAGGATCTTTTCCTGCCTGGGACCAAGCCTATATTCCAGACCCTCCCGGCCACTATGCTCGTGACCTTCGGAGGCTTCCTGACCAACGCCGCCTACTGCTTCTTCCAGAACAGCAAGAACAAGACTTGGGGAGACTACAAGAAGGGCAACCTCTGGGCAAACAACCTCGTGTTCTGCTGCCTGGCCGGTTTGCTGTGGTACAGCCAGTTCTTCGGGCTCAGCCTTGGAAAGGGATTCCTTACCAACTACCCTGTCCTCATCACCTTCAGCTGGTGCATCCTCATGGCGCTCAACGTCACTTTCTCCAATGTCTGGGGAATTATCCTCAAAGAATGGAAGGGTGTCTCGAAGAAGACTATCGCCGTGCTTGTCATTGGCCTTATAGTACTGGTGTTCAGCACCTTCCTTCCGCAACTGATGGCAAACTAAAAGGAAGTATAGCGGGATGGTTGACTATACCCCGATATATTCCCACAAAACGAATGTCTATAACCTGGAGGGGTTTTCCCCTCCAGTTGTGGATTATGACTATCTGAAGTCCCTGGGAGCGAGTGTGAATCCCGATCCGGAGACCCTTGCGGGACTGATGCGAGGAAGCGCCATATTCAAGGAGAGGCTGGCTAAAGGGCTCCTGATCCCAAGGCCCAGATTTTCCACTTTCGAAGGTGATCCGGACAGAATCCAGGAAGAGATCCACAACTACACCGGGCGCTGCCCCACCCTGACCTACGAGATCAACCCCGTGGGTGGATGTGGAGTCGGCTGCCAATACTGCCTGGTGACAGATGGGGCGCACGAAAGGGAGCTTGCGGTGGATCTCAATTATCCCCTATATGTCCGAGAACTTCTCGAGCGGAAGAACGGTCCTCTCTCCGAGAACAAAAACCATTATTATTACTTCTCGCCAAAGACCGAGGCATTCCAGGAAGCGACCCTGCTCACTGGTGTCGCGCATAGGATCCTGCGGGAGTTCATAAACCATTTTGAACGATGCCCCGACTCCAAGGCAAGGCTTTTCATCGCCTCAAAGGCTGGAGCGGAACATCTTCTGATAAAGCATGATGGAGAAAGTGTGCTGGATCTTTTCGGGCAGCTGAAGGACAGGATGCAGTTCAACACCAGCGTCTCAGTCATGCCAGCGCCTTTCAGGGACATCATCGAGCCATACGCGGCCCCGCTTGAAGAAAGGATGAGAGCGGTGAGACTTTGCCAGGAGCGAGGCATACCAGCCAATTCAGCATTGGTCCAACCGATCTTCACGCCTTGCCTGACAAACGAGGGAATAAAGGATTTCTTCGACACCCTACGCGCGGAAGGCATCATCAACTACAAGCCGGAGTTCCTTACGGTTTGCATGGAGAACCTCGCCATCCTTGGGCCTTGGCTCGGAATGTTCGACAAAGGAATGGAGAGACAGCTTTACGAGGACTATCTGAAGCCTTCCAACGCCGACCACAGGAAGCAAAGAGGGCGGACCGCTCCTGACAGGGATGTGAGCATGGGGAACATCCGGAAGATGATGGCATACACTGATTCGATCGGGATGAGCGTCTCGATTTGTTTCTGGGTTCGTAAGCAACTGGGAATCAGCGAGAATGTCATCCCTCTCACAAACCGCAACGGTTTCCAGTGCCTTGGCTACCAAACCAGACTGTTCGGAGTATGATAACCAATCTGACAGACTATTACCTGCGGTGGTACCATGACAGACCCGTGGCCATCACCTCAAGTCGGCGAGCGGAACTCCGGGAACTCCACAGGGTGCTTTATAAGTGTGCGGAGCACCTGGTTCTCCATTACAAGGACTATGTCCCCAAATGGATGCCATTAGGAGAAAAAGAACTGGAAATACTTGAATATCAAGAACATATTCCATTCAAGGCTGGCACATGGAGGCCGGATTACATAATTGGCGAGGACGGGAACTTGAGACTTTGCGAGATCACCTCAAGATTTTTCGGACACGGGATATTCATCTCAAGGTTCGCGGAGGAAGCCGCGGACCGCTTCATCGCCCGTTTCCCTGGATCCACTAGGGAATCTGAATACCCTGCCTTAATGGAGTACATGGCTTCGATTGCCAAGGATCGAGGGGACATATTCGTACTTAAAAGTTCCGACAAGACGAATGAGATTCGTCTCTATAAAGAGTTTTACGAGAGTATTGGGCACCGGATGACTATCCTCGAGTCATGGGAAGTGGAAAGCCGGCGCAAAGAATGGGCAAAAGATGGGAATTTCATCATCAGCGCCCTGAACCAGAATGACATCCTCTCTTTCGGCATGGATACGATAAAGGCGATGGCCGATCTGGGGATGTACAGCGATTTCAGGAATATTTTCCTGATCCACGACAAGCGTTTCATGAGACTTTGGTTCGATGACAGTTTCACAGAAAAGTGCCTGACCGCCGAAGAAGCGGCTTTCCTCCGCTACCACGCTATTCCCACCTGGGATTGCTCAAGTCCGGAAGCCGCTGATATTGTGGCGGACGCGCTTGAAAACAAAGACAAATATATCCTGAAACCCTACCGGCTCGGAAAAAGCGAAGGTGTCAAGGCGGGGATCCTTGTGAGCGAAGAGGAGTGGCGGGGACTCAACTTGGAAGGCATGGTGATCCAGCCATTCATACGCCAGAGGACCTTCCCTACCGTATGGGAAGGACAACCGTTCGACGATTATCTTTGCGGAATGATGCTCTGCGTCGATGACAAGTATTTCGGTTCCGGTTTGTTTAGGACATCAAGCCTGCCCGTGACCAATGTCGGAGACGACAGGAAGGCCTGCCCTCTTCTTACCGACGACCCGACAATCCTGGAATATTGCGACATCCTATGATCCTCGCCGGAAACCAACCCTATTTCCTCCCCTACCTTGGCTGGTGGCAACTCATAAAAGCCGCCGACCTGTTCCTCATAAGCGATGATTACAACTTCATTAAGAACGGGTGGATCTGCCGGAACAGGATCCTGGTCGAAGGAAAGCCGATGTATTTCAGGATAGAAGTCAGGAAGAAAAGCAATTTCAGGCATATCAAAGACACCCAATTGATGCCCCTTCAGGTCGGGAAAAAGCTCAAGACCTTGGAATTCGCTTACCGCAGGGCGCCTTTCTTCAGCGACGGGATCGCACTGGCGGAGAGGATATTAAGATATCCAGAGACCAATCTGGCTTGTTTCCTTGAGCACTCGATCAGGGAGGTATGCTCTTTCCTGTCAATAACGACTCCCTTGAAAAAGACGTCGGAGATGGAAGGAAACTCTTTATTCAAAAGGGAGGAAAGGATCTACGATGCCTGCCGAAGAACCGGCGCTGACACCTACATCAACGCGATAGGAGGCACCAAACTATATAACCGGGACGAGTTCGCCAGCCATGGGATCACTCTTAAATTCCTCAAATCAGGTTTTCCGGAATATTCCCAATTCAGGAAACCATTCGTGGACAGACTCTCGATCCTCGACGCGATCATGTTCAACTCTAAGGAGGACCTTCAGAAAATGCTCGAGGACTACACTTTGATTGACGGTGATGGGAAGTGAGGTGAAAGTCACAGTCCTGTGCCTGGCGTACAATCACGCCAAGTACATCAGGGACGCCCTGGAGGGGTTCGTGTCCCAGGAGACCGGTTTCCCTTTCGAGGTAATAGTCCACGACGACGCCTCCACCGACGGAACCGCCGACATCATTCGAGAATACCAGTCACGGTACCCTGACATCATAAAGCCCATATTCCAGAAGGAAAACCAATATTCAAAGGGGATCTGCATACAAAAGGAGATTCTCTTTCCGCTGATAAAGGGCGACTATGTGGCTTTGTGTGAGGGAGATGACTATTGGACTGATCCTCACAAGCTTCTCAAACAGGTTCAGGCCCTGGAGTCAAATCCGGGAGCGGACATCTGCTCACACCGGGCCCTGAGGCTTATGAGGGGGCGATTCGACGGATGGATCGCTCCGGCTTTTTCAAGCAAGGTGATCCCTGTGGAAGACGTTATCATGGGAGGCGGAGGCTGGTATTGCGCCACAGCGTCATTCCTTTGCCGCAGGGACGCTTACCTAAAATGGACGCCGATGAGAGATGTGGCTGTCATCGATTATGTGCTGGCAATCCAGTGTTCCCTCAGAGGTGGAATGATCTATCTGAAGGACTGCATGTCAGTATATCGGGTGGGTACCGAAGGATCATGGACAAAGCGTCACGACAAGAAGGCCAGGATAAAGAACAACCTGCGAATGGTGGAGATGCTGGACGCTCTGGACAATTATACCGAAGGGAAGCATCGGAAAGTGATCCGGAGAAGGCAGGCTATGTTCCGCTCCAACATCCTCATGCTGACGAGAGACTACGCCGGCCTTTATTCACTTTCAAGGCTAGGGTTAAATCTACTGAGGTTCGTCAACGCGCTCAGAAGGACAGCCCGCAGATGGCTAAGCTTTCTTTGAGCCTTTCAGTTTTGGGATTAACAAAAAACTTGTTTAACTTTATATGCTAACTTTTTGAGGGACATGATTAAGAGATTTCTTTCCTTGCTGACCGTCCTCCTGGCATTTTGTGGCCAGGGATGGTGCGAGAGCGTCAAAGGCTCCGACGGGAGGATCACATACATCGGACGCGTCATGGAAAACGACGAGGGCGTCTCTTTTGATTGGACCGGTGTTTATACCAAGGTCAGGTTTCAGGGCAATTCCCTAAGTCTCAAAGTCTCGGACACTCATAAGAACTATTTCAACGTCTGGCTCGACAAGGACATGTCGGAACTTCCGGACAAGGTCATATCAACCTTTGGCAACGACTCCACCATCGTCCTGTTCAGTCTGGAAGAGATGAAATCGCTCCTTGGCAAGGACAAGAAAGCGCTTAAGGCTCCCCACCAGGTGATTCTCCAGAAGCGGACGGAGGGATCGCAGGGAAAGACAACATTCAAGGGCTTCGCCACAGACGGAATATTTCTCCAGGCGGATCAACCTTCGGAGAGGGTCATGGAATTCATTGGAGACTCCTACACATGCGGCTACGGGACAGAAGCCTCAAATACGGAGCGTTTCTCCCCTGAGACAGAGAACCAGAATCTCACCTACGCCTGCATGACGGCCAGGTATTTCGGTGCTGAACAGATAGTGTTGGCCCATTCCGGGATGGGAATATCCCGAAACTACAACGGCAAGTACACCGATGACAACATGGTGAGCCGCTATCTCCGCGTTTTCGACTCAGACGCGGAGCCGGCATGGGATGCCGGGAAAGCCTCGTTAAAGCCCGACATCACCGTCATATACCTGGGAACCAATGACTTCTCAACAGGCTTACAACCTGCGCAAAAGGTTTTTGTCAAGAATTACATCAAGTTGCTAAGTGAGATAAAGGACAATTACGGGAAAGACCATCCTATCCTTTGCGTCGCCCCGAAACACGACCCTTTGCAGGAAACCTATATCAGGAGCTCCATCGAGTCCAGCGGTCTCTCCGGAATCCATTTCCTGCCTTTGTCGCACTCTGTCCATAACAGTGTCGGAGACATGGGAGCGGACGGGCATCCGAACGGATCGGGACACCGGAAAATAGCGTTCTCAGTCATCCCGGTCGTGTCCACGATAATGGGTTGGGAAATGACAAACGACAAGATATTATAAAAGAAAGTATATTATGACTACAGGTAAGAAAATTCTTTTGTGGACTGTCCTGGGGCTTATACTGGCCGCCGGAATCTTCGTTTATGTCAGGTTTTTCTTCGTTTTCGGAGATGGCGTCAAAGCCGGAGAGTTGAACCAGATCACCTACAAGGGTTATGTCTTTAAGACCTACGAAGGCAGGTTGATCCAGGCCGGATTCAAGGGCAGCGTCCCCAAGACCGGGGGTACCGCGACAATCCAGTCCTACATTTTCGACTTCTCAGTGGCGGACGAGGAAATAGCCAATGAGCTGATGAGGTGCAGCGGCAAAGTCGTCGAGGTCCACTATAAGGAATATCTCGGAGCCTTGCCTTGGAGAGGTATGCAAAAACACATCGTCGATAAGATCATTTCCGTAACCACTCCAGAGGAATGATGAGACGTTTTCTCTTGACATTGGCCATGACGCTGCCAGTCGCGGCGATGGCCCAGACTGGTGTGGTGGCCGTCCACCCCGAGAATAACTCCGGAAAGCTTCTGACGATGGAGGAAGCTGTGATGGGTATTGGCACAAGACCAGCGGCTGTCAGGGCCTTCTGGCTTGACAATGACACCTACGCCATCATGGAAGGCCGTGAGTTGAAGGCTTTTAAAGCCTCAACCGGAGAAGCGGTCGAATACAAACCGGAGAGCAGAGGAGCCGCCAGGGGCATGACTGTAGCAAGAGGTTCGGTCCTTAGCTCTAAAGGTGTCGCCGCTTACACCAAGGGACAAAGCCTTTATATAAACGACGGCAACGAGGTCTGTGTGGCGGAAAGTGAGAATAACCAGATCACATACGGCCAAAGCGTGAGCCGCAACGAGTTCGGCATAAACGGCGGCATTTTCTGGTCCCCGTCCGGAGAAAAGCTGGCTTTCTACAGAAAGGATGAGAGCCGGGTGACAGACTTCCCCCTCCTGGACATCAACACCCGCACAGGTACCCTGATGAGCATCAAGTACCCCATGAACGGGATGGAGAGCGAGGAGATCAAACTCGGAATATATGACCTAGCCTCAAAGAGTACCGTATGGTGCGACGTGAGCGATTTCGGCTACGACAGGTATCTCTGCGACATCAGCTGGTCACCTGACGACAAATATGTTCTCATCCAGGTCCTCGACCGTACACAGAAACACATGAGACTCAACATGTACCGGGCTTCTGACGGGGCGTTCGTACGCACCGTTCTCACGGAAGACGACCCCAGGTATGTCGAGCCTTCGGACCCCGTGTATTTCCTGAAAGGATCATATTCATTCATCTACAGGACTGACGTCAGGGATGGTTACCGCAACCTCTATCTCTGCGACACACTCGGCACGGTCAGGCGTCTGACCGCGGTTGACGCTGATGTGGAGTACGTCGGCAACGACGGAACCAATGTCTTCTACACTTCCGCCGAGGTCTCCCCTGTCGAGAACCACCTGTTCAAGATCAGCGTCACCGGATTGAAGTCACGCAAAGGAACAGAATCAGTAGCCAAGGCGAAGTTCGGCAAACCTGTCCGCCTCACCTCTGACGAGGGATGGCACAGCGTGTCACTCAATGAGGACTTCAGCAAGTTTATCGACATTTTCAGCAGTTTCAACGTCCCATCTGTCACGCAGATTAGGACGACTGGCGGGAAGGTCCTCAGGGAGATCGGCAGGGCCCAGGATCCCCTCACATCTTTCAAGACCGGAAAGGTCATGCTCGGTACAGTGAAAAGCGCTGACGGGAAATACGACAACTGGTACAGGCTCCTTCTGCCTCCAGATTTCGATTCTTCCAAGAAATATCCAGTCATCCTCTATGTCTATGGCGGCCCTCATTCCCAGCTGGTCAAGGACAGCTGGCTCGGAAGCATCAGCATGTGGGAGCTCCTTATGGCTCAAAGGGGCCATATAGTCTATATCCAGGACAACCGAGGCACTTCCAACAGGGGTGCCGAGTTCGAGAAAGCCATTCACAAGCGCTGTGGCCAGAACGAGATGGCGGACCAGATGGTAGGAATAAACATGCTCAAATCACTTCCGTTTGTCGATTCCGAGAGAATCGGTGTTCACGGGTGGAGCTATGGAGGATTCATGACTATATCCTTGATGACCCATTATCCCGAGACCTTCAAAGTGGGAGTAGCCGGTGGCCCTGTCATCGACTGGAAGTGGTATGAGATCATGTACGGAGAACGTTACATGGAGACTGAGGAGACTAATCCGGATGGATTCAAAGAGACCAGTCTCATTGAGAACGCATCCAACCTCGAAGGAAAACTGCTCATTTGCCAGGGCGCTATCGACAACACAGTGGTTTGGGAGCACAGCCTGAGTTTCGTCCAGAAGTGTATCGAGAATGGCACCCAACTCGACTACTTCCCCTATCCCCGCTCCGAGCACAATGTTTTTGGAAGATGGAGGATCCATCTCATGGACAAAGTTACTGATTATTTCGATTTATATCTATAGTTTTTCACTTATTAACCCTTTAATACACACCATTATGGCATTCTCAATCGCAGACATCATCAAGCAGCAGGTAAGTTCTGCCGCTGGTGGAATCCAGATCCCTTCCGATCTCCAGAACAAGGTTCTCGGTGGTCTCTCCGACTCCATTCTCGGAAGTCTCACACAGACAGCGACAAGCAGGGGCGGTGTCAACATTATCACCGACCTTCTGAATGGTAAGACATCGGCCGCTCAGAGCCCTGTCACATCTCTCGCTGGAAAGATATTCTCGAACAATGTCTTGAAGAACCTGAACCTCGGTAAGGCCGCTAACGCCTCTCTTATCGCCCTGATCCCCACCGTCCTTGGCGGAGTCACTAAACTTTTCAAGGATCAGAATGGTGACGGCAAGGTTGACATCAGCGATGTGATCATTTCCCTCGGTGGAAAGATGGGAGGAGGCGGACTCTTCGGAAGCATCCTCGGAGGCCTGTTCAAGAGGAAATAATTCTCTACAAAGGTCTTACGACCTTTATGCCGGAAAGGTTGGAACGACGCGAGACGTATTCCTCAATGGTACGGGCGTCGATTTCAACCTTTCCGTCGTTTTGTGACGCGTGTATGAAACCCACACGGCCATTCTCGACATAAGCCAGGGCGACATGGGAAATGTCCAGACCAGCGACTGTCGTGACAAAGCATATAATGTCTCCTGAGCTGATTCCTGCAGCGGCGGATGAAATCCGGGCTTTGGGGATCTGGGTCATAGGAACCTTGTTCAGTTCCTTTTCCACGTCTTCTATAGCCTTCAAGTCCAGAGCGGCCCGGGGAATATTGTCAGCGTCCGCCAGCTGTTTGTAGCTTTTAGGATGCTCTGACATGAAGCTGATCGGATGGTCATTTATCTCCCCGCCAAGTTCCATGGTCATGTCCTTAAGAGTCCCCTCTTGCCTTCTGATCCATTCTGTTGTGTAATGGATCCTGTCGGAATAAGAATAAGGTGGATCTTTACGGTAGCGTGTCCGCGCGATATTAGAAACGAAATCATTGAAAGAAGGAGAAGATTCTCCCGCCTGGATGACTGTTCTGGCAAGATTGAGACAAGTCTCCACGAATAATATGCAGTCGGTCTTTGTGAGGTAAACCCTCATCTTTTCGGTCAGGGGATCCTCGTCCAAAGTGCCAGCCACATACGGTACGCCTATAAGTTCCTTGGCGGCAATCACCATCAAATCAGCGGTTTCCATCGGTTCACCGGAGATCCTGGCGGAGAGATACTTCTCATGCAGAAGGTTAAGGACCTTCTCTGCCATAGCTTTGTCCTGAGCCGTCGTGACATAATCTTGGGCACTGGAAAAAGCCGGGCGGAAGAGAATGGCGAAAAGCGCCATGAAAAGAGCTAATGTCCGTTTCATGGCGCCAATATAAGCATTTTCCGTCAATCCGTAACGTTCTTTTCGGTCGCCTCTATAGCGCAACCAAAGGCATAGGCATTCTCGTCGCCGCGGTTATAAGCGAATTTACCGGAAAATCCGCTCACCATAATCGCACCGTCCACAAAGTCAGCCACAGACATCTTGAAGCCATCATACACATCAGTGAGCTTCAAGGAACCGTACAGTTTGAAAGAAACTGTGCTGTTGACATTTGAGCCATTGTATTTCCCGCTTACCGTAAACGACGAGGAAGGCCCGGAGTACTTGGTGCCGAATTTGGTCTTGCTGAAGGAAAAACGCTTTCCGCCCGCATTCCAACTACCCCCTGGCACATAAACAGACGTTTCCTTCAAAGTGCTAAGTGCCGCCTGACTGAACGACAGTTGCAAGGTAGTGTGGCCTGAATCCCAGACAAATGATCCGGAGACCTCCTGTGGCATGGAGAAATACGGCGGATTCATAATCTCCCGCTCTGAATCCTCAATTTTCAATCCATAATCCGGCAGGACGTAACCAGCTCCGGAAAAGACGGTCGCACCGGAATATTGGAGCATCAAGTCGTAAACTCCGATCCTGGAAGGTGAGGCTCCATCTCCAAAGCTGGTGGTGAACCAGTTTTCCGTACCGTTTTTCGTCCTGTTTCTTGAGACCTTTGCCCTACGCATAGTATATTCATAGCTTCTCTCGCCACAAAGATTATTAAGATTCGAGAACCAATCCTGGGAGGCTCCCTCTTCAAGTGAGGACAGATCACCTCCAGGTGTCTTTTCAGACGCCACACCGGAGAACAGGATATCAACTCCTTTATTGCGATAATACTTGAATACCGAGGAGTTTACAACAGGCCAGCAGCCAAGATCACTTTGGGAGTAATTCTTACCGCCCGGTGAAGACAACCTGTCTTTGGTGGTGATAAATGCCACGGTCTCCCGAACCCCTTCCACAGTCCTGTACACCGAGAAATCGGCATGTGTGGAATAGTATCTCAAAAACGCCGACTTTGATTCGATACTTAGTCCCACCTGGTATGGCACCTTGCAAGTCGCGGCTATCTTGGATTGATCCGTGACGGTGGTGGACCCGTAACTGAATGACACAGGCTTCACACCGGAGTTTATATTGTCAGGATCATCCTTCGCGCTCGGCGAGCCTTTCGTCCACTCCGGCAACTCATCCTTGGTGAGATACACATACCCCTGCGAGTCGGAAGTCTTTGTGTACGTTATAGTTCCGGACATATCAGTAAACTTTACCTCGCAATTCGGGATTATCACCGGGCCAGGGCCTGTCACGATGAATGCCGCTCCACCAGAGATCGGGTTGACGTATTCGTATTCCGTTTTCCCATCGGTAGTCTTGCTCAAAGCGATTACTGAAGCGACATTATACATCTTGGAATCAACCCTGTCCAGATAAGCGGTGTCCGCGAGAGTCCGGCCGCCCGTATTCTCTCCGTCAACTCCATCCTTGCCTTTAAGATATCTCCAGAAATCCGCCAAGTCAACCGCTGTCGAGGGCCACGTCGGATACTCCTCCACATCGTAAACCCCATTGTCAGGATTGGCGAGCCCCGCATCCGAGAGGACATCCCGCTTCCATAGCTCATAAGCGGAAAGACCGTCCACACCATCGGCTCCGGTCAGGTAATAATAGAAATCAGCCTCGGAGTTCTTTTTCTTATCCCATTTCTTGCCTGGGTTCTTTGGATCATCGACATCTCCACCAGAGATATATTCTTTCCAAAGCTCATACGCGGACAAGCCGTCAACGCCGTTCTCACCTCCAAGGTACAAGAAGAAATCTTCCAGGGCAACCGCATCCTGTGGCCAATTCGGATACTCTTCCGGATCATAAACTCCGTTTCCGGGGTTCTCCAGACCGTCTTCGGATAGCACTTCCTCTTTCCAAAGCTCATAAGCTGACATTCCATCTTCGCCCGAAGGTCCGGTAGCGGGAACTCCCGTGTCAGTGTCTCCGACATGCCAATTGCCGTCATCACCGACATAAGGGGTCTTGCCGCTGGCACCCTCATCTCCCTTATCTCCTTTCTCGCCTTTAAGGTACAAGAAGAAGTGACACATCAACGTGTCCGAGGAAGACCACTCGGGATCCCCGTCCCCTTTTATGTATTCGACCCACACCTTATAGGCGGACTGTCCTTCAGCTCCATTCGCCCCGGCCGGGCCGGTGGCCGGCACACCGGTGTCAGCGTCACCTATGAACCAGTTACCGTTGTCTCCTATGTAAGGGATAAGGCCGTCATCTCCTTTAGGACCAGTAAGGTACTTGAAGAAATCCCTTTCCGAGTCGTTTGAAGGATCCCAAATTCCCTCACCTCCAGGGTTTTCGGCTTTTCCGGTACTTATGTATTCTTTCCAGACCTCCATGGCGGTTTTACCATCGTCACCACGATCGCCTTTCTCTCCTTTCAGGTAGATAAAATAGTCAGAGACTGTGGTCTTGGTCTTGTCCCAACCTGTAATTGTCCCGTCAGCGACAGCCCTTAACCAGACTTCATACGAGGTGAGACCATCGATTCCAGCTATTCCCTGTTCGCCCTTAGGACCCTCCGGCAAGGTCACCTCAAGTCTTGTGCAGGACATTAGGACAGCGGCTCCCATTAGAGCGGCAGCCATAATTCTGATACTGTTTCTCATTAGCTTATGTATTTAATTGTTGGTTTTCAAGTAATTCCAAAGCGGTTCCCACGTCACCTGCTCGATTACGACCTTCCTGTCTCCTCTACGGGTGTCATCATCAGCGCTGGCGGGGACCAAGGCTGTCCTCCTTCCAAAACCCTTATGGAAGAGCATATCCTCAGGCACTCCCCTCTTTACCAAAGCATCCCGGACAGCCTTCGCCCTCGCTTCAGACAAACGCTCGTTGTAAGAATCACTACCCCTCGCGTCAGTATGGCCGCATATCATGAACTTCTTGTCAGTGAACTTCTTGAGAACATTGGCGACCTCGTCGAGAACAGACTCGCTCTCTTTGGTGATATCCGCCTTGTCGAAATCAAAAGTGACATTGTCCATCAATTCCGCGAGTGTTTTCTCGAACGGAACCTCTTTGTAAACCTCCCTGATAGTTTCCACAGGTACCTCTCTCACGACTTCTTTCTCCACCACCTTCTCAACTATCTTCTCAGTAGGCATAATCACCTCGGACTTCTTGCTCTTGCCACCTAACCGGAACACAAGCCCTGCCGTGCCCATGGCGAAATTAGCTCCTTTTGAGCCAAGGGATCTCATGTAATCTCCTCCAACACGGACACCTACCCTGTCTGACAGCCATCCCACAAGGCCAATACCGGCCGTGACTGGGATATAAGTTTTAGCGTCGAAGGTTGTGCCTTTATTCCACGCGTCCTCCGCTTTCCAGACAGCTTCCTTAGTCACATCACCTTCGAAACGCCCGAAGTAAAAGGTCGGGAAACTCTTCCGGTAATAACTGACACCAAGACGCAGATAAGGTTGGAGCCACTCACTCCGGACGAAAGGTCGGAACTGAATTCCAGGACCCGCCAGGACTGAAAAGCCATTCTTCAGAGATCCTGACTCATAGTACCTCGCCAAGCCAAGAGTGCCTTGTACATCGGCATACAGCCATTTCTTGATCTCATAAGCGGAATACAGGCTCACCCCGCCATAAAGTTGCTTCTCCTCAAGGGTGAAGACATAATCACCTCCTGGCGTCTGGTGAAAGTTCGTAACCATCGTTCTCGTGTGGTTGATAGCGGATCCTCCGATCCCCAGCTCAACAGCATGGGAAGATTTTTGGGAATATGCCCGGACTGGGCATAACAAGATGACGGCCAAGGCCATCGGAATCAGATTGTTTTTCATCATTCAGGTATTTTGATAATGATAGTCAATCAAACGAGTAGTCAACCAGGTTCTTTATCCCGGGAATCCCGTAATACGCCGCATCTATATCTCCTCTCAAGTATATTTTCTTGCCGATGAATTCCGGATGATCCACGAGATTAAGAGCATCCCGCATCGGGCCTTTGACCAACTGGACCGAGACACATGAGGATTTCTCGGAGACAGAGGAGCGAGGGGCGATGGCGATATTGGTATAAGAGTCGAAAGGGGCCTCGAACTTGATCCCGTTTTTACTGGAAGACAGGTCTCCTCCAACTATATAACCGCATACCCAGACCCCTTTCTCTCCAACATGGTCTTTCACCTGTGCGGCTCCATAGGCGCTGGATTTGTCCGCGCCAAGTCCCGCCTGGCCGGATGATCCTATCTCAAAATCCTCCTCTCCCCACTTGCGTAGCGTGTCCAGTTTTATCGACACCTCCCCGCCTTGAGCCTCCGGTTGTCCCGGCAGCGATGGACAAGTTACGCCAAGTGTCAGCATCTCCCTGGCTTCCAGCCTTTTAGTAACCAAAACAGTTGACTTGTCCTTTTCCTTGAGTGTCACGGCGAGTGAGCCTGGTTTGAAAAAGCCCATCCTCCCTTCAGAAGGACCATAAGAAAGGCTTTCACCATTGGACGAGACTTCAAGGCTGCCTCCAGGATAGACATCAGCGAAATCAGGATCGATTTTCAATCGAAGTCCGCAGTTGAGTTGCGAACACTCGAGCAAAACATTTGTCACCGCACCGGCCTTGACGACTACCACCTGCTCGTCTCCGAATTGCGGAGCGTCAAATTCCGGCTTGCGGAACTCCCTGGACAATGCCGTGACTGTATATGTGCCGGGATTGACAAGCATAGTCTCGGGAGAATCTCCATAATAACCATCATACAGGATCTCTCCCGCCGAATTCACAACTTTCAGCTTAAATGCGTCGGTGTCAGGATAGTCAGCGGCTCGGGTGATAATCCATGGGGAGAAACTCCATTTCAAGGATCCCTGACCGGTTTCAGAAGGCATTTTGTTACAAGAAGATAAAAGCGCTCCCATTACAAAAATGCCCCAAATGACGGAATGCGCGAATAAACGGACCAAAGTCTTCATAGCTCAATATTTTTTCTAAAATCCGCCTCGTAGCGGACTTGTCGCGAAGCTATGGAGACTAAACAGAAATAATTGAAAGAAAGAGAAAAATGTTTATTAAAAAAGATGAATTTCCGTTTTTTACGGATAGAGAGGGCATAAAACACGAAGCAATCGCAGTCACTGCGATCGCTCCGCTACTTAACCTAAACTTAAACTATGAAAAACTTCACGTCAAATATACAAATTCTTTTGATATCAACAATTATTTGATGCTTTTTTTTCGCTATTTGATAAAAAAATTTCATTTATGTCGCGAAAGGAGTTCTTTTTCCAAGTCTCCCAAGCTGATTCCCATCTGCTCGTTCAGGACCAAAAGGTGGTAAAGCAGATCTGACGCCTCATAAATATACCGTCCCTTGTCTCCACGCATAGCCTCGAGAATGGTCTCGACAGCTTCCTCGCCAACCTTTTGGGAGATCTTGGCAACGCCCTCATTGAACAACCTGGTGGTATAGTGTCCCTGCGGCATCTGCTCATGACGTTTTCTCACGACTTTCTCAAGCTCGCCCAAGAATCCTTGCTCAGGAGCGATATCAAAACAAGACACTGTACCTCTGTGACACGCGGGGCCGTCAGGATCCACATAGACCAGGAGGGTATCGGCATCACAATCCGCCAATATCTCCTTGACATGCAGATAGTTCCCGCTTGTCTCACCTTTCGTCCATAACTGTTTTCTCGACCGGCTCCAGAACGTCGCCAGTCCCGTCTGGAGAGTCTTGTCATACGCCTCCTCATTCATATATGCCAGCATCAGCACCTTTTTGGTGGAAGCGTCCTGGATGATTGCCGGAACAAGTCCGTCCGGATTCTTGCTGAAATCCAATGTTATCTTTTCCATATTATTATTGTGTTTTATAATCTCACTGGTATTCCTTCCGATTGAAGAAACCGCTTCAGGTCCTTGATTGATATCTCACCATAGTGGAACAGACTGGCCGCGAGGGCGGCGTCAGCCCGCCCTTTTGTCAGCACATCAGCGATGTCCCTCATGCTACCGGCACCTCCCGAAGCTATAACCGGGATTGAGAGGCTTCCGCACAGGCGGGAGAACTCCTCGCATGGATAGCCGTTTTTAGTGCCATCATGATCCATCGAAGTGAATAATATCTCTCCCGCGCCACGCTCCTGCGCCTCAAGGGCCCACGTAAATAGCTCTTTATCAGAAGGAGACGTGCCTCCAGAGGTGAACACAGTCCACTTTCCACCGACGAACTTGGCGTCTATGGCAACCACGACGAACTGACTGCCGAAATGGCCGGCTATCTGTTCAATAAGCCTTGGATCACGCACGGCGGCACTGTTCACCGTGACCTTATCCGCCCCTGTCTCGAGCAGTCTGGAAGCGTCTTCCAATGAGGATATTCCTCCTCCGACAGTAAATGGAATATCAATCCTCTCTGCTATGGAACGGACGAGTCCTGTGAAAGTCTTGCGTCCCTCTCTGGTCGCGGATATATCCAGATAGACCAGCTCATCCGCTCCCTCGCTGGCGTAAAACGCCCCGAGCTCGACAGCGTCACCCACTTCCTTAAGATTAAGGAAATTGATGCCTTTGACAGTCTTCCCATCTTTCACATCCAGACAAGGGATTATTCTTTTAGCCACCATAAGCTATATCCTCCAATTTTATCCGCCCCTCATACAGCGCCTTACCCACGATAACGGCCGGAACTCCGACATCCTCAAGGGCTTTTATATCCCGGACATCCCCGACTCCACCGCTTGCCGTAATCCCCACACCAGGGAACCTGTCCATCAGGCTTTTGTAGAAGTTTGGATCCGGACCAGTTAGCATTCCATCCTTAGAGATGTCTGTAACAATGACTTCCGAAAGAACCGGAAGGAAGGAATCAAGCAAGGAGGTGATCTCCGCCCCGGAGGTTTCTGTCCATCCGCTGACCGCCACCTTGGTACCCCTGACATCAGCTCCGAGGACAATCTTATCCGGGCCATATTCCCGCAATAAAGACTTGAACAAGTTCGGATCTTTGACCGCCATGGTCCCTAAAACGACTCTCGAGGCTCCCGCTTCGAGAACAGCGTCAACGTCACCGCGAGTCTTGATCCCTCCTCCCCATTCTATCTCCGTTCCCGGGACCGAGGCCAGTTCTTTCAAAGTCTCCAGATTGACGGGAAAGCCTGATTTCGCCCCATCAAGATCAACAGCGTGCACACGGGTCAGTCCAGAAGCAAAAAAACGCTCCGCCATCTCCTGCGGTTTGGCGGAATAGAATGTGGATCTGTTGTAATCGCCCTGGGAGAGGCGCACGCATCGCCCCCCGATTATGTCTATGGCGGGAACAATTCTTATCATAATTCCAGGAAATTCTTTAGCAACCTGGCCCCGTCGGAGCCGCTTTTCTCAGGATGGAACTGGGTCCCATAGAAGTTGTCGTGACGAAGTGCCGCGCTGAACCTTCGGCCATGGAGGGTGGACGCTATCGTGTCAGGGCATATCTCAGCATAATAAGAGTGTACATAATACATGTACGCTCCCTCTTTAATGCCGTCAAACAGGCCAGAGCTCAATCCTTCTATCTGGTTCCAACCCATGTGAGGGACTTTCAAGTCAGGATCATCCGGCCTGAACCGTCGCACATCGGTGTCAAAGACTCCAAGACAGTCGGCATCCCCCTCCTCGCTATGGCGGCAAAGAATCTGCATACCGACACAGATTCCCAGCACAGGTTTCCGGATTGAGAGAATTACAGAATCCAAGCCCAGGGAACGAAGGCCGTTAAGAGCCACGGAGGCGTCTCCAACCCCAGGGAGAAGCACCTTGTCCGCCGAGGTAAGCCTTGAAGGATCAGCTGTCAGGTCCCACTCCGTCACGCCTAAGCGACGAAGCGCGTTTATGACTGACAACACATTCCCGGCATCATATTTTACTATGGCTATCATAAGACTCCCTTGCTGCTTGGAACCGAAAAGTTGAAAGGATCCTTTCGCACAGCGGCGCGCAAAGCCCTGGCGAAAGCCTTGAACACAGCCTCCGCGATGTGATGATTATTCTCCCCTTTCGCGGTTATGTGAAGATTGCACCTCATCGCTGAGCAGAGAGATTGGAAGAAGTGCTTGAACATCTCTGTCGGAGTGTCACCGACATATTCCCTGGTAAAAGTCACATCCCATTTGAAGTCCACCCTTCCGCCAAGATCCAGAAGCACAAGGGCTTCCGACTCATCCATCGGTAGGGTGAAGCCATATCTTTCAATACCTTTACGGTCGCCGAGAGCCTCGAGAAGAGCCTCCCCAAGGGTTATGGCCACATCTTCCATAGTGTGATGCTCATCCACATCAAGATCTCCCTCGGCTTTGACAGTCAATGAGATGCCCCCGTGATGAGGGATCTGCTCCAGCATGTGATCGAAGAAACGCAGTCCTGTGCTGATTTCCGACTCACCGGTTCCGTCAAGATCGACGGCCACCATAATCCGGGTCTCCTTCGTGACTCTTTCCCGACATGCCTTTCGTCCTGCTGCAGCCGTCTGGACAAGCTTAAGGCCAGGATTCTCATATTCTTCTATCGACCTCAACAGGCGCTCGTTCTCCTGTGGTGTGCCGATGGTGATCCTGAGGCAGTTCAAGCATCCGGGAACAGTGGAGCGATTCCTGACTATTATTCCGTCCTTAATAAGATGGTCGTATAATCCTAAGGGATCTTTAACTCTCACAAGCAGGAAATTCGCGTCGCTGGGAAAGACTTTTTCCACACAATCAAACGCCTCCAATCGGGCACCCAAGGTCGGACGCTGGGCCAATATCGTTTCAGTCTCTTCTTTAATCTTCTCAGGATCAAGTCTTTCCAAAGCCAGTTTCAGCGTGTCCGTACCAATATTATAGGGATAGCGAACCATGTCGAAAACCGAGATAATAGCAGGATCGGCGATTGTCATACCGATTCTTAACCCAGCCAGGCCACAGGCCTTTGACAGGGTCTGAAGTATAACAAGTTTGGGATATTCCTCCAAAAGCCTTTTCATGGATCCTTCCGGAGCGAAGTCCACATAAGCCTCATCAAGAACCACTATCCCCCCGAAAGAGTCCAGTATCATCCGGAGGTCCTTCTCGGGGAAAGCGTTGCCGGTCGGATTATTCGGGGAACAGATGAACATCAAACGGGTGTTCGCATCGCATGCCTCCAGCAAAGCGTCCACCGGCAAAGAGAAATCTTCCCTCAACTGTACTTGACGTCGCTGTACCCCGTTTATGTCAGCACATACCGAATACATCCCGTAACTCGGGGCGATCATGACCGCATTATTGATGCCAGGCTCACAGAACACCCTGAAGCACAGGTCAATAGACTCATCGCTCCCGTTCCCGAGGAATAGCATATCCTTCGGCACCCCACGATATTCAGCCAAGCGCCCGAGCAAAGTTTCCCTCAGACTTCTGGACGGGTACCGATTGAGGCCGCCAAACCCGTAGGGACTCTCATTGGCATCCATGAATATACCAAGATCGCCCTGGTACTCGTCCCGGGCCGTGGAATACGGTACAAGATTCCTGATGTTGAGCCGCATCAAGCTCGTAAGCTCATCCTTTCTCATTCGTTTCACTCTTTTATGGTTCCACTACCGACTCTAATCCTGACCGCATTCGCGTGAGCCTCCAACATCTCGGCGTCAGCCATTGTGGAGATCGTCTTGCCGAGGGTAGAAAGGCCCTGCGCACTTAAAGACTGGAAGGTTATGGCGTGCATGAAACTCTCGACGCCCAAACCGCTCCACGCCACTGCGGTGCCGCCTGTCGGAAGGATATGGTTCGTGCCGCTCGCGTAATCACCCGCGCTTTCTGGTGAATAATGTCCAAGGAAAACGCTTCCGGCCGCCTCGACTTTCTTCGCCAAAGACTCAGGATCCTTCACGGCCAGAATAAGATGCTCCGGAGCATAAAGATTGGCGAAATCCATACACTCGTCCAAATCTTTCATGACTATGATACGGCTCTCCGCCAAGGAAGCCTCGACTATCTTATTTCTTGAGAGAGACTCTTTCTGGACCTCGATCTCACGAAGCACGCTCCTTGCGACAGTGACACTATCGCTAAGCAGAACCACTTGACTGTCAGGGCCATGCTCAGCCTGTGAGAGGAGATCAGCCGCCACAAACGAGACATCGGCGCTCTCATCAGCTATGACAAGGACCTCTGATGGACCCGCCGGCATATCCGTAGCCACTCCTTCTTTACTGACAAGCTGTTTCGCCTTGGTGACATAGCGGTTCCCGGGACCGAAAATCTTATCGACCTTGGCGATAGACTCCGTGCCGTAAGCCATAGCGGCCACGGCCTGCGCCCCACCTATCTTATAAATATCCTCAATTCCGCACAATGAGGCGGCGAAAAGGATCGCTGGAGCCACAGTCCCATCTTTAGATGGAGGAGTGAACATGACCCGTTCGCGACATCCAGCTATCGATGAAGGAACTCCAAGCATAAGGACGGTGGAGAACAGAGGAGCGGTTCCTCCAGGAATATAAAGCCCAACTCTCCTGATTGGGAGATAACGACGCCGGCATGTCGTCCCAGCACCGTCATTCCATTCAGTATCTTTGGGCAATTCCAGCTCATGGAAAGACCTGATTCTGGCAGCGGCCTCCATTATAGCGTTCTTGAGATCTTCCGGGACCAATCCGGGAGCGGCCTCAATTTCTTCCCTGGAAACTTTCGCATCGACAAGAGGGAATCCCTCAATAGCCTCAGAGACTTGCCTCAAAGCCGTGTCCCCACCTTTACGGATTTGTTCAAGAATGCTCCCTACACGCCATTCCAACATGGCGTCATCACGTCCGACCCTCCTGGTGAGGGGAACCCATTGCTGCCTGTCCGGCTCAACATATTTTCTCATGACTCAATCTATTACTTTATCGAGGTTAAGAATCAGAATCCCTTCCGCTCCGATCTGTTTCAGACTCTCGACTGTATGCCAAAGATCGGAGTCGTCCACGACGGAATGGATTGAGCACCAGCCGTCAAGAGCCAGCGGCATGACCGTGGGACTACGCATGGACGGGAGAAGCCGCATGGCGTCTTCCAGCTTATCTGAAGGAATATTCATCAAGATGTATTTCTTTCCGCGGCTTTCACGGACGGCGTCAAAACGGAAAAGAATCGAGTCAATCAGCTTTTGTTTTCCGCTTTCCGCATCTTTTCTGCCGATAAGTACGGCCTCACTCTCCAGTACGACCTCAACTTCTCTCAGGCCATTCGACACCAGAGTTCCGCCTGATGAGACTATGTCGAAAATGGCATCGGCGATTCCCGCCGTGGGCGCGATCTCCACAGACCCTTTTATCTCTCGGATCTGGGCGGATATTCCTTGCTCGGACAAGAATTTCTTCAAGACGGAAGGATATGAAGTGGCTATGGAACGGCCCTGGAACCATGACAAGCCGGGATAATCGACCTCCTTGGGCACAGCCAGCGAGATACGGCACTTCCCGAATCCAAGTTTACGGATCACCACCACATCAGCCCCTGACTCGGCAATCTCATTGAAGCCGACTATTCCCAAGTCGGCCGCACCGTCACAGACAACCCCAGGAATGTCATCGTCCCTGAGATAGAGCAGCTCCAGCGGAAAATCCGAAGCCTTACCGATGAACTTGCGTTTTGTGTCATCGACATCAATTCCTGAGTCTTTCAAGAGCTTGACGCTCTCCTCGTTTAGTCTTCCTTTAGACTGAATGGCTAATCTTATCATTACCTTAAAACAAAAAAGGCTTGCCAGGTTTCTGGCAAGCCGATGTCACACTTCAAATATAGTCACACCATCACTTACCAGACTTATACAGCCAGGTGATGATGATGGTGATAAGAGGCAAATGACTTCATTTCGTCCGCAAGATAGTTATTTTCTACCAAAATGCAACTATTCAAAGCGAATTTTCGCGTATTTGAGCAACAAAATCTTCTCTCCATAGTCGTCGAACTCGATTTTCGCCTTCAAATCAGGGACTGAGCCTGTGATCTCTTTAATCTCTCCGAAACCGAATCTGTTGTGCTCTATACGTTGCCCGACCTTCAGATCCGTCATAGGGACCGGGATGAACTCTGAATCAGGTATTTTCGGAGGGAGCGGCCTGTTACGTAAAGCCTCCCTGGAGATGGAGCTGGTGACTGTAGGCTGAGGTTTTGGCTGAGGTTTAGGAATATACCGGACACCTCCGTCTGACATGCCGTACCTGGTCTTGGCAGGGCGGGATCCACCGGAGCCAAATCCCCTGAATGAGCGTTTGAATCCAAAGCCGAAATCGTCGCCATCATCCTCAAAGTCCCCGGAATCTTCCCTAAGGGGGTTGGAAATGTATTCAGGGTCAATCTCTTTAATGAAGCGGCTCGGAGAATTCGACTCATGCTTCCCGTTTCGCATCCTGGTGCTGGCGAAAGAAAGATAAAGGCCGGTCTTCGCCCTGGTCATAGCGACATACATCAGTCTCCGCTCTTCCTCTATGTCATTAAGGGAGGCCAGCATACCGCCGGACGGGAACAAGTTTTCCTCAAGGCCGGCGACAAAGACATAAGGGAACTCGAGACCTTTAGCGGAATGCGCTGTCATAAGCGCGATCTTGTTCATCGAGTCCTCATCCTGACTGGCGTCCACGTTTGTCAGAAGGGAGATATTCTCAAGGAATTCGCCCAATGTCACCACCGGATACTCGACCTGTGTCTCGTCCTCAACTTCACTGTCGGCCAGAAGTTCCTGAAGATATTCGTTCTGACGGTCTTCCACGAATTGCGCCGCGCTGTTGATGAGCTCCTCGACATTGGAGGCTCTTGACTGCCCCTCTATTGACGAGTCGGATTTGAAATGGGCGTAAAGTCCACTCGCGTCGGAGACAGACCGGGCCAGCTCATGAGCGTCCGCCACAGCGGCTTTAACCGCGAAACCGTTTATCATGTCGCAGAAAGTCCTGATCCGGGCAACGGCCGGAGCTTTCAGCCCATATTCGGCGAAATCAGTCTGATAAGCCGCCTTGAACATGGATATTCCCTTTTCGGAGGCCATGGAGGCCAACGCCCCTACAGAAGTGTCCCCTATTCCTCTGGCAGGCATATTCACGACCCTCTTGAATGACTCATCGTCATTGACATTGACAACCAGCTTCAGATAGGCCATCATGTCCTTCACCTCCGCACGCTCGAAGAAAGAGTTCCCCGAATAAATCATATAAGGAAGGTTCCTCTTTCTGAGCGCCTCCTCAAGGGCCCTGGACTGTGAGTTGGTGCGATAAAGGATAGCGAAGTCCTGATACCGGGCATGATCTGTCCTCATCCTCGAAATGATCTCGGAGCAGATCATCAAAGCCTCCTCCTGCTCGGAAAAGCTGTTTAAAAGCTTGATCTTCTCTCCGGCTCCGGCAACTGAGACACATGTCTTTGGGATACGGCCTTGATTCTTGGCTATCAGCGAGTTAGCAGCATCGACAATACTTGCTGTAGAACGGTAATTCTTTTCGAGCCGGAAAACAGCGCAGTCCGGATAGTCTTTCTTGAAATTCAGGATGTTCTCTATCTTCGCACCCCTGAAAGCGTAGATGGACTGGGAATCATCACCCACGACGCAGATATTCCGATGCCCCACACTCAACTTCTTCAGAATCACATACTGGGCGTAATTCGTGTCCTGGTACTCATCCACCAGTATATAGTCGAACCTTGAGGATATCGACTCCAAAGCCTCAGGATTGTCCCTCAGAAGGATATTCATGTTGAGCAGGATGTCATCGAAATCCATGACTCCGCTCCTGCGGCATTTCTCTGAATATAAAGAGTAGATGTCGCAAATACGAGACTTCCTGGAGGCCGTGTCCTTCTCAACCGCCTGACGGTTGTTGCGATATGCCGCCGCTGTCACAAGATTGTTCTTGGCCAAGGAGATCCGGGCCAGGACATCACGTGGCTTATAGACCTTGTCATCCAGGCCCAGTTCCTTGATGCAGGCTTTCACCGCACTGGTGGAGTCGCTCTGGTCGTAGATGGTGAATGACTCTGGATAGCCGAGTGAGCCGGCATATTCCCGCAGGAACCTTATGAAAACAGAATGGAAGGTGCCCATGCGCAGCAACCATGCCCTTCGGCCACCGACCATCCGCGCTATCCTCTCCTTCATCTCGGACGCGGCTTTCTTGGTGAAAGTCAACGCGAGAATCCTGGACGGATCGCCTCCCCGGGCCAGGATATACGCTATCCTGCTGGTCAGCACTCTCGTCTTTCCCGACCCCGCTCCGGCAACGATAAGTACCGGTCCGTCAATATTGCTGACCGCCTGTCTCTGCTCCGCGTTCAGCCCCTCTAATACAGCGTTCCCAATGTTTTCCATAATGGCACGAAAATACGGAT
Organism: uncultured Bacteroidia bacterium; assembly: GCA_902785825.1. Taxonomy (GTDB): domain Bacteria; phylum Bacteroidota; class Bacteroidia; order Bacteroidales; family UBA932; genus Cryptobacteroides. Next base: position 47,210 of record CACZZZ010000008.1, read on the forward strand.
TTTTTCCCGAAAAATGAGTACATTTGCAGATTGTAAGCTGAAAATACTATCAACTTAATATTTATTAACAATAATGTCAAACAACATCGTGTTGAAGAAAGGGCTGAACATTCCAATCAACGGGGAAGCCGCCCTTGAGACAATGAGAACGATCGCGCCTGACGTTGTAGCTGTAAAACCCACTGATTTCAAGGGTTTCTCCCCTAGGCTCATGGTGAAAGAAGGCGACAAGGTGCTCGCGGGATCCCCTGTTTTGGCAGACAAACAAAACCCCGACATCCTGCTCACATCTCCGGTAAGCGGAGCGGTGCAGGAGATTGTAAGGGGTGAGAAGAGGAAGCTCCTGGCGGTCCTTATCAAGGCCGAAGGAAACGAGGCGGTCGATTTCGGCGCCAAGGATCCCAAGGCTCTCAATGCCGAGGATGTCAAGGAGAGCCTTCTCAAGAGTGGTTTGTGGCCAAGTATCATCCAGAGGCCTTACGGTGTCGTCGCCGATCCGGCGCTTACTCCGAAGGCCATTTTCGTATCCGCTTTCTCCACCGCTCCCTTGGCAGCCGACACTGAGTTCGCTTTCAAAGACGATCTAGGCGCCATCCAGGCCGGTGTGACCGCTGTCTCCAAGATAGCCAAGGTACATGTCTGCGTCAACAGCGAAAGTTCAGCGTTCGCTTCCCTGAAGGACGCCACGCTCCACACCGTGATCGCCAAGAAGCATCCGGCCGGCAATGTTGGCGTGCAGATCAGCCATATCTCCCCTATCAAGAAAGGTGAGACCGTATGGACCCTGAGTCTTCTTTCCCTCGCGGCCATCGGAAAGCTTTTCCTGAACGGTAAGCTTGACCTCTGCCGCAAAGTCGCCGTCACAGGTCCAGCCGCTTTGAAGACCGGTTATGTCGTTGCCCTTCCCGGCACTCCTGTCAGCGCCCTCGAGGGTTGTTTCGATCCTTCGGTCGAGACCAGATTCGTCAGCGGAGACGTCCTTTCCGGTGAGAATATTGGAGCAAATGGGTACATCGGGTTCTTCGACAACCAGGTCACCCTTCTGAAGGAAGGCCGTGAAAGAGAGCTTCTCGGCTGGGCGAATCCTTTAAGGTTCAACCAGTTCAGCTCCTCCATGGCTTATTTCTCATGGCTCCTTCCGAAGAAAAAGTACAACATGGACACCAACACCCACGGCGGAGTCAGGGCATTTGTCTGCTCAGACGTTTACGGCAAGGTTCTGCCCATGGACATTTTCCCGGTTTATCTTGTCAAGGCATGCCTCGCCGGCGACATTGACAAGATGGAGCAGTTCGGTATTTACGAGGTTCTTCCCGAGGACCTGGCCCTCTGCGAGTTCGTGGATCCTTCCAAGAACGACATCCAGGCCATGATCCAGAGCGGTATCGACCTCATGTTGAAGGAAATGGCGTAAAAAGGCAATGACTATGGAAGAAAATACAGTAAAACCCGGCCTTTTCGAAAAAGGCGGCAAACTTGGGTGGCTGCATTCCACATGGGATGCCTTTGACACCTTCCTCCGCGTTCCCGCGACAGTGACCTCCAAGGGAGCTCACGTCAGGGATTCCATCGACATCAAAAGGGTCATGATCATCGTGGTGATCGCCCTCGTTCCCGCCGCCCTGTTCGGCATGTGGAACGTCGGCTACCAGCACCACCTTGCCATGAACGACCTTCCCGGCTTCTGGAACCAGTTCTTCTGGGGTCTTTGGAAGGTTATTCCTCTCTATTTGGTTTCCTACATCGTCGGTCTCGGCATCGAGTTCACCAGTGCCCAGATCAAGGGCGAGGAGGTTAACGAGGGTTACCTCGTCTCTGGATTCCTCATTCCGCTGATCGTCCCTGTGGACGTTCCCCTCTGGATGCTCGCCATCGCTGTGGCTTTCGCGGTCATATTCGGCAAAGAGGTCTTCGGAGGCACCGGAATGAACTTCCTGAACCCGGCCCTGCTCTGCCGCGCCTTCCTGTTCTTCTCGTATCCGAGCGCCATGTCCGGATCACAGGTCTGGATCGCCCGCCGCTGCGGCGCCGACGCCATCACCGGAGCCACCCCTCTCTCCTTCATGGGTGAGGGCATGGAAGCCATCACCAACAATGGCTACACCTTCTGGAACATGTTCGCCGGAACCGTCCCCGGATCTGTCGGTGAGACTTCCGTGATCGCCATCCTCATCGGTGCCTTCATCATCCTTTGGACTGGAGTCGCCAGCTGGAAGATCATGGTCTCCTCCATAGCCGGAGCTCTCTTCGTGGGCTGGCTTGGAACAGCTTTCGGCGCCACTGACGTGCCCGCTTACACTCAGCTCGTCATGGGTGGCTTCGCTTTCGGTACCGTATTCATGGCCACCGACCCTGTCACCTCGGCACAGACCGAGTGCGGCAAATGGATCTACGGATTCCTCGTCGGCGCGCTCTGCATCACTGTAAGGCTCTTCAATCCCGGTTACGCCGAGGGTATGATGCTCGCTATTCTCCTTATGAACACATTCGCTCCGCTCATCGACCACTGTGTCGTGTCAAGCGCTACCAAGAAAAGAGCGAAGAAAGTCTCGATCGCTTAATTGTATTAAGGATATGAATACAAACAGTAACATATACACAGTTATTTACACGACCGTCATAGTGACGCTCGTGGCAGCGATCCTGGCTATCGTCTCCCAGTCTCTCAAATCGAGACAGGAGGCCAACGAGAAGGCTGACACCATCTCCCAGATGATGACCGCCGCCAAGTTCGCCACCAAGGCCGAGCTCCAGAAAATGGGCAACACGGCCGTGCTGGCCAAGTATGCCGAGGAGATCGGACAGGCTTTCATCGTCGGTCCCGACGGAAAGAAAGTCTCTGACCTGCCCCTCGACAAGGTATATTCTCCCAAAGAGCTCAAGAAGCAGAACTATAACATCAAAGGCGCCGGCACTGCCGAGATCCCCGTTTTCATATTCAAGAACGGCACAACAGTCGTTCCTGTCTATGGCGCGGGCCTGTGGGGTCCGGTCTGGGGTTATATCGCTTTCGAGCCGAACTCCAACACCATCAAGGGCGCTTATTTCGATCATGAGAGCGAGACTGCCGGTCTTGGCGCGAAGATCAAGGACGATCCTGAATTCCAGAACGAATTTGTCGGTGAGAAAGCTGATTTCTCAAACGCCAACATCTTTGACATCGTCAAGGGAGGCGCTCCCAAAGAGGCCGACGGATCTTCCGTGATAGACAACATGATCGACGCTATCACCGGTGCCACAATGACTTCCAACGGACTTGACACCGCCATTGACACTTGGCTCGGAGCCTATTCCGCTTATTTCAAAGGCGCTGTCACCACTAAAACCGAGGAGGAATAATCATGGACGCTAAACTGAAAGAAACAATACTCAATCCGATCTTCAAGGGCAACCCTATCACCGTCCTTGTCCTCGGTATCTGCTCTTCCCTGGCCGTCACGGTCACAATGAAGGGCGCGCTCGTGATGGCTCTCTCCGTTATAGCCGTCACAGGAATATCCAGCCTGATCCTTTCCCTGCTGAGGAATACGATTCCCAGCCGTGTCAGGATTATCGTCCAGCTCGTCGTCGTCGCCATGATGGTTATCCTTGTGGACCAGATACTGAAGTCATTTGAGGCCACTTACGCGATCGACAAGCAGTTGTCCGTCTATATCGGTCTGATCATCACCAACTGTATCGTCATGGGCCGCATCGAGGCTTTCGCCCTCGGCAACAAGCCCTGGCCCAGTTTCCTTGACGGAGTCGCCAACGGAGCAGGCTACGGCATGATCCTCATCATTGTGGCCTTCTTCCGCGAGCTTCTCGGCAGCGGCACCCTTTTCGGTGTCGACATTCTGAACTGGCTCGGCTACGTACCTAACAACCTGGTGATCCTCCCGCCCTTCGCGCTCATCCTTCTGGGATGCATCGTCTGGGTCCAGAGGAGCATTCAGAAAGACTTGCAGGAGAAATAGTTAAACATCAAGGTTATGGAATATCTCAGCTTATTCGTAAAGTCAATATTCGTTGACAACATGATCTTCGCCTACTTCCTGGGTATGTGCTCATACCTGGCGGTATCGAAGAATGTGAAGACGGCTGCCGGCCTTGGTGTCGCGGTCATATTCGTCCTGCTCGTTACCCTCCCGATCAACTATCTGCTCAACAGATATGTCCTGGCTCCCGACGCCCTGATCAAAGGTGTTGACCTGAGCTTCCTCAGCTTCATCATCTTTATCGCCGTGATCGCCGCCATCGTACAGATCGTCGAGATGGTCGTCGAGAAATTCAGCCCGTCTCTCTATTCCGCCCTGGGAATCTTCCTCCCGCTGATTGCCGTCAACTGCGCGATCCTCGGAGGCTCGCTGTTCATGCAGCAGAAGGATTTCGCAAATGTCGGTGAGTCGGCTGTCTATGCCCTCGGCTCCGGTATCGGCTGGTTCCTCGCCATTGTCTCTCTCGCCGCTATCCGCGAGAAGATGGCCTACAGCAAGGTTCCCGCTCCCCTCAAGGGTCTCGGAATCACTTTCATCACCGTCGGCCTTATGGCCATCGCTATGATGACATTCATGGGTATATCACTTTAAAAAGGAGGTAAGGCAATGTTCAACACTATCATCGGAGCGATCGCGACAATAGTTGTCGTCACGCTCATTCTTGTGGCCCTCCTCCTTGTGATCAAGGCCAAACTAACCCCTTCCGGCTCTGTCTCCATCGACATCAACGGTGGCAAGAAGACCATGGAAGTTCCTATTGGAGGCGACCTCATGCACACCCTCGCTGATCAGGGAATATTCCTCCCTTCAGCTTGCGGTGGTAAGGCCAACTGCGGCCAGTGCAAGGTCCAGGTCCTTGAAGGCGGCGGAAGCATCCTTCCCACAGAGAAGGGCTTCTTCAACCGCAAGCAGATCAAGGACGGCTACCGTCTGGGTTGCCAGGTCAAGATCAAGGACAACATCAAGATCCAGGTTCCTGACTCGACGCTCAGCGTCAAGAAACTCGAGTGCGAGGTGATCAGCAACGACAACGTCGCGACCTTCATCAAAGAGTTCACAGTCAAGCTCCCTGAGGGCGAGAACATCGAGTTCAAGTCCGGAGAGTACATCCAGATCGACATTCCCGAGTACGACATCGACTTCGCCGACATCGACGTGGCTCCCGAGTACAGGGGTGACTGGGAGAAGTACGGCTTCTTTGGCATCAAGGCCAAGAACACCGTCCCGACCATCCGCGCCTACTCCATGGCCTCGTATCCCGCAGAGAAGAACGTCATCAAGCTCAACGTCCGTATCGCCACTCCTCCTTTCGACAGGAGCCAGCCTAAGGGCGTCTTCAAGATGCTGCCCGTTCCTCCGGGTGTCGCCTCATCCTACGTGTTCACCCGCAAGCCGGGCGACAAGGTCTGGATCAGCGGGCCGTTCGGAGAGTTCCTTCTCCCGAAGGACGATCCCGAGGAGCAGGAATATATCTTCGTTGGTGGTGGTGCCGGTATGGCCCCTCTGAGAAGCCACATCATGCACCTCTTCAAGACATTGAAGACCGGCCGCAAGGTCAGCTTCTTCTACGGAGCCCGCGCCCTTGTCGAGGCCTTCTATCTTGAGGACTTCGCCGAGATCGAGAGGGAGTTCCCGAACTTCAAGTTCTACCTCGCCCTCGACCGTCCGGATCCCGCCGCGGATGCCGCCGGAGTCAAGTACACCCCTGGCTTTGTCCACAACGTGATGTACGAGACCTATCTGAAGAACCACGAGACTCCCGAGGACATCAAGTACTTCATGTGCGGCCCGCCTATGATGGTGGCCTCAGTCAACAAGCTGCTTGACAGCCTCGGCGTCCCGCCCGAGAGCATCCTCTACGATAACTTCAGCTAATCTCACTGAATATCTCTAAACATTCCCCTCGCCCCGATTTTCAGGACGAGGGGAAATTTTATTATATTTGTATAATCACCAATTCCGGCAGATTATGGACAGACGGAAATTCTTGAATATCAGCACCGGGGCGGCTGTGGCGACGGGTGTCGCCGGGGTGTTGCCCGGCTGCGCGGCCGCTGCGGGCGCGAAGCGTACGGCCTCGGAGACCTCGACAAGGTCTGGCGACCCGGTTCATATAAAACATGGCGACGAGGCCGGAACTCCACTCACGATGCGCTTCCTCGGGACAGGTGCCGCTGACTGGAACGGCAGGGACGACCGGGGAGAGTTGCGCAGACTCTCCAGCGTTCTGCTCGACAACAAGGTACTGATCGATTTCACTCCTTCCGACAAGGACATGATCCCTGCCGGAGTCAAGCCGGAAGTCATATTCTACACCCATTCCCATGGAGATCATTACAACCCTGAGGCCGCCCTTAAACTAGGAATAAAGAATGTCTTCCTCGGAGCCACATGGGTGGAAAGGGCAAAAGCCGACTTCGCGAAAGCGGTCAAGGAGACCGGGGGCAAGGTACCCGAGGTCACTCCCCTCTCCCTTGGCGACAAAGTCACTATCAACGGGATGACCTTGACGGCCCTCCCCGCCAATCATGCGACCGGAGACTTGAATGAGCAGACACTGATCTATCTCATTGAGAAACAAGAAGTGAGGGTCGTGTACGCCACGGACACAGGTGGTATTCCGGCAATTGCGGCCAGGTTAGCCGGCATCGACCCCCACGCTAAAGGCAAGGCGATCACCGGCCTTGTCATGGAGGCCACGATGGGACTTGACGGCGATGAGGACTTCAGGATATTCACACACTCAAGTGTCGGGACTGTCCTTAGGACTACACACATGCTCCTGGACAAAGGCCGGTACATCCCTAAAGAAGGCCAGCCGGTTTATCTGACACACCTCGCTCGTACCTTGCACGGAACCCAGGCTGAGCTTGACGCCACGTTGCCCAAGCCCTTGAAAGCCGCTTACGACGGCCTGGAAGTCACCTTCACCGCCTGACAATCCTTGTCACGGATCTCGATTCGGCGGATCTTGCCGCTGATGGTTTTAGGGAGCTCTTCCACGAACTCTATCACACGGGGATATTTGTAAGGAGCCGTTGTTTTCTTGACAAAGGTCTGGATCTCTTTTACCAGATCCGGCCCGGCCTTGGCCTTATATTCATTCGCCAAGACGACAGTAGCTTTGACAACGAAACCCCTCAAAGGGTCTGGGACACCTGTGACAGCGCACTCTACCACGGCCGGATGCATCATCAATACGCTTTCGACCTCGAAAGGACTCACCCTGTAACCTGAGGTTTTTATTATATCATCATTTCTGCCCACAAACCAGAAATAGCCGTCAACGTCCTTCCAGGCAAGGTCACATGTGTGATACCACCCGTCATGCCAGACTCTCGCCGTTCTTTCAGGATCGCCAAGATAGCCCTTGAACAGCCCGCAGGGCTTTCCTGAACGGACATTCACGCATACCTCGCCTATCTCCAAGGTCCCGGCCGGAGTACCGTCCGGTTTCAAAAGGCAGATGTCATATTGCGGAGAGGGCACACCCATGCTCCCGGGCTTGGGCTCCATCCAAGGGAAGGTTCCCATCAAGAGGGTTGACTCTGTCTGGCCGTAGCCTTCGTGAATTTTAAGGCCCGTTTTCTCAAGCATCGTGTCATAAACCACCGAGTTGAGAGCCTCCCCCGCGGTACAAAGATACTCCAAAGACGAAAGGTCGTAGCGCTCCAAATCCTCTTGTATAAGGAAGCGGAATACTGTCGGAGGGGCGCAAAGCGATGTGACCCTGTACTTTCCGATCAATTCGAGGATGTCCTCGGCCTTGAATTTCACATGGTCATAGACGAATAGGGCAGCTCCGGCGAGCCACTGCCCATAGAGTTTTCCCCACGCGGCTTTCGCCCACCCTGTGTCAGCTATAGTCAAATGAAGACTGCCAGGATGCAGGTTATGCCAGAAAGCCCCCGTAGCCAAATGCCCCAATGGATATGTCATGTCATGAGCCACCATTTTGGGATCACCGGAAGTCCCGCTGGTAAAATACATTAGCATGATGTCATCATTTGTCCCTATATCCAAAGGACGCTCGAAAGCTGGAGCGGAGGTCCATTCGCGATGAAGGTCATGGAATCCTTCCGGTATTTCCGGTCCCACAGAGACAAGGGCTTTGACAGGTCCAGATTCTCCTCCACACATTCCTGCGGCTTCAGAGACGTTTCCAAGAATATAGGGATCTCCGGCGCACACGATGGCCTTGATCCCAGCTTTTTCTATCCGATAAACAATGTCATGACAGGTCAAAAGATGTGTCGCCGGGATTGCGACGGCTCCTATCTTATTAAGAGCCAGCATGGTAACCCAAAATTCCCAACGTCTTCCCAAAATGAGCATCACCATGTCGCCTTTTCCTATACCAAGGGTCTGGTAATATGAGGCTGCCCTGTCGGAAAGGTCTTTCATATCGGAGAAAGTAAACCTGCGGCATTCCCCCTTATCGTCAGTCCAGAGCAGAGCCAGGCTTTCCGGAGCCTCTTCCGCCCAGGAATCCATCACGTCATAAGCGAAATTGAAATTATCGGGGACATGGAGCCTGTAATTGTCCAGAAAGTCCCTCATACTCCCGAAAGTTGTCTTTTCCAAATACTTCTCGATCATAAGTCCGTTTTTTATAACGGCGGCGAAGGTAAGCGATTTCAATCATTGACGAAAAAAAGCGAGGAAAATGGAGGTTAAAAGGGAGAAAAATGGACATTTTTGAGGCAACTTAGCAATCATAATATTCATTTTTCCTTATATTTGCTATATGAAAGAGATTGTGAGTACCTTGAGACTCGACATGGTTCCCCCCATGGCGAGGACTTTGACTCTGAAAGACGAGGTCGTTATCTCTGACAATCTTGATAGCAAAGTACCTCCCGGAATCGCGTCAAGGCTGGCAAGAAGGCTTCCGACCCGTACTCTCAGGCCTGAGGACATGTCATTCCCCTACCGGGTAGCTTTCAATACGATTCTTTTTGTCGAGTCTGGAAAAGTCGATATCAAAATTAACCTGAAAGACTACAAGATCGAGGGATGCGCCATCTTTCTCGCCGCCAAAGGGATTGTCTTGGACTCCCTTTCATATCAAGCCGGAACCCGCTTTCTGATAATTGCTTACAGTGATGCCGGAGGTATCCTGCCAGCCACTTCACGCTCATCCAGGATTATCCGCGCGGCAACTTACGCTCCCCTCCTCCTTCCTGTGGATCCGGGCCGAATGGACAGACACCTTCAATTACTGAGAGTAGTCCAGCATGTGGCCGAGGGCGGTCCTGACTATTCATTCAAGGAAGATATAGTCGAAGGATTCGCTAAAGTCATCGCAGGAGGTATCGCGAGGATTATTCTGGAACGCAGCGACAGCAGAAGGCCCTCCGGAAGAAGACCGACACTCCTGAGGCAGTTCATCTCATCCGTACAGAAGAATTGCGACCGGCACAGGGACTTGGAGTTCTACGCCAGAGAACTTTGCGTCACCCCAAAATACCTTTCCAGGGTCATCAGCGAGCAATCCGGGAGGGTGGCGACAGAGATAATCCGGGAATATGTAATAGCCCAGGCGAGGCTGCTCCTGAGCTCCGGTGAGTACAACGTGCAGCAAGTGGCCAACCTGATGTATTTTCCGAATGCCTCGTATTTCGGGAGATACTTTCTCAAAGCCACGGGGATAACCCCGAAACAGTTCCAACTTTTTATGTAACTTTATAGCCAAACAAAGACTTATGATAGATAAGGGGGTACAAATGATGGACGCCGGAATGAGGCTGTTCGAGACCGAAAAGCCTTTCGGGACTGTTGTGGGAGGAATCAAGAACGAGATGTCAAAATACGGAAAGGTATTGAGAGCCAAGGACATGGAAGGAATTGAACTCCCAGAGGCATCAGCGGGCTGCGACCTGTTTCTTGACAGATCGACAAAATACAAGGCAAAATATATTTCCTGCGTCATCGAGGATGCCGGAGAGGTTGGAACCACGAGCGACGGTGAGCAGATCCGACGCTATGCCGCTTCGCTGAAGGAAGGCAACAAGAACACTAACACAGGAATATACGTTCACCTCGCCCTGGTGATTATCTGGGCGATGCTCGGCTGGTTCGTCTCCAACGGAAGCGGCTGGATAACAACACTATTCGCCTTTATCGGAATATTCGGAGCATGGAGAATGTTACGTCCAAGCAAGGACAACGCTCAGGTCGTCTCCCAGCTTTTGGATTCATTTGAAAACGCAAAATAGTTTAATCACGAATATGGTAATTATCACTAAAGTCTCCAAGTTCTCAGTCGCCACGATCGCGATTCTGGTTTTATTCGCCTCGTGCGGAACACGTCAGAAGCAAGCCAACCCACTTCCGCCATCGTCAGAGACGGGGTTCATCCCTGCGGCAAGCCACGACAACGGTTGGGTAAAACCGGCAGGAGGACCAGTCCTGGGCAATCCAGAGATTGGTACTTGCTTTGATGTCAACGTGATACCGGACGGACCCGCGAAGTACAACATGTATTTCTCATGGCGGCCTAAGATGGCTATCGCCGTCTCCAGGAGCGAGAACGGGACAGAATGGACAGATCCTGTCATAGTTCTCGAACATGATGAGACCAGCGGTTGGGAAGATAACCTCAACCGGTCCTGCACAATCTTCTGGAACGGGAAATACCACATGTGGTACACTGGTCAGGCAAGGGGCTACAGCAAAATAGGCTACGCTGTCTCTGACGACGGGGAGCATTTCGAGCGAGTCACCAAGGATCCGGTCCTGGTTCCTACCTTCAACTATGAAGGTTATTCAGTTATGAACCCCTATGTCATGCGGGACGAGGAAAGAGGGGTGTTCAGAATGTGGTACGCCTGCGGGGAGACATACGAGCCGAACATGATCGGCTATGCGGAGTCAACTGACGGGATTAACTGGGAGCGGTCACCTCTCAACCCCATATTTGTCCACGGTGAGGGTTGGGAGCAGGACAGGATAGGAGGATGTGAAGTTCACAAACTGCCGGACGGAAGGTTCATAATGTTTTACATCGGTTACTCGGACATCAACACGGCCAGAATCGGCGCCGCTATCTCCCCGGACGGGATACGCCAATGGGAACGACTTGAAAGCAACCCGTTGGTAGAGCCTACAGAAGGCTATTTCGATGCCTCAGCTTGCTACAAACCCAGTGTGTTCCTTGATAAGGAAAACAACCGCTGGCAATTATGGTATAATGGGAGATTCGAAGGGATGGAGTATGTCGGATACGCCGTCCACGAAGGATTGGAACTTGAATAGAGCCACTTGGCAGATTTGAACTCCCGACCTGCGCGTTACGAATGCGCTGCTCTACCGCTGAGCTAAAGTGGCTTGAACATTTCTCAAAGGAAATGGGATTGCAAATATAATGTTTTTTTTGAAAATATGAAATCTGACATACTTATCATAGGCGGAGGTGCCGCCGGACTGATGGCAGCTTATGGAGCGGCTAAAGCGCTTCCTGGAGCAAGGATAACCATACTCGAGAAGATGCCCAGGCCCGGCAGGAAAATCCTTTTCACGGGGAAAGGACGCTGCAATTTCACCAATGCGAAGCCTTGGAACGAGTTCAGCAAGCACATCCGTACCAATCCCAATTTTGTCAAGCCTTCTTTCTACAATTTCACCCCAGAAGACATGATCGACTTCCTTGAGACAAACGGGCTCGAGACTGTAGTGGAGAGAGGTGACAGGGCATTCCCCTACTCCCACAGGGCATCTGATGTGCTGGACACTATAGTGGAAACAGTTTTACGCCAAGGTGTTATATTATTACCCGACAGAGAGGTCTCATCCATAACCGCTGTCTCAGCGGCCGGTGGATTCGAGGTCAGGTGTTCCAGCGGAGAATCTTTCTCAGCCGCCAAGTTGATTATCGCCACAGGAGGCCTATCTTACCCGATGACCGGCTCTACAGGTGATGGCTACCAGTGGGCAGGTTTCTTTGGTCACAAGGTTGTACCCTGCTTCCCTGCCTTGACCGCCCTTGTCCCGAGAGGTTATAAGATCTCCGGAGAACAAGAGCCCGCAATGAAGGGACATATCAACCGCGAGACCCCGATGACCGGCTCTGGAGAGGCATTGAGAGGCGTGAAACTCAAGAATATCAACCTGACCGTAACCTACGACGGTGGTGTCACCGAGACAGAGTTCGGAGACATTGATTTCACTGACGGAGGCATAGAAGGACCCATCGGTTTCCAAGTGAGCAGGAAGTGCGTCAAGGCACTTCTCAATGGAGGAAAGGTGGCGTTTTCCCTGGACCTGAAGCCAGGAGTACCTCTCGAGGAACTCTCCGGCAGGGTCAAGACCCTCTGGAACGAGATCAAGAATGACCCGAGGACCCGACAAGCTAAAGACGGACGGGGAATAAATGGGAAGGAGATGTACAGGATCCTGCTCGGCAAACTGATGCCATGGGATCTGATCCCGGGCTTCCAGACATGGAATCCTGACATCCTCAAGACCAGTGTCAAGAAGAATGATTATTCCCACAGGAGAAACTCCCCGCAGAAACGCTTCTACGACGTCAATCTTGATCTCCTCGCCAAGACATTGAAAGACTGGAAGTTCGACATCGTCGGCTTTGTCGGTTACGAAAGATGCGTGATCACGGCAGGCGGAGTCTCCACCGAGGAGGTCGTGGCCAAGACGATGGAGTCCAAGCTCCGTGAAGGCCTGTACTTCTGCGGCGAGATTCTGGACATGGACTGCGACACTGGCGGTTACAACCTTCAATGCGCTTTCTCCACCGGCCTTCTCGCCGGGCAGTCAGCGGCCAAGAGCCTGAGCCAGACAGAGTAGTATTATTAGAATGATAATGAATATGTTCCGCTTTCATACCCTGGCCATTTCCGCGATAGCAGCCCTGAGTCTGGTTTCCTGTTCGGGAAAGTTCACGCCTTTCACTTTCGTCCATTGCACGGACACCCAGATAGGCTTCGGCGACCGATCCGAGGGCTTCGTCCATTCCGATTCCCTGCTCAACGCCGCAGTTGACGCCATCAACGCCCTGAAACCCGATTTCACTGTCGTCACCGGCGACCTGGTGGACAATGTGAACGATCCTCTGCAGAACGAGTTGTTCCAAAAAGGGATAGCGAGGCTGCGAGACCCGTATTACCTTCTCCCCGGCAACCACGACTACAGTAACAAATGGACCAGTGAGATCCGGGATGATTATGTGGCTCTGAGGGGATATGACAGGTTCTCTTTCACAAAAAACGGCTGCACTTTCATCGGCATTGACTCAAACTGTATTAAAGCCGCGGCCGGAGAAGCTGAGGCCGAACAGTTTACCTGGCTTGAAAGTGAACTGAAAAAAGCCCGTAAAGCCAAATACACTTTCCTGTTCCTCCACTGCCCGATATTCAAGAAAGACATCGGGGAACCGGAGGATTACGAGAACTTCCCCATGGAAAGCCGCCGGAAATATATCGACCTTCTTAAGGAATACGGTGTTGACGCGGTCCTGGCAGGCCACACGCATAAGGACTATGACACGGTATTCGAGGGGATACGGCTGGTCGCCGCCAACCCTGTCTGCAACGGCATAGGCCACGGCCAGCCCGGACTCAATACCGTCAGCGTCAACAAAGACGGATTTGAGATAGTATTTCACCCGACACCTGGCTTTGACCCTGCCAAGTGCCGCCTTTAGAAAACCACAATATTTATTGATATGAATAAACTTGCGAGTATTATAGCGATTCTGGCTTTGGCCATTCCTTCTGCTGCCCAGACCATTCAGAAGGGCAACAAATTCTTTGGTGGAGAGACGCTTTACACGGTTCAGGAAGTTCGGATGGGTACAATTGTGTACATGACCGGCGAGAATTCTGCCGGGGATTATCTTGAACTCACCCTCGAGAAAGTACCTGACAAAGCCGGAGAATACACCCTCCAGCCTAGCGCTCAGGCTGATGACTCCCCTTTCCCGGGAGCCGGGTTCGGTGACAAAGTCCAGTACATCCGGCGGCAGGGAATGAACTTCCTCGCTGTCAGCAGTTACCTGGAAGGCCTCGCCGAGATACTCGTCTTGACTCCAGACAACCTCAAGGACTGTCTGGGGCAACAAGAATTCGCTGAAAGTCAGAATCTTACCGAACTTGCCGGCATGATGCTCCTGAACCGTCCCCTTCTCGACGCGTACGACACATCAGACCTAGTGGATCTCCTTGGTGGCCCCCTTAAAAAGGATAACCCGACCGTGATCGAGCGTTACAACCGCCAGCTGGTCGAGGGAGTGATCGCCTTCAGGAACGCCCAAGTCATGTTTGGAAATCCTGACGGATTGGGAGCCGACGGACGGGGAGAAGACGAGATAGTGGCTGAAGAGGCTGTCAAAGACCGCGTGAACCAGATATTCAAGGACCTGGCGCGTCGCAATGCCGGCGGAGAGGGGAATCCTACCCCTGAGGAATTCGAGCGCAAGTACACATCAGCCCTTTGGCTTTGGACCGTGAAAGAGGTCATGCGGAAGGATGAGAAACAGGACGGGATCAATTTCTACGACCATGACTACTGGACATTCAGCCAGGATCCTTCCCCGGACATCAAGGTCCAGAAAATCGATGTGGATGAGATTGATGAGGACAGGGCGACCGTCTTTGTGCGATTCGTCAACTGGCCTGGGGACGAGCCGCAGACCATGTGGCTGGAGTTGGTAATGGAGGATGGTGAACTGAAAGTCAACAACATCAGGGACTACGATCAGGCCTTCTATCCAGGTCATTTCGACTATATGAAAGAGATGATGGATTATCTCGACCCCGAAAATGATGAGTAGAGTTATATGAACGCCGTTTTGACAGCCTTGCTGATCCCGTTCCTTGGCACTGCCATGGGATCCGCCTTTGTTTTTTTCATGAGAAAGGAAATGCCGGAGAGACTTCAGAAAATCCTGCTCGGCTTTGCTTCCGGAGTCATGGTGGCGGCATCCGTGTGGTCCCTGATCATCCCGGCTATTGAGATGGGAACCGGCAAAATGGCTGTCGTACCAGTAACGGTCGGTCTGCTTGCCGGATTCGCCTTCCTCCTCTTTATCGACCAAGTGACCCCGCATATCCACCCGGTCGGTGGCCCGGAAGGCCCCAAGAGCAAACTATCCCGCACGACGATGCTCGCCCTGGCTGTCACAATCCATAATTTCCCCGAGGGAATGGCCGTGGGAGTCGCTTTGGCAGGCGCCCTGACATCGGACTTCAGCATGGCCGGAGCCATAGCCCTTTCATTGGGAATAGCGATACAGAATGTCCCGGAGGGCGCGATAATATCCATGCCGCTGCGAGCCGCCGGCAACAGCCGGTGGAAGTCATTCATGATAGGCTCTTTAAGCGGAATCGTGGAGCCCCTGGGCGGAGCGCTTGTGCTGCTCCTGGCCTCAGTGGCAACATCCACTATGCCTTACATGCTGCCATTCGCCGCTGGCGCGATGCTCTATGTCGTTATAGAAGAATTGGTTCCCGAGGCTTCACAGGGAGAGCATTCCAATTTGTCCACCATTGGTTTCGCAATCGGATTCGCGTTAATGATGGTTCTCGACGTGGTCCTGGGATAAAGGCTATTCGCTCCATCCATCCCTGGTGCGATAGACCATTCGGCCAAGATCAGTATCGAAATATGGATAGCCAAGGTCGACCAGATGGGTCGGCCTTGACTTTGTGGGTCCTGTCTTGGGAGCGATGAGATTCTCTGAACGGAACCACTCTCCGGCTCCCTCACTGAGGTCTCCCCAGATATTCCCTTCGTACGTCTTCCACGTCACGGAATCTATAAGGTAATATGAGATATATCCCCGGAACCGGCCGCCGCCGACATCCTTGGCGATCCAGTCGCAGTACCACACGTCCTCGTCGCCCTCCTCGCAATTGAAGTCGATGATGCTCACCGTGTTGAGCTGGCCTCCGCCAAAGGTCAAGGCTCTCCTGACATGTTCGGCGCAGCAATTGACAAGAGTCAAGTTGTGGATGCCAGTTGTGTTCCGGGAACCTTCCCCGATACTGTCAAGGTCATCAATCTCGCCGAAAGCGAAGCCGTACAGGCAACGCTGGGCAGTACACTGCTCCATGATCAGATGCTCGCCCGCGATGTGAAAAGCCGTACCGAGACCGATCAGTTTGCAATGGGATATGAAATAATTGAAACCATTATTGCCTCCGTTGCAGGCCCGGATCCCGACGCAGCGGGGATTAAGGCCCTCGGTGCTGTCGAAGTTGCCGCCGGAGACCATGAATATATTCCTCACACTCATCTCGGAAGCATACTTTCCGTCAATCACTACCAGTCTTTTGGTATAGCCAGGGATAATGAAGGACAAGTCGAAAATGTTGTAATTGGCAAGGGAATATATCCACGAAGGCTCGCTGCCGATGATGGAGATGTCGTCATCCTCCGTGAAAGTGTCGTAAAGTTCCTTGGTGAGCACGATCTCCGCCCCGTCATGGTTGGAGTTGAACGACAGGTTCGTGGCCTTACGGGCACCTCCAACTCCCTCAAGTGTGACAAGCCCGGGCTTATGTGGAAAGAATATACCGTATTTGTAGGTTTTCCCGTTCCGCTTGATCTCAGTGAGCGAATTGACATAATATGTCCCGGGCAACAGGGTTATCTTCCCTCCCCTGGCCGAGGCCAGACCGTCTATAAGGCTGTTGAGCAAGGCGCAATCAGTTTTTCCGTCGCAGACATAATCAGCGGACCGCTTGTCAGCGGCAGAAGAGTTTGACGCGGCGACAAGGATCAGAGACCCTTTGGCGCTTATTGGCATTGTGGCGAATATAACCACCAATAGTAATATAAAACGTTTCATATTCCTAAAACAAAAAAGGGAAAGCTACGCACGTCGCACCGCTACAACCTCCTACCCTTGCTGCCTTCCGGCCCTGGGGGGATTCAGAGGGAGCTGGTCGCGTACGACTTTCCCCAGCGCGAATATACTATTTTTCGTTGAAACTGTCAAAAATGAATGGAAGGATGTCATCCACTCTGGAGAATTTCCAGGCTTTATCCGTACCAAACATTATGACACTCATCGGCTTCCCGCTAAGGGTCTGATATTCGGCCATAACCTGCCTGCAAGCTCCGCAAGGAGTGCAAGGGGTATCCGCTACAGAATGGCTGAATCCCCCGACAATCGCAATTGATAGCATCGCTTTGCCAGGATAGTTTGCACTGGCTGCAAACATCGCCGTACGCTCAGCACAAAGACCAGAAGGGTAAGCCGCATTCTCCTGGTTAGAACCTCTCACGACAATTCCATTATCAAGAAGCACGGCGGCTCCAACATTGAAATGGGAATATGGAGCGTACGAACCTTTTTGGGCTTCGATAGCTTCCTTGACCAGCATCTGGTCAGTCGGGTCCATTTCTTCTATTGACGAGTATTCCTCATAGGTGATGTCGAGATTGACGGTCTTCATGCGCTCTGAATTTGTTTGTGGCGATGTCAAATATAACAATAATTGTTCAAAATCCATCAATTGCGTATCTTTGCGGGTGTTATGAAGGTTTGCGTAGGTCTTTCCGGTGGTGTTGACTCTTCTGTTGCGGCCCTGCTCCTCAAGCGGCAAGGCTACGACGTTTTCGCCATGTTCATGCAGAACTGGCACGATGCGGATGCCACACTTCATGGCGACTGCGAGTGGGAGGAGGACCGATTCGTGGCCGAGCTGGTTGCCCGCAAGATCGGAATCCCCTTCTATTTCGTAGATCTTTCCAAGGAATATCGCCAGCGGGTCGTGGACTACATGTTCAATGAATATTCCGCGGGACGCACCCCGAATCCGGACGTGCTTTGCAACCGGGAGATAAAATTCGATGCCTTTTACGAGGCGGCCCGAAGACTAGGGGCCGACATGGTGGCTACAGGCCATTATTGCCGTAGGGCTCCGCTGCTGGACAGTGAAGGTAAGCAAGTCATTATCAATGGGTTGCCCCAGTGGAGAATACTCGAGGGAACCGACCCGAAAAAAGACCAGAGCTATTTCCTTTGCCAGCTCACCCAAGAGCAGCTCGGCAAGGCTCTCTTCCCCATCGGTCACCTCACAAAACCCGAAGTCAGACAGATAGCCCACATCGCCGACCTTCCGTCCGCAGACAAAAAGGACTCACAGGGAATTTGTTTCGTCGGGAAAGTGGACTTGCCGACTTTCCTTAAACAGAAGCTGGAGCCAAAAGAGGGCGAAGTGGTCGAGGTTTTTGACTCCTTTTTCGAGGATAATCAGCACTACAAGTTCGTCCATGACACTTTGGCCTCATTGCTTTCGGAGCCAGGCGATCCGCTTATGACCGCCGTCTTCGCTTCCGAAGACTCCGGTGGCGCCACCTTCAATAACCGCCCGGTTCAGACTAATGTCCGCCCAGGCGCATTGCCGCCAAAGCATCAAGAGATCGTCGAACCGGTCCCTGAGCGGAGTCGAAGGGCCAGTGACGTCCTGAAAAACATCTTCTCCCCAGCAAAACTCTCCGCCCTGAGCGACGAAGATTGGATTAGACTGTCGGAACCCGTTGATTATTCGACGATAAAGTTCGAGACGGAAGTCTATCGCAGTGGCAAAAAGCACATCAAGAAGACCCGCTACAAGGACAACCCATGGGGCAAAGTTGTTGGCCAGCACGACGGCGCACAATTCTACACCATCGGCCAGCGTAAAGGCCTCAACATCGGAGGCCACAAGGATTCCATATTCGTGATCGCGACTGATGTCAACTCCAACACCATCTACGTCGGGGAAGGCCATAGCCATAAAGGCCTCTCACGTTGCTGTATCAGAATAGCTTCCGAAGACATCCACTGGATCAGACAAGACCTTGAGATGGCGGATGGCGAGATGCGGCGCTTCAGGGTGCGGGTTCGCTACCGTCAGCCCCTTCAGGACGCCTGGCTCGTCAAGCGCCCTTCAGGAATATTCATACTCTTCGATACGCCCCAGAGAGGAATATCCTCCGGCCAGTTCGCCGCCTGGTACTCAGATGACGACGAAATGCTCGGCTCCGGAGTGTACTAGTCCTCACCTCAATCAGTGAGCCGCCACAGCCGAGCGGATGGCGTCGTTGATGAACTCGTTCATACTCTTTCCCTGAGACATCGCGACCTCAGCCGCTTTTCCATGCAGGTCAGAAGACATCCTCAACACGAACTTTCCGTTATACGGTTTCTCAGGTGTCACTCCTAATTCTTTGCAATGCTCCAGATATTGATCAATGGCTTCTTCAAAATCTTTCTGGATAGCGGAAGCGGAATCACCCTCAAAGATGATCCCGTCTCTTCTAAGCCCAAGCACCTTCCCGAAGAAACTCCTCTCATCCTCAGAGTACTCCACACTTCCAGTGTAACCTTTATATCTAAACAATCCCATAAACAACAGCTTTTATATCAACACCTTTGTAGCCAGATAATCTCCGACTCCTTTAAGGGTTCCCTTTTTCACAACATTACCAGGGTGTGGTTTGTGCATCAAAAATGACTCGTCCCCTTTTACAAAAGCCACCCTGCTCCCCGAAGTTCCTCCCTTATTTGACAACACGAAACCATAGTAAGAAAACACCCGTATGATTTCATCAAAAGTGAAGTCACTCGGCATACTCCAAAATCGACTAAGAAGTTTTTCTTTTACACTCATATAGTTCAAGTTTATGCAATAATACTATTTTTAGTATTAAAATCCAAATAATCAAGCCAGCACAATATACAATTAAATGCTTTGGTTAGTTTTGAAGGAGCATCGATTCAAAAAGATAGGGAAGCATCTCAATATCACTCAAACACGGCGAACAAAAGACAAAGAATAGTAGAGTGATCAAGCTATTCAAATACGTTTGATTTATTACAGTCACCTCCCAACAAAGAGTCATCCTGATGTACAGGAGGTAGATAAAGGCATAATGCCTATTCTCAAAAGAATAAACTTTATTATCTGAAATAAAGTTGTACATTTGTATTTACAATCCGATAGGAAAGCAGTTACATAAAGAAAGCGTTTAGCTTTATAAACCATCGAGGCTCAGTCGAGCTGGTATGAATGGTTGAAATAATAATGCGATATGGATAATTGAGTTCTATTAGAGGTTTGAAGAACTTACGGAAACCCTTTACACCATCAAAGCAGCTATATCCCAACCGGAGTTTTTGCAGATAATAATCTACCTTCGCCATGAAAAAAAGTTTCAAAGACTTAATAAAAGGGATAGTGACTTCCTCTGTCGCAGCCATCGCAGGAGTCCACGGTGCTGATGCGGCCCCTTCAGTCACATTTAAAGACAATTCTGAGGATGTTCTGAAAGAAAAAAAGAGCTCTGTTCAGAATGATCTTAGCTATAAGTTGATGCTTAATATTACATCCGATGACGATTTCTTCCTCTCTGGTCATCGTAGTCATAGTTCGCATCGTAGCCATAGCTCTCATCGTTCGGGTTCTTCACATTACTCGTCTTCGCATACCTCCCACTATTCTTCGTCTAGTACTTCTCGATCGTCAGGGTCATCAAATAGATCCTCAGGAAGTACGACTACCAGTTCAACAACTTCTGGTTTGTATTCTGCGTCCTCTTCCAAGTCAACCAATTCCTTAGGAAGTCGCACAGTTACTAAAGGGATGAGTGGCGAAGACATCAAACTCTTATCAGACTTCTTCGTCAAGCTCAACTATATGACTGCGAATAATATAATGAAAAATTCGAGTGGCATCGTTGAATGCAATGAGGCAATGATTAAGGCTGCGAGAGAATATCAGGCAGACAAAGGGTTTACTATTGAAGATAAGATAACAAGTGCGACAGCATTAGCATTAAAAACGGATTCTGCTAACTATAGAAAATTAGGAAGTCGTATTATTACAGCCGGAACGACGGGGACGGATGTTTCTGAGTTAAAGAATCTTCTAATTGATCTGGGAGTCATAAAAGGAAAAAAGAAGGCAAAATATGATGAGACCCAGTTTGATGAAACTATCGCGGAAATGTTGGAGGCATACTTGACTGAGAACGGTGTCGAGTGGGCCGGAAAGGTTGATTCTCGTGTTGTGACATACTTAAAAGGAGTGCTAAATGATTGATATTCTTACTGATAGAAATGGTCAAATTGTGTTATCCATTGATACATCTATCTACGATAATTGGGTCATAGATAAGGTTTTGTATTGGCTCACCGCTGATTATATCATCACACGGAGAAATAACCCTGAGACCAATATTCAAGTCATTTCGTTGTCCCTCAAAAAAGGGCATCAGCAGGTTGACTATAATACAATAAGAGAAAGGCTTAGCAACGATTTTATTGATTACAAGAATCGCCAAACTATAGCGGTGGAAACATCTAATAT
Organism: uncultured Bacteroidia bacterium; assembly: GCA_902785825.1. Lineage (GTDB taxonomy): Bacteria > Bacteroidota > Bacteroidia > Bacteroidales > UBA932 > Cryptobacteroides. The sequence goes on from CACZZZ010000008.1 coordinate 68,502, forward strand.
CAGAGACCTTCTGTTCGCCAAAGCATTCGCGAATAGTGATGATTTTGTAGAATTCACATTCAAGGATTAAGATGTTTTATCTTCTTCCATTCCACTTCCAACCTATGGGGAATAGGGAAATCCTCACCAATGACCTTGGTGACTACCTTATTCTTCCACGTGGAAGCGTACAGAAGATTGTCAACAGAGAGATCCAACCCACAGAAGACCTCTACAAAGATCTTTTAGCGTCATTCTTCATTAGCGAAACTCCAGTTCCTCACCTTTTGGACAATATGGCCACCAGGTTGGCTACCAGAAAAAGTTTCTTGGACGAATTCACGGCTCTTCATATCTTTGTTATGACACTACGGTGCAATCAGAACTGCATCTATTGCCAAGCCTCAAGCCGGGATAGTAGTCGTAAAGGGTGCGACATCAAGGAGACAGACCTCTTGACTGCTATCGATCTGATGTTTCGTTCTCCAGCCCGGCATCTTACAATGGAATTCCAAGGAGGCGAGCCGACACTTGTCTGTGATCTAATAGAAAAAGGTATCCTCTATGCAGAAGAAAAGAATCAGGTCGAGTGCCGCAAGATGACTTATGTCATCTGTTCTAACAGTGTCAATGTAAGCGACGCTTTCCTTGACTTCTGCAGGAATTATAATGTAGTCTTTTCTACGTCATTAGACGGTCCGGAATTTCTCCACAATCATAACAGAGGAAAGACGGACAGTTATAAAAAGGTCATTGCCGGAATTTCAAAAGTCCGAGCAGCATTGGGCTCCGACAAAGTCTCAGCACTCATGACCACATCTGAAGATTCCTTGCATTACCCCCGTGAGATTGTTGACGCCTATCGGGAGAATGGTTTTCATAGCATATTTCTCAGGGCACTCAATCCTTATGGCTTGGCAAGGGAGAATGATGACTGGCCCGCATATTTTGATGCCTTTGTAGAATTCTACAAGGAATCCCTTGATTATATCCTTGAGTTGAATAAGCAGGGAGAATGCTTTATTGAGGAATTCACTGCGCTCATTCTTAAAAAGATACTAACACCCTTTCCCATAGGATTCGTGGACCTTCAGACTCCGGCCGGAATTATTAATGGCGTCATCGTCTATAACTACGATGGATTTGTGTATGCCTCTGATGAATCGAGGATGCTTGCCGAAAACAAGGATTATACTTTCAGACTGGGCAAGATTTCGGATAAATACGAAGACCTGTTCTACGGCAAGAAGGCACAGGAACTGTCCAGAATTTGGGCTACAGAATGCATCGCAGGCTGCTCTGAATGTGCTTTTCAAAGTATTTGCGGTGCGGATCCTGTAAGGAATTACTCCACGCAGGGTGATGCCTATGGCTACCGTCCAAGTTCTACAATCTGCCGGAAAAACAAGGCCATTATTGAGTATATCTTCAAACTCCTCGACGAACGAACGGAAGAAGTCCTTCCCATATTCATGAATTGGATTAGCGGCACAATGTAATGAGGGATTCATTTGACATACATTCCAATGACAACGCATTGTTCACCACGGCAATGTGCTCCAATCGTTGCCTGATGTGCTGTCAGCCGCCATCTGAGAGAAATGATATCGACCAATTGTGGGAAAGGAATGTCAAACTGATTGATTCGGCACCTAAGGAGCTTCCTTCAATCGGGATCACCGGTGGTGAGCCCACTCTGCTTAGGAACCGCTTCTTTGAATTATTGAAGCATATTCGAGTGACATTGCCGGATACGGAGATTCATATACTGTCCAATGGCCGCGCCTTCTATAAGAAGGAGTTTGCGGCCAAACTGGGTGAAATTGGCCCGGAAAAAATTCTGCTAGGGATTCCACTACATTCAGACAACCAACTGGATCATGATCTCATTGCCGATGCCCAAGATGCCTTTATTGAAACCCTCCTTGGCCTTTACAACCTTGCCAGGTGGTCAATGGATATTGAACTTCGTGTTGTCCTGACCAAACTCAATTATAAGCGCCTACCACAGCTGGCTCATTTCATTTACAGGAATCTTCCTTTTGTTAAGTATGTTTCTTTGATGGGGCTGGAGTACACAGGCTATACCATCAAGAATGCAGACCAAGTGTGGATAGACCCCGTTGAAATAGCGCAGCAATTAAGCGAAGCGACATTGTTTCTAGCATCAGCCGGACTCAATGTTTCCATCTTCAACCTTACACTGTGTGTCCTTCCAGAAAGCCTCTGGCCATTTGCCAGAAAATCTATTTCTGACTGGAAGAATTGCTACAAGTCTTTCTGTGAAAAATGCCGAATCAAGGATAAGTGTTGTGGCTTGTTCTCGACTTCTATTAAACATAGTTCTTATTTACACCCGATAGTTTGATATGAGAAAAAGAGTTTACTCCATAATTGAGCAGGGCCATGGCGGAGATACAATAAGCATAGTTTACGATGTGTTAATGCTTGTTGCCATTACTGCCAGCATCATTCCTCTTATGTTCGTAGAGGAAACAACAACCTTTCGTAGTATAGAACAAATAACTGTTTCTTTCTTCATTCTGGATTATATTCTTCGATGGGCTACTGCCGATTATCGAATTGGAAAGAGAGGATGGTCCTTTGTTTTATACCCTTTTACTGGCTGGGCAATTATTGACTTACTCTCCATATTGCCTGGGTTACAACTTATGGGGAAAGGATTTAAGATATTCCGAGTCACCAGGTTATTACGTATTCTTCGCCTTTTCAAATTTATCAGGTATTCAGATAAGATAAAAGTTCTCGGGAAGGTCGTTCGAAAAGAGAAAGGAGTTCTCCTCACCGTATTAGGGATTGCCATTTTTTACGTTTTTCTTACAGCTCTCATTATGTTTAATGCAGAGCCTCATATAAACCCTTTAACAGGCAATGCGACATTCGAGAACTTCTTTGATGCTTTGTATTGGGCAACTGTTACTTTGACAACTGTGGGCTATGGAGACATGATCCCTGTCACCGACATAGGACGATTTGTAAGTATGCTTTCTTCTCTGTTTGGTGTAGCAGTAATCGCCCTACCTTCGGGTGTTATTACCGCCAGTTATTTAGATGAATTACGTAGCCTAAAAAATGAAAATAAGGCTCATATTAACTCCTGAGAAAGGGCTCGTTTCATAGTCCTTGAAACACAAATACACTCCTCGCAAAATCAGTAATCCGAAAAGCCGGTAATTGCCCAAATCCAGCACACAGTGTTCCTATCGTCCAATTCTATAGGACGTAAGGAGCGAATATGGCCGCTATCGATCCCCACGTCCATCCTGACGGGACAATAAGAGCATTATACGGGCAAGGTCGAATTTTAACCCTTAAACCTTGCCTGGCAAATATGCATTGCAGGTTATTCAAATAGATATTAAACGGGCATGGTCCCACATTTGGCTACGCCTACCCCAGGAACTGCTTCTTGAAGGCTTCGAGTTTGGCCTCGACGGCAGGAGCGTCAGGAGCGGTGGCGCCGAAATAGAACTTGATTTTGGGCTCAGTGCCGGAAGGACGAACGGTCACGACATCTCCCTCAGCGTCAAAGTATTGCAGAACATTGGACTTCGGAAGACCTGTCTTCTCGGGCTCGTTGTAGTCAATGACCTTGACGACCGGAGAACCGGCCAGCTCAGTAGCAGGCTTGCAACGCATGTCCTCCATGATCTTGGCGATCTCCTCGGCGCCGGACTTGCCCTTGCGGACGAGATAGACCATGCTTTCCTTGCGATAACCGAACTCAGCGTAGATCTTGTCCATAAGCTGGTAGAGAGTAAGTCCCTGGTCCGCTGCCCAAGTGGCGCACTCAGCCACCATAGCGCAGGCCACGGGAGCGTCCTTGTCACGGACAAACTCGCCGACGTTAAATCCGTAGCTCTCCTCACCACCGCAAATGAACTCTTTCTTACCCTCATTCTCACGGACAACCTCGCCGATCCACTTGAATCCGGTCAGCACATCGTAACACTCAACGCCAAACTTCTTGCAGATGTCAGCGATAAGCTGGGTCGTGACAATAGTCTTGACGCAATACTTGGTGCCATCCAGTTTTCCAAGCTCTTTCCAGCGTGTAAGAATGTAATATGTCAACATCGAGGCTGTCTGGTTGCCATTGAACTGAACCATCTTGCCATCGTTGTCACGAACGGCGATCCCGAGACGGTCCGCGTCAGGATCGGATGCCATCACGATGTCAGCTCCGACCTCGTCCGCTCTCTCGAGAGCCATCTTCATAGCGGCCGGTTCCTCCGGATTAGGGGAGACGACAGTAGGGAAATCCCCGTCAGACACATCTTGAGCCGGGACATTATACACATTCTTGAAACCCAGCCTCTTAAGGCACTCTGGGACAATCCTCACACCACATCCATGAAGAGGAGTATAGACTATTTTGATGTCATTGTGACGCTCACGTGATTCGGGGCTGAGGGTGAGGGAAAGGATATCGGTCATATATGCCTCATCAACCTTCTTGCCCATGAGCTGGACCTCTCCACAACGCTCTCCTCTCTCAAACTTGACTTGAGATGGTTCTGAGACCTTAGCCACTTCAGCGATGATGTCCTTATCGACAGGGGGGACAATCTGCGCTCCATCAGACCAATACACCTTGTAGCCATTATACTCCTTGGGATTATGCGAGGCTGTCACCATGATGCCGGCCACGGCCCCCATATAACGAATAGAGTAGCTGAGCTCCGGAGTGGGACGGATATTGTCGAAGAGGAACACATTAATCCCGTTGGCGCTTAGAATGTCTGACGATATCTTGGCGAAAAGCTTGGAGTTATTGCGGCTGTCGTAAGAAATACAGACCCTGATGTCGTCGCCCTCGACATGCTTAAGGATATAATTAGCGAGTCCCTGGGTGGCCATACCGACAGTGTATTTGTTCATCCTGTTGGTACCAACTCCCATAATACCGCGGAGACCGCCGGTACCAAATTCGAGATTCTTGTAAAAAGCGTCTTCGAAACCTGCGGGATCAGTGTTCCTCAGTTCGATGACTTTCATTTTGGTCTCGGGGTCGAAATCCCCGTCCAGCCACTTCTGGGCCGCTGCCTTATAATCCTGTGACATATAAAAGATATTTGTCAAATTTACTGAAAAAAGTTCAAATTCGATGGCAGACAAGGAGGAAATTGTCGGCCTGGAAAGGAGTTTCTATCCTTACTCCGAATATATGGGCGTCATCTCCGGAACGGACACCAAGCCTGGAACGCAATTCAGCGCTCGTCAGGGGTATATTCCTCGCGGACACTTCAGACTTCGGGTAACGCTTTCCCACGTCCCGCATCCCGGCCTTGTTCATCCGGACGATCTCCTTGACCTCAAAGATCTTCCCGAAATTGAACAGATCCTTCGCTTCGCTCAGGATGACATGAGAGGGCGAAGAGAACAGGTTCGTGGAGCGGGCGAGCTTGACAAGGCCGAAACGGGAGCAAAGAGCGTTGAAAACCCCAGCCTTAGCCAGAGACTTGCCAGGCTCGAAAATATACTTTAAATCAACGGCTTCCGGAAGAACCGCCTTTGAGGAACGGATCTCTTCGGAAGAGAATAATAACGATCCGCCGTCCTCCCGGCAAGTCACGCCATACTCCCCTTTCCACTCCCGATCCATCCAAACCAGCAACTCTTTACACTCTCCCCCGCTCGCCACGACATGAATCTCCCGGACCCAGTTGCCGTTCCACTCTTCAGAACCTCCCTCCATAAGCGCCGCCTCATAAGAATGGTTCAATCTCTCAACCACCATGGTCACGTCAGCCATCGGGGACAACTTCAAAAGAATATTCCTGGAATATCTGAAGAGTTCAGGGATAAGGTCGAGCACATTGGGTGAACAATCCTCCAGAAGGAAGACCTTTCCTCCGGAATTGTCCCTGCGCGCTGGATCCAAGAATATCAGATCCGGCACGAAACCGGCCAGCAGGCCACCTAATGATCCCTTGACGACCTCACTATTCTCGACACGGATATTCCTTGCCTCAAGCTCCGCGAAATTATGCTTTGCCGCCGAAGCTAATGCGCTATCCCTTTCATTGTAAAGGACTTCCGAAGCGACCGACGAGAAAGCCCAGCTGTCAATCCCCAGTCCTCCGGTGAGATCGGCGATCCTTCCAGGCGCATCTCCGAGAATCCGGCCTGCCAGCGAAGCCTTGTAACGGGCCGTCACCGACGAGCTGCACTGCTCGGCGCATAGGGCCGAGGGATATACCAAAGAAGTGAGAGAATACCACTCAGGGACCTTGTCCCGAAGCTTTTGGCGAGCTTCTATTGTGCTGATGGCCAATTCCTTCCCATCAAAAGATGAGAGGATAGGATCCGCCGGAGGCGAAGGCCATTCAATACGGGAAAGCAGAAGCCGGGATATCTCGGCTTCCGCATTCTCTACAATGAATCTCTCAAAACTACTCGGCACCTTCCCCCTTCAGATACTTAAGCCAGAAAGCCCTGTTGGCGGCGCTGAAATGCTTGCCCTGGTAGCCACGGTAGCCATGCATGCCGTCCGGGTAGATCATAAGCTCGAACTTCTTGCCCCCGGCCTGGAGGGCGTCCACAAGCTTCAAAGTGTTCTGGAAGTGGACGTTATCGTCTCCGGTACCATGGGTGAGCTTCAGCATGACCGAGCCGTCGTAATTGGCGTCAGTGACAGGATATTCCTTGGCCGCGTTTGTGACCTTCGTCCTCTCATATCCCTCGGGATTGTCCTGCGGGGTGGACATGAAGCGCTCGGTGTAATGCGTGTCGTACAAAGCCCACTCATAGACACCGCCGCCGGCGATTCCGTAGTGGTAGGCTTCAGGATGTTTCATAACGAGAAGAGCGGTCATGGTACCTCCAAAAGAGAATCCCTCCACACCGATCTTGTCGCCATTGACATAAGGAAGTTTCTTGAGATACTCAGCCCACTCCACAAAGTCTTTGACCTCTATCTCGTCGAGATGCTTATAAATCATGTCAAGACCTTTACGGCCATTGTAACCGGAAGCCCGGCAGTCAAGGACGCACTCGATGATCCCGTTGTCGGAGTACCATTGATAAGGATTATAAGGCCTGAAGGCGTCTGAGACCTGAGGTGTGTCAGGGCCGCCATAAATATCCACATGGACTGGATACTTCTTGGAAGGATCGAAATCCTTGGGATACACCATGAGGCCGGGAAGCTCGAGACCGTCGCTCGTGGTCATGGTGATGATCCTCGGGAGGGTCGGATCCTCGGGGTTGAAATCAGGACCAGCCATGTCAGCTACCTTGAAAGACTTCGAAGGGTTCGCAAGGTTGAAAACCCATAGCTGGTTCGGAGTGTTCGAGTTGCTCTGAATCGCCATCACAAACTTCTTGTCAGGGGAAACCAACATCATGGAAGCGCTGAGTGCGGGATTGGAAATAGTTCTGACTGAACCTTTTGTGGCAAGATATATTCCTGTCCTGACATGGGAGTCCCTCTGGGCGGAATACACGACCTCCGAGGTGGTGCCGTCAAAACCCTTCGCCGGTTTCCCTTCTTTTACGGAGAAGATCTGCAACCTCCAGTTTTCCCCGTCAGTCAGGCGCTTGAGAGTCTTGCCATCATAAGAGAGATAATAAATCTGCTCCCAGCCTGTCTCAAATGAGCGGACCATATAGAGTCCGTCGCGGCCGAAATACATTCCCCCGATCCAGTCCAGCCAGGTCTTGTATGTCTCATGGTAAATATGTGTCTTTGAGCCATTCTCGGGAGACACGGCATAAAGATCCAGGGTGTTTTGGATCCTGGGCTCCCTCTGGATAAAGAAAGCCTTGCTGTCGGCGCCCCAGAACGGGGTCCCGAAATACTGGTCATCATTCTCGTTGAAATCGGCCCAAGCGGTCTGGCCATTCTCGAGATTCACTATACCGATGCATACCTTGGGATTGGGATCCCCGCACTTAGGATAGCGTGTCATCCTGACAGAACCTCCCGTCAGCGACATATCCTCAAGATCTACGGCGCCACCGGCATTCTGGCCATAACCAAGCTGGAGACCAGAGCGGTCAGCATCGACAGCCACCGCGGAATAAATCGGGAAGAAAGGAACCTCGGTGTTGTCGAAACGGTAGAAACCGATCTTCTTCGAGTCCGGAGACCACCAGAAAGCCTTATACCTGGTGTAACGTCCGAGGATCTCCTCATAATAAACCCAAGAAGAATAACCATTGAGGATAACATCCGATCCGTCAGATGTCAGACAGGTCTCTTTCTTTGTGGCGACATCCACCACCCAAAGATTGTTATCCCTGGTGAAGGCCAACTTGGTAGAATCAGGAGAATACGTCAGGTTCTCGGCTCTTTCCACCTTGAAAGGAAGGGCAGCCCTGCGTGGCATACGGATCTCGACAGCGGATGGAACCGAGATTCCCTTTGTCCTTTTGCCCGTCGCGGCATCGACAACGAATTCGTTATCCGGGTCAGAACCCATGCTAGGGTGGACAGCCAGCTGATGCTCGCCGATCCATACGCCCGTGGGAAACATGTTGTATTTCTGGGCGCTCGCGAATGTGGCGACGCAAATGGTAAGGGATAATAAGAGTTTTTTCATGACAATATCTTAGTTTTTGAAATATTCATCCTTGAAGTTCACGAGATAGACTTTCTCAACTGCCCTCGTCAAAGCGGTATAGAGCCATTTGAGATCATCGGTGGTAAGCTCATCCTGCCAGAAAGGATTATCAATGAAGACGCAGCTCCACTGTCCACCCTGACTCTTATGGCAAGTGATGGCGTTGGCGTATTTCAGCTGCAGGGCATTGAAATAGGGATCCTCACGGACCGCTTCATAGCGCTTTTTCTTGGTCGTGATGTGGGAATAGTCCTCATTGACCCCATTGTAGAGCTGGTTCTGTTGCTCGTAAGTTAGGGAAGCGGCCTCCGACTCGAGGGTATCGAGACAAACCTTGGCTTTTATCTCAGCGTCATCATAATCCGGGAAGCAAAGGCGGGCGTCAGCGAAAGTCAAGCCATATCTCTCCTCAAAATTCCTGATAGAAAGCAACTTGGCAATATCCCCGTTAGCTATGTAATCCATTCCTTTAGCTTCTCCAGTGAACTGGTAGCAGTTCTTCACGATCATCAGCTTCTCTCCCCTGACCAGCCTTTCCTCATCATAAAACACTTGAGAGCGAATACCGGCGTTGTAACGGTTAGCCCTCTTGTTGGAGCGGCACAGGACAACAGCGTCGTCTTTGGAGAAATCCGTGAAATAGGCCTGGTTGAGCGAGTCCAGCAACTCCCCTCCCGAGATTCTTATCACGTCATCAAACCCATCGGTCCGAAGTCCGAGATCATCAGGAGTCCAAGAACCTCCACCATAAAGGTCGGAGGTTATCAATTCCCTGATTTTGGTAGCGTTCCAAAGAATCCCGGACTCTTTCTGCTGTCGGACCACCTCTGTCAAGGAGCAATATGCCACTCCCCCGAAGCCATCCATATAATCCCGTGAAAGGGCTGGAGACGCGTCCAGGCCAACAGGCGGCAACTGGGCGGAATCCCCAATCATCACGAGCCTGCAATCATTACCCGCCCTGACGAAGTCTATAAGATCCTTAAGGAGATCTCCGGACCCGAACAGGGCAGGATTACCAGTCCCCTGGGAATCTATGCCGATCAGGGACACCTCATCTACGATAAAGAGCTTGTGGGATCGTTTGTTGGGTGCGAGGGTGAATTGTCCAAAGCCATCGGAACCTATTGATTTTTGGCGATATATGCATTTATGTATAGTACTCGCCGGCTTGTTGGCATATTGCGAGAGCACCTTCGCCGCCCTGCCTGTCGGAGCAAGAAGAACGCATATCTCCTCAGGAACGTCATCGATGACCGGACGCAAATCGTCCATCGCCTCTATGACCGCCGCCAGAGCGGTTGTCTTGCCCGTGCCGGCATAGCCATCCACAACAAGAATGTCGTGGTCGTCACCCACCAGGAAAGACGCGATCTCTGAAAAAAGCCTGTCCTGGTCGGGAGTAAGCTCATATTGGAAATGATTCCTGAACCGTTTATAGAAAAAGTCGCTCCTGTCCATCACTTCGCGTTCTTTCCGAACAACATCATCATGACAGCCAAAACAGGATAGATCTCGACACGGCCGAGGAACATGTCTATGGTGTACATCAACTTGGCTCCCGTGGGCTCAGCGCTGAAATTGCCCATGACACCAAGGTCACCAAGAGCCGGTCCCACGTTGCTGAGCGAGGTGAAAGTAGCGGCTACAGCGTTGGCATTGGACGGATTGACCGCGAGATTTATCGCCAAGGAAACTATAATCAACATCATGTACAGCGCTATGTACAGGATGTGGGGAGCGATGTTCTCCTGCCTGACCACACGGTGGTTGACCCGGACCTCATTTACTGAGGCGGGATGGAGAACGGTTTTAAGACGGTAATTGATCTCCTTGCAAAGGAGAAGCGCCCTGTCGGACTTGATGCCTCCGGTGGTGGAACCAGCCATACCGCACCAGATGCTAACGAACACCAGCATCGCCGATGGCAGGGCCGGCCAAACACTGTTGTCAGAGATTCCGAATCCGGATGTGGAAGCGTAGCTTATCACGTGGAAGGCGCTGGAAAGGAAGCTTTTACCCCAAGTTCCCTCGATCCCGTTCGCCTTCAGGGAGACCGCGACGACAACACTCGTGACAATTAATATCCATAAATAGAATCGGAAAATCTCATTCTTGAACGGCTTGAGACTTCTGGTGATTATCGCCACATAAATCATCCCGAAATGGATGGATGAGAGCAACATAAAGAACATTGTGACGAGATCGACCGCTACCGAGTTGAACGAGCCGATAGATAGGTTCCTCGTGCTGAAACCACCGGTCGCCGTGACACTCATGGCGTGGTTGATCGCGTCAAAAGGGCTCATTCCGCAAAGCAAATATGCGATAAATGATGCGACCAGCATGCCCATGTAAACATACGTGAATATTTCTACGGTCTTGTTGGTCCCGGACCTATATTCTCTCTTTGAGAGGGAGGAAAGTTCCAGGTTCGTGAGCCGGAGTTTCATCTGAGACGAGCTCGGGATCACGAGAAGAAGGAATACGACTACTCCCAAACCTCCGATGAAATGGGTGGAGGAACGCCAGAAGAGCAGGCTGTTGGGCAACGATTCAATGTCTTCAAGAATTGAAGCGCCCGTGGTTGTGAAACCAGAAACACTTTCAAACCAAGCGTTTATCACCGTAAACGGCCCTCCCCACAACGCATAGGGCAGCATCCCGAACACGAATGACAGCAACCAAGAGAGGACGATGATCAAATACCCGTCCTTCAAGGAGATGTCCTTGGATCTTTTGACGAATATGAAAGGGAAAATACCGACTGTGAAGGTGATGGTGAAACTGATCAGCAAAGCGGCCAGGGCACTGTCATTGCCACCGGCCACTGAGACCAGGATGGACAGGAACATGAACAGCGCGCTGACCAGCAGCGCGGAGCCGACATTCCTGGATATCACCTTGATGTTCATGCCTGATTGTCGTTTGCCGGTTTAGCGGCTAATTTGTTACGTAAATCCGTCACGCGCCTGCGAAGCTGCTGGTTCTCGCTGACAAGCTCAGTGATTCCGTCGTTGAGTTCGGACAGCTGGTCATCTCCCTCGAAGGAGTAAGTGTATTTCTTATTGAATGACCGGTAGTTGTTGAGCCCGTCCAGCATCTTGTAAAGCGGATTGACATAGTAAACCAGCAAGAAAAACAAGAGCATGAGGATGAGAAGCAGACCGACACCGACGGCGACAGCCCCCGGTATGATGCTGCGGTAGAATCCTCTTTGGAAAGTCTCCGAGTTCCTCTTCAGCTCGGCGTAAATGGCGTCGTCAAGTTTCTCGATGTAACCGTTGAGTCTCTTGTACTGTGGCTGCAGACGCTCGAAATACCAAGTCCGGGTGTCGATGAAGTCCGACAGGAGGACCTCATCCAACTCCAAGGATGTCAACATGTAAGCGGTGTAGGCATAGATCACCGAATCAGTCAGCGGGAGCATCTTGTCCGAGACCAGGGACTTTCTCAGGGAGTCGCAATGGGCCATGAACTCCTCTTGATGGAAATCCGGGAGGGCCGTCACCGACTCATCACCGATAACCGCCAGCAGACCAAGATTGTACTGGCTGCTGACCTCGGAAAGCTTTTGCGCTACCCCGACACTTTTGATATTGTCAGCCATCAGGTCGGAGACATAATGGCTCATCCTGGAATATTCCAGGATCGATATGACGCTGGAAGCGAGGAGGGCCACGGCGATCGCGCTGAGGCTGAACGTAAGTTTCATCCTCATAGACAATTTGGCGTCCCGCATTCTGTTTCTAAGTCTCCTGAACATTCAAACAGGTAATTATCAATTTACAAATATATTAAAAATCCGCTTATCGGTACACTCCGAGTATAGTTCCGTAATCCCGGAGGCATTCCGTGCTTGGGAAAACGCTGAAATAAGTCGAGTCCATGTAAACGGCGAATGACGTGACATTGCCTATTCCCCGTTGTTTATAGACCTCCAGATCCTGTATAAACACGTCCGGATGCCATGGCAACCCTACCGCCGGCTTCTTCCAGCCGCTCGCCAGAGAAACATCCAGCCAATATTCAAGGACGACAGCCGTCTCGGCGGGGAATACCTTGAGATTGGCATCCAGCAGCCGAATCACCTCCTTATGGGACATCCGGCCTTTCCGTCCGGGGGCGTCAAGGTCAGACAAAGGACGGTCCCACTGCCTCTCGATAGGGGCGAATTCCAGGAATATCCCTTCTGACGGCTTGACTTTCACCGGAGGCTCCATGGTCTCCTGATACGCCAGATGGGCAAGGGTAGCCTTCGGATCGACGTTCCGTATCGCCTCAAGCATCTTGTTCTCGATAATAAGAGCCTGCTCACTGGCTGAATACTCCCCGCAAAGTGGACAGAAACAAGGTTCCGAGTTATCGTCAAGCCAGAAATAGTAACGGTGGTTGGTAGCCGGGAGGGCACGGGCATATTCGGCTACCTTGGCGGATATGGTCTCCAAAGCCTTGGCGGAATGGGCGCAGCAATTGAAGTCCGCAACCCTCCTACCATTCCTGTCCATCCTGAACATGGTGGAATCCTCGTCAAAGAGAGTTCTGGGAAGCAAGTCGCCCATAGCGTGGAGCTGGTGCTCGACATCGATTCCGAGGCGGGAGCACTCGTCAGCGAAATGCCGCCCTCTCTCCGTCGTCATGAAGCCCAGCACCTGGGACGGCGTGATATGAGTCCCTAATGTGTTGATTCCGTTTGATTTGGCTATAGCGGGCCATGGGGCGGTCTCTAGGTCTTCGACGGACAGGACAGCTCCTTTCATCTTAAAAAAAGGCTTCTTGTCCGCGCGAGCCTTGAAAAAGACCTTTGGCTGATGGAAGTCCGCATGCTTGTCGTCTGTCAGTTTAAGCGAGTACCAATTGACCTCACCATCAGGACGATAATCAGCCCTGAAGGCTCCCATCAGGAAATCCTCTTCCATATTCACTCCAAAACCGGACAATTCCTCCAGGGTCACGCTCCCGGCGATTGAATATCCGTCGGGACGAATCTCATGGCAATAGTCCAAAGTCTTGAAATTCCATTCATAATCGAACTTGCGGTAGAACTCGCAGGTATAGTCCAGGACACGCCCGGCAGGATCCATCTCCGCGCCGATATATGTGTCGAGATCTCCGGCATGGGAGAAGAATAACTCGGCCCTGTCCTCATATTCCACATCCATCTCAGTCTTGAAATCGCCTTCCAAGGCCAGAGTGGAGTCTATGACGTCGAACCGGAACAGGAAAAGGCTGTCGGTGACCATGCATCTGAAAGCGGTCTTGTCATCCAGACCGTCCCAAGGGGCATGGAATCCAACCACGGGCGGCAGGGCTTTCCAGACCGAAGCTGACAGCAGGCCATCCTGCGAAGGAGCGACAGGAGAATAAGGTATTAGAAACGCCTCTTCCTCTTTCTTGGCACAAGATAAGGAAAGGCAAAGAAAGAGAAGGAGACCGGCTCTGCCAATCACTTTTCTCATCGCGAAAGATCCTCAAGAATATTTCCTATCTGATACAAGCCTCTCGGGACATGGAAACAACCTTTCCATTTACCTCCCTTGAGCGGAAGAAGGACTTCCCCTTGGCGGTTCAAGTATCCGAACCATTCCGGGAACTCTTTGTCTTTGAAATGGTTCCAAAGATAATCGTCGAGTTTGAGGAACCAGTCGAGACATTTTTCGTTACGGGTCAGCTGATAACCCTTCAACATGGCGATCGCGGCCTCAATATGGACCCACCATAATTTTTGGTCCCACTCCAGTTCCTGAGGCGGGTAACCCTTCCGGTCCATGAAGTAGAATATGCCTCCATACTTTTCGTCCCAACCGTATTCGATTACCCTTAGTGAGATCTCCACCGCTTTCTCTATCAGAGCTTGATCTTTCTTTCTCAAGCCAAGATTCTCGATAAACCACAATGCCTCAAGGTCATGTCCGGGATTGATCCTGCGACCCTCGAAACAATCGACCAGACTCCCGTCCACCGAGGACAGGTTCTCTACCATAACGCCCAAATCCGGCTGGTAGAAGACATCCAGGACCTCATGGAGACACTCGTCAATAGTCTTTTCCATAAGCTCCGGATTGTCAATTATTTCCTCAACCTCCAAAGCCATGTTACAGATGATCATCGGCAGAGCGAAATCTTTCATTGGCCTGGTCCCGGGCACAGCTTTGAGCCAAGGCCCTTTGGGATTTGAGCGCCGCTCAAGAATCCTCCTGAATGTCTCTTTGGCGGCAGTGGCGTACCGGTCGTTACCGGTAGCCTTGGCCATCTGGGCAAACGCCATGCAAGCGAATGTGTTGGAGAATATATTGTAAGGGTGGATGAGGGGCCGACCGTCACGGGCGAGGGAGAAATAGAAGTCATAGTCGCCTGTGTAACCGTGCTTGAGAAGGAACTCAGCCCCCTGGGTGGCGCATTCAAGCCATGCGGGATCCTTTTTGTACGAGTTGTAAAGCATGGAGAACATCCACACTTCCCTTCCCTGGAGCCAGACGAACTTGTCGGTGTCGAATACATTTCCCTCGCGGTCAAGGCAGGTGAAATACCCGCCATATTCCTTATCCTGGGACTTCTCCAGCCAGAAAGGAATCACGTTGTCAAGCAGTTCAGATCTGTAACGGGCCGCCATAGCGGCGAAATCAATGTCAGTTCTCATTTTCCTGATTATTAGAGGCTTCCTCTTCTATCTTGTCGTGGGAGAGCACAGCCGGGATTATCGATTCAGGGCCCATAGAGCGCCCCGTGGTTTTTATCTTGCCCTGAGACTTCTTTGGAGCCAGTCCCAGTTTCTCAAGTTTCTGGATTTTCTTTATGACGCTCTGATTGGACTCGGAAAGCTTCTTCGAGGCTTCTCCGTAAGCCGTAGAGGCTTTCTTTAGAGCATCGCCAATCTTGACATAACTTTCCATCCAGCTTCCAAGTTGGCTCATCAGTTCCTCGGCGGTCTTGTAAACATCCGCTATGTTCTTTTCCTGATTCGCCTGCTTCCAGGCCATCTGGATCATATTCAAGACAATAATCAGGGTCATCTGGCTGACGATCAGGACATTATTATCCTTAGCCACCTGCCACAACACAGGATCAGCCTCGAGCATCAGACGGAAGGCTCCCTCTATAGGGATGAACATTATGTTATAATTGACCTTACGTCTGCCCTCAGGAATATAGGAGGCGTAGTCCTTTGCCTTAAGCTCATCGACATGCTTGCGTACACTCTCGACATGCTCCTTGGCGAATCTTTTCCTATCATCCATCGTCTCGCAGACCATGTACTGCTTATAAGCTTTGAGGCTGACTTTGGAATCTATTATGACTGTCGTGTCGTCGGGATAGAACACCATCACGTCGGGAATCATGGTCTTCCCCTCATCACTCTTGATCTCGTGGCCTTCACTGTCAGTGATCACTCCCTGCGTGAAATAATGGATTCCCTGCACCAGTCCGGCGTTCTTCAGCACATCCGTCAGGAGCATCTCTCCGAAGTTTCCCTGGACCTTAGCATATCCTGTCAAGGCGTTCGCCAGGTTCCTCGCCTCGTCACCCACGGCCTGTGAGCGCTTCAGGACATTCTCAATGTTTTCCTTCATGGCAGCGCTTTGAGCCGCGCTCTCAATCCTGGACTCCCGGACACTCTTGTCGAAAGCCTCGAACTTCTCCTTTATCGGCTTCAGAAGCTCCGCGATCGATTCGGCGCTCTGGCTCTTGAACTCGGCGCTGTTCTCTGCGGATAGGGCCTTGAAAGCGTCACGCATGCTTTCCAGATCTTTCTGATGTCTTTCCGCCTGCATCTTCAGGGCGTTTTCCTGAACTTCCCGCTGAGCTTTCTCCGCCTTTTCCCGCTCTTCCTGGAGACGCTTCCCATAATCTTCCATGGCAGCAAGGCGGCTCTCCAAGGAAGCCTTCTCGCCCACAAGAGTTGTAATCCTCTCTTGCAGAACGTCTTCCGCATCCTCGAAATCCTTGGCGAGCTTGGCTTTCTCTTCAGCGAACTTAGTTCTCTCCTTGGCACCGCGAAGAATGACCAGGAGCATCACCGCCAAAGCGATGATCGCCAGGGCAGCCAGGATAATCAAGATGACAGTGTCTTTGCTCATAAGGGTTATAGGATATTCATGGACTGCTCTCGAACCTTCTCAAGTTCATCCTTCATTTGGACTACGAGCTTCTGGATGCCGGCATGATTGGCCTTGGAGCCGGTCGTGTTGATCTCACGACCCATCTCCTGGATGATGAATCCGAGTTTCTTCCCCGGATAGGGCTCCGAGTCGATCGTATCAAGGAAATAGCGGCAATGCTGGCGCAGACGCACCTTCTCCTCATTGATGTCCAGTTTCTCAAGATAGAATACCATCTCCTGCTCGAACCTTGACGGATCCACCTTCTGCCCCAATTCGGCGAGATTCTTGGTGAGTTTTTCCTTAACAGTCTCAATCCGCTCAGGCTCAAGCTTTTCAACCTCATCCTCAAGTTCCATGATGCCCTTGACCCTGGAGGTCACATCCGCGTAAAGGGCCACCCCTTCCTTGCTACGGTAGTCATTGACAGAGCGGAGCGCCTCTTTTATAGCATTCTCCACCACCGGCCAGTTCTCTTCCGTAACCACATCCTGACGGGAATTGTCCATCACGTCCGGAAAACGCATTATCGTGGTCAGCATCACGTTATCCATCCAGGCCTGGTCTCCGAAATTGGCAGCCCGATAACTTGTGAGGTTATTCCTTATATCTTTCATCTGTGAGAAATATTCCTTGACAAGATCAGGATTGATCTGCTTCGCGGCTCCGGAACCAGGCTCCCAAGTCATGAAAAAGTCGATGGTGCCCCTGACGAGGGACTCGGAGATCATCTGTCGGACCAACAACTCCTTATCCTTGGGCAGAAGCTGCGTCTTTATGTTGGCGTCAGAATTTTTCCCGTTCAGCGTCTTTATCTCTATGGTGAGTTTTCCTGTCTTAAGGATGGCCTCAGCCTTGCCGTAACCTGTCATTGACTTAATCATATCCGGATCTTTCTTATCATACAAAAATAGCGAATTAACGCGGATATTCCGAGAAAAAACGGAGCTACTTGATGTCACCGAGAACAACCTGCTGGGCTATGGCACGGAGGAACGAGGCGACCTCTGGATTGACTCCACAGCTGGCCGGAGTGCCGGAGAACGGCTTTCGGGCAATCAGCAAGTAATTGACACAGGCCTTGAGATAAGCTCCCTCCAGGGACTGATGATGATTGTCGGGACCCAGTAGTTTTCCTTCCGGCCATATCTTCATGGCAAGATTAAACGCGTCACCTATTGGAGAAAGCCCTGTCCGGGCCTTCCGGGCCATCTTAGCCGCTCCCCTTCCGAGGTGATAATCAAGGCTTTCCGCTGTTCCGAAACCTCCGGCCTCAAAACCGCTGTAAGTCCAAGTTCTCTCAAGAATCACCTCACATCCTGGAGAATGAGCCAAAACATTCTTCTTCAGTGTCTTGAGATCTTTCAACACCTGTTTATCCTTATCCCTGGAATATCTGGCCGGGTTAGCGCTCTGATCTTGAAGGAAGGCGAAATCATAGCCACCGAAATCGACAGCGGCCCTGGAATCAGCATTCCCAAGATGACGACCGAAAGTGTAGCCGCCTGCGAGGTACTTCCCTATACGAATATCAAGTCCCTGACTACGAGCTATTTCCCGTAGTATCATGTCAGAATCATGAACATATGTGAACGAATTACCGATGCACAACACCTGGATAACTCCAGGATCTTTCACACGCTCGGGAATTTGGAACTCTTGTGAGAATGCCGTCAGCCCACACACCAGGCAGACCAGAACGGAAAGAAAAATCTTTTTCATCTGATTACGCTTTACCATTACAAAGATAATCCGTTTTAAGTATATTTGTGAAAGTGAAAACAAGATAACAATAATAACCGACCCATGCTTAAGATTGGAGACAAAATGCCGTCCTTCGAGGTCCTGGACCAGGACGGAAATACCGTGAAATCAGAAGACTTCATCGGAAAAGGCCGCAAGACCATAATCTATTTCTATCCAAAAGACAACACCTCAGGCTGCACTGCCGAGGCTTGCTCATTCAGGGACAATTACGCTGAGCTCACCACCGCAGGTTACAATGTCGTTGGAGTCAGCAAAGACAGCTCCAAGTCCCATACGGGGTTCAGGGCCAAGTATGAGCTTCCATTCCGTCTCCTCGCGGACACATCCACCCAGATGCTACAGGACTTTGGAGCCTGGGGTGAGAAGAAAATGTACGGCAAAACCACCATGGGGACTCTCCGACGCACATTCATATTCGACGAGAACGGCATCCTGGAGCGTGTGATCGAGAAAGTGGACACGAAGAACGCCGCCAGCCAGATACTTGAGGGATAGATCACTTAACCGGGGATATGACAGCGGCGTAGCCTCCGGAAGGAGCCAGATGGACTTTGACTGGCTTTCCAGGCTTGAGTTTCATGTCTTTTCTCACCACATCAGTAGGGTTCTTTCCATCCGCCCAATAAGATAATGTGAACTCGCCTTCCTGAAGGAAAGGCATGTCCAGAACTATATCCCTTGCGTCCGAGCCATTGATCACCCCAAGGAACCACTGCTCCCCGGAACGCTTGGCCACGTAGACATAGGAATCCGGATCGCCTCCAACGAAACGGATATCATCCCAAACCGTTGGGACTATCTTAAGGAAATCCGCCCCGGACTGACCTAAAATGTGGTCCGGATGGTCACACACAACGGTATACGGGCTCTCATACACCACGAACTTGGCGAGTTCCTGGCAGCGAGTGTTCGGCACCAGGGAGGGACTCTGGCCCACATGATCCTCCGGCTTGACATTCAGGAAACCGCCCGGAGTGTAGTCCATAGGGCCGGCGACCATTCGCGTGAAGGCCAGTTTCACATTATGGGCGGCGCTGTTCTGGCGTCCAGTCCATTTGTTATACTCTCCTCCCTTGACACCTTCCCGGGTCAGCAGGTTGGGGTATGTCCTCTCGATCCCGTCCGGCTTGTAAGCACCGTGGAAATCAATCAGAAGATGATGCTCGGCAGCGGCCTTGACCACTCTCCTGTACCAGTTGACGGTGTATTGGTCGTCCCTGTCCATGAAATCTATCTTCACTCCGGCCACTCCCCATTTCTCGTACAGAGGGAAGGCTCTCTTATAAGCGTCATTGCGGTTGGCGTCACCGCTGTGCATCCAAACCCATATCCTAACACCCCTCTCCGAGGCGTAACGGATGACTTCAGCCATGTCGATCTGCGGAGCCGGGGTCAGCACATCCGCCTCCGGACGATTGTTCTCACCATACCACTGCCAATCCACAAGCATATATGGCCAACCCTCCTCAGAGGCGAGATCTATGTATTCCTTGATCACACCCATCTCCATCTTGACCTCACCGCTCCACCAGTGATCCCAAGCGCTCATGCCTGGGCGGATCCAAGAGGGGTCCTCAATGGCGCAAGGTGGATTCAAAGTGCGGATCCACTCACTCTCGACAAACTTCCCGGGATTGTCAGCGACAAGGATAACCCTCCAAGGTGAAGTGATCTCATCGTCGAAGCGGGCCTTTATCCCGTCCTCGTCCTCTCCGGGGAGGGGCGCGAGCATTGTCCTAAGCTTTCCCTCCGGGCTCCCGCCGATATAAAACCCGGGATAGTTATCGATGTCCGCCTCGGTTATGGCTGTCCACAAACCAGGCTCCAGCTGGGCGAGGAAAGGGAGGCCGGCCAAGGTCTCATCCTTCAATGAGGAAACCTCCTTTTTTATGAATTCTCCTTCCTGGGCGGAATGGTAACGTCCGTCATATTCAGCGACATAGGCCTTGGATGAGGAAGGAATATTGAATCCCGTCCGCTCCCTGAGGATCCGACGGTCCCGTATGGTGGCCCCATCATAAAGATGGTAGCGGAAAGCGGCCCCGTCATCGGATACACGGATCTCTATCTCCATCCGGCGCCACTCGCCCTTCTTTTCCTGAAAAAACAGTTTGGTCTCACGCCAGCTCTGGTCCACCTCGGCGTGACGATTCTTGACCACCGGCGTCCACTTGTCCCTTTTGAGGGAGACGGGGCTGGCGGTCATCTCAAGGCCATCCGCAAGCGGTTCCTCACCCTGGAACTCATAACCCATCGGCGCCGCCGTGATGACTTTGCGACCGTCATAAGTAACTGAATATGTCAACTTTCCGGCATTATTCACAGTAAGGCAGATCCTTCCGTCTGGCGACTCGACTTTGACCCCTGTGGTGGGAACGGACTCATGGGAATTGGCATTGATCTCAAGATAAAAACCACAAATGGCGAATGCCAGAGAGAGAAGTAAAGCTTTTTTCATAATCACAGTATATATTACACAAATATACCCAAATTATCTGTAATTTTGCACAAATTCCCCAAAACGGGAGCACGCTTTTTTGTATCTTTGTGAGATTGTTCAAAGAATGTATAAAATGGAAGAGACCAAGAAACTGAATTTCCTTGAAGAGATAATTGAGGATGACCTTAAGTCGGGTAAGGTGGACAGCGTTATGACTAGGTTCCCTCCGGAGCCCAATGGCTACCTGCACCTGGGCCACGCCAAGAGCCTCTGCATTAACTTCGGTCTGGCTGAGAAATACGGTGGCAAGACCAACCTTCGCTACGACGACACCAACCCCACTAAAGAGGACACCGAATATGTCGATGCGATCAAGGAAGACATCCGCTGGATGGGCTTCAAGTGGGACAAGGAGCTTTACGCCTCCGATTATTTCGACCAGCTCTACGAGTGGGCCGAGCAGCTCATCAAGGAAGGTCTCGCCTATGTTGATGACCAGACTCAGGAGGAGATCAGCAAGGGCCGCGGCACTGTCGATACCCCTGGGAAAGAGAGTCCCTACAGGAACAGGAGCGTCGAGGAGAACCTTCAGCTCTTCCGGGAGATGAAGGCTGGGAAATACGCTGACGGTGAGAAGGTTCTTAGGGCCAAGATCGACATGGCCTCTCCGAATATGATGTTCAGGGATCCTCTCCTTTACCGCATCAAGCACGCTTCGCACCATCGCACCGGAGACAAGTGGTGCATCTACCCGATGTACGATTTCACTCATGGCCAGTGTGACTCGATCGAGCATATCACCCATTCCATCTGCACCCTGGAGTTCGACGTGCACCGCCCGCTTTACGACTGGTTCATCCAGGCCCTGCACATCTATCCCAGCCATCAGTACGAGTTCGCGAGACTCAATCTCACATATACCCTCATGAGCAAACGCAAGCTTCTGGAATTGGTTCAGAAAGGTCTTGTGGCCGGATGGGACGATCCCAGGATGCCCACGCTTTGCGGCGTAAGGCGCAGAGGATACACTCCCGAGGCTCTCAAGATGTTCTGCGAGAAGATCGGTGTCTCAAAACGCGACCAGATGATGGACATTCAGCTCTTGGAGTGGTGCGTTCGCCAGGACCTCAACGCCAGGTCGAACCGCTACATGGTCGTTCAGAAGCCTTTGAAGGTCACAATCACCAATTGGGAACCCGGGAAGGTCGAGTGGTTTGACTGCCCGCTCAATCCGGCGGAACCGGAAGGAGCGACCAGAAAGGTTCCCTTCACCGGAGAGCTTTACATCGAGAGGGACGACTTTATGGAGGATGCGCCTAAGAAGTTCTTCAGGCTCAAGCCAGAAGGCGAGGTGCGTCTGAAATATACCTACATCATCAAATGCGAGGAGGTCATCAAGGACGCCGAGGGCAATGTCGTTGAGCTGAAATGCACTTATGACCCTTCTACAAGGCCAGGTGGCGAGGTATGGCGCTCAGTCAAGGGTACGATCCACTGGGTTCCCACCGAGTATGCCAAGGAGATCGAGATCCGGGATTACGACCGTCTCTTCACCAAAGAGGACATGAACTCCATCCCTGAGGACAAGGACTACAAAGACTTCCTCAACCCTGAGTCACTTAAGGTCCTGACAGGTTTCGCCGAGCCAGCGCTATTGGAGGACAATTCAGGTATTGCGGTCCAGTTTGAGCGTACCGGATACTACTTTAAAGATCCTGACAGCACTCCCGACAAGGCGGTCTTCAACAAGACAACCGCCCTCAAGGACTCATATCGGCCAGAATAACCATCCAGGGAGATGAACCTGCCGCTCTTCATAGCCGGAAGGTACCTGTTCGCGAAGAAATCACACAACGTGATCAACATCATTTCCGCGATCAGCGCCATCGGCATGGCGATCGGAACGGCGGCTCTAATCATAATCCTATCCGTTTACAATGGGTTTGATGAGCTGGTGAAATCCACCCTCAGCAATGTTGAGCCGGACATTCTCATCTCCCCCGCCAAGGGGAAAGTCTTTGTCCCGGAGGATGACATGATAGAACAGGTCGCGGCGCTGCCCGGAGTTGTCCAATATCATAAAATATTGGAAGAGAATGTCTTCGTGGATTATGACGAGCACCAGGGAGTGGCAAAGGCAAAGGGAGTTGACGAGGCCTACGAGAAGGACTCCCCTCTTATAGGCCACATGACATCTGGGGTATTTGCCCTACACAAGGGAGAAATACCCCAGATGGTGGCGGGAGCCGGACTGGCTTACAAAATGGGGATGAACCCGGCGTTCTTGTCTTCAGCCACAATCTATTTCCCGGCCAGGGACAGGAATTTCTCACTAGCCAACCCAGCCGCATCTATTGAGTCCGTGAGCATGAGGCCCGCTGGAATATTCACTGTCAACCAGCAGATTGACGAGGAGCTGATGATCATGCCCCTCGAGCAGATGAGACAGCTTCTTGGTTATGATAAGGAAGTTTCTGGGATAGAGATAAGGATGGAGTCAGGGGCCTCGGCTAAGGAAATCAGAAAGACTATCAGCGAGATTAAGGACATCGTCGGCCCCGGGTTCAAGGTTCTGGACCGCTTCAGGCAGAACACCTCCCTGTACAAGATGATGCGTTACGAGAAAGCGGCTATCTTCCTTATACTGATATTCATTATCATAATCATCGCTTTCAACATATTCGGCAGCCTGACGATGCTGATTATCGAGAAGAAGGATGACATCGAGACTTTCCGGAGCCTCGGCGCCACAGACAAGATGCTCCGTAAAACCTTCACTCTAGAAGGCTGGCTTATTTCCCTTCTGGGCCTCGCGGCCGGTCTGGTCATAGGAACCGGATTCGCGCTTCTTCAGCAGAAGTTCGGTTTTATCAAGATGCCCGGTAATTTCCTGGTTAACGCCTATCCTGTGATAGTAAGCTGGAGCGACATCCTGCTTACAATAGCGGGAGTCGCCCTTATAGGTTATCTTATAGCGCTTCTTCCGGTAAAAAGGAGTATCAAAGCCGAGACCAGGTGACCTCGTCCTTGGTACCGTTGTTCGCGACGACCCTGAAAGTGTCCGAATCCTTTTTCAGGCGTATTCCCGGGAAAGTCCAGATGACTCCCGTATCCTCGCCGGAACTGTATTTCTTTGTGACAAGTTTCCCGTTCTGGTACAACGACAAATTCTTCGCATTGCTATAGACCTTGATTGTGAATTCTTCTCCGGCCGGTCTGGATCTCAGCCGCCTGGAGGTTATGTACACTGTGGTCTCTTTCTTGTTCCACAGGGCCTTGTAGAGATAGAACACATCCTTTTTAGTCTGCCTGTCACGAGTCACTAAGCCCTTGTCATTCATATATTTCCGAGACTCGTTAGCCTGGAAACGTACTCCGTCGGAGGAATCCATGTAGCCTTCGTTCCTGTTGGCGACAGGGAAATCGAACATCAGCCAGGCTGAGGTGAAAGTCAGCCACGGCATCCTGAGAATTTGCCGGACATAGGCTTCGTGAAGCATATTACCGTATTCCTCATAGTGACGGGAATCGTCCTCCAGATCACGGACAGCCTTAGCCGGATTCGAGACATGGCAGAATGGATTGATACCGGCACCATATTCTGACAGGCACACAGGCCCGCCGCGACGGGCCTTGACATCAGTCAATTCGGCGGTCAAGCCACTGAAATCATTCGGCGTCTGATACCAGCCAAGATAGATATTCTGCGAACAGAAATCGCCCGCGAGTCCAGGGTAGCCTTCCCTCTTCAGGCGGGAGTCGTCCGTGAACCCCACATAGCGATAGGGATCCAGTTTCTTTGTGAAATCGTACAGACGCCCCGTCTCAGTCAGCACCTTAGGGGCATCGAAAGCGCCCTGGAGATTATCATTGTTACCCCATAAATCAACTTCATTCCACATTCCCCAGAAGATGATGCTCGGATGGTTGTAGAGATTGGTCACCATCTCCTCCATCTGGTGGCGGATGTTATTGAAATATGCCTGCTTCGCATCGGTTCCGCAGACATTCACCCAAGGGATCTCTGTCTGGACAACTATGCCCAGAGAGTCACATAACCTGTATTCCCGGTCAGTGTGAGGATAATGCGCGAGGCGCAGGAAGTTGGCCCCGAGTTCCTTGATTATCTTATAGTCCCTGCGGACATCAAAATCGGTCACCGCGGAGGCCCTGCCATCCGCATCCTGATGCATGGCTACCCCATGAAGCGGATATGGCTGGCCATTCAGAAGGAATCCCCTGACCGGATCAATCTCATAAGAGCGGTAACCGATTTTGGTCTCGGCGATATCCAGAAGCCTTCTTCCTCTGAAAACCTCAATGCGGGCGGTGTAGAGATACGGATCTTTCAAGCCATTCCAGCAGCGAATCCCAGTCGCCTCAAAATCGTGCTCAAAATCAGTCTCAGACTTCGGGGCGAGATGAATTTCCCGGTCGGCCTGATACGCGAGAGACCCGTCCACCTCCATCAGCTGGACCCTCACCATCACATCGGCGCTTTTCGCTCCTGCGTTGACAAGCCTGGTCCGTACCCTTGTCTCGACCCTCCTGCTTGAAACCTCGGGAGTGGCGCAATGCATCCTGTACATTCCATAAGCCTCGGGGGAGAAATGGACCTCGTCCATATCCAGCAGCCAGACCGGATTATGGAGTCCGCCGTTTTTGTTGAAGTCCGAACTGATAGGAGCCAAATTCAGATCCTCACGGTTGTCGCAGACCACCTCAATCGTGTTGGAGCCTCTCCTGATAGCCTCCGAGATATTGACCACAAAGGGAGTATAGCCACCCTTGTGAGAAGCCAGACGCACCCCGTTCACAGTGACCGAAGCCGCCTGCGCCGCACCCTCGAACAAGAGATAATGAGGCCGCTTTATGTCGCCGGGACGGAATTCACATCTATATGTGGCCTCTCCCCTGTAGTATTCAGGGGAATGGCCGTCAATAGCATTGTACGAGTGCGGGACTGAGACATGACTCCACGATGAGCCGTCCTTGCTGAATTCCCAATTCTTCAGTTGTTCTTGTCTTGTACCTCTAATCTGGGCCTCAAGCCCTTGGGCCACCAGCAAGGAAAGGGCGGCCAAAACCGTAGCGATCTGTCTTGATCTCATTATTATTTCTTATAGACTTTCATGTTTCCGACCTCGAGCCCCCAGCAACCGTTCTGCACAATCGGCACAGGCATTCCATCAAGGTTATTCTCATAACCTGGTTTCGGAATAAAGGTATGGGAATGACCTCCTACTACGATGTCAAGCCCACGGGTGCTTTTCACTAGATCAAAATCCGTGTATGGTTCTCCATCGTACCCAATATGGGTCAGAGCGATAACGATGTCGCACTTCAGCTCTTCCTTCAGGACTCTGGTCCACTTGTTCACCACCTCGGCATTGTCGAAGGCTGGGATCCTGCTCGAGGTCTCCTTTGACACAAGGGTAGTGATATCCGGCATAAGACCGATTATTCCGATCCTCATACCGGCTTTTTTCACGACAGCGTAAGGCTTGACATAGTTGCCAACCTCGAACTGAGAGAAATCGTAATTGGCGCAGACCACCGGGCACTTGAGATTCGCGAGGCGACGTCCAAGTTCCTCAATGCCGTTATCAAACTCATGGTTGCCAAGAGTGACGCAATCATACTTCATGGCATTTATCATGTCGATCTCAAGGTCGCCCTTAAGCACTGTGAAATAGGAGGTTCCCTGACTGAAATCCCCGGCATGGAGCATAAGGACATTCTTTTTGCCGTCAGCCTTGATGACACTGTCCCGGTAAGCCGCGCGTTCTATGATACCTCCGTGACGAGCGTTTTCGCCGGTACGTTCCGGTTCCATGTGGCTGTGAGTATCATTGAAATGAATGATAGTCAGTCGTTTCTGAGCGTTCGCACCGGTCAGGAACGCCACGGAACAAGCTACTGCCAGAGCTAATGAAAAGATATTCCGTCTCATTTCTTGTCCCCCTCCTTAAGGATCGTGATCCAGTGTTGATTCTCGAACTCTATCGGTTTACCGGCGGCGGTCAGGCTTTTGACATAAGGAATCATCGTGTCATAGACCCAACCTTTGCTTTGGAGTACTTCCAGAGCATTCTTAGCGATAAAATACCCGTCGCCGCCGTCAAGCAGGAAATTAAGTGTCGCCACTCCGTAAACCTTCTCATCATCAAGAGGTTCCCCATTGACGGTCGCGGAAATGATCTTTCCGTTTTGGGCGACGACCTTGATCCCGCCTAAAATCTGGAAAGTCGAGGCCGCCATCTGGTCGAGGATAACTCTCACGTCTTTTCCCTTAAGCGCTACATAGCAGAGATTGTTCTTGAAGGGGAACATCGACATGATGTCATCATAAAAGACCTCACCTTCAGGCATCTCTATCCGGACTCCTCCCCTGTTGGTGATACCGATATCAACCTTGCGGTCCAAGCTGTCCGCGGTGGCTCTCATCAGCTCATCGATGAACCAATCGTACAGAGGACATTCAGGATATGTCCGATCCATGAAAGCGGTGGAATAGCCAATGACTTCCTTGACCTGAGCCATGGCGGGTTGGGCGTCGATAAGAAGCTTCGCCACATCGCGGGTCGCGCCTCTCCGGAATTTCTTTCCGTTGGGAGCGTGGTAAACCTTACCCTTGACGTAGCCCATCGACTCCTCAACATTCGAGGCGTTGGAGGCGACCACGCCAGTACGGTGCCCGTCAACCTGCTCTTTAGCCCAGGAGATGTCCACCGTCTGGGCGGAGATCCCCGCGCACAAGGAGAAGGCTGCGGCAAGAGACAACAATTTTTTCATAAGTGTCTTAATTACTTTTGTTTTAACCAGTTCCAGAGATCCTTGAAAGTGGACTTCTTTCCAAACATAAGAACGCCGACCTTGTAGATCTTAGCCGAGAGCCAGGCGCACCCGAGGAAGGTCACGAAGAGCAGCGCGATAGAGACGATCAGCTGCCATGTCGGAACGCCGTACGGGATCCTGGCAAGCATCACTATAGGGGAAGTGAACGGGATCATCGAGGCCCAGACCACGACAGGACTGTCAGGATTCTGGAAAGCCATCAGGATGATCATGTATGCTATCATAAGTGGTATCGTGATCGGCATCTGAAGCTGCTGGGTGTCGTCCACGCTCTCCACGGCTGATCCGATGGCCGCGTAAAGCGAGGCGTAGAGCAGATATCCGAGGACGAAGAAGATCAGGAATGAAATTATGAGCTTCGTCCATGGAATATTGGAAAGTGTCGCCATCACCGTCTGCAGGCCATCCTGCGGCACATCCGCCGCCGCGGTAGTGTCAGCGGCCGCGACAACACCACCGATAGTCTCCATCTGTTCAGGAGTCATCCCAACGGTCTGGGCCATCATCTGGGGATCGCTGGAGAAGCCCTTCATAACATCCTTACCTAAGAACGCACCGGCAGCTGAAGTCAGCACAACGGTCAGGACGATCCAGAGGAAGAACTGCGTCAAGGCCACAAGGGCGACACCGATGATCTTTCCGAACATCAGGTCAACAGCTTTCACGGAGGAGATCAGAACCTCAACCACCCTGCTGGATTTCTCCTCGATGACGCTGGACATGACCTGGCCGCCAAACATCATGATAAACATCCAGATGATAATGCCGAGGAGCATTGACACCATCATGTAAATACCTGATTCCGAGACGCTTTCCTTACCGGAATCATCAAGAGTATATTCCGAGACCCTCACGTTGGACTTGACCTCGTCCATGATCTGGGAGAGGTTGTCGATCCCATACTGCTTGACCCTGTACTCCTCCACAGCGTCGTCAACCTTGTTTGACAAGCCGCTGGTGAACTCGACTCCGAGAGGATCCTTTGAATATGCCTGGACCGAGACAGACTTCTTGACAGTGTCGATGGGAGAGATCACCACAAGAGCGTCTTTGCCGTAATCCTTGAGATGGGCCTTAATGGAGTCCGGCACCTCCGCGGAACAGTCCTCGTAGGTGATCCTGTCCCCGCTCTCGAGATGGGACATCACGATTCCGGACTGATCCACGACCGCGACGTTCATCTTCCTCTCCTTGGTATTGCCCATAATGAGGAAAATGACAACCATCATGGCGGCGAAAAGAATAGGAACCACGAAAGTGGTGACAAGGAATGACTTTTTCTTGACCCGGGTAGTGTATTCCCTCGAAATGACGGTCTTAATAATCCTGAAATCCATGGTTAAGCCTCCTCCTGAGTTACGAGTTTGATGAATATGTCGTTCATCCTCGGAATGAGTTCCTTGAACGAGTTGACGACGATCCCTTGCCTGAGCAGCTCAGAAAGGGCTTCATTGGTTGTTACTCCTTCTTGGAGATTAAGAACCGAAGTGTGCCTTCCGGCATTATCCTCATCAGACAGCACCTTGAACAAGCCCTCGGCTTCAGCGACCTTTTCCTGGCCGGTGTAGATCAGCTCGATGTTGTTGTTGCCATGGCGACGGCGGATCTCATCCACCTTTCCGGTGACCACGAGACGTGACTTATTGATCAGCGCTATGCTGTCGCAAAGCTCCTCGACCGACTCCATGTTATGGGTAGATAGAATGATTGTCGCGCCTTCGGCATTGAGCCTCAGGATCTCCTGACGGATCAGTTCGGCGTTGACAGGGTCAAAACCGGAGAAAGGCTCGTCGAGGATCATCAGAGACGGCTTGTGCACAACCGTTGTGATGAACTGGAGTTTCTGGGCCATTCCCTTTGAGAGTTCCTCTACCTTTTTCTTCCACCAGTCCTGGATACCGAAACGTATGAACCACTGCTTCAACTCTTTCCGAGCCTCGGCCGCACTCATGCCCTTAAGCTGCGCCAAGTACATCGCCTGGTCGCCGACTTCCATCTTACGGTACAGTCCCCTCTCTTCAGGAAGATACCCGATCTTCTCCACGTCCGATTGGGTAATAGGACGTCCATCGAAAAGGACCTCCCCGGAATTAGGGATGGTTATACGGTTGATGATGCGGATGAGGGTTGTCTTGCCAGCCCCGTTAGGGCCGAGCAGGCCGAAAATCTTGCCTTGCGGAATATCAATGGACAGGTTGTCCAAAGCGACCTTCTCTCCGAATCGCTTGCAGATACCTTTACATTCTATTAATCCCATATCTATTAAGTTTTGGGCAAATATAATAATTAATTATTGTAAAACAATAATAATTTAAAAAATTTCCTATAAATTCAGCAGCTTCATGGTCAGCTCGACCAGAAGTTCTCCCGCAGTGGCCTCGCCCGCATCACCGCCCTTGCCTTTATAATCATATTCACAGAGCAATGAGATGGCCGCCATAGCCTTACGGACGGGATAGTTAGTTACCGCTACATCATATTCCTTCCAGAAAAAGGGATTCACCCCTTGAAGTGCAGCGGCGACCTGTGTCTTATCGGGATAACGGCTCTTTTCCTTTAAGGCGGCGTATTTTAGTATTCTCGAGAAGTGGGTGTACATCGCGCTCACGGCCATGGGCATGGCGAAACGTGGCGACTCCCCTAACCTGGTGGCTATAGCGATGGCTTTAGCGCCGTTCTTGAAAGAAAGCTCCTTGGTGAGCTCGAATACGCTATATTCCCGGCTGATACCCACATTTCTCTCGATGTCGGAGGAAGATACCTTGGAAGTCCCCTCAGGCAGATTCTTAAGAAGCTTATCGGTCTCGACCACGATCTTGCTCATGTCCGTGCCGGCATATTCAGCCAGCAAAGCGGCGGCATCCGGGGAGATGTCAAGCCCCCTGGAAGAGAAATACTGGCTGATCCAGCCTGGCATCTCATAATCCCTGAGCGGGTTGGACTCCACCACCACTCCGTTTTTGGAGCATTGCTTATAGAGTGCCTTGCGCTTGTCAGCGGAAGCACCCCGCATCAGCAGGACAAGGATTGTGGAATCCAAGGGGTTCTCGCAATACACCGAGAGCTTCTCCAGATCCCTCATCGCCTGCGCGTCCTTTACGACGACAAGCTGACGCTCCGCCATCATCGGGAACCTTCTGGCCGCGGTGATGACGGTGTCCGAATCAACATCAGCGCCATAGCAGATCGTCTCATTGAAATCCCGTGAAAACTCGTCGAGGGCGTTCTCGATCACCGCGCCTGCCACCATGTCCAAATAATACGGTTCATCCCCCATCAAAAGATAGATGGGGGAGAACTCTCCGGCTTTGATCTTGCCGATCAAGTCACGGCATTGGCTGGCGACATTGACCGACGTTTTCACTTATTCATTATGCTTCGAACTTCTTCTCTTTGGTTCTCACGATTTTCTCTTTCATGAGATCGACAGCCACGCTGACGGCATCCTCGAACGTAGAGGCGCTTCTTTCAATCAGCAAGTCCTGGCCATACGCGTGGGTCTGGATCTTGACTTCCTTGTTGTCGGGTTCATTGAGCAAGGAGAGCGTGACATCAACTTCGTCAAGATGATCGCTGAAACGGGAAAGCTTCGAGACTTTCTTCTCTACATAGTCGAGCAGTTTCTGATCCGCGTCGAACTTCAGGGATTTTACTCTAATCTCCATTTTTACCTCCGCTTTTTGCCCTTGGATGGGCGTTAACATAAACTTTTTTCAGTTTCTCGATGGAATTAACTTTTTTCAGTTTCTCGATGGAATTGTGCGTGTAAACCTGCGTCGCCGCGAGCGAAGAGTGTCCCAGCATCTCTTTTATTGAATTGAGATCGGTTCCCTC
This sequence comes from uncultured Bacteroidia bacterium, assembly GCA_902785825.1. Taxonomy (GTDB): domain Bacteria; phylum Bacteroidota; class Bacteroidia; order Bacteroidales; family UBA932; genus Cryptobacteroides. The sequence continues at coordinate 100,067 of CACZZZ010000008.1, forward strand.
ATTCAAAAGCTCTGTGGCGAGGGAGTGCCTCAATACATGGGGGGATTTCCTCCCTGTGATGCCTCCGACCTGTCCCAACTCGCTCTTGATCACCCTGTCCACAAACACCGGATAAAGCTTTGCGCCGCCCGGAGTTATAAGCAAAGGGTCTGACGCGGGTCGCGCATGGCCTTCCATCGTCTCAACCGATTGTAAATATAACGAAATTTCCTTACAAAGAGAAGGGACAAGGGGAATTTCTCTGGTCTTATCCCCTTTTCCCCTTACCTTCATGACCTGCCGGGAAAAATCCACACTGCCGATAGACAGGCCTATCAACTCTGAACGGCGTATCGCTGTCGAATAAAGGATCGACACTATCAGCCGCGAGAGTCTCCTGGAATACAATTCTTTAGAGACCTTATCATTCCCGGTCAGCAACGCCAGGTTTTCCTCCGAGGCATCATGTTCCGTGCGTTCAAAATATTCCTTCATGGAGTCTTCCCGATAGAAGACCGGAAGACGTTTTTCCATCTTCGGACGGGAGACCATCCTGACAGGATTGGACTGGAGCCGCCCATCTTTCATAAGATATTTGCAGAAACCGGACAGGACGCTCAGATGGAGATTGACGGTCCTCGGATCCTCACTCTTCTCATCCAGGAGATGGACTTCGTAAGAGCGGACCACAGAGGGGATCAAGGCCTCCAGGATGTCCGAATCCACAGAAGCGCCGACGAATCCGGCGAACTCCCGGAGAAGGTCAGAATACAGCTCACAAGTCCTTGAGGAGTACCTTCTGACCTGTGAGACATAGTTTATGTATTCGTCTATCAACATCTACCTGGGACCGCTGCAAACTTGCTGCCAAATATAATTATTATTAATTTTGTCTTATGAACCACATCTTCAAACTCGCCTGCGTGGCTGTTTTAAGCTCGCGTTGCTGGATGCCAGCCGCGGCGCAATCGACAATAATCCTTTCCCCCGGAGCATCAATTTCCGAAGCCGTCAACCAATGCGATGGGAAAACAGGGACGACCACAATATACCTCAGGGAGGGCGTTTACCACCTGACTTCCCCGATTGTCATCACCTCATCCCAAGGGAATGAGAACCACTCATTGACAATCAGTTCCTATCCGGGCGAGAAGGCCGTCATCTCCGGGGGGACTGTCCTTCAGACAAAATGGAAGAGGTACCTCGGCGGTATAATGAAGTCAAAGATCCAAGGAAGCGAAGAGATAGACATGCTCTTTGGCGACGGGAGGCTCCTGACAATGGCCCGTTTCCCGAACTACGATTCCACGGCCGTAAGGTTCCACGGGACTTCCGCTGACGCAACTTCACCTGAGAGGGTAAAGGGCTGGAAAAACCCGGAGGGTGGTTTTCTCCATGCGATGCATAGGGATGATTGGGGAGATTTCCACTACCGGATCACCGGCAAGGACAGCGATGGGAACCTCGAGTTGGAAGGTGGACATCAGAACAACCGCCCTATGGGTATCCATAAGGATAACCGCATGGTGGAGAATATATTCGAGGAACTTGACGCACCTGGAGAGTGGTATTTCGACAAGACCTCCAAGACATTATATTACTATCCACTGCCGGGAGAGGATCCGGACAGGATGACCTTTGAGGCGGCCCGGCTCAAGAATCTCGTGAGCCTGAAAGGCTCCAAGGACGATCCGGTCAGGAACGTGACGCTTTCCGGTCTTGCCTTCAGACATGCCGCGAGGACATTCATGGAGGAATATGAGCCCTTGCTCCGCTCCGACTGGACAATTTACAGGGGCGGAGCCATCTTCCTTGAAGGGACCGAGGACTGCCACATAAAAGGTTGCGACATCACTGATGTCGGAGGCAATGGAGTGTTTTTCAGCAAGTTCAACAGACGTTCCAGCGTCGAGGGATGTCTCTTGACCAGAATCGGTGCCAGCGCGGTATGTTTTGTGGGAGATCCTTCCTGCGTCCGTTCACCGAGTTTCCGTTACGAGAAGTTCGTTCCCTGGGAGGATATGGATTTCGCAAAAGGGCCGAAAGGAGACAATTTCCCCGCGGAATGTGACGTGAAAGACAACCTTATCCACGAGATCGGACTTTTCGAAAAACAGATCACCGGAGTGGAGATCTCGATGTCGTTCAGGATCACGGTGAGTCACAACAGCATCTACGACACGCCCAGAGCCGGGATCAACATCAGCGAGGGCACATGGGGAGGCCATGTCATAGAATACAACGATGTGTTCAACACGGTCAAGGAGACCGGCGACCACGGCTCTTTCAACTCCTGGGGCAGGGACCGCTACTGGCATCCGGACTACAAGACAATGGCCGCTCACGCAAAAGAAAGGCCCGACCTTATCCTGGCCGATATGCTTGAGCCGAACACATTAAGATACAACAGGTTCCGATGTGACCGGGGATGGGACATAGACCTTGACGACGGATCCAGTTACTATGTGATCCACGACAACCTGTGTCTGAATGGCGGCATCAAACTACGGGAAGGCTTCTATCGCAGGGTCGAGAACAACATCATGGTGAACAACACCCTCCACGCTCATGCCTGGTTCGACGACAGCGGCGATGTGTTCGCCCGCAACCTCGTGATGACTCCCTATCAGCCGTATCAGCCAAACAATAAGGGTAACAACGTTGATTTCAACATATTCACGGACAGCCTCTCATTCAATAAAGCCAGGGAACTCGGCCATGACTCCCACTCGATAGTATCAAAAGTGGTCTTCGCTAACCCGAAGGAAGGGAATTACACCTTGAAAGACGACTCCGAGGCGATCCGAGTAGGCGGATTCATGAATATTCCTATGGACCGTTTCGGGGTCCAGTCCCCCAGGCTGAAGAAATTGGCGAAGGAGCCCGAAATGGACTCCCTCAACATGCCGGACTATGCCGGCGGGGATGACATCTGGTACTGGAAGAACGGAAAGGATTAATTCTTAGACACTTCCTTAAGCCCCATCTCCGCTGCCTTGACTCGCATGAAAGCGGCCGCTTCCTCGAAGGTGTTGCCTATCTCCCCATCGAGAATGGCGTTTTTGACATATTCCTTCAATATTCCGATCTCCTTGCAAGGAGGGATCCCATAAACCTCCATGACATACTCCCCGGTGATCGGGTTTTTCCAGTTGCGGATCGCGTCTTTTTCCTCGACTTCGACCAGCTTACGCTTCACGAGCTCAAAGTTTTCCTTGATTCTGGCCACCTTCACCGGATTCTTGGAAGTGATGTCGGCGTTGCAAAGGAGCATCAAGTCGTCGATCTCGTTGCCGGCATCGAAAAGGAGGCGTCGGACCGCCGAGTCCGTAACTTCCTCATCCACAAGGGCTATTGGCCGGTGATGCAGGGAGACGAGTTTCTGGACATATTTCATCTTTTCGTTAAGCGGCATTTTCAGCCTCGAGAATATCTTAGGGACCATCCTGGATCCTACGACTTCATGTCCATGGAAAGTCCAGCCGACAGAAGGGTCGAAACGCTTGGACGCGGGCTTCCCGATGTCATGTAAAAGGGCCGCCCAACGGAGCCAGACGTAAGGTTCAGTCCTGACTGATTCCACAAAGCCATCACCATCCTCTTGGGGGGTATAGTCCTTCAAACGTCCCTGCTCTATCGCCGCGATCTCCCCCGCCGCCACATTGTCAACAACCTGAAGCGTATGGGAGAAGATTTCCTTATGGCCTTTACCATCAACTGATTCAATTCCCTTCAGTTTAAGAAGTTCCGGGAGGATATATTCCAGAAGACCGGTCTCGTCCATGAGGCGGAAGCCCATGGATGGACGCTGGCAGATCAGGATCTTGTTCAGTTCCTCGACAATCCTTTCCTTGGACAGGATGCTCATCCGATCCTTCATCGCCTTCATCGCGCGAATCGACTCCGGAACGATCGTGAAGCTTTGCTCAGGGGTGCTGAGCTTAACCGCAAAACGAATCGCCCGAAGCATCCGGAGCGGATCATCGCTGTAGGTCTGCTCAGGCTCAAGCGGTGTCCTGATGATACCGGCCGCAAGGTCCCTTATTCCCCCGAAAGGATCAACCAACGCTCCGAAATCGTCTTTCTGCAGACTGAAAGCCATAGCGTTTATCGTGAAATCCCGCCTGAGCTGGTCCTCTTCAAGGGTCCCGTCCTCAACTATAGGCTTGCGTGAATCATGGCGGTAGGATTCCTTACGGGCCCCGACGAACTCAATTTCAGCCCCATGCCATTTGAGCATGGCGGTACCGAAAGTCTTGAATACCGAGACATTGCAATGGCGATGCTCATTCTCCTCGATGTCGGCGGCCACGGCCTGGGCAAGCTCTATCCCGCTGCCTTCGACGACAATATCGATGTCATCATTGCGGCGGCCGAGGAAGCAGTCCCGGACATATCCTCCAATCACGAATGCTCGGACTCCGAGCCTCTCCGCTGTCCTGGAGACAATTCCGAAAATAGGGCTGTCAAGAAATCCTTGTGTTATTGTCGCGCTCATATTCAATCATTTCCAAGCATAGTCTCCCATGTCGGGAAAGACTTCATTTGTTCATAAGGCACTTCTTGCCCAGCCATCTCCTTCCTCCTGAAACCGAAGGTCGCCCGCCCGTTAGTGATCACTATGTATTTAACTCCAAGGGCCAGGTTGTACCTCAACGCCTGCTCCAGGACCTCCCTGTCCATCTCAATATCCTCCCTTTTGCACTCAACCACCATAAGCGGAGAAAGATCCCTGCCATAGACAAGAATATCAGCCCTGAAAGGCTTGTTTCCCAATTTGAAAGAGACTTCGCTCATCATCATGTGCTCAGGGACATTGAACTGATCCCTAAGCGTGGAGATGAACCACTGGCGCACCTTCTCCTCAGGAGTCAGCGCCACCATCATCTTTCGTAGCGGATCCCAGACCTGGCTCATTTCACAGTCTTTTTATAGATATCACGTAAAACAAGTCCGGCGAGAGTCATGCCGAAAATAGCGGTAACTGGAGCGGTTGTGCCATTGATCTGGGCCTTGTTGAAAGTGTCGGTCTCGACTATCCCGTCATTCCCAAGATTGGGCAGGACCTCATCATCATAAACGCAAAGGAACTTTTTCTTGGGAAGGATCCCGGCCTTTCTTATCTTCTTACGTATCATCGCCCCGAGAGGGCAGCCTCGCACGTCCCAGAACTCAGCCACCTTGACACGGCACGGGTCGATTTTTAGGGCGGCTCCCATGGAGCAATAGAAGGTGGCCTTGGATGCCGAAGCGTTGAGAATCAGAAGGATCTTGTTTTTCAGAGAGTCAACCGCATCGATGATGTAGTCGTATGAGTCAAGGTCGAACTGTCCGGAAGTCTCCTCGTTGTAGGTGTTTTCCAAAGCGTTTATTCTGGCCTGAGGATTGATGTCGAGAAGACGGTCCTTGAGGGCCAGCACCTTCGGTCTTCCAACCGTGCTGGTGGTCGCCATAAGCTGGCGGTTGATGTTAGTGACGCTGACGTCGTCGGGATCGACAATCGTCAAATTCATTACTCCGCTACGGACCAAGCCCTCGGCGCACCAGCTCCCTACTCCCCCGACACCGAAGACGATGACCTTCGCTTTAGACAAGACGTCCATAACATCGCTGCCCAAAAGCAACTCTGTCCTGTTGAATATGTCACCTCCAATCATCTCGCAAATTTAATCAATTTCCCGATGAAACAAATTAAGAATATCCACCGTATATATTTCGCCACACTTTGGGGATGTACTGGTTTTGACAGCAATGATTCCGGGTGGTAAGCACGCCGGGCTTCTGAGAGATCTGCCCGTAAAAACCGTTCTCTTAACAATTTAGTTGCCAACAACAACTACGCACTCGCTGCCTAATCGACTAAGTCGTTTAGCTTAATCCCGGCCGCCAAGGCTGCGGCCCGGACGAGTATCCCGCGGACTTTACGCCTTCTATGTTCCGAGTTCGGGGTATCATTCAAGAGGGACGCTCCGGTGGACTCCTTTAAAGCCGGCTAAGATTTAAAGGATAAGCTGTGGCTGGCCCGCCTTCCGGCAGGCCGCGGCCGACAACCAAAGGAAGGATAAGCGTGTAGAAAGCTGCTGGGTGCGTTGTTTGGACGGCGGTTCGACTCCGCCCATCTCCACGAAAATTTTAATGGGCTTTTGAGGGATCCTTGTGATACTACATATCCTCCAATGACAGGCCAATGTAACGAATGGCGCATCAATTTCAGCAACAGCCGTTACTGTAACGCATGTTGCAATTCTTCGCGAATGACGCTATAGTTCAACAGACAAGCAGATGCTATCCACTTTTTATCAATGCCAGGTTGTGACTCAAAGCTCTTTACCGAATCCAATATAAGGGTAGAAAACGACTCTGTCACCATTGAAGCTATAGGATGACGACACACCGATACGGAACATGAATCCTTTGTCAGCCACATAACGATAGCCTATGTTCACATAAGGGATGACTCCGACCGCGCTTTTAGGTTTCGCTCCAGAAGCTGATCTATAGAGATCCACGCACATGGACCCTCCGGCACCGGACTCAAATTTAGAACGCCCCTTGCCAAGGAGGTAGTTTACCTCGATTGGTATGGCCAGGCGGAACATTTGGTTATAAGTATCGACCCAATTACCGTCAATATTGTAAATGGCAGTAATTGAGGAATATGCATAACCAACTCCGGCACCAGTCCTCCAGCCGAATCCTTCGGAAGACTCCTTCTTAAAGCGAGCGTCATAATTAATACCAAGGCCTTGTGAGGGTCCAAGCAATTCACCATAGATACTCCTGCCATGCGAACGACTCTGCGAGGACACTGGAATACTGACAGAGCAGATAGCTATCACTATGCACAAGGACTGTATGAATACAATTGTCTTTTTCATTGTTCAATGCTTTAAAGGTTCTTTAACGAAACTTTGCGAAAATAATGGTTAAAATAGGAAATCTCAAAAGAAAATCCATGAAGCAGACAAAATAGGCCATAAACAAGACTCCTTCATCCACAAAAAAGGCTAACTTCGCGCAACTATCTGGTAAATGAATGGAGAAGGAGATGTATATGCGTCACATCGCGCTGCTGGTTATCGCGATTGTGTTCAGTTGGGTTCTTTGGACCATCGTCAACCTTGAGGTATATGCTCAGTTGAGTGGGAAGGTTCTTGTGTTCGAAATCCTCGAGGACTTCGCAGAGCAATTGATCGAGACAACGATCTTGCTTGAGTTGTCCCTACTCTATATCCGCGGAATCGTCAAGGTCTTCTGGAACTCTCCCCACAATATGAAGAGCGTTCTGGCGCAAGTGATGACACTCGCCGCCCTGAACGGCCTTTCGTCAATATTCATGGGCCTTGCCTACAGACACATATTCCCGGACCAGGAACACCTTTTCGCAAGGATCGTTTACACGGATTATATAAACCTTTCGGTATTGACAACCGCCTATCTAGTCGCCTTCCTTCTCAACCGCTACAGGGATGAAAACGACGCGCGCCTGGAAGCGGAGAAGCGGCTTGAGAAGGAGAAGAACCTCCTGCTCAAGGCAAAGTTGGACAATCTGGCACTTCAAACCGATAACCATTTCATCTTCAACTGTTTCAGTACACTTTCCGGATTGATGAGCACTTCGCCTTCAGATGCGAAAGTGTTTCTCCAGGGGCTCTCAAGAGTTTATCGTTATCTTACCGTCAGCGGAGAAAAGAAACTTGTTCCACTTAATGATGAGATTTCTTTTGTGAATGATTATTCAAAACTTGTCAGTTACAGGTTCTCCGGAGTGGAGATAGCGATTGACGAAGAACTGAATCAACTTGACGCGTTCATCTGCCCAGTCTCTCTCCAGAGTCTCGTGGAGAATGCCATAAAGCACAACCGTCACGGAAAAAGCGACCTCCTGTCTATTGATATATCCCTCGATGGTGAGTGGATCCGCGTGGCGAATAATATTCTGCCTCGTGAGGAGAAGGCGAACGGAACCGGGAAAGGACTGAAGACTTTGAAGGAACGCTATTCTTTGCTGACGGATAAGGAAGTGTCAGTGATGAATGACGGGAAGACATTCGAGGTTCGTGTCCCCGTTTTATACTTGGAGGATTTAGATGATGAAAGCATTAATCATTGAGGATGAACGGCCGATCGCCGAGGCTTTAAGGGAATCCCTGCTCTCCCTAAGGCCTGAGATTGAGATAGTTGGGGTCACGACGAATATTAAGGATTCAGTCGCCGCCATCTCCGCGAACCCCGATCTGGACATCATCTTTTCGGACATAAAAATAGATGACGGCCTTTCCTTTTCAGTGTTTGACAAGGTCGATACCGAGGCGATGGTGGTTTTCACGACAGCCTACGATGAGTACGCGTTAAAGGCTTTTGACTACAATTGCGTTGATTACCTGCTCAAGCCTGTTTCTGAGGAAGCGCTCCAGCGAGCCTTGACCAAATGTGAGTCATTCAGACCCAGGATGGATAAAGAGACGATAAGGTCAACCTCGGAATCCATTATTAATAAGGATATTAAATATAGAAGCAAGGTCTTTCTGGAAATAGGCCGTGAGACAATCATCCGTGATGTGGCGGATATTTGCTATATCCATTCAGAGAAAGGCAACACCCGTGTTTTCGTCTCGGACGGGACATGGGGAAGCATTGACAACTCGCTTATCGACATCATCAACAGCCTTCCGCCGAACGTTTTCTACCGCATCAACCGCCAGGCTATCGTGAATATCAATCGAATAGACAAGATAACCCATGGATTGGGGCGGGAGTCATTCGTCTGCTTGAAAGCACCTTTTGACAGTGTTCAACTTAAGATAACCCAAGAAACCAGGAAGTACCTGATGGGATTGCTCTCATCTATTTAAGGACTAAACCTTATTTCTGTTTGACAATATATGTTACCATTCTGTTTCCGCTCGAGAACAGTAGATGATATTCTTTCGGACTCCCTGTATTGTTGCTTGATGCTTCGACGAAGTATTCCTTAGCGCCATTTTCAGAAGCGCTTACCGTTAAACCTTGGCATGACACCGAGATTAATGAGCCATCGGGCCTATTCTGACGCACCTGTTCTTCTGTGGAACAATAATGGAAAACCCCATTCTCTGACACCCCGTAAAACCCACAGAAGTCCGTTGACGACGCCGCATTTCCTTTCATTGAAAGGACAGAGACGCCACCGTTGCTGTCAAACTCGAGGCTTGAAGGATAAAACTCAAAGCCATTATCCATATCAGTGCAAGTGCAAGACAGCAGAGAACAAACCATTAAACCGTAAAGAAAAATTTTCCTCATATCCAAAAAATGTATTTATGGCGTAAATTTATAATATAACATTTAAGTATTAAATACATTTAGCATGAACAAGACATTTTAGGCAATAAACATTACATATTCTTAGTCGATTTATTCAAAACGAATCTTTATCCTCACATAGAATCGTGACATTTGTTACAGTAGCGGCCGTTGCTATAATTGATGCGCTATGTGGTTTTACGACAGAGAGAAAGTAATGGCGGCAATCTTTTAGCCTCACAAGAAACGGGATATGGCTATATTTAGTTATATTTGTATGATTGAGGCAATATTAGAAATAATAAAAATAATAAATCGATGAGAGCATTGAGTTTGATGATTGCGGCTGCGGCCTCGATGATTCTGGCGGCAAGCTGCGGACAGAGTGGCAAGAAGAGTGACAAGAATGCGGAAACAACTGACAGCAAGACACTTGTGGCTTATTTCTCAGCCACGGGGACAACTGAGGCCATCGCCAAGACTGTGGCGAGCGTCACCGGCGGAACCCTTTACGAGATCAAGCCTGAGGTAAAGTACACAGCCGAGGATCTTGACTGGACAGTGAAGACTTCCCGCAGCACCCTGGAGATGCAGGACAAGACTTCCCGCCCCGCGATAGTCAAAGACCTGGCAGATGCCTCTAAATACGAGACCATATACATCGGTTTCCCCGTCTGGTGGTACACGGCTCCAACCATAATCAACACTTTCCTTGAGGCTTACGACTTCTCCGGAAAGACTGTGATCTTCTTCGCCACCTCCGGAGGCAGCACGATTGACAAGGCCAACGAGGAGTTCAAGGCGGCATATCCCAAGATCAATTGGAAGGCTGGCCAGACCCTTAACGGCGCTTCCGAGGAAGACATCAAGACTTGGGTAGCCTCTCTCCAATAAGAGACCATCATAGGAACCGGTTATGAGACAATATATTCAGGACAATAAAGAACGCTTCTATGAGGAGCTGTTCTCGCTGCTGAGGATTCCCTCCATCAGCGCGAAGAAAGAGCATAAGGAAGACATGCGCCGCTGCGCCGAAAGGTTGGCTGCCTTGCTGGTCGAGGCCGGAGCCGATGAGGCGGGAGTCTATCCCAGTGACGGTAACCCGGTCGTGTTCGGGAAGAAGATAATCGATCCGAAACTCAAGACCGTGATGGTCTATGGCCATTATGACGTGCAGCCTCCGGAGCCTCTCGAGAAGTGGGACACTGATCCTTTCGAACCGGTTATCAAGAAGGATCCCACCGGACGGGACGCGATCTATGCCCGGGGTGCGAACGATGACAAGGGCCAGTTATTCATGCACATAAAGGCCTTTGAATATCTTGTCAGGACAGGGAAACTCAGGCATAATGTCAAGTTTATCTTCGAAGGCGAGGAGGAGATCAGCAGCCCTTCCCTGCCGGCTTGGGTAAAGCAGAATAAAGGATGGCTGAAATCCGACGTCATTCTCGTCTCTGACACCACGATGATTTCCGAGAAGGTTCCTTCTATCAACTGCGGGATGAGGGGAATGGCGTACGTCGAGGTCACTGTGACAGGACCGGACCACGACCTTCATTCGGGTCATTATGGCGGGACTGTAGCCAACCCTATCCAGACTCTATGCGACCTGATCTCAAGTCTTATTGACAAAGACGGAAGAGTCACTATTCCAGGATTTTACGATGATGTTGTCGAGCTTTCAAAGGCTGACAGAGCGATGCTCGCCAGGGCTCCTTTTGACATGAATGAGTTCAAGGAGTCAGTTGGTGTCAAGGCTCTACGGGGTGAGAAAGGTTACACCCCCCTTGAGAGGATTGGCATCAGGCCCTGCCTGGATGTGTGCGGGATCTGGGGAGGCTACATCGGCGAGGGAGCCAAGACTGTCCTTCCTTCAGTCGCTCACGCGAAGATCTCCATGCGCCTTGTGCCCAACCAGTCCAGCGCTAAGATCTCAAAGCTTCTTAAGAAGCATCTGGAGAAGATCGCCCCGAAGTATTGTTCCATAGATGTGAAGCTTTGCGAGGGTGGCGAGGGATTCTTGATCCCGATCTCCTCACCGGCTTTTAAAGCGGCATCAAAGGCTATGACGGAAGTCTATGGCATTGAGCCGGTTCCGAGCCGTGGGGGCGGCAGCATCGCGGTCCTGGCGGACATGAAGAAGATTCTTGGCACTGACCCGCTTCTGATGGGATTCGGCCTGGAGCGGGACACTATCCACTCCCCCAACGAGAGCTACCTTCTGAGCCAGTTCTTCGCCGGAATGGAGTCCATCGCCAAATTCTATGAATATTACGAATAACATGACAACAGACCAGATATATTCAGAGATAAGGAAGAAGGGATCGATGCTTTGCGTCGGGCTGGACACTGATTACGCCAAGATTCCGGAGTGCGTAAAGGCGGGCCGAAGCGTATCCGAGGCTGTCCTGGAATTCAACAAACGGATCATCGACGCCACAGCGCCCCACTGCGTAGCCTTCAAGCCCAACCTCGCATTCTACGAATGTCTTGGCACCGAGGGGCTTACAGTCCTTGAGAAAACAGTGGAACACATCCGGCTCAACCACCCCGGACAATTCATAATCGCTGACGCTAAACGCGGGGATATCGGCAACACGGCCAGGATGTACGCCAAAAGTTATTTCGAGGCCTTTGACTTCGATGCGGTGACCCTCTCCCCCTACATGGGCAGCGAGACCGTAACTCCTTTCCTGGAATATCCCGGGAAATTCGCGATAGTCGTGGCTCTTTCCTCGAACCCCACCTCGGTCGATTTCCAAACGGCTGTCAAAGACGGGAAACCTCTTTACCAGATCGTTATGGAACGCATGATGGAAATCTCAACTCCCGAGAACATGATGTTCGTGGTCGGGGCCACCAAGGCCGATAAGCTAAAGGAAATCAGGAGTTTCTGTCCTGATAATTTCTTCCTGGTCCCTGGAGTAGGGGCTCAAGGCGGAAGTGCCGAGGAAGTTATCGCTAACGGAGCCAACGCCAAAGGAGGCCTCCTGATCAACTCCTCCAGAGGGATCATCTACGCCTCCCAAGGACCAGATTTCGCAGAGGCGTCAGCAGCTGCCGCGCAGATCCTTATCCGTCATCGCGCAAACGCAGGAGTCTGACCAAACATTCTCGGCGGTCTCAACCATGTCGATAATGGTATAAATCGGCAAGATCAGTCCCATCACTTCGACCGGGGCTCCTATTCCTGTCATCAGGGATACCGTAAGGAAGAAGCAACCCATTGGAACTCCGGCGTTACCGACTGCGGAAATCACTGATATCAAGACCCATAGGAGCATTGTTCCAAGTCCGAGGGACATTCCTCCGTTCTGCATCACGAACAGTGAGCTAACAAGAATGAAAGCGGCGCAACCGTTCATGTTGATCGTGGTGCAGATCGGGAGCACAAATCGGGATACCTTGGGATCAACTCCAAGCCTGTTCTCCGCGGAGGACAGAGTCACGGGAAGGGTCGCAGCTGAACTCTTGGTGAATAGCGCCATCACAACGGCTGGAGCCATCGCCTTGAAAACTTTAAGAGGATTTATTCCCCTTACCAAAAGGAACAACGGCAACACGATGAAGAATTGGATCGCGTTTCCCGCGAGAATGACGGCCGTGTATTTGCCAAGTGAGCCGACAATAATACCTCCGCTAAGCTGTCCCACCAGCTGGGCGGAAAAAGCCACGATTCCTATAGGCAATGTCCAAATGAGAGCCTTGATCAAGGTGAAAAACAGTTCCTGCAGTCCTGAGATACCTTTCACGACAACACTTTTCCCCTCTGTGTCCGGCATCCATGCGAGCGCCAATCCGACCGCTATGGCGATAAGTAAGATAGAAAGGACATTTCCGGACAGGAATGGGGCGATCACATTGTTGGGAATGACAGAGACTATATGCTCATAAAAAGTCGAGCCTTCCTCCGCCACTTCTCCAGCGGAAGAAAGCATCCCTGCAGGTAGATTCTGGGGACTTATCAACAGATACATCCCCATCCCGACCAGGGCGGCGGCGAAGGTTGTCAACAGGGTGTAGGTGATCGTGTGGGCGAACACTTTACGGGTGCCTCTCTGACGACCGAAAGAAATAAGGGTCGTCGTGATGGCCAAGGCGACCGTCGGGACGGCAAGAAACTGGAAAAGGCGGGTATATACCGTGGCGATAAAGCCGCAACTGGCGTCTATCCAACCAATCCGGAGAAGGCCAAGGATCGCTCCAAGAGCGAGCGCCCCTATCCACCATATAAATTGTTTGTTTTTAAGTTTCATATTGGGAATATACTACATCTCAGAGGAATCCTGATTTGACAATCTCCTGACTGATGGAGGGATATGGTGTATGTGTTCCACTTCAAGATAGTTATGGAGATCTTTGACGACACCGCTCATAGTTTCTTCGAACCGTTTCTTGGAAACTTCACACTCCCAGACAATTATGACATGCCAGCCAAGAGCCTCAAGGGCGGCCACGTCCGCAGCGTCACGCTCTTTGTTGCGCCGGATTTTTTCCTCCCAAAACTCCACGTTTGTGCTGGGTTTCCTATAACAGGACTCACCTGGATGCCCATGCCAGAAACATCCATGAACGAATATCACCGAATGATATTTCCGAAGCACGATATCCGGTTTACCGGGAAGTCGTTTTGAATGAAGTGAATATCGGAAACCAAGCCCATGGAGATAACGCCTGACCTTCATCTCGGGTCGTGTGTCAATCCCCTTGATACTGGCCATGCAGCGATGCCGCTGCTCCGGAGTCATCCTGTCCGCCATGTAACCTTTACATTAAACCTTCTTCGAACAAACACTTGACAGGTATGTTGACACCGACACGACTTAGTGATGACTGGACTTGTTCAATCCACCTACTGGTCACGTCAGGAAGCAAACCTGGATTAAACGCTGAGATTTGATCAAGGAAGTCCTTGTCTTTCAGCAGAGAAACGATCAAAGGATATTTGTCAGAAATGGTTTTTACAATATGCGGCATTGGGGAATCCAACATCACACCATTCAACTGTCTTACTTGTCCTCCAGCCGAAAAAGGATCCCTAAGATTTGTGCAAACGACTCCCTGGACGCTTACCAACCACATGGCCGCATTCTCATAATCACCGAATATTACCTCAGGAAATAACACAAGAAGTTGAGCGACCAAATTGGATTTTTCATTGGCTGAAAGGATTCTCCAAGAACGGATGTTCATGCCCACCGACGAATCAGCCGATTTATCATCCGATATCCACCATGGCATCTGATGGCCTTCAACTAACGCCATTTTCCGATAATAGTCCTGGACTGCTGTTATCTGGTTTTTTGAGGATCGAAGGTCTTCATAAGAAATTCCCATTTTATCAAAGATAGTCTCACCTGCCCCGAGTGTCATGTCTATCCGATACCTTGGAGAATGCGTCACAGCCACTTCAGACAGGACATCTGAATATGGCCGGCAGCGAAACTCTGGGATGTCACCGCCAAGTTTACCAAACAACAAATAAATACATTCGACATCTCTGTCCCTTGTGCTCTCAACGATGCTGCTTCCAGTCGAAGTCCAATGGTCTTTATTTGTCGATTTTACTTCAACTCCGAAGTTTCTCCCTACAAGTATATCGGGGAATCTCATCCCGGAGACCAACCTCACTTCATCTTTCTGGAAAATAGATTCCTCACCACAAGCGTCTTTTATAGTCTGAAACACTTCGACTTCCAAGTCTGAAGGAGACATCCCTTTGAATCTCTTTATCTCCTTGGCCGCCTTCTCATTAAGAGTTACTAACACTGAGTCAATCAATTGCTGAAAAGCTCTTAATTCTATATCTCCAACCATAATTGTCAAACCGAAATATGCTCAATTAACCCAATAGTTTGATTGTCAATAATCTATAAAAAAGCGTTACGAAAACAACGGCATAAATAAGCGGATATTTTCGCGATAGATTAGCATAACATATTAATACTCAAATAATTTCCCAAACACACTATCTGCTCTATTTGAAAAATCATCCAAAATAGACAGGCCAGAGGGTCTGGAGACGGCGGGCTATGTTGTAGGCGAGGAGCGGAGGCACGGCGTTGCCGATGACTTTGTAGGCGCCAGACTGGGAGACTTTGAAACGCTTGCTGTTCTCTTTGTAGGAGACAAAAGGATAGTCTGGCGGAAATGTCTGGATAAGAGCGCATTCCCTCGGAGTGAGACGACGCTCGGGAAGCCCCGCATCCAATTCCTCCGTCATCTTGCCACCATGCTGGGCCGACAACCTACGGTACTCGATGTTCCCGTGATGCTCCGAACGGATAGTGGGTCCTAGGTCGTCGAGATGGATCTCCGCCTGACCTTGGCAGTGCTTACCCATGTACTTGGCCTTGGAATAGAAACGCTGTGAAAGATCCTCTGATTCTTCCGGCTCTTTAAGGCCTTCGAACACATCCCTACAAGTGACAAACGGAAGGTTCCCCGTTGAGTCTTTTGTGTATTTATGTGTCCGCTCAGGATAAGGGTCATATTCGGCAGGAATATCACCGCTTTCCATAACACCGCAAACCTCACTTTTCAACGCCGAGCGTCGTATTCCGATGAAAATCACCCTCTCGCGGGTTTCCGGCACTCCATAGTTACCG
This sequence comes from uncultured Bacteroidia bacterium, assembly GCA_902785825.1. GTDB lineage: Bacteria > Bacteroidota > Bacteroidia > Bacteroidales > UBA932 > Cryptobacteroides. The sequence continues at coordinate 115,939 of CACZZZ010000008.1, forward strand.
GCGTGAAGGACCCTTGGAGGCAAGACAATATAACCATCTCCGTCCGCCTGGGCAAAGTCCCGCTGGATGATTTCCTTCACATTCCCAAGATTTGTCAATCCTTTGACATTCTCAGCGATGAAGATCTTGGGCTTGACGATGTCAATCACCTGCTTCATCCAGAAGTACAATTTACCGCGATTCTCCTCGGAGGGAATCTCCTCCGGAAGGCGTGTTCCGTCATGAGAGGTGTGCGACTCGAATCCCAGCCTTTTGCCTGCGACACTGAAGTCTTGACAAGGAAAACCGCCTGTGACTAACTCGATTCCGTCAGGGAACACCTTTTCACCAGCCCGGTGACGTTTGACAAGATCAACTATGCTTTCAAGATGATAGATGGATTGATCTTTCCCGAAACGGCTCATGTATTGATTCCACGTCAAGTAGGCCTCCGCGAGAATATCATTGGCGAAAACTGTCTCGAACCTGTTCTTTCTCAGCAGCACCCAATCCCTGTCAATGGCCTTCTCAATCCATCCTGAATCGGAGGGAACTGATTTCCTATGACAGACAAATTCCCCTTCGAAGCCCAGATCCATTCCCCCGCATCCGGAGAACAAACTGAGCATTCTTAAAACCTGATTACCGCTGGACTTCTTCATAATCGATTTTTGAGCCTCCAACAAATTTACATTATTTTTCAGAATGAGCCACATCACGGGAGCGGCTCTTCTTGAATATTGGTGCTGGAGCGGATGTGGACGGGACACCGCCCTCGAAATATGGCCAGCCGTCACGAGACCATCGGATCCGGTCCATGTTCATGCAGCGGCCCTTATACTCATTCCCTGACCAATAGGAATGGTATGCCATCCAATCGCGACCTTTATCATCCGTCACTATCTCGGCGTCATGACCTGGACCGCAGAAGACTTGGGCAGGGTCACCACGGAGAATGACCTCATCGTAAAGTCCTTCATCACCGGCGATCATGGACATCCCAGAACGGCTCACAAAAGGTCCCTGAGGGCTTTTGGAGCGGCCGACAATGACATGATAGGTACTGAGGGATCCTTCGCAGCAAGAACCCTCAGAAGCGAAGAGATAGTAATACTTTCCTCTCTTGTGGACATAGGCACCTTCCATCAGATCCCCGGCCACTTTGACAGGCTCGCTCCCTGGCATCAATGACAGGCCATCTGGGGATAGCTCCACCACATATATTCCTGACTTACGTCCAACTTCCTTGTCTGTCGGATGCCGGAGGCTCCCCCAGTAAAGATACTTCCGTCCGTCGGTATCTTCGAAGTAATTGGGATCGATGGAGTTACCCACTCCAGTGTTGGACATCGAGACGATCATGCCGAGATCTTCGAATGGTCCTGTCGGAGAACTGGAGACAGCCACCCCGGAAGCGCTCTTGTCATGATCTCCCCAAACGCCCATGGCGTAATAAAGGACGTATTTCCCGTCGATATAATTGATATCAGGGGCCCAAAGCGCTCCATCAGGTTCCCAAGACGGGCAGCTTCCGGACGGGAAAGCCTCACCGACCAGTCCCCAATCCACCAGATTCTCACTTCTGTAGATGGGTATCTCGCAGATCGAGTCGTTGAGTCTTATTCTTGTGGAATAGGCGTAATAATATCCGTCCCGGCTCCGATTGTCCAAAACAGAAGGATCAGGACAGTCGTACGCCATCACTGGGTTGTCGTAATACGAAACCCCATGATAACAACCACATATAACTAAAAGAACCACCCACAACAAGTGCTTTGAAGCAGACTTTAAGCCTCCTAACCACTGCCACCCTCGGCACGTTAAGAGGGAGGGGCCCATCGCTTGCGATGGGAGGGGCCGCGAAGCGGCGGTTAGGAGGCTTAAAGTCTGCTTCACACTATATTGGAGAGTTTTTCTTTGGCGTAGGCCAGGCTGACATTGAAAGTCTTTTTGCCGGAGGATGGCGCATCATACATGGCATCATCGAAAATCTGCTCGCAAATAGAGCGTAATCCTCTGGCTCCCAACTTGTTCTTTATTGCCGTATCCACAATCAGCTCCTTCACGCCCTCCCCTATCTTGAGAGTCATTCCATCCATCTCGAACAGTTTGGAATACTGCTTCAGAACAGCGTTCTTCGGTTCTGTGAGTATGCGTAAAAGCGCATCCCTGTCCAGGACATCAAGATAAGTGATAACCGGCAGACGGCCGATGATCTCAGGGATCAATCCGTAAGCCCTCATGTCCTGCGCATCAACATACTTAAGGAGATTCTCCTTATCAATCTTCTGTTTTTTAGACGCGCCAAAACCGATAACCTGGGTATTGAGCCTTTGGGCGATACGCCTTTCTATACCCTCGAAAGCCCCTCCACAGATAAAGAGGATATTCTGGGTATTGACATGTATGAACTCTTGCTCAGGATGCTTCCGTCCTCCTTTCGGGGGAACATTTATCACATTGCCTTCCAAAAGCTTGAGCATAGCTTGCTGGACTCCCTCACCGGACACATCGCGGGTAATCGACGGATTGTCGCTCTTGCGGGCGATCTTATCGATCTCGTCTATGAAGACGATTCCCCTCTCCGCTTTGGCCACATCGAAATCAGCCTCCTGGAGAAGCCGTGTGAGGATGCTCTCCACATCTTCTCCAACATAACCGGCCTCTGTCAGGACTGTGGCGTCAACTATGGTGAACGGGACGCCGAGCATCTTGGCTATAGTCTTGGCCAGCAATGTCTTACCCGTACCAGTCGGGCCGACCAGAAGAATGTTGGACTTCTCGAGTTCCACCCCGTCGTCAGGCTTGTCGACAAGGTTGTGATTGATCCTCTTGTAGTGGTTATACACAGCGACAGCGAGCATCTTTTTCGCCCTGTCCTGACCAATCACGTACTGATCCAGGAAGGCTTTTATGTCCGCTGGCTTGTTATTGTCCTCAATTCGCTCAGAGGAGCTTTTTGCGGCCGTTTTCTGGATTGAGTCGGTAATATACTCATGCGCCAGTTCGACACAGTCGCTGCAGATGAAACCATCCATGCCTTGAAGCAGGAAGGGAACCTCAGATTCCTTCCTGCCACAGAACATGCAATGTCTTTGTGAAGAACCTTTCTGGGCCATTACTTGGCTTTCTTGGAAAGGATCTCGTCCACCATTCCGTACTCCAACGCCTCCTGGGCGGTCATCCAGAAGTCACGGTCAGCATCAGCGAAAACCTTATCATAAGGCTGGCCGGAGTGCTGGGAAATGATGTCGAAGAGTTCCTTACGGGTCTTTTCGATCTCCTTGGCGGCAATCATGATGTCAGATGCCTGTCCCTGGGCGCCTCCCAAAGGCTGATGGATAAGTACCCTGGAGTGAGGCAGGCAGGAGCGTTTCCCCTTGGCGCCGGCGCAAAGGAGGACGGAGCCCATGGAAGCGGCCATGCCCGTGCAAATGGTGGCCACATCAGGCTCCACCAGCTGCATCGTGTCGTAAATAGCCAGACCGGAGGTCACCTGGCCGCCAGGAGTGTTGATATACAGGGATATATCAGCACCCGGATCGGTGGAGGCAAGGAAAAGGAGCTGGGCCTGGATGATATTGGCGACATCGTCATCGATCGGGACGCCCAGGAAGATTATCCTGTCCATCATCAGGCGGCTGAACACATCCATGGAGGCGACATTCAGTTTCCTCTCCTCAATGATGGTGGGGTTGATGTAGGCGTCGGTAGCTCTCTGGTAACGATCGAGGGTCATGGAACTCACTCCAAGACCCTTGACCGCATATTTTTTGAATTCGTCCATATTAGAAAATTACAAAGCGCGGAATTTCTCTTCTGAGATTTTCTTGTTCTGGAAGGAAATAAGTCCCTTAACAGCAGCCACAACCTTCTCGTTCTCAACGCTTTCCTCGATATTACGGATCTGGCGCTCATCCTTGAGGATATTCATGGCCGCATCAGTGATGAACTGCTCAGGGACATTGCCCATCCCGTACATGGCATACTGGTAAGAAGCAAAAGCCTTGGCGGCCTCGAGCATGTCCTTATCCTCAATCTTGAGGTCAAACTTCTTCATCAGGTATCCCCTGACAAGCTGCCAGCGGAAGTCCTCGAGGAAGGAGTCGAACTCCTTGTCAACCTCTTCCTTGGAGAGCTTCTCCTTGTTGCTCTCATAGAGCCATCTTTTGAGGAAGGTCTCGGGAACCTGGACACCGGCCTTATCGACAAGGTATTTACGAAGATCACGGGAAAGCTTGTAGTCAGCCTCCTGCTTATACTCGTTCTCGAGCCTCTCGGCGATCTTGGCGTCAAACTCCTCGGGAGTCTTCACGACATCCTTACCGAAGACCTTGTCGTAGGTCTCCTGATTCTCGGAAGCGGGGACAAAAGTCTTGACATTCACGACAGTGGCCTCCCACTTGGGATCCATCTCAGCAAGCTCCTCCTTCTTCATCTTGAGCATGGAGGCACGGTCTGTCTCGTTTGTGAAAGCCTTGTTCACGTCAACATTGAACTTGTCGTCAACCTTAGCGCCGACGAACTTCTTCTTGGCAGTGCCCTCGACCTTGTTGACAGCGACATAAGCGCCCTCGACAACCTTCTCGCCCTGCTTGAAATCAACGACGACATAATCGTCCTCACCAGCCTGGGCGCCTTCCTCGAGCTGTCCGTACTGCCTGAGGATGTTCTCCTTCATCTTGGCTTTGGCCTCCTCAGTGACAGTTATCTTGTAGTAAGGCAGTTTGTCTTCCTTAGAAACCTCGAAATCGATGTTGGGAGAAAGGCCAAGATCGAACTTGAACTCGAAATCAGCGCCATCAACCCACTCGTTCTCTTTCTGGGACTCACTCCCGATCGGCTCGCCGAGGATGTGGAGATCGTTATCTTTGATAAACTTGTCCAGTTGCTCCGAAATGATGGAGTTAATGGCCTCATAAAGAGCCTGATCCCCATATAGTTTCTTCACCAGCTGAGCAGGAACCATTCCTTTGCGGAAACCCTTGAAGTCGGCGTTTCTTCTGTAGGCGGCAAGTCTCTTTTTCTCCTGCTCAGCGTAATCCTCTGCCTTGAGGTTGATTGTCACTTCGACGTTTAGGTCATCGACCTGATTCTTGATTACTTCCATAATATATTCTTTAAATTATAATATTCATTGTCAATTAGTTCTGGTGGGATAGACCACTCTTTCGTGGTAGATTTGGGAAAGATATCCCTTCAGGACTTCCTTGATCGTGTTAAGCTGGCGGATAGACACATCAGCATCATCCAGCTGGCCAATTATGATCTTGCCCTCGACGATGTTCTCCACGAACTCGGAGAATGTCTCTGGCGAATTGTCTTTCAAGGTGCGCGCCGCGGCCTCGATGCTGTCGCAAAGCATAAGGATGACCTGCTCCTTGGTGCGAGGTTTCATACCCTTGTAGAAGAAGCAGTCGGCGTCAGAGGGATCGCCTCCCTCATTGAGGTATTTATTATAGAAATACCGGGTGTTTGAGGTACCGTGGTGGGTACGAATGAAATCGATGATGAGCTCCGGAAGATTGTGCTCCCTGGCAAGCTCAACACCATCAGGGACATGCTTGATAATGGCCTCGGCGCTTTCTTTGGGCGACAGGCCGTCATGGTAATGAGGCCCGTTACCGGAGAGGCTGTCATTCTCGATAAAGCATGTCGGGTTCAGCATCTTTCCGATATCGTGGTACAGCGCTCCAGCACGAACCAGGAGCGAGTTCGCATCGATAGCCCTCGCGGCGGCATCAGCCATATTCATGACCTGCAATGAGTGCTGGAATGTGCCGGGGGCCTTCCTCTCAAGTTCCCTAAGAAGAGGATTGTTAGTGTCGCAAAGCTCACGCAGGCGCGAATTGGACACGAGGCCGAACATCTTCTCGAAGAGATAGATCAAAGGGTAACCGGCGACATTGAGCATTGAGCCTATGAACATGAAGAGGACAGCCTGATAAGGGTCGTCACTGATCATCCCGATAAAGCGGAAGGCGAAATACGTGGCCAGCAGGCTGATAAAAACAATCGCGGCGGTGATAAACTGCTGCCAGCCCTGGTTGAAAAACTTGAAAGCGAATACCGCGACCACGCTCGCCACCGTGAACATCACATAAAGCGGGACGCCATTGGACGGGAATATCAGCAGAGGCATGAACGAGACGACGCAAATCGGCAGGTTCATCTTGTTCTTGAAGAACGCCTCCAGATACAGAGCCGTGAGGGTAAACGGCACCATGTACATGAATTTCGGAGCGAACTTATTGACTATCATTGTAGTCAAGACCGCTATCAGAAAGACAAGGACAAGATACCAGAACCTCCTTGTGTCGCTGAATATCCTCTTGTTGAGGAAATAGATGACAAGGAAGAAAAGGATGGTCAACACAAGGGCAAGCAAGGCATTCCCGAGCCAGAAAAGGATCTTGGGGCCTCCGTAGCCCATGTTATTCTCATACTCAACCTTGTACGAATCAAGCATCTGGGCTATTTCCGCAGTGACTATCTCACCTTCAGAGACAATCAGCTGACCGGCGCTCACAAAGCCTTGCGTGGTCGAGAGCCGGGGTGAAGACTCGGAATTCACCAGGTCTGTAGTCCTTGAATCGAACTCCAGATTGGGAGTTATCAGCTCATAGACGCCGTGGGCTCTCAAAACGGAGTCAACATTGAACTTCGTATGCTTGGCAGAGACCTCTGAGAGCATCCTGGTCCTGGCATCCGACTCTTTATAAACTTCGGAAGCGGGCCTTTTCGAGGCTCTTTTATCCTTCTGGATATACACCACGGCAGTGCTGGGATCCTCACCTTTGTCCAATTTAACCCCTTCGTCAGTGACCACTCCGTGGGAGTAGATATTCTCAAGGGATGAGATTACCTGAGGCCGGATGGAGGAATAGCCTCCAAGATCGATCGAACCAGCGGCTTTCAAGCTGTTATCGACAACATCATGCCGGTAGCGGTAGTAAGGTATCACCACCGACTTGTTCTTGCTCCTCTCTTCCCGGATCTGCTCATCGCTCTTCAGGATAGGGAAATCAAACTGCGCCAGAAGCGTCTCATGAGTCCAAGGCGATCCCTTCCTGTAGTCATAAGCGAACTTCGCGCTCCTCGGGAAAACCAGCGTGAGAATCACGAAGATCAAAACCAGCGGGACAATCACCCTATAGTTAATTTTCACTTCCGGCTTGTTCATATCTTCTCTATTTGAAAGGACTGCCCGCCTCCTTGGCGATATATCCGTATGTCAGTTTATCAGTCAACCGGGGGAAAAGGTTATGAGCCAGCACAGTAGCCTTTCCGAGTCCTGTCAAGACCACTTGAGACTTTCTCTTTTCCAAGCCCTTCGCGAGATGGAGGGCGCAATCCTCAGCGCTCATCAGCTTCTCCTCTTTCAGCGGAGTCTCACCCTGCGGGGAGCCGTCGGCCGTCAGAGCGGCCTTACGCACATTCGACTCGGTGTAGCCAGGAGCGAACACCAACACGTTGAGCCCATCCTTAAGATGCTCAATACGAATCGTGTCGAGGAAGCCGCGAACCGCGTATTTGGATGCGGAATACCCTGTCCTGGCCGGGAGAGCCGAGAACCCGGCAATGGAGATTACCCCCACAACCTGGCCCTTGGTCTCGAGCAGATACGGCAAAGCGTACTTGGTACACTGGACCGTACCCCAGAAGTTGACATCCATAAGGGAGCGGATCACACTCAGATCAAGATCCTTGAACATGGCCCTCATGGAGATACCGGCGTTATTCACGAGAATGTCGATCCGTCCGAACTTCTTGACCGTCTCCTCAACAAGGATCCGGCAGTCGTCCTCCTTTGTCACATCGGTCTTGACGCACAGTACCCGATCGGGATCCGGACAAACGGTGGGAGCTAGTTCCAGAAGCTTGTCATAAGACCTTGCGGCCATCACGACCTTGGCCCCACGGGACGCGAACAAGCGGGCGGAAGCCAACCCGATTCCCGAGCTGGCTCCCGTCACGATAATGACCTTGTCGTTAAAGTATTCCTTATTCATTGATTATAAGATTCTTCGCTTTGCTCAGAATGACAGGCTATTTCACTGTCATGGCGGCTATGTCGTCTCCGTCATACAGGCCTGCATCGAGTTTGGCCTTGATCTCCTTGAAGGTCTTGAGAGTATATTCAACATCTTCCATGGTGTGGGCCGCGGTGCAGACAATACGGAATATGATCATGCCCTTCGGGATGACGGGATAGATAACCATCGAGCAGAAGATGCGGTAGTTCTCACGGAGATCCTTCGCCATCTTCGTGGCCTGGGCGATTCCTCCCTTGATGTGGACGGGAGTGACACAAGCCTGGGCCTCACCGATGTCGAAACCTTCAGCCTTGAATCCTTCCTGAATAGCTCTCGTGACCTTCCAGCACTTGGCTCTGAGCTCGTCACCTTCCGGAGAATCAATGATTTCCATCCTCTTGATGTTACCCAGGACAAAAGGCATAGGAAGAGACTTCGCATACATCTGGGAACGCATATTGGCCCTCAGGAAATTGATGATGGCGTGGGGACCGGCGACAAAACCTCCGATCGAGGCCATGCTCTTCGCGAAAGCGCCGATGTAAAGGTCAATCTCATCCATAACACCGAAATGCTCTGAGGTTCCCCTACCGTGAGGACCGAGCAGACCGAATCCATGAGCATCGTCGATAAGGATGCGGAAAGGATATTTCTTCTTGAGAGCGACGATCTCATCCAGCTTTCCGAGCGCTCCGGTCATGCCGTAAACACCCTCGGTGATAAGCAGGACACCTCCACCGTTCTCATCAGCTTCCTTACAAGCGCGGGCAAGAACCTTCTCGCAATCCTCCATGTTGTTGTGGCGGTACTTGTATTTGCTGCCGATATGGAGACGGATACCGTCAAGAAGGCAAGCGTGGCACTCGGCGTCATAGACGATGACATCGTGACGGCCTGTCAAGGCATCAATCGTGGAGACGATACCCTGGTAGCCGAAATTGTAAAGGAACGCGTCCTCCTTCTTCTCGAAATCGGCGAATATCTTCTCCAGTTTCTCGTGATAACGGGTGTGGCCGGACATCATTCTGGCTCCCATAGGATAAGCCAGTCCCCAGTCTGCCGCCGCCTGGGCGTCCGCCTTGCGGACCTCCGGATGGTTGGCGAGTCCAAGATAGTTGTTAAGGGACCAGTTCAAGACGGGAATACCGTTGAAGGTCATGTGAGGGCCAAGCTCGCCCTCGAGCCTCGGGTACATGTAATAGCCGAAACCTTGCTCAAAGTACTGCCCTATAGGGCCGCCGGAATCTTTTTCGATCCTGTCAAAAATATCGCTGTACATACTAAAGTGTTTATATTCAGATTAATAATTAAACTATGCGTCGATGTTGGCGTAATGGGCATTCTCCTCGATAAACTGCCTTCTTGGCGGGACATCGTCACCCATGAGCATGGAGAATGTCCTTTCCGCCTCGGCGGCGTTCTCGATGGTGATCTGGCGGAGACGCCTCTTGGACGGATCCATGGTGGTGTCCCATAGCTGCTCGTCGCTCATCTCTCCAAGACCTTTGTACCTCTGGACCGTCACGCCCTTATCAGATCCCTTGCCAAGTCTGGCTGTGGCCTCGAAACGCTGCTCGTCAGTCCAGCAGTACTGTTCCTCCTTGCCCTTCTTCACCAGATAGAGCGGAGGGGTGGCGAGATAGACATAACCGTTCTTGATGAGGTCGAACATATAGCGGAAGAAGAAAGTGAGGATCAGACAGGCGATGTGGCTGCCATCGACATCAGCATCGGTCATGATGATGACTTTATGGTAGCGGAGCCTGCTGAGGTCCATTCTCTTGACCCCGTCCTCATCCTCCTGGGCCACTGTGACTCCAAGAGCGGTGTAGATATTACGAATCTCCTCGCTGTCGAAAGCGCGGTCTCCGGCCGCCTTCTCGACGTTAAGGATCTTACCTCTCAACGGAAGGATGGCCTGGATGCGCCTGTCTCGGCCCTGCTTGGCCGTACCGCCTGCGGAATCTCCCTCAACGAGGAAGAGCTCGCACCTCTCCGGATCCCTCTCGGAGCAGTCGGCGAGCTTACCGGGCATACCGGCTCCGGTGAGGGCGGACTTGCGCTGGACCATCGCGCGGGCCTTGCGGGCAGCCTCCCTGGCGGTGGCGGCGAGGACGATCTTCTCGATGATCATCTTGCCCTCCTTGGGATGCTCCTCAAGATATTGCTCCATCGCGGTGGAAGTGGCCTGGGAAACAGCGGAGGTCGCCTCAGGGTTACCAAGCTTCGTCTTGGTCTGTCCCTCGAACTGCGGCTCGGCAATCTTTACAGACACTACAGCGGTCAATCCCTCGCGGAAATCCTCGGGAGCGAGATCACCCTTGAACTTGGAGAGTAGGTTATTCTTCTCGGCATAGTTCTTCAAGGAACGGGAAAGACCCATCTTGAATCCCTGCAGGTGGGTACCACCTTCGATCGTGTTGATGTTGTTGACGTAGGAATATATCTTCTCTGAGAAGCCGTTGTTGTACGACAGGGCGATGTCGATCGGGATGACCTTGTCGCTCTGGACGCAGATCGCCTCCGGGATAAGCTGGTTGGCTCCGGCGTCGAGGTAGTCGATGAACTCCTTGAGGCCTTCCTTGGAATAGAAGACGTCCTTGCGGAAATCCCGCTTTCCGGTGGGCTTGGAATCCCCGTTGGCGTCAGTCTCGAACACATCGACCAGTTCCCTCTCGTCCGTCAAGGTGATCTTTATCCCCTTGTTCAGGTAAGCGAGTTCCCTCATCCTGGCGGCAAGGGTATCGTACTTGTAAACGATAGTCTGGGTGAAAATGGTGTCGTCCGGGTGGAAGGTTATGATGGTACCGGTGTCGGAGCACTCGCCGACGACCTCGACAGGCCCCAGGGGCTTGCCTTTGGAATATTTCTGCACATGGACCTTCCCTTCCCTGTGAATCTCCGCCACAAGGCTGTCAGAGAGGGCGTTCACGCAGGACACGCCGACCCCATGGAGACCACCGGACACTTTGTAGCTGTCCTTGTTGAACTTACCTCCGGCATGGAGGACGGTCATGACAACCTCCAGGGCGGAACGATGCTCCTTGGGATGCATGCCAGTAGGGATGCCTCGCCCATTGTCCGTCACCCTGATCGAGTTGTCAGGAAGTATAGTCACGTTGATCTCGTCGCAATAACCGGCCATCGCCTCGTCGATACCATTATCGACGACCTCATACACCAAATGGTGAAGACCCCGCTCTCCGACATCACCGATGTACATAGAGGGTCTTTTCCTGACTGCCTCAAGGCCTTCCAATACCTGAATACTACTGGCGGAATACTGTTCCTCCGCCTTCTTCATCTGCTCGTTCTCTAACATTTTCCGAATAAAAAATTTGCCCGTTTCAGGGGGTCTCCCATAAAACGGACAAATATACGAAAAAATCTATAAATTTAAGGTGATTCCGGCCGTTATCCACAGGTCTTTTTCGGAATAAAACGGAGATCGCTGGATCGACTCACATAGAAGGTTGCCGGACTCGAGCCAGAACCCGATCTTGCGGTTGAACTGCCAGCCTCCCATAAGGCCCACATCGAACCACCCTGGCACTTTCACATCGTAAGGAGCCATTTCCCAAGGCGCGCCGACAATTTCGTATGAGAGCCGCCAGCATTTGCCCAGCCTGGCACCAGCCCCACCGACGCGGACTCCAGCATATATCCTCGAAGTGATATCATATCTTGCCCTGACATCATAAGAAACCCTCGGAAGGGCGAGTCCGAAGTCGGCGTCATATTTCATGGTCGTCTTCCTGAGGTGAAGGGCACCATCAAAACGGAAGCCTCCGACTTTATAGTCAACAAGGGCATCGGCGTACAATAAGCTGTAGTCCGAGTACGACACAGTGGGCAGGAACCCCGTCAGTGCATAATACTTCATATCGATTATGCCCATCCCGGAATCCATAATCCCGTTACCGACAAGGGCGAAACCTCCGGACACTCCGACCTGCAGCCTCTCGCCGGCATTCCCCTCGATTCCTATCCTCGCGTTCACTTTCTCCACGGAGTTATCCATCAAAGGCGTCGCCATATTGAGCGGATTAATAAAGTGATGCCGTGATATGATCGAGGAATACGTGTTCAGTTTGTTGCCTCCGGTCGCCTCCGCATAGAGACTCAGGCTGGGAGTCGCGTTGTACCTGAAATGGACGTCAGGGAATATGACGCCTCCCTTTGTCTGGAACATGGACATTTTACTTTCCGCCTCAGGATCCACTTTCCCATTCAGGAGCACCTCGATCCTGAGTCCAAGGCTCATGTCCAGTTTACCGTATGTCATACGATACTTAGGGATGAGGGCGAGTTTACCAGTGTTGGTCTCGTAAAGATTGCTGTACGAGATAGTCTGGGCCTCAAAGCCCAAAAGAGCGGCCCTGGTGGGGTCGAAAACAGGTCCGGCCTCTCCGGCGAGTGTGACAGCGCTACCACTCAGTTTCCGTCCGCTCCAACTGTCACCACCAAACCTGCCTGAAAGCCTGACATCGTAGAACACATATTTCTCGTCGTCACGATTGGAACGGATACGAGCATTCAAATTGACAGCGTTCAGGGAGCGTCTGAAAAGGGTGTCCTTAGCCATAATCCCCTCATATCCAGCGCCAAAGGACACAATCGCCTTATCGAAATTATAACTTCCTTCCACTCCGATGGTAGATAGGGCGTCATAACCTCCGAAAGACTTGCCTGACACCTTATCCACTTTGTAGCGATCATTTTCCTTCTCAGGCGCAAGATTATTGTACTTCCCGAAATATGATCTGTGGCCCGCATAGACACTCATCTGGAACGGTCCTTTCCTCTCCGGGCTGAACACGAAATCCAGCTGCGGATGAAGCGAGTATCCCGCTCCGGCTCTCAAGTACAGTTCCTTGCCCTGATACGCGTTTTTGTCCGGCTTCATGGCAAGCATGTAAGGCTTGAAATTATAGGCTCCCTGGTAAGGCTTCTCGAAAACCTCGTAACCGAAATCCATGTCGAACCTTAGGAGCGAGTCCGGAATGGCCATCCCGATCTGGGGCTTGTGGACCTCGGAGGGATCGCCCTGATAGGTGTTGGTCACCTCGACGGTCGGATTGATATTGTTCTGGGCGAAAGAGACCCCGCAGAAAAGCGTCGCGGCTATCGCCAATATATTCTTTCTCATGTCCATCTTTCTTCTAGTTCATCAGGTTATTCAGTTTGGAAAGCCTCATGCGGACGTTGTCCAGGACATCATCCGCGGTACCGGCGACAGGCTGGTAACCGTTGAGCACGCTCTCGAAGGTGGCCTTCGCCTGCGCGTAGTTGTCTTGCTCGGCGAAAGAGTCGCCCAGGACGATGAACGACTTGGCGAGCCAGTAATTCTGCCCGGCGGCCTTGGAGGAGAAGTCGTAAACCTTCTTCTCGACCGTGTCGTACTTGCCTTGGTCATAAGCGTCCTGGATCAGCATGTAGGCGGCCTCAGCGCCTTCATCTGTCGAAGGCTTGGAAGCGAGGACATTGAATATCTCGAAGGCCCGGGCCCTCTCGTTGGTCGAGAGCAGGGACTTGGCCTTGATGTAGTCAGCCTCCCTGAGCTCTGCCTCGCTGCTCTTCGTGTCCGCCTTAACTTTATCCGCGCAGGAAATGGCGGAAGAGAAATCTCCGGCCCTATAGGCGGAGCGGGTCATGCCCACCCTGGCAGTGTGCTTGTTACCCTCGATCTTAGCTGAGGAAAGCAAGGAGCTGAATCCGCCGTAGGCATCCTTATAACGCTGCATCTCATAAGACAGGCGAGAGAAATTCAACATGGCCGCCTCAGCGTAAGACGAGCCCGCACCTCCATCGACAGCCTTTTTGTACCAGTCGCAAGCCTGCTCTTTCTTGCCGAGGTTGCGATAGCATTCAGCCGTGTAGAAAACCGCTTTTCCGGCGTCAGCACCCGACGGATAACGCTCAAGGTAATTCTGCAGTGAGGCGAGAGCTTTATTCCAGTTTTCGGAAAGGTACAGCTGCTCAGCGGCGGCGAAATACATACCTTCCTTCTCCCCCGCGGTCTTGTCCTTAATCGCCCCGACCTTGTCGGCGTAGTCGATGAACTCGTCCGTCCTGCCATCTGTCTGGTAGATGGACTCGATCGCGGCCAACGCGTCACTAGCGTATTCAGTGCCAGGCATGTCCTCAACAACCCTCTTGTAATAACCGAGGGACTTGTCGTACTCGGACATATTCCTGTAAATCATACCAAGCTCAATCAGAGCTCTGGCGGCGATGGTCTTATCATCGGTGTTGACCCTCAGCTTGTCAAACGCCTTCACGGCAGCGTCATTGTTGCCTGAAGAGACATAAGCCCTTCCGAGCTCGTACATGGCCTCTGAATAATAACTGGCTGAAGGATTGTATTTCAGCGCCCTGGACAGGACATCGACCTTGCCTTTCTTGTCACCGAGAAGGCCATAAGCGATACCGGCTTTGTAGGCTGGGTAGAGATTGGACGAGTATTCGAACCTCCGCATGGCGTCCTCATATCCCTTGACAGCGGTCTTGTAGTCTTTCTTTATGAAATCACAGTCAGCTCGCCTCGAGGCGGCATCCTCCCCTTCTGAAGGATTCCTTTCCTGAAGATACTCGTCGAACCACTTGGCGGCGTTCTCGTAATCACCCATACGAAAATAGCTGTAAGCCAAGTCATAAGGAATCAGTCTTCCTTCCGGCTTACCGTCAAGGGCGGAATTGTTGTACAGTTCCTGGAAGGTCTCGACAGCTTTGTCGTATTGGTCGCCACGGTAGTAAGACTCACCGAGCCAGTATCTTGTGAGCTGGTTGAACGTCTCCCTCTTGTCGGAATAATATCCAGCGGCCTTGAGCAGCGGCACGGCGTCTCTCCAAGACCCGTTCTGAATCAGCTGATTAGCCCTCAAATAATTGGCCCTCATGTAGTTGGCCTTCTGGTTGTCGTCAAGGTTGTCAATATTGGCATAGGCGTCAACCGCTCCGGCATAGTCATGGTTGTAGAGAGAAGCCAGGGCCATGTAGCTGTAGATCTGGTCTCCTTTCTCCTTCCCGGGATATTTGGCGATATACTCGTCGAAAACCTTGGGGTTGTTGTTCAGGTCGAAGGAGAGCTTGGCGTAATTGAAATGCGCGTCCTCCTGGATGTCAGGATTGAATCCCAGCCCGGAGGCATCCCTGAAGGCGTCCAGGGCGGCGACTTTATTACCGGTCTGAATGTAGCTGTAACCCAATTGGTAATTGGCTATCTGCCCGATTGAGTCCGTCCTGCTAGACATTCTGGAGAAATTGTCTATCGCCCCCTTGAAATCCCCGTTGGAGTAGAGGACCGTCCCGGCGTAGAACCAATCGTCACGATCCATGTCTATCCGGTCGCTCTCGATCTTGTCGTAGAACTCCTTGGCCTTGCCTGAATCACCGGTGGCGAGGTAAGATTCGGATATGATCCTGGCCAGATGGGATTTGCGGTCATCCGGGACCTCGTCATAAAGCTTGACGCCGTTCTTAAGGACATAGGCGTAATCTTTCTGCATGAAACGGCACTCGGTCATGTAGTAATTGGAGATGTCCGTGAACCTCGCGTCCTTGCCCGCTTTCTCAAACCAGGAATAAGCCTCCTTGAAATCCTTCCGGGTATAGTCAATATAGCCCATCGAATACCTTGAAGGAGCCGTGTAGTCCGAATATGGCATCTTCTCGTTCCTGGCGAAAATATCCCTCGCGCCGTCCAGGTCTCCCTCCTCGAAAAGGGCATACCCATGCTTGAACATGTATTCGGCTATCTGTCCCTTGTCCAGGAACTTGGAGTCGATAAGCCCGAATTCCGACGCGGCGGCGGCGTAGTCCTCACGGTCAAACAGGTTCAATCCGTTGTAGAAACGGATCTGGGGGACAAGCTTGGAGTACGGATAAGTCCCAAGATAATTTGCGACCATCGTCTCATACCCCTTCTCCTGGAGACGGACGGCACAGAGGATCCTATAACCCTCTGCCATCACATCTCCATTAGAGGATGCGATCTGGTCGAAAATGGTTCCCGCCCTCTCGAACATGCCATGGTCGTAGAGGTCAAGGGCATGGCGGTAACTGCCACTCGTCGGGTCTTGCGCCCGGAGCGCGAATCCCCCGAGCAGGACCGTAGCGGAAAGCAGCGCCGCGGTGAGTTTTCTTTTCATAACGATATCTTGCGAAAGTTTATAGTTCAAATCTACAATCCACAAATTTACTCATTATACTTAAAAAAAAGAAGTATATTTGTAGAATCATGGAAGACAAAACTTTGCAACCAACAAAAAACGAGCCGCTTGTCTCATTCAAGAAGGCGGACATCCAAGGTGGGGACAATGTGGTCATCTACGGTTTGGACATGAGCATAGCCGCCGGAGACTTCGTGTACATCGTCGGAAAGGTCGGTACCGGAAAGACATCCATCATCCGCACCATGATCGGAGAGAATCCCTTGCGCAAAGGGTTCGGAGAGGTTTGTGGATACAAACTCAACGGTTTGAGGGAGAGGGATATTCCCTACCTCAGAAGAAAAATAGGGGTGGTCTTCCAGGATTTCCAGCTGCTCATGGACAGGACTGTCGAGGATAACCTCGAGTTTGTCCTCCGGGCCACTGGCTGGAAAGACCGGGATGCCGCTGACAAGCGCATCCGCGAAGTCCTCGAGGACGTTGGCATGACACACAAAGCCCACAAAATGCCCCACCAGCTATCTGGTGGAGAGCAACAGAGGGTCGCGATAGCGAGGTCCCTGCTGAACAAGCCAGGCCTGATCATAGCCGACGAGCCCACGGGCAACCTTGACAACGAGACAGCCGACGGAATCATGCGTCTTCTCACCGGAATCAACAAAGAAGACGGAACAGCGATTGTCATGGTCACCCATAACCGGGGAATATTCGAGAAATACCATGGGAGGATATTCGTCTGCAAGGACGAGAAATGCGAGGAGAGCGTGGATGATGAGGTCATCGATCTCGCCTTGACAATCTGAGATGGGCAGAGAAGAACGATATTCCAAGATCCTGGACTGGTTTGAGAAAAACCAGCCTATGCCGGCGACCGAGCTCCACTACGACTCGCCATTCCATTTGCTGATAGCGGTCATACTGAGTGCCCAATGTACGGACAAAAGGGTCAACGCTGTCGTTCCACCTCTTTTCGAGCGCTTTCCTAAGCCGGAGGATCTCGCCTCAGCCACTTTTGAGGAAGTGTATCCCTTCATAAAAAGCGTCTCTTACCCGAACTCCAAGACCGCTCACCTGATCGCCATGGCCGGGAAACTGGTCTCCGACTTCGGCTCGGAGGTGCCTTCGGACATCGACATGCTGATGAGCCTCCCCGGAGTGGGCAGGAAGACAGCCAACGTGATCGCCTCGATAGTTTACGACAAACCTGTCATCGCCGTGGACACCCATGTGTTCAGGGTCTCCCGGAGGTTGGGGCTGTCAGACGGAAAGACTGTGGACTCCGTAAGAAAGGATCTTGAAAAGAATATCCCCGAGGCCCTGAGGGCCAAGTCCCATCACTGGCTAATACTCCACGGGCGCTACACATGTGTGGCCAGGAAGCCCAGATGCGGAGATTGCGGCCTGAAGGATTGGTGTGAGGAATTTGAGAATAACTACAAACACAATAAATCACTTTAATTTTTAAAACATGAAGAGAATTGTACTTATCCGTCACGGCGAGAGCCAGTGGAACAAGGAGAACAGGTTCACAGGGTGGACCAATGTTGATTTGAGCGAGAAGGGTGTCCAGGAAGCTTTTGATGCTGGCAAAATCCTGAAAGAGAACGGGTTCACCTTCGAGGTGGCTTACACATCATATCTCAAGAGGGCCATCAAGACCCTGAACAATGTCCTTGACTCGATGGATCTTGATTGGATTCCCGTCAAGAAGACCTGGAGGCTCAACGAGAAGCATTACGGTATGCTCCAGGGCCTAAACAAGGCTGAGACAGCCCAGAAATATGGCGACGAGCAGGTCCTTATCTGGCGCCGCAGCTTCGACATCGCCCCTCACAACCTTCCCGAGGACGATCCGAACAGTGCCACGAGGGATCCCCGCTACGCCGGCGTTCCCGACCAGTACATTCCCCGCACAGAAGCTCTCAAGGAGTGCATCGAAAGGGTCATGCCATACTGGGAGTGCGAGATATTCCCTGCCCTCAAGGAGCATGACAGCATCGTCGTCGTCGCCCACGGTAACAGCCTGCGTGGTGTCGTCAAGCATCTCAAGGGCATTTCAGACGCCGACATCGTGAAGCTGAACATTCCCACAGCTACTCCCTACGTATTCGAGTTTGATGACAACCTCAACCTCGTGAATGACTATTACCTCGCTGACCCCGAGGAACTTAAGCGCAAGCAAGAAGCGGTGGCGAACCAGGGTAAGGCCAAATAATTTTCCTCGTCATGCCCGGCGTTTCCAGTCGCGGGATCAAGGTTCCCGCCTCTCCGATCAGGAAACTCACTCCTTTCGCCGACGATGCGAAGTCGCGCGGAATGAAAGTGTACCATCTGAATATCGGGCAGCCGGACCTGCCTACTCCAAAGAAGGCACTTGACGCCCTCAGGCGGATTGACAGGACGACTCTCGAGTACAGTCCGAGCAATGGCATCAAACCATTGAGAGATACCCTCACAGGCTATTACGCCAAATTTGGGATCAATGTCACGGAGAAGGAGATCATTGTCACAAGCGGTGGCTCGGAGGCCCTGCTGATGGCATTCCTGAGCTGCCTGGATCCGGGCGACGAGATAATCATGACCGAGCCGGGATATGCGAATTATATTTCCTTCGCGGTCTCGGCCGGAGTGACGATCAAGACTGTCACTTCCAAGATCGAGGACGGCTTCGCCCTGCCTGGGGTTGATGACTTCGAGAAGGCCATCACGGGCAGGACGAAGGCGATCCTGATCTGTAACCCAAACAACCCTACCGGTTACCTCTATTCCAAGGAAGAGCTTTACAGGCTCAGGGACATTGTCAAAAAGCACGATCTCTTCCTTATCTCCGACGAGGTGTACCGGGAGTTCCGCTACACAGACGAGCCTTACCTCTCAGCGCTTTGCCTGCCCGGCCTGGAGGAGAATGTGATAGTGGTTGATTCCGTGTCAAAGAGATATTCCGAATGCGGAATCCGCGTCGGGATGATCGTGAGTCATAACCAATCCGTCCTTGACACGGTCATGAAATTCTGCCAGGCAAGGCTTAGCCCTCCCCTGCTGGGGCAAATCGTGGCGGAAGCCTCGATTGAAGGGACTGAGGAATATTCAAAGGAATGTTTCGAGGAATATCTCGGCAGAAGGGACTTCTTCATCGAGGGACTGGGCAAGATCCCCGGGGTCTATTCCCCTATGCCAAGAGGCGCGTTCTACACCGTGGCCTCCCTGCCCGTGGAAGACGCCGAGGACTTCTGCAAGTGGTGCCTTTCCGAATTCAGTTATAAGGACGAAGGCACTCCGGCAGGCTATGCGGGTGAGACCATCATGATGGCGCCGGCCGCGGGATTCTACAGCACTCCCGGCCTGGGGAAAAACCAAGTCAGGATGGCTTATGTCCTTAATAAGGAAGACCTTGCCAGGGCGCTGCTGGTGCTTGAGAAAGCCCTGGAAGTTTACAATGCCTGATCTTCCATAATTTATTAATACCGACATGCTTCCGAGAATCATCCGGCCGCTGGCCATGGCGGCGATTTTGGCTTTCCTGAGCCATGGTTGTGGTCTCAGGGGCGGGAGTGACACTAAGCTGGCCGAACCGGGAGTGTCTGCGGATCTCGCCAGTTTTAGGCGGGATGTCATCTCTGACGTGACTTACAAGATCACCCTTTCTATTCCTTCCTCGAAGGATTCCGCGATAACCGGCCGTGAGACAGTGTCTTTCAATTCTTCCTCGAAAGGGGTCATACCGCTGGACTTCACGCGGTCAGATGGCGAACACATATCGCTAAAAGCCAGAAAGGGACACAACTCATTCGATCTTGACTTCGTTTCCGACGACCGTTTCCTGAACAGGAACGAGGAGTATCTTTACAGCCTTTTTGTGCCGGCCCACGCAAGGAGCGCCTTCCCATGCTTCGACCAGCCGGACATGAAAGCCAGGTTCACACTCTCCCTGGAAGTGCCCCAAGACTGGACCGCTGTGTCCAACACAGCCGCCTTGGACACAGTTGACCTTGGCGGAGGCAGGAAGCGTATAGATTTCGCTCAGACTGAACCTATCAGCACCTACCTTTTCGCCTTTGTGGCCGGGAAATGGAGCAAGGCGAGTTCCGTCGTAGGCGACAGAGAGATGACGGTGTTTTACCGTGAGACTGATCCAAAGAAGACAGCGCAGGTCCCTGACATCTTCGGCGAGGTCGGGCAGGCGCTCTCCTGGATGGAAAGTTTCACCGGCATCCGGATGCCTTTCAGCAAGTATGATTTCGTGATCGTCCCCAATTTCCAGTTCGGAGGGATGGAACATCCGGGAGCGATCCTCTACAACGAACGGACAATGTTCCTTGGCGAGAAGCCCACGCCAGATGAGCGTCTTGCCAGAATGAAACTGATTTCACACGAGACAGCGCATCTTTGGTTCGGGGATCTTGTCACCATGCGCTGGTTCGACGAGGTCTGGACGAAAGAAGTTTTCGCCAACCACCTGGCGGCAAAGATGGTGGAGCCCATGTTCCCCGACATCAACCACGACCTGAGCTGGCTGAAAGGCTACCTCGCGCCAGCCATGGACGAGGAAAGGACGGAAGGGGCGACCGCCATCCGTCAGGATCTTCCGAATCTCGCCGATGCCGGACTGATCTACAACAACATGGTCTATGACAAGGCTCCCGTGATGATGAGGATGCTGGAGGAATATATTGGTGCGGAGGCGTTCAAGGA
Source organism: uncultured Bacteroidia bacterium (assembly GCA_902785825.1). Lineage (GTDB taxonomy): Bacteria > Bacteroidota > Bacteroidia > Bacteroidales > UBA932 > Cryptobacteroides. The sequence continues at coordinate 136,817 of CACZZZ010000008.1, forward strand.
GGGACTCGGGAAGTACCTCGAGCGTTTCTCCTACTCCAATTCCACATGGGATGACCTGGTCGCGATACTTGATTCATTGAGCGACAAGGACATTATGGCCTTCAGCAAATCATGGGTCAATGAGCGTCGCGGTGGAGACATGATTGGCACATTAAGGTCTTTCGCCGACGGTAGCAGGCACGGCGACACCGATCCTGAGACCATTAGAATGGCCTCGATACTTCTGGCCAAAGAAGACTACCTAAAGGGCAACTCAACTCCCCAGGAGTACCTGTCTTTCCTTCTGGATTATCTTAGGACGGAGACGGACCCCATCATAGCGTCAACAATAATCTCTTGCGTCCGTGTCCCGCTTAATGATCTCATGGACGGTCGTGAGGCTGTGGAGCTACGGCTGCTGGGCCTGTCCCGTTCCCACCCGCTTGAATCCTGCCGGCTCCAGATCAAAAGGCTTCTCGCCTCTTGCTGCACCAGCGAAAAAGTTGTGGGAGCAATCAGAGAAGTCTGGGCGAAGGAAAGCGACAACTCCCTTACAGTCAATGACTACATGTCTTTCGCTTGCCAGCTGGCGATAAGGCTTCCCGACAAGTCTGACGAGATTATCCGCACCCAAAGGAAGAGGCTGGACGGAAGCGATCCTTCCAGAGTTTTCAACAAGAACAACCTGAATCACTTCGATTTCGTCTCCCGGGCCGCGATGCCCGACCAGGCCTTAAGGGACTCGGTTTTCAGCGAGCTTCTGACCCTCCCTGGAAGAGCCGTCGAGCCTTGGGCTGAAGAGGCGCTTGGATACCTCAACCACTTCCTCCGGGAGTCGGCTTCAGTCAAATACATCAGACCGGGTCTGGACGCCCTGCTGGAAGTCAAGGCCACCGGGGACATCTTCTTCCCAGGGAAGTGGTGCGGGGCGCTCCTTGGCGGACATCGCTCACCGGAGGCTCTTGGCGAGCTCAACTCTTTTTTGAAAGACAACCCTGATTATCCGCAGCTGCTGAAGAACAAGCTCCTGGTGGCGGCATACGGATTGCAGCGTGCTAATGGCGTTAAAGAATTTTAGGAATGGCTAATCTGAAATCCCTGGCTAAGGACACGGCCATATATGGCCTGAGCAGCATTATCGGGAGGTTCCTGAACTATCTTCTGGTTCCCCTATATACTTATGTGATAAACGCTTCCAGCGGAGGTTACGGAGTAGTCACGAATCTCTACGCCTACACCGCCCTGCTGCTTGTGATCCTGACCTACGGGATGGAGACCACCTTCTTCCGTTTTTCCAACAAGGAGGGAGAGGATCCGGACAAGGTATATTCGACGATCCTGACTTCGGTACTGACGACCTCGGTCCTATTTGTAGCCCTTGTTATCGGCTTTATCAGGCCGATCTCATCAGCGATGGGCTATCCGGACCACCCGGACTACATCTGGACAATGGCACTGACCGTGGCGATCGATGCTTTCCAGTGCATCCCATACGCTTATCTGAGATATAAGAAGCGTCCCTTGAAGTTCGCCGCCCTTAAGCTCGGATTCATATTCCTGAACATATCCCTGAACCTGCTGTACTTCGTATTCCTGCCAAAACTTGGCGTCAATCCGTTCGGTATCTACGACAACGGCATCCAGGTGGGCTGGGTGTTCTACATCAACCTCTTCTGCACCGCCTTCATGACGCTGTTCTTCTTCGGGGAACTGAAGGGATTCAAGTCCGGTTTCGACTGGAGCCTCATGAAGAGAATGCTCTCTTACAGCTGGCCGATCCTGGTGCTCGGAATCGCTGGAATCCTCAACCAGACAGCATCCCAGATCATATTCCCTTATGTCTATAAAGGTGAAGATGGAGCGGCCCAGCTCGGAATTTACGGTGCCTGCATCAAGATAGCCATGATCATGGCAATGATCACCCAGGCCTTCCGCTACGCTTACGAGCCTTTTGTGTTCGGAAGTTCCTCTGAAAGAGACAGTAAGGAGACTTATGCAAAGGCCATGAAGTATTTCATATTATTCACGCTCCTGGCTTTCCTTTGCGTGATAGGGTTCATGGATATCCTGAAATACATAATCGGGGAGGATTACAGGGTTGGACTTAAAGTCGTGCCTATCGTCATGGCCGCCGAGATCCTGATGGGAGTGTATTTCAACCTGTCTTTCTGGTATAAACTCACCGACCAGACACTCTGGGGCGCCCTTTTCTCGGGAATAGGCTGCCTGGTTCTGTTCGCGATCAACATCATCTTTATTCCGAAAATCGGATATATGGCCTGCGCATGGGCTGGAGTCGGAGGCTATGGCACCGCCACGCTGCTTTCGTATTTCGTCGGGCAGAAGAAATATCCTATTGACTATCCTCTCAAGGACATATTCCTCTACTGCCTCGCCGCGGCCGCTCTTTACGCCTGCATGGTCCTGGCCAACGATCACTTAGGCACTTGGGCCGCACTCGGCGTCAACGTCGTCCTTATCCTTGCCTTCTGCGCCCTTATCGCCTGGCGGGACTTCCCGCTTTCATCCCTCCCTGTCATCGGGAAATATTTCCGCAGGAAAGCTTGACCATGTCATTCTGAGCGAAGCGAAGAATCTGAATCAAGTGAAACGACTGAACAAGGAGATACTTAGACTCGCCCTGCCGAGCATTCTGGCGAACCTCACCGTTCCGCTGGTGGGACTGGTTGATATCGCCGTGGCCGGACACCTGGACTCTTCGGCCGCCGCTCTGATCGGGGGAATATCCGTCGGCTCACTGATGTTCGACATGATGTACTGGAACTTCGGTTTCCTGAGGGCCGGTACCGGAGGACTCACGGCGCAAGCCTACGGCCGGGAGGACTGGGAAGATTGCCTGGCACTCCTGAAGAAAGGGCTTGGAGCGGCTATTATCTCGGCTCTTTTCCTGATCCTCATCCAATGGCCTTTCCAAAAACTGATGTTCTTGTTCGTGCATAGTTCCGACGAAGTAAGAACACTGGCTCTCAAGTATTTCCACATCAGGATTTGGGCGGCACCCGCGACCTTGAGCCTGATGACCCTAAGGGGTTGGTTCATCGGGATGCAGGACACATTCTCCTCTATGCTGACCGACATAATGGTCAACGGAATGAATATCGTCGCCAGCATCCTGCTGGCCCTCGGCATCCCGGGTTCTTCCTTTTCCGGCATCGGTTTCTCCGGAATCGCCTGGGGCACATTCATAGCCCAGTACTCCGGCCTACTCACCGCCGCCATCATCTTCTCGCTTAAGTACCGCCGGCTTGCGCGGCGTGGCTCGGCGTCTGACAGCACCTTGGCCAGTTCGCCCCATGACACCCTCGGCACTGTAAGAGGGAGGGAGTTCTTCAGCGTGAACGGGGATCTGTTCGTGCGGTCACTATGCCTTATGGTCGTGTACCTGGCATTCACCGCCATCTCAGCCCGTTTCGGCGACACCCTCCTCGCCATGTGCTCAATCATGATGAAACTCATGATGATATTCTCCTACTTCACAGATGGTTTCGCGTTCGCCGGAGAGGCTCTCACAGGACGCTTTGTCGGGCGCAGGGACAAGCCAGCTCTAGCCCAGGCAGTAAAATGGACCTTTATCTGGAGCATGGGAATAGGCTTGTTTTTCGTGGCGATCTATGCTGCCGCTGGCACACCGATGTTCCACCTCATGACTTCAGACAACACCGTTGTGGAAGCGGCCAGGGCATTCCTTCCCTGGCTAGTCGTTATGCCCCTGCTCGGATGTCCCGCTTTCACATGGGACGGCATCTACACCGGAGCCACCGCGACAAAGGAGATGAGGGACTCCAACCTGTGGTGTGTCCTGGCCTTCGCGGCAGTATGGATCCTGGGATGGGTTATTTTCAAACCGACAGGCGGCGAGAGAGTCCACCTGCTCTTCGCCGCCTATTACGCGCATCTAATCTACAGATCAGCCTATCAGACACTTAAATACAAGACCGCGATTCTGGGCAGGGCATGAGTCAATATTCCCGGATCTCGAAATCACCAGCCAGTCCGTATTGGCGGAAAATGTATTGAGAACAATCCATCTTACCCGCGACTTCGTTCCAGTGGCCGGGGCCTACCATGGTGGTATGACCGACATGGTGAGGGCCATAAAGGTTGTGAAGCGATCCGATGACGCGTACATCCACCTCGTTCTTGCCTTTTTTGAGGAGCCCCGACAAATCGATTTCCAAAGGCTTCCAGCCGATGATCCCGGCTTTCTCCCCATTGACCAGGACTTCAGCCACCGTGCCATGAAGTTCGTCCAGCGCCAGAAGGTAGTGCCTTGAAGGGTCCTCAACCGTATAATCTCTTGAATACGAGACAGACCAGGAGTAGAATGGCATTCCCTGCCCGCTCCACCAGCCTTTACCCAATGTGGAAGGTGGCGCGATCGTCCACCCTTCCGAGCCGGGGACTACGGAGAAATCACCGCAGATGAACGCGTCGGAAATCTCAGCGAACACGCTCATGTGAGGAATGTGCAGGTCGACGATGTTCCTGCCTTCCTTGGCGAGGGCGGAAATGTCGAAGCAACCGGTCCGGGCATCCAGCGGGTGAACATCCTCCATCAGTACCGGAGTTCCTCCATTGACCGTGACTTTCCAGAGCCACGGTTTCTCGCATACCAGTTTGAGAGTTGACCGATCGGTACCTGGAGCAATCTGGAAATAGTACCGGACATGGATATCCCCGATCTTGATGGTATCAGCCTCAATGGCTTCCTGCCTGTACTGGACAGCGCTCTCCCAAGGGTTTTCCATCCCGAACCTGGCATACAGGTCCCTGCTTGCCTTGACAACGTAATCATCTTTCCGGAAAAGAGTTCCGTCAATATAGATGTCGCAGGCATCAAGAGTCAGGTAATTGTCGGACAACCTTCTGACTCTTAGTCCGGAATCAGGCTGGAGAACGGAACCCTTCTCGGAAGGCACTGAAGGCTTTCCCCCAAGCGAGACCCTCTTCCGGGACGCGAAAAGAAGCAGATGGCCCGCCGGAGGAAGAGAAAAAGAAGCCTTGACCTCCCCCTTGCCGGCGGGCTCGGATGGGTAGGAGAACTTCTCGCCAGTCATCGTGTCATATTCGATCAGACAGGAGCCCGCGATTGTGAGAGTACCTCTGGAAACTTCTGTCAATGAGGAATTTGCGAGGAAGATCAATTCCCCGTCTCTGTACTCCCGGCGATGGTGGTATAGTCCCGTTCCTTCAAGGTCCCCGAAAACGGCTCCCCCTTTCGGGACATCTGTCATCTTCTCTCCCTTGTTCATCCAAACGGCCTCACCGCCTTGACTTTCAAAAGCAGCCAGCAGCGCTTCTGTCTCCGGATAAAGGACCTCAACCTGCTCCGGAATCACGACCACCGAATAGGCCCTCCGCCCGACGATGAACTTGCCATCCTCGGCCTTTCCCAAATCTTTGATGATGTCTTCCGATCCGAGGTCATATTCATACTGATCCTTCTCCAATGAAGTCACAAACGCTTGGAAAGCATTCCCAATCCGCTGAACTTCAGGATTGTTATACCACTCGGAATCATATTGCCAGACGGTGTTGGTCGGCTCGATCACGAGAATATCATTCAGCTGCTCGCCTTGGCTGAGCACCAGTGAGAGGCGGCCGACATGGTCGTTGAGAAGTTTGTAGTCTTCTCCCCAAGGAGAATAGCGAGTGAAATAATCAGGGTAGTCCATCTTCCTGGCGCCCTCAACCGTCACATTCGAATAATGCTGGTTCATGAAGTTGATGCCGAGCGCATATTCCCAGTCAGCCAGACGCTTCATGTCTTCGAAGGTCAAGTCCCATCCCGCACCGCCATAAGTCTCGCACAAGACACGCTGGCGGCCGCATTGGTTAGCCACACTCCTGACTTCTTTCACGGACCTGATATTGCCGAACTGGGCATCGACAGATTTCTCGTTGAAATCATTAAAAAGCATGTCGATAGCCGGCATCTGATGGTAACGGTACATGGCCATGTTATCGGGCCCCATGGCTGTCCTTGGCCAATCATGTTCCCAATAGTGTCCCGTCCAGATCATCCCATGATCCTCGCAATACTTGGAATAAGGGACGGACCAATGCTCCTCGAAAAGGCGAAGTCTGGTCTGGGCGTAGTCCCTGCGAACCTTCTTCCAGTCACCGACTTCCTCGGCCAGTTTCGGAAGGTTTGGCAAGAGGTCATATCCCCAGTCATTTTTGAATTCCTCGAACATGGCGGGGGTGAAGAAAGGGCACCAGGGCTCATCGGAGAATGATCCGTGAAGGAGTGGAGCGAGGTCCTCCCCGAACTCCTTCTCGTAGCCGCTCATCGTTATCTCAAGGAATTTCCCAGTCACACCGGGATAGAGCAGATCGACATAAGGATAACCTCCGGTCCAGGCCGACATGCCATGCACAGCCTCTCCATTCTCGGCGGTATAGAGGTAATATACTCCCGGCTTTCCTTTATAATAATCAAGATTCGAGGAGATGTCGACAAAGTCCTCGCCTTCCTGCCTCAGGAAATATGAATACCCGGACAGGTCTTCCGGGAGAGACTCAAAACGGTGCGGCCGCAGCCGGATTGTATGATCCCATGACTCAGGCATTTCCCGCTGTACATGGCCGCCGGCGAAACCACTCGGATAGGAATTCTCGTCATATATCCAGATGTCCAGTCCCAGTTCCTTCGCTTTCTCGACACTGTAGCGGTAGAGTTCGAACCATTCTTCGGACAGATAATCTGTCTCAAGTCCCGGACGAGGATGGATGAACGCTCCTCCGAAGCCCTGCTCCTTGAAAAAGCGCAGGCCCGAGTCAATGTCCCCACGGTTCACACGGGCATTCCATGTCCACAGCGGCGCCGGCCTGAACTCTTTCCCTGGCTCGGCGAAGGATTTCTCAACCTCCTTGAAAGTAACAGTCACGCGACTCGCCCGCTCCTCACAAGAGACAATGGTGGAGAGTATGGCCAAAAACAACAGAATCCGTCTCATATCCTATCATCATCAGTTATTTCCCGAAGCACTTTGCAAGGATTACCAGCCGCGACGCAGTCAGACGGCAGGTCATGAGTGACCACACTTCCGGCAGCGACAACAACGTTGTCCCCTATGGAAACCCCGGGAAGGACCTGCACCCCGGCACCGAACCAGACGTTATCACCAACAGTTATCGGTTTGTTGAAGACGAGCCAGCGATTCCTCTGATCAGCGACCAAGGGATGGCCTGCGGTATGGAAGCCGCAACCAGGGCCGATTAACACATGATTTCCGAATATGACTTTCCCTCCGTCAAGGATAGTCACCCCATGATTGGCGAAGAAATCCTCTCCAACCTCTATGTTGTACCCGTAGTCACACCAGAACGGAGGGTAGATGTTGATCCGCTCCCCAATCTTCCCGAAGAGCTTTGAGAGAATCGCCCTATGCCCCTCGAAATCCATCGGAGCCAGTTGGTTGTACTGGTGGCAAAGGTCTTTCGCCTTTCGGACCTCCGCAATCAGCTCTTCGTCATTGCCAGCGTTATACAAAAGTCCGGCATCCCTTTTTTCTTTTTCGGTCATCCTCATTCGTGTTGGTTGGATCGAGGTACCCTACAAAAAGAAATTTGATCCCGCCCATAAGGGCGAGATCAAATCTATTTAAGGGCTTTCTCAATAGTCTTGGCGATATCCTGCCAGTGTGCCTGGGTAGCGGTATCTGAAGACTTGGCCTTGGCGGCCTTCTTCTGAAGATCCGTCAAAGTGCCGAGGATCAGAGCCCTGCCGTCAGTCCCGGAGGCTCCCCTTCCGTTAACCGCATCGATGGCGGCGCTGACAAACCTGCGCTGGAGATAACGGCGATAGCTATCGGTAGCCTTGCCCTTATACAGCTCAGAGAAGATCATACCGGTCAGGTCGGAAAGGTATTCCTCAGGTTTGTAGTTGGCGGAATCGTACTGAGAGAATTGCTCAAGACGGGTAAGTTTGGAAATGTCGAACAAGACTGAAGGGCTGACGACATTATCCACCAGGGAGTAAAGATAGCTGTCGGGACGATCGGTGATGTTGAATATATAAGGAACTTCCACGAGCCATGACGGTTTCTGGAACAGATTCCTGTTCAAGAAATCCAGGGCTTCCTTCTGACGCTCCTTGGGCACGGCCTCGTACACGGGACCAGGCTGCTCGATGCTCTTGTAGGTGATGTAACGACCTCCAATGTTGGCGGCGACATGACCGAGGTAGCGGTTGTACTGTCCGGTCAGGGCTGAATACATACGGCTGACGTTCCTGTACTGGTCACCTTCCTCAGCGTTCCACTCGGGAATCTGGCCGATAATACGCTTGAGATTCTTGATACCGTATTCGCTCGCGGTGACCGAGTTGTCACCGAGGTCCTCACTCTGGGCCCTGGGATCGGCATCATAGCCTTCTCCACCGAACCAAAGCTTCGGATTGGCGGCCAACCTCTCGATTATGACCTTGTTCCAGTAAAGGTGATCCTCCTTGGGGGTCTTGTAAGGAGTAGCCTTGTAGCCATATTCAATAGCCCACTTGTCATAGTCGTTGATCCTGGGATAGAGTCCGGCCTTACCGATATTGTCCTCAGGCTGAGCGACATAGTTAAAACGGGCATAGTCCATGATACTGACCGTGTGACCGTTCTTCTCGACCCACTCCTTGTCACGGAGTTTCTCGACAGGAGTCATGAAGCTTGAACCTTTGTTGTGACGGAGACCCAAAGTATGTCCGACCTCATGTGAGGAGACAAAGCGGATAAGGTCACCCATCAGCTCCTCGTCATACTTGAAAGCGCGGGCCCTGGGATCGACAGCGCCAACCTGGATCTGATACCAATCGTGAACCAGGGTCATGACGTTGTGATACCAGCCGATGTGGCTCTCGAGGATCTCTCCTGACCTCGGGTCATGGACATTGGGGCCATAAGCGTTGGCTGTGGGAGAAGCGAGGTAACGGATCACGGAGAAACGGGCATCCTCAAGGCTCATATCAGGATTGTCCTCGGGCCATTCCTCAGCGCGGATAGCGTTCTTCCATCCGGCCTGCTCGAAAGCTTTCTGCCAGTCATTGACACCGGCGATCAAGTACTTCCTCCACTGCTTGGGAGTAGCCGGGTCGATGTAATAGATTATCGGCTTGATGGGCTCCACAAGCTCTCCCCTCTTCTGCTTCTCGACATCCTCCGGACGGGCTTCAAGACGCCAACGGGTGATAAACCTCATGTTCTCGACGCCCTGCTGGTCGTCCGTGAACTTGCTGTAACCGTCAGCGAAGTATCCGACACGATTGTCCACAAGCCTGGGCTGCATGGGAGTCTCAGGAAGGAGCACCATGGAAGTGTTCAGGACGAGGGTCACAGTACCAGCTTCCCTACCGGCGGGAAGAGACTGGGAACGCATGGGGCTCTGTCCGCCACCGCCGAAGCTCGGGGTCGGCTGATTATAAGTATATGTCTTAGTGACAGTAACTTCCGTATTGATAGGATAAGTTCTGACGCTCTCGATGAAGCTCGCGTCACCCTTGACACCACCGAGATTCATCTGCCTCTTGGACGTCGAATTGAGCGAGAACGCCTGGACGTCTCCCTCGAAAAGGCTTGTGACCTTAACTCTCGTGGTACCAGGAGAAGAGGTCTTCTCAGGCTTGATCGAGGCGATAATCGGGTTCTCGGAACTGACCTTGACCGCTTTCTGGATGTCCTGTCCCTCATCAGCCTGGATCACCAGGGCGTCAACGCGGAGGAGCAGGTTGCCATTGGAAGCTTTCTCCCAATAAATCATATTCTCAGTAACTTCCTCACCTCCATACTGCGAGGCACCGGGAGTGTTGCTGACATAACGGGTAACCGCCAGAATCCTGCGGCCGAGGATGTTGTCCGGTATTTCGAAATACCAATCCTTCTCATTGTGAGCCACACCGAACAAACCCGGTGTCACGGTTAATACCGGAGCGGGCTTTTCAGCTTCCTCTTTCTTTTCGGGATCGGGTTTCCCAGCCCCCGGACGACCGCCCTTGGGCTGAGCCAGAGCGATGTTGGAAGTCGCCACAATGAGGGCGACTAGAGTGATGATGATTCTTTTCATATCTGTCTTTTGTCAAGTTTTGGTGAAATATAATGAATAATCCCGAATTATGGGCAAAGAACCTCGGCAAAATCTTTCACTGAAACATTTAAATCGCCTTTTTTAGTTTTGGCGACAGCCTCAGAGAATGTCTTAAGGCAGAGAGGACAGGCGGTCACAATCGTTTGGGGATCATTCGCGAGGAGACTGTCAAGCGACGCCTCCGATATCTTTGAACGATCTTTTGTGTCCAGCGTGAGACTACCGAGACTTCCACCGCAACAGATACTCTCATCATATTCTTTCGACGCTTTGACAAGGTTACCTACCTTTCCAAGGGCAGCGCGGGGCTCAAAATAAACTCCACAGCCGCGACCGAGCTCGCAAGGATCATGATAGACCAGTCTCTCGCCTTTATTCTGGACATTGAGTTTCCCCGCCGCGATCAATTCATTGATAAACTGCGTGTAATGGACGACTTTTATACCTTCGAGTCCATATTCTTCCTTGAATATCTTGTAACAGATCGGGCAGGAAAGGACCAGGGTGTCGCAACCGGATTTCTCGATCATCTTCTTGTTGGCCTCGATCACAGCGGCCGCGGCTTCTGTCTTTCCGGCAAGCATCAACGGCCGCCCGCAGCAGATCCCGCCATCACGGTCGGCGAAAGCATAATCCACTCCCGCAGCATTGAACACCTTCTCCACCGACTTGATTATCCTCGGCGTGAGATGCGTCATACAACCGGCGAAATAAAGAACCTTATTTGTGGCCTCCGGCAGCACCCTTGGCCGCGCGACCGCCTCGCTTCGCTCGGCCCCACCGCTCGCTTCGCAAAGCGAAGCTCCGGTCCCCCCTCTTACAGTGCCGAGGGTGGCATGGGTCTCGCCGGCCAAGGTGCTGCCGGAAGCAGTCGAAAGGTAGGAGTAGTCGTATGGGAGGGCGTTGTTGACGGTGGCTCGCTGGGCCCGGCGGAGAGAAGGAGCATCCACACCGACAGGACACAAGGCATGGCACTTGTCACACATCAGGCACTTTTCAGCTATGTCATTGATCTTCTTCTCGTTATGCCTTCTCAAGAACCTAATGAAATACACCGAAGAAAACTTGAGATTCTTCTTTTGCACATTCATCGGGCAAGCGTCAAGGCACAATCCACAACTCGAGCAGGCATAGATCTCCGCCTCAGCCACACCTTTCCTGGGATGGTTTGGCTTGACCCCGGCGTTACGCAGCAGGATCCAAAGCACCTCAGTCAGGATGTGCATGTAGCGGCTGAAAGGCATAGCCGCAAAGAAAAGCCCCAAGCAGATCGAATATGCCCACCAAGTAGGCATGAACCAGAGTTTGTCGCCAAAGATCAGATGCCAGAAATGATTGACCGGGACCGTCAGGAAACTTCCTCCGCTGAGGTCGGCGGTGAAACTCTCCGCCAAAAGCCTTAACGGGAATATCAGCCACAGGCTATAGAGAGCAACCCTGTCCGCGAAAGAAGGTTTGGTCGTGTGCCGCATCCCAAGGACTATGGACCTGAATCTCTTGAAAATAGCCAGGGCGATTCCCGAGAGGATATATAACAGGAAGAAGTCCATCAGGAAGAAGAAGAACGAACCGCGAAGAGTCGTGTGTCCGGGATTCATCCAGACAAAATACCTGTAGAAGATCGGATAGAAAAGCCCGCCACGAGTGACATTGAGCCTGGCCGGCACGAACAACGCGACCTCGATATGGCCGAGGATAATGATCATGAACCAACCGAAGGCGATTGCTGAGTGCATATAGCCCAGAAGGGGTTTGCGCTGCCAAATCTTGGTGTGGAACAAGCAGTCGCAGAAAAGGTCCTTCAGGTTCTTTAGAGCCGTTTTGGGAATAAACAGCGACTTGGCGAACTTGATACGGTCCGACTTTGGGATAGCCGCGAGCAGCCGGATGAGGCCAACGCCTATCCAGCTGAACATGAACGCCACTCCAATTGTAAAAGGAAGGACAAACGGACTGAAACCGGACGGGATCCTGTCGATCACCTCCGGATCAGCGGCCTGGGCGGCCAAAGCAAAAAACAGAGGTGTCATTTCTTTGAATATACTTTAGTTATCGACATGATGAGATGCCTGGTGTTGATCCCCCGGGGACAGACCATCGAGCACTTCCCGCACAACTGACAGGCCCGGAGAGTCTCCAAAGCCTTGTCCGGCTTGGCGTTGAATATGTCCTCCATAGCCTCCCTAAGGCTGGTGTGGACAAACTTACCGGCCGTACAGACAGCCGTGCAACTACCGCAGGCCATGCAGATCCTGGCGTCAGGCTCGATCGAGAGCAGCTCGTCATATTTTTCCTTATCAAACAAGTCCAGGTTGATCCTGGAACTGGGCACTAGGCCGAATCCGAAATCTACCATCTCTCCTTGACGAGTTGCTTGTAGTTCTTAGCGTCGGGGAATATCTCCGTAAGGTACCTGTCCACCTCCATGGCCGCCGCCCTGGCGTCAGCCAATGTCTCGGGCAATGTCTTGGGGCCTGTAGCGGCTCCAGCGAGGAATATTCCAGGAATAGGACTTCTCTGACCGGCGGCGATTCCGGAGCGGACAGCGAAATACCCGTCCTCCTCCGCTGGCATCTCAAGAAGGTCGCCGATGACTTTCCCAGCTGCGGAAGGACGCATCCCAGCCATCAGCACCAACAGGTCGAGAGTCACCTTCAAAGGCTTTCCGGCGACTGTATCCTCCGCCTTCACCAAGAGCGTACCATCGTAGTTCTCAGAGACTTCCGCCACTCTTCCCCTAATGAAACGCACACCATATTCCTTTTGCGCCTTGAGGTAGATGTCCTCATAGTGACGACCGAAAAGACGCAGGTCCATGTAAAAGCAATACACTTCAGCCTTGGGGAAAGCCTGTTTCATCTCGATAGCCTGCTTGACAGCGGTAGCGCAACAGACCTTGGAACAGGAGCGGCAACCCGCTTTCTCGTCCCTGGACCCTACGCAATGGGCGAACCCGATCTTCCCGGGATTCTCGATACGGCGGTCAGATCCTGTCTTGAAATAGGCCTCCAAGTCGGCGTTGGTCATGACCTGGTCATAGATTCCGTAACCATATTCCTCCTTCTTCACGGCGTCGAAAAGGTCGAAACCGGAAGCGACGAGGACAGCGTCCGAAAGAACCGTAATGCCATTGGTGAGACGCACATTATAGGACTTGTCCAGACGGTTGATCGCCCTCACGTCGGTGTCAGTGAAGCATTTCACGCCTTCGGTTCCTCTGAGGAGGCCGCCAAGGACCTCGTCAGCGGGGACGCTGTCGGGGAAAAGCCTGTCCCACTTGGCGAGATGTCCGCCAAGTTTTGGGGACTTCTCAATCAAAATGACATTATAGCCCATCCTCTGAAGCTGGGCAGAGGCCTCGAGCCCGGCAGGCCCGCCTCCTATAATCAATATATTGTTCTTCATATCAGATTTATTTCAAACAAGAACAAGGGAATGGCATGCCAAGGTCTTTGCCACCTTTTCCGAGATACTTTTTGGCAGGATCATACTCAACCCCCATTTTATCCAGAAGTGGCTCAACGCCAACCTGATGGGTCTGCAATCCGAGATCCCAGGGGTCATATCCCATCACGAGTCCAGCGACCTCCTCATAAGTCAGGGCGGGGATTCCGTGACCATCCTGGCCATAAGTCTTGCCGGTTGACTCCGCAATGACATACTGCCACCTGTCAAGGAAGTACGGGCAACCCGGGCAATTGGTTATGATGAGATCCGGCTTGAAAGGCTCCATGCTCTCGAATTTCTTGTGGGTGTTGGACAGGGAATATCCCCTGTTGCCCTTTATGAAATACTGCCTGAAACCGAAACCGCAGCAGTGGCGACGCTCCGGATAATCAACGATCTCCCCTCCCCAAGCCTCGATCATTCCGACGAGGACATAAGGATATTCAGCACCTCCGACCCCTTTTGAAGGGAACATCTTAGAGTAATGACAACCAATATGTTCCACAACCTTAAGCGGCTCGCCGGTATGGACATTGACCAGCTTCCGGACCGCCTGAGCGGCGATCTGGTTCCTATATTTATAAATAAGGTCACTGGCATGGATCAGGAACTTCGGTTTGACGAACTCGAGTTTGCAGGATTTCCAAAGGTTCTCCCTAATCTTGGCCTCCAGTTCAGGGAACTCCCGCCATGTCTCCATGGTCTCGCAATAGAGACCGAATGAAGTGATGCAGGAACAGACATAGTTCTCGTAACCGTTCTTGGCCATAAGGGCGAACTGCCTGGCAATGATTGTCATCACCGTCTCCTGAGGGATGGTATCGCTGTGGTAAGCAATTCCTCCACAGGTCGTATGGTGCTCAGTCTCAAAGATATCCTTCCCAAGACGATTCCTCGTTATGTCAAGGAATGTCGCCTCTGAAGCCGGGAAAAAACTCTGCCTGATGCAGCTGCGGACATAAAAATAGTGATCGTCCGGTATATCTTTCTGGTAGTCTGACCAGATCTTCTGTTTTCCTTCGTAAATCATGATCCTAATGGTTCAAGTGTTTGGGATCGCTGGTTGTGTAAACCATCTGGATGAACTCTTCCATTGTCATTCCAAGTTCAGCGGCTTTCTTCTCGCCGGCTGCCTGGACCTTCTCCATCCTAGCTGTAGCTCCTGTGATGTCGAATATCGACTTCAGTTGATCAAGGTCTTCTTGAGGGATACGCCTCATTGCCCCTGGCCCCTTTCCGTCAAGATTGCCGCCAAGGCGCTCGAACACATCATCAAGGTGCTTCTCCTCCCATTCCCAGACCCTTCCGGCCTCGGGATGGCCCTCATAGTCAAAACGACGGGGATAAACGCAATAGCCGTAATCGAGGACATTGGAGCACAGGTCCTTGGTGAGCAGGAACTGCTGGCGGCCTTTCTCAGATTCGATGAAATAGCCCAGCTCAATTGAGAGATTACGTAATGACATGATTATCAACCCAGCGGCATTCTTCCTCGGGCATCTGGTGACACAACTCATGCACTCACCGCAATACCAGATGGTGTCGCTTTTCAGCAATTTCTCTATCTCTTCCTCGTCCTGGCTCTGGACGATGTCCACAATCCGGCGAGGGTCGTAACGATAGAACTCGGCCGCCGGGCAGATAGCTGTGCAAGTACCGCAGTTGATACAAGCGTTAAGCCCTTCTTTCAGGCGGTAATCCTTCATCAGGAGGTCGTATAGTTTACCCATTATTATTCTTTTTAGTTGGATATTTCTCTGCCAGCGCCTTCAAATCGGAAGCTGGATCCATATTCTTTTCCATCAATGTGAGAACTCTCACAAAAGTAGAGAGGTCCTTTTGGGGAATATCCCCAAGAATACCATAAACTGACTCATAGGCCAGGGCGTTTATCTTCTCCCTGACAGAGAGTGAATATGGTGTGACCTCAATCAGATTCTGTCTCCTGTCATCAGGATTAGAAACACGCCTGACCAGGTCACGGCTTTCCAATCCGTCGATCAGTTTGACGATGGAGTTTTTGTCCCTCATTGTAATGTCAGCGATCTGCTGCTGAGTAAGGACACCTTCATCCCAAAGAGTGTCCATTACCAGAAACTGTTCCGGCGACAGTTGGAATCCCCCGTCGCGGAAAGTCTCCGTCAGCCTCTGCTTCATGCTGTTGTGCGCGATATTCAAGAACAGGAATACCTGCTTTTCTAGTACCATGGTTTATTGTAATACCTTTTACTAATTCGCAAATATAGTCCAACTGGGGGTATTATCCAAATCAAGCGCGGAATTTCTTGTCTTCCTCCAGCATTCCAAGATACGAATTGTACCGTTCCTGTGAGATCCTGCCTTGCTCTACGGCAAGCTTTACGGCACATCCGGGCTCATGAGTGTGGGTGCATGGTGTGAAACGGCAGTCCTTCATTTCCCGCATCATTTCGGGAAAATAAAGCGCGATCTCTTCCTTTTTAAGATCGACTAACCCAAATCCCCGCAGACCCGGAGAATCAATGATGAATCCCCCGGAAGATAAAGGATACATCTCATAAAGGGATGTCGTGTGCTTGCCTTGCAGGTGAGCTAGCGAGATGTCACCCACCTTTGGAGAAAGTGATGGATCCAAAGCCTTGATAATGGACGACTTCCCTACACCCGACTCACCGGTAAAAAGACAGACTCGGGATGAGTCTGGACCTCCGATGGCTGTCCGGAGCGTGTCGATCCCCTCGCCTGTCAAAGCGGAAGTGTCAATGACCTGATATCCGGCGCTTTCATAGATCCTATGGAAATCAGAGAGCTCTTCAGGGAACTCTTTTCTGAATATATCGACTTTATTGAGGACAATTGTCGCGGGAATACCATAAACTTCACATGTCAGAAGGATCCTGTCAAGGAAAGGAAGCTTGATCTCCGGGAAAAACAAAGTGACTACAATAAAGGCACGGTCAAGATTCGCCGCTATGACGTGGGATTGACGGGAAAGGTTCGCTGACTTCCTTATCAAGTAATTATCGCGGTCAGAGACTTCCACGATACTTGCCGGATGGGTCAGGGAAGGCTCTTCAGAGAACTCGTACAACACCCTGTCACCTACTGCCACGGGATTGGTGGATTCACTGCCGGAAAGACGTATCTTGCCTTTTAATACGGCAGGGAAAGGCGCCCATTCCGGAAGCCTCGACAGCAGGAAATGACTCCCCGCATTCTTAACGACAGTCGCTTGACCTTTCATCTCCGCGAATTTAACACATTAAAGGATAAAAAAGAAGAAGTCCCTGGCAGACAACGTCTGTCAGGGACTTCCGAAGAACGGCGGCGACCTACTCTCCCAGCTGGTGGGCCAGTACCATCGGC